>CBDHCU010000001.1:0-454044 GCA_965261325.1 Dehalococcoidia bacterium
CAATCTGGCACTGTAAGCAACCATAGGGCCAGCCCAGCGGCGAAACCCGCCTCGAAGCAGGCGGCCAGTTACTCCCGTAGCGGGTAGAGTTCAGCAGAAGCCCCCGATATGTCAGCGGGGGCTTCGGTTTGTGCAGGCTGGCCGCCAGGCCGGAATGCGGGAAGGCAGTTTGTGCCAGCAGCAGGGCGCGGGACGGCCACGGTCATGCCATCTCCGGTTCCTGCCCCCTAGCCCCCGGCTTCCGGTAGCCCACCCTCGGCTCAGTAGGGATGTAGGCGGGGTTGCCGGCGTCGTCGCCCAGCTTGCGGCGGAGCCTCTTCGCTACTTCGCGGACCAGCCAGGGTTCGCCGGTCCTTTCCGGACCCCAGACCCGTTGCAACAGCTGGTCGTGGGTCAACACCCGCCCGGCGTGGACCGAAAGCTCGAAGAGCAACTCGTACTCGGTGGGCGTCAGCCGCACCGGACGCCCCGCCACCGCCACCCGGTGTCCGGTGTAGTCGATGGTCAGGTCTCCCAGCGAGTAGGGTTCGGACGGCTCGGCCGGATGCGGCGCGGCCCGCCTGCGCAGCGCCGCCCTGATTCTTGCCGCAAGCTCCGTCGGCGAGAAGGGCTTGACCACGTAATCGACCGCCTCCATATACCGTCCGGGAGCAAGATTGTACAAGGATTCAGATAGATAGAGAGGCGATACTTCTACCTTTCATATGGAACGAGGTTTATAATGGTTGGGGTTCTTTGGCCAATAAAGTTTGGAGATAGTCGCTTGGCGTTCGTCCGGTCGATAGATGCGCTGGCGAAGCCGGGCCTATGACTATTGAAAGGAGCGACAAAGTGATGAATAACCTCGTCCCCGGACGCTCTGCATGGATGTTGCTTGCGGGATTCGCCGCCCTTGCGCTGAGTCTGGTCGCCCTGCTCGCCGCCTGTGGCGGGGATGCAGCGCCTGGAGAAGATGCTGCCACCGCTGCGCCTGCCACGGAGGCGACCGAGAGGGAGCGTGCGCCTGCGCCGGGCTCCGTCGCCACGGACAGGGAAATCTTGGTCACCGTCTACAATGCCCTGGACGGACCAAACTGGGAGGACAGCGGAAACTGGCTGAGCGACACTCCGTTGGGCGAATGGTCTGGAGTCACAACCGACGACAACGGCCGCGTGATTTGGTTGCGGATAGGGGGGTCAGGGTCTGGACAGGAGTTGAGCGGGGAGATTCCCTCTGAGGTGGGCGACCTCGGAGCCCTGGAAATACTGGACCTCTCCGGCGGCTTCCATGGCGTCGATTTAAGGGGGGGAGATTCCACCGGAGCTGAGCAACCTTTCCAACCTGCTTTATTTGCAAATCCATGGGAACGGGTTCACCGGGGAGATTCCACCGGAGCTGGGCAACCTTTCCAACCTGACGAATTTGCAAATCGAGGGGAACGGGTTGACCGGGGGGATTCCCTCGGAGCTGGGCAACCTGGCCAGCCTTTCCGACCTGCTGCTCCGTGGTGAGGGGCTTAGTGGGGGGATACCGCCTGAACTAGGCAACCTCAAGCTTCTGTATGGCCTAGAAATCTCTGGCACCCAGTTGGGCGGTGCGATACCACCAGAGTTGGGCAACTTTCCCCATCTGACGGAGTTACGCCTTTCGGGTAACGAATTGAGCGGCGAGATACCGCCGTGGCTGGGCAACCTCTCGGCCCTAATAGGTCTGAGCCTCAGCGGAAACCAGCTGAGCGGGGAGTTACCTTCCGAGTGGGGAAACTTCTACAGGCTGGAATCGCTGAACCTCAGCGGAAACCAGTTGAGCGGGGCGATACCTTCCGGGTTGGGCAACATCGATACCCTGGAAAGTCTGAATCTACACGAAAACGAGCTAAGCGGGGAGATACCTTCCGAGTTGGGTAACCTCGATAACCTGAAAAGTATGACTCTACACGAAAACCAGCTAAGCGGGGAGATACCAGCCGAGGTGTGGAACATGCTTGAGCGAGAAGTCGAGATTGAGATCCATGGCAATCAGTTCCCGTGTCTAACGGGTGGGTTGCGCCACCTATATATCGAACAACGGGCCAACTGTTGAGTCCCAGGCGTGCCACCAGACTTGACAAAATCAAGAACTTTCACGATAAGGTTCACGTTGAAGATGTAGAACTGCGCCCTAAGCCACTCATGAACAGGGACTGCGTGTCGTCCAATGAAACGACGAGGAACAGATGTTAAGGAAAAACTGCGGACGGTTGCGACATGGGTCGCAATTGTCGCATTGTGGCTAGCGGATGTGTCGATCCGGGCGATGCTGCTCACCCGGTCCAATGAGCGACGGATTCGACCCACCGATCGGGTTACTTGGCCGAAGGGGTTGAAGCAACGGTTGATGAGGCGCCAGAACAATACTTGTGTCTATTGTGGGAATCGTCGAATCGCCTCTAGCATGGACATTGACCATATCATTCCGGTCGTTCGTGGCGGTTCCAACGATGAGAGCAACCTACAGGTGATCTGTCGACCATGTAATCAGCGCAAGGGATTGCAGACCGATGATGAGTTCCGGGCAAGATACGCTCGTTTGGTTCCGCAGGGACAATTGACGCCACCAAGAAGACGAATATCACAAAATGAATTCAGGGCGGAGACTCGTACCACAACGCAGACGGACAGCGTTCAAGACTTCAAGAGGACGCGTTTCATTTCCAAGCGTGAGAAAGTCGTCACGGGCTGTTTAGTCCTTGCCGGAGGGGTCGCCTTGGCCACGCTGTTCGCACTTGCGTCGTGGGGTGCAGAAGGATACCTGCTCCTGTTGCCAGCGGTGATCACAGGTGGGGCTGTTGGTGGTGGTGTGTTCTATAGGGCCTACACGACAGGTTCCATGATGGAAGATGATGCCTAGTGAACTACGAGGGTTCTGAATAATGAGTCCGGGCGGTAGACGGCACTAAGGCCACCCAAACGGTGTCTCGGCGCTAAGGCTGCCCTGAGTTGACTTCAGGGCTTGGTGCGCCGGATAATATCCTCCGTACGCATAGCACCGGTTGGAGAGGCGATATGACCAATAGGATAGACGTACGGTTGGATGTCGAGCACCGGCGGCGGCTGGAGGAATTGGCCCAAGAGAAGGGAGCGGCCATCTCCGACGTCGTGCGCAGCCTCATCGATGGGGCGTACGAAGACATCCTGCGCAGCCGCCGCAAAGAGGCGATTGAACGGCTGATTGGGTTGAACGTGGAAGACCCGCCCGACCCCGACACCCTCTCGCGCGAACTGGAGGCCGCCCATGAACCCGGCGGTCTTCATTGACGCCAACGTCCCCATCTACGCCGCAGGCGGGGACCATCCCCTCAAGGAGCCGTGCGCCCGGATTCTCCGCAGTGTGGCCGAGGACCCGCGGCCCTTCCTAACCGACTCCGAGGTCCTCCAGGAACTGCTGCACCGCTACCTGGCCTTGGGACGCTGGGAGTTGGGGCGAAAGGTACTTCGGGCCTTCGCCGAGGCCATGCATGGCCGGATCGAACCCGTCCATGCGGAGGACGTGCTCGCAGCGTCCGGGCTAGCGGATCGCCATCCTGGTGTGAGCGCCCGTGATCTCGTGCACGCGGCGGTGATGCAGCGCTTGGGAACTGGCCGCATCATCTCGGCGGACGCCGACTTCGACAGCCTGGAGGACGTTAACAGGCTGGATCCCGCCCGCGTCGGGGAATGGGAACATTCCATCCTCGCGGACGGGGAAGAGTAGCCCTGGCTGTTCGCCATCTGTAAACCTGAGCGAACTGGGGACGACTTTGGCAATCCACATCGACATAGACGACCCCAAATACCGCAACGCCGCCGCTGAGATCCTGCGACGGTACAACAATGGCGAGCCAGAGGCGAACATCACCAGCGCGGTACGGGACTTCCTCATCGTCACCGGTCTGGTCCGCAGCGAGGAGATGGTTGAGGAGAATCCTCCCGCGGATGCTTCCCGCCGCGCTGTTGACCTGACCGCGCTGGACACCTTCATCGAGTTCAAGCGGCGCATCGGAACGGCTTCCGGTGGCGCACCCAACCCGCAGTACGTCGAGCAACTGGACGACTATCTGACCCAGTCGGCGGGACAGGGTCGGGTTCGGATGGGCGTACTCACCGACGGCAAGCGGTGGTTGTTGCGCTGGCCCAACGCCGGGCCGGTCAAGATGGCCTTGCCCTACGCCCTCACGCTGGAGGAGCCGGACCGCTGGATCGCCCTCTACGAGTGGCTGCGGGATTCGGCCCTGGTATCGCTGGAGGGAGAGAGTCCCGATAGAGAGGGAATCGCCGGGCATTTCGGCCCGGAAAGCCCCTCCTACCAGCGCGACATCGCTGCTCTTAAGACCCTCTACGAAGAGAACGCCGACCTTGGAACCATCCGGATCAAACGGCGGTTGTGGTACGACCTGCTGCGCACCGCCCTGGGGGAGATTGCCTACACCACGGAGGGGATGAGTGCCGAGGCTCAAGCGCGACTGGCCAAGGTCGGCGTCGGCCCGGAGGAGATGGACGATCTGTTCGTCCGGCACACCTACCTGAGCGCCGTCATCGGCATGGTGGTACAGGCCTCCTTTGGCATCGACATACGCCGCTTGGCCGAGACCGACCCTGCCGACCTTCTCCAAGGCCGGGAGTTGTACCGCGCCACCGGGTTGCAGGGGGTGCTGGAGTCGGACTTCTTCGCATGGCCCAACGAGGTCGGCGGCAAGCCGCTGCTGCAAACCCTGGCCCGCCGCGTGGCCCGGTTCGACTGGGCCGAGGCCCCGCCGGACACCGCCGCAACCCTGTACGAGTCGGTCATCCCGCCGGAGGAACGGCGGCAGCTGGGCGAATACTACACCCCCGCATGGCTGGTCCGCGCCATGATGCGAGAGTTGGTGGACGACCCGCTGAGTCAGCGCGTGCTGGATCCGGCCTGCGGCTCCGGCACCTTCGTGGCCGAGGCGGTGTCCCACTTCATCGCCGCCGCCAATGCAGCCAACTGGAACCCAGGGGAAGTCCTCAACAGGCTGCGAGAGGCGGTAACCGGCATCGACGTTCACCCCGTGGCGGTGCACCTTGCCCGGTCCGCCTGGACGTTGGCCGCCCGTCCTGCCATCAATGCCGCCAGCTCCGCCGGGTTCGACGCATCCCTGTCCATCCCTGTCTACCTGGGCGACGCCCTGCAACTGCGCTTTCGCACCGGAGATATGTTCGCCGAGCACAACGTCACGGTCCGGGTAGAGGATGAGGAGAACACCGAGTTGGTGTTCCCCACAAGCCTCGTGGAACGGGCTGAGGCCTTCGATGCCCTGATGGGGGACGTATCGGCCTCCATCGAGCGGGGAGACGACCCGTTCCTGGCCCTGGCCGACAACAACATCTACGACTCCGTTGAGCGCCGAGTCATGGACAACACCATAGCAACCATGAAGCGGCTCCACGACAAGGGGCGGAACCACATCTGGGCCTACTACGCCCGGAATATGGTGCGCCCCGTGGTGCTGTCCCGCTCCAAGGTGGACGTGGTGATCGGCAATCCGCCTTGGATCAACTATAACCAGACCGCCGACATCTTGCGGGACGAGTTGCTGAACCTGAGCCGGAACGCTTACGGTATCTGGGCCGGAGGACGCTACGCTACCCACCAGGACGTGGCTGGACTGTTCTTTGCCCGTAGCGTTGACCTGTACCTGAAGGATGGGGGCGTAATCGGCTTCGTGCTGCCCCACAGCGCGTTGCAGGCCGGGCAGTACTCCAAGTGGCGCAGTGGTCAGTGGCGGGCGCGCAAGTCAGGGCCGAGCGTCTCGGTGGACTTCACCTTCAAACCGGCCTGGGACTTGGAACAGCTGAAGCCCAACAGCTTCTTCCCAATACCCGCCTCGGTGGTCTTCGCTCGCAAGCTCTCACAAGACGTCTCCGGCAAGCCTTTGGCCGGGTCGGTGGAGCGGTGGCGAGGGACGGCCGGAGCTGAGGACGTGCGACGCGAGACAGCGGGCATCACCGACACCGGCGCGGCGGGCGAATCTCCCTACGGCGGTTACTCCCGGCAGGGCGCGACCATCGTCCCCCGCGTGCTGTTCTTCGTCAGCGAAACAGAGAACACCGCAATTGTGCAAGCAGCACCGACGGTCACGGTCAACCCCCGCCAAGGCAGTCAGGACAAGGCTCCCTGGAAGGACCTTGACCTGACCGCCATCACCAGCCAGACAGTGGAGAAGCGGCATCTGTTCAGCGTGGACCTAGGAGAGTCTATCGCGCCCTATGTCACGCTCGAGCCCCTGAAAGCGCTGCTGCCGCTGAAGCGGGGCGACGCCGCAATACCCACCGACCCCAACGGCCCCGGCGGCATCCGGCTGGGCGGGCTGGAACGGCGGATGCGGCAGCGCTGGCAAACCGTCAGCCGTATGTGGGAGGAGAACAAGGCTCTGGCCAACAACCTGAACCTGCTCGGTCAACTGGACTACATGGGCAAGCTGTCGTCGCAACTGGAGTGGCAGCAGGATGCGGGGAACGGGTTATTGCGTGTGGTGTACACCAAGTCAGGGGAGCCGACCGCAGCGTTGCTTCAAGACAGTGAGGCACTGATTGACCATCTTCTCTACTGGATTCCGTGCAGTACCATTGACGAGGCTAACTACCTGCTGGCCATCATCAACAGCGACGCCCTGCAAGCAGCCGTGAAGCCGTTGATGTCCAAGGGCCAGTTCGGACCGCGGGACCTGCATAAGCACCTGTGGAAGCTGCCCATCCCCGAGTTCGACCCGACGCAGGAGTTGCACGTAGCCATAGGCGAGGCCGGGGCAACGGCGGCAGCCGAGGCTGGGAAGAAGTTGGAGAAACTCAGGGAACAGTGGGGCGACAAGCTGACCGTAACCATCGCCCGCCGCGAGCTGCGGAAGTGGCTGCGCATGTCGACCGAAGGCAATGCGGTGGAGGGCTGTGTGGGCAAGTTGCTCGCAGGGAAGATGGCCACCGCGTAACCCTTGCCAGATAGCAGTTGATGTAACTACCCGCGAGGCAAGACCTTCACGTAATCCGGATTGGGGTCGTCGGAACCCGGTATTTTCTGGTATCCGCGTCTTTCGAGCTTCTCTGGCAAGAACTCGCTGAAGACATCCTCTACCCACACCCACCAACATCCGGCTTGGATGGCGACTTCCTCAACCTCATCCATGAACGCTGAGAATCGTCCGGTACGGCGTGGCGGAGGTTGTATCCTGTCGTAGTTGCTTGCTCGGTCGTGATTTAGTACATGCAGAACGATTAGCGTATCCGGTACTATTCCGCCTTCCAAGTCCACGCGCCTAAATTCGCGCAACTTACCGTCGTCGACTAAACCCTTTTGCAACTTGCCCTCAAAGCGCCCCTTCCGGACGTAAGCAACCTGCCCGTCCAAGTCCTCAGCGTCCCAAAACTCTTGGACGGAATTGAAGTACCAATGCTTCGTTACTTCATCAAATTCGCCTGTCATGGGAGGGCTCTCAACTCTCTTCCCTCTTGTAGGATTCCCCGGAGGGTGGGTGGTGTCGAAAGTCTACCAAACCCGGAGGAAGGACGGTCTGCTGTACCCGGTCAGTGTACAGCAGACAAATGAGGAGTGACACGGCGGGGCGGTCAACGCGGTTGAGCTCTTGGGGCGGGTTGGCACCAAGCCGGACACTGGACATCGAGAGTCACCGCCTTCACTCACTTGCAGATGGCCTTTACCGGCTCTAACGACAGCTTCGGCTTGTTGGGACTGATCCGGCTGGTCGGCCTAGTCCATGAGTGCGACAACTGGTGCTGTCGGATACAACTCCAACTTTGGTAGGCTGAGGCATGGCCCTTTCCGACCGACAACTACTCGACGCCCTCAGCCGGACGCCGTTTATCGACTCGACGGAGCTGGCGGGCATCCTCGGCGAACCGCATGCCACGGTCCACCGCTCCCTGAGCAACCTGCTGGCCGAGGGCATCGTGGGGAGGGCGAGCCACGGCACCGCCCACCTGCCTTCAAGCCAGCGATACCACCTGACGGCCCAGGGCGTCGGCGAAGCCGCCTGGGTCCTCGGCTTTGCGACTCCCTCGGACTTCGTGCGGGCCTACCCCATGTCCAGGGAGTGGCTGGTGCTGCTCATCCGCAGGATGGACGCGGTGGCCAGCGTCTACCGCCTCGCCGCCTCGATGTCCCCCGGCATCGACGGGCTCCGGTCCCGGGTGGAGTTCCACCGCCGGGGGCGCTTCGACGCCACCATCACGCTCCACGACGGCCGCACCTTCGGCGTGGTGCGCCAGGGCCTCGCCCTTCGGCGCCGGTCGCTCTATGACCGGCTGCGGGCCATAGCGGAGTACGACTACACCCGCCGCCCCGACACCGTTCTGATCCTGGTTCCGAGCGTCTGGGAGGAGAGGCTGACGACGAGGTTTTGCGAGAACCGGAACCTCCGTGACTGCTACGTCGCCGTGGAGTCCAGGGATGCGCTGGAAGGACGGGACCTTCGCCTCTGGTGTTGCACCTCGTGGGTGATCGGTAGCAGGTTCTTTAGTCTGGAGGGCGTGGTCTCCCGCGCCAGCCCAGGCGGAGGGCCTCGCACGGAGTCGCCGGAGCGGAAGCGGGCGTCGCTGCCCCGTCCCGAGCGAATGACACAGGCTGCGCCGGCCTTCGGCGTCAGCCCTTCGGAGAAACGGACGCTCGACCTCATCACCGACCACCCGATGATCCCCCGTGAACACCTCGCCAACTGGCTCGGCGTCTCTGATGGGCGAGTCAGCCAGATGATGCGCAGCCTCGTCGATACCTGGGGCCTCATCGAGTGTCACGGCAAACGTGGAGACACCCGCTACACCCTGTCCGCCGAGGGCATACGCTACGTCACCCACCGGGACCGCGCCCAGCTCCCCACCACGCGGGGCATCTGGAGCACCGCCCTCACCACCGACAAACAGGGCCGCAGGCGTCACGTGGGGCACCGCATCGAGACGTGGGAGAGGCAGACGAAGCACGCAGACGGCATCACCTGGTTCCTCTCGAAGCTTCAGGCCGAGGCCAGGGACGACGCCTACAGCGAGCTGGTGTGGTCCGTCCCCACCGCCAGGTCCGACCGGGCCTACAACTGGGGCGATTCGGCCATCGCCCCGGACGCCGTGGGGCGGATGACCGCCCAGGGCCTTCAGATACCGTTCTACCTTGAGTACGAGCTCCGCGCCCGTCACCCCAGTGGAGTCGTCGCCCGCCTGGACCCCTATGAGGACTACTACTGGTCGAACGAGCCCAGGGAAGACCAGCCGCCGTACCCCGTCACCCTCTTCGTGGTGGACACCGAGGAGGTCGAGGCAACCTACGTGCTCACCGCCGCCCGGATGAGCCGGATGTCGCTGCCCATCTTCGTGTCCTGCCGGGCCGCTCTGTCCAACACAGGGATACTGGGACGGTCGTGGCGTCCACTGTGGGAGCCGGAGTCCCCGAGACGCGCTCTGTCCGAGTTGGAAGCTTACCAGTGGGACTCGCTCCACCACCGAATGCGTCATCGTCCTGTAGGGGGAAATAGATAGGGCCGATGCGTCCCTATCTCCCCTCTATGCTGGCTGGGGGGTACAAATTGGCACAACCGGCCCGATTTTCGTTGTCCGCCAACGGCCAAATCACCCCCTGTTTTAGCTACGAAACGGGGTTGACGTGTCGCCTGACCGGTCAGGGAGCAAAATGGGAAACTGTGCTAAAATAAGGGGTGACTCCTGGTACATTTTGTACCCCCGATACAACCGCTGACGTGTCAGCCGGTAGGAAAGGAAAAGCGATGGATGAGCCTGTCCGCTGGGTGACGAAAGCGGAGGCGGCTGAGGAGATGGAGATATCCTTCTCGACCCTGGATCGGAAGATCAGGAGTGGAGAGGTCGAGGTTGCCAGGGAGGGCCGCCGGGTCTACGTGCGGATGCAGGGGCCGGAGTATCTGAGCGACGCGGAGCTACTGCGCCGGGCCATCGCCAGGGAGGACGAGCTTCAGCGTGCCGTGCGCCAGTTGGAGCAAAACGTGTCGGAGTTGAAGCTTAGAGCATCCGAGTTGGAGCGGGAGCGGGATGAGGCCAGGGAGTCCGCGTCCGCCAGCAGACGGCCGTATTGGGAGCTTGAGAGGACGTACGAGAAGGAAGTCGCCGCGCACAAGGAGACGAATGAGCTGTTCATCGCAGTCCGCGTGGCCGTCTTCGTGCTGTTGGCGCTGCTAATCGCCAGTGTTCTCCTGTGGTGGTTTGTGCTGAGGTAAGAAGCGTCGCTATGAGCAATCTATGACAGTCACTTCTTACATATTCACCATCGTCATTTATGCCGTAGTTAGTGGTTTGGTGATATCAGCTCTTAATAGCTGGCTATTGAGGCTTGAGCCCATTTCACTAAGGTCAGTGATACCGAGGGTTTGGAACTATCTGAAGTCTGGACCTGTCTCGCTGGCTATTGCTGTACTGATTCTCGCCGTCGAGGTGGCTGTCGCTGTTACTGGCACTAGGGAGCAGCTTAGATTGGAATTTGGATTGCCCAACGACAACGTTGGGGCCTATTTCGTATACGCCTTTCTACATGCCGACATCAGGCACCTTCTGGAGAATATCGGCTCGCTGCTGATATGTGGGGGACTTGTCGAAGAGAGGATGAGAAGTCGATGGCTCTTGGTTTTGGCGGCTTTGTTTGTACCCTTGGGGGGCTATCTTGCTACGCTGACCGCCCCGATGTTCATTGATTCTCCCTGGACCGGCGATCTTCCTTCCGTGGGGTTTAGCATTGTTGTCTACGCCGTTCTTGTCCTATGTTCATTCTTCGTTATTGATTTTGTCCTGAAGGAGCGGTTGTTCAGGCTAGCTTCTGAGAGGTGGCAGAGGCTGTTAGGTACAGCGATAGTATCGCTGTTCTTCTTGTGCTCTTTCATCGCCGGCGTCAGCGATGGCCCCGGGGAATCAATCTTGGGGCATTCCATTGGAATGGCACTAGGAGCAGTAGCGGGAGGGATTTGCTGGGTTGTGCATAGAATCCGACACCAAGGTACCGCCTAACTTAGTTGACGTTGCTGGAAAGCTGCAAATGTCATTCGCCAGGCCCTATGGATCAGTCGTCGCAAGGGAACCGCGACGACCTGGAGCCCTGGGAGGCCAGCTTCGAGACCCGGAGCGACCGATGAATGCGGCGTCTACCCTGTTCAGAGAGGCAAGGACAGCCTCAGCCGGCTCCCCAAAGCCCACGTGCTACACCCCCACATCCATAGCCGTTTGCGCCGTGTTTTCCATCGCAGGCGCCGCTTTCGCGTTGTGTCGTGCCCCCCACCATCCATCGAATTTCAGCCCTTCAAACCGAACTGCGGCCTTTCACAGAGTGTTCACTGTTCACATCGTGTAGGGGGCCGTTTGCCCCAATTCCAGCTACGAATTCGCCCCTTCTGCCGTCTCGCCCCCAAACTCAATCTCCTGTACACCCCCTTCACATGGTCCCCACCCCTCCATTTCAGCGGAGCTTGCAAGGTGCATCACTTGATATACCTCACAGGGGCTGTGCGCCACATCGCCAACCGACTGCGGAGCGGGGATCGCCTGGGCATACTTCGCCGGGCCATGTCCTGCGTATCCCGCTCGGTTGATCGCCAGCGCCGCCGGCCCGTCACCCCGGTCTCCGTCTCCGTCTTCAGGGGACGTAACGCACCCCCACTTCAATCGCCTTTTCCGGGGCCTAATGTCATTGAGACGCCGCTCTCACGGGCCTGCCGATGGCATTCCCCACGTTTGGCGATGTCATTGCGGTCCGGAACGCACCCTTTCTGAAAGTGTTCACTGTTTACGTCCTGTAGAGGGACGATTCACCCCCGTTTCAGCTACGAAATCACGACTCTGGCCGCTCTGTTACAAAACTCAAACTCCTGTACACCCCCAATACTGCGTTGAAGGGCCGAAAAAAAGAGAGCCTATAGCACCCCGCATCCCTGCGCAGAGCTATGAGAGGTCTTATTCCGCGTTGCGATTGTGCACACTCTACTGCGAGAGCCGCGATCCGATGAGTCGCGGCAAACCGCAGAGAGGGAAAGAGTTGGCGCGGAGACCATCGAACAATCGCCGGGCGACGGCGCACTCCGCCGAGCAGCAGGAGGCGGTGCGGCGCGGGCTTCGCATCCTGGCCCGAATGATCGCCCGCGCTCACCTGTGGCGTCTGGCGCTCCGGTCCGGGGCTGCGCCGGAGCCGCCTGCGGAGGGCGAGGATGGGGAGTGAGCGGCTGACCGGCCCCGGATTCCGCCCTTCGTCTCCCGTTCGTCCCGTCCCCACGCCCGATTGACAAAGTGCAATTCTCAAAGCTGGCGCTGTCCACTTCGGCCCGATTCCTCCGATTGCACTTCTGCAATTTCCAAAGCTGCGACTGTCCAGTAGAGGTGGAAGGAGCACCGGAATCGGATTGCTTGCTCCTATGTGGCAGACTGCCCTATTGACCCCGATTCCAGCTACGGAATCGCCAGACCCGCAACTTGCCGCCCCGAGCGATCTCCTGTACACGGGTATAACACCGCCGATGTCCCCTCGAATCTCGCGCCCTGTGAGGGGGGGCTGTGCGCGAGCCCTGCTTGCCCCGCTTTCGCCCCCGTAGCGCCATTCACCCCTTGCGCCAAGGTATCCTACGGCCTACACTAGGGTGATGGTCGAGATTCGCCAGACCGAGGTCTACGCCCGCTGGTTCAGGCGGCTTCGGGACAGGGAGGCGAGGGTGAGAATCGACAACCGCATCAGGCGGCTGTCCCTGGGCAACCCTGGGGACGTGAGGCCGGTGGGCGAAGGGGTCTCGGAGATTCGCATTGACTACGGACCCGGCTGCCGGGTGCACTTCGTGCAGCGGTGGGAGGCCCTGATCGTCCGTCTGGCCGGAGGCGACAAGGACAGCCAGGAGCGTGACATTCGGAGGGCTCCGGAGCTGGCCGGGAGACTATAGGGGGCAGCAGCAGTGGAAAAGACGCAGACCATACCGTGGGACCCGGCGGAGCACACGGAGACCGAGGAGGACATGGCGGCCTACCTGAACGTCGCGCTGGAAGAGGGTGACTTGGGCCTGATCATGGCGACGCTGGGAGACATCGCCCGCGCCCGGAGAATGGCGCTGGTCGCGCAGGAGACCGGGCTGGGCAGGGAGAGCCTCTACAAGTCGCTGTCCGCCGACGGCAACCCGGAGTTCGCCACCGTGCTCAAGGTGGTGCGCGCCCTGGGACTCCGGCTTCGAGCGACCGCAGCGCAGGGAGCAACCAGCGAACAGGATGCCCGGTCCCCGGCTCTGCCCTAGGATTTCTCACCGGTCCGGATTGGAAGACGTTGGATGGCGTCCGGCTTCACTAGGCAATCGAGAGGAATGCGAACATGGTTAGACTGGTCTTTGCAATCGCCATACTCATCTCTGCGTGCCTGTCGTGCATCGGAGGACCCGATATCGTCAGGATGGGCACGGAGGGAGCCTATCCCCCCTACAACTTCATCAACGACGAGGGCGAGGTCGACGGGTTCGAGCGGGAGCTGGGCGACGAGCTGTGCAGGCGGGCCGATCTGGAGTGCGTCTGGGTGACCAACGAATGGGACAGCATCATACCCAACCTGGTGGAGAGCAAGTACGACACCATCATGGCGGGCATGAGCATCACCGACGAGCGGGACGAGGTCATCGACTTCACCCAGCCGTACATCCCGCCCAGTGCGTCGGTCTACGTTGCCCGGGCGGGAGCGGGCGACGGAGTGGTTGCCGGTAGAGTGGCCGCCCAGGTGTCCACCATCCAGGCGGACTACCTATCGGAGTCCGGCGCAACGCTGGTGGAGTACGAGTTGGCCGAAGATGTCTTTTCGGCTGTCCTGAGGGGTGAGGCGGATGCGACGTTGGTCGATATCGGGTTCGCCCACGAGTACATGACGAAGAGCGGAGAGGGGCTGGCAATCGTCGGTCCCCAAGTGATGCTCGACGCCGGTACCGGCATCGGCGTGCGGGAGTCCGACGGCCCGTTGAAAGACAAGCTGAACCGGGCCATCGACGCCATGAAGCAGGACGGCTCGTTGAACGCCCTCATCGAGAAGTGGTTCGGCCCTGACGCCGAGACGTTCTAACGGGCGTTGCAGTTGGCCGGACTGGCGGATTGAACGACGCGACCGAAGGATGAGCCATTGCTGAGGAGGACTACATGAAGAAACGCCTGCCTCTCCCGCCCACGGTATTGTTTCACATCCGCCGCGTCTTGCTGATAACCTCAATGAGCCGGTAGCCGTACCTCGATGCATCCTGGGGCGGCTCTTCCTGGTCCGGCCAGGCATCATACCGCTCTACCTTGAGCAGATAGTCGAATCCCTCAACGTAGTCGAAACCTTCTATTGCGTCGTAGAAGAACTCGCCGTTGACCACCATGCATCTCATGGGCACTATTCCGACGCAGTCCCTGAGCTCCGGCCCAACCGCAAACTCAAATATCTCGCTGTCATCCGAAGAGGCGCAGGACACGGAGACCAGAACCATAAGCATGACGGCCAGCACTGCGATCAGCGCTTTGCAGGAAAGAAACCGTGTTGGCCTGTCGGCCGGGCCAACGCGGCGAGGCGGCCTTGCATTGATCACATTCCACCTCTCTGACAATAGCTGATATGTGTATTCTACATTACGCAATCCGGCCCCAACCGGGTTTATCGTTCAGATGGAACGGGGGAAATCGGGGCGGCTCTCCCCTTTCTCGTTGTCAGGACGGTTGCCGGGGCGACTTCCGGGTTGCCAGTCAACGACGCCCGGTAATCCAAATCGCAAAATGCGGAGCCGATGGCCGTCCCGTTGGCCCTGAGCCTTTCGGCAAGCTCAAGACAGGCTTGCCTGAGGGCCGTCTGCTCATGGCTCGACCAGCTCACCACGAACGGACTCGTCGGGCCGATAGCGACAACCAAAATACCCTGGGACGCTGGACAGGGCGTTCTTGACAGCGGAAGGCCGGATGCCGCATGATACACTGTAAGACAGCATATGAATAAGAAGCTCATCAACAGGAACACGAAGACCATTACCTTCTCCCTGCCCCTTGAGATGGCCGGGCAGGTGCAGGACGTGATGCGCGAGGAGGGACGCACTATGAGCGAGCTCATCCGAGAGGCCCTCCGCAACTACATGGAGGAGCGGGAGTGGCTGCGGACCATCCGGTACGAGAGGCTCCGCGCTCGCCATGCCGAACAGGAAGACTCACGAGGAGACTGAAGGAGGACAGCATGAAGAAGCACCTACAGCCACTCACACCGGCGGCCCTGTACGCCAGGGTATCCAGCGACAGGCAGGACGTTGACCTGTCCGTGTCCGCCCAGCTCCGGGCGCTCAAGGACTACGCCAAGGCCAACGGCTACTCCGTAGCCCGCGAGTACGTGGACGAGGCCGAGAGCGGACGCGTCGCCGACAGGCCCCAGTTCCGGGAGATGATCGAGGAAGGCAGCCAGCCGAAGGCCCCGTTCGAGGTCATCCTCGTCTGGAAATTCTCCCGGTTCACCCGCAAGCGTGAGCACGCCGTCGCCTTCAAGTCCATGCTCCGGCGCAAGGGCATCCGGGTGGTGTCCATCACCGAGCACGCCGACGACTCCCCCACGGGCAAGCTCATGGAGGCCATCATCGAGAGCGTGGACGAATTTTACAGCGAAAATCTTGCCGAGGACGTCGTCCGGGGTATGAGGGAGGCCGCTTCAAGGGGCTTCTTCCTCGGCTCCAAGGCCCCCTTCGGCTACAAGCGGGTGAAGGTCAGCGACGGGGTGAAGGAGCGTCCTACGCTGGAGGTTGACCCGGCCGCCGCTCCGGTGGTGAAGGAGTTGTTCCAGAGCTCGCTTCGGGGGAACGGCCTCATGGAGATATGCAAGACCCTGAACGACCGGGGCGTCACCAACAGGGGCAAGCGCTGGTACAAGGGAGGACTCCACTACCTGCTGAACAACGAAGCCTACACGGGTACTGCCGTGTGGGGCCGAACGACGAAGGGGGAGAAGGCACAGGACCCGGTGCGTGTCGAGGGAGCGTGGCCCGCGCTGGTGTCGAGGGAGATGTTCGACGCCGTGCAGGAGGCGATGCGGGACCGTGCGCCAAAGGCGCAGAGACCCGGTAGAGTGGGAAGCAGGTTCCTGCTGAGCGGGCTGCTGAAGTGCGGCGTCTGTGGCAGGCCCTACTCCGGCCAGGGAGCCAAGAGCGGCCAGTTCGCCTACTACATCTGCGGGACGCTGTTCAGGGAAGGCGCAGGGACGTGCAGCGCCCGCTACCTGAACGCTCCCAGGGTGGAGGACTTCGTGGTCGAGAAGATCAGGGAGAGAATCCTCACCGAGGAGACCATCGTGGAGCTTGTGACACTGGTGGCGGAGGAGATCGACGCCATGGCTGGTGAGCTGTCCGGCAGGCTGGAGGTCATCGACGCCGAGCTAGGGGACGTGAGGAGCAGGCTCCAGAGGCTCTACGAGGCCCTTGAGACCAGCGAGCTGACCCTGGAGGTCCTGTCGCCCCGCATCTTCTCTCTGAGGCACCGTGAGGAGCAACTGGAGGCTGCGCGAGAGGACGCCGCCGGTCAGTTGGAGCAGCGCAGGGTGGAGCTTCCCACCACCGAGGAGATCAAGGGGTACGTTGCGGACTTCCGTGAGTTCTTGCAGGAGGGGACCTTCCCCGAGCGCAAGGCCCTCATCCGCAACTTCGTGGAGGGCATCGAGGTCACCGGAGACGAGGCCGTTCTGACGTACACCATCCCCATGCCGAACGATGGTGTGACCTCGGAATCGGCCTCGGTTCTTGATTTCGTCCAGTCCGGCCCACCATTTTGTACGGTAGACAGTACCGAGCCGTTGAGGGCCACCTTTTCGGCGACCCTTCCGGGTATCAGGCTATCGTCGGGCATCGGGACGGTGTAACGCAGCAGGGCGTCGCCGGGCATGACGACGATCTCCTTGACGAAGGTTTCGATGAAGGCCCTTCGCTCGGTCAGTTCACTCTCGTTCAGGAACTCGCTCATGTCCTGGGCGTAGGCTGCGATGGTCTCCACGTCGTCCAGCACCGTCCTGCGCTGGGAGAGGATCGCCCTCGCCTCCTGCGCCGAAGCCTCAAGGCGGTCCTGCCGCCCCCGGTGGTCTCTGATGCGAGGGGTCACGTCGGCCATGTCGAGGTCGGTGGTCTCCACGAGGTTGTAGAGCCGGTCCAGCCTGCGCCTCACGTCGGCAAGCTCGGCGTCGATAGTCTCCAGCCTCCTGCGCTGCTCGCGGGCCACTCCGTCCATCTCCTCGTCCACCACCTTCACCAGGGCGCGGATGTTGCCCTCGGTGAGGATGTTGGAGCGAATCTTGCCGACGACCATCTCCTCGAAGCGTCGTGCGTTGAGCCTGGGGGCGTCGCAGGCCCCGCTGCCCCGCTTCATCAGGGACTGGCAGACGTAGTAGGAGAACTGGCCGCTCTTGGAGTCCTGGCCGGAGAGCGCCCTGTTGCAGGTCTTGCACTTGACCAGCCCGCTGAGCAGGTAGGAGCTGCCGACCCTGCGGGGGTGAGACCTCTTGGGCGCCCTTGAGCGCATCAGCTTGTTGACGCGGCGGAACCGGGCCTTGGAGACGATGGCGGGGAAAGCCTTGTCCACTCGCACCGGCTCGGCCTTGTCCTTGGCGTTCGCGCCCCAGACCAGAGCGCCTGTGTAGACCTCGTTCTTGAGGATGGCGTGGACGCTGGTCTTGCCCCAGAGTTTGCCCCCGGGACTGGCGATGCCCTCGTCGTTGAGGGTGCGGGTGATGTCCGTCATCCCCCTACCGGCCTCGGCCAGGTCGAAGATGCGCTTCACGGTGGGAGCTGTAGCCTCGTCGGGTTCCAGGGTGGGTCTCTTCTTGGCCCCGTCCTGCACCATGACCCTGTTGTAGCCGTAGGGAGTCCTGCTGGCGATCCAGAAACCGCGAGAGGCGGCCTCCCGCATCCCCCTCGTAACCTCCTGGGCAAGATTCTCGCTGTAAAATTCGTCCACGGACTCGATGATGGCCTCCATGAGCTTGCCGGTGGGGGTGTCGTCGGCGTGCTCGGTGATGGAGACGACGCGGACGCCCTTGCGCCTGAGCATCGACTTGAAGGCGACGGCGTGCTCCCTCTTGCGCGTGAATCTGGAGAATTTCCAGACGAGGATTTCCTGGAAGGGGGCATTGGGCCTGGCGGCCTCGTCGATCATCTTGCGGAACTCCGGCCTGTCGGCGACGCGGCCGCTCTCGGCCTCGTCGACGTACTCGCGGGCGACGAGGTAGCCGTTCTTCTCGGCGTAGTCCCTGAGCGCCCTCAGTTGTGCGGCGATTGACAGGTCAACGTCTTGGCGGTCGCTGGATACCCTGGCGTAGAGAGCCACGGGCATGTAGTCGGTCCTATCGTTCATGGGTGCGTCCTCCTTGCTCATTCCTACTGGTTCCGGCGGGCCTTCGCCCGTTGGCGGCGCTCCCGCTGCAGCCACTCCCGCTCGTCCATGTACAGGCGGATGGCCTCGCGCAAGAACTCGCTCACGGTGCGGCCCTCCTCCCTGACCACCTGTTGCACCTGCTCGGCCATCTCCGGGGGCATGGAGAAGGTAATGACCTTGGACTTTCTGGGTGTGGACACTCTCTCTTTTTGCTCCTCATTGCATTACATTGTCATACTCTTACCATGAACGAACCGGCCCGTCGTTGTCAAGATTTGTCCTATCGGGTGTGGCGGTCCGCCTCCTTGGCACAGGGCGATGTTGCCCTTGCCGACCTCTTTCGCAAAAGTGCGCATCGCCTTGATGCGCCTTCTATGGGGTTGGTTTGATAGTCAGAGGTCGATAGACAATGCAATGACTCGGTACTCTGCGATTGCGGCCAAGTCCTTGCTCAATTCCCCATGAGTCAGTGAGCGGTACACCTCGCTGGCGAGAGTGCGCTGACAGTTATGCGGTTCGCGCTCCACGCGGCCAAGTAGCCGGTACGCTTCGGCTTGCAGGAGGGGGGCGCATTCCGTTGCCGCCCTGCGTGCGGACGCGTATCGGTTACAGAAGACCTCTTCGTCTGCAGCAAAGCCTGCCTGCTGGCGCAAGCGAAGCAATGTGGCCGCACGGGAAGCGCCAACCAACTCGGTAATGAAGGAGTCCCAAGCATGTAGGTGGATAGATTCCATGACTTCGGTGCCGAGCCTAGACGCGATCAAAGAAAGATCGTTCTCGTCTGCTGGCCAAAATTGTGACGCACCTAGTCTGAAAGCATGTAGGGGAAGTAGGCGTCCTGCTGCGCCGAAGACAATAAAGGTCCGGAAGTCGAGTTGCTCTGCCATGTCAGCTGCCAACCGGTCAGCAAATGACGGTGGGGCAGGGTCGTCACCTTCAGTGGAAGTGTTGTCCTCTGCCGGCACGAGGAGGACCCACCGGTCCGTGAGGAATCGGACGGATTCCATATCCGCGCGTCTGATCTGCTTAATCTCAAAATCAGCAGTTGTCGTATCAAGAGCTTTCGTCAGCGCCTCCCTCTCGGCCTGGTAGCCACTAGAAGCAGCCGCATTCACGAAGCGGCGTGCGACATCCACCCATGACTCAGATTTGCGTCTTCGTAGTGTCCTCAACGAGATTCCTTGATGTTCAGCAGAGGCAAGCAGGACATCGGCAAGAAGCATAAGCATCTCGTCGAGGGAATCGGGTAGAGGGTCACCTATAGTTGAAAGCCTCGGAAGATTGCTTTGACGAGCGGTAATGAGGCGCTTGACGGCGCTACGGCACCGTGCGCCAAGTCTTCGTTTCTCGAGATCATCGGGCGACTCCATAGACGCAATATCGCGAACAACCGTGAGCGCATCGCTAATGGCCTCCCTCGCGGTATTGCGACCTCCCGTCTCTCCATCATTCACTGGCTCCCTAGGTCCGGCGGCGAGTTGGGCTATCAGGGAATCTGTGAGCCTAATCGCCTCCCGTCGACGCCTCACATTGTGGTGTGGATTGATCAGCCAGGCTACAGAATCGTCCCATAGCGCCAGGACTTGTCTTGAAGTCTCGGCAAGGACCCGAATCGGCTCAGTCCAATAGCGTGAGGCGAGCAACAGACGTCCAGCGCGGAGGAAGTTTGCGTTGGCAACGGTTGAAGGTTGACGCGGAAGATTGGCCCGAGGAATGCGTTTGTACCCCGGCTCTAAGTCGCCAGTGGCATGGCGGTCACCGTCGGGAGTAACGACTATGACTTCAGCGATATCCGCTTCAGGGCACAGGTCCAAGACCAACCGGCACGTCTGCACACTCCTGTCGTGAATATCCTCATCATCGCCAGGGATCAAGAGACGCAGAGTCA
The DNA here is from genome assembly GCA_965261325.1 of Dehalococcoidia bacterium. Taxonomy (GTDB): domain Bacteria; phylum Chloroflexota; class Dehalococcoidia; order Lucifugimonadales; family CAJWER01. The sequence continues at coordinate 20,240 of CBDHCU010000001.1, forward strand.
CGACCTTACCATCCAACTCTTCTTGGGAGTCTATTTCGACACAGTCCGGTAGGTTGTTTGCCAACCGGCGTATCCGGTCGTGAAAATCGCCAAAGACCTCATCTGTTGGTGTGGCACCCTCATCGAAAGCCAGCGACCTGAGAGTCGCAGAGAGACGAGCGGCAACTTCGAGTCGGGCCCCGCTGAAAAGCGTCCAGATCTCTTGGGGCGGTACGGCCCGTGCAGCAGCGGAATCCTCAAGCGACTCAAGCCACGCGATGGCCTGGTCTGGTGTTCCTCGTTCCGCGATGTCACGTGCTGTTTCCGAAGTCAGGTTCTGCAGGGACAGATCCCGCAACGACTGTGGACGAGGCGGCAAGGCGGACGCCATCTCGGTCAAGTACGAGAAATTGGGATGAATGTTCTTGAAACTGTTGAAACTCACTCCGGCAAAGCGTTGCGTATACGCAAAAAGGAGTGCCGTCTCGGGATCTAGTCCCTTTGGCCTGAGGTCTTCTACGACACGGAGACACTCGCGAGCGTGGCGGAAGGCGTCGGTCATCGCTAGGCTCGAGACAAGCTGAGCACCGTCGTCCGCGCTGACATCTCGTGAATTGAGAATCTCTGATATAGCCTCTGCCGCGGGCACGAGATCAGCGTCTTGGCGAGCATATGCTTCGATGATCCGCGAGGCCTCTCTTGCTGGGAGATGCTCCACAAGATATCGGATGGTAATCGCAGCGGTCGGGGGCGGGAACTGGTGGAGATAGTCCCTCGCAATCATGGAGCGAAGCTCATGCAGCCCCTGCCATCGACTCTCATCGTCCGAAACGAGGATGTGCTCACGATGCAGCAGGGACAGCGCAGGGGTTAGGTCTTGATCGGGGATCAGGTTTCCGAGAACATCGGCAGGCAGCGGGACGCCTGCGGCGTGAGCGGTTGCAACATACCGAAGGACTTCGCGTTCGGTCGCTCTCTCCTCAGTCAACCGGGCCGCGACTTGCTCCTCTACAACCTGTTGTAGGCGACGGCCTGTTAGCAGCATGGAGAGGAACTCCATCAGCAAGCCCTCGGAAGCCTCAAATGCTTCGGCGACGTCGAGGACAGTCGGGACTTGGCTATTGGCAAGCGTTTCCGCGATGGACGTTCCAAGGTCACGATCAAGTTTCGGATCGACAATCGTGGTTCTGCCAGCTGCCAGTTCTGGGCGATAGTCTTCCTCTCGGCAGGCCCCCAGTAAGAGGACTCCTGGCCTGTCTATGAACTCTCGGGCGATTGCTGACCATCCCGTAGTGTGAGGGCGGCCGAGGTTGTCAGCGCACACAAGCAACGGGGAATTCTTAGAAGGCTCTTGACGTCGAATCCACCGCGACAGTGCCGGGACATCTTCAGGCAAAAGCCGAAGCAAACGATAGGGACGCACGTGGCCAGCTAGTTCCCGTGCGGTTCGCCACACCAGTGCCGACTTGCCTGCTCCAGAGGGCCCGATCAGCAGTGCTGAGTGATGCTCCTCTAGTGCTGCGGTGAGCACATTAAGCTCGGTAGGCCGGGGCAGATCAAGGCCTGCCGCAATGTGCGCCGGCAGAACGTCAACGCCAGCTAGAAAGTCCGTCGCGCACAGATCAGACCGCACGCTATAGTCCACGGCCTCGACGATTCCATCGCGGACTGCCTCGTCGAGGCTTTCTACATCGACGGTTTCAAGTATTCGTGTGACGAGCGCGTCTAGGTCTGACGGGGCAAGCCACTCGGCTGTTTCAGGGGTAGCATAACGCTGACTAACCGCGATCTCAGTAATCTCTTCAATCAGTCGAGCGTACGCTAGTGCGGCTACAGATGGTTGAATCTCTACTATGCGCGCGAAATCACGGCGACTCGCTTCGACCAAACTCCGTTCGACCGGCAAGATATATGTTCGGGCTAGGATCTCGTAGGGTTCATCGAAAGACTCTTCGAGTTGTGCAGCGAGCCTGTCGATCTCGTCTCTTGGAAGACATTGCGAAAGTGGCTGATCCCACCCTGTCGGAGAAAGGCCTCCACTGAGCGTCGCGTTTGTGGCTAAGACAAAACGGCAACCAGCATTCTCTACCAAGGCAGTACTCTTCCTGGTCAGCGCTTCCGCGAGGTCCGAGCGTGTGAAAGCCGTTGTCGGAGAGCGCTCTTTAACTTGAACGAGCGCACGGGTTTCGTTGCTGAACTCGATATCGATATCCTCGTAGCCTTCGGGAGTTGCACGAGTTAATGGCAACTCGCCAGTTCGCCCGTCAAGGAGAAGTCTCGCAGTCACCGCGACTTGGAAGCTCACGCCCGCAATGTTGTGTGCGCCCGCGCGACTCCAGTCCTGCTCAAGAGCGATCGGTGGCGTGGCTTTCTTAGGCTGAGCCATCTTCTTCTGTTTGCGTCGACGTTGCTTGTTACGACTCAATGCAGACTCCAGCCTTTGTTACCCGAGATTACGTCTCTGTGTGGCGATCTTGCCGAGTGCGGGAGTATGTGGTCGGTCCTAGTTGGTTGTAGTGTCCGCCCGCCCGGCGACACCTACGGGACCGCGCTTTCCCGGAATGACCTCGACTGGCGTCGGAATCAGCCACTCCGCTCTGGCCTTGGTCGCTCCGCGCATCCGGCCATCGCGGGACAGTTGACGCACCCTTCGCTCCGACACGCCCAACCGGCTTGCCGCCTGCTTCACCGTGACGTTGGCGACATCATCGACAGGGGCCTCGGACGCAAGCTCGAACTCGACGGGGCTCGGCTCCTTGAGCGTGCTCATCTCGTGGATGAGGAACCCGATGACCTCGCCGTCATCGTCCAGCCGCTTGAGGACGCGCTCGTCGTCGGTGGGCGTGAAGTAGCCCTCTCGGAACGCCCACAGGACCTCAAGCATGTCACCCTCGTCGTCGTACCAAACGGACACCCTTCTATTCGTCATGCTCACTCTCCTTTGATTCTTCGGTCGAGATAGGCGGTGAGGATGAAGGAGTAGTCCCTCCCTCTCTTCACCACGAGGCAGACGTAGCGGTTCCTGCCCCGCAGGTCCGGGTAGAGGCGGTAGTAGAGCTGGACCGCCGGGTTGGACTTGGATAGACTCACCGCGTCCGGCCTGGCGAGGGTCTCGGCGAATCGATGCAACTGGAAGGCCATTTCAGGGTGCCTTTGCAGGATGTGTTGGAGCCGCTCGTCGGTGAGCCTGACCTCGTTTCCTTGCTCGTCGGTGAAGCTCCGCACGCCCGTCTCCGTCACCAGATACCGTACCGCAAAGTATACCGCTTTGCGGCATACAGCGGCAATGCGTTGTTCCTAGACCCCACAGTGCCCCTCGCACTCGTTCCCGAACTCGTCTCTCTGTCCGTCATCTCCCAATTCCGCCTCGTCGAGCGCGACCGCTTGGGCCAGGGGTATCCGCAGGGAGTGCAGGTACGGCTCCTTGGCGAAGGCCAGCCCGCCCCTCATCTTCTCGTCGATCTCCACGGCCTCGGCGAACAGTTGCGGCCACCGGCGCTTCGTCTCCACCCATCGCTGCCGGGACTGGAAGGGGCAAGCGATACAGGCCGAGCGTTCGAGGGGCCTGTCGTAGCGGGCTGTCCACCAGTCGATGCAGTCCTGCCTGGACATCACCGCCTCGATGAGGGAGTAGCGGTTGGTTATCCACCTGTCGCGTGATGTCTTCATGCGTATGGCCTCGTCGGTGGAGATTCCCAACCAGAGCTCGACGGTCGTTCCGGCGGGCACCCGCTGTTTTGGCCTCAGTCCGAGCAGCTCGCGTATCCGGCGTCTGATGGGGCGTATCTTGTAGTTCGTGGTGCACTGCCGCCTGCCGATGCCGTCGCTCTCTCCGTCGCGTCCCTTGAGGTAGACGGGGATGTCAACGTAGCTGCGGGAGCCGGAGTGGTTGGTGAGGGCCTTCACGTCCTCGCGGAGACTGCGTCCGTTGTCCACGATGTAGAGGGGGAAGCGCAGTTGGCCTTCGAGCCACTCGATGTGGTTGTAGACGCTGGGAGGCTCCCAGCGGGTGTCTGCGAAGACGGCGCAGTCCGGGGTGCGGTCGAAGGCCCCCTCGCTCGCCATGAGCGCCATGACGGAGGACTGGACGCCCCCGCCGAGGCTGATGACGGTGAGGGTTGGAGAGGAAGGCATCATCCTTCCTCCCCACCGTCGCCGTCCTGCCCAGGGTGGGACCGGGCCGCCTGTCGTCGCATGTGGGCGCGGACGGCGACCTTCGCCAGGATGCGCAGCCCCTTCAGGATCGCGGCCCGCTGCTTCGGGGTGTAGGACGGCGTGGGCCTGTCCCGTTCGTTGTGTTCGTTCTTTCCGGTGTTATCTTTTTTCATATGGCCTAGTCGCAGCGGCGTCTCGTCGGGCCGCTGGCCTCTCGTTACAGGTGTGAAGATGGGCCGCCGACGCTGACGGAAGGGTGCGAGCGTCGGCGGCGTCTCTATCCGGCCCCGCCGTGCCGCCGTAGCTCCTGCGCGGGCGGGACCTACGGTCTAGCTAACGTCCTCGAAGAGGGTCATCTGGAAGCCCTCTCCCATGAGGATGGCCAGGCCTCCGGGGACCCGGCCCGCGAAGCGGACGAGGGCGTGGTAGGCCCCGCCGCTGGGCACGGCGCCCTTGCGCCAGCTGTACAGCTGCTTGTAGTCCACGCCGATGGCCCTGGCCATGCCGCTCCAGGTGAGGCCGCTGGCCTCCTTGAGCCGCTCCAGGCGGTCGATGAAGTCCTCCGGCAGCAGGCGTGCGTAGGACATGCCCCATTCGTATTCGGCGAACCGTTCGATGCTCCCGTAGGGACGGGACGAGTCGTCAGTGTTGGTCATCTCTCTCCTCCAGTCTGAATAGCTCCTGAAAGTTCTCGACTCCAAGGGCCTTGAGCATCCGGCGGCGGATGCGACCGGAGGGCGAGCGCTCCCCGTTGACCAGCATGGACACGTAGGCGGGGCTGACCCCGATCTCCCGGGCGAGCCAGTTCTGGGAGCGGTTCAGAAGTGTGAGCCGCCTCCAGAGGGCCGCCGTGTCGAGCCGGACGACGGTCCGTCCTCCGCGCCTCCGGTGGCCTTTCGATTGATCGGTGTCGTGTGAAGGCATAGGTCTCTCATTACTCCTCGTTCATAGGGACGGCAGGGCCTGGGGCGACTCCCAGCCGGTGGGCGTGCGCCAGGCGCGTCCCAGCGGCCCTAGGGCGTCGATGGCCCCCCTGTGGGAGACCCACAGGGGGACGGTGACCTGCTCCGCCCGCATCTCCTCCCGCGCCACGCGCAGGAAGTGGGTATGTGCGATCTCGTCGTCGAAGACGACCAGGACGGCTGGCCTTGTGCCGTGGTCGTCGGTGGGCCTGTGAGACGAGTAGTAGCGCAGATAGGGGGCGAGCCGGTCGGACATGGTTGAGGGCCGCACGGCGCGGCGCTCCCACTCCAGGAAGAAGGGCCACGTCGTGTCGGCCCTGCGCAGGACGCCGAAGGCGTCGGGGTTGACGGCGCGCATCCCGCCGTCGTGCCTGAAGTGGCGGGACGCCCGTCTGGGCGGGTCGAGCTGTGCGATCTCCCACCCCAGGTGGCGGGCCTGCACGGTGAGCGCGGCCAGGAAGACGTGGACGGCTTCGGTGTGCTCGATGTTCCTGAGCAGCTGCCGGCTTCGCCTGCCGGTGACGTTGCGCCACTCGAAGGGGGCGTCGGCGTCTTCCGGGGCGACGCTCCACCGCCTCTTCGCCACGCCGACGGAGGTGCGGTCCCTGCGTGCGAGCAGGGAGAGGCCCCGGTCGGTAAGGGCCAGGCGTCCTCCCGTGTCGCGAGGGCGGGCCGCGAGGCCGAAGCCCTCCAGGGGTATGACGATCTTGGAGGCCCTCTGGGGCGAGACGTCGAGCAGTCCGGCCAGGTCGCTCAGGGCGATCCAGGGCCAGTCGGAGATGAGGTCGAGGGCGCGCTTCTCGGCGGGCTTCAGGAACACGGGCAGCAGGTGGTCGGCCATGTCCCACGCCGCCCCCCTGTCCGGCAGGTCGTCGGGGACCGAGACGCGCTGCGGCTCGTCCTCCACGGGGAGATCTCCGCCGGGGTCGGTCCGGTCGAGGGCGTAGCGCAGACCGACGGCGGCGGCGACCCTGGGCGGGCTCCATATCCGGTCGCCCGCTCCGGCCAGGACGGCCTCGCGCTCCAGGGCGAACAGGGCGGGTACGTCGGTGGTGGAGAGGAGCCTTCGGGCGTGCCTGAGCCGCACGTCGTCGGCCATGAGGAAGAACACCGTGCCGGGCATCGGCCCCTCTCGCAGCCGCCAGAGCCGCTTGGCGAAGCCCGACCTGTCTGCGGTGAGCCCCTGCCTGACGATGCCTACGGTCTTTCCGTCCGGCAGCGTCACGACGGCGTCGAGGGGCATGGCCCGGTACCAGCGGAAGCTAATGGGGTAGGCGACGTTGGAGAGGGCGGAGGCGATCCGGTATATGGCGGCCAGGGCGTCGAGGCGTTCCATCAGGCTGCGCCGCCACTGCGCCGAGACCGGGTGGGTGCGCACCAGCCGTTCGAGGGACGTGTCGTCCTCGTCGGCGAGCCTGCGCAGCCCTGCGGCGGTGAGGTGGAACCTCCGCGCCGGGGGAAGCGGGTCGGCGGAGTGGAGCACGGAGGCGCAGAACCCGCCGGACTCCAGCTTCCGCACCGCTTCGTGGACCGCGCCCCTGGACCGGCCGGAGACGGCGATCATCTCCTGCCGGTCGAGGAAGGGCATCCACGCCAGGGCGCGGAGCAGGTCGGGTTCACACCCTTCGGGTCTCATTCCTCCGCCTCCTCTTTCTGCCCGGCGTTTTCGAGGTCCTCGACTCCCCTGCGGTAGTCGCCCACCTTCTTATGGCCGTCGGCTTCGGCATAGCCGGCCTGCCGGGCCGAGACGGTGTATGCGGACGCCGCCTTGCGGATGCGGGCTGCGACGGCGGGGTCTCCCTCCTCCGGCTTTCTCACCTCCATCGAGAAGGCGGGCATGCGCTCCTTGCCCACGGTGGCCCTGACGTAGCAGTGGTGGACCGGCAGGGACACGATGTCGTCCTCGGTCACCCGGTCCTTGCCCAGCTCCCACACCAGCGTCCTGGCGTCGCTGCCCGCCACCTGGAAGACGGCGAGGCAGCCCACGTTGGCGAGGATGGTGTCCCGCATGGTGAGGGAGAGGTCGTCCAGCTTTGCCAGGCTCTGTGTTGCCAGGATGAAGGACGCCCCGAACTTGCCCAGCTCGCTCAGCATCGACTCGTAGTCCACGCCGGGCATCGACTGCATCTCGTCCACGACGACCAGCGCGCCGCGCCGCCTGTTCAGCGGCAGCCGTCCCTGCTCCCGTATCACGGCGTCCACGAGGTTGAGGAGGGACGCTCCCACCAGGGCGGCCACGTCCCTGCCCACGGTGCCCTGGGACGTGGAGACGAAGAGCACGCCGCCGTCGTGGACGACCTTCCGCAGGTCGATGGTTGAGCGGCGCTGGCCGAGGATGGCCCGCGCCCGCTTCGACGATGCGTAGTAGGACAGGCGGGTCTGCACCGGGGCCAGGGCCTCGGCCTTGTACTGGTGGCCCCACTTGCCGAAGTCCCTGGCCCACCACTCCAGCAGGTAGGGGTCGGAGACCTTCTTGAGCACGTCCTTGCGGAAGGGGTCGTCGGACAGCAGCTTGAGCCCGTCGAGGATGGTGTACTGCCGCTCCGCCTCCACCTGCTCGTTGGCCTCGTGGAGGGTCTTGACGGTCTGTTCGAGGATGGACTGCATCCGCGGCCCCCACTGCTCCCAAAGGCCCTTCGCCACGCGCACCACCGAGTCGGCGGTGCGGTCGCGGTCGGCGAAGACGCGGGTGTCCAGCAGATTGATGCCGGGGGAGCGGGTCTCGTCGGACAGGTCGATCAGCCGCACCCTGCCAACCAATTCTTGGGGGACGTGCTCCAGCAGCCCGGCCACCAGGTCGGTGTGGGGATCGACGACCACGATGGCGTCCGGGTCCCTTCCCTCCGCCTTCTCACGCATCTTGTGGGTGACGAGGTGGTGCATGAGGGTGGACTTGCCCATGCGGGTGCGGGCGACGTAGAGGTGGTGACGCCTGAGCAGGTCGTCGGGGAAGCGGATCTCCCTCTTCGCTCCGGCGGTGGTGTCTCCCACCAGGGCGCCGCCCCTGACGCCCCTGGCCGAGGGGCTGAGTGCCCTTGCGCCGGACCGCTCCACCAACGGCGTCTCGTCTCCCGCTCCGGGCGGGTGCCACAGGCAGGCCGCCTCGCGGACGCCGAGCACGCTCCGCCCGCCGAACAGGCCGGGGCCTGACGGGTGCAGCATGTCCGGGGCGGGCGCGACTGGCTTCGCCCTCCCGACCTTGAAGCGGGCGCCCGCGGGGTTGTCGAAGTGGCGGTAGGCGGCGGCCACCGTGCCGAGGAGCTCATTCGCCCGCTCCGGCCCCGTGTCGGCGGGCACGACGGCGACGACCTGAAGCTCGGCGTCGAAGGCGATGCGGGAGACCTTCTCGCGAATCAGCAGAGGGTCCTCTACCCGGCTTCCGGCCTTCTTCCAGCGGTGCCAGGCCCAGCCGCCTGCGGCCAGCCCCAAGGCCGCGCCCGTCCCCAGGAGCGCGGCCTTCCATATCTCCCCGTCCTGCACCCACAGGTAGCCCTTGAGGGCGGCCAGCGCCCCGATGCCCAGCACGGCCATCGTGATGCCGTCCATCTGGAGGGGCTTGGTCTGGAAGGTGTAGGCGGGCTCCCTCGGCTCCATGCCGGGCCTCTTATGGGCCTTGTCCATGTGGGGCTGCGACCAGTCGGGTCCCAGGGAGCGCAGCATCAGCCGCGCCACGACGCGCTCGCCCTCGTTCAGGGCGGACAGCGCGCCCATCAGGGCGATGAGGGGGTCCGAGCCGGGGTCGAGCAGGTCGTCGTCCCTGAATGTTCGCAGCGGGACGTACTCGGGGCCGTCGGCTCGCAGGCTCAAGCTCCACGCCTGCTCCCCCTCTCCGAGCCGCAGGGGGTCGTCGCCGGGGTCAACCCTGCGGATGCGGGCCTGGGGGTAGTGGGCGGAGAGCTGGCCGCGCACCACCCGGTCGTCGAGGCAGCGGGCCATCAACGTCACGCCGTCCACGTCCCCGGCCAGCTCAAGGGAGAAGGGCTCCGGCACCGCGATGGACTGGAGCAGGTTCTCCACGCCAAGCAGGGTCCGCTCACCGGTCCTGGGCGGCGTCACCGCCAGCAGCACTGGGTTCTTTTTCTCCGTATCGTCTCCAAACAGGATTTCCTTCGGGTTCAGCTTCATAGTGGGATGCCTTCCTTTCATTGCTTCAGTGGCGTCGTAGCCCGGCCGTTCCGTATCTCTACCGGGTCTCCCTGTGTGTTCTCGCCGGTCTACCTGTGCTGGCCCGGCCTCCACTCGATGACCTCCGTCTCCTCCGGCGTCGCCTCGATGCGCACGGGGAAGCGGTTGCCCTTCGCCAGCAGCAACCCGTCTCCACGCGGGCACCACAGGAGCCAGCGTTGGAGGTCCTGGGGAAGGTCGAAGGCGTCGCCCACCGTGCTGATGGCGGCGGCGTCCTGCTGCAAGAGCAGCTTGAAGGCGGCGTTCTGGAGCAGCGCCCTCCCGCTGTGGCCGGTGATGGTGCGGGAGGTGTCCTCGCTCAGGAGGTCCTGGACGTCCTGGGTGATGAACTGGAGGCCGAGGCGGTGCTTGCGCGCCCGCTTCGCCATGCTGACCATGAAGGCCGCTCCCTCGGGGTGCTGCATGATCGACCACACCTCGTCCACCACCAGCAGGCGGGGCTTGGGGTCCTGGGCTGCCGCCGCCCACACCGTCTCGGTGCAGACCATCGCGGCGGCGGGGCGAAGCTCCGGTTCCAGCAGCCGCAGGTCGAACACGGTGATCAGTGCCTCGTTTCCGAGAAGGTCGTCGCCCTCGTCGGAGAGCAGGTGTCTGAGGCTGCCGGTGGCAAAGGGCCTGAGCAGCCTTGCAAGAGCGGCGTCACCCGCCTCGTCTTCTTGCAGATATGCGTAGAAGTCCCGGAAGCCGGTGCGCTCCCTGGGCTGGGCGTAGTAGCCCGCCAGGGCGTGGTCCAGGGCCGCGCGCCGCTCCGCGCCGAGACTCTCTCCCACCATCACCTCGATGAGACGGCGCAGGCTGCCGATGCGCTGGAGGAGCTCCTCGGAATCGCCCTTGTCGATGACGAAGGGGTTCATGCCCTGGCCCGGCACGCCGGGCGACAGGACTCTGCCGCCCGCCGCCCTCGCCATGTCCGCGTACTCGCCCTCGGGGTCGATGACGTAGGCGGTGACGCCCCGGCACAGGCCCCGGAGCATCCCCAGCTTGGTGGCGAAGGATTTTCCCGAACCGGAGCGGGCGAGGACGGCGGTGTTGGCGTTCAGATGGGTGCCGTCCCAGGGGTCGTAGATCACCGGGGCGCAGGCCCGCATGTCGATGCCCATCAGCGTGCCGCTCCGGGTGTCCAGGTCGGGCGGCGAGAAGGGGAAGAGACGAGCTATGCTGGACGTGTCCAGCGTCCGCCACTCGGCGACGGCGTTCAGGGCCAGGGGCAGCGTGGACAACAGGCCCTCGCGCTGGCGGAAGGCCAGGGCGTCCAGCTTGCCCAGGGTGGCGGCGAAGTGGGCCTTCGCCCGCTGGGTCATCTCCTTCAGCGACGTTTCGTCCTTCGCGTGGAGGGTGATGGAGAGCGAGGCGTGGAAGAGCCGCTCCCGTCCCCGCTGCACCTCGTCCCTGAGCCGGGTCACGTCCTCCAGGGCGATCTCCGCCTCCGGGGACATGGTGCGGCCCCGCTTGAAGGACAGGGACTGGGCTGACTCGAACCTGACCTTCTGCCACTCCAGCGTCCTGGCCGCCTGCTCAGCGGGTATCGGGCCGACGTGGACGGCCAGGTCCATCGGCGCGCCCGCCGCCATGAGTCCTTGCAGGAAGCCGGGGGCCAGCGAGCGGGGCCACTTGCCCAGATGAAGGGAGCGTGTGAGATGCCCGCCTACGCGCACGTCGCGCCGGTTGACCTCGACCTCCACTGGCTCGTCCTCGTCGAACTCGGAAGGGGAGCCGCCGAGGGCGGCTGCCACCAGGAACATGCGAAGCTGCCTACCCTTCAGCGTGTGGACGGACAGGCCCGCTCTTGCGAGAAGCCCGCGCAGGTCGTCGGCCCGGGCCGCTTCGCAGACGGCGTAGAAGCGCCGGTCGAGGATGCCGTCGCGGGCCTCAAGGTCGGTCAGCAGGCGTCGGAGCGACTCGGACGCCGCTCTGGTCTGCGGGGGAAGGTTCTCCGGCTGGGCCTGTTGCAGCTTCTCCCGCATCCCTCCCAGGCGCGGCGGGTGCTGCCTGATGAGCAACTGGATGGGGAAGTCGAGGGCGTTGAGCGCCCCGGCGAAGGCCCCCAGCTTGGGCTCGTCCAGCTCCAGGCCCATCACCTCGCACACGCCGAGCTTCACCCCGTCCAGGCGCACCGGGCCGTCGTCGTCCAGGTGCGACAGCATGAAGAACAGCGGCAGTTCGGGCGGCAGCTTGGGCGCGGCCTCCCTCGTTGCGCCGGGTTCCGGCTCCGTGGGGAGTCCGCCCTCCGGTATTGCCTGCGGAGCGGCGGTCGCGTCTGGCGGCTGACCCGCCTGGCGTCTCGTGATTCGTTCAATCAGCTTCTTCAATGCGGTTGATTCCTTTTCTCTATGGGGTTGGAAAGTCCACGAGGCCGCTGCGCAGCAACGCGGCGACGCCCTTGGCCGACAGGACCAGGACGAGGCCGACCACCGCCATCACGACGGCGGCCTTGGCCCGTCCCCCGCCGCGCTCCTCTCCGCCCTCCGCCATCAGGACGAATCCCGCCCAGACGATGGCGAAGACGCACAGGCCGGATGCGGCGTAGGCCATCGCGGTGAGCGCGGCGTCGAAGGCGTCAAGCATCTCCTGCCCCTCGACCGGGGCCGCGCCGGTGGTCGCCAGCGCGGCCCCGGCCAGTAGCGTCACTGCCGATGCCCGCCTCACCAGGGCCACTCCCATCCCAGCAGGTCGAACCAGCCCCGCAGACCGTCGGCGGGCTCCTGCTCGGCGGGCGGGTCCTCAGGCTCCGGCTCCGGCAGGACCAGGGCCGCGTAGGGGTCGTCGGACCCCACGGCAGACGCCAGGGAAAGGTCCTCGTCGCGGCTCCGGCTGATGGGCGACCGCTCCACCGTCTCGGCCCGCACGTGCTCTGGGTGCTGGACGTCCACAGTCACCCGCTTGGCGATGGTGGCGCTGGGGACGTAGGCGTAGGCCGTCGCGGTGGCGGACGACGTGGAGCCGTCATCGTGGGTGACCGTCACCGTCTGGCTGTCGTAGTCGCTGTCCCCCGGCCGATGGAGGTGCACAGTCTTGGTGATGTGTTCGACCCGGGCCGGGTGGTGGGTGAGCTGCGTCAGCGGGGGCATGGCGATCCGAAGGGACGCCTCAAGGCTCACGTCTACGGACAAGGCGTGAATCGCCTGACCATCCCCGATGGGAAGCCGGAAGCGGGTCTCGCCGTTGGGAACGAACGGGACGCTCGCGTGCGCCGCACCGGTCGCGGCGGCGACGGTCCCCGTGATTGCCGTCACCTCGGCGTCCATGAGCGCCGTCTCGGTGACGCTGACGTGTCCGGCCACCGTCTGAAGCTCGACCGGCTCCTCGACGACGGCGGCGCACTCGGACTCGATGACTCCGCTGACGGCTCCCGGCATCCAGCCGAGCGAGACCATCCGGAGGTCACACAGTTCCCCCTCCACGACTGGCAAGGGATAGGGAAGCTGCGCTTCCTTGACCGTGAGAGCCCCGGCTTGGCCGAGCGCGTCCTCCCACGAGACGGTGAAGGACGGCGCCGGTCCGTGGAGGGGGAGCGAGTAGTCGATGCGCTCCCCCTCGTCCAGGCGGGCCGAACCCCAAAAGCGGAGGGCACTGCCCTCGCTGCCTCCAAAGGCCCGGACCCGGAGTTCAATATCAGTTGCGGCCCGCAGGGTGACGACGGCGCGGTCGCCGGAGACGGTGATCCCCTCGACGAATATCCTCCGTCCGGGGACAGGCTCCTCGACCTCGAAATCGATCTCGTCCCGCCAGTGGTCGTCGGCTAAGGCCGTCTCCGGCAGCGTTACGACCGCAGCCGCGAGAACGGCGGCGACCGCGAACGCCAGGAAGCCCTTGCGGGGCTTCCTCTGCCTCGTCTCCAGCGTCTCGGCCCTGTGGTCGCGGCCCTGGCGGTTCCCTGCGTCCTTCGCCCTGCGTTTGCCGAACCATCGCATCCGCCCGTTGCGGCGCTCCTTGTCCTTGCGCCGCTTCTTGCGCAGCCTTCCCAGGCCGCGCCCGGCGCGTCTTGCCATCAGGCTCAGGGGGCCGGGGCCGCTCCGCGCCGGCTGGACCGGCGCGGGCGGCTCCCCTCTCACCATCTGGGACGCAGGCCCAACGTAGAGCCGCGCCCCCAGCCGGTACTTCAGCAGGTCGGCGGCCACCAGGGGCAGCCGCCGACCTCCTATCTGCCCCACGATCATCGCCACGCCGACCAGTCCGAGGACGACGGCCAGGGCCATCCTCACCTCGGATGGCCCGACGGGGGCGTAGCGGTACGCGCCGTAGGAGATGGCGCACACCGCCGTCACCGCCACGATCTGCGGGAATGTGAACCCAAGCAGCACCTTGTCTTCCGCCTGCACGTGGGTCGGCACTTCATGCTCTCTCATGTCTTCTTCCTCCTTCCGCACGTCCGCCTAATTGCTCTCAGGAGTGGGGGTGGCCGGGTCCGGCAGCTTCACGTCCACCGCCGGGTCCACCACCGCGTTCATCACCAGCTCGACGACGCCGTAGGCGACCAGGGCCAGGACGATGCCCGCCAGGGCGGTCATCATTGCGCTCTTGCCCCGCTCCATCTGGTGCGGCGCTCCGCTGGCCGTCAGGTACAGGTAGGCCCCGTATATGAAGAAGCCGACGCCCACCGCGCCCACGACGCCCAGCAGGATGCCCACCAGGTTCGAAATCGTCTGTGTAAGGTCTTCCATCAGTTGCTCTCCTCTCCGCTTTCGAGTTCTCTTCTCGTCTCGTCTCTATCGGTCGGGGTCTTTCCGCTCCGTTACCTGCACATCGCTCCTCCCTCCCTTGCATTGCTTACCGACGCGAAATAGGTCATTCGTTTGTTTGTCGTTCTTGGGCTACTCGCCGCCGCTCCTGGGCGCACCTCCGCCACCTCCCACTCCGGCGGACGGGGTCGCCATCGAAGCCGCCGAGCTGAGGCCGCTCGCGGCGGACGACACCCCCGCTCCGGCGGCCATCGCTCCCACCGCCGCTCCGCCCGGCCCTCCGGCGGCCCCGCCCGCCAACAGCCCGATGGTCTTCGCCGAGCGCACCATCGTTCCGGGCAGGTTCATGCCGAAGTAGAGGGTGCTCAGCCAGGCGTCGAAGGTCCCGGCGTTGCCGAGCATCGACGGCACCTTGGTCGCCATGTAGACGAAGGCCAACGACATCAGTAGCTTCCAGATCAGGTCCTGCACCGGCTCGAAGGCGGAGACGGCCGCGAACTCGTTGAGGAAGCCGAGGCCCAGGGCCAGCGCGATGAGCTGGATGGCCTGTTGGAAGACCGTCGTCATGAACAGCCTGAGCCAGTGGCGGCCCCAGCCCGCCGTGTGGGGCAGAATCCACAACCCCAGGGCTATGGGGGCCAGGGCGAGAAGGATGTCGATGAGAGCCAGGCGCAGAACCATCTGCACCAGCACGTAGAGCACGAAGAAGCCGTAGACCAGGTACAGCAGGGCCAATATCTGGGCCATGCCCACGCTCCCCGCCTGCACGGCGGTGAGGAAGGTGTCGAGGGGAGCCCGGAGCAGGTCTCCGGGGTTGACGTTCAGGGATGCGGCGATGAAGCCGGACACGGCGTCGGCCACGTCCAGGATGAGGGCGCACCACCACAGGGACGACGCGGCGGCCACCAGGCCCAAGACGAGGCGGGGCGCCATCTCACGCCATCCCGCCTGCTGGCGTCCCAGGTGCTCGGACACGATGAGGCTCAGCCCCATCCAGCCGAGGATCACCACCAGGGCGCCGGAGGTGATGGCCCAGACGACCATCCACGCCTGGCGCACCAGGTCGTGGGCGTAGGTCAGGTCGGGAGGGGTTCCGGTGAGGATGTCGCTCATGAGCCGGAGTCCCTCCGGCAGTTGTCGGCGTCCTCGCCGCTGACACGCTCCACCACGCCGCAGAGGGTCCCGTGGACTCCCTCGATCACCCAGCCGGCGAAGGCTTTCGCCCACCGCGCCGGGCTGAGGGCGCTCAGAATCTTGTCCCAGATGCGGCCCGGCTCGTGGATGGGTATGACGGCGTAGAAGTCCCCCCTTCTGCCGTCCTCGGCGACGGACAGCATGACCAGCAGGTAGGCCCGGTCGGGGTCGAGGTCGGGCTGCTCGTCCAGGGCCGGGTACTCGAAGCTGTACTCCCAGCCGTCGCTTCGCTTCTTCTCGCCGCCCCTGACCCGGTACATGGCGCTTATCCAGTCGCCGGTGTCGGCGTCCCGGACGGCGTAGAAGAGGTCCGCGATCTTGCGGTCGAAGACGGGGCGGGCGACGAACTCGCCGCCTCCCTTGCGCTCCACGAACTCCCGGTCGGCGTTGACGAGGGTCAACTCATCGCCGGGCGGGGCCTGGGCGCGGACGATGCCGCTGGGCGGAATCGCCACAAGCGCCGCCAGGAGCAGCGCAGTTGCCAGGGGGATAAGCCGCCCCGTATCGAGTACGGGGCAGGCTCTTGCCGACCGGAATCTCGTTTTCAGCGCCAACTCGTTCACCTCTCAGTGGTCTGTTGCGATTCACCGGATCGCAACGCTCGCAAAAGAGTGTGAACAAACGAAATGCCGGTGAAAACTGCCTGCGAGGTATACCCTCCGAGAGTGAACCTCGATGGACCTACTCCCCGCGACATACCCCGCGCGGTATACCTCCCAATCGCCTTTGCAACCGGCCCCTTTTGTGATGTATTGGGGGTGTACAGGAGATCGAGTTTTGTGACGAAGTGAGCGAAGTCGTGATTTCGTACTTGGAACAGGGGTGAATCGTTCCCCTACAGGACGTAACCAGTGAACACTTCGTTGAAACAGCGGAGTCCGGCCTCAATCGAGAAAACGCGATTGATGGTGGGGGGCAGACGCGGCGGTAAATGGGCGGGTCGGTTGGGAAACAGCGCTGAAAAGGCGATTGACGTGCCGGTGCGTTACATGCCGCGAAAAAGGGGGCCAGGACAGGGGCGCGGCGCGGCGATTGAGGAGGAGACATGAAGACGACCGAACACGGCATCGAAGACAGCAGGGACGTCGAGAACACCCACCACATGCGGCTCATGGCGCTGCTGCAAGAGCTGGTGCGGGAGAAGGGCTACAAGGGCGCGGCGCGGGTGCTGGAGATCGACCCGCAGACGGTGACCGAGAGCGCGAAGACGGGGAGGCTGTCCCGCCGGGTGCGGCAGTCGCTGGAGCGGGCGTTGCAGGAGGGCGTCGGCTCGGCGGCGGAGCGTCAGCGCAGGCGCAACGAGCAGCTCGAAGGGCGCATCGAAGGCTTGGAGGGCGAGGTCGAGGCGCTGGGTAAGGAGGCGCGCAGGCGTCTGTCGGCCGTCGAGGGTCAGATTGCTGCCCTGCGTCGGGACGGCGCCCAGGGGACCGGCGCCGGCATGACCGGCGCCGGTCCCTCCCGGCAGGGTTCTGACGAGGCGGAAGCCGGTGCGTCAGGCCAGGACAGAAAACCCCCGTCGAGGCCCTCGATGCGGCGGGAGTACCCCGACCTTGCGACGCGGGAGCCCGCCCCCGACGACGAGGAGGTGTTCGGCGATGCGTGGCCGCTGATTGTCGAGTGGCGGAAGCTGAAGAACTCGCACCCAAACGAAGGCAAGGGCCTTGCGTGGCTGGTGGCCCATGAGCGCCTCCTGGAGGTGGAATTGGCGCTGCTCGAAGAGCACGGGATGACGCTGCCGCCGGAGAAGCAGCCGCTGCGCGGCCTCGACCGGAGCGGGCAGATCAACTGGCGCAGGACCGCGCTCTTCGACACGCGGAGAGCGCGGAGAAAACGGGAGCTTCTGCGGCGCCTGACCTTCGGACTGTTGTGGCGATAGGACGGCGAGTGCGAAGGGTTGGCTGTTAAGTCTTGTGAACACTTTGGGCGGCAACTCCCCGAAAGCCTTCCATTGAGGGTCTCGGTGCGGTAATAATGGATGCACTGTTAGGCTTTCTCCAAGGTTTCCGACCATAGAAACCTGGGTGCGTGATCCCTGTTGCACGGGTCTGACCGAATGGTCGCCCACGAGGGAATGCTGCCGCTGCGGAGTTTGACGTTGGTCCTTCGCAAGCAGCGCGGGCCGAATCGACGGAGTTGACCCCGGTCCTTCGTCCTCGGCTCAGTCCGGCGGTTGGAGTTTGACGTTGGTCCTCCACCCGTAGGGCACTGTTCGACGGTTGGGGTTGATCGCTTCATCCGTTGGACACGGGTCTGGCGGCTGAGGTTGATCGCTTCACCCGCTGGACGCCTGGGACGGAGCGCATCGTGCGCCTCGTCCTCAACCAGTCGGTCGGAGTGCGTCTGTCGCCCCGACTGGCTCCCCATGCCTGCGGCATGGCTGACCCCCAGCCGTTCCGCAGCTTCGACACGCGCCGGTCTGCCGTTGAACAGCAGGCTGGCCGCCCCATGTCTCGCAGTTCCCCTCCAACCTGGACGGTACGCGCCCTGGGCAAGCTGCGTATTCTTCACCGCGCCGTCCTGTGACCAACTCCAGACCGGTCGCTCCCCTCATAGCAGCTCCCATGAGTCGATTTCCCGTGAATTGACCCTGGGCCGAGCTGCGTCTTCTTTCCCCCATTCCGTCTTCCGCGTCCGGCATCCGACCGTGGGCGGAGTGCGCCACTCGTCAACCAACACCATTACGAACGACCTGCGCCACGGATGCCGGCACGGGTCAACAGCACAAAGGAGGCGTGAATGCACGGCAAGGACATCAAGGCAACGGTTTCAAGGGTCAAGACGGTTTCGGTCGGCGTCGGCGGTTTCGTCGGGCGGCACAAGCGGGCCTCGATTGCGGTCGGGGCGGCGCTGTTCCTGGCGGGGCCGCTGGTGACCGGCGACGGCGCGCCGGTCTTCCTGAACGCGGTCGGCCTCGGCCTCGGCGCGCTGCTGCTCAGCCGGTTCGTGCGGCGCTCGGTTCGGAGGCTCGGACGCTGACGGCTGAGGCTCCGCGGCAACACACCCCAGTCACAAGGGTTGGCTCTTCGGAGTCGGCCCTTCTTCTTTGCCCGCAAGCGGGCGCAACTTCAAAGGCAACACAACACAGCATAAGGAGGTCGTGATGACGACGGCAACGGTAGCAATAGGCAATCGGACGATGGATACGGCGGTGCGGCCACGGCGCAGCCTGGAAGAGTTGGTCGACCGGGTGATGGCGGCGCTGTTCAGGGAGGAGAGGGAGACGGCAATGCAGACGGCATCGGAGGCAACGGCGACGCCGAGCCTGGCCGGGAACGTCCACGAGGCCCGGAGGATGCGGCAGGCGGGTGACATCGACGGGGCGCTGGCGGTCCTCGGCGGACTGGACACGGGAAAGGCGGAGACGCGGGAGGCCCGGTGGGCCTACGCCGAGTGGACGCAGCTGGTGAAGCGGCGGTTCGGCGGCCGCGGCGCCCTGGTCTACAGCCAGGGCACGGGTGCGCCAAGAAGCGCTTAGGTTGAACGTTCCAGATGTGGAACCCGGCCAGGAGTGGGCCGGTGGCTAGGGAAGCAGGCACGGGGGCCAGAGGCAGAACCGTGTCTGAAGCCTTCCCGACAATGTGGCGGCGGCCACCCTACTGAACCGCGCGCTGCTAGCCAGAGTGTCGTCATGGTCACACAAGAAACTGTCGATTAACGCGTCGAAGGCTGAACCACCCGCTCACGGTAGGGCGAGGGTGGAGTCATCGGAGTCTCTGCCTCTGTGCCGCAGAGACAACCTGTTAGGGCAGGGATGCTGTCCTCCCTTTGACCGGCATCCCCCGATGACGAGCGCGGCAACGAGCCGTGCCAGGCGTACAGACAGGACCTACCACGACACGCAGACGCAACCTAAGTGAACTTGGGAACCACGTTCGGCTCCCCGGCGAGACGGAGCTAGTCCTTCTTGTCCCCGCCCATCGATTCGACGACGGAGCCTAGCTTCATGACGAGGACGAAAACCCCGGTTGAAACCAGAAGCGCGCCGACCGCGACCGTAAGTCCCGAAAACGCTGTGATCAACATTGCAGTGTCCGACATTCGATGCCTCCCTTGGTGTCGATGTCCCCAAATGGGGCCTCTGCTGGTAGCACGGCAGCGTCACGATAACACGCCGGGAAAAAAAATCAACATGGAGCCAAACCGGAGTAGGCCAGCTTGCGGCCAATGCCGGACGTGGGGCAGAGCCCTCGTAGTAGTCCGCGGTCGGGAAAGCCGGCCACATGGCGAAGGAGGGCAGTTAGACGAGTGCAGAACACAAGCGAACTAAGCCAGAGGAGGGATGTATGAACCCAACGAAGATGGCAGAAAAGCAAAGGTTCTTAGCAAGGACGGCCAGTGGGCATCCAGATCACAGGTTCACCAACCTGTACGACCTGTTGCACTGGGACTACTGGATGCACATATCGGCTGAAAGGGTACTGGCGCGACCGGGTAGCCAGACCGACGGCGTGGACAGCGTGACGCGGATTGCGTTCAAGGCGGACTACGAGCGCCACATGACGGCGCTCATCGACCAACTGAAGCGCAAGACGTACACACCGCAACCCGTCCGGCGAGTCTACATATGGCAAGAAGCGCCCGCTGGGCATCCCCGCCCTGCGAGACCGCATCGTGCAGGAAGCACTTCGGGCCATCCTCGACCCGATTTACGAGTCGGACTTCTACCGACATTCCTACGGCTTCCGCAAAGGTCGTCGCACCATGGACGCAATAGGGACTCTCATGCCCCTGTTCAACAGCAACGTGAAACACTACTACGTGATTGAAGGTGACCTCCACAGCTACTTCGATACCGTCCACCATCGGACGCTCATGAAGCTGTTGCGGAGGAGGCTGAAGGACAGGGCTGTGCTAGACCTGATCTGGAAGTTCCTGAAATCGGGCGTGATGGAAGAGGGCCTCTTCGGGCGCACCGATTCCGGTGTGCCACAGGGAGGGGTTATATCCCCGCTGCTCGCCAACGTCTACCTCAACGAGTTTGACAAGTGGGCGGCGGCGCAGTGGGATCTCGACCCTAACGCTCGACAACGGCGAAGAAAGGCGGGTCTCGGCAACTTCAAGATGGTGCGCTATGCGGACGACTTCGTGGTCGTCAGCAACGGCACCAAAGCCGAGGTCAAGGCCACCAAAGCGGCCATACAGCAGTTTCTGGAGAACGAACTCCACCTGACGCTATCGGAAGAAAAGACGGCCATCACCCACGTCAACGACGGCTTTGACTTCCTGGGTTTTCATATCCAGCGCAAGCGGGCCAACGGCAAGTGGGCGGTGCATCTCCGACCGACGGCCAAGGCAAAGGAGCGAGTGCAACGGAAGCTCAAAGACCTGACTTCCAGAAACTGGGCTTGGATGGACGAGTACAACCGACTGGCAACCCTGAACGCTATCGTGCGGGGCTGGGCCGCGTACTACCGGTACACCAGCTTCGTACGCGACATTGAGGACATCACGTCCTTCGTGTGGTTCCGCTACCTCTACTGGTTGCAGAAGAAGCACAAGGGAAGTCGCAAGGGACAGCTCATGAAAGACAAGACCAGAGTGCTCCACGGCAGAACCCGCTGGCACGCAGAGGTGCGCGAAGGCGGTAACACGCTGGAAACGTACCAATGGCTCCCCACCCGACAGGAGCTTGACCGCCAACGCTACCGACGGAAGGGGGAAGCGGACTTCCCGCACCCCTACCTGTCCGGCCACGCAACGGCGGCAGGCGACCATCCACAGGGAGCAACCGGCCCAGACGAGCGTATCTATACGGCAACCGTCGGCGTAGGTCACGTCAAACGTGACGAACCCCTCGGCCTTGCCGAACAGCGACTTCGGGCAAAGGTGCGTGACGACATGAAATGCCGAAAGTGTGGCACACGGGCAGCTTTGCATGTCCACCACACCAAAGGCATGAAATCGCACGTGCTCAGTAACCTGGTCACGCTCTGCCGGACGTGCCATGAGGCTGTACACCGTTCGAGCCAACTACAAACCGTCTAATGGAGAGCCGGATGCCATGAAAGTGGCACGTCCGGTTCGGTGGGAGGGATGGCGCAAACCAGCCGGAGCAATCCGGCCATCGGCGGCGCTGTCCCTACCCAATGCCGGGCTGCCGCCCTAGTTCCCACGGGCGGCGGGACACTTGAGGTCGTGGCAGTCCTGGGGATGCGCTGGCGACCAGCCAAGGTCGTCTCCCGGCGCAGCCTCCGGGGCCTGAAGCCGCTGAGGGGAGGCACGTAATGATCGTAGCACACGCTTCGATGGACCCCGTATCAGGTACGGGCAGGCTATCCCGGCGCTGAAGGCCCGTCACCTCCTGGGCGATGTGGTGGAGGCGTCGGGAGTGCGTCTCAAGGGTCGGGCCAGGGTCCCCCAGGGCGTCTGCCCCTTCCACGACGGGGGCCATGGGGCGACGGAGCGGTTCAGCGCCCTGCTTGGACCCCGGGTCGCCGCGTGACTCCTCCCCAGGGCGTCGGCGACGTGGCTGAGACTGCAACCCACCCACGACGCCGCACCGCCCGATAGAAACCCGCACGCGGGCCTCCGGCCCGCCAACTCCCCCAGCCCGCTCACCCTGCGGGCTTCCATCCCTCTTCCCCCAACCCCACACGCATCGCCCAGGTCTTCTCCCCGGCTCCGGTCGGAGGACTACCTGTGCCCGATGCACGACGGAGCCTGCCCCGGACTTGGGTCCAGGGGCTTGCCCCGCACACGGCTTCCCGTAGGGAGTCCGCACCGGCTATTCGCCACAGCAGGAACACCATCCAAGGAGACAGTCCCGACCATCGGGACACGGAATCGAGCGGGACTGTCTCCGGCAAGGGGGCGGTCCCGCTTCTTCATTACAAGAAGGAGGAAGCGACATGACGACCACGAGCATTGACAGGCACGTCCCCGCATCAGGCACGGGAATGGCTCCGGAGATGCGGGCCGGGGCGGCGACGCCAGGACCGACCGCGGACAGGCCCGAATCCGAGCTCAGGGCTGCTGCCAGGCGGCGCGGGCTCACCATGAAGGAGCTTGCGGCCATGATGGGCGTGAGTGCGGGCTACCTGTCGCAGATTGCGAACGGGGGCAGGCCGTGGACGCCCAAGATGCGGGAGAAGGTCGCGGCGGCGCTGGGAGAGGTCCCTGGACAGGGAACCGTCTACCGCCAGGGACGCGTGGTGAGCGGCGAGTCCAGCTACATCAAGGAGCGGGCCAGGGAGCTGGGCATGAGCCTGCGGGACCTGGCCGACCGCGTGGGCGTCTCCTACAGCTACATGTCGCTCGTGGCGCGGGGCCACAGGAACATGGGCGTGAAGGTCCAGGTTAGGATGGAGTCGGCGCTGGAGGCTCCGGCGAAGGTCGCTCCCGCGCAGGCCGCCTGCATCGACCGGGAGGCCGTGTGGGAGCGGATGAACGCCCACGGCATCAGCCAGAACGAGGCCGCCCGGCGCGCCGGCATCAGCTCCGCAAACCTCTCCCAGATCATGAACGGCAGGAACAACCCGTCGCCGGTCGTGCTGAAGAAGCTGCACGGCGTCCTGTTCCAGCCCACGAAGGCGGAGCGGGTCATGCCCGCCGAGGTGAAGGTGCTGGGCTGGCGGAAGGGCGAGCGGAGCGGGATGGTGGTGCTCGGCGCCGGAGGGCCCGGGCGCCGAGGCAGGTCCGAAGGTCCCGCCGTCAGGATCGGCGGCCATGTGCCCTGGGGCGCGAAGGCGGAGTTCGCCTACCGCGCCGGGTACGACGGCACGGGCCAGGTGTCGGTGACGCACATCGTCGAGCGGGGCTACTCCGCCATGTTGACGCAACCTGAGCCGCTCGCTGCCTAGTCCAACGGCGGGGGCAAAGCCCCGTGGTCGCGTTCGATTGCGACGAGGCCCCGGAGCCGCAGCAGTCGCTGTTCTCCTGGGCGGAGTTCATGGCCGAGGAGCCGGTGAAGCCCAAGGCCCGCAGCCGCAAGCCGAAGCCCGCAACCGCGTCACTGTTCGAGTGGGCGATGGAGCTGGAACAGGAGCGGGAGAAGGAGACGGTCGCCGCACGGCGCTAGACCGCAGACACAGGGGAAGGACGACGCACTTGCCGTGTCGTCCTCCCCCTGCCGGTCCATGTATGGGCCTTTTTTGCGTTTCACGAGGAGACAGAAAGATGACTGTCAGAATCGACACGGCACCGAAGTTGAAGATACAGACCAACGGGAGGTATGAGATGGAGACGATGCACCTGATGGACACCGAAGCGGAGGAAGAGGCGGCTCTCTGCAAAGCCGAGGTCTCCGGCCACGACTTGACCGGCTTGGGTAACTGCATGGATCGGAGGAAGGACGACCTTCCGGTGGGGACCGTCTGCGAGCCGTGCAAGGCTCTCGCGGTCCAGTGGGCTGCGAACCGGCTTCTGAAGCTGGAAGCCGGTGTCAGAGACCTCGTGGCCGGGGCCGAAAAGCTGGGAACGATGGCATCGGATTGCCTGAAGAACTCCGAGAATCACCGCCGTCAGGCGGAGGATGCGGAGATCGAAGCGGCGCGCTACCGGATCGGGGCGGAGCGAAAGGAATCGAAGACCTACGAGTTGGAGGAAGAGGCGAGAGAATACCGCCAACTCCTCCACAGCGTGGCGAGGGAGACTGGCCTGGACGTTCAGCGCCTCTAGGCAGTTCCAGTCCGCTTCCCCATGTGTGGACTCTTTTTGCGTTTCCGGCATACTGGGGGCAGTTCGACGGTCAACTCAGACCGGCCGGCCTGTCCCTGCCGGAAGCCCGTTCGCATGTGCGAGCCTCTTTCGCACTTGTGGGGCTGCCTAGGACCGCGGCCAGGGTATCCAACAAGTCGACGACGGCCAGCATCAGCATCACGACTGCTCGACATGCACCTGTTCTTGTAGACCTAAGTCTGCAAGCGCCTGCTCCAACTCCAGCTGGAAGCCTTGTGACAGACCCGCATCCACACTCACCGAGAACTCGACGCCCACGCTCAGGTCGTCCCCGGAACGCAGCTTGGGCAGGATTCTCGTGCCGAGCCGATTCCAGACTTCGGGGGGCACAGTGCCCTTGAGCCTCAGAGTGGCCTTTTGACCTGTGACTGTGACCGGAGGCACGGGACCGGGACCTGTTGGGGGGTCCCCTTGCCCCGTTGGAGGATCCACATTGCCGCCCGAAGTCCCGGTGGGTCCCGTTGGAGGATCCGTCTGGCCTCCCGATGCCGCTTGAAGTTGCTCAGCCTTGAGTCTGGTCAACAGGAACACCCCAGACTCGAAGGCCACCTCATCCCCCCCTACCGGCTCCCCGAACCACAACCTTTCGTATTCGCCGCCTCCCTTTCCGCCGGAGGCCAGGCCGAAGTCTCCGATCCCAACGAACTCGACAATGCGCCGCCGGAGGACCGCATCCGGGTCAATCAGACGGGTCAACGCGCCGTTCAGGAAGCTCTGACGCAGACTGGTGAGCGGCCAGGCTCCGGTGTCCTTGAACGCGGGCGGCCAATGCCGGTCGATGTAACCGGCGCCAACAGACTCGTTGAGCAGCGCACCCGACTTCAACGCAGCGATAACGCGACCGCAGAGCGTCTCGCTTCCGCTGGAATGTCCTGCGCCGAGGTCGATGACCTTCAACCCGTGCGCTGCCTTGGTATCCGCCAGCGCCACGAAGCGGTAGCCGGCCCATACCTCGTCCTTGGCCGCATCCTCCGCTTCCCTGATTCTGGCCCGCACTTCGGCGCGGTCAGCCTGGTCGAACTCAGCGCCGAGGATGCCCTGGGAGACCTCATGGGCGACTCGCCGCCAGGCAAGCAACAGCTCGACACTCTCTCTCAACTCGCGTCCAGGCTTCCTCACGCACCAGACCAACGCTCCGGGGTAGAGTCGCGGCGACCTGCCCCGCTCCTTGGTCCATTGGCTGATTCGTCCCGCAAGCTGCCCACCCTCACGCCACTCTGCCATAGGGTCCAGGATAACCATCGTAAGCCGTGGCGAGTCTTGCACTGCGTCGCCGTCCTCCGGGAAATAGACGACCGGAACCGACGCACTGCGGGCGAACTCTTCCTGGACGATCTTGCGGATCGCAGGCTTGATCTCCGTCTCCTCGTCAAGAGAGGCGCGACGGTCGCTGACGACCTTTCTCAGCGTCGCCTGATGATGGATGCGGTAGCCGTCCGTGCCCACCTTGCGCATGAAGAAGCCGGATTTCTCCAGGGCCGACGCAGCATTGTCTACGGTCGTCGTCTCGACCTCCGGCTCGCCGAGGGCGAATCGCAGCTCCGGCAGATGGGCCACCTTGTCCACCTGTCCACCAGAAGACTCGAACAGGATGGCCGTCCCTACCCTGCGGTGGATGTCGCGCAGAGCGCCCTTGGTGTCCGCGTCCAGGGCCTTGCTGTGGGCGGTCTCACCGGCGAGGTCCGCATCTATGGCGACATCGAGTCGGGACTCCCCCAGCTGGCCCAATACCACGGCGCGAAACTCCGGCACGTCCAGCGGGGCCGATCCGAGAGTGATGAGTGGCTCGGTCCGCGCATGTTTGAATTGCTCCCGCGCGGCCCAGGCGATCCACTGCGCCAGCATTGCCAAGGCCCCCCTAGTCTGCTGGAATTGGGTGAGGGCACGCCATTTCCGCTGGAAGACAGAGAGGGTGGATGGATGGAACGGGTAGGACGACTCGAAGCGCTTGCGGAGGAAGTCCCTTGCCCTGCTTCCGGTGGTCGCCGTATCCACGGCCGTCCACTCGGAGGGCAGCCTCGCGGTCCTTTCGAAGCACCAGTCGGCGTAAGTCCTCGCCACGTTTTGACGAACACGCTCGCTACCCAAGTCCTCGAACAGCCGACGGCGCACCACCTCGCTGATCTCCGACTCGTCGTTCGCAATGAGGTCGCGGGCGACGCGGCGGACGACCTTGGTTATGCGGTCCTGCCACTCCTGGTCCCATTCGGTCATCTCCACCTGACTGCGGGGCAGGCTTATGACCGCCGCCGCGTGAGTCGCTCCCGTGACGGCGACTGTCAGGTTCTGGAGGAACGCATGAAAACTCTCGGCCATGCCTCGGTGCCGGTTTACGAAGTTCAGCACCTCGTCGAACAGGAGCAGGACGGGCGCATTCGCTGAGGCGAACACTCTCGCCAACGCCTCGGTCCCCGGCGGCGTGGTCTGCGCCGCGTCGCCCAATACGGCCACACCCGCATCGCCCGCCAACTGCCGGGCCAGGTCGATCCAGGGCGTCTCTCGCCCCTCCGAAGGATCCCAGGCGTTTCCTACGAAGACGCCGACCCGGGCGGCGGGGCTATCGGCGATACCGGCATTGCGCAGAAGCTCAGAAACACCGGGCAGGCCGTGAGCGTCTCTGCCCGCGTTGGCAAGGTGATACAGCGATGTGAGCGTATGAGTCTTCCCGCCGCCGAACTGGGTTATCAGCGTCAGGACCGGCGCGGTGTTCTCCGTCCTACCGGACAGACGGCGCAGAACCATGCCGGAGTGCTCCGTCAAGGCGCGGGTGAAGCACGTGCGAGAGAAGAACTGCTCCGGGTCGCTGTAGTCCGGCGGCGCAGTCCCCGCGACCACCTGCTCCAACGCGATGGCGAACTCGTCCGGGCTGAAGGAGCGCCCCTCCCGGACCTCCTTGCGCAGCGTTACTACTCTGTACCAGGGTTGCATCTAGCCTTCACCTCGCTCCAGGTTCTCACTTGAACGTATGCGTACTCGGTTTCGCGTTACCACGATGAGAGCCCCTTCGCGCATGGCGTTCGTATGGCTCTCAATCAACTCCCGCATGGCCCTAACCTTCTCCGTCACAGGCATATCGACGAGGCGAACGACGCACGGGTGGGGCAGCCTGCGCACAAACACCAACTCGCCGAAATCCTTATCCTCTGTTATGAGTATCCGCCGCTCCTCCATTGCCAGGGCCATGATCTCTTCATCCGTAGCCCTCTGATTAACGTCGAGAACTGACAGGACATCATGCCCTCCCTCGGTCAGCATGGAGCGCATGCTCCATGACGCCGCGCATACGTCGAGAAGGAATCTCATCTCGCCTACCGGACGGCCACGCGCTCGTGCACCTGCTCGCCGGCCGTCGAACGATGGGCGTAGAGCAGGCACGCCCGAATGTCGTCAGCCTCCAGGAACGGGTATTCCTTGAGAATCGTCTCCGCCGTTTCGCCCGACGCAAGCATTCCCAGGACGTGCTCCACGGCGATACGCATGTCCCGGATGATTGGCTTGCCGTGAAAGACGTCCGCTCTTGCAGTGATGCGATCTAGCAATTCAGGATTGTCAGTCATGTGTCCCTCCTTTAGTATTTCGGGCCATCCATCTGCCGCCAACCGGCGTCCGGCGCATCGGTCTACTAGGAACCTCACGACTCGGCAACTGAAACTGCGGCCAGCGTATCGCCCGATATTACCGTGTGGGCGTAGGCAATGCAGGCGCGAATGTCGTCCGGTTCCAATCCGGGGTAGTCGTCTAGCAGTTCCTCTTGGGCAGCCCCCTGGCTCAGCAGGCTCAGTATGAGTTCCACCGATATCCGCATATCACGGACTATCGGTTTCTCCCCAAATACGTCTGGGCGGGCAATGATGCGTTCTAAGAGCTTCCCGTTACCTGGCATAGCTCCCCTCCTGTTTCATGCTCTGGTAGTAAGCATTCAGTATCATTCTGTTCCAAGCACCGCCGATGCTATCGCACCTATAACTAATCCTGCGACTGCTCCCACGATGGCCCCAAGCAGCGCGGCCTCAAACATCCCGCCTATCACAGCTCCTAGGATTAGCCCAAGGAGCCCTAACCCGATTACTATGATTGCTGTAAGGTAACTCATCTGTTGTGTTCCCTCCGGAAGATCTTTTTTTGATTCCGCTCTACCTCGGCACGGCCAGCAGCATGGCGTCCAGCAGGCGCTTCTCCTCGCTGCCACGTGGGTAGAGGGCGGTGAGGGCGTTGGCGAGGCGGAGGAAGTCGGGGCCGCGCTCCTGCTCGGCGCGCAGCAGGTTTCGCAGTGCTTGGCTGCGGCCCGACGCCTGTAGCAGCATCGCAGCGTGCACCCGATCCAGAGTGGTAGCCGACAGCGTAAGCTCCGTATTGCCGCCGGTCGGGGTGGATGACCTTTCACGCCTCCGCGACCGACCCCGTATCGGTGGCGCGTCTTCCGGGAACAGGCTTAGCTGAGGATTGACGTTCGCGACGGCCTCCATCTCGTCGGCCACCGCCTCCGCGCCCGATTCGCCGAAGAGTTGCTTGCCCCGCTCGGAAACGGGCAGCAGCCGCACGACGCCCTTTTCCGTCTCAATGATGCGCGACTCCCAGTCGTCCAGGTGGATGCCCAAGGGCTGGGCGAACCGGCGCGCCACGTCAAAGGGCAGGCTGAAGCCGGACGACTTCCTGCGCGGCGATTCGTTCCCTTCGTCGTCGGGGTCGGACCCGTTTTCCGAAAACGCACCCTCCGACGTGCTCTGCATCGTCCACAGGAACAGCGCCGTCAGGCGGGAGTCTTCCTCCAGCGCCCCTGCCGCGCCGTTGCGCGCCTGAGCCTCCACCGTCCCCAGCACCTGCTCCAGGGCCTCTCGCCCGACGACCTCCCACACCCTTTCGAGATACTCCGGCAGTTCGACCGGCCGGCCCTCCGCCGTCTCTACGCCACGGTAACGGCTGTATATCTCCAACGCAGGCCCGACACAGGCAAACACCAGGTCCGCGCCGCGGACACCCTCATTCTGGAGTCGCTGCATCCAGTCGGCGACTCGGTCGGGCAGTTCGCGGAGAACGTCGGCCCAATCGCCGATCGGCGCTTCCTCTGGTCGCGGGCGGCAGATCAAGTGAATGCTGGTTTCAAGGGCAGCAGACTCGCGGGCGCGAAGGCGAGATGCTGATTCTGTAGCAATCGGCCATGAGCCGGTGATAGTCCAACCGCCTTGGATCATGCCCGAAAGCAACGCCTCCCACCCCTCCGTTGTCTTGTGGGCGAAGACTACTGATCCGACGCCGTCCTCACGTAACACGCGGCGGCCTTCGGTGAAGGCCTTTGCCATTGTTTCCTCAAACCACTCGCGGGTCTTGGGCCGTCCATCTCGCAGCTTGGTTTCGTCTTGTACTGCCTCTAGGGTCTTTGGCGATAGCGGATTATTGGACTCAAAGGGGTCTTGCAGCAGAGGATGGCTTGGCAGCGCACGTTTGAGCCAGACTAAGAAGAAATCCGACAGATCGGCATAGGGGACGGCATCATAGTAGGGAGGATCAGTAAACCAAATACCCACACTCTCATCTGGCAAGAGGGCTTGAGTTGCAGCGTCACCTAGGTGGATGGTGCCTGCGCCATATGGGAAATGAAAGGCGGATTCCAAGGTTGACGCGCTTCGTTGAAATGCGCTGCTGAAAGAACCGCTACTTTCGACCGTAAGCACTGCCTCAGCCCAATCCCAGAAAGGTGGTATCTTCTGACTGGAGAGCATGTGTACGGGGCATTCTGCGTCTGGCTTCCAAGGAGCCCCTGCATTACTAAGGTCTGCCGTCTTGCCTAGGGATGCTCTGAATAAGTCCCTGTGGTTTGCGGGATAGTAACATAGGGCCAAGGCTTGAAGACGTGGGAGGCGAGGCAATGAACCAGCCGACGTTTGCGGACTTGGACTACGAGAGCAAGAAGCGAAAGACTCGCAGGGAGAAGTTCCTTGAGCGCATGGATGGACTGATCCCGTGGGAAGAGTTGGAAGAGCGCATCCGACCATTCTATCCCAATGCTGGCCGAGGTCGGCGTCCCTACGAGTTGTCGGCGATGCTTCGCATACACTGCGTGCAGTTGTTCTACAACCTGAGCGACCCTGGGATGGAGGACATGCTCTACGAGGTCGAATCGGTGAGGCGGTTCGTAGGGCTGAGACTGCCTGGGCCGCTGCCGGACGAGACGACGATTCTGAACTTCCGCCACCTGCTGGAAGAGCATGAGTTGGGCTCGGGTCTGTTCGAGGAGATCAACCGCTATCTGGAGTCCAAGGGTCTCCGTCTTCAGGAGGGGACGATAGTGGACGCGAGCATCATAGCGGCGCCCTCATCGACGAAGAATCGGGCTAAAGAGCGCGACCCCGAGATGCACCAGACGAAGAAGGGTAACGAGTGGCACTTCGGGATGAAGGTGCACATCGGTGTGGACTCGCAGACGGGAGTGGTGCACAGCATGACCACGACATCTGCGAACGTGCATGACCTGACTGAGTTGCCCCGGTTGCTGCACGGTGGGGAGTCTCAGGTGTGGGGAGATGCTGGGTATCAGGGAGTTGACAAGAGGCTGGGCAACCGGGGCTTGGATGTGGAGTGGCAGGTGGCGATGAGGCCCGGCCAGCGTCGGAAGCTGGAGCCTGAGAGTCCTGAGGCGGTGTCGGAGAAGCGCAAAGCGTCGGTCAGAGCTAAGGTGGAGCATCCGTTCCTGTACATCAAGCGGCACTTCGGCTACGCCAAGGTCCGCTACAGGGGACTGTCCAAGAACACGCAGCGGCTGATGACGCTGCTGGGGTTTGCCAACTTGATGAGGGCCGAACAGTACCTGGCGGCGTGAAACCTTGTATAAGTGCGCCCAAAATCAGGCCTAACGGCGGCGAAACGCCCTGTCAGGGCCGGTTGTAGGCCGAGAATAACCCCCACCACGGCACCATGAGGCAATTCAACGCCCCCAAAACCACCCCGGTCAACTCGGCCCAGCCTGAAGCCGATTGTTCAGAGCATCCCTAGAGCTAATGAGGACAGACCAATCGCGCTTTCAGCTATCAATTGCCCCAACGCGACCAACGCCGCCTTCTGCCGTGCAGTGAACAGGTCACCCCACTGGAGCATCCCGTATCGCTGGACTCGGAAGCCGAGCGTTCCTATCGGCGGCAGAGACTCGTTCGGCACTGGGCAGAGGCCCTGTCTCCCGCCGCGCTCCCAATCGTCCAGCAGTTTCTCCACTCGCGCCTGCGCCCGGCGCACGGCTGCATAGTCGGCGGATGTGGGCAGGCGGTAGTGGCGGCCCTTCTCGCCGGGCTTGAGCGTCACGACCGCCGTCATGCGCGCGCCGCCGGTGCGCCGCCCGGCGTCGTCAAACACCGCGTCGGCTCCTCCGCGCTGAGCGGCAAGCTGGGAGCGCACACGCTCGGGCGGCAAGACCGTCTTGCAGTTTAGGCAGGTTGCCCTGGCACGAGACACCGTGCCGGGGGCGACGTCGGCCTCGGACTCCGGCTCGAATATCTCGAACGCGACCTGCGGCGGCCCGTCGGTGGGCCCGGTGACGTGGGTGCGCAGGGCAAACTTGCGGTTGGGCTTCCTGCACAACCACATCGAGCGCATCAGGGGCATCTCTGCGCCGCAGTCGGGGGACTCGCAGCGCACCGTCCGCGCCCATAGGTAGGCGATGGGCGTTGCGCCGTCCGGGTCCTTGGGATACAGGTCGGCCAGCTCTTCCTCTGCCTGAGCTTTGATCTCCGCGCCTACCTTGCGCAGCTCGTCGGCGAGCCCCGGCCCGTGCCTGGGGATGTCCTCCAGCATCACCTTGAGGATGAGACAGGCGACAGGGTTAAGGTCGCTGGCGAAGGTCTCACAGCCAAGGCGCAAGGCTTCCAGGGGAATGGAGCCGCCCCCCGCGAAGGGGTCGACGACCAGAGGCGTCTCCTCCGGGTGAGCGGCCTTCACCAGGGCGCGGCCCGTCGTCAGATACTCTTCATTGGCCGCGTTGTCCCAGTTGGCGAAGTCCGCAATGAACTTCAGGAGCGTCCGCCGCAGTCCTATGTCATCCCCAACCTGTTCGTCCCACGCCGCCGGCCGGGTCCGCATCGCCAACAGGACTTCCCTGGCCCGCTCTTTGAAGGCCTGAGGGCAGTTCGGGTCGCAGGGATCGGGCAGGAGCAGCGCCATCAGCACCGCCCGCGACGACGCCAACGGCCGCCGCGCCCACCACAGGTGCAGCGTGGAGGGATGCCCGTGCCGAATCGACTTCTCCCGAGCCGCGTGCCGCGAGACGTCAGCAATGGGGAAGTCGACTTCGGCCAGGCGCTTGCAGGATTTGGGGATCATGGGGTGTTCACTCGCTTCCAGAGACGCACTGTGAACCTGTATTCGTCCTCCATCATTTCGGGTTCCGTGCCATTGTGGGCACGCATACTTGGAATCACCTTGTTCCGTATCCCCATACCACGAGCGTCAACGTACCCGTAGTCTCGCATGACGTTGACTAATGTTTGATTTCGAGCGTAGCGCATTCCCGACTTCATTCCGTCTATGGTCACTGTGTTTGGCAATCTGCCTGGACTTTGAATCTCAACCCGGTTAGAGAATATAGACAACGTAGTATCGGTTCCCGATATGCTATAGTCGCGATGGACGAGTGCATTGACCAGGACTTCACGGATGGCATCTTCCGGATACTCCCAGCGCTCGCGCCGCTGTGCTCCTTCAAGCCAGGCTTCCGGCGTGGTATTCCGTCGTACAAAGTCCCAGGCCCTATCAACGATGCCTGGTTCAATTGTCAAACCACCGGCACTCCCAAGGGGAACGAGAGGTCCCTTGATGTCCTCGTCCGCACGGACTGCATAGTCCGGTTCCTGACCGACGTAGCAGATGGCTCGTATTCCCGATTGGGGGAGAAACCTACCCGGGTTCTCACCAAACAGCAGCATTCCGTCAACAGTAGTCGACGCATAGCCAGGTGATTCAGTGGAGAGCTCTAAGTTACGAAGCAATCTGTGGTACTCGTCAACGTGACTGGCCTGGAAACTATCCTCTCCTCGAACTCGAACGAAATAGTCTCGAAGGCGTCGATCATCCAAACTATCGATACTGGTACCAAGGACGGGTTTTTGGCCATACCTCAATCGTCCAGATTGTTGGTAGAGTCGTTCCTCCTCTTCTCGTGATGCGTCCCTGGTCGTCGTTCCTACACGGATTCGCGTTACCCAGGAAGCGCCGCGCTTCGCCTTGTAAGGCTTATCGGGGGCATCAGAGGGAAGGGAGATGATGCCGATCACAATGCCTTGTTCCCATTCAAGTGTCTCCCAGTAGGGAATCACAGCGGGTTGCACATGGTCTCGGGCTATCTGCATAACCCATTCTTCGGCTCTTAGCGGTTCTCGCGTAAGGCCGGAAACAGTTGCATCGTTCTCGACTCCAAGCAAGATGTGTCCGCCTTCCAGATTCAGTAGAGCCGCGATCTCTCTGGCCAGCTTCTCCGGTCGTATGTCGTCTCGCTTGAACTCCAATCCAGAGTTCTCGCGATTTAGTAGCAGTTCCAGGACTTCAACACGGTTCATGCCAGGCCTCAAAATCCATACTTTAGTCTTCGGGTCTCGAAGGCGTCCTTGCCCCCTTCGAGTAGCTCCTCAACGAGCTCACGCACATGGCGGGCGTCGATGGAACCCATGTGCTCCGGCTTGATTACCGCATTTCCTTTGTTGTCCGCGTCGCCTGACGCGGTAAGTCCAAGGATTAGCTCGGCGTCACCCAGTACAGGGATGTTGGCGTTGTGGGTCGAGAAAATAAACTGGCGGCGGCGCTTTTCGTCGCGCATTCTGGGCACCACACCGTCAGTTATGAAGCGGTTATCGAGATCGTCTTCAGGCTGATCGACGATCAAGGGGGCGTCGGATTCCAACAGCAGCAGCAGCAGTACGGCTGTCGCCTTTTGGCCCGTCGATAGGTCTTCGAGCGCTTGCCAAACCGGCGGGTCGTCGGCAGTAGCGGTATTGAGTTGGATCACCGTTGTGGGAGGGAGTTCCAATTCCTCAATCTTCATCAGTGCCTCGGACGTCGCTTTGCTCAGGCGCTCGGCCTGTGCCGGTGGAATCGAATAGGTTTCTTGAACTGCCTCCGCACCATCCCTGCAACACTTGACAAACTGAGGCAATGAGAGGTCGGGTGACTTCCTGAGTTGATCGATTGCTTCGGAAAGGCGCCCGCCGACCTCTTCTCTGAGCACTTCGTAGAGGGCCTCCCGATTTCCGGCCGCCGTCACTGTTACCTGTACTCGGGCGCGCAGCTTTCTGCTCACGCTCCTCGCGGCCCGATCCAGGAGGCGGAACTGGGCTGCCTTGACTTCCTCCCATTCCGCCAACAATGCGAGCCTCTGCTCTGAGCGTTCCCTTTCAAGCTTTTCCAGCAGAGTACGGCGTTCGCGTAACGGACGGAGGCCCTCGATTTCGCGCCGCAGGCGTATGAATTCCTCTCCATCCACTGCCGATTTCTGCAATTCACGCAGTATTTTCTGGTACTGGGACTCGACCTCGTGTTGCCGCTCGGACCAGCGGCTGCGGATACCGGCCATTCCTTCATCTGCCTGCTTCAGCGCCTCCTCAATCAGGGTCGCCGCTTGCTCGACTTCGAGGCTCAGCCGTTCGAGGACAGGATCGGCATCAGCCAGGATCTCCTTACCCGGCAGCTCCTCAAGAGACTTTGGGGACAGGAAGACTCGGTCGATGGGCAACTCCTGACGCAGCGTTTCCAAGCACTCTCGAAACGCCGACATTCGCTCGGGAATTGAATCGAGCACCCGCTCCTCACGGACAAGCAGGCTCTGCTCCCGCAGTCGGTCCTCGAGTCCGGCTTCCTGGTAGCGCGCGAGGGTTTCTTCCAAGCTAGGCAGCGTCGCCAATCGATCATCGATCTGCTGGAGCTCGGAGCGAGCATCTGTGATTGACCGTCTCGTCTTTTCCAAGCTGCGGCGCACACTGTCCTTGCGCCGAGCTAGCGATTCGTCGTGCCGGGCGAATCGGTTTAGCAGCAGGGTGAGTTTCTCGGGGCTCTTTGCTAGCTCCGAGATCTCATGCTGTCCATAGATTTCAATGCGGGGAAGAACGTCACCTGGAAGCAGCTTGGAAATCTGCCCGTTCTCATCGCGGACCACAGACGGATTTGGAACAGTCCGCTCAATCAGGTACTCACGCTTCACGGGGCGGTAGGCACGCGCACGAAGGGAGATCTTGGTCCCGCTACGAATCACCTGCCGCACCATCCCCGTATGGGCCTTATGTGCGTCCTCCCCGATGGGTTCCAGGTTGAGCACATATCTCAGACTCTCGATGACCGTGGACTTCCCAGCACCGCGCCCACCGACCAGAACGTTCAGATTTGGGTTGAAGTGAATGGCCGCGCCATCCAGGAAGCCTCCTTCCCACGCAAGGGTCCAGAGTTCTGCGTGCTCTTCAAGTTCGGGATCACTGTTGAACCTTATCCTTGAGTCTGGATCAAGGAAGGCTTGGCGTAGACCCTCTATGGTGACTTCAGACATCTTGATCCAGCAGGTTGCCGACGGGTCGTCCAAGTCTTGGGGCTTTGCAACATCCTTGGCGTTGACCACGGCCACAGCCTGCTCTTCGCCTACAGCATGGGCACGGTAGTAATCAGGATTCTTGTTCTCCACTATTGGCCGCACACTATTTGGTAAGTCGCTGACTGGGCCGGGGATTTGGATCGCAAGCAAGTCCTCGTTCTGCCATGCACGGATTCTTGCCAGTCCATCAAGAACCTCGAACAGTCCCTTGTCGCCCGATACGTGCGCGGCGACAGTGATGCCCCCCTGTCCTCGAACTTTCTGGAGAACCTCCTCAAATGAGTCGCTAGATAGATCGGACGAGGGTTCGGTCCTGCGAATCCCAAACTCGCCAAGGAACCGCTCAAGCTGTTCTTCCACAGTGTCCGGAGGGTAAATGCAGAGTATATGGATGCCTTCGGTGGAAGAAAGCTCGAAACCGGGGAAAATCGTGATCTCGTGATCCGCAGCGGCACCTCGGAAGGCCGCAATGCCGCTGACACTGTTGTGATCGGTGATGGCAAGCACCGAAACCTCAAGCTCCGCAGCCTTCGCAACGATAGCCTTTGCATAATCCGCCGGATTGCCGTCACTTTTCTGCCCACGAAAAGTGCCAGCGTAGTGGTGTGGGTTCACTTGGAGCGCACACTTGAAGAAACGCGCTCCCGAAGGCGACGGTTGAATCCCTAGTGTCACGTCCTTTTTATTCACGCTTGTCTGCATCACCATAGGGCGCCCGCTCCTCCCGAATCCGCATGGGCTTGGTCATGGCGTCCACATCCAGCCAATAGTGCTGCACCTTGCTGACCTCATGCCAAGGGAACCTGGCGGGGTCGGGGATGGGTTCCTGCAACTGCGGTTCTGCGGCGCAGCTGGTCACGACGTAGAGCCAGTAGCAGTCCCGTCTGTCCTCGGCCACTCGCCGCTCGTTGGGCGTTAGCAGAATCGTGCCCGATGCGGCGGCGAGGCCCTTGACCTCGATGAGGCGCAATTGGCCGGACGTGACGTCGAGGCTGGTGACGTCGTAGCCCAGGTTCTTCTCATGTACGTCGAACACCTGACGGCCCTGGTCCGCCTCGTACTCCATCACCACGTTCATGGCGGTCATTTCGGTCTCAGCGTTGGGACGCAACCGCTTGACTTCCGGGGTGTCGCGGTCCGGGTGTGGCAGGACAAGGACGCTGGCAAGCCGCTCTACGCCCTGAAGTGTGAGCGCCCGCTGCTGGGTGAGTTCGCGTCTCCGCCGTTCACGCCGCGCCATGGCCTCGTCGTGGCGGGCTTCGGCCTGGGCGAGACGTCCTTCGGAGCCGATTACCTGCTTGTCCAAGTCCTCCGAGGCGCGGCCAATCTCTTGGTCGATTCGCTGAAGAACCTCCGTCAACGACAGCTCGACGTGCTCTGCGATCCGGTCCACCTCTTCCAGCCGTTCTAAGCGCACCTCGGCAATGAAGGGACCGAGTGCATGTTCGTGCAGCCATTCCGTAGCTTCCGGCAGCGAGGCCGCAGCGGGGAGACCGTCCGGAGCGGCGGCGGCGGTCAGATTGCCGAGGATGTCAGGCTCTCTCAAGCGCGGTTCGCCGGTCTCCGCCAACTCCACTACGAACAGCCGCTCGTGGATGACGTGGCCGAGACCGTCGACGACGCGGGCGCGATAGAAATCGAGCCGGGCCGGGGCATCGTGGTCGAGGGAGTGGAAGCAGGCGCCCGTGGCGAAGACATCCCTGCTGGTCTCGACACAATGACGGCGGAGGGCCTCGAATAGCGGGTGCCCGGGCGTAACCCATTCCAGGTTGTGCGCCTCCGCCGTGTCCCGGTCGGTCGAGAGCCGGGGGTAGCGTATCAGGAGGTCGGGAAACCGCCAGTCGGAGTCGCGTTCGTACCTCTTCAGGGCGGTCGGCGTCCTGCCCGGCTGGAATGTATGCCGCAGGTGGTTGACCGGACTGAGGGTAAACGCCGCGTTGCCGGAGCTTTCCGAAAGAAAGCGGGCGATAGTCTCAGGCACCACGCGGCGCTCCTGGGCGCGGGCGCGGCGCTCCACCAGCATCTCCAGGTTGAGCTTCTTGGCCGCCAGACCTTCCAGCGCCGTTTGACATATCTCTCGAAAGCGTCCTTCATCCACGTCTCGCAGGAGCCGGTCTTCCAGGTCGGCGTCGCCCAGCTTGCCGGAGTAGTAGTCACGGAATACGCGGTCCACCTGGGCGGCGGGCAGGACCTCGCCAACCACGTTGAACACCGCGTCATTGTCAAGGGCGTCGCGAATCTCCTGGAGCTTGGTCAACAGGCGTTGGAGCACCCTTCCCTCGATGGTGTTGGTGGCGACGAAGTTGAAGATGAGGCAATCGAAGCGCTGTCCGTAACGGTGGATGCGGCCCATGCGCTGTTCGAGTCTGTTCGGGTTCCAGGGGATGTCGTAGTTGAAGAGGATGTGGCAGCACTGGAGATTGATTCCCTCGCCAGCGGCTTCCGTTGCCACCAGCACTTGGATTTGGCCGTCCCGGAACTGCTGCTCGGTGTAGAGACGGGAACCCACCTCATCCCGTGAGCCGGGCCTCATGCCGCCGTGGATAGAGCCTACACGGAAGCCCCAGGACTTCAGCCTCTCTACAAGGTAGTCCAGGGTATCCCTGAACTCGGTGAAGATGAGCAGCCGTTGGTCGGGGTCGTCGAAGAACCCCTGCTCCCGCATTATTTCGTTCAGGCGTGTGAGTTTGGCCTCTTGGCCCGTTGCCTCGACGGTCGCAGCTTGCCCCGCGAGCTGTTGGAGTTCTGCGATCTCCTTGCGGACCTCATCGGCGTTCCCGGCCAGCGTGACCGCCTCCAGCATTCGTTCCAGACGTTCGCGCTCGGTGTCCTCAAGCTCTTCCAGGTCCTCCCAGTCGGGAAGGTCCGGCGGGGCTGTCCGCGCCAGGTCTTGGGCCTGTTTGAGGCCCTCTCCCAGACGGTTGGCCCGGTTTTCCAGCGAGTGGCGCATCGCGTGGGCGCTGGAGGCAAGCCTCCGTTGGTACAGGGACATGAGGAAGCCGACGGCGCGAGACCTGGGGTCGTCGCCCTGCGCCGCAGCGCGGGTGCTTTGCCGCTTCACGAACCGGGTGACAGCCTTATACAGGTCGAACTCGGCCCCGTCCATCGTGAAGCCGGCCGTGTTCGTGATTCGCTTCGTGAACACGGGCTTGGCGGCCCACGTGCCGTCCTCCTGACGCTCCGGGAAGTAGACCATCGCCTCCTTGGTGCGGCGCAGGTAGAAGGGCGCGCGCCTGCGCTCCATCGCCTCCCGTATGGACTTCACGTCGGCGTAGGCGTCTCGGTCCAGGAGTTGCAGGAAGAGAGTGAAATTGTGTGGGTCCCCCTTGTGTGGCGTAGCGGTCAGCAGCAGCATGTTGTCGGAGCCGTCGCGCAGCAGCTCGCCCAGCCGGTAACGCTGGCTCTTGTGCGTCTCGTCCCGCGCCGACATGCGATGGGCCTCATCGACAATCACCAGGTCCCAGTGGACCTGCCGTAAGCCGGGTAGGATGTCTTCCCGCTTGGCGAGGTCGAGGGAGGTGATGGTCTGCTTCTGGTCGAGCCACTGATTGATGCCGAACTGGTCCCGGATGTCGCCGCCCTTCAGCACGAGGAACCGCTCGTCGAACTTCTCCTTGAGCTCTCGCTGCCACTGGAAGGTCAGGTTCGCCGGACACACCACGAGCACCCGTTCGGCCAAGCCTCGAAGCTTCAGCTCCTTGATGAGCAGGCCGGCCATGATGGTCTTCCCAGCCCCGGCGTCGTCGGCTAACAGGAACCGCACGCTGGGGAGCTTCAGGAGATAGTCGTAGACGGCCTCAAGCTGATGGGGCAGCGGGTCCACCCGTGAGATGGAAAGGCCGAAGTAGGGGTCGAACTCGTAGGCGATGCCGAGTGAGTAGGCTTGAAGGCCGAGCTGGAGCAGTCGCCCATCCCCATCGTAGGAAAGAGTGGAGTCGGCGATGGTCAAAGCCGCGATGTCGCTTGAGGTCAGCGTGACCCGCCTGAACCGCTCCGTCTTCTGTCCGACGAGGCCCGCCTCTACGGAGCCGACACCATTCGCACGAACGGTCTCCACCCGCATCGGCTCGCTGAACAGCGGCCCGGTGAGGACCTGACCTTCACAAATTGCGGTGTCGATGGTCAACCGCTATGCCCTCCCTGCTCGGCTCATTGCAGGCGTACGTAAGACACCCGCAACCAACTCGCTGGCGGGTTCGGCGATCCAATTCGGCATGATCGCCCGCAGCGCGACCAACTCCTCAAGGTCCCTGGATGAGAGCTTGCGGCCAATCACGTCCAGGCCCGCCTCCACTTCGTCGGGTCCCAGCCAGGACAGAGCGCGGACCGCCTCTCCAGCAGGTCGGTGCGGTGCTGCCAACTGCCAGCGGGGGGCATGGCGCAACTCCACAGACATCTCACCAAGCGTCAGCTTGCGATTGGGTCCGGAGGTCAAGTAAACCGACCGCACGGGCACCTGGGTGGTGAGTCCAAGGGCGTTTGCCGCAGTGCCGCCACAGGGCACTATCGTTTCACCCCATAGCGCCGACAGCGATGCGATCACTTTCTCGACGGAAGGCGGGCGAGGTCCGAAACGGGTCTCCATGGGGCATACGTATATGCCGTGGCAGACTCGCATCAACCTTCCCTTCTTGGCGAGGCGGGACAACGCTTGGTCGATGGCCGCTCTGGTCCCAAGGTGCAACAACATCTTCGGGTGCAGAAGCGCGCCTTCGGGCAAGGTAGAGGCATAGGTCATGATCTGTTCCGGCGAACTCGACATCGGCACAACTCTCCTTGGGTGTCAGAATTGTACCACTTACACTAACGCCCATCAACGCCGCAACACCGGTTGCGTGGGGTGTCTCATGGGGGCAGATACACTCGAGTATGATGTCCCTGCCAGCAGTTGATCGGGAGTGCGGCTTGCAGGTGCCCCCTGTGGAGTCTCTGTCTACGCCAGCAACCGGAGCCGGAGCATGAACTGCAGTCGTTCGATGGACTCCATCGCCCCTCCCTATCGTAGTGACCGACTCTTCCTCTGGAGCGCCTGGTTCTGTCTTACGACGCCCGTGACATTCAGTCTGTATCGTGCCATCTCTTCGCTGACTCCACACTTCCTTGCAATGTCTTTCGCGGATGACCCTCGGCGCACTTCTGCCAAGAGCAATGTCCTGGGCAAAAGAAGACAACCGGACAACCAAGCGGCCTCCTCCTCCTGAATTGCATCACACGAGAGGAATGTGACGGCACCGAGCTTCTCAATACGGCTCAACTCGTGATTGAGGAGCGTATGCGCAAGTTCATGCGCTAGGTCGCTGCGCCGACGCGACTTGGCGGAGAGCGGATTGTATACAACGACGATGCGATCGGGCGACGGCCGAAACGTGCACGCTGAGAATGCACCGGGCTGAGCTTGTTCAAGTTCGGTGAACCGATGGCGTGGGATCAACTCGTCCCCCGCTCGGACCTCCATGCCCAGTAGCTCGGCAAGCACTTCAGGCGTGACTGACTGACCAGCACCTAGACCCAGTTCCGCCCGCACGCGCCCAGCGATTCTCTCAGCTTCGGACTTGAATCCTCTCCGCAGCACCATCTGTGAGTTCCTCAATAAGTGCTTCATTCAGGTCGTTGAGCAACATTCCGAGGGCGCGAGCCGCGTCTGGACGGAATGTCTTTGCAGCTCGCAGATGCACGGCAACGACTTCTTGGGGGCGCGCCAGCGCCTGGTAGAGCTCGCTGACGATGCCCGCGATCTGTTCGGCCGCTCCGGGCGGGAGATTGCGATCTGCCCGTAGGTGTTCAGCGATTATGTCCGTGGTAGCCGCAGTCCTCTCTCGAATCTCAAAGAACTGCCCGATGTCGGTGCCGCACCACTCGACAAGCCGCTTGAACTTCGGGAGGTCTGGGACATGTCCTTTCTCAACGCGAGCCAGCGTATTGAAGGGGATACCTATGGCAAGAGCCGCTTCGCGGAGGCTCATGCTCCTACGGGTTCGCTCGGCCACGACGAGACGGCCTAGATCGCTGAGATCAAGCTTGCCTGGATTCATTTCGCCTCCTGTGCGTAAAACAGTACAATGTCCCACTGAAGGCTTGACGCGGGGGTCGGCCATCTCGTATCCTGTATTGTGGGGTACTGGAGTTGGTACTGTCAACATCTAGTGGTACAACAGAAAGGAAGCGAACCCATGAATGGTGGCACGGAGATTTACGTAAGCGGCCGAGAGTACAAAGTTCCAGGCGATCTCGTGACTTATGAGCAGGTCGTGAATATCTGGAACGAGCTGCACGAGGCGGAGAACAAGTACATCATCGGCACGCCTGGCATCGACTACGAAGACGACTCGAAAGATGAGGACGGTATTCTCCTGCCGGGCAAGGACGTTAGAGTCAAGGACGGCACGAGTTTTTCGGTCGACCCCGAGCATGTCTCGTAAGGACCGCCTCACCGCGTTCGGTGAGCAGTCCGGATTTACCGTCAGGGTAGAATCCGATGTTGTCCAGGCCGTCGGGGTTCGTTGTCTCCTTGTAGGTGGGGTTGTTGGCACTTGCACCTGAGAAATCCTACGACCCCGCGAGCGGGAAGCCGACTGAGCGGATAGGCGGCGCAGTCCATGCGGCGCGGATCACCACTGACGCAGAGCATGACGGGCGCGTGTACCACGCGGATGGAGACCCTATCGAGAGCTACATCGACGGCGACGGGGAAACCTGGTCGAAGATCTCCATCCGGAAAGGTGGCCAAGACAGCCCGCAGGAGGACGTGTCGGCACGCGACTTGATCCTCCGCTATGCGAAGCAGATCGTCGGAGCCGCGTCGGCGGCCGGCTACTCCGAAACCCCTTCTCCCGCGATGCCGGGTCCGTTCACGATACCCAACACCTTCGAGGCACGAGCGGCGATAGGCCCAGTTCAGGACCGCATCCGCGGCCAGAGCATCGCGATCATTGGCCTGGGCGGAACGGGCGCCTACGTCCTAGACCTTGTTACCAAGACGCCC
This sequence comes from Dehalococcoidia bacterium, assembly GCA_965261325.1. GTDB lineage: Bacteria > Chloroflexota > Dehalococcoidia > Lucifugimonadales > CAJWER01. The sequence goes on from CBDHCU010000001.1 coordinate 62,606, forward strand.
GTGAAGGAAATCCATCTTTTGGATAACGACGACGTTGAATGGCACAATTTTATGCGGGCACCCGGCGCACCTACTGCTGAGGAGATTGAGTCGTGTCACAAGGGGCGTCCGCGCAAGGTGGACTACTACCATTCCAAGTACGCGTCCCTCCGGGAAGGCATCCACCCGCACGCTATCCGGGTGGACAGCAAGTCCGCGTTTGGCGCGTTTCTGTCGGCTCATCCCATCGACTATGCCTTCGTGTGTATCGACCAGTTGACCGACGGCGATTCGCCGCGTCAGGATGTCGTATACTGCGCGCTCTCGGAGGCGGCGGTTCCGTTCATTGATTCGGGCGTGAGCATAACGGTGGAGGACTGCGCCGTTAGAGGTGCCGTGACGACAAGCGCCTATGACGCAGGCTCTGTGGCGTGGAAGGATGCCATACCGAATGCTAGGGTCGAGGGCAATGTCCCAGGCTATCGCAACGTCCAGTTGCCGGAAGTGAACGCGTTGGCGGCGTCGCTCGCCGTGATGGAGTGGCGGCGCCGCACTGAGCAGTACGTTTCAGAGTCCGGTTCGTTCCTCCATAAGTTCCGACTCGAGACGCCTCGCATTGTTCCAGCGAACTGAGTCGCAGCAGTGACCCCGGTGAAACTCCGTCCCATCTTTGTAGAGGTACTGCCCGAGTTCGACGCAATCAAAGACGGCGAGCTTTGGATCAGCCACAAGTATCGGACCGTTAACCTGCGCTGTCCGTGTGGTTGTGGCGATCTGACGGTGCTGTCCCTCCACCCCAGTCGATGGCACGTTCACTTCGATGGAAAGTCGGTCTCCCTGGACGGTCCTGCGGGTGGGTCCGTGTGGGCTAATTCCGGCTGCGGCAGCCACTACGTCATAGAAGAAAACGCCGTGATTTGGTTGGAAAGGATCGATCCAGCTCGTCATTCGGAGTATGCGGACGTCGAGAGGTCCCGCATGCTTGGCTCAGAGCCGAGTCGTCAGACTCTTCGTTCACGGCTCGGACGCCTATGGCGCGGTTTGTTGTTAGGAAGGTGGCGTCAGTGAGAACCCGCACACTGCCCTAGCGAGGGGAGGGCGATGGACCGGGCAACACTGAAGAAGAAATGGCCAGGCAGTATCAGGTGATTGCTTCTGCGGACGCTCACTCCATGGCACATCGCTGTGGAGATGGGCCTGAAGCCGCTCAAGGAATTTAGAGGTGCTCGCAGTCGCAAGGCTACTCCTAGCGCTAATGGTGCGATTCTGAACGGAAGAAGATAGAGCAGTGCGTGACCTGCCTGCAGCCCTCGGATACAAGGGCTTGGAGCGGCTGTCCAAGCTTGCGGCCAGCCATTGGAGCAAGTCCCGGGCAGCGTGGGAGTCAGCGCTGGATGAACCGGCGCTCGGCCTCAGATTACTCTACCTGGCCTTCGGACTTTTGATTGCCTTTTACCTAGTCCCACCCGCATTCCGCGAGTTGGGCGGGGTGGGCGGAATCTCGTACCTAGTCGCTTTGTTCGGTGCTGTTTCAAATGCAACGTTCTTCAGGGTTGCCAGAGTTGGTCGAGCCGCCTATATCCCTCTGGGACTGGTAGCTCCAATTGCTATCTTTGTGGGATTGGCAGGTTCCTCAGCAGTCCGACCCTTGCTTGGAGATGCGAAGAACGCTGCACTGGCCCAGGACTTCGCTGGCGCGGCTATCATCCTGGCTATATTCGGAGTCTTCTCTCTTTGGTTCCGTCAATGGCAGAGTGGGAATCCCTACGGCTGAGATCGTGAGGACGTGTCGATGATACGCGCATGGTCTGCAAGCCAACTGTGTGAAGCTCACAGTGTGAAGGAATAGCGTGGGCTACGACTTCGCCTTCCCTTTCAAGGGATTGAACGAGGACTGCCGAACAGCCCCAGTTACCAACCCCAAGCGCGGGTTGACTAACCAATTACGCGCCGGGAGACAGCCGATAACGTTGTGAGGCTCGCCTCAAACTGGGCGACGCCGATCACCTTCACCGGACTCTATGTCGACTACTGGATGCCTAAGGACGAGGAAGCGGGAGCCGGAGGAATTGTAGACCAAGGCCCTCCTCAAGTGCTTGCGTTCGTCCGCCCCGGCGAATCACAATAGGTGGGCCGTGGGATTCGGGTAGGCTTACAGGCTGCCGAGCCAAATCTCGAAGATGGTACTGCCTACCGTCCACTCAGGCCCACCAGACTTGATAAAATCAAGAACCTTCTCTATTAGGTTTAGGTTGGCCTTGTAGGGAAGGACAGACCTTCCACAGCGAACTCAGGCCGTCGCCCAGCCTTCTGATTTGCCTGCTCAAGAACGGTGACCGTTGCCTTCTCCCTGCTTGTCGGGTGGGTAGCCGTGCTTGCGCAGGATGCGTCTGACTATCGCCCGGAGCTTGGCGCGGACGTTCTCCCGCGGCGTCCAGTCAATGGTGACGTCGCGGCGGCCGGGTATCGACGACCTCGTGGGCGCGCTGCGTCTCGTCGCCCAGTACCTGCACTGCGCTGTCCTTGGCCTCCAGGGCATCGTAGAAGGCGATCTCGTCCTCCGATAGCCCTAGCCGCTCGCCTCGTGCGTGGGCCTCTCGCATGCCCCTAGGCTAGCCCGATCAACTCCTCGATGACCTGCCACGCCTCTATCGCCCGGTTCTGGTAGCTGCACAGAGTCTGCCTCCTATCTGGGAGACCTATCTTGACAGCTTAGTGTATACTGTCTTAGTAATTTAGGGTATACTAAGTTTTTCAGTATGTAGGCTTTGTATGAAAATATTTCGTGCGGACAATTCTTCAATGGAGGTGAAGGCGAATGGCAACTCAGTTGGGAGAGGAAGGCTCAGTTCGGACGCTCGATGACTTGCACGACCACTACAAGGAGCCTGTTGCGCTTGTGGTGCTCAAGCAGATCGACAGGTTGGACGAGTACTGCCGGCAGTTCATCGCAGCGTCGCCATTCTTGGTACTGGCCACCTGCGGCCCCGCCGGTGTGGACTGCTCACCCAAGGGAGGTGAGCCGGGATTCGTGCAGGTGCTTGACAGCGAGACACTGCTCATACCGGACTACCCTGGGAACAATCGAGTAGACAGCCTTAGAAACATCGTCCAGAACCCGAAGGCGGGTGTCATCTTCTTCATTCCAGGGTGCCCTGAGGCTTTCCGCATTAGCGGCGCCGCGACCGTCTCCCTACACTCTGAATTGTTAACCAGATTCTCTGAAGATGGACGCCCTCCAAAGTCAGTCATAGTCGTCCACGTGGAAGAGGCCTTCTTCCATTGTGGCCGGGCCATTCGCTCTGCTGACCTCTGGAATCCAGACAAAGCCCTGGCGCAAGAGCAGCTCCCGGACCTTGCTGCCGCGCTCAAGGCCCACGTGAGCTACTCGCAAAGCAAGCAATTGAATACAGACATAGCGTCAGGCTAAGACCGCGCAAGTTCCGCAGAATATAAGTGATATAGGAGTAAGAGACATGCAGATCGTTCGACACCTCGTGTTGGCCCTGGTCATCATAGGCGCTCTGGTCATGACGGCCTGTTCAGATTCTAGTCCCACCGCTGAACCTACTCCCACTGCTCGGCCCACGGCCACCCCCGCTGCCTCCGCCACTGTCCCGGCCGATCTAACGGCCACTCCTTCCGCCGCGGCTCCGGCTAACCCAACGGCCACTCCCCAGCGAGCAGTAACGCCGACGCCTGGCGCGTTCCCCATCGTCATCGAACACAAGTTTGGCAGCATCTCGATACCCGAAGAGCCACAACGAGTGGTGACCATTGGCTTCAGCGAACAAGACCCGGTCCTGGCCTTGGGGGTAAAGCCGGTGGCGGTCCGGGAGTGGTTCGGAGGCCACCCGTATGCCGTCTGGCCCTGGGCCGTGGACGAACTGGGGGACTCCGAACCCACAGTGCTCACCATGCCCTTTGGTGAGTTGGACTACGAGCGGATTGCCGCCCTGAGGCCCGACCTCATCGTCGCCACACACTCAGGCATCACAGAGGAAGAGTACGAACGACTCTCGCGTATAGCGCCGTCTCTGGCCCAATCGGGTGACTACCCAGATTTCGGGATGCCCTGGCAGGAGCAGACCAGAGCCATAGGCCGCGCCCTGGGCCTCGCAGACAAAGCCGAGGCCGTCGTCTCGGACGTTGAGGCCAGAATCGCTGCCGTGGGAGGTCTGTATCCCGAGTTCCAGGGCGCCACTGTGGCTTGGGCATCGCCGATAACCGGAGAGGCACAGTACTGGGCCGTTGGGCCAACAACACCGCCGATGCGCTTTCTGGCGGGACTGGGTTTCCGTGTCCCGGTCGCTCTTGCAGAGGTGGTCGGTGACAAGGACTCGGCCCAGATCAGCCACGAACAATTGCACCTCCTGGATGCAGACGTGCTCATCTACCAAGGAAGGTCGGAGGATGGGGTAGCAACCTTGGAGAACGACCCCATCTACAGACAGTTGAGAGCGGCCATCGAGGACCGGACGGTGTTCTTCTCCTCTACATCTGACCCGGTCTATGCCGCTCTGAGCTTCAGCACTGTCTTGAGCCTCTCTTTCGCAGTCGATCAGTTGACGCTGCTCCTGGCCGCAGCCGTCGACGGCGACCCTGCCACTACAGCAACGTCCGGTGCGGACTCCGCCTTTCCTGTGACGGTCCAGCACAAGTTCGGGTCCACCACCATCGCCGAATTTCCGCAACGAGTTCTCTCCCTTGGCTTCAACGAACATGACTCCCTCTTGGCGTTGGGCGTCACGCCAATCGCCGTTCGCTACTGGTTCGGCGATGAGCCCTACGCCACGTTCCCCTGGGCTCAGGCCGCGCTGGGGAACGCTGAACCCGAGGTACTGAAGATGCCCGGAGGGGAGTTGGACTTTGAGAAAATCGCCGCTCTCCAGCCGGACTTGATCAGCGGGGTCTACTCCGGCATATCGGAGGACGAGTACAACACCTTGTCCAAGATCGCTCCCACCATAGCCCAGTCCGGGGATTACATCAACTATGGGATGCCGTGGTACGAACGGACCCGGCTGATAGGCCGCGCCCTGGGACGCGCTGAGCTTGCCGACAGGCTGGTGTCCTCGGTCGAAGCCCAGTTCGAAGCCATCCGGGAGAGACGTCCGGAATGGGCCGGGAAGAGAGTGGTCGTCGGAGCTCCCCGGGGAGATGGCCAATTCGCGTTCGTAGCTTCGGAAGATGCCCGTTCCAGGGTGTTCACGTCCATCGGGTTCCAGGTCCCCGCCGAGATTGACGAAATCGCCGGCGACAGTTACTGGGGCTCCATCAGCCTTGAGCAGGCGAAACTCTTGGACCAAGACTTGCTGGTCATCCACCAGATGCAGTGGGTCGAGGGAGGGCGCGCCGCCGTAACCGAAGACCCGATTCTGAGCCAGTTGGACGCCGTCAAAGACGGGCGCGTCCTGTTCGTCGAGGGGCCTCAGGACGATGCCCTCCAGTTTGGCACTGTGCTGAGCCTGCCCTTCTTCCTGGATGAGATAGAAGCCGGCGTGGAGGCGGCCCTGGACGGTGACCCTGCAACCGAGGCGAATCCTTGATGGACCGCCCCCTCCCATGGCGGGCTGGCGGCGGTAGTGTGACGCGCTTCGGAGCGTGGGTTCTCGTTGCTCTCACCTTAGCCGTGGTGACGCTGATGAGTCTGCGTGTTGGGTCCTTTGGCGTCTCCACGGCCGACACTGTGAACGCTCTGTTCAACTTCACTCCGGAGTCTTACGAGGAGACCGTAGTACGCTCGCTGCGGCTTCCGCGTACGGTCATCGGCCTCGGCGTCGGCGCCGCTCTCGCCGTGGCGGGTGCGGCCATGCAGGCGGTCACACGGAACCCCCTGGCAGCGCCATCCATTTTAGGTGTGAACAGCGGGGCAGCTTTTGGCGTCGTCATCGCTGTGTTCTTCGCCGGCCTCACGCACCCCCTCCAGTTTGTATGGTTTGCCTTTGCCGGGGGAATAGCCGCCAGCGCACTGGTCTATGCTATCAGCTCCGCCGGGTACGGCGGCGCCTCACCCGTAAAGTTGGTGCTGGCCGGCGTGGTTATGTCCGCCCTTCTGGGCTCATGGCTCACGGGGCTTCTGCTGCTGGACCAACAAGCCCTGGACGTGGTGCGGTTCTGGCTGGCCGGTTCCCTGGCCGGCCGTGACATAGCCGTGTTCTACACGGTGCTGCCATTCCTAGCGGTCGGAATCATCTGCACGGTATTGCTGGGAAATCAGCTCAACGTCCTGAGCCTCGGCGAAGACACCGCGCGTTCCCTGGGCATGCGAACGAGCCGCATGCGCGGCTTGGTTATTCTTCTGGTCGTGCTCCTTGCCGGCGGGTCCGTGGCGGTCGCCGGACCTATCGGTTTCGTGGGTCTGGCGGTGCCCCATATCGTCCGGATCGTCTCTGGCCCGGACTACCGTTGGGTGCTCGCCTTCGCAGTGTTGGTAGGGCCGCTTCTGTTGCTTGGAGCCGATATCGCCGGCCGCATCGTGATCCGGCCCTCAGAGGTGCAGGTGGGAATCATCACCGCCATTGTCGGGGCGCCGTTCCTCATCTTCCTAGCCCGCCAACGCCGGGTAGCAGACCTGTGATGCTGACCATCGCTCCTACAGCCGAGCAGCCGCAGCGCCCCCCGCTGCTCCGGGTCCGCATCCCGGGAGCATCTTTCCGGGTGAACATACGCGTCCTGGGGATATTGGCCGTCACGCTGTTCTTCCTGGCGAGCCTAGCGACTTGGGCGGTGACACTGGGCAGTTTCCCTCTGTCCCTGAGCGAAGTCTACGGTGCTCTGGTTGGGTCAGGCACTGCCGAAACGAACTTCATTGTCCTTGACCTGCGGCTGCCCCGCATTCTCACGGCCATGCTGGTAGGACCCATGTTGGCCATGTCCGGGGCAATCTTCCAAGGGCTGGTGCGGAACCCTCTGGTCTCGCCGGACATCATTGGCATCAACGCCGGAGCTGCCGTAGCGGCCGTGTTCTGGATTGTAACCGGGCTATCGGTGACGCTGTTGCCGCCCGTCGCGTTCGTGGGAGCGTTGGCCGCGGCTGCCGCCGTGTACCTGTTGAGCTGGCGAGGCCGTATGTCGGCCTCGCGGCTGGTTCTCGTAGGCGTGGGCATAAACGCCGTCCTCACGGCCTGCATCACGTTCTTGGTCGTTCGTGCGGAGATCAACGACGCTAGTCGCGCCATCCTCTGGCTCACCGGCAGCGTGTACTCCAGCGATTGGGGGGATGTCCGCGTGTTGGCCGGCGCCCTGACGGCGCTCTCGTTGGTGGGGGTAGTCCTGATCTGGTCTCTTCGCACGCTTCACGTCGGCGACCTCACCGCTCGCAGCGTCGGCATGCCCTTGGAACGGACAAGGCTGGCGCTCATTGGGATCGGTTGCGCCCTGAGCGCCTTTGCGGTGGCGGTAGCCGGACCCATCGGATTCGTAGCCTTGATGTCGCCGCACCTGGCGCGCATGGTTGCCGGTCCCATGAGTGGCAGCGTGTTTCTCCTCGCCGGCGCCATAGGAGCGCTGATTGTGCTGGGCGCGGACATCGTGGGGCAACATGCGTTGCCCGTAAACATGCCGGCGGGCGTGCTGACGGCGGCGGTGGGCGCTCCCTATTTCCTCTTTCTTCTCTACCGAACGAACACAAGGCTATAGGAGGTGACGTCTGTGGCCCGTCTTCATGCGGACACCATCACCCTCTCCTACGGGACAACGGGTGCTGTCGTCCACGATCTGACAATCCGCCTTCCCGATGGGGCCGTAACCTCCATCATCGGCCCTAACGGATGTGGGAAGAGCACGCTTCTCCGGTCGCTGGCGCGGTTGATGACGCCGCGCAAGGGCGTCGTGCTCCTGGACGGCGAAACGATTCACCGGCAATCAACGAAAGAGGTAGCCAGGCAGCTTGGGCTGCTGCCGCAAAAGCCTTCCGCCCCCGAGGCGATCACCGTCGAAGACCTGGCTCGCCGCGGCCGTTACCCTCATCAGTCCTTCTTTCAGCCTTCGTCGGAGCAGGACCATGTCGCCGTGGAGCACGCCTTGGAGATGGCGGGCATGACAGAGCTGCGGGACCGGCCGGTCGACGAACTGTCGGGAGGGCAGCGCCAGCGGGCCTGGATCGCCATGGCCCTGGCGCAGGAGACCCCCATCCTTCTCCTGGATGAGCCCACAACCTATCTGGACATAGCGCATCAGCAGGAGGTGCTAGCCCTAGTCCTGAAGCTGAACCGGGAGGAAGGCCGCACCGTCGCGTTGGTCCTGCACGACGTCAACAACGCCGCCCAAGTGAGCGACCACGTGGTTGCGATGTGCGACGGGCGAATCTTGGCCGAGGGTCCTCCTCGTTTCATTCTCACCCCTGCTCGCTTGAAGCAGGTCTTTGGCGTTCCGTGCGACGTAGTGACGCACCCGCAGAGCCTGGTGCCCGTATCGGTGCCTCGCGGCGCAGACCCCCAGTACGACGGTCTCTTGCCAGGAACCAGCGGCGCCGCGCCGCGGGCAGAGAGGCTCTCCCTTGGATACGACCACCGTCCGGTCGTAGAGAACGCCACCGTATCTATACCGTGGGGACAGATTACGGCCGTCGTCGGACCGAACGCTTGTGGCAAGTCCACCCTCCTGCGAGCCTTTGCCAGGCTATTGAAGCCCATGGACGGCATGGCCTTCTTGGGCGAACTTTCCGTTGAAACAGGCTCGCACCGCGCCTTCGCCAAACGGCTCTCCATTCTTGCTCAGGGGGCGGAAGCGCCAGCCGGGTATCTGGTGGAGGACTTGGTGGCCCTGGGACGCTACCCATATCAGAGCTGGCGCCGGCAGTGGAGCAATGAAGACGAGGCCGCCGTGGACCGAGCCATGCTCGCTACCGGCGTGTCGGACCTGAGATGGCGGGAGGTGGAATCCCTGTCGGGTGGACAGCGTCAGCGCGTTTGGCTCGCCATGGTGCTGGCCCAGCAGGCCCCCGTACTCCTTTTGGACGAACCTACAACATTCTTGGACATCGCCCACCAGGTCGAGGTGTTGGACTTGATCAGAGAGATGAACCTCAGAGATAGGAGAACAATCGTCATGGTCCTGCATGATCTCAGTCAAGCATGTCGCTACTCAGATTACTTGGTAGCCATGAAAGACGGCGCCATCGCTGCGATGGGACACCCCCAGGAGACGGTTACCCCTGCATTTGTCCGCGACATCTTCGACCTCGACTGCTCCATCGTCCTTGACCCGGTGAGCGGTAGACCTCTGGTCCTTCCCCCCGCGCTGCGTACCGAACGCGCCGACGGACGCCTCGGGACGGAGACGCTTCTCACTGGGACGTCCGAGCACTCGTTGACACCGACCGGAAAGTCGGGTGAATGACCATGGGTCCGAAGATTGGCGCCGGACAACGGATGTGTGCAGTCCTCACGAGGGACCGGGGCGAAGACCCTGTAGGACATGCATCCACGTATGACCGCATCATCATAGCGGAGCTCCCCAAGCCCTGGCCCCGCCTCGCCATCCATGGACCTGCCGCTTCCCAAGCACTTCTTGATTTAGTGGATCACTTCCAGACCCTTAGGATGAGAACGTATCGGGACGACGGGGAAGCTGGAGTCAAAGCTCGAGGGCTTAACGTCGCGCTCATCTACGTCGCGCCTGACCCTGAGTATTCTTCGCCCGGCTACAAACGAGTCTTTCACTTCAGCCGCCCCAAAGAGCCCTTCAGTGTCTATTGCAAAGAGGAGTTTCAGGTGCCGGAGGCAGACGCCACGGAATTGCTGGAAGCGTTGCTCTACCAAAAACCAACCCATAAGTGGCAAGAGGCATTGGCAAAGAGCATAGCCAACGTCCGAGAACTGTTGGTATGCACACATGGCAGCAGGGATACCTGCTGTGGGACCTTCGGCTACCCCTTATATGCGAATCTCAGGCGCATTGCAGACTCAACCGCCGGAGCGCTGCGGGTATGGCAAGCGACCCACTTTCAGTATCACCGCTTTGCGCCAGTTGTCCTGGACCTGCCTGAGGCCAGGGTCTGGGGTGCCGTGAGCCCGGACAGCGCCGAAACGCTGGCGCTGCGGAACATCTCGCCTCACACGCTGCGAAATTGCTACATTGGGTGGGCAGGTGTGGAGCAAGGCTACATGCAAGCTGCGGAACGTGAGGCACTGATACGAGAGGGTTGGGACTGGACCACCTATCGTAAGTCGGGAAGGTTAATCCAGTTGGATGGAGGGGAAGAACGGGCGCAAGTACAACTGGACTTTGCCTCATCAGACGAGGAGATAGCCGGCAGCTATCTAGCCACCGTGGAGGTTGTCGAGCACATCTCCGGCCTAGTAGGTTGCTTATCCCCCGACCAGAGCCTCAACGCGCCCCAATATCGTGTATTCGGCGTCAAGAGGAGAGTCTGGGCATGGAAGCCGACAAACGGTCGACAAGGGACCGAGAGGGCTAAGGACGGATCATTTCCGCAAGCCCATGCGAATAGCCGGGCCGTAACCACGTATTGACCCCAAGCGCTGGATACAGAACAGACGTGCAGAGAGATGGCAGACGATATGGACAGATCACATCAATCAGCAGAGAGCGTAGCAGGCCGTCCTAGGGACTATGCTATACGCAGGGCGGGGTTGTTTCTGCTTCTGACGGCGACGGCCACCGTTGCAATGGTGTATGCACGCGTCTCTGCCGACGCCGACCAACCAACGCTTCTGGAGTCCATGCACGCCATCGCGGCCAACAAAGGCTGGTACAACGCCGCCGCAATTGCTCGGCTACTCTCAGGGCTAACGCTTGTAGCGGGGGCTTCGTTCCTGTGGAAGACTTGGATTGTACGGGAGCGATTCGGCACGCCCGCCGTGCCCTACCTATTGGCTGCGTCGGGAGCAGCGACGGCCGCCTCCGGCATTTGCGCCCTCCTGCTTGCGGTGGCAGCCCCGGGTGCTTTGGAGGTGGCTGCCCTGAACGCCGTAGACTCCTCAACAGAAGCGGTGGCCCTACTCCGATGGGTCACCGACAAGCTTGGATTCGGGGCGGCGGGATTAGCACTGCTGGCCGCGGCACACCGGCAGTGGAAAGCCGGCGGTCTCATAAGGCGCATCGCGCCTGCGTCGGCGCTGATTGGTATTGGTATGCAGCTGATATGGGTGGACTCTGCGATAATCATGCACCGAATCACAGGTGTTGCCTTTGTTGTGTGGATTGTAGCCATTGGAGTTATGCTGTTGACGGGCATGGTAGAGCGCCACTTTTCCATGATGCGCGAATCATCATAGGGACATCTCCCACTGGCTCTTCGGCCATGAAGAGGTCCAAGAAAACAGCGACCGATGCCCCCATACACCGATGGTGACATATGGCATCTGCCACCGCGCTCTTCCTTTGTTACGCTCGACACATGGCGACCTCCGACCGACAACTGCTCGACTTACTCAGCCGGACGCCGTTCATCGACTCGACGGAGCTGGCGCTCATTCTCGGCGAGCCGCACGCGACCGTCCACCGCGCCCTGGGCGACCTGCTGGCCGAGGGCATCGCCGGGAGGGTGCATCACGGCACCGCCCACCTGCCGTCGAGCCAGCGATACCACCTTACGGCCCAGGGCATCAGAGAGGCCACCGAGGTACTCGGCTTCGAGACGCCCTCGGACTTCGTGCGGGCCTACCCCGCGTCCAGGGAGTGGCTGACGCTGCTCATCCGCAGGATGGACGCGGTGGCCTCCGTCTATCGACTAGCCGCCTCGATGTCCCCCGGCATCGACGGGCTCCGGTCACTCATGGAGTTCCACCGCAGGGGTCGCTTCGACGCCACCATCACGCTCCACGACGGCCGCGACTTCGGTGTGGTCCGCCAGGGACTGGCCCTGCGGCACCGGTCTCTTTACGACCGGCTGCGGGCCATAGCGGAGTACGACTACACGCGCCATCCCGACACCGTTCTGGTCCTTGTGCCCAGCGTCTGGGAGGAGAGGCTGACGACGAGGTTCTGCGAGGACCGGAACCTCGGTGACTGCTACGTCGCCGTGGAGTCCAGGGACGCGCTCGAAAGACGGGACCTTCGCCTCTGGTGTTCCACCTCGTGGGTGATCGGCAGCAGGTTCTTCACGCTGGGGGCCGTCAGCTCCCACGGCAGCCCAGGCGGAAGACGCTACACCGAGTCGCCGGAGCGGAAACGTGCCTCCCTGCCCCGTCCCGAGCGGATGGCGCAGGCTGCGCCGGCCTTCGGCGTCAGCCCGGCTGAGAAGCGGACGCTGGATATCCTCCCCCTTCAAGACGTGTTTCTCACCGGCCATTTTACCATTTTGCAGGAGTTCGAAACAATGCAGAAAGCCCACACTCCCACACAGCCGCGCCGTCCGATAGAAGGGAGTCTCTGGCCGTCACCAACGCGGTCTCCCATACCTCAGGACTGCAATTTGCTGCGATGCAATAACTACAACAAACCCTACACCGGCCGTCAACAACCCTCCGGCAGATTGCTCGCTTCCGACCCTCGCATCCTGCCCGAATTCCCTTCAAAACCGCCTCGATTGCACAATGCAATGTACCTCATTTCCCCTTACAGCCCGCCCACTGTGAAACCGCTCCCCAAGCGATTGCAGTCCGACGTGTCACGTTCCGTTCTCGCCAACCTTCTCGCCGTCCTGGTCCCGTAGCGAGACATTCCCGTCCCGTTCCAGCTTCGGAGCGACCCGCTCTGCAAACTTGCAGCCGATCCAAACCCCTGTCCAGCCCTCCGCCATCGTGGCAGCCCCTCTCCGAGTCATGCTCTAAAGAAGGGCTGGCGCACCAAGAGGCTGCCAGTCCCATTACATGCGTGTAGTCCCCTCCGAGGGATAACGCTCGCTCACTCAAGCCCGCAGACTGGTCCGTAGACGCAGGGATTCCGGCGGCAACGACGGAGAGATCATGCTGCAATCCCGCCGATACCGACACGGAGGAGCGGGATGAGAATGGCCAACAGAAAGAAAACGACGTCCGCCCCCATGTCGCCGGAGAGGTCGGCGGCGGCGTACACCGCCGAGCAGCGGGAGCAGCTGCAACGCGGGCTGCGCATCCTGGCCCGCATGATCGTCCGCGCCCACCTGCGGCGGGAGGCGTCCCGGGCTGCGTCGGCGCCGCAGGAGACGCCATCGGACCGGGGGACTCGAGGTTGAGCCGCTCGCAGCGCCAGCGTCGCATTCTCAATCTTCCCGGCTCTTGCGCTGGCCCAAGGCGTCGTATTAGCAGTCCTCGCCCTACCACAAAACCGCCTCCTCCACAATGGCTTGCAAGGCGTTACATTCGACCAGTTTCCCGTTCAAGATGGGACGTTGGGACATTTTGCGACGGGAGCGGTTGATTGGCAGCCACGGACCCACGAACTGGAACGCCGAACGGCGCAGCACAGGCAGGAACGGACCTTGAGAGGGCGGTCCGTTCCTACGTGCGCGCCTACGCGGTGCTGCATGGGAGGCCCAAGGCGGCCGACGCCCTCGGCGTGTCCCGCCACACCCTGTGGCGCTTCCTCAATCGAGGCCACACTGGGCGCGCCGTACCCCGTGCGGTGTTGGAGCGCGTGGGCGGCAGCGCACGGGCGCTGGACGACGCCAGGGAGCGGTTGATACTCCAAGCGCGAGCCGGGCGGCGGCTCAGGGGCGGCGGCCCGGTCGCCGAGTCAACCGCCCTGCCACGCCCCCTGCGCCAAGGTCTTGAGGATACCCTCCTGCTGCTGTGCGCCACGCCCCTGGCCACCGCGGAGGAGCTGTCCCGCTTCGGCCGCATCCCCCCCTCAACGATGAAGGAGCGCCTTGACAGACTCGCCAAGCGAGGCCTGGTGGACTCCGTGCCCCACCACCTGAGCGTCCTGTGTTCCCGCCCGCAGCGGCGGCACTTCCCCACGGAGCGGGGCATCGTCGCCGGAGGGACGATCGAGCACGGGACCGAGCGCTTCCTCAGCGAGTACCCGGTGTCCAAGCAGTGGTTCCGGCTGCTGGCCGAGCGGCTGGACGCCGTGGCCGTGCTCCACCGCGTCGCCGCCATGGCCGCCGACGCCGACCCCCACAACGACCCGGTGCGCGTGGACCACTACCGCAACGGCCCCTACGACATGCTGCTCACCCTGTCCGTGGGCAGAACCCTCGGCGTGGTTCGCCAGGGACCGGCCCTGCCCACGTCCAACCTCCGCTACCGCCTCAGGAGCATCGAGCGGCTCTCCAGCCGTGAAAGGCCCTTCCTCACCCTCGTCCTGGCCCACGCGGACCAGGCCACCCGCAGGGCCATCCGCTCCCTGGGAGACCCGTCGGAGCACCGCAGGACCTTCGTTGCGACGGAGGGGGAGCTCCTGGCCGGAGACCACACGGGAGTCGTCTGGCAGCAGTGCGGCAGCGGCCTGGGCGAGGACCCGCCCGTGCGTATCGACGCCGACGCATCCCTGGCGGGCATCCTGGCATGGATGGAGCGCCTGCTGGAGTCGTCCCACTCGTTGCGACGCGACGACCCGGAGCCCGACCCTGACTCCCTCTATCCCCCCGGCGTGCGCGCCTCCATGCCGGAGCCGTCGCAGCAACTCAAACCCGCCCTCTCGGTGCAGCTGGCCGGCGCCGAGAAGGACGCCCTCGACCTGCTGGCCGCCTGGCCCCTGTGCACCCATGAGCAGCTCGCAGGACTGATGGGCGGCGTCACCCTGCGCCGGGTCAACCAGGTGCTCCGTTCCCTCCGACAACACGGCCTGGTGCGAGCTGACGAGCCCCTGTGCATGCTCACCGACGAGGGGCTGACGTACTTGGCCCGCAGGGACCGCGCGGCCGTGGGACTGACCCTCGACCGGTGGAGCCCCGAGCCTTCACACTCGAACCCCGACGTTTACACAGGGACGGCCCTGCGCGCCCTGGCCTCCCAGCTGCGCCACCACGCCGGCGTTGTCGACTTCGCCGCCGCCCTGTCCGCAGAGGTCGCCCGCTCCCCGGACCACGACCTGTGGGACCTGCTGCCCACTTCCCGCTCCAGCATCGGCTACCGCTACGACTGGACCACCTACGTCATACACCCCGACGCCTCCTTCACCCTGGAGTACCAGGGCCGGTGGCGTCCCTTCCTGCTGGAGTTCGAGCGCCGGGCCACGACGCCGAAGCGCGCCCGTGCCCGCCTGAAGTCCTACCGCCGGTACTTCCAGAGCGGCTGGGCGAAGCGAGACCACGAAGGCCGCCTGCCCAACGTGCTCTTCGTCTTCGAGTCCCCCGGCAGCGAGAACGCCTTCCTGGACGTCGCCGACACGGTGAAGGGCGTCCCCATCATCACGTCCAACGCAAAGACTCTTGTGAAGCGGGGCGTCCTGGACGACGCATGGATACTACCGCCCCCGCACTCCCTCGACAGGCGCCCGCTGTCCGAGTTGTACCCGATTGCAGAATGACAACTTGTCCACCCCAGCCGACCCGACCACTTCCTGTAGGGGCTGTCCCAGCAGCCATGCTGGGACCCCTCGATTGCAACTTGCAACCCTCATGCCCCCCTTACGCCCTCACGAGTACAATCCGTTGCAGAACTGACACGTCAGGGAAGGCCCGGCGCATCTCCCGTCCCCCCTCGCCCCTCAGCTACGGCTGCTACCTACAACAGCCTTGCCCGCAGCCCTCGCACTCAACGGCATCCTTGCCACTGGCGCATGTTCCATCCCGTCCCCAGTCCGTCCCTACGACTTCCTATAGGGGGACAAAAGGGCATTCCCCCACTCACCGTGTCAGCCCCCAACAGGTCGAATCGTGACAATTCGTTGCAGAACCCGGACCCAGGCTCGACCGGCATCGGGACTCCGAGCGACCTACCCCCCGGACCCGCCATGCGCCTGACGGGTCACCGTGCCGCGGCCTCGGCCAGCGCTGCGTCAGCACCCCTTCCGATGGACTGGGAGCGCCGTTTCGTGTACACCCCCTCCACATGATCCACACCCCTCCATTTCGGCGGAGCCTGGAAGGTGCATCACTTGATATACCTCACAGGGGATGTACGCCGCATCCCGACCGGCTGCGGAGCGGGGACCGCCGGGGCATACGTCCTGGGTATCCCGTCCAGGTGACGGTCCGGCGGCGCCGGACCGTCACCCCGGTCTCCTGCCACGTTTTGGGGCGCGTCATGCACCCCCGCTTCAATCGCCTTTTCCGGGGCCTAATGTCATTGGGACGCCGCTCCCACGGGCCTGTCGATGTCATTCCCCCGTTTGGCGATGTCATTGCCGTCCGGAACGCCGTGTTTCGACCAAGTGTTTCCTGTTCACGTTCTGTAGAGGAGCGATTTACCCCTGTTCCAGCTACGAAATCACGACTCCGTCCGCTCTGTTGCGGAACTGCAACTCCTGTACACCCCCCGCACTGTGCGGACGCTCTCCGTTTCGGCGGAGCTTGCAAGGGGCTCCCGTCTGCGCCCCCTCATGGGGGACGCTGCGCACCCCTTTGCCCGGACCATCGACGACTGCATCGTCAGGCGTCCCGGTCCGCGACTTCGCCCAGGCCGACAGCGGAGGACGAGGGCGGGGGCTGACCGGCCCGGATTCCGGCCTTCGGCGCACATGCTCGCCGTCCCGACACCGCCGATGGACAAAGTGCAACTTCCAAAGCTGGCGCTGTCCACTTCGGCCCCATATCTCCGATTGCACAAATGCAATTTCCAAAGCTGCGACTGTCCGGTAGGGGTGGAACGAGTACCGGAATCAAATTGCTCGCTCCAACGTAGCAGACTGCCCCGTTCACCCCGATTTCAGCTACGGAAACGACCGACCTGCAACTTGCCGTCCCTTGCCTTTTCCTGTACACGGGTAGAACACCGCCAGGGTCCCCGCCGATCTCGCGCCTTCCGAGGGGGGTCTGTGGGCAAGCCCTGTTTGGCCCATTTTCACTGCGGGGGCTTGCGCTAGAGTCACTAACTCACTACAATGTAGCAAGATGCTCAACTTCCACCCAGGCGAGCCTAGACGGATGCTCAACTTCCACCCAGGCGAGCCTAGACGAAGGAGACACGAGATGGCCGTAGACCAGAAAGACAAGTACCGAGATATGGTAATCCGGGGCAAGTACCAGAGACTGTACTCGTACCTGGGCAGCCTTCAGACCTCAGAGTGGAGGACCTCCTTCAACGAGGTCGAGGCGGTCATTGGATTCGAGCTGCCTCCGTCCGCACGGCTGCACCGGCCCTGGTGGGGAAATCAGAGAGGCGGGAACGGACACAGCCACGCCCTTGCCTGGAGCGTCGCCGGGTGGGAGACGGCGGAGGTTGACATGGACGCCGAGACGCTGCTGTTCCGGCGGACGCACTCCAAGCCCATACCCAGGCTTCCCCTCGACGAGGCATGGCCCGTCCACCCCACGGCGGTGTGGCCGGAAGGCTTGAGTCTCAGGCGAGAGGACCTCTACGAGGAGAGGGTGTAGTCCCGCCATGTTCATAGACACCAACGTGCTGGTGAATTCCCGCGTCCCCGGCGCGCCGGACCACGATGCGGCCAGGGCGAGCTTGGAACACGCTTTTCGAGACCCTGAACCGCTGAGGATCAGTCGTCAGGTGATACGCGAGTACCTGGCCGTGGTCACTCGCCCGCAGACCTGGCCGGTGGCTATCACCCGCGAGGATGCCCTCGATGACGTGAGCAGGCTTATCGGCAACTTCGAGATACTTGAGGACGGTCCCGTGGTGACCGAGTTCCTGGTGGCGCTGTGCCGAGAGATTCCCGCAGGGGGCCGGCAGATTCACGACGCCAACATCGTGGCGACCATGCTGGCGCATGGAGAGCGCAGGCTGCTGACGTTCAACACCGCAGACTTTCGGCGCTACGGCGACCGCATCGAGTTGGTGGACAGCCAAGCAGAAGTCGATTGAATGGATTCATTGAGGAGGACATTATGAAGAAGCACCTACAGCCACTCACACCGGCGGCGCTCTACGCCAGGGTGTCCAGCGACCGGCAGGACGTTGACCTGTCCGTGTCCGCACAGCTGCGGGCGCTCAAAGACTACGCGAAGGCCAACGGCTACTCCGTGGCCCGCGAGTACATCGACGAGGCCGAGAGCGGCCGCATCGCCAACCGGCCCCAGTTTCGGGAGATGATCGAGGAGGGCAGCAAGCCCAAGGCCCCCTTCGACGTGATTCTCGTATGGAAATTCAGCCGCTTCACCCGCAAGCGCGAGCACGCCGTGGCCTTCAAGTCCCAGCTGCGGCGCAAGGGCATCCGCGTGGTGTCCATCACCGAGCAGGCGGAGGACAACGCCACCGGCAGGCTGCTTGAGGGGATCATCGAGAGCGTGGACGAATTCTACAGCGAGAGTCTTGCCGAGGACGTAACCAGGGGTATGCGGGAGGCCGCCTCACGGGGCTTCTTCCTCGGCTCCAACGCTCCCTTCGGCTACAAGCGAGTCAAGGTCAGCGACGGGGTGAAGGAGCGTCCCACGCTGGAGGTTGACCCGGCCACGGCCCCCGTGGTGAGGGAGCTATTCGAGAAGTCGCTGCGGGGCAGCGGCCTCAAGGAGATATGCAAGGAGCTGAACGACCGGGGCATCACCAACCGGGGCAAACGCTGGTACAAGGGAACGCTCCACTACGTGCTGAGGAACGAGGCATACACCGGTGCCGCCGTCTGGGGCAAAACCAGCAAGGGGGAGAAGACCCAGGACCCTGTAAGGGTGGAAGGAGCGTGGCCGGCGCTGGTGTCGAGGGAGTTGTTCGACGACGTGCAGCAGGCGATGCGGGACCGTGCGCCGAAGGTGCGGAGGCCCGCGAGGGTGGGGAGCAGGTTCCTGCTGAGCGGGCTGCTGAAGTGCGGGGTGTGCGGCAAGCCCTACTCGGCCCAGGGAGCCAAGAGCGGCCAGTTCGCCTACTACATCTGCGGCACCCTGTTCAGGGAGGGAGCGGGAACGTGCAGCGCCCGCTACCTGAACGCTCCCAGGCTGGAGACGTTCGTGGTGGAGAAGATCAGGGAGCGGATTCTGAACGAGGAGACCATCGTGGCCTTGGTGACGCTGGTGGCCGAGGAGATCGACGCCATGGCCGGTGAGCTGTCCGGCAGGCTGGAGGTCGTCGAGGCGGAGCTATCCGACGTGCGGAAGCGTCTTGAGAAGCTCTACGAGGCCATTGAGACGAGCGAGTTGACCCTGGAGGTGCTGTCGCCCCGCATCATGTCTCTGAGGCACCGTGAGGAGCAGCTAGAGGCTGCAAGAGAGGACGCCGAGACCCACCTTGAGCAGCGCAGGGTGGAGCTGCCCAACACCGAGGAGATAGCGCGGTACGTGGCGGACTTCAGGGACTTCCTGAAGGACGGGACGATCCCCGAGCAGAAGGCGCTCATCCGCAACTTCGTGGAGGGCATCGAGGTGGTGGGAGACGAGGCGACGCTGACGTACACGGTCCCCATGCCGAGCGACGGGGTGACGTCGGAATCGGCGTCGGTTCTTGATTTCGTCAAGTCCAGCCCACCACGGTTTACCGTTGACAGAACTGGCCTAGGGATGTCCATCTCCTCAGCGTCCAATCCCGCTATCCGGCTATCCTGAGGCATAGGGGTCGTGATTCCACTTCCTCAAACGACGTGAGGTCTTCAGTAGGGATGCCGAGGGTGATGCTGACTTTGTTGTCGTGGTCAATGAGGACCTGATCGACGAGCAGACGCAGAACATCCCGTCGCTTCTCTTTGGGCAGGTCGTCCAGACCGTGGCCGAACCTCCCGGCCCATTCAACCAGATTCTCCATGAGCAGGCGCTTCTCCAACGCCATCGACTCCCTGGCGCGGAGGTCGTTCAGCGTTGCGCGCGCGGCTTCCAGTCGCTCGGTGATGAACCGCCGCTGCTGGTCGAGCTGGTCCTCGGTGATCTTGCCCGACACGTACAATCGGATGGCCCTCTCCTCCTCGACCTGGACCTTTTGGAGGTCGCGCTCCGCGCTGGCGATCTGGTCGGCGACGCCGCTGTCATCGTGGGCGTCGAGGGACTCGATGCCCGCCGCTATGAGCTCGGGGTTATGGACCATCTCCTTGACCTGGTTCCACACCAGCTTCTCCAGCTGTTCGGCCCTGATCATCGCGGGCTTCCGGCAGTCCATGTCCTCTCTGAGCATCCCGTAGCAGTGGTAGTGCCGCTGCGGGGTGACCCTGGCCTGCTTGCGGACCTTGCCCTTTCGTCTGAAGTAGGTGTGGGTGGAGGAGCGGCAGGCGAACATCAGCCCACACTCGGCGCAGCTGACGAGGTGCTGGAGCAGGTAGAATATCTTGGTATTGCGCTTGGACCGTACCGTGCGCTGTTTCTTGATGGCCTGAGCGCGGTCCCAGGTCTCCTCGTCCACCAGGGGCGGGAACGGCACCTCGATCCACCTATCCTCCGGTTGCGGGTAGATTCTCTCCCCGGCCTCCGTCACGACCCAGCGGGCTTTGCCGTAGTGCCAGGTGCCCTTGTAGACCTCCCTGCGGAGGATGTCATTGATATATGCCTTGTGCCAGCGGGAGCCGGGATTTCTCAGAGGGGCGTCGTCCCTGGTCATCTGATCGCAGATGGCCGTCCCACCCAGACCCTCGTGAACGTACATGTGGAAGATGCGCCGAACGACCTCGGCCTCCGGCTCGCATATCTCCGGCTTGCCGTCGTCTCCGGTACGATACCCGTAGGGGGGCGCTCCGTATTCGGTAGTGGGTCATTCATCCCCTCCGGCTTGCTGGGGGACGTAGAAGAGGTTGCGAGGGTCATCGGCGGCTAGCTGGCCCATGTGCGGCTGTCCAAGGAGACGCTCGAAAGCTGTCGTGAATTGACGGGGCGGTATGTCGATTTCACGGCGGAAGGGTTCCGCGCAGGCGTTGGGGCATCCGACTGTGTAGATTGGGCTTTCACCCGGCGCATTGAAGCGAGTCATAACCGGGGGCTTTGTGACGTCATGGCAGCTACCACATCGAATGTTGTGGAGCGGTATTTCCATCAGGCTCCTTGAGTTGGACGTTCGGGCGACAGCGCCTCAATCGCAACCTCCCCATCGCTCAACGCATCCAAGGTGACCCGGCTACCCCAGAGCAGGGCCATGCCCAGCAGCGGATCGCTGTCCGATTGCAGCACCAGGACGTCGCTTGGACGGCCGTGCCAGGACACCGACCCAAGGTAGACCTGGAAGTCGAAGAGCTCGCCGTTGGCCAACTCAAAGGTCCGTTGGCCTACGGACGGCAACCCCAGCTGGCTGATGGATTGCGGAGGCAAGGTCAGGTAGCCCGTGAACCCGGTGTCGATGACCACCTCCACGGACTGGGGACGGCCTTCGCCGTCCAGTATGTCCACGGCGATCAGGGCCTGTTGATTGCCGCTTACCCTTCCCCTAATCACGGCGTTCGGGCAACCGGAAGCCGCCGACGTGCCTGTATGCGGCGCGATGTCCGACGCGCACTCCGTATGTCACGGCGTCCGGCTTTCGTTCGATCAGTCGCCTGGTGGCCGCCGCGTCTCTAGCGTCGATCTCATATTCGCCGCTCTCAACGTCGATGACCACGAACGTACCCTTTTCCACCGGGCCGATTCGAGCCTGGACCTGTTCCTTGTAGATGGACTCTCCCAAGGCCGTTATCTCCCCGGGTCCGTAGTCTCGGTGAGCCATTGCACCCTCCTCTTTTTGTCAGTCGGGGAAGCGTCCTGACAACTTTAAGATACGCCTCCCGCCGTTCTCTGGTCAATCCAATTCGCTCAGACGCCACAGTGCCCCTCGCACTCGTTGCCGAAGCCGTCTCGCTGCCCCTCGTCTCCCAGGCCCACCTCATCGAGAGCGACGGCCTCGGCCAGGGGCATCCGCAACATGTGCAGGTACGGCGTCTTTCGTAAGGCCAGCCCGCTCCTCATCCTGACATCGATCTCCACGGCCTCGGCGAACAGCTCCGGCCACCCCCGATCAGGTCGGGGGCAGGCTCTGCGCTTGGTCTCCACCCACCGCTGGCGTGACTGGAAGGGGCAGGCGACGCAGGCAGACCGCTCCAGCGACCTGTCGTAGCGCTCCTTCCACCAGTTCAGGCAGTCGCTGCGGGACATGCCCGCCTCGATGAGCGGGTAGCGATTCGCTATTCACCTGTCGCGGGAGTCCTTCATGCGTATGGCCTCGTCCGTGGAGATGCCGAGCCAAAGCTCGACGGCCGTTCCGGCGGGGACGCGCTGCCTCGGCCGCAGTCCCAGCATCTCCCGCATCCTCCTGCGTATGGGTCGTATCTTGTAGCCGTCGGTGCACTGCCGGCGTCCGATGCCGTCGCCCTCCCCGTCGCGTCCCTTGAGGTAGACGGGTATGTCGATGTAGCTGCGGCGGGCGGAGCTCATGGCCGAGCCGGTGAAACCGAAGGGCCGCAAGCGCAAGCCGCAGGCCGAAACACTGTCGATGTTCGAGTGGGCATTGGAGCGGGAGCGGGAGGCGCAGCCGGTCGGGGTGGGACGCTAGACCGCCATACAACGGTGGAGGACACCGAGTTTCGGTTGGTATCCTCCACCCTGCTCGCCCGTATGTGACGCCTTTTTGCGTTACCGGCGGGGCCATCTGTCCATCCGGCTAGGGCTCATGGGAGCGCAGCAGTCCCATCCGGCCGTCTCAACCCGCGAAATCCGCCAATGCGGTCCGCCAACGCCTGCCTGTCGCTTACGATTCTCGTGACCCTCCTCTGCGACTCCTCGGACGGCCATTCGAGATGGCCACCTGAACCCGCCCCGGGGCGGCCCCGTTCGTGTGAGGGAGACCCTCTGCACTTTGGGCGGGAATAGGTTGACATACAGAACGGTAGGATTGCACCTGGGTGAGGCCGGGGTCGTCTCCGCTCTGCTAAACGCGGCGCCAGCCTACCTGAGTCCTCGCATCGGTGTGGCAACCCATCCTCTTCGCGGGCGGAGCCCCTTTAATACACTCGAGGGGCCTAAATCGTTACACTACGTATTGGAGACGAAAATCGTAATCACTTCAGGAGGAAGGCGATTCCCGGAAGTGGCTGCGAGCAACGGCATGAACGGGTCGTCTGCATCCGTCCAGGGCCCCAAGAAGCGTAACACTATAGAAGAGACGGCGTACACATAGCCAAGCCGTCACTGAGGAGGAAAGGGGAAATAGAGAACGCTACATTCCGGCCAGCAACCTCAGCCGTAAGACCTAAAGCGTGTATAAATGCAGTCATACACGCTTTAGCCGTCTCCTCAATGCCCACCGAGTGTGCTGGCTGGAATTCCTACTAGCGAAAATTATCACGCCCTCCGAATTAAGTCAATAGCTTCATCCCAGATCCACCACCTAATTTGGACGGATGGCGTGACGGACTGCCTCTGAGGCTATGGCTGTGCACCTTGCCGGGGATGGGTTCCCGCCCCCGACTGCTCGGGGGCAGGCTCTTCGCGGGAATGACGGAGGTGGGGGATTTGGGTTCATCACAAATCATTTCCCTAAGTTTTGGTGCCCCGTTCATGCCGCGCGGCGGCTGTATCCGTGGAACTGAGCCACCGCTCCCCTGCCGGCCGTTTCATTGCGGGTGTAGTGAGCGGGCATCGTGGGAGTGCGCCAGCGTCCGGCGTTCATCAGACTGGGCAGCTCGATGCCGGCCCTGGCCAGGTCCCGCGCCATGCCCACCCTCGGCGAGTGGCCGCTGAAGCCGTCCCCAAGTCCAGCCGCTTGGGCAGCCTGCTTGATGCGCCGGGAGATCTGGTTGGGACGCAGCGCGAACACGCTGTCCGTATCGACCTGCGCACGGCATATCAACTTGAGCGCCGCCATCGTGGGGGCGGACAGGAAGGCGACGGCTCCCTCCCCTCCGCGTCCGTCTTGGAGCGCCGGATGAGAAGCCGTCCCGTCCCGTCGACCTCGGCGACTATGTCTCCCCAGGTCAGAGCGGCGGCCTCGGATACCCTGAGCATGGCGTCGCGCATTAGGCTGATCAACGCCACGTCCAAGTTCCCCCTGCATCTTGCGGTCTCCATGCTTTCGAAACTGCCGCCGCGTCCGCGCCGGGGGTTGCAGGCGGTCGACCGGATGGCGGTCAGCGCCTCGGCTGTCAGGGCCTCCGCTTGCTTCTGGCCCCTGCCGGCCTTGCGGGTCGCGCTCCTGAGCGTCCTCTTCACCTCCGGGCTGGCGCAGGGGTCATAGACTCCGGCGGCCTTGTGTACAAACGCTATGGCCGCCGCTACAGCCCGCAGCGTTGCGGGCTTGTGGCCCTGCTCCTCCATCCGCTCGGCCAGATACGCGGCCACCTGCACCGGGTCTGCCGGGAGCGCCCGGATGCCCTTCCCGACTGCCCACATGATGAAGTTGCTCCACTGGACGCGGTAGTTCTTCATGGTATTGGGGGCGATCTCGTGGTCAAGGATCGCGTTCAGGTTCCCTCTATCGGCTTCCGCCAAGTCGTCGGCACGTCGAGGGGGGCTGTGCAGGTTGACCGGCCCGGCCCGGGAAGCCTCGTCGAGGTCCTCGAAGTCCGAGAGCCTGCTTATCTTGGCCTGAGGTCCTGATAGAAGGACACAAGCCTGTTTCCCGTCGCTCCCGCCGCCTCTGACCGGGCTCTGTTCGAGCAAACCGGCGGGGATGTATTCTGCGAGATTCGGCGTGCCCTGTGCCATTTGTGTCCTCGACGCTTTCATTTCGATCTGGCTACAGGGCGTATAACTGCATTTATACACGCTGTTATGCAAGATCCGGTGTAGGGGTAGCTGGGAATGGACTTTGATCGCATCAAGCGGTTTCGCGGTGAGCCGACGGCGGCGCCCAGACAGATTCTACGGGGATGGCCGGTGAACAGCACCCATGCTGCTCAGAGGCTTAGGACACAACGACCTTGTATCTCGAGCGGGGCGAAGATGACAGCTACACATATAGGCAAAGAGGGAGGCATTGATCAGATGAAGCATCTAAGTGCATTGAGAGGCGTGCAGCTAGGAGTCGTGGTGTGGGCCTGCGCTTTGCTCATAGCCCTGACCAGCGGACTTGTCCAGGCCCAAGACGCTGATCCCATCAAATATCCCGAGAACGGCACCGGTGCGGTAGCGACGTTCACGGCGACTGACCCTGAGGGGACTGCCATCACGTGGTCCTTGGAGGGTGTCGACGCCGGAGACCTCGAGATCAGCCAAGCTGGCGTGCTCACGTTTGCGAAGACGCCCAACTACGAGGCATCGACCGGCGGCGGCACGAGTGGCGCTTCGCCCACATATTCCGTGACCGTGGTGGCCACCGACAGCAGCTACGACGCAGTGGAAAGCACCACCGCCGGCAAAGACACAGTGGACGTCACCGTCGAAGTCACCAACGTGGACGAGGACGGGACGCTGACCCTGTTGAACCGGCAGCCGGTGGACGGGGTTGCGATGTTCACCGAGCTTACCGACATCGATAGTATCGTGGATGATCTGTCCGATCTGACTGACCAGACCTGGAAGTGGGAAAAGTCCACGAGCCGGTCGTCGGGCTGGGCCGTCATCGACAGCGCCACGGATACCATGTACACCCCGGCGCCTGCCGACATAGGCAGCTACCTGCGGGCCACGGTGATGTACGCCGACCCCCAGGGCAAAGGCAAGTCCGAGACGGCCGTCTCGGACGAGAAGGTGCTGGCGAAGCGGAGCACGAACACCCCTCCCGTGTTCAGGAACGCCGACGATGACGGAATAGACGTCACCACCAGGGAGGTGGTGGAGAACTCAGTTGCGGGCACGGACGTGGGAGACCCCGTTGCGGCCCATGACGCCGAGGGCGACGTGCTGACCTACACCATAAGCGGCGGCGCGGATTCGGCGTCCTTCGACATCAACCAGGCCACGGGACAGATCATGGCGGGCGCCGAGACCATGCTGGACTACGAGGCCAACCGGTCCTACGCCGTTGAGGTCACGGCCACCGGCCCAGGGCACGGCGATGATGACTCAGACATCATCGAGGTGACCATCAACGTCACCAACGTGGACGAAGACCCGGAGCTGACCGGGATGGACTCATTCAGGCATCCGGAGAACACCCCCATCGCCACCGCGGTGGGCACCTACATGGCGGAGGACGATGAGGACGATTCAAGTCCGACCCTGACGCTGTCGGGCACCGACGCCTCCGACTTCAACCTCACCGACACCGGCGAAGCCGACGGCACACTCGACGACGGCACATACGAACTCACGTTCACGGCCGTGCCCAACTTCGAGATGGCGGCGGACGCGGGCGGGGACAACGTCTACAACATCACGGTGACGGCCACGGACAGTGACGGGCAGACGGACATGAAAGCCGTCACCGTCACCGTCACCAACATGAATGAACCGGGGACGGTCACCCTGAGCACGCTACAGCCTCGGGTCGGGATTGGGGTGATGGCCACTCTTACCGACATTGACGGGGCGGCGACCGGTGTTACCTGGGCGTGGGAAGCTGAGGAGGCCGCAGACTGCGCCACCGTCAGTGGCTTCACCCCCGAGAACACCGATGATGACCTGGAAGGGGGCATCTCGGGGACCTACGCTCCCAAGGTAGCTGACGTAGACAAGTGCCTGCGGGCGACGGCGAGCTACACCGACCCCCAGGGTCCCGGCACCGCCATGTCCGTACTAACGGACTCGGATAAGCCGGTGGAGGAAGACGACACCAACAAGGCGCCGGCGTTCCCCGACCAGGACTTGGAGACCGACGGGGACCAGACGGACAAGGTAAGAACGGTGGATGAGAACACAAACGCCGATGAAGGCATCGGCGCTGTGGTGAAAGCCGATGACCCGAACATGGACAAGCTGACCTACACCTTGGGCGGCGCGGACAAGGCGTCCTTCGGCATAGACCGGGGCACCGGCCAGTTGATGACCAAAGTGGCGCTGAACAAGGAGGTCAAGGACACCTACATGGTGACGGTCACGGCGACCGACCCCTCCGGCCTCTCTGACACCGTCAACGTCATTATCAGGGTCACCAACGTTCCTGAAGACCCGATGATCACAGGAGGGCTTACTACAGTACGTTACGCGGAGAACCGGACCGACGCCGTGGAGACCTACACTGCATCGGATGATGAGGACGACAAGGCAGGGAAAGCCATTACCTGGACCTTGGATGGTGAAGACGTCACTTACTTCACGATACCCGACGGTGTCCTGAGCTTCATGGAATCGCCCGACTACGAGGATGCGAAGGGAGGAGCGACGGACGAGACGGCCAATACCTACGAGGTGATCGTGGTGGCCACCGACAGCAGCGGGGGCACCGACATAGAGGCTGTCACCGTCGAGGTCACCAACGTGGACGAAGACGGGAGGCTGACCCTGTTGAACCGGCAGCCGGTGGACGGGGTTGCGATGTTCACCGAGCTTACCGACATTGACGGCTTAACATCCGCCCCGACCTGGAAGTGGGAAAAGTCCACGAGCCGGTCGTCGTCGTCGGGCTGGGCCGTCATCGACGGAGAAACGGATGCAATGTACACGCCGAAGCCTGCCGACCTAAACAACTACCTGCGGGCCACGGTGACCTACACCGACCCCCAGGGCGGCGGCAAGTCCGAGATGGCCGTCTCGGACGAGAAGGTGCTGGCGAAGCGGAGCACGAACACCGTTCCCATGTTCAGGAACGCCGACGATGACGGAATAGACGTCACCACCAGGGAGGTGGTGGAGAACTCAGTTGCGGGCACGGATGTGGGAGCGCCCGTTGCGGCCTTCGACGCCCAGGGCGACGTGCTGACCTACACCATAAGCGGCGGCGCGAATTCGGCGTCCTTCGACATCAACCAGGCCACGGGACAGATCATGGCGGGCGCCGAGACCATGCTGGACTACGAGGCCAACCGGTCCTACGCCGTTGAGGTCACGGCCACCGGCCCAGGGCACGGCGATGATGACTCAGACATCATCGAGGTGACCATCAACGTCACCAACGTGGACGAAGACCCGGAGCTGACCGGGATGGACTCATTCAGGCATCCGGAGAACACCCCCATCGCCACCGCGGTGGGCACCTACATGGCGGAGGACGATGAGGACGATTCAAGTCCGACCCTGACGCTGTCGGGCACCGACGCCTCCGACTTCAACCTCACCGACACCGGCGAAGCCGACGGCACACTCGACGACGGCACATACGAACTCACGTTCACGGCCGTGCCCAACTTCGAGATGGCGGCGGACGCGGGCGGGGACAACGTCTACAACATCACCGTGACGGCCACGGACAGCGACGGGCAGACGGACACGAAGGCCGTCACCGTCACCGTCATCAACGAGCAGGAAGCGGGGACGGTCACCCTGTCTACGCTCCAACCCCGGGTCGGGATTGGGGTGATGACCACTCTTGACGACCTTGACGGCGCAACAAGCGGCGTCACCTGGAAGTGGGCAGGTAAGGCCACCAACGGAAATGAGACCTGCGCCGACGTCCTCTTCGCTGACGACAAGACCGATGACCTGGAAGGGGGCATCTCGGGGACCTACGCTCCCAAGGCAACTGACGTAGGCAAGTGCCTGCGGGCGACGGCGAGCTACACCGACCCCCAGGGTCCCGACACCGCCATGTCCGTACTAACGGACTCGGATCAGCCGGTGGAGGAAGACGACACCAACAAGGCGCCGGCGTTCCCCGACCAGGACTTGGAGACCGACGGAGACCAGACGGACAAGGTAAGAACGGTGGATGAGAACACAAACGCCGATCAACCCATCGACGGTGAGGTGACAGCCGGTGACCCGAACGATGACACCCTGACCTACACGCTGGGCGGCACGGACATGGCTTCCTTCGGCATAGACCGGGGCACCGGCCAGTTGATGACCAAAGTGGCGCTGAACAAGGAGGTCAAGGACACCTACATGGTGACGGTCACGGCGACCGACCCCTCCGGCCTCTCTGACACCGTCAACGTCATTATCAAGGTCACTAACGTCGATGAAGACCCAGTGATCATGAGGGCCCCCGTCGCAAACGTTGCCCCCGAGTTCGCTTCCGCCATGATCACCATACCGGTGGAGGAGAACACGGCGGCGGGTGAGGACATCGGCAACCCGGTGGCGGCAACCGACGCTAACGGCGACACCCTGACCTACGCCCTGGGCGGGACCGACGCGGCGTCCTTCGACATAGACGCAGCCACGGGTCAGCTGATGACCAAGGCGGCCCTGGACTACGAGACGAAGGCCAGCTACTCGGTCACCGTCACGGCAACAGACCCAAGCGGGGCGAGTGCCGCTAAGGACGTCACCATCACTGTCACCGACGTGGACGAAAACGGCCCTAATGTCGCTCCGGCATTCCCGCCTAGCGAGACTGGCGCGCGAAGCGTTGCCGAAAACACGGCAGCGGATGAGAACATCGGCCAACCGGTGACCGCTACCGATGCGGACGGCGACACCCTGACCTACACGTTGGGCGGCGCCAACATGGCGGACTTCGACATCGACCCAGCGACCGGCCAGCTGATGACCAAGTCGGCGCTGGACTACGAGACGAAGAGCACCTACACCGTGACCGTTACGGCGTCGGACGGGAATGGCGGCAGCGTCGATGTGACCGTCACCATCATGGTGACCGACGTGGACGAGACCCAGCCCTTGCTGACAAGGTACGACGACAACACCGACGGGTGCATACAATTGGCCGAAGCACGCACAGCGGTGGGGGACTACTTTGAGCGACCAAAAGGCTCAAGACTCAGCCTCGAAGATGCGAGGAAAGTAGTCGGCCTGTACTTTGATTGCAAGAACAGGCAGAGCCAGTAAGAGGAGGAGTGACCTTTGTTGCTAAGAGCATTAGTCTTGGTGTTGACAGCCGTTACCGTGGGCTTACTCGCGGGACCGCACTCGGCGGATGCACAACAGACTGCGTCGGCCACCAGGTCGTTCTCCTCGGTGGAGGTCGGCGGCGAGCTGGTCGTGACGATAGCCGTTGCCAACTACGGCGGCATCGGCCAGTTGACCGAGACGTTCCCGGACGGCTTCAGCTTCGTGGAGTCCAGCCCGACCGTGACGCCGTCCGGTCGGACCCTGACCTTCAACCTGGTGGGTGACACCTCCGTGAGCTACACGCTCAAGGCGCCGACCACGGCCGGGCTCAAGTCCGGCTTTTCGGGGACCCTTATGCCGGCGACGGGGGCCGGAGTGAATATCGGCGGCCCTTCCTCGGTGACCGTCTCGTCGCCCCCGCAGACTGCATCGGCCACCAGGTCGTTCTCCTCCTCCTCGGTGGCGGCCGGCGGCCAGCTGGTCGTGACGATAGCCGTTGCCAGCTACGGCGGCATCGGCCAGTTGACCGAGACGTTCCCGGACGGCTTCAGCTTCGTGGAGTCCAGCCCGACCGTGACGCCATCCGGTCGGACCCTGACCTTCAACCTGGTGGGTGACACCTCCGTGAGCTACACGCTCAAGGCGCCGACCACGGCCGGGCTCAAGTCCGGCTTTTCGGGGACCCTTATGCCGGCGACGGGGGCCGGAGTGAATATCGGCGGCCCTTCCTCGGTGACCGTCTCGTCGCCCCCGCAGACTGCATCGGCCACCAGGTCGTTCTCCTCCTCCTCGGTGGCGGCCGGCGGCCAGCTGGTCGTGACGATAGCCGTTGCCAGCTACGGCGGCATCGGCCAGTTGACCGAGACGTTCCCGGACGGCTTCAGCTTCGTGGAGTCCAGCCCGACCGTGACGCCATCCGGTCGGACCCTGACCTTCAACCTGGTGGGTGACACCTCCGTGAGCTACACGCTCAAGGCGCCGACCACGGCCGGGCTCAAGTCCGGCTTTTCGGGGACCCTTATGCCGGCGACGGGGGCCGGAGTGAATATCGGCGGCCCTTCCTCGGTGACCGTCTCGTCGTCCACACAGACTGCGTCGGCCACCAGATCGTTCTCGCCAACTGAGGTGAGGCCGGGAGGAACCCTGGTCGTGAGAATAGCCGTTGCCAACTACGGCGGCATCGGCCAGTTGAAGGAGACGTTCCCGGACGGCTTCAGCTTCGTGGAGTCCAGTCCGTCCGTGACGCCGTCCGGTCGGACCCTGACCTTCAACCTGGTGGGTGACACCTCCGTGAGCTACACGCTCACGGCGCCGACCGCGGCCGGGCAAAAGTCCGGCTTTGTGGGGACCCTTATGCCGGCGGAGGGAGCCGTAGTGAATATCGGCAGCCCTTCCTCGGTGACCGTCCAAGGGCCGACTGCCACCAGATCGTTCTCGCCAACTGAGGTGAGGCCGGGAGGAACCCTGGTCGTGAGAATAGCCGTTGCCAGATACGGCGGCATCGGCCAGTTGACCGAGATGTTCCCGGCTGGCTTCAGCTTCGTGGAGTCCAGCCCGACCGTGACGCCGTCCGGTCGGACCCTGACCTTCAACCTGGTGGGTGACACCTCCGTGAGCTACACGCTCAAGGCGCCAACCACGACCGGGCGCAAGTCCGGCTTTTCGGGGACCCTTATGCCGGCGGAGGGAGCCGGAGTGGATATCCGCGGCCCTTCCTCCATAAGAGTAGCGCGGCCCGGAGGCGGTGGTGGTGGCGGAGGCGGCGGTGGTGGAGCGCCGTCGCCGCCGCCGGCTCCGGCGAACAAACCGCCAGTCTTCGAGAGCGGCAGCACGTCCAGGGACATTGTCGAGGGCGATGGGGCTGGCAGGGACATCGGGGCGCCGGTCACGGCGACGGACGCCGACCGCGGGGACACGCTGACCTACAGATTGGGCGGCGCCGACGAGGGCTCGTTCTCCATAGTGGCGAGCACCGGGCAGATACAGACAGCGGCCGTGCTGGACGAGGAGACGAAGTCCGGCTACACCGTCACAGTCACGGCGAATGACGGGAGGGCAAACAGCCAACCCATCGCGGTGTCCATAAACGTTACCGACGTGACCTTCGGGTGCGCGGCCAGGGGCGCGGCGGACTCTACGAACGCCGGACTCGTGCGCGACTGCGAGGCGCTGCTGGAGGCGGCAGCCAAGCTGGAGGGGGGCGGCGAGAGGCTGAACTGGTCGGTCGTCAGGCCGATCGCGGAGTGGGACGGCATCCGCGGCGATTCGCTGGAGGGGACGCAGCCGCGTGTCACGCGGCTCTACCTGCATCGCATGGACCTGAGCGGGTCGATACCGGCCGAGCTGGGGCAGGTGAGCGAGCTGAAGTGGCTGTACCTGCATGGCAACGACCTGACGGGGGAGATTCCGGACGCGCTGAACAACCTCTCCAAGCTGGAGCGGCTATACGTGTACGACAACGAGCTGACGGGCATTTCGGGGCAGCTTGGGTCCGGCATGGCCCAGCTGAGGCGGCTGTTCGCCCAGCGCAACAGTATCTCGGGGAGCATACCGGCCGGGCTGGGCGATATGCCCAGGCTGGACTGGCTGCGCCTCGACAGGAACAGGCTGACCGGCAGGATACCGGACGGGCTCGGCAGCCTGTCCACCCTGAAGCGGCTGTACCTGCACGAGCAGCAGGGCTGGAGGGGCGGCGGCGGCCTGACCGGCGGGATACCCTCCACGTTCAAGAACCTGACCAAGCTCGAGTACCTGGTGGTGCACCGCAACACCCTGAGCGGCCCGATACCGGGCAACCTGAGCGGCCTGAGCAACCTGAAGTGGCTGGGCCTCTACGACAACAGGTTCAGCGGCCGGATTCCGTCGGAGCTGGGCGGCCTGTCCAACCTGGAGCGGCTGTACCTGCACGGGAACCAGCTGAGCGGCTCGATACCGAGCGAGGTGGGCAACATGTCCGCGCTGACTAACCTGTGGCTCAAGAGCAACCAGCTGACGGGCGAGATACCGTCCGAGCTGGGCAGCCTGGACCTCAACAGGCTGCGAATCAGCGGCAACGCGGGCCTGACCGGGTGCGTGCCGGCGGGACTGGTGCCCACGCGGTCGCTTACCGACAGCGGGGACAGGGTGACCCCGCCGAGCGACGACATCGCGGAATCCGGCCTGGAGGTGTGCTCCGGGTCCTAGGGGGGGGAGTCGGACGCCCTCGCCCTCGTACTGCTGAACTTACACGAACGCCAGGCGACTAGAACTCCAGGGACGGTCGGGGCTAATGGCCCGGTCGTCCCTGGAATCTCCCCCTAGTAGTGATGAGACCACGACCCCACGTGCCTTGTCATTGGAGCCGGGGCTCTCTCCCACATTGGGATTTCCGGCTCGCAGCGTTGGTTATCGCGTTGGTCGTTATACTACTCAGGACTATGGGCCTGGGCGATCCCTTGGGCCATCCGGCATATGCACAACCGGCCGACACTTCGATAGACTTCGCCGAGAACAGAACGACCCCTGTCGCCACCTTCTTTGCCTATGACCAGGATGGAGATGCGATCAGCTGGTCTCTGGGAGGTCCCGATGGCGACCGCTTCACCACCGTCACAGTCGTCGGCGGCTGGACCCCAATAGCCGGAGCCTCGTCGGCGGTCTACACCCCGAAGCCGGCTGACGTGGGCAGGTGCCTGAGGGCGACGGCGAGGTACGTCGACAACGTTGGTAGAGCCGTCGAGGATGTTGGAACGAATCTGGCCGACGACCAACTCCTCGAAGCGCTTCGAGTTGAGTCTGGGAGTCTTGCAGGCTCCCAGATGATGAGCACCACGGGGTACGCTCCGTGATCGTCCGTGGGATCATGGGACGAGTAGTAGCGCAGATAGGGTGCGAGTCGTTCCGCCATCGTCCCGGGCCGCACAGCCCGGCGCTCCCACTCCAGGAAGAACGGCAGCGTCTTGTCCCGTCGCCGCAGGATGCCGAAGGCGTCGGGGTGGATGGAGCGCATCTTGTAGTTGTGCTCAAAGAACCTTGATGCCCTGTGCGGCGGTTCGAGCATCACGACGCGATAGCGGCTCGCCTTCGCCTGCCTCGATAGCTGTCCAAGAAATCGGACATGGGCTCGGATGTGGGTCAACAGGTGTCATTGCGTAGCTGAAACGCGGGTCCAAGGGTCTGACAGAGCCTCATTGCTGCAAACACTTTGGGTAAATGGACGGTGGCGGAGCCGGATTGCATCAGCAGCTACGGTGGATTGCAGAAATGCAACTGCTGACGACGCCGATTTCAAGTGGAAATGGGACAATTGGCGTAGCTGAGTGGGGCACTATGTCGGGGAGTGGTGGAACGGGCAGGTGTGTTGCGGAAAAGACCTCCTGGCCGGGGTCGGAGAGCATTCTGGGACAGTCGGCAGATGCATGCTCGACTACAGGACACTCCCTACAGGATTCCCAGTGGCAATGCTCGACTGCCGGGATGTCAGGCTCGTCAGTAGAGGTGTGTCAGGAGATGGCGGGGCCACAGGCCGCATGGTCGCAGGCAGTCAATAGCTGATCGGAGCAGTCCAGCGGGACATGTATGCCCCTCGTTGTAAGGTCCGTATGGCGAATGCCAGGGGGTGCGGTGCCGGCGTAGAACGCTAAATGGAGTTGGGTGGTACGGCGCGATGGCAGGTCGTGAGCACGGTAGCACAGGCATGGAGGGCGTACTCAAGGAGCCATTGTTGGAAGCAATTTGGGTCAAGGCGCGGTGGCGGAGGCAGTTCCAATTTCCAGCTATGGAAGTTCCAAAAAGGGAAGTGAGGGATGAGCCGGATTTGGGCTGGTGGCTTCCCATCGCCAGCTACGGAAGTTCCCCTTCTGCAAGTCAGTGATGGAAGGGGTATGGGCTACGGAACGTGCGGTTGTCATGGTGTGTAGTCTGACCTGTGCAGTAAGGCAGAAGGAAGGGTGGTGGGGCGGTTGGAGACCCTCCCTACAGGAAGGTGTGGGGACACGGCATGCTGAGCTGAAGCCGACGGCATAGTCGCGAGCATCAATGCGAAGGAGCACAAGTGGGGATCAGAGGCGGCGATTGATCGGCACTTTCGCGCTGCCGTGCCCCCGGGGGCGAGCTCACCCCCCGTTATAACGCGTTGGGATTTGAGGGCTGTTCGTGGTGTCAGGGGCTGTACAGGAAATGGAGTTAGTGCCGAAAACGGAAGTGGGGGCTGAGGCAAAGCTGAATCGGGGTGAAAGGCCCCCTACAGGATAATCAGAGGAAGCACTTTAGTTCCGGTGCTGGTTCCGGCGGCAGTTCCAGTCGTCAGCTACGAAAGTTCCATTTTCGGAATCGGGCCTTCGGGAGGGTGACTTCCGTTTCGCAGCTACAAGAGTTCCGTTTTCGAAAGTGGGCTTTCGGAGGGGCGAAAAGGGACCGCCGGTCTGGGACAAACCACAGCCTGGGAGTCTCGCAGGACGCTTGCGAGGCTACACGGGGAGCGCATTTGGGCGCATGAGTGACTGTCCTCACCCTGGGGTGAGTGGCATGGGGACTGACGTTCGACGGCTAGGTCTGGTAATGTGGTGGAGTGATGAATCATAGCGAGATAGTCAGCTTCATATGGGGTGTCGCGGACCTTATTCGCGACACGTTCAAGCGCGGCAAGTACCAAGATGTCATCCTGCCCCTGACCGTGCTGCGCCGGCTCGATTGTGTCCTGGCTCCCACGAGGGAGGACGTACTTCAGCGGCAGGCAGAATTGAAAGGCCGGGGACTCGAGGACCTCGACAGGCAGCTCTGCCGTGCGTCCGGGTTCGCGTTCTACAACACCTCCCAATACGATTTCGAGAGGCTGCTGGCGGATGCCCCCAACGTGGCCCCCAATCTGCGGAACTACATCGCGGGTTTCAGCGATAACATGCGAGAGGTGTTGGAGCGGTTCGACTTCGACAACACCATCAGCAGACTCGACGAATCAGGGCTTCTCTTCCAGGTGCTGGAGCGGTTCGGGGGCGTAGACCTGCATCCGGAACAGATCGACAATGCGGTGATGGGCACGATCTTCGAGGAGCTCATCCGAAGGTTCAACGAAGCGCTGAACGAGAACCCCGGCGAGCACTTCACGCCCCGAGATGTCGTCCACCTGATGGTCGACCTGATGCTGGCAGGGGACGAGGCAAGTATCAGGGGCAAGGGCGTCGTACGCACTGTCTACGACCCATGCTGCGGCTCCGGCGGGATGCTGACGATTGCCAAGGAGCACGTCACCCTTGGCCGGCGCGAGAACGGAAACCTGTTGCGCGGTCCGGTGAATCCAGATGCCGAAATTCACCTCTACGGCCAAGAGGTCAACCCTGAGACGTGGGCGGTCTCCAAATCGGACCTGTTCATTAAGGACCCATCGGGCCGCGATGCTGACAACATTGCCTTCGGTACCACGCTGTCCAGCGACGCCCACGCCGTGCGGCGTTTCGACTACCTCATCGCCAATCCGCCGTACGGGAAGGACTGGAAGCGGGACGAGCGCTCGGTTCGCGCTGAACACGACCGGGGCGCGATGGGCCGGTTTGGACCGGGCCTGCCCCGCATCAGTGACGGCCAACTCCTCTTCCTGCTTCATATGCTGGCCCACATCAAGGATCAGGACGAGGGTGGCTCGCGCATCGCCATCATCATGAACGGCTCACCGCTGTTCACCGGCGACGCCGGTAGCGGCGAGAGTGAGATCCGCCGGTACATCTTCGAGAACGACCTTCTGGAGGCTCTGATCGCCCTGCCTGAGCAGCTTTTCTACAACACTGGTATCGCCACCTACGTTTGGCTCCTCACAAATCGCAAGGCCCCGGAGCGTCAAGGCAAGGTCCAGCTTATCGACGCGTCGACTTTCTGGAAGCCGATGCGAAAGAGTCTTGGCGACAAGCGCCGTCAGATAACTCCAGAGAAGGCTGAAGACATCCTGAAGCTGCTCGTCGATTACAGCGACGGCGACAGTCGCGTCATCACGAGGGACGGCAGCCAGGAGGAGGCGGTCGTGAGCCGCGTCTTCCCCACATCTCATTTCGGCTATCGGAAGATCACTGTCGAGCGTCCACTGAGGCTCAGCTTCCTCGCGAGCCCGGATCGCATCGCACGGCTTGAGGCGGAACGGGGCTTCCTGTCCCTGGCGAAGTCGAAGAAGCGCGGCTACGCGGGGGATCAGGAGGAGGCTAACGGTCTCAAATTGCAGAAGAAGCTGCGCGACCTGCTATACGAACTGCCTGAGGCGACCGTGCCCGACAGGAAGGCCTTCGGAGATATGCTCGACGATGCCCTGAAGAAAACCGAATTGAAGCTGCCAGCCCCGGCCAAGAGAGCGGTTCTCAATGCCCTCTCAGAGCGTGACGAGACTGCCGCGATCTGCCGCGGCCGCAACGGTGAGCCGGAGCCAGACCCCGAACTGCGCGACACGGAGCGCGTGCCTCTGACTGAGACCGTCGAAGAGTTCTTCGAGCGCGAGGTGCGGCCCCACGTACCCGACGCCTGGATCGACGAGTCCAAGCGCGACCCCAAAGACGGGCAGGTGGGCATTGTCGGCTACGAGATTAACTTCAACCGCCACTTCTATCGCTACACCCCGCCGCGTCCGCTGGAAGACATAGAGAGCGACATTCGGGCCATCGAGTCCGACATCGTTCGGATGCTGGGCGACGTGACAGGGGCCGCCAGATAGCTCCGGCCATCCCCTGCGGTTCGACAAGAGCGTTGGCAGCCGTTTGGCTGGGCTGCCCCTGATTTGAAGAATTGACCAAATTTCATGTACAATGTCGGCATCCTGATAGGAAATGCCGACAATTACTAGCACAATGACCGTCGATCTCAACCAAGACACCCTTCGCGAGGCCGGTATCGGCAGCTTCTTTCGTCCGAGCCAGCTGGAACAGTTGGGTATTACCTACCACAGACTTCGGCAACTTGAGGCCCAGAAGGCTGTCGAGCGTGTAGGCCGTGGACTCTACCGGCTTGCCGACGCCGAACCGACGGAACGCTACTCGATAGCTTCCGTCTGCGCCAGAGTACCCAATGCCATCGTCTGTCTCCTCTCGGCGCTACAGGTGCACGAGATCGGCACACAGCTCCCGCGCCAAGTGTGGATCGCCATCCCGCATAAGGCGAGACCTCCCCGTCTCGGAGGAACCGGGATTCGGCTGGTCCGCTTCAGCGGCGCAGCGTTGACCTACGGTCTACAGGAAACAAAGTTCGAGGATGTGCCTGCCCGCATCACTTCCCCGGCGCGTACGATAGTCGACTGTTTCCGGTTCGAGCGCCTGATTGGGCGAGAGGCCGCGCTTGAAGCCCTGCAAGATGCCCTCCAAAATAACAAGGTGGCCACCAGCGATCTGGATCGAGTGCTCGGCGCGCTACCCTCGCGCCGCCTTAGCGCCATCCTGGAGACCGGCATGCTATGAGTTCCAACATCGCTGATTCGATCAAGGCGCGTCTTCTCAACGAGGCCAGAGGGGGAGGGACGGAATTTGAGCTTATCCTCGTCCGCTACGCCTGCGAGCGCTTCCTCTACCGGCTTGGCGAGTCTGCGGTTCGGGACAGGTGCATCCTGAAGGGTGCGACCCTCCTGGCACTTTGGATGAAGGAACCCTATCGCGCTACACGCGATATCGATCTGTTGGCGTTTGGCGAGAGTGATGAGGAGACCGTTCGCACGATCATCACGACTGTCTGCGCCGTCCCCTGCAAGGAGGACGGGATCACATTTGACCTTGAG
Organism: Dehalococcoidia bacterium; assembly: GCA_965261325.1. Lineage (GTDB taxonomy): Bacteria > Chloroflexota > Dehalococcoidia > Lucifugimonadales > CAJWER01. Next base: position 100,951 of record CBDHCU010000001.1, read on the forward strand.
ACGCTCAAGATTTCGCAGATTCAGGACAATCAGAGGTACCAAGGACAGCGGGCCAACTTGCGCGCCCGGCTTGGCACGGCACGAATCGCGGTACAGGTAGACTTTGGCTTTGGCAATGCTGTTACCTCAGTTGTCGATGAGGGGAGCTTGCCTACTCTCATTCGTGGTGTTCCGGCACCGTTGGTGCGCACATACCCGCGAGTTGCCACTATCGCCGAGAAGTTTGAAACCATGGTGCAGTTGGGTACTCGCAACAGCCGCATGAAGGATTTCTACGACGTGTGGGCTCTATCGGAGACCTTCTCATTTGATGGAGCCGAGCTCAGGGAAGCCGTCGAGCGCTGCTTCAAGCGGCGCGGCACCGCGTGGACTCACGCCGTACCCGAGGCCCTCACGTCAGCTTTCTACTCAAATTCGGACCCACAGATTCGCTGGCAGTCCTACGGACAGGACGGCCAGCTACTGAGTTCGCCACCGAGCGCGTTCGAAGACATCGGGGGCAGAATACAATCATTCCTTGGGCCTCTACGAGAGAGTATCTTGGCAGGACATCCTTTCAAACTGCACTGGCCGCCAGGTGGATCTTGGAAGCCTCAACCTGCATCGGCAGATGGGAGATAGAAATGACAAGTGAGATCACTCGCCTTGGGTATGACGCACTGCGCCTACATCAAGATTCGCTTACGCGCACACTTGCTCTATTGAATAGCGGCAGTCTTGAGTCAGTGGTGCGTCAAATGCAAGAACAACAAGCCGAGACCCATAGGATGATCGAGAATTCGCTCATCGCCCACTATGCCGAGTTTTCCAAGGCCACCCGACAACTATATGACTTGAGCTTGAGCACGACTTTCACTCCAAACATAATTGAGCAGGCTCACGCCTCATGGCTTTCCGAGCTACATCGCGTCGCCATGCCCTCTGAACACTTAGCACGAATCGCTCAGATAGCATTGTCCGACATCGCATACGATGTATCTGTCACAGAGCGCTTTCTGTCCCAGTTTAATTACGATGTATTGGGAAATCATCTCAACGTCCAACTATCGGCCATCTCTAATGTGCAGAGTGCAATGTCATCATTGTGGGCTTCATATCACGGGTTGGCAGAGTCATTCGTCAGCGTAGATGACTTCGTCCAACTTCCATCATTTGTCTTGCCGGAAGCTACACAAGGGCTGAGAGTTAAGGGTCGTGCGCTGGAGTCACTCCAGCTTTCGCCACAACTAACAAGTGATGATGCACCGTCCGAGACGGAGATAATCCAAGAAGACCACGGGGGTACTGTTGCACTATCCTCTCTCATAGGAGAGATAGACCCCGATCTTGTACCCGTATATGTCGGTGCGGTGGAATCTTTAGATGGAACTAATCCAGATCGAGAGAGGCATGTCCTGACTTCTCTGCGAACCCTCTGGGATGAAGTGTTTCGCGTGATGGCCCCTGATAGTAAGGTAACGGCTTGGGCTGAGGCACAGGCACTACCCAATGAAGAATACTTCCATGAGAAACGCCCTACAAGACGTGCAAGATTAGCGTACGTGCTGAGGAACGTGAATAGTGACCCAATAAGACAGTATGTGGATGCGAACGTTAGGGCGGCATTGAAGCTGCACGATCTCTTTCAACGTGTTCACAACAAAAGGTCGGGGCTTAACCAAGAACAGCTTCGCGTTGTTCTTCTCGACACTAGAGTGTCGCTGGAGTACTTTATTAGGGTCTGGAAGTGGTAGGTGGTGTGTGATTCCGACCAGATACATGCAAGTGAACTGCCTCATCAATAGTGCAGTCCTTAGAGTCTTATCCCTTGTATAGGACATCCAGCATCGAAGAGCTCGGAGAGATTCCTCTCCATTGGGAGGTGGGGCGGCTGAAGTATCTCGCGACGGTCAACGACGAAGCGCTCGCCGAGACCACCGATCACAGCTTGGAGATCCAATACGTAGACATTGGGAACGTCGATTCAGTTGAGGGGATCACGGACAGGGAGGATTTGGTATTCGAAGATGCTCCTTCGAGGGCGCGGCGCATCGTTCGTCAAGGCGATGTGATAATCTCGACGGTTCGCACGTATCTGAGGGCAATAGCCCGCATTGAAGCTGCAGATGCCAATGTCATCGTGTCCACCGGATTTGCGGTAGTACGCCCTCGCCACCTAGACGATGGCTTTGTGGCCTACGCTCTTAGGGCTCCCTACTTTGTTGAACGTGTTGTTGCTAATTCAGTGGGAGTGAGCTATCCCGCCATTAATGCGAGCGACCTAGCTTGCCTGGACATCGCTTTTCCACCCCTGGGCGAACAGCGCGCCATTGCCGCCTTCCTCGATCGGGAGACGGCGAAGATCGACGCCCTCGTCGCGAAGAAGGAGCGGCTGATCGAACTGCTTCAGGAGAAGCGCACCGCTCTCATCAGCCGGGCTGTCACTAGAGGCCTCGACCCCGACGTGCCGATGAAGGACTCCGGCGTCGAGTGGTTGGGAGAGATTCCCGCGCATTGGGAGGTGAAACGGCTGCGGATTGCTGCCAACATTCAAACTGGAGTCGCGCTGGGGAAGCGATACGAAACCTCTGATCTAGTTACTCGGCCATACTTGCGAGTAGCCAACGTACAGGATGGATACTTGGTTCTCGACGATGTCGCAGAGATTGAGTTGCCTAGTAAGGAAGCTCCTCGCTATGAGCTACGAACCAACGATGTACTTTTGACCGAGGGTGGTGACTTTGACAAGCTGGGAAGGGGTCATGTTTGGAGTGGCCAGATTCCATTTGCTCTCCACCAGAACCATATTTTCGTAGTACGTCCGAATCAAAGGATGATGCGGTCGGAATTTCTCAGTATTCTGCTCGCAAGCAGTTACGGAAGGGCATTCTTCACGGCCACTTCCAAGCAATCAACAAATCTGGCGTCAACGAATAGCAGGCAACTATCCATATTTCCTATACCTATGCCGTCTCTTGATGAACAGCGTTCCATCATCTCCTTCTTGGACCGCGAGACGGCGAAGATCGACGCCCTCATAGCGAAAGTCCGCGAGGCCATCGAACGCCTGAAGGAGCTTCGCGCCGCCCTCATCTCTGCGGCTGTCACAGGCAGGATCGACGTGCGGGAGGAGGCGATGGAGTGAGCCAGGTTGGGGTGAAGCCTCGGCTGGTGCGCTGGGCGCGGGAGCGGTCGGGCCGGGGGACGGACTATCTGCAAAAGCGGTTCCCGAAGCTCGATGCGTGGGAGAGTGGCTCGGCGCTGCCGACGTTCAGGCAGATCGAGGCCTTCGCCAGGGCCACGTATGCGCCCATCGGCTATCTCTTCCTACAGGAGCCACCCGCAGAGGAGCTACCTGTTACGGACTTTCGCACGATGGGAGGTGTGGAGGTGCGCCGTCCCTCCCCGGACCTGCTGGACACCCTGTATCTCTGCCAGCAGCGGCAGGACTGGTACAGGGACGAAGCCCGCACATCCGGCGAGCCGCCGCTGGAGTTCGTTGGCAGCCTTAGCATCTCGGCGGAGGTCGAGGTCGCTGGAGCGCGCCTGCGGGATGCGCTCGGATTCGACATCGAGCAGCGTCGCCGGGTCTCTTCATGGAGCGAAGCGCTGCGGTTGTTCATAGCACAGGCCGACGCCTCGGGCATCCTGGTGATGGTGAGCGGCATCGTTGGCGGCAACACCCATCGGAAGCTCGACCCGGAGGAGTTCCGCGGCTTTGTCCTGTCCGACCCGTTGGCCCCATTGGTCTTCATCAACGGGGCAGATACGAAGGCGGCCCAGATGTTCACGCTGGCTCATGAGCTTGCCCATCTCTGGCTCGGCCAGTCCGGTATCTCGAACGCACAGGCGGTCTCCACACCGGACCACGCCGTCGAGCGCTGGTGCAACCGAGTTGCGGCGGAGCTTCTGGCACCGTCCGCGGTCATCCGCAACGAGTTCGATCCCAGCGCCGAGCCGAACGTGGAAGCAAACCGCCTCGCACGACAGTTCAAGATCAGCACGCTGGTAGTCCTGCGGGGCATCCACGACGTGGGTGGGCTGAGTCGCGATGAGCTTCGGGACGCCTACCAGGAGGAGGTCAGCCGTCTACAAGACCTGCAGGAGAGACGCCGGGGGGGCGGCAGCGCGATCAGGAACGTGGGGCCGCGCGTCAGCAAGCGTCTGGCACGGGCTCTCGTCGTGAGTACCTTGGAGGGAAGAACGTCCTACACCGAGTCCTTCAGGCTGCTCGGTGTCAGGAAGCTGTCGACGTTCGAGAGCGTTGCCCAGAGTCTGGGGGTAGGCGTTTAGATGGCCTACCTTTTGGACGCCAACGTGTTCATAAGCGCCAAGAACCTTCACTACGGGTTCGACTTCTGTCCCGCCTTCTGGGACTGGCTGATTAGGGAGCACCGAGCCGGCAAGGTGTACAGCATCGAGAGGGTCGGCGACGAGCTGTTTGCGGGAGACGATGATCTGGCCGAGTGGGCCCGGGACAGAGGCGGCGACTTCTTCATCCCCCCGGACGCCACTTTATTTCCCGCGTTGGCGGAAGTCAGCTCCTGGGCTACGGGACAAGGATACGACCAAGCCGCCGTCAGCACGTTCTTCCAGGTGGCGGACTACTACCTGGTAGCGCAGGCGTATGCAGGACGACATACGGTCGTCACGCACGAGCGAGCACGGTTCGTGCTTGGCTCGTGAATCCATTGTGCCGGAAGGTAATGTGAACATAGACGTTTCCGAGCGGGCGTTCGAGGACGCCATCGAGGAGAGTCTGGTCCGGTCTGAAGGCGTCGTTGCCGAGGAGCGGGGCATCTACCAGGACATGCCGCCCGGCGGGTATCGGAAGCGCCGGGTGGAGGACTATGACCGTACCCTTTGCCTCATCCCGCGCGACGTGCTGGACTTCGTGCTGGCAACACAGCCCCGTGAGTGGAAGAGGCTGTCCCAACATCACGGGACAATGGTTGAGGAGCAGTTCCTGAAGCGTCTGGCGTCCGAGGTCGGGCGCAGAGGCGCGCTCGACGTGCTGCGTACCGGAATCAGGGACATGGGATGCAAGTTCCAGCTCGCATACTTCCGCCCGGCGAGCGGGTTGAACGAGGAGACCAAGCGTCTGCATGCGGCCAACCTCTTTTCGGTCGTCCGGCAGCTTCACTACAGCGCGAAGAGCAACAAGAGCCTAGACCTCGCGCTCTTCCTCAACGGCATCCCCATCTTCACCGCTGAGCTCAAGAACCCGCTGACGGGTCAGACCGTCGCGGATGCTATCCGTCAGTACAGGACCGACCGCGACCCAAGGGATCCCTTGCTTGCACCCGGACGTTGCCTCGCGCACTTTGCCGTGGACCCCGGACTGACCTACGTGACGACCAGACTAGCGGGGTCTGAGACGCGGTTCCTGCCCTTCAATCGAGGCAAGTTCGGTGGGGCCGGCAATCCACCCGTCTCGCCGACTCAGAACGGCTACCCAACGTCCTACCTTTGGGAGGAGGCCTGGGCGCGCGACAGCGTGCTGGACCTGGTGCGCCAGTTCGTCCATGAGGTCCAGGAAGAGGACGATCAAGGGAGGAGGAATGGCAGGCGCTTCCTTATCTTCCCACGCTACCAGCAGCTCGATTGCGTGCGGCGGTTGGTGACCGACGCGCGAGTGCAGGGCACGGGACAGCGCTACCTGATCCAGCACTCTGCGGGCAGTGGCAAGACGTTCACGATCGCATGGCTCGCCCACCAGCTGTCCACGCTCCACGATTCCAGCGACCGCCGCGTCTTCGACTCGATTGTCGTGATTACGGACCGGCGCGTGCTCGACCGCCAGTTGCAGAGTGCAATGCGCCAGTTCGAGCAGACGCTGGGCGTGGTCGAGAACATCGACAAGACCTCTCGCCAGCTAAAGGATGCTCTGGAAGGTGGCAAGACCATAATCGTCACCACCCTTCAGAAGTTTCCGGTGATCGCCGAGGAGATCGGCGAGCTTCCGGGCAGGCGGTTCGCCCTGATCGTCGACGAGGCCCACTCCTCCCAGTCGGGTGAGGGCACAAAGGGTCTCAAGTCGGTGCTCGCCGCCCGGTCCCTCGAAGAGGCCGAGTCTGAGGAGACGGGAGCTCAAACCCCAGAGGAAGAGCTCGGCAACACGGTCCTGGCGGAGATGGAGAAGCGCAAGCATCTCCCCAACGTATCGACCTTCGCATTCACCGCCACTCCAAAGCCCAAGACGCTTGAGCTCTTCGGGGACAAGCAGCCTGATGGGACGTTCGCGCCTTTCCATCTATACAGCATGCGGCAAGCAATCGAGGAAGGGTTCATCCGCGACGTACTGGAGAACTACACCACATACAAGGTCTACTGGCGGCTCATCAAGAAGATCGAAGAAGACCCGCGCTACGACAAGAGCAAGGCGGACTACCTGCTTAGGTCTTTCGTGGACCTCCATCCGCACGCCATTGAACAGAAGGTGCGAGTCATGGTCGATCACTTTGTTGGCAATGCGCAGAGTGAGATTGGCGGCAGGGCGAAGGCCATGATCGTCACCCGTTCCCGTCTGCACGCAGTGCGGTACAAACTGGCCGTGGACAGGTACCTGGCCGAGTTGGGGAATCCCTTCAAGGCGCTTGTCGCCTTTTCAGGGACGGTCCAAGACGGCGGCCAGTCGTACACGGAGTCTGGCATGAACACCATCCCGGAGGCGCAGACCGCCACGACCTTCGAGCTCCCGGAGTACCGGTTCTTGATCGCAGCCAACAAGTTCCAGACTGGCTTCGACCAGCCGTTGCTGCACACGATGTACGTCGACAAGAAGCTCGGGGGAGTGAATGCGGTGCAGACACTCTCTCGGCTGAACCGCACGCACCCGGAGAAGCAGAGCACGATGGTGCTTGACTTCGCCAACGAGTCCGACGAGATCAAGTCGGCCTTCGAGCCTTACTACGAGACGACGATTCTGTCGGAGGCGACCGATCCCAACTTGCTCTACGAGAAACAGGGCCGCCTAGAGGAGTTCCCTGTCTTCACCGAGACGGACGTGGAAGGCTACTCGGCAATTTACTTCGGGGCCAACTCCACCCAGGACCGACTCTATGCCGCCCTCGCGCCTGCGGTCGAGCGCTTCAATGAGATGCACGAGGACGAGCGGCATGACTTCCGGGGTGAGCTCTCGGACTACGTGCGGCTGTACTCGTTCTTGGCCCAGGTGCTGCCCTTCTCCGACGTCGGGTTGGAGAAGCTCTACGCCTTCGCCCGTCATCTACGTCGTTTGCTGCCTCACACTGGGGAGGAGTTGCCGCGGGAGATTCAGCAGAACATCGACATGGAGTCCTATCGCATCCAACAGACCGGAAGCGGGAAGGTCCCGCTGGACCGCAAGGGCAAAGCGGGTTCGCTCGACCCCGTGGCGACAAAGGAGACGCGCGAAAGCACGCCGGAAGAGTTGGAAGCGCTTTCGCGCATCCTCGCCGATCTCAACGAGCGCTTCGGGATCGAGCTTGGACCCGAACACCGCGTCACGCTCGGCCGAATGATGGAACGGCTCGAAGAGGACGCCGCGCTGGACGCGGCCGCGAAAGTCAACACGCTGGAGAACGTGCGCATCACCTTCGACCACAAGGTCGAGGAGATTATCCAGGAGATCGTCGATCTGAACTTCGATCTCTACAAGCGCATCACGGACGATCCGTCCTTCGGCGAGGTGATCAAGAACCACCTCTTCGACCAGTACCTCCGTACCCATCGGACCACTGGGGATTCTGAGAGTTGAACATTGGGCACCACCATACTGCCAACCGTCTACGTTGAGGTCGTATCCTAATCCTGAAGACGTACTACGAGATAGTGAAGACAGACCTTGACTACTGCAAAGCAATCCGACCATCTCATGCTGACCATGCTCGGCACGAGCCCGATACCGGCTCGGTACACGCTCGGCGGAAGAGAGGCTGATGCCACCAAGCTGGCCCCTGTCGCGCTGCTCGATCTGCTGCCGGAGTCGGAGCGCCCTGACAGGGTGCTGGCGCTGTGTACGCCAGAGGCGAAGTCCTACACCTGGCCGCAGCTCGTCGAGGCGATAGCCGGGCGGTACGACTTGAAGTGCGTCGAAGTCCCGTCCGGCAACGAGCAGGACGACGTGAACGAGTTCCTGAGTGTGGTGACTGGAGCCATACCGGAGAACGCGGACCTGACTGTGGACGTCACGCACGGCTTCCGGCACTTCTCGTTTCTCATGTACACAGCAGTCCTCTACCTGGCAGCGCTGCGCGGGGTGCGTGTGTGCGGCGCGTACTATGGATTGTGGCGCGGCGAGGATGTTCCGAGTCCGTTCCTCGACCTCAGGCCGCTTATCGCGCTGCCGCGCTGGGTTCATGCGATCGAGGTGCTTGGCGAAACCGGCAGTGCGATGCCAATGGTGGAGCTTCTTGGAAGTGGAGACCCTGGAGGATCGTCTGGGGACATCGAGCGCAGCCTGAGACGCCTCTCGGAAGCGTACCTGTCCGGGCTACCGCTGGAGACCGGATCGCAGACCCGGGAGATACTGGTAGAACGCAGACGGCCGCTGAGGAGGCTGCTTCAGGACGATCACAGGCTGCCGCTCTGGGAAGAGCTCGCGTCCCAACTCTGCAAAGTTCTCGGACCCCTATCCTTGCAAGAAGAGACCTCCGGCCAAGGGTGGAAGAGTGGCGTCCAACTGTCGAGAGAAGAGATGGAACGGCAGGCCCGTATTATCGACGCTCTCCTTGAACACGGACACACGGCCGCCGCGCTTGGCCTGATGAACGAGTGGGCGGTGTCCTGGGTCATCTGGCGCCAGGGAAACGAGAACTGGCTAGATTACGGTAAGGTGCGAAAGAGCGCGGCGGACGTGCTCGGAGCACTGAATGTGGTCAGGAAAGATCCGAAATTACGGGCTAGGCTGGATGAAGGTCAGCGCAGACTCGGCGAGTTCTGGGACCGGCTTTCCGAGCTGCGGAATGGGTACGCCCACCACGGCATGAGGCGTCAGACGCTTGTCGGAGACAGGCAGGCCGACACCAATCTCCGCAGGGTTCGTGATTACTGGCAAGAGACGCTGAGACGTCTGCCCGAAGTTTCTCTCGATCTTGGAGAGTCGCCTGTGGGCCGGGTTCTGGTCAGTCCTATTGGAAATCGTCCGGGCGTGCTGTTCAGCGCTGTGGAGGCGTGCCGGGGGAACGGGAATAGAGAGGAGCCGACGCTCTGCATCGTGATATGCTCACGGGAGTCCGAGAAGCACATCCCGGAGGCGCTGGCACGGGCGGGGTACGAGGGCGATGTCGAGAAGCTCCGTGTCGAAGACCCGTTCGGAGGCGGGAATAGAGAGATAGAGCGTCTCATTGAGGAGACCATGCCGCATCTGCCGAGCGCGGACGAGGTGCTGGTGAACGTCACCGGCGGCACCACGCTCATGGGCATCATCGCCGAGAAGGTGGCGTCCGAGGCGCGCCGATTCGCCAGGCCGGTTCGTCGCTTCGGGTTGATCGACCTCCGGCCGCCGGCGCTCCAGGAAACCGACCCGTACGAGGTAGGCGAGGCGTTTTGGCTCGATGGAAAAGAAGATTCCGATGCTGACTGAGATTGAGGCGACATACCAGGTCACGACGCCGATGTTCTGCGGAGGCGCCGACCCCGCTCGTGCCGAGCTGCGGCTGCCGAGCTTCAAGGGCGTCCTGCGCTTCTGGTGGCGAGCGCTGGCGTGGCCACGCCTAGACGGAGACCTCAAGGCAATCAAGTGTGAGGAGGACAAGCTCTTCGGCAGCGCCGATGGCGGGCAATCGCACGTGCTGATGCGGCTCAAGGACTACGAGAAGCCAAAAACCAACGCAGGCCACTCGCTGAGGCTGGGTCCCGGTGCGAGATACCTCGGTTATGGCGTCATGGAGCGAAATCCTGAACGCTATTATCTTACCGCTCCTTTCGAGTTCACGGTTCGGATGCGTGGTCGTGACCTCGATCCCACACAACTAAGCTCGCTCGAAGATGCAATCATCACGCTCGGAGCGCTCGGAGGGATAGGAGCTAGAAGCCGCAAGGGGTACGGTTCCCTGATGTTGCGGTCGCTGACTGTGGATGGAAAGAGCAAGTGGAACGCGCCGCAGTCCACGGAAAAGTTGCGCCCCAAAGTCAAGAACCTTCTGTTCCGCAGCAGCCCGGACGGTCTGCCTGCCTACACCGCTGTTTCCATGGGAGCCCGCTGCCTGCTAGTGGAGGGAGTCCCGCAGCCCCATCGTGGTCGTCGACAGACTCCTATGGAATTGCTTGACCAGATAGGTCTTGAACTCAAGGATGCGGTAACAGAGGTCGATGGCGGACAGCGGATTGCCTTCGGTCTGCCTCGCGCGTCACGCGGGGCCTTGATTCCAGATGTGGAACGCCGTGCTAGCCCCCTGTTTATCCACATCCACCAGTGCGGCGACACGCCCGTTGCGGTGCTGTCTTTCCTACCTGCTCGATTCTTGCCTGGTTACATGTCCGGCGTCCCGGAAGAAGGTGAACTGTATCAGCCGATCAGTGACTTCCTCGACAGGTTGACCACCCGCAGAGACCAATTAAGGGTCGTGGATGTCCGGCCATGACGATTCGCGTGGACATCTCTATCGGCCCGGTGCAGGGGTTCGTTTCCCAGTCCCGGCGCACACGGGACCTGTGGGGCAGTTCGTACCTGCTGGCGTTCCTGACCGCGCACGCGATGCGGGGAGCAGCCGAGGCGGGTGGCAGGATCGTTCAGCCCCCCGTCGAGGATGACCGGCTCTATATGTGGGTCAGCGGACGCGGAGCGGGTGACCCGCCGCCCATCGGTACGGTGCCCAATCACTTCACGGCCGAGACCGACGGCGACCCGCACGCGGTGGCATACGCCGCGCAAGATGCCTTCGACAGCGTGTGGAAACGGGTCTGCGACGCTGTGTGGGGTCGTTACGTCGCCGGCGCGGCCTCCAGCGGAAACGCAACGCAGACCATCTGGGATCGGCAAGTGTCGAGCTTCTGGGACTTCTTATGGATTGCCAGCCCCAGAGACGACCACAGCCTGCTCGCGCGTCGCAAGCACTGGCGCAGCCACCGCCCACCCGACGAGCCCGGCGATAAGTGCACCGTGATGCACGACCTCCAGGAGTTGTCGGGATTCGTGAGGGCCCAGGACAGGAACAAGCAGAACGACTTTTGGGAGCGTGTGCGAAGAGGTATGGGCGCACTTGATCTCCAAGACAATGAGCGACTGTGCGCTGTCGCGTTGGTGAAGCGTCTGTTCCCAAGAGTTGCGAAGGATGCGCTCGGATGGAATGTCGACGCTTCGCGCTGGCCCTCAACAGTGTACGTCGGTGCCGTGCCCTGGATTCGCCGCGCGGTGAAGGCGGCCCCAGACGCCGTGCGAGAATACGCCGAATGTGTCGGTCGCGCTACTTCCGACGATGTATTTCCGATGCAGTCCCCGCCGTTCGAAGGTCTGAGGACGATCTCAGCTGGGAGATTTCCGATGCTGGACGCGAACTACCTTCACAGGGAATTCGTGCGCGATGAGAGGCTGTGTCGTCTGAAGGATAGAGGGGCTAGGAGCACACGGAGCGAGTTGGTCGACGCGCTGAGTGTAATCTACGAGATCGAGGACGAGCGGGGCAAGCTAGGGTCGCCATCGAAGTTCTACGCGCTGCTCCTTGCGGACGGGGACCGACTCGGCAAGCTGGTGAGCGAGGCAGGAGGCAAGGTCGTTAGCGAAGCGCTGGCGAGGTTCACTAGCAAGGTCCCCGGTATAGTTGAGAAGCACGACGGCGCGACCATCTACGCGGGCGGCGACGATATGCTGGCGATGCTCCCCGTCGATAAGGCCTTGGACTGTGCGGACGCCCTCGCCGGAGCCTATCCCGAATCGTTCGAGGACCATTCTGTGAGGAAGAATGCGACGCTCTCGGTGGCGGCGATGTTCGCGCAGGTCAGGTTGCCGCTCCGGTACGTCCTGCGACAGGCCCACACACTGCTCGACGATGTGGCGAAGGACGGCAACGGGCGCAGCTCGCTGGTGGCGGCGGTGCTGAAGCCGGGAGGGACATATTGCCAGTGGGTGACAACATGGACACGTCCAACCGAAAATGGCAAAGCTAGCGCGGTGGAACAGATCGAACGGCTGAAATCGGACCTGGCGCGGAGCGATTCACGGGAGCGCCTTTCGTCCTCGCTGCTGTACCGAGTCCGCGATACGCTGTCGATGCTGTGTGGATGGGACAGGTGGGAGCCAGGCGCGTGGGGGAAAAAGCCGACAGAGGTTTCGCTGTTCCCGTTCCTGCGAGCGGAGATATATCGCAGCTTGGGCGCACAGTTTGGGAATCCCTCCGGGCAGCACGCCGACCAGTTGACCAAGCATGTGTGCGACTTGCTGGAGCAGTCACGCAATGTAGGGGCCGACGACACAGACGCCGAACAGCGGTCTCCCAAAGTCGGCGTGGATGGTCTGCTGCTGGCACGATTCCTGTCCAGTCCCGACAGGGAGGACGGCAGATGATGGGAGTCCAGCTCCGTCCAGTCGATACGTGGTTCTTCCGCGATGGCGTGCCGTTCACCAGCGACATCGCGCCTCAGGAGAACGTCGCCAGCCTGTTCCCACCATATCCACCGACCGTGGTCGGCGCACTGAGAGCGGCGCTGGCTCGCGCTAAGGGCTGGGATGGAAGCGGACGCTGGCCCCGCGACTTCGACCCCGTGCTCGGCGACGGCCCGCGCGACCTGGGCAAGATGTCCGTGGACGGCCCGTTCCTGCTTCGCAACGGACAACCCCTGTTCCGTGTCCCGCATCACCTCCTGGGCGTGACGGATGACAACGGCTGGTGTCCGATCACATATCTCAGACCAGGTAAGCCAGTCGAGTCCGACCTAGGGTACGTGCGGCTCCCCGCCTTAGCTGTAGGTCACCCCGAACCGGAGACGCTGAAGCCAAGCAAAGACATATGGCTTACCTCGGCAGGCATGAACGCGGCCCTGAATGGCTGTCTGCCTGATGATGTGGTACCGAGCGGATGCCTGTGGGCGTCGGAGCCGCGAATCGGGTTAGAGCGCGACGACACCACGCGCACTGCCGTCGAGGGTATGCTGTACAGTACGCAGCACGTCCGACCAAGCGCGGACGTGTCTCTCGGAGCGCGTATCCACGGCCTGTCGGACGACTGGAGCCTGCCGCGCCACGAGATGATGCCCCTGGGCGGAGAGAGCCGCCTGGCGGAGTGCGACGAGTGGGACGGCAACCTGGGAATCGAAGCTCCGCTGGCGCGCATTCGACGGGATGGGAAGGCTGCGCTCATCACACTGTCGCCGCTGGACCTCAACCGCGAGACGTGCGCCGGTGAAAAACCGATCCACTCCCTCGGCGCGAGGATCGTATCCGCCGCCATGGACAGACCCCAGCGGATCGGCGGCTGGGACTCGCTGGCGTGCCGTCCGCTGCCGATTCAGTCGGTCCTCCCGCCTGGAAGCGTGCTATTCTGCGACGAGTTGTCCGACCAGAACTTACAGGATGCTGCGGAAGATGGGCTGGTCCGCGTGGGAGACCGGACGGAGTGGGGCTTCGGCCTGGTGGCGCTGGGCGTCTGGCCCGAATAGTTTAGGAGAACCCACATGCAAACAGCGATTCTAGGCCTGCTGGCCGAAACGTCGATTCACCCAGGCTCCGGGCGAGGCATGGGCGTGGTGGACCTGCCGGTCGCGCGCGAGGCCGCCACAGACTACCCCGTGCTGGTCGGCTCCAGCCTGAAGGGTGCGCTCCGCGACAAGACAGAGACAATAAAGCGCAACGACGCTAAAGCGCTCTTCGGCGACCAAGACAAGGCTGGCGACCTGATCATCTCGGACGGACGCCTGCTGCTGCTCCCAGTGCGGAGTCTGACCGGCTCGTACCGCTGGACAACGTGCCCACATCTAATCGAACGCTATCGACGCGACCTTGAACGCGCAGGACAGAATACGCTGCCGGAAGCGCAGACGGTCGAGAAGAAACATGCGCTCACCGCCGGAGAAGACAGCATCTTCCTTGAAGAGCGGCAGTTTGAGATAGCAGGCCCACCGGATGACGATCTGGCAGACGCTATCGCCCCGTTGGTGATGCACGAAGAGACTCGGGAACGGCTCGCTCGCCAGATCGCCGTCCTAAACGACGAGGATTTTGCGTGGTTCGTACGGTACGGACTGTCGGTCCAAGCAAGAAACGTCCTCGACGACGATACCAAGCGGAGCCAAAACCTCTGGTACGAGGAGACATTACCGCCTGACACGGTGATGTACGCGCTCGTCGCGGGCCGCGGCGGCGATGCGTTGGGCACGCTCGACTCCATCTTCCCGGACGAAGACCCCTACCTGCAGGTCGGCGGCAACGAGACGGTGGGCCAGGGATGGTTTGCAGTCACGGTGCGCAAGTCCAACCGGGAGGGAGCGCAATGAGAACACTGGAACAGCAGCGGGCGGCTGACGCACTTCGGCGCACCACTGAGCTAAGTCAAGGACCAGACGGTTTCAAGACCTCGTATCGCTCTTATGCCAACGCGCTCGGACCGACGATCCTGGTGAACGGGCTTGGACAGGCGCTCGCCTCGGAGAAAGCCGCAGCCGGGTCGAACCCGTCCAATGACAGAGAGAAGGCCCACGATGTCCTCTACAGGAATGTCGAGCGCTGGCTCTGCCGAGAGAGGGGCGTGTACTCCTCGCGGCCTGATCTGCTGGATGCGATAGTGGGAGGCGACGAGACGCTCTACCTGCTCGCGCAGGCAGAGGCGCTGGCCTGGCTGGAGTGGCACAAGAAGTTCTGCCGCTCCTACCTTCCCGCCAGCGATGGGAGAACCGAATGACTTTGCCGCTGTACCACGCCGCGAGCGAGAGTCCGCCACGGCGTGCGGTCAGAGCGCACGCGGGCCTGTGGTTCGACAAGTTCTGTGACAGATGGACGCGCGATTGGTCGATGTCGGCAGACAGGGAGGGACGCGGCAGCAATCCAAAGCTCGACTGGATCGGTACGGTCACCACTGGCGTGGTCGGCGAACCCGACCTTATAGAAGAGACCGCGCATCGCTCGGCACGGCTGGCGAAAAGACGCGGTGGGCAATGGATGGTCTTCTCCACCGAATCTCGGTTCGTGACCGGACTGGGACGCAGCCACCCGGTCGAGAACGGCTTTGCATGGCATCCCACGCTCGGCACTCCCTATCTGCCAGGCAGCTCGGTCAAGGGACTGGTGCGCGCTTGGACGAAGCAGGAACAGACCGAGAAGGAGAAGATTGATTTGCTACTGGGCAAGCAGAATAGCGTCGGATGTCTCGGCTTCATGGACGCGCTCCCCATCGGGCCTGTGCAACTCGAAGCCGACGTCATAACATCGCACTACGCCGCGTGGAGCGCGAGCGAGCCACCGGGAGACTGGCGCTCGCCGACTCCTATCCCGTTTCTGGTCACCGCCCCGGAGACGTCGTTCCTGTTCGCGGTCGTGCCGCGCCGCCATGTGTCAGACGACGACATGGTGCTCGTCGCATCGTGGCTGAGCGACGCGCTGGAGTGGACCGGAGCCGGGGCCAAGACAGCGGTCGGCTACGGGCGCTTCTACCGAGACGATGAGAAGGAGCAGGTTCTCCAGCGACGGTTCGCGGAGCTGGAGCAGGATCGGCATGAGCACATCCGGCATGAGCGAGAGGCACGCGAACGCGAGGAGTTGCTTGCTTCGCTGAGTCCGGTCCATCGGGAGATACAGGAACTACTCGCCAACCGGCAGGACCGGGCGATGCCCGAGACAACCGCAATCCACCAACAGATAGAGAGCGGTCGCTGGTCCGGCGAGCAGAAGATAGAGGCCGCGCAGTGGCTGAAAGCCAGGATGAAGGCGAATGGCATCTGGAAAGAGACGACGGGCAGGCGCGGAGGCCAGACAGGGACAGGGAGCATCAACGGACGCTCCAAATCATGGGATGGCTGAACGGGGAGTGAACCGGACCATCGATGGCCAGAGTGCCAGTGATACAGCTGGCACTCTGGCTGATCGAACGTTCCATTCACTGCAACGCCATCACAATCTCGAATATGGTTCTGTCTACAGTCAACCCTGGCCCACCAAACTGGATAAAATCAAGAACTTTCGTGTTGCTGTTCCGGTTGGCGACGTAGAACAACCAAGATTCACCGCCTAACCTGTGGCGAGGGGGTTTGGGGACCGTGTAGCCTGTATTCAGAGTGCGAAGGGCGGGTGAAGTGTGTCAGGTCCTGTGGGATTGAGCCGCCGGAGCCGGGCCTGATGGGTCATGACGGCGTTTTGGCGCCATTCGAGACCGCGCTGGGTCCGAGATGGACATGGCGCGCCAGGGCGACTGTGCTGAGTCGGCTTTGACAGACGGGCTAAGGTACGTGGGCCGGGCTCAGGGGTCGGCGGCCAGAGCCAGTATGCTCCGGCGCATCCCGATCAGCAGGCCGTAGGACGGGTGGTCTCCGGGCAGGCGTATGATCAGTCGCCTGCCGTGGCGCACCATCCTCCCGGGCAGGTTGACGACGCCGAATCGCACTGCCTTGAGCCGCTTGTTCAGCCACTCGCCGCCCATTGCCAACTGCTTGACCGCCGAGTTCAGAGCCTGCCCCGTAGCCCCATACGGGGTTGAACACCAGGGTTGCGATGGACCACCAGGCGGCATTGGCTCCGAACAGCCCCGAGGGCAACCGCCCAGCGGCAAGGTCTCTCTTGAGAACCCCATGTACCTCCTCGCCCTTGCCGCAACGCTCCCTATACCATCTGATCAGCTCCTCCCCAGCAATGGTACGGTTGGTCACCACCCCCGACACCTTGTACCAGCCTTTCCCCTGTATATCGACGAATCTGGACGCTCTGTCCGACTCGATCTCCATGCCGGGCAGTGGCGGTCTGTGCATAGGCTCCCTGACGGCCAGGAACCTGTAGTACGGGTCCTTCTTGCTGTAGGCCGTCCAGTTGGGTACGAACTCCACCTCAGCCCACTGTTGCTCCGCAGCATCCACGGACCCTTCAGCGCCACAACGTAGATCGCGCCACTCCCCCTCCGGAGTCTCTGCAACCGCCTTCCTGAACTCCGGTGTCACCATGACTCCCACCGCGAACTCGATCTCCCCCAAGCGTTCGTCTTGGCCCTTCGCACAGTACCTCAGCAACTCCTGCTGGTACCCCGCCGTATCCGACCTCACCATCACCTTCTTCACGCCACTCGGCAATTGCGCCAGAGCTTCGGTCAGCACTCGCTTCTGCTGGTAGCCCGCAGGTACGTTGCCGTCCCGAAACTCCGTATGCGCGATCAGGCCAGCCTCATGCCAGTAGAGCCTGCCCCGTAGCCCCATACGGGGTCGTCAGAGGCTGGTACGCTTTGTACTTCTCGTAACATACTGGGCCTGCTGCTTGTGCGTCTCGACCAGAGTCGCATCCATAGCCTGCCCCGTACTCGATACGGGGTCCAGCGTTGCACAGCTCTGCCGGATGTGGCGCTGTACAAAGGCAACCATGTCTGCGTTCACCCTGTTCAACCCACGCAGACCCTCAGTCGCCGCAGGTATGAACGCCCGGCCGGACTCTCGCTTAGCCTCCTCCCCAGCGTCATGGAACTTGTCCAGGTATCTGAACACCGCCGATGCCGATGGTACACTGCGCTGACGCCCGACCCGCCACCTCTGCTCCATCGCCTCACGCTCGCAACGGCGCATCCCATGAGTCTCCATCCTTCGCAGCAGACGCCCCAGACCCTCGTCACCCTCCAGCACGTTCAGTTCGGACACCGATTCCCCTCCCGCCACATTCAACAGCACCAACGACGTGATCATCTGGATGTCAGTCCAGCCCTGGCTCATCCCCTTGATCCCCACGTGACGACGCACCGATTCCCACAGACCCGCCGCGGCCACCATGTCCAGGTAGACCCCGGCTCCCCCCATTGCCGTCATACCGGTCGAGCTTCTCTCCGCAGCGTACTGGAATGGCAGAACTCCCTGCGGCATAATAGTTGCACCTCGTTGGTGATGGCTTTGTCTCTTCAACAAACCATCTTAGCCCGCTTCACGGCGGACTCCAACGAGGTCTTCCTTTTACTTAGGTGGTGGATCTGGGAACAAGGGCTTCCCTTGCATTGCTACGACCGAGCGCAGGGCCTTCATCGAGACCTTCGTCAAGGAGATCGTCGTGATGCCCGGCAACGCCCTGATGCGATACACCATCCCCATACCAGAGGATAGCCAGATATCCGGCAGGAATGCCGAGGAGATGGCGCTGAACGGCTCGGTACTGTCTACCGTACAAAGTGGTGGAGCTTACGGGGATCAGAACCGCAGGTCAGGAGGCTCCACCGTGTGTAAATGAGGTCTCCGGTCTTTACAGTACACCCCGTGATTCATGATAGAGTGCTTTCCGCCTTCACAAAAATCGCCTTCCCCACTCAAAAGAAGGAACAATTTATGAACATTCGAAGTCGGCGAATGCCCGTCCGCATCCAATGGCTCGGCGCCATCGCCTGACGCTCGTGATCGGCCTGCTCGCGGCAGCCTGCAACTCCGACGACACTCCTGAGCCGACGGCAACCTCCATCCCGGCTCCGACGGCCACGGCGGTCTCGACAGCTACGGCGATCCCGACGGCCACGGCGACCTCGACGCCGCCCGCTCCCTCGACGGCCCAGCCGCCGATCACGCTCGAAGACCTCATCCTCACCCCGGACGTCACTGGCCAGGATCTGATTGACAGGGTCTCCGAGGCCGAGGCTGCCTGCATCCGGGCGGCCGTTGGCGACTTCGCCTACCAGGTGCTGCTCGGCATCTCCATGATGGAGGCAATGGCTAGCGCTTCCGGCAGCACCGCCGCCCCGCTGTTCAACTGTCTGACGCCTGACAACGTCGTGTTGCTCGGGGCCGGAATCATCGATCTCGAGGCCGGCGGACGCTCGCCCGAGGCCCGCGCCTGCCTGCAGGCGGTCTTGCGGGAGCACCCCGAGTACCTCTACGTCAGGATGCAGGTCGAACCGCCGGAAGGCGCCATTGTCGCGAGGGAAGTAACGCACTCGGTCGCGGCGGCGGCGTTTGCGTGCTTAAGCGCCGAGGAGCAGGTGAGCCTCTCGCTTCGTATCTGGAACACCCCGAATCCCGCGCGCTCGGTTCCGGGCCGGGAGCTCATCACCCAACTGGAAGGCTCGGGCGCCGACGCCTGCCTGCGCGAGAGTCTCTCCGCGGAAAAATACGAGGCGTTCCTGGAGTCTCGCATCCACACGTTCCCTGAGGGAGTGCGGGCCTTGGGCGATTGCGCGCCGGCGGACCTCTCCACCATCTTCTTGGCCGGCTTCGAAGTGGTGTTCGGGGGGGGGGGGTGACCGCCGAGACGAACAGCTGCCTCGCCGACTTCGCCAGGGAACATCCGCACTATCTTGAGTTGCTGATGGCCGGCCCCGCGGTCCTAGATGAGACCGGGTTGACGCACGATGAGTTCAACGAAGCCACCGCCGACGGGGAGCAGATACTGGGTTGCATGACCGACGAGGAGTACGACCAGGGGCTGGCAATCATCATGGAGACGCTGTCGTCGCCCGCAGCAATAGGCGGCTCGCGTCTGTGGCGCGGCCTGGGGGCCGGAGAGCTCGTTCCGGGGCTTGGTGGGCCGGGGGGCGTACCGTAGCGAATGTTCGCTGGGAGAGGTTGCGCTGTAGGCCATCGAGTAGCCGCCGCTGCGCCCCCCGTAGTGCTTACCCCTCCGACGGCTCTATGCTCAGGGTGAAGCTCCCGCCGCCGGAAGTGAACACCGCCTCCACCGTGTACGTCTCTCCGGGAGCCAGCGTCAGCGCGACGCTGTTGGAGCCGTCATGCGCCAGCTTGCCATTGTTGCGCCGCACGTTGACGCGATTCTGCATAAGTGGCTCCGGGCGGCGTTCCCAGCCGTTCTGCGGCGTGCCCTTCGACACGAACAGCGCCCCGCCCGACTCCGACGTGAGTGTGAATTCCCCCTCCGCGTCACGCGTCGGCTACGGATGCCCAAGGGCGAGACGCAGAGGCAAGAGGGAGGCATGACAGAGATGAAAGGGAGGCGCGGGGCCGTCCGTGATCCTCTTGCGTTCCTCAGCCCTGTCACTCCATGCTACTTGGGCCGAGGGCCTTGGTAGGCTCATAGCCCTCCCAGCCACATCTCGAAGATGGTTCTGTCTACCGTCAAAATAGGCCCACCACCTTCAGGCCGCCTACTGAGTTTGTGGAAGGGCAGTACTCCACCAGTTGTCGAAGCTATCGCCTACTGCTCGTACCAGCCTGAGGCGAACAGCAGTCCATCGTGGCGGGCCACCCACGTGTGCTTCTGCTGGTTCCTGCCAGTCTCCGGGTTCTCCAGGACGTAGTCGACCCAGCGGCCGTCCTCGGTGGCTGCGAGCAGGTCGTCCCCGTAGAAGTAGCCGACGGCATCAACGCGAAGGCTGGGGTCCCTGCCCCTGAATCCCTCGTTGTGGTGGGCGATGGTGACTCCGTCCGGACCAACTATGAACACGTACCACTGGCCGTCGACGCTCCCGGCAGTGTTGTAGTAGTCGATGGCCGCCTGCCTGCCATCCTTCTCGTAGCGGTCGATGGCATCCTGCACGAAGGCCTTGGTGTACGCCTCGGGCTCGTCTTTGGTAGGGCCTGAGTCCCCCGTCATCACCAGGACTACCGCGATAATCACCCATGCCAAGCCGGCGACCACAGCTGTTGCTCCAATCATCCGATAAGGCATCCGGCTACCCCCAAGATTGCTGTTGCCGAGTCTATTTTAAGAACGGGAGATGTCGACCGTATCTACGCCGGTCATCATGCCAGGTGCTGGAGCTGCCCGGTCTCGGAGGCGCGGTAGAGGGCGTGCTGCACACGCAGGAATCGCAGGCCCTCCTCGTTCGTGATTGGCGGATCGCCCACACCGCGAATCGCCTCCAGGCACTCTTGCAGGAACAGGGCCTGCGTGGCGCCGCGCTCTCTGGGCCTCTCTATGAGGGTCTCCCAGCGCCGGACGCCCGTGGGACGCGGGATGTCCCCTTCAGGCATCGGCGGGCGTTCCGTCCTGGAGTCGCCCTCCACCTGCAGGTCCATCACGAACCGGCCCCCGGACATGTCCACATGGATTGCGCCCTTCTCACCCCAGACCGAGAAGCCGTGGGGTAGGTTCAGCTTCGATACGTCGTAGGGGGCATCCATGTCCCGGACGGCCGGACCCCAGCTCCCGCCGATGAATGCGCCCGCGACGCCGCTGCGGAACCGCACGTTCAGAAAAACCGAGTCCTCCACCTCCAGCGGCTCGCCGGACCGGACATCGGCGAAGCCCGTGACCTGGGTTATCTCCTCGCCGACAATGCGTTGCATGTTATGGACGGCGTGGCAGAACTCGTGGCCGAGCATTCCTCCGCCCGCTTCCTCCTTCGAGTAGACCCAGCCCATCCTGTCGCGGATCCGCCACCTCTGGTGGTCGACGAGCATGTAGTGGATGGTGAGGATGCGCCCAAGCTGCCCTTCGGAGACGCGGCGCGCGGCCTCGCGCACCGGCGGCCCGTCCATCAGCGACATGGCAAGGAGCAACCCCTTGGAGTCCGCCATGTCCACGAGCCGCGCGTAATCGTCGGGGTCGGTGGCCGCGGGCTTCTCGACTATGACAGGCACGCCTGCCGACAGGGCCGCCTCGACCATGGCCGGACTCTTCTTCGGCGACGAGTCGACGATGGCGATCTCGACGTCCCTCTCCCGGAAGAGGACATCCGGCGAGTCGTACACGGCCTTCAACAGGTCTCCGACCGCCTCCCGGATCCCCTCGGTGTTGCTGCCGTCCGGGTCGGACAGGAACACGCTGTCGACGCCGAACCGCAGGCTCAAGGCCGCGGCCCACCCGTGCAGATGCCATCCCATGCCGTCGGAAAGAAGTGCCACATTCATTCGGTAAACCTCCAGGAATCTTTGCGCAAGTCTCTGAGCAAAGCAATACAGGGACTCAGGAACGACGCAATCCTGGCTGGACCCTGCCCCTGGATTCCGGCCTTCGCCGGAATGACGATTATGCGGCGGCCAGTTTGACACCGCAGGGGCCGCAGTCTACGATTGCGCCGTTTCGCGGCCATCTTATAACAGATTGGCGCGATAGAGGCACCTTCGGGCGGCGGGAATGGATCGAGGCGGTGAGATGAGCAGAGACACCCTGAGACTCGCGTTCGTGGGGATGCGCCACGGGCACGTCGGCAGCTTCGACGACTCCGCGCTGGTCTACAGGGGCGAGGACGGCTGGGCCGACTGGACGCCCATGTCGTCGAACGGCGCGCAGGTGCTCCGCGCCAGGAGCATGCTCCCCGCATGGTCCAGCTCGCCCGAGAGGTCGTACGCCACTACCCTCGCGCCGAAGCAGGGCTATGGCAATACGGTCTGGATGTTCGACTGGCTGCGGCAGTTCGTCGACGACGTGCGCCACGACAGGGAGCCGGCCCTCACGGTCGACGACGCCCTGACCGTGCTGCGCACCATAGACGCGGCATACGAGTCCGCCCGGACCGGGCGGCGCATAGAACTGGGCGCTGGCGCCTGACACAGGAGAGACCAATGACTGACGAACGCATAAAGGTCGGATTTGTCGGGTGCGGCGGGATAGCGCGCAGCCTCTACACGGGCATCTACGGCGCGCTGGCGGAGTACGCCCAGGTCGTCGCCGTCGCCGACCTGGACGCGGGGCTCGCCCGGAGGCGCACGGAGATGCTCGGCCACGCCTACAGCGCCCAGGCCCACGCGGCAAGGGTCGCCGCAACCGACGCCAGGACAGACGCCGAGCGCGAGGCCGCGACGCGCAAGGCTGAGGCGTCGGAGCAGGCCGCAGCCTACGACATCCGCACGTACGGGGACCACGAGGCGCTCCTGGGAGACGACGAGGTCGAGCTCGTGTGCGTGTTCACGCCGCCGACCATACGAGCCGTGCCTATCGTGGCGGCGGCTCAGGCCGGAAGGCACGTCTACACCGAGGGCCCGCTGGCCAAGAGCGTCGAGGAGGCGGACGCAATCAAGGACGCCGTCAAGGCGGCCGGCGTCAAGTTCCATGCCCAGGTGGTCGACCGCTACCCGCGGGGCATGGTCGTGGCGCAGCGGGCCGTGGAGCGCGGGCTCCTGGGCGCCATCGGCAGCGCGAACGTCGAGCTCAACAGCCACCGGCCGCAGAGCTACTACGGCTCCGTGGGAGATCCCGGGAGTAGCTTCCAGCCGAGCAAGTGGCATGGCACGTGGGAGGGTGAGGGCGGCGGCGCGGTCTTTCACCACGGCAGGTACATCATCGACCCGTTCCTATGGGTGGTCGGCTCGCGGGTCGCGGAGGTGTTCGCCTACTCCGGCCCGATGCTGCGGACGATACAGCACGACAGCCTCACCCAGGCCGTCGTCACCTTCGAGAACGGCGCGACCGGCTACATACACGCCACACTGATCAGCCATCTCAGCGGCAACATGCCCGGCATCCGGGGCCGGATCAACGTCCTGGGCCAGGACGCCGCCATAATGATCGATCAGGAGATGCCGGCAGAGGGCATATACTCCGATCTTACGGTCGCCTCGAACGAGAACCCCGGCGCGGTGGAGAGCATACGCGCGCTGGAGGCCGAGCTGTCGTCCGATTTCCCTGAGTACGTCAGCCAGGAGGATCAGACGCGGCTCTTCCTGGAAACCATCGCCAACGATACGGAGCCGCTGGTCCCCATCGAGATACCGCACCACCACGTGGAGTTGACGCGGGCCATCTACAAGTCGGCCGAAGAGCACCGGCCGGTCACCCTGCCCCTCGACAAGGACGACCCCTTCTACAGCTTCGAGGGCCGCCTGACCGGCACCGCTTCCGCAGGCCCCAGGACCTTCTCTCTCGGCCACGCCTTCGACTAGGTAGTGTTGACATTTGTGTCATTCCGAGCGCAGCGAGGAATCTAATACCAAGTCACCGTGATGCCGCCGTATATGTGCGGCCAGGGAGGGCCAGGGAGTGGGTTCCCGCCCCGTATCGAGTACGGGGCAGGCTCTTCGCGGGAATGACGGCTTTACGGCGCGCTCAAAATGAATTGGTATTAGGATGGGGCTAGCTCTGTCCTCCGTGGCGGAGCCCCCATCCCACAACAATCTCACAATCTGCGCTCTACGCGCCTTTGCGGTTGACCATTCGAGGAGGCTGACATGACCGACGACAGGCTCAGAGTAGGAATCGTGGGGTGCGGCGGCATATCGCGCCTCTACACCGCCATCTACGCCGACCTAGTGGACATGGCGCAGGTCGTGGCAGTCGCCGACAACAGGGAGGGCCGCGCCGACCACAGGGCCGACGCGCTCGCCGAGGCGTACAGGGTGACGGCCCATCACGCCCGGCTGGTGGCCGCCGACACCCGCAGCAGGGAGACGGTGGGCTCGCTGTACGAGAGCAGGGCGCGGGCCGCCGAGGCATCCGCCGCGTACAACATCCGCCGCTACGACGGCTACGAGAGCCTGCTGACCGACGACGAGGTGCAGGTCGTCGTCCTGCTCACGCCGCCCTCGCTCAGGGCCGCCCCGACAATCGCCGCGGCTGAGAGCGGCCGCCACGTCTTCACCGAGGGGCCGATGGCCCGGAGCGTCGAGGAGGCGGACGCCATGGTCGAGGCGGTCGGCAGGGCTGGCGTGAAGTTCGTTTCCCAGGCCGTCGACCGCTACCCGCGCGGCATGAGTCTCGCCCACAAGGCCGTCGAGAGCGGGCTGCTCGGCCCCATCGCCAGCGCCAACGTGGAGAAGCTCGAATACCACCCCCAGACCTACTACGAGTTCGGCGGCATAACCGGCATCGGCGGCCGGATGCACCGCGACTGGATGGGCACGTGGGAGGGCGAGGGCGGCGGCGCCGTCTTCCACCACGGCAGGTACATGATCGACCCCTATCTCTGGGTGGTGGGTTCCCGCGTTGCCGAGGTGTTCGCCTACTCGGAACCGATGCTCCGAAGGATCGAGACGGACAGCCTCACGCAGGCCCTGGTCAAGTTCGAGAACGGCGCCATGGGCTCGATCCACATATCCCTTGTGGCACACCGCGACGCCGTGTCGCCCGGCAAGCGCGGCCGCATCACCATCTACGGCGAGAGGGCCTCCCTCGTCGTCAACCAGGACTCCACGCGAGGCAGCGTCGTCACTCCCGTTGCGAGCCCCGACAACCTTAGCCCGGCTACGGTCATTTCGTCGGACGTAGTGTTCGCCTCCGACGGCGACACAGAGGCGGTTGAGGGCCTCGAGGCGCTGCGGGCGGAGGTCGGCCACCTGCCCGAGGCCGCCAGCCAGCAGGACCAGACGCGCTACTTCCTTCAGAGCATCCTCGACGACTCAGACCCCCTCGTACCCATCGCGGTCTCCCGTCACCACGTCGAGGTGTCACGCGCCATCTACAAGTCCGCCGTCGAGCGCACCCCTGTAGCCCTGCCCCTCGCGAAGGACGACCCCTTCTACACCTTCGCCGGCCGCCTCGGCCAGGCGGGGTGACGGAGTATACTGGCAGGCAGGAGGGCCAATATGGTCGTCGTAAAGCCTAAGATCAGGCTCACGTACCAGGACTACGCCAGGACTCCTGAGGGCGAAATCTGGGAGCTCATAGACGGAGAAAAGTTCATGCCGCCTTCGCCGAGTGCAGCCCACCAGGGCGTCGCCGTGGAATTGACATCGCTGTTGCACGGTTTCGTAAAGGGGAGGAGCCTGGGACGAGTCTATGTTGCCCCATTCGACGTGGTCCTGTCGGATGTCGACGTCGTGCAGCCAGACCTGCTGTTCGTCTCCAAGGGACGAGAGCACATCATCACCCCCGCAAATGTCCGGGGCGCGCCCGACCTGGTGGTTGAGATCCGGTCTCCTTCCACGTCAAGCAGGGACTGGACGATCAAGCGTGGCCTGTATGCGAGGTACGGCGTGAATGAGTACTGGGTTGTGGACCCCGACGAACGGAAGATCTGGGTCCTCCTGCTGGGCGACGACGGCTTTGACGAGGTCGGCAGCTACGGCATTGGAGACGTCCTCACGTCGCCGACGCTGGAAGGCCTCACCATCGGACTGGACGACATCTTCCAGCCCTAGCCCGGTCATTCCTATGAAAGTAGCCCACCCCACGCCACACCGTCATACCGGCGAAAAGCCTGCCCCGTACCCCGATACGGGGCAGGTATCCAGTCCCCGGCCTCCTTGGACTCCAGCCTACGTCGGAGTGTCGGAGAGGCCCATTCTCATCCCCTTATGTGGCCTTCGCAAGACCATAGTGATTCCGGTCGAATAGGAGACTCCCATGAACGTCCTGGTCCTTGGAGCGAACGGGTACCTTGGCCCCCACGTGATCAAGGCGCTGGAGCGGGAGCACACGCTGCGGCTGACCGACATCAATGACCTGGACGACACGCCGCACGAGTACTTCAAGCTCGACGTGTCCGACCTGGACGCAGTGGTCGCGGCTGCCGAGGGAATGGACGCCATCGTCAACCTATCGGTGCTGCGCCATGACCGGCAGCTTGCCTTCGACGTGAGCGCCAGGGGCGCGTACAACATGATGGTCGCGGCGGTAGAGCACGACATCAGGCGCGTGATCAACACGGGGCCGCACTTCACCGTCGCCGGACCGACCTACGAGCGGATCGACTACGAGATCGGTCCGGACGTGACGCCGCAGCCCGGCACGAACCTCTACGCGCTGACCAAGTCCCTCGGGCAGAAGGCGTGCAGGGTCTTCTCGGAGAATCACGACATCTACGTCCTGACCCTGCTCTTCTACAACTTCTTCGACCCGTCTGACACGTCCCGTTACGGGCAGGACGTGACTCCCTACGCTGTCACGTGGGATGACGCAGCCGAAGCCTTTCTCCCCGCGCTGACAATTGACGAGAGCTCGCTGTCGTCACGCTGCGAGGTTTTCTACATATTCACGGACATGCCCCACGGCCGATTCAGCAACGAGAAGGCAAAGCGCATCCTCGGCTGGAAGCCCACCAACCGGCTGGAGAAGTTCTGGACTCGGCAGCCGAGCTGAATACGACCCCGGCGGTACTCCTGACAGTGCGTTACCGGCGCGTTGCCGCAGATCTGGGCAGGGTGGTGAGAGCGGGACCCCTCAGGCCCAGCGAGCGGGAAATCCTGGTCCGGGTCGGCGGATCGGTTTCCGTGCGGAGCTCGAGTTGCCCTCCGATGGCGGCCGCGATTGGCACGCCGCCCCTGTAGACCACGCGGTTGCCCGGGAGCGCCGGCACGCGGGGGCCCGGCGACAGTATGCCGGCCAGGTTCAGGGGGTCGCAGGCCGACACGATGGCCAGGCCGCCGTCGTCCTCGGCCCGGCGGGTCGAGCGCATCATCTCGACGGCCTCCGGCAGGGCGAACTGCTCGCCGATGAAGCCCGTCACGAAGCGGCCGCCTCTGATCTCGCCCCTCGCCTCGGCCCGGCGGTAGATGCGGACGAGGACGCGCCATGGGGGCGCCGCGGGCTCGCGGGCAAGCAGGTCGGGGAAGACGATGCCGTAGCGGTGGAGGAACTGGAAGGCCCTCG
Source organism: Dehalococcoidia bacterium (assembly GCA_965261325.1). Classification (GTDB taxonomy): domain Bacteria; phylum Chloroflexota; class Dehalococcoidia; order Lucifugimonadales; family CAJWER01. Next base: position 128,426 of record CBDHCU010000001.1, read on the forward strand.
CCTCGTCCGGCTCGCGGTTGCGGTCGCTGCCACTCACCGGCTCGTCGGGCAGGGAGTCCCAGTCGTCGTCGGGCGGGACATCCAGCAGCGACCAGCGGCTGGCGGCGGGGCGGCGGGCGTTGCGGCGTCGGAATCTCGGGCTCTGGCGGACCTGCTTTGCCGTGCCGTCGACGAGGCTGCGGAGGCCAGCGAAGCCGTCGGACGTGACCAGCCCCATTGCCACGAGCTGCCACAGGGCATTCTCGACGTCGGCCGGAAGGCGGCGTGTGCCCCGGATGATGTCGGCCAGGAAGGATGCGCCGCGCCTGGACAGGAGCTCGTAGACATCCGCCGCCGCGCCCACAGGACCAGCGCCGTTGGTCTCAGGCTCCGTGATGAGCCAGGGCAAGGACTCGCGGAGGCCCAGGGAGATGGGGCCGTTGCGCGAGAGGGCCGCCCTGTTCGGGGACCCGTCGCCGTTGGTCCGGCGGCTGAAGCGCCCCCATACGACGTCGCCCTCAAGGCAGAGGGCGTCGAGCGCCTGGGGCCGGTAGTCGGCGACGCGGAGGGGCAGCACGTCGGTCTCCCAGGCGCCGGCAGCGGCCTCGAATCCCTGTAGCTGATCGATCACCTGGAGGAGGCCGTCGTCGCCCCGGACGCGGTACCCCTCGTCGACGTGCTGCCAACGTGAGAGGAAGCGGACGAACGCCGCGGCGGATACCGGCTCGACCTCCCGGCGCAGCCTCCCGATGGTGTCGCGGTGAATTCGGGCCAGGATGCGCCTGTCGCAGAACTCCATCTCCTGGCAGCCAGGGGTGAACCGGCCGCGAAGTATGTTGCCGGTGCCCTCGAGGCTTGCGAGGGCAATGTCCACGGAGGCGCGGTCCATACCCAAGGCGTTGGCGAGCGCGGCGGGCGTGAACGGGCCGATGCTCTCGACCCTGCCGCGGACGAGGACCAGCTCGGCCTCGTCACTCGTCGGCGGGTCGCCAGCCCCGCGCACGGGACGCGGTTTCGGCTCGAACACTACGTCCGGGAAGGCTGCGGCGACCGTCGGGGCGCACTCCGCGGCCACCCAAGCGGCCCTTCCCCTACCGTAGACGGCGCGCACGACCCGGCCCGCCGCGGTTAGCTCGGCAAGCCATGAGTGGATGGCCGCCGCGTCGCCGGGGCCGCGCTCCAGGTCGGCTTCGGGCATCATCCCAAGCGAGAGGAGCGCGTCGTGAAGCTCGTCCGCGTCTCGGACGAGGGGCCAGGCGTCCCTTGCCGCCTGCGCTATGGCCGACTCGTCCAAGGCCGCGAGGTCTCGGGTGTCGTCCGGCAGGGCACGGCGGAGCGCGACGGCTCTCGACCGCCGCTCCGCTATCTCGCCCTCGTCGTCGAGGAACGCATAGGGCATGGCGTTGAGTATCTGGTGTGAGAAGGCCGACGGCTGCACCGTGTCGCGGGCGAAGACCTCGATCTCGCCCCGCTGGATGTCGTCCAGCACCCGCTGGAAGCCCTCAGAGTCCATCGCCTCGGTCAGGCAGTCCCGCAGGGTCTCGAACACCAGGGGATGCTCAGGTACCTCTATGTCGCCCGGCGGCGCGTTGTCCTGGCAGGCGACCTGCGCGGGGAACACCGCCGCCAACAGGTCGTCCGACCTCATCCGCTGGAGTGCTGGCGGCACCTTCTTGCCGTGTGAGAAGCGCAGCACGGCCAGGGCGCGGCTCGCGTCCCACCTCCAGCGGACCTGGAAGGTCGGCGCCTGCAGCACGGCCTGGGTGAGTATCTTTTTGGTCTTGGACGGGTCGACGTAGCGGAAGACGTCCTCGATGGGGAAGGAGAGCGACGGGCCGAGGGACAGGTTGACGCCGTCCTCCGTCGCGGATGCCTGCAGCTCGAAGTCGAACGTGCGGCATATCTCTTTGCGGAGCGCCATTCCCCAGGCCCTGTTGATGCGTGAGCCGAACGGGGCGTGGATAACCAGCTGCATCCCGCCCGTCTCGTCGAAGAAACGCTCGGCGACGACCCTTTTCTTGGTGGGCACCGTTCCGAGCACCCTGACGCCCTCGACAACGTACGCCGCGGCTTCCTCTGCGGCCCGGCGGTCCACGCCAAGCTCGTCGACGAGCCACTGCACCGCGCCCCCGCCACCGACGCGCGAGTAGATTTCATCACGCAGCTCCGACACCTCGTCGGACAGCTCGCCGGTGCGGCCGGGCGCCTCGCCGAACCAGAACGGGATGGTAGGTGACGCCCCGCCCGCGTCCTCGACGCGCACCTGGCCGCTGCCGACCCTCCGGATGCGCCAGGCGTTGTTGCCGAGCAGGAAGACATCGCCCCTCATGCTCTCGACGGCGAAGTCCTCGTTCACCGTGCCGACGAACACGTTGTCGGGCTCGGCTATGACATCGTAGTCGGCGTTGTCCGGGATCGCGCCGCCGTTCGTCAGCGAGACCAGCCGGGCCCCCCTGCGGCCGCGCAGCTTGCCGTTCACGGCGTCCCTGTGCACGTAGGAGGACCGCCGCCCCTCGCGCGGCGCGATGCCGCCTGAGAGCATCTCCACCACCTCGTCGAACCTCTCGCGGGGCAGCGCCCGGTACGGGTAGGCGCGCCGGGCGAGCTCGAACAGCTCGTCCTCGTCCTGCTCCGCTGCGCCTGACTCGGCCACGATCTGCTGGGCCAGCACGTCCAGGGGCCAGGGCGGGATCGACAGGGTGTCGAGATTACGCCGCCGTATGCCGCGGACGAGGGCCATGCACTCGATCAGCTCGTCCCGCGTCAGGGGGAAGAGCCGTCCCTTCGGGGTGCCGCCCAGGTAGTGTCCGGAGCGCCCTACCCTCTGGAGCAGCAGGCCGATGGACCGCGGGGAGCCTATCTGGCACACGAGATCGATCGCGCCCACGTCTATGCCCAGCTCCAGGGACGCCGTGGCGACGCACACCTTCACTTTGCCGGCCTTGAGCCGCTGCTCGGCGTCGCGTCGGATCTGCTGGGAGAGGCTGCCGTGGTGTGCCGCCACCGCCTTCTCACCCAGGCGCTCGGACATCTGGTGGGCCAGTCGCTCGACCAGCCGGCGCGTGTTCACGAACAGGAGGGTCGTATGGTGCGCCCGCACCAGGTCGGCCACGCGGTCGAGCGCCTGGTCCCACTGCTCGTGGGTCGCGATGGGGCCTATCTCGTCCTCGGGCAGCTCCAGGGCCAGGTCCATCTCCCGCGCGTGTCCCGTGTCGACGATCAGGCAGTCCGGCTTCCCTTCGGGGGCGATGTTCGCGGCGCCGACGAGGAACCGGCCGACCTCTTCGATGGGACGCTGGGTCGCCGAGAGTCCGATGCGGGTGATCGGCCCGTCGGACAGCCTGCAGAGCCGCTCGACGGACAGGCTGAGATGCGAACCGCGCTTGTCGTCCGCTACGGCGTGGAGCTCGTCGAGGATCAGCGTGCGGACGCCCGCAAGCCCCCGCCGCCCGCTCTCGGAGGTGAGCAGGATGTAGAGCGACTCCGGCGTGGTGACGAGCATGTGGGGAGGCCGCTTCGCCATGGCCTGCCGCTTGGACGCGGGGGTATCGCCGGTCCGCAGGCCCACGCGGATCTCGGGCAGGGGCGTCCCCCGCTCCTCGGCCAGGCGGCCTATCTCAGTCAGGGGCCCGGTCAGATTGCGCTCTATGTCGTTCGCCAAGGCCTTGAGCGGCGAGACGTAGACGACCTCGGTCGTCTCGGGCAGACCGCCGTCGAGCCCGGCCCGCACGAGCCGGTCGAGGCAGGTCATGAACGCGGCCAGCGTCTTGCCGGAGCCGGTAGGCGCGGCGACCAGGGTGTGGGTGCCGCGCGCAATGGCAGGCCACCCCTCGGCCTGTGCGCCGGTCGGGGCCTCGAAGCGACCGCGAAACCACTCCTGTATCAGTGGATGGAACTGTGCGAGTACGTCGGACATGGCCAGTGCTACGATTGTAGCGGCTGCGCCAGGCAGCCGCTGTGAACTTTTGTGCTACTATACCATCACTGCGAGCCGTGTCAAAGGGCACGGCCCAGTTACCCAAATCCCCCACCTCCGTCATTCCCGCGAAGGCGGGAACCCATCCCCGGCAAGGTGCACAGCCATAGCCTCAGAGGCAGTCCGTCACGCCATCCGTCCAAATTAGGTGGTGAATCTGGGGTTACGCGCTGAGGACAGACACGATGGCACATGGTTATTCCCAATGAGTCCTTCAAACCCGCCAGCTGAGGGCGTGCGTCCCCTGTGGTCGGCCATGCCTGATGCGGTCAGCGCAGCGCTGGCGGGCTGGTTGGGCAGCCCTGTGGAGGCGGCCGAATCTCAGGCGGGCGGCTTCTCGCCGGGAATTGCCGCACGGATACGCACGGTGGACGGAGCCCGCTACTTCGTCAAGGGCGCGGGGCCGGTCCCGAATCGCGATACTCCAGGGATGCACCGTCGCGAGGCGCGGGTCCTGGCCGCGATGCCGGCTGGCGTGGATGTACCGCGCCTGCTCTGGTCGTACGACGACGAGGGGACCGGCTGGGCGCTGCTGGTCTTCCAGGACATCAAGGGTAGGCATCCTCATATGCCGTGGCGCCTCGACGAGCTGGACAGGGTGATGGACGGCCTGGCGAAACTCGCGGACGCACTGACGCCTTCGCCGCTACCCATCTCACTGGTCGGAAGCGCCAGAGATGCATTCGACCGATCCATAAACGGCTGGCGTCAGCTTGCCGAAGGGCGGCCGTCAGACCTGGGCCGCCTCGACCAGTGGTCCAGCCGCAACCTGGACAGGCTAATCGAGCTCGAGTCGCAGGCCCCCAATGCCGTCGACGGCGACACTCTGCTCCATCTCGACGTGCGGGCCGACAACATACTCCTGACGACGAACGAGGTCTGGCTCTTCGACTGGGCCTCCGCGTGCGTGGGCGCTTCCTGGGTGGACGCCGTGGGGTTCGCGCCCAGCGTCGCCATGCAGGGCGGCCCGCCACCGGAACAGGTCGTCGCTCGCCATCCGGCGGCCCGCTCCGCGGACCCCGCCTCCATCACGGCGGCTGTCGCAGCCATAGCGGGGTACTTCACCCATCGGGCGCTGCAACCCCCGCCGCCCGGCCTGCCGACGCTCCGGGAGTTCCAGGCCGCCCAGGGCAAGGTGGCCCGCGACTGGCTCGCCCAGCGAACAGGACTCAGCTAGCGCGACGATAGTCGAATCGAGTCAGGTGGGCCTGCACCTACTGTACAGCGAACGTTTAGAAACAGGCCCCTTCTGAAACTTCCGTTGTCCCCCATAGTGAACAACTCCTTGATAGTGTAGTGAAGCTTTAACCTTGACATCATTTTGGGAACACTTTACTATCTGCATTATCGGGATGTATGATGCTGCCTTGTGCGGATCATATCGAAAAGAGTGCTTCGGGAATTCTGGGAGCGTCATCCAGAATCCGAGCAACCGCTACTTGCATGGTATCGAGAGATCAAACAAGCAGACTGGCCTATTCCGGCTCATGTTGTCGAACGCTACCCCAACGCCAGCATAGTCAGAGGGGACCGGGTTGTATTTCGAATCCGACATAACGACTTTCGAATTGTTGCAAGGTTTTTCTACCCGGGTCGAATAGTTTATGTCCGCTTTGTAGGCACCCACGGGGAATATGACCGCATCAATGCGGAGGAGGTGTAATCATGGCACAAGTCCGGGCGATCCGCTCAGAGGAGGACTATGACGCTACGTTGACCCGGATAACCGAACTCATGGACGCGCTGTCCGGCCCTGAAGGGCAGGTAGACGACGTGGATGATCCCAACCGGGTCGAGTTGGACGTACTTGCTGACCTTCTTGAGCTCTATGAAGAACGCCACTATCCTATCGGCTTTCCTGACCCTATTTCCGCCATCATGTTCCGGATGGAACAGGCGAATCTGACCCCCCGTGACCTTGTGCCCTTCATCGGGAGTCGGGCCAAGGTTTCGGAGGTGCTATCAGGAAAGCGGGCCATCACCATGTCGATGGCCCGGGCACTTCACCAACACTTGGGAATACCAGCCGATGTCCTCTTGCAGGAACCGGGAGCCAGCTTGCCGGACACATTACCGGGTCTTGAGTATGCCAGATTTCCCCTCGGAGCTATGGCCAGGGCAGGTTGGATTCCTCACGTCCAGGACCTGAAGGACCACGCCGAGGAGTTAATCACCGGCCTAATGGAGCGTGCCGGAGGTCGAGCTTTTGCTGTGGCCCCCTTGTACCGCAAAAGCGATAGCCGACGAGTAAACGCCAAGACTGAAGACTATGCCCTTAGAGCCTGGTGCTGGCAGGTACTGGCCCAAGCCAGAGAGAATCAGCCGGGCGTGGATTCCCAAACAGGCGCCGTTACTCCCCAGCTCCTGCGCCAGGTAGCCCGGATGAGCGTTTTGGAGGAAGGGCCGATGAAGGCTAAGGACCTGCTAGTGCAGCACGGTGTAGAGGTCGAGTATGTGGGTCATCTACCCAGAACTCACCTCGACGGTGCCGCCCTGAGACTTCCTAACGGCAAGCCGGTCATCGGCCTGACTTTACGCTACGACCGGATTGACAACTTCTGGTTCACGGTGTTGCACGAGTTGGCCCACATAGTGCTCCACTTAGGCGATTCCAGCGAAGAAACAGGCTTCATAGATGACCATAGCCTTCGAAGGGTTCAATCTGTTGGGAGCGACACCACAGAACAAGAAGCGGACCGACTGGCCCAGGACGCCCTGATACCGTCGGAAATCTGGGGCGAAGGAAGTATCCTTGAAGACCCGGCGCCTATGGCTGTGCTGAACATGGCGTGGGAGGCTCAGGTCCACCCGGCGATTGTCGCCGGTCGCGTCCGATATGAATCAGGCAACTACCGGCTTCTTTCCCAGTTCGTGGGCACTGGAGAAGTGCGGTGGCAGTTCGACGACAAATCAGGCTAATCATGCGGGAGGGGAAATGACAGATAGACCCGTGAAGTGCAGTCGTTGCGATGTCCCAGCGCAGGTGATCCTTGAAGAGAACCTCCCCCAGAAGGTGGTCTGTCCCCCGTGTGGGGCGTCGGAAAGCTACGAAGACTTCCAGCGATCGCTTGGTCACCAGGCATCAGCCTATGCCTCCGAGCAAATTGGCAAAGCCCTCAGAGACATGACCAGGAGAAGCAGGAGCGTCAGATACAACTCAGGAAGTATCAGGTCCCATCGGCCCAATTTTCGTGTGGAGTTCTCTCGATGATCCAGGAGAAGTGCGGGAGAGCACAAAGCCAAGGGGCAGAGGAAACCGGCCATCATGAGGGAGAGGGGACGGAGTCAGAGGGATACATCCATCTTCACGTACCACTTCTCCTAGGAGGAAGAGTCCTCGATCGAGGGCGTTGAGCGAGAGGTGAGGTGGCCAAAGCCGCCCTCGGGGAAGATGAGCATGTCATCTAGGCGACTCCACCGCCCCATGTTGAGAGTTTAGTAAGAGAGGTGAACTAACATGAAGGAGTACAAGTACAAAGGCGAGTTGTTTCTGATCGAGGATACAGACGCTTGCGAGATCAAGGTGTCAGACAAGACGAACTCTGTTTCGGTCACGCCGAACATCGGCGGCCCCAGTGTGTATAGAATCTCGACTGTCAAGGGTGGGTGGTTGGTGGTGGCACACCAATACTGTGGAAGAGTCGGTTGCACGAGCTTGCCGCGAACTGATCGAGTACCGCAACTCGATTTCCCAGGAAGTCGCATGTGAGGCTCTTCACAAGTACGTAGAGAACCTCTGAACTCGAACGTTAGGCGACCAGTAGTAGCCGTCCAATCGCCTTCCGGCTAGAAGGTACTCTCAGGCGCCTAGCCGTCGAGGCGGACGGCTCGGATGCGGTTGTTGTAGTAGTCGGAGACCAGCAGCACGTCCTGGCTGTAGAGGCAGATGCCGTGGGGCTCGTTGAGCCGTGCCCTGGCGGCATCGTCGCCGTCGCCTGCGTCGCCCGCCTTGCCGCTGCCCGCGACGGTCGTGAGAGTCCCGTTGGGCTCGATTCGGCGCACCCGGTTGTTGAACGAGTCGGAGAAGTAGACCCGGCCCCTTCGGTCCACGGCGAGGCCCCAGGGCTGGTCGGTCCGGGCCTCACGTGCGTGAGTGCCGTCCGGCGAGAATCCCGGTTCTCCCGTGCCCGCAACGGTCGATATGGTCCCGGCGGCGTCCACCCTGCGCACAACGTGGAAGGCCGCGTCAGCGAAGTAGAGGCTGCCGTCCCGGGCTACGCTGATGGCCGATGGCGCGCCTATGCGGGCGCGGACCGCCGGGCCGCCGTCCCCTGACCAACCCTGGATGCCGACGCCCGCGACTGTGGTTATCACACCTGTCACGGCGTCGATGCGTCGTATGCGGCCCACGGCGTCGCCTACGTAGATGTCGTCGTTAGGGCCGTGGGCGACAGCCTGAACGTGGTAGAGGCTGGCGCTCACTGCGGGAGCACCGTCACCCAGGTCGGCCTTGAAGACGGTGCCCGCGATGGTGCGCACCACGCCGTCCTCGTCGACCCTGCGCAGGCGCCCGTGCCGCGAGTCGGTGATGACGACGCGGCCCCGCGAGTCCACGGACACGTCGTGTGGGCTGCCAAAACTCGCCTCGAGGGCGGGGCCGTTGTCGCCGCCGAAGGCGCGCGCTCCGCTCCCCGCCACGGTGCGGATCGTGCCGGTCAGGGGGTCGATGGCCCGGATGCGCTGGTTCCACGGATCGGCGAAGTAGACGTGGCCGTCGGGGCCGACGCATATGCCCGCCGGCCCTCTCAGGAAGGCCTCCGCGGCCGGACCTCCATCGCCCACATGAGTGCCGCCGAGGGCTGTGGTGACTATGCCCGTCGCGCCGTCGTATCTGCGCAGGCGGCCCGAGCAGTCGCTCCAGTGGACGGTGCCGTCCGGGTCGGCCCAGATGCCCGACTCGCAGGAGTTACAGCGGGTCTGACTGCCGTGCAGCCCCTCCTCGCCCCAGCCCGGCACGCCGGTCCCTACGATGGTGGACACAATGCCCGTCGCGGCGTCGACCCTGCGGACGCGGTAGCCGTACTTCTCGCCGACGTACATGTTGTCGTGGGCATCGATGCAGAGGGAGTCGGGCATAAGCACGCTCGCCTCTGCGGCCGGGCCGCCGTCTCCCTGGGAGGAGTGCCGCCCGTCACCCAGGACGGTCGTCACGATGCCGGTCTTCATGTCTATCTTGCGTATGCGGTTGTTGGAGTTGTCGCAGACGTAGAGGTCGCCCTTATAGTCGAAGGCGACGTGTTCGGGGTGGAAGAAGCCCGCGTCCCTGGCTGGGCCGCCGTCTCCGTGGTAGCCTCCGAGGCTCAGGCCCGTCTCCCACGAGAACGTGGTCCCGGCGAGTCTGCCTGTGTAAGGACGCCGCGGGCCGTCCTCCGAGGGGTAGTGCCGCGCCTCCTGCCCGGCGAAGACCTCGATCGTCCCCGTCTCGTCGTCGATCCTGCGGATGTTGTTGTCCCACTCGCCCGAGAGGTAGATGTTGCCGTCGTCGTCGATGGCGATGCCGCTGGTGGTGTCGATCTCGGCGTCGACGGCCGGGCCGCCCGTGCCTCCCCTGCCGACCCTGCCCGAACCGGCGATGCGGGTGATGACCCCTGTCTCGTGGTCGATGCGGCGGTAGCAGTTGTTCCAGAGGTCCGAGAAGTAGATGTTGCCGTGCCTGTCGAGGGCAAGGTCGTGGGGGCCGTACACCCTGGCGTCTATCGCCGGACCGCCGTCGCCCGCGTCCCCTGGCACCCCGTCACCCGCGAAGGTGTGGAGTATGCCCTCGCGGTCGATGCGCCAGAGACGGTGGCCCTTATAGTCGGCCACTACCAGGTCGCCGTCGGGCATTCGCACCACGCCGAGCGTCCACCCGCTGGGCGCGTCCCGCGCGGGTACCCCGTCGCGGTAGCCTGCGCCCGCGATGGTGGCTATCCGCCCTCTTCCCAGGCGCTGAAGCTGCTGGACTAGCGACATGGCGATGCGGCGCCTCTCGGCAAGGGAGTATCGCAGGTGACCCGCACTGGCGGAGAACTGCCCTTCGACGAGCTCAGGGCGAACGGTCCTGCATAGCCCCCGTTCGTGCCGAGCCCTTCATCGAGCTCAGGACAGGCCTTGTCGAAGGGCCTGCTTGCGACGGTCATCTAGCTGAACTCCCTGGAGTCATGCCACAGGCTGTCGAACTGGAACCCGAACGAGCGGTCGACGCCCGGCGCCCGGCGGTTCAGCTTGAAGGTGCACAACTCATGGCTGCGGCGGTTTCTGGCTATGGTGCAAACGTAGATCGAATCGTCGACGGCAAAGGTGATCTGGGAGGGGTAGTCGTCGTAGATCCTGAGCGAGAAGTCCAGGCCGTCCAGGGTGCTGAGGAGCTCCCTGATGTTTCTGCGCACGTGGTCCCTCTGCTCGGCGAAGGTGATGCCGAGCTGGTGGGCGCGGCGGGCGATATAGGGGCTGACGGGGTCCAGGGTGAGAAGCCTGACCCTGAGCTCGGGCGTGTTTCTGAGGGCGTCGTGCAGTGCCTCGAAGTGGTACCGCCTGATGGAGTCCACGTCCATCTGGAGTATGTCGACGGTGCGGGTTGCAGCCCGTATGTCGGCGTTCATCTCGTCGACCGGGCGCTGTTCGAAGCAGGTCACCTGGTAGCTCTTTACTTCCGACACGTAGCACCTCCTGGAGTGTTCCCAATCCTGGGCTGAGCATCAGGGCCCTCCTAGCCACGGTGACCCCGGCGCGACGGCCCGGTATGCACCGATCCCGGCGAACTCGGCCCTGCCTCCCAGCTCCTCCTCGATCCGGAGCAGGCGGTTGTATTTGGCTGTGCGCTCGCCTCGCGCCGGCGCCCCGGCCTTGATCTGTCCGGCCGCCGTGCCCACCGCGAGGTCCGCGATCGAGTCGTCCCCCGTCTCCCCCGACCTGTGGCTGATCACCGTGCCCCAGCCCTTCTCCTTCGCCATCCTCACCGCGTCCAGGGTCTCGGACACGGTGCCTATCTGGTTGAGCTTGATCAGGACGGCGTTGGCGGCGTCCGTCTCGATCCCTCGCCGAAGCCGGTCCGTGTTGGTGACGAACAGGTCGTCGCCCACGATCTGAATGCTGCTGCCAAGCCGCTCCGTGAGCCTCTGCCAGTGGGGCCAGTCCTCCTCGGCCATGCCGTCCTCGATGCTGATGATCGGGTACCGCCGCGTCCAATCCTCGTACTGGTCGAGAAGCTGCCCGGGGTCGAGTATCGTGCCCTCCCTCAGCAGCGCGTAGCGCCCGTCGTCCAGCACCAGCTCGGTGGCCGCGACGTCCATCGCGAGGAAGCAGTGCTCGCCGGGCACATATCCCGCCTCCTCGATGGCCGTGAGGGCCAGCTCCACGGCCTCCTCGTTGGTGGTCAGCGGAGGCGCGAACCCACCCTCGTCTCCGAGCCCTGTCGCGGCCCGTCTCCCGCGCAGGATGTCTCCGAGGGCGTGGTACGTCTCGACGCCGGCGCGGAGGGCGTCACTGAAGCGGTCGAAGCCCGCGGCGACCACCATGAACTCCTGGAAGTCCGTCGAGCCATCGGCGTGCCGGCCCCCGTTGATTATGTTGAACATGGGCGTAGGTAGGGTGACTGGCGCGTCCCCGGCCAAGTACTCGTACAGGGGCAGTCCGCGGCTGGCTGCGGCGGCCCTGGCGACCGCGAGAGAGACTCCCAGCACAGCGTTCGCGCCCAGCCCTCCCTTGTTCGGCGTGCCGTCGACCTCGATGAGCACTCTGTCGATGGCTGACTGGTCGTCGGCGGTGAGGCCGACGACGGCCGGGGCGATGCGGCGCTCGACGTTCTCGACGGCCCGCGTCACCCCAAGCCCGCGGAAGCGCCGGGGGTCCCCGTCGCGCAGCTCGACCGCCTCGAAGGCGCCGGCGCTGGCGCCGGAAGGGACCGCGGCGCGCCCTCGGGAGCCGTCGGCAAGCTGGACGTCCACCTCGACGGTCGGGTTGCCACGGGAGTCGAGGATCTCCCTCGCGCGGATGGAAGCGATCCTCCTCACGCCGTGCCAGCCGCCTCTGCCCGCGACTCGGCCGCCCGGATCGCCAGGCCTACGGCCTCGGCCGGGTCCGACGCGGGGATCATGGACGTGTCCGGGGCACCCCCGCGCGCGAGCTGCCAGGTGCTCAGGGCCACCACGGGGATGTCATCGCCGAGGGCGTGACCGATCTCGGAGAGGGTACCGTAGGCCCCTCCGACGGCGATCACCGCGCGGCCGCTCTTCACGACTATGGCGTTCCGCGCGTACGACATGCCCGTGCAGATAGGGATGTCGACCCAAGGGTTGGCGTCCGACGGGTCGCTGCCTGGCAGTATCCCTACCGTGGTCCCGCCGGCGGACTTGGCTCCCCGGCACGCCGCCTCCATCACTCCACCGAGCCCGCCGCACACGACCACGGCGCCGCGTCTCGCCAACTCTGTCCCTACCTGCTCGGCGAGCCCGGCTATTTCGGGAGATGGCTGTCCGGCGCCGATGACGGCTATGATCACTGCGTCCTCCATTGGAGGTGGTGGGACCGCTACATCATAGCAGGGCACATGTGGAGTGTGTCCTTCTCGAAACGCAAAGAAGACAGGCGCAACTCCAAAGAATACGCCTGTCTTCCTATGTTCGTAACTGTTGGCCCCGCACTTCCGGCTCGCTCTGCCGGACTTCCGCGCCCTCCAATTGTGGGAGGTACTCGTTTCGCGGCTGCTCTTTCAGTACCAGCGGGCCCGCAAGCTTCCCCGGGCCCCTACCGACTCTTTCAACCTTGTCCTTCTAACACCTACTGCCAGAGCCGATAGGGGCGGTATTGGGGAACTTCCACTGATGGTTCTTGACGACAATATTCATTACCATAGCGCCACCTCCTACATAGGCCTTCTGGCCGGTGTTAGGGGGAGCCTCGTTGGTGCTCTCCCCCTTCATACAGACGCTAACATGTCCCCGCAGGCTGTGTCAATGCCATCGCGCCGGTAATTTCCCATCCATTTCAGGCGACTGGCTGCCCCTGCTTCCCGGAGCCCTGCGGGTTACTGCTCAGTCTCTATGAGTTGAGAGGTCCTACTCGAATGTCATTCCGAACGCAGCGCCAGCGGAGTGAGGAATCTACGCCTGTCATCGGGGGACGGCCCTGTGTGCAAGGACTGTAGATTCTTCGTCGCTGCGCTCCTCAGAATGACAAGAACGAAGGGGCGATTCCTCTGTCTCATCAAGTCTGAACAGTCACTCCCCGGCGGGGGCTGCACCCAGATCCACCACCTAATTTGGACGGATGGCGTGACGGACTGCCTCTGAGGCTATGGCTGTGCACCTTGCCGGGGATGGGTTCCCGCCTTCGCGGGAATGACGGAGGTGGGGGATTTGGGCTGCAGGCCGCTGCGGTTGTAGTCGCCCCTGCCATCTCTTAGACTACGCCCGCACAGTCTCGTCTGGAGCACGGCAGCCACATGAAGGTTCTGATAGTCGGCGGCTCGGGCAGGGTTGCTACCTGGACCGCGCCCTCCATTGGGGAGCGGCACAAGCTCAGGGTCCTCGACGTCGTGCCGCCGAGGGCGAAGGGCGTCGAATTCGTGGAGGGCTCCATTACGGATCCCGGCGCCCTCAGGCAGGCCCTGGACGGGATGGACACGTTCGTCAACATGGTAATGAAGAGCCCGACCTCGCCCGACAACAACACGGCGACGGTCCAGGATACGATCGACAACTACAACGTCAACACCCTGGGCCTTCACCTGCTCCTTCAGACCGCGCACTCGATGGGCATCACCTACGGGGTCCATACGAGCTCATTCACCGTCCACAGGCGCGACCGCACGTGGTACCCGGCCGAGGAAGATATGCCGCTGGACAACCCCGGCGTCTACGGGCTGACCAAGGGCTTAGGAGAGCGGATCTGCAGGTACTTTTGCCGCGAGTTCGGAATGTCCATCGTAGCGCTCCGAATCACCGGCCCAAGAGACCGCCGGCAGTGGATCGAGGACCGCAAGGTGCCCAAGGACAGGCCGGGCCGGCTGTGGGTCACGGACGAGGAGGACCTCGCCGCCGCCTACCTGGCCGCAATCGAAGTGGCAAAGGGTCGGTCGAGTCGTTTCGACGCCGTGCTGATAGCGGGTGACGAGCTTGGCGAGTACGCCAACCTGAACAAGGCGAAGCAGCTCCTCGGCTGGGAGCCGCGCAGCCATCTGAAGGTTTGATCGCAGGGCCCCCTTGATACCGGGGCCGAGCGGGAGTATTGGAGCAGCCATGAAAATCGAACAGGTCGAGTCGATTCGCATAGGCACTGCATACCTGGTGCGCATCCATACCGACACCGGGCTGACCGGGCTGGGCCAGACGGCGTGCTGGGGCTACACGGAAGCCGTGGAAAGCATCGTAGGGCGGATGGAGGCGTATCTGGTAGGACAGGACCCGCTCCGCATCGAGCACCACTGGCAGGCCAACAACCGCGCCATGCCCTTCCGGGGCGCTGCGCTCTCGGGCGCGATCAGCGCGGTGGACATCGCCCTCTGGGACATCAAGGGAAAGCACTACGGCGCGCCCGTGTGGGACCTGCTGGGGGGCAGGTGCAGGGACCGCATCCGCCTGCACCTGCTGATGGGCAACGCCGGTACGCCGGACTCGGTCGCTGCTGAGGCGCGCGCGGCTGCGGAGGAGGGGTTCACGGCCATCAAGTTCGACCCGCTGCCCGACGGCTTCCAGGACATGACCCTTGCCGGGCAGATCAGCACAGCGCGCGACCTGGTCGCCGCCGCCAGGGAAGCCGTCCGCGACGAAGTCGACATCATAGTGGAGATCCACCGCAAGCTCACGCCGATGAACGCCATCGCGCTGGCTGAGGCGCTGGTGGACCTGCGACTGCTCTTCTACGAGGACCCCATCCAGATCGACAGCATCATGTCCCAGGGCGAGATCGCCAGGCGTATCTCGATCCCCGTGGCCAACGGCGAGCGGATCCACTCCATCTGGGAATTCAGGGAGCTGCTGACGCACGGCGGCCCTCAGTACGTCCGACCGGACGTCGGCCTGGCGGGCGGCCTCACGCACTGCAAGAAGATCGCCGCCATCGCCGAGTCCTTCCACTGCGCCGTAGTGACACACAACTTCCTGGGCCCCGTGCTGACCGCGGCCTCGGTCCACCTGGACACGAGCATCCCCAACTTCGTCACCCAGGAATACTCCAGGAACGACGAGGCGCCGGAGAACGCGGTCTACAGGACGGCGCTCAGGCGCGAGGGCGGCTACATCCCCGTCCCAGAGGCCGTGGGTCTGGGAGTCGAGCTGGACGAAGATCTCCTGGCCCAGGCCACAGCCCAGACGATCGACCTATCCGAAGGCCCCCTCCTCAGAAACGACGGCTCAGTCGCCTACAGTGTTTAGCCGGCCCTTCGGGACTGTGCGGGAACGGGCGTGGGTTGCCGGACGAACCGCTTAGCCCAAGATCCACCGCCTAACCTGTGGCGAGGGGCGGTGGAGCCGAGCGTCAGCAACCCGCCTGCAAACGGCTACGCTTGTATCTAATACCAATTCACCGTGATGCCGCCGTATATGTGCGGCCAGGGAGTGGGTTCCTGCCCCGTATCTAGTACGGGGCAGGCTCTTCGCGGGAATGACGGCTTTACGGCGCGCTCAAAATGAATTGGTATAATCAAGCTCCGCAGACCCGGGGCGGTGAGCGGTGACAGGGTAGCCGGAAAAGGCTCCATGAACGACTGCCAAGGTCAAGGACTAGCGTGAACACGCCGACATTTGTCCGTCCGTACGGACTGGTTTAGGGCAGTGGGCTCCAGCGGAGACCGAGTGCGACGGAGGTGAGCGCGAGCAGCCCACCGATGGCGGTCAGCACCGCCGAGACCTCCATGCGCACCTTCTTCTTCTCGATCTGCACGGGTATCGTGGAGAAGACCTGAAGAAGCTCGTCCGCGCTCTCGGCCAAGTAGTACTCGGCGTCCGTGATCTCGGCGACGCGGGTCAGGGTCGGCTCGTCCAGCATCAGGAAGTTCCCGCGCCCGAAGCCGCCACGCCCGAAGTTTCCGAAATTCCTCCGCCCGAAGGACCCGAATCCGCCCTGGCCGATGCGTCTGGCGAACTCGTCTCCCCCAAGCTGTTCAGGCGTGCACCTAAGCACCGCCGGGTTCGCCGTGCCAAAGCCGATTGTGTACACGCGGACGCCCCTATCGCTGGCGGCCCGGGCGGCGGCCAGCGGACTCACACCGCGATTGCTCGCCCCATCGGTCAACAGGACAATAACGTCCGGCTGCAGACCGTCTTCCAGGCCGGTGTCCGCCGCGTCTTCACGGGGGCTTACGTACACGCTCACAGGCGCAATGTCCGGGTTCACCTCGGCCAGCGCGTCCAGAGAGCGGGCGATCGCGCTTCCCACGGCGGTTGCTCGCGCGGTCGTCAAGTTGGCCACCGCCTCCAGCAGCACTTCCCTGTCGGTCGTGGGCGGCACGATCAGCTGAGCGATGCCCGCGAAGGCAACTATCCCCACACGTGTCCCGGGCTCCTGGCTATCGATGAACCCCTCGGTGGCCTCCTGGGCAATCGTGAGCCTGTTGGGATCGACGTCGTCGGCACACATGCTCAGTGACACGTCCAGCGCCAACATGACGGTGGTCCGGCTCGAGGCCACGGTCACGTTCGCGAATGGGCGCGCAAGAGCCACGACGAGCAGCGCGATGGCAAGCACCATCAGGGCGAACGGAAGGTGGCGCCTCCACCGAAAGCCCCCGGGCATCGCCTGTCGTATCAGGGACAGGCTGGAGTAGTGGACGGCAAACCGCCTCCTCCGCCTGAGCACCAAGACATACAACGCTACCACCAGTGGTATGGTAACGAGAAGCAGAAGATAGACCGGCCAGAGCAACCCCATGAAGTGACCTCCTGCTATGGCATCCGTCCGAACCAGAATAGCGAGAGCATGCCGCCCGCGAGGAGCAGCAGCGCGCTCACACCTCCGAAGGCAGACGTGACTTCGACCTCACGGGAGTCGACCACGAACTCGGTCTCCAGCTCCTCGTATACCGACGGCACGTCGGCGGCGTCTTCTATCGCGAAGTAGGCCCCCTCCGTCAGCAGCGCGATCTCCTGCAAGACGGACTCGTCCAGCTGGGTAGACAGGTTGAAGCCGTCGACCTCTATGGTCGCCCCCTGTGCTGTCCCAACACCCACGGTATGCACGCGCACTCCCCGCTCGATGGCCATCTGCGCGACCTCGATTGGGTCGGGAGGGCTCGTGTTCTCCCCATCTGTCAGCAGCACTATAACAGCGGATGCGAAGGCGCCCCGAGGCCCTGCGCCGGCCACCGGTTCCGTCGAGCCGGGGCCGGGTTCCTCCGGCGCGATAAGGTTCAGCGCGGTCAGCATCCCCCTGCCCAACGATGTCCCGCTGTACGGGGCGAGACGATCGATGGTGGAGTCCAACGCCTCGTCATCGTCGGTCGGCGGCTGCACAACCAGCCCGCCCTCTCCGAAGGCTACGACGCCAACCCTGGCTGTAGCGGGACGTCGGTCTACGATAGCCTTTGCGGTCAACTTGGCGGCGTCCAACCTCGAAGGCTCAACGTCATCCGCAGCCATGCTGGACGACACATCCACCGCCAAAACGACGGTGCCCTCCATTCGTGGCAACGGCAGCTCTAGCTGCGGTCGGGCCGAGGCCACCGCCAGCAGGGCAACGCCAATCAGGAAGATGATGGGCGGAACATGGCGCCGCCGTCCTGCCAGCGCAACGCCCCCTTCCCGCACTTCTCCCATGGTGCCCAGACTGGCTGCGTCGATGTCCCGCTTGCGCTGCAGGCGCATGTACAGGAGGACGCACACGGGCAGCGCCAGGAGAGAGACGAGGGCCCATGGCCAGATGAATGACACCGCTGCTACCCCCTATCGCTGCCGCTGCCGCGCCCTGCCGCGCAGGGAGGCGAACCGTAGGACGGCCAGCACGAGGTCCTCCTCCGTAGACAGCGTCAGCTCGTCCACACCAGCGCGCTTGAAAGTTTGTGCCAACCCCTCTTCGCGGCGGCGAGCCGCTTCGTGGAACCGCCGACGGAATCCCTTGTCGCTCGTGTCCACGCTCATCTGAACGCCCGTCTCCGAGTCCTCGACGAGCACGACACCTACGTCGGGAATATCCGCCTCGCGCGGGTCCCAGAGTCGCACGGCCAGCAGGTCGTGCTTCCTGTTCAAGCGGTCCATGGCCCTGTCCCACCCTGGAAGGCAGATGAAGTCTGAGACCAGGAAGATTAGCGAACGTCGCTTGATACTGTTGTAGGCAGACTCCAGGAGCCTTGCCAGGTCGGTCATCGCGCCCCCGGGTGACGACTGCTGTCTATTGATGTCGTTGATAAGTCGGAGCACCTGGAGGCGGCCGCCGCGGGGAGGGATCGCAGACTCTATGCTGTTGTCGTACAGGATCGCGCCGACGCGGTTACCGTTGCGTGTGAGCAGGCGCGCAAGCACCCCAACCAGATCGACCATCACAGACTCTTTGCGCCGCTCCAGCGCGCCGAAGGCCATCGAAGGGCTCAGGTCGAGCAGGAACCACGCTGTGACTTCTCGGTCTTCCATGTACTGGCGCACGTATGGCATGTCCATTCGCGCCGTGACGTTCCAGTCGATGTGGCGGATGTCGTCCGGGGGCTGGTACTCGCGCAGCTCGGCGAAGTCGAGACCGGCGCCCATGAAGAGGCTGCGATAGTCTCCGTGGAGGATCCCGTCGAGCCGGCGCAGCAGCTGCCAGTCGAGGCGGTGCAGCAACCGCTCGGGGTCCTCCAGCTCGCTAGAAAGGACGGGAGCCTGAGTACTCACGTAGAGGTACCTCCGGTACCGGTACCGCCTCCATCAGCCTGTCCAGTATGTCGTCGCTCTGGACGTTGTCCGAGAGGGCTTCGTAGGAGAGCACAAGCCTGTGCCTCATAACGTCGAGGGCCACGTCGAGAACGTCCTGCGGCAGCGCGTAGTCACGCCCGCGCACGAAGGCCAAGGCCCGGCCGGCGATGATCATGTTTATCGACGCGCGAGGGCTGGCGCCGAACAGTATGTAGCGATTCAGGTCGTCGAGGCCGCACACCTCCGGCTGGCGCGTGGCTGTGACCAGCCTGACCGAGTATTCCATGAGGGACGGGTCCACGTAAACGCCGTCAGCCTGCCGTTGCAGGGAAATCAGCTCCTCGGTATCGAACACGGGCTGGATGTCCTGAAGGGCGCCGGTCATGCGCTCGACGATCACAAACTCCTCGGTGGAGCTGGGATAGCCCACAAGCACCTTGAGCATGAAGCGGTCCACCTGCGCCTCGGGCAACGGGTAGGTGCCCTCCGACTCTATGGGGTTCTGGGTAGCCATTACCAGAAAGGGACTCGGCACGGGGTAGGTCTGGCGTCCTATGGTGACCTGCCGCTCCTGCATAACCTCCAGCAGGGCGCTTTGCACTTTTGCGGGGGCGCGGTTGATCTCATCGGCGAGCAGCAGGTTGGCAAAGACAGGCCCCAGCGACGTGTTGAACTCGCCAGTCTTCTGATTGTAGATGCGGGTGCCTACGAGGTCGGCGGGCATGAGGTCGGGTGTGAACTGGATGCGTTGAAACTCTCCGCCTATGGCCTGGGACAGCGTCTTCACCGCCATGGTCTTTGCCAGCCCAGGTACGCCCTCCACAAGGATGTGCCCCCTTGACAGCAGGGCCACCACCATGCGCTCGAGAAGGTGGTCCTGGCCCACTATGACCTTCTTCACCTCGTACAGAACTCGCTCCATCGGCTGGCTGTTGCCGCTATTGGTCATATCGCATATACACCTCTCGGTCGACTATCGCGCAGGCCCGCCGGCCCCACCAATGGCCACGTCGATGGGTACCGCGAATCCTATACCAACGAAAAAGTCGTCCCCGGTCGGGTTGATCAGCCCGGTGACGATGCCGACGACCTGGCCGCGTCGGTTCACTAGCGGACCGCCCGAATTGCCCGGGTTCACCGCCGCGTCGAACTGGATCAGCCCCTGAATCGGTTCTTCCCTGCTCGATGGCCTGAACTCGCGGTCGAGTCCGGACACTACGCCCGCACTCAACGAACCCACCAGGCCCAGCGGGTTGCCCACTGCGAACACCTCGTCGCCGACGCGCATCGCTGAGGCGCTGCCGATGGTTGCTGGCACAACAAGGTCGGGCATCACGGCCGGCGTCAAGACGGCGATGTCGCTGTCCGGTTCCACGCTGGCAACGGTGGCGGATGTCCTGGTGCCGTCCACGAAGGCGAGCTCGACCTTCGTCGCGCCCTCGATGACGTGCAGCGCGGTAAGCACCTCGGCATCGCTGTTGACGACTACTCCGGTTCCGATGCCGAAACCGGCCTCTTCGCCGACATTGTCGGTCTGTACGATGACCAGAGACGGCAGTATGACCTGATAGACCTGCGCAGAGACGGCTGGGGAGGACGTTTGCGAGGCCAGGGCCTCTGCGACGGCCTCCTCCACATCCACTGACGTGACTTGCTGGCCAACTGTACGGGGGGGCCTCCAAAGCACCGAGACGAGCAGTAACACCACTACGCCAAGGGCGACAAGCAGCAACGCGACGGGCCGCTCACTCAGGACCCGCCAGGGCCTTCTCCACATTGGCCCGGGAGTCGACGAATCTGACTCCGCCTGTACGGCCTGCGGCTCCGGGTCGGACCTGTTGGGGGGCATCGTTCGGACGCGCGAAGGCTGCCTCCTGATTGTTCGCTATGAACGGGCTCTACGCGTTGGATCGCGGTCCCGTCCCTAGAATAGACAGAGGTATCCTCTAACTTAACACAGTAGTGTGAAGAGAGTGTGAAGGAGTCCAGATCCCCAGGGCCTTTCCAAAGTCCGTTCGTGGTGAGCCTGTCGAACCACAATTGGGGCCTTCGACAAGCTCAGGCCGAACGGCAAGGTACGACCCTATCTCAACAATGGAAAGGCCCTGCCAGATCCCCCACCGAGCTGTGAAATGCTTCTCCAGGAACTTGGTATCTTCAAGAGAATGATGCGGGTTCTGTTCGACTGTGCCATTGTCATAGCGGTGGTGGGGACCACGAGCGCCATCTGGGAGATGGTCACATCGGCGCTGGGCCGTCTACGCGCCGACTACGAGGTGATCGTGATCGAGGGGGCCGGCAGCCCGGCCGAATCAACCTCAAGCAGCACGACATAGTCAACATGCGAGTGGCCCTCCACGCCGAGGCGCCCGTCCTGCTCGTCGGCGACATCGACCGGGGCGGCGTATTCGCCCAGCTCGTCGGCACCATGGCGCTGCTATAATCCCGGGGAGCGGGCGCTGGTGAAGGGCCATGTCATCAACAAGTTCCGTGGGGACCCGTCCCTGCTCACGCCGGGGCTTGACTATGACCGGGCCGTGACGAACGCGGCGTCGTTTCGGAAACCGGGCAGGTCTCTCACCGGCATCCCGCTCGCTCACGAGTGACCTCCCCGCTGAATCGGCTGCTCAACTCTGCCAGGAGCGGCAGCCGCTTTCGGTACGGCATTGGCGTGAGACACCGTTCCGTTCGGGGTGCGCTCGTCGGCCGGTCCGATCAGGCTGATGGCCGGCGAGCCTGTTATCGGGTCACGATAGACGGCGGCCTTCACGCCGAACGCGCGCTCTATCGCCTCCGGCGTGAGGACCTCGTCCGGCGGTCCCTCCGCCAGCACACGTCCCTCAAACAGCAGCACCATCCTGTCGCAGTAGCGCGCCGCCATGTTCAGATCGTGAATGGCCGCAATCGCCGTCAGGCCGTCGCCGACGAGGCGCCGCACCAGGTCGAATACCTTGAGCTGATGGAAGACGTCCAGGTTCGACGTGGGCTCGTCCAGCAGGAGGACGCGGGGCTGCTGCGCCAAGGCGCGGGACACGAACACGCGCTGGCGCTCCCCTCCAGACAGAGTGTCGAGTGTCCTGTTGGCGAACTGCTCGGTCTCGGTAAGCCACATAGACTCCCTGGCTATGCGGTCGTCCTCCCTGCCCTCGACCTGGAAGCGCCCCAAGTGGGGATACCTGCCCATGAGCACGAGCTCGATTGAGGTGAAGCCGTGGGTGTAGGGCGCGACCTGCGGGACGAGAGCAAGGGCGGCGGCAACGTCCCTGGACGATAGGTCCCTAATGTCCGCGCCTTCCAGCCGCACGGCGCCGTCCTGACAGCTAAGGATGCCCGATATGGCCCTCAGGAGAGTGGACTTACCCGCCCCGTTGGGGCCTATTAGGCCGACGAGCTGCCCGCGGTCGGCGTCCAGGTCGACGCCGTCGAGCAGTGTCTGCGCCTCTACCTCGTAGGTGAGGCCCTGCGCGCTGATCGCATGTGGTCTTGCGCCGTTCATATTCGCCTACTCGGCCAGGCTGAACGGAGTGGCCGCGGGCTCGGGGAAATCGTCCGGCCACAGTATACGTGCGAGGTCCTCGGCCCCGCGAATGTTCCAGTACGAGAGCGTGGTGAAGTGCTTGCTCTCGACGATGTGGACCTGCTTGTTCTTGATTGCCGGGATCTCTGCGAGCGCCTCGTTGGAGAGCAGGCTCTGCCGGAAATCTTCGGCGCCGAACTCGATCGGCTGAGCGATCACGATGACGTCCGGGTTCATGGCGATGACCCCTTCGAGGCTGGTGGTCTGGTTCGCCTCGATTCCGGCCTCCTCAGCCACATTGGCTCCGCCGGCAGCCGTGATTACCCCACCCTCCGTGGAGTTCCCGCCCGCGACCCAGAGCTTGTCCGAGTACTGGGTGAGCGCAAGGACACGGGGCCGAGGCTCCACCTTGCCGGTCACGGCGACAAGGGCATCATGCCGGTCCCTCACCTCTGCCGCGAACTCGATGGCGCGCTCCTCCTCCCCGAAGATATAGCCCATGAAAAGGATGCTGTCTATCCGTGCCTCGGGGTCGTGCTTCAGTTCCGTCTGCACGACCGGGATGCCGGTGCTCGACAGGGCCGCGACTGCATCCGCAGGGAAGAAGGGACTGGTGACAACTACGTCCGGCGACTGGGCGACGATCGTCTCGGGGTCACGTGAGATCTCTGCCGTGTCCTGGACCAGCGAGGCGACATTGGAGTAGGTCGAGTTCTTCGTGATACCGCCTACCGCCACGAGCCGGTCTCGGGGCACGAGCGCCAGGGTCACCTCGTCGTGTCCTATGGAAGCAGTAATGATGCGCTGAGGTTTGGACGGGATGCTTATGAGCCCGTTCAGTCCCTCCACCACACGGGGCCAGCCGAAGTTGGCGGGATCGACAATCCCGTCAACGCCCTCGAACGACTTGGACAGCGGTTCAGGAGTTGCCGCGGGCTCTGGCGTTGTGGTGGGTTCGGGGGTCGGTACTGCCGTCGGAGCGACGGTAGGCGCCGGTGTTGGCGCTGCGGTTGGCGGCGGCGGTTCCGAGGAACACGCCGCCAAAGCCAGGAGGACCGTCAGGAAAACGAATAGTGTCCGTAACTGCCGATTTGCCAATATTACTCCTCAGCAGGCCGCTCTATAGCGAGTAGGCCTTTCGCTTGTTCCTGATCAACAGGAGGATGAAGAGCGGCGCCCCCACGAACGCGGTGAGAACGCCGACGCGAAACTCGGCCGGCTGGACGATTGTCCTGGCGACCGTATCCGCAAGGATGACGAAGACGGCGCCGCCCGCGGCGCTCATCGGCACGAGTACACGGTGGTCCGGGCCAAGCACGAGCCTAATGACATGGGGCGTCACCAGGCCGACAAATGCGATGGTCCCGCTCACCGCGACGGCCGCCCCGGTCGCCAGCGCCGCGGCGGCCAGGAGGGCCGGTCTGGCCAGGCCCACGCGGACCCCCATGGAACGGGCCTCGTCGTCGCCGAGCATCAGCAGGTTCAGGTCGCGGGCCATCAGCATGATCACGGCGACTCCCCCCAGAATGAGCGGAGTGGAGATCCGGACATGCTCCCATGAACGGGAGTCCAGCCCCCCTGCCAGCCAGAACAGGATCTCGCGCAGGGCCTCGTTGTCGGGCAGGAGGATGATCACTGCGGAGACGACTGCGCCCAGGAAGGCGTTGACCGCGACTCCCGCAAGCAGAAGCGTAGCCATCGAGAAGCGGCCGCCAATGGCGGCGATGCCGTAGACCAGGAACGTGGCCGCCATTGCGCCGACGAAGGCGAACGTCGGGAGTGCGAGGAAGAAGAGGCCCGCGGTCCCCGTGGCGATGGCCACGACCGCGCCCACCGCGCCGCCCGCCGAGACTCCGATGATCCCGGGATCGGCCATCGGGTTCCGGAACAGCCCCTGCATCGTCGCCCCGGCGACCCCCAGGGCCATGCCGACCGACGCGCCCACGACGATCCTGGGGAGCCTGATCTGCTCGATCACCAACTGCTCGGTGCGGCCGAAGTCGGCGAAGTCGAGCCCTAGAAGCGACAGCACGATCGATGCGACGTGGCTGGCGGGGATGTTGACGGGTCCGAGACTGAGGGAGACGAGCGCGGCGGCAAGGACCAGCGCCAAGAGGAAGGAAGACCCGACCGCCAGCCGGGCCGTTACGCTCGACTGGCGGTAGCTACGCAGGCTGGTGAGACCGACAGCCCTCGACAACAAGAAAGACCTCCAGCGGCTCTCCGCTGAAGGTCTTTGTTTCGCTCTGACCGGGATGTGCCCGACGACCGAGGGACCCTCTCTAGTGCGGAGAGCAGTCACCTTCCGTTCAGGCAGGTCTCCTGGCTCGCGGGTGGATTTGTCCGCCGGGCCCTTCCCATCGAGTCGTCGACAGTGGACTCCGGCTCTTAATCCCGCTTACAGTGGCGCAACCGCGGCGGCTTCTCACCGCCTTCCCTATTCTCCCTGGACGGGCACCTGAACGGGCAGTGTTCGTATGTTAGTGCTGGAGAGCATGTTATGGCCCCCCCAGCATACTGTCAAGAGACTGTCCCTGCCCAAATCCCCCACCTAGCTTCGGCGAGCGGCGTAACAGACTGCTTCCTGGGTCATGGCGTCGCACCTAGCGGGTGAAACAAAGGCGGAATCTCGGGAGACGAGCTTAGCGCCTCGTCCCATGACCCCTGCGGTCCGCGCTCCAGGGCCAGCCCGAGGAACACCCAGTCGACGAGGACCCGGCTCACAGCATGCCCGATGTCCAGTCCGGCCTCGCTGCCATCGGGCTTCGTGAGGAAGTACACGTGCACGGCATCGCCAGCCGCGTAGTACCAGGCATCCCCGATGCTGCGTCCTTCCAGGGTGAACATCTGGCCTTATACCAATTCACCGTGATGCCGCCGTATATGTGCGGCCAGGGAGTGGGTTCCCGCCCCGTATCGAGTACGGGGCAGGCTCTTCGCGGGAATGACGGCTTTACGGCGCGCTCAAAATGAATTGGTATTACATCCCTGCGTCCATGACCTTCATAAGCGGCGAATCAGCAGCGATCGAACCAGCTGCCAAGGTCATCCACGAGGCAGCCGGTAAGGACGAAGCCCCCGGCCGCAAGCGGCACCGATTCGTCCAGAGTCATTGTTGCTCCGCCTAGCGCTACACTTAGGGTTGGGTATTGGTTCGGTGTGCCGAAATCCCAGGGGTCGTCCACACCGGTTGTCTCATCGCCGTCGCCATCGGCATCGTCGATGTCGATGTTCCAGGTCCTGTAGATGCCCGTATAGCCTCTAGGCCACTGAAGCTGGGCCGTGGTCTTACCTACGGATCCGGGGATGTTCTTCTCGTGCGCCGCCCGCTCATGGTCGGTCTTCTCGATGTCCCAGTAGCTCGCGCTTATTTGGGGTTCTTCGCGTTTGAATTCATCTCTCTTGCGGACGCACGACCTAAGCATCTTGCTCACGTCCTCGTCGGGTGATGCTCCATAGACACCGAACTCGGTCCCGACCAGGCCTCCAACGCACGCGTCCCCTGACACCCTGGTCGCGGCGTAGGCCGCCCTGATCGTGGCTCCGCCGTTATTAACGCCTGCCAGTCCGCCAACGCGCTTACTGCCGGACACGTCACCCACGGCATAGCTTGCCCTTATCGCACCGCTGTTGTTCCCTACCAGGCCGCCAACCTGCTCGCGCCCCGACACTTTGACTTCGGCATAGCTGGACGTTATGATGCCAGTCAAATTGCCAGCAAGTCCTCCGACAGTCTCATTCCCAGACACTTCACCCGTCACATGGCTGCCCGTTATCGTCCCCCAGTTGCGGCCCACCAGACCACCCACCTCGTTTCTTCCCTCAACACTCGCGTCAACCAGCCCCACGCTGCGGATAACGCCCGTGCGGCCAACGAAGCCAAAGAGGCCAACATGATAGGAACCGCCGCCGGACGAGTTGGTATCCACGAACAGGCTGGCAATGGTGTGACCATTGCCGTCGAACGCGCCGAGGAAAGGATGCACGAAGCCGCTGGCGTTCATTCCAACAGGCAGCCAGCCGTCCCTCCTTTCGCCTTTGCTCCAGCCCCGATCGACCGCGCCAAAGGCATAGCTGGAAGGGTCGGCAAAGTCGAGGTCCCGATTCAACTCGTACCCTACGCAGCCCGTGTCGGGGCAGCCTGATGTCGAGTCCAACCCCGGAAATCCACCCGCATACTGGGCGGTGTGCCTTGGGTGGTCTGCCTGCCCATTGCCGTCGAGATCGTAGCGAATGGCGTCCAATTGCTCCAGGCTGGAGACCTCGATAAGGCCGTCCCCGTCCGTATCGTAGTCGACGATGCTAACTGGTGTCAGGGAAGATGGGCTAGTAGGGAATGGGGACGTCGTAGTGTATGGGAATACCGGGCCCAACCTCACGCGGGGCTGGTCCCCAAACTCATGCCAACTTGACATGCGGTCACCGTCGAAGTCCACCTTCAGCGCCGGGTACTGGCTGGCCGAGCCGAAGTCCCAGGGGTCGTCTCTGCCCGTTGTCTCATCGTCGTCTCCGTCGGCGTTGTCGATGTCCATGTTCCAATCGACGTAGATGCCGGCGTAGCTGGTCGCCGAATGCAGCTCGGCGGTAGTCTTGGCCTGGGATCCGGAGGTGAACCCGGTTCCTACACCATAGGGCTGGCCGGATGTCTCTACGTCCCAATAGCTGGCAATAATGCCGTTAGGTTCGTCATTCCACCCGACCAGACCGCCCACACCAGATCTCCCGGAGACGGGGCCGGTTGCATAGCTGGCGATGATGGTACTTTCGTCCTTGTGGTATCCTACCAGCCCTCCGATTCTGCTGCCTCCGGAGACGGCGCCGGTCGCATAGCTGGCGATGATCATGGCCTCTCCAAAGTGACCTCCAACCAGGCCGCCGACAGTTGAGGACCCGTTTACTCCGCCGGTGGCGTAGCTTGCCATGATTGTTTCGTAGTTCTCCCCAACCAGCCCGCCGACACGACTATAGCCCGACACAAAGCCCCTGGCATAGCTGGCGATAATCCTGCCCCCAGAGTTGTTGTTTGCCACCAGCCCTCCGGCCGTCTGGTCTCCCGACACCTCGCCCGTGGCGTGGCTGGCGATAATAGGGCCGTTGTTCACTCCAGCAAGCCCGCCCATGCCGAATCTCCCGGACACGTTCCCTGAAGCACTGCTTCGGATGATGGTCCCCCAGTTGCCTCCTACCAGCCCGCCACCATTATTGTCTGCAGATACGTCGGTTGCGGCATAGCTGTTTACGATCCTGCCCATGTCCCGATCATTGCTGCCGACAAGCCCTCCAATCAGGCCTCTACTCCCCGACGTACGGCCTGTGGCATAGCTGCCCACGATTGTTCCTTCGTTTCCTCCCGCGAGGGCGCCTACGCCCCTTCCGCCACTGACTTCCGCATCTATCACCCCAACTCGATGGATGAAGCCCCCAATACCCACGTGCCCGAAGAGGCCGACGGATCCGGCCTCTCCTCGGGAGATGAACAGATTGGCAATGGTGTGGTCGTTGCCGTGGAAGATACAGATGAAACTCTCGGAACGAACGCCGATAGGGTCCCAGCCTTCGCCATTCTCGCCCTTGCTCCAGCCCCTGTCGACTGAGCCCGACGCGTAGCTGATCGTGTCGTTGAAGTCCAGGTCCTGCGCGAGCTCGTAGCCGGCGCAGCCATGACGGCATCCCAGGCCGGAAGCCTGGCTTGGGAAAGCCAGAAGGTAGTCGGCCTCGTCTTCCCTGCGGTCGGCGGAGCCGTTGCCATTCAGGTCGAAGCGGATCGCGTAAAGTTGGTCGAGGTTCGAGATTTCGATCAGGCGGTTGTCGTCGGTGTCGTAGTCGATCTCGACCGCTGATTGAGCATTGACGGAGCCGCCTGCCACCAGCACGGATGCAAATGCGGCCACGAATGTTGCGAGGAATGTGGCTGTCGGTTTCATCTCCGCGTCACTTTGGCGCCCGCCCGGTACGAGCCACTGCAAGGTGTGCTACGACCATGTTCGGCCGCTGACTGGTTTAGTGTACACATGCTGGGGCAAGTTGCGTTGACCTCAATACCCAATATAACAGGAACCGGCTACGAGAGCTTCCGCACATCTCACCTCATCGTTCACCCGCCCCCAACCATTTAGTTTGCAACGCAAACCATAATCGTGTATGATAGTTTGCGCTGCAAACTTGGAGACGCGAGACAGGACAATCAGGAGGAACAGAATGCAGAGACCGGACGACGAAGCGGCGGCGCTCACGCCGCAGGAGAGTTGGCAGGCCATCCATGCGACGATGGACGGGGCGCGGAGCTCCATGTACGTCGCGGGGACGGCGACGATACTGCTCCTCTGGGGCATCATAGTCTCACTTGGATTCATCTCGCAGTACGCAATCGAGACCCTGGCCCCGGAGTTCGCGGCGAGCAACCCCTGGATCCCCGCGCCCCTTTGGGGCGTCCTGGTGGTGGCGGGGATGGTGGGCAGCGCCGTAATAGGGCACCGGGCGGGCAGCAGGAACGCATCCGGCGATGCCGTACGCGATGCCGGCATCAGGGTGTTCCTCTTCTGGATGGCTGTCGGGACAGCAGCGTTTCTCGTCCCGGCGGCCGCGGGAATGTGGACTGAGGAGGCTGGAGACAAGATACCCTACGTCGCCATCGGCATAGTGGCGCTGGGTCACATACTGTTCGGCATCATGCACCGCCCGGTGATAGCGGCGGTGGGTCTGGGGCTCGCGGCGGCGTTCTACCTTCCCGGCTACCTTGCCGGCGACGCCGCTCTGATGGTGTCGGGGGTGGCAATGCTGGTGGTGGCCGCGTTGGGGGCGGCCTGGATACGCAGGAGCGGAGTCCTGTGACCGACGACGCCATTGTTCTCGACGAGACGATCCACCAGTCCACCCGGCTGCGAATAATGACGATGCTGGTATCCGTGCCCGACGGAGACCGGCTCGCCTACGGGTTCATCCAGGAGACGCTCGGCCTGACCGGCGGAAACCTGACCACCCATCTGCGAAAACTCGAAGACGCCGGCCACCTGGTGATCACCAAGGAGATCCGGGACTCCAAGCCGCGCACATGGGTACACGCGACGCCTGCGGGGCTCCGCGCGTTCGCCGAATATCTCTCGAATCTGCATAGAGCACTTAACTGGTCGCCGCGCATATAGGCCGTCGTCCAGGGCGGGAGGCGACTCACCAGCTACCACGGAGCTTGCCTGGAGAATCGCAGCCCCTTCGCCTTCGCGAGCCCGGGAGCACGCTCCATCGTTACACGGTGGTAGCATATGCCGCACACATAGCCGAGGTGAGGCCGATGGCGGCGGCATACGTAAACGAGAATGTTCGCTACGAACCGGACGAGAACCCACCCCGCCTGGTCGCGGTAGGCGCAGGCTTTCAGGCGGCCATGGTCATCGTGACGCCGGTGGTCCTGACCGTGGTGATCGTGGCCCGCATCGCCGACCAGTCTGAGGGCTACATATCGTGGGCCGTCTTTGCGGCCCTGGTGGTAAGCGGAGCCACCACCATTCTCCAGGCTGTACGGGTCGGGCGGGTCGGCGCCGGGCACGTGCTGATCATGGGCACCTCGGGGGCGTTCATCGCGGTCTGCGTCGCGGCCCTCGTCGAGGGCGGCCCTTCGACGATGGCGAGCCTCATCGTCGTGTCGTCGCTATTCCAGTTCGCGCTGGCGGCGCGGCTCTCGTTGCTGCGCCGGATATTCACGCCGGTCGTCTCCGGCACGGTGATCATGCTGATAGCGGCCACGGTAATGCCGCTGGTGTTCGACACCATGAACGACGTGCCGGATGGCACATCGCCGGCTGCCGCTCCCGCAGCTACCGTGGCAACGATCGTTACCGTCGCGGTGCTCATACTTCGAGCCCCGGCTGCGTGGCGGCTATGGTCGCCGGTAATCGGGATAGTCGTGGGCTGCGCGGTGGCCGCGCCCTTCGGCCTGTACGACACGCAGCAGATGCTCGACGCTTCCTGGGTCGGCGTCCCCCTCGCCTCCTGGCCGGGATTCGACCTGACGCCGAGCGCAGAGTTCTGGGCGCTCCTTCCGGCGTTCGCGGTGGTCACCCTGGTGGGAGCGATAGAGACCATCGGCGACGGGGTAACCATCCAGCGGGTCTCCCGGCGCACGCCGCGGGCCACGGACTTCCGCGTGGTGCAGGGAGCACTCAACGCCGACGGCGTGGGCAATCTGCTCTCCGGCATCACGGGGACTGTCCCCAACACCACCTACTCATCCAGTATCTCGCTTGCGGAGGTTACTGGGGTAGCCGCGCGGAACGTGGGTATCGTCATCGGCGTCATCTTCCTGGCGCTCGCGTTCTTCCCCAAGGTTACTGCCCTTGTGATCGCCATACCCGCGCCGGTGGCGGCCGCCTACGTCACCGTTCTCCTGGGGCTGCTCTTCGTGCAGGGCATGAAGATCGTCATCCAGGACGGCGTCGATCACCGCAAGGCCACCATCGTGGGGCTGTCGTTCTGGTTCGGCACCGCCTTCCAGAACAAGTGGGTCTTCCCTGACCAGCTGGGTGACGGATTCCTGGGAGTGCTTCTCGGCAACGGCATGACCTCGGGGGCCATCGTAGCGATCGCAATGATGGCCTTCATGGAGCTGACCAGTGCGCGGCGCAGCCGCATGGCGGCTGCCCTGGACATCGCCGCTCTGCCGGCGCTGGAGGGGTTCCTTCGGGGATTCGCAGCCAAGTCGGGATGGAGTTCCGAGTTGACGGAGCGCCTGGTCCTGGTGGGAGAGGAGACCCTGTCTAGCCTGCTGGCGGTAGAGGACGATTCACCCGGAGGCGAGACGAGACGACTCGTGGTGACCGCCCGCACCGAGGGCAGCGGCGCGGAGATGGAGTTCCTGTCGGCGCATGAGGGGGAGAATATCGAGGACCGGCTGGCGTACATGGGGGAGACGCCTGAGATACAGGACGGTCGGGAGATATCGTTCCGCCTGCTGCGACACTACGCGTCGTCGGTGCGCCACCAGAAGTACCACGGCGTGGACATCGTTATCGTGCGCGTCGAGGGCCCGCGGTAGCTCCGCACTGCCGCGCCAAGACCAGACCTACCCAGACCGATGGCCCGCCCCGGGTAGGCCGCAGTTCCAGCACGCCAGGAATCTCGCTGGGCCCAGAGATTTACCCCAAACTCAATTCTGTATTGGTGGAGAACTTCCCCTTTCGGCAAGCTCAGGGCAGGCTCTTCGACAGGCTCAGGGCGAACGATTCTTGCATAGTCCCGTTCGTGCTGAGCCTGTTAATGAACCTTGAGATAGCTATTTATACCAAGTCACCGTGATGCCGCCGTATATGTGCGGCCAGGGAGTGGGCCTCCCGCCCCGTATCGAGTACGGGGCAGGCTCTTCGCGGGAATGACGGCTTTACGGCGCGCTCAAAATGAATTGGTATTAGGACCTGTTCAACTTCGTCACCCGGCCCCCTATGAGCCATTCGGCCACGTACAGGTTGCCATTGGCGTCCACGGCCAGCCCGTGAGGGCTGTTAAACTTGCCGGTCTCCAGGAGGCTGGTGGGTACTATCTTTCCCTCATCGCCCGTATTGTTGGGCCAGCCCTCTACCTCGCACACCTGCGCGTTATCCCCGAGGTAGGTGATCAGCTCGTCGTTCAAATCGGTGACGGCCAGGCGCGCGCGAAGCTCGGCGATCACCATCAGATCTCCGTGTGTCACGAAAGCGCTTGGCGTGGTCAGGAAGCCGGCGCCAAAGGACCGCTTGAATCCGCCCTCCATGTCGTAGACCTGAACACGGGCGTTGGCCCGGTCTGCCACGTAGAGCTCCGGTTCGGACTTGCGCCGGTCGATGTAGATGCCGTGAGGGCAATTGAACGCTCCTGCCCCCTCCTCGCCGTTGATGCTGCCGGCGTACTCGCCGTCCTCAGTGAACCTGTGGACGTAGCTGGCGCCGTACCCATCGCCCACCCAGACGTCGCCGTTACCCCCAAATCGCTCCTCGTTAACTGCGACGGCAGTGGGAGAATAGCGTGTGCCTTCGTAGACCGGATGGGGAGGCGTCTCCAGCCTCAGCGCCAGCTCGCCGTCCAGTGTGGTCTTGATCACCTGGCCGGACGCATCGCCCGCGCCCGGGGCGTAGTCGTATTCGTGACTGTGACTCCTCTTGGAGCCGTTGTCCGCTATCCACAGGAACTCGGTCCCACCCTCGTTGACCAGAGTCATCCCATGTGCGTCCGCAAAGTCGCCCTGCCACTCGGATATCAGGTTCCCGTCCCCGTCGAAGGTCATTACAACCGGGTCGCCAGGGTGGCAGGTTATGACGTTTCCCGACTCTGTGACGACGATGCCCGGATGCGCCCAGCCCATGCGAGAGCTGTCGCTCTCTGGAATCTTGGCCCAGTTGTCGATCCAGTCGTATGAGTTCTCTCTGCTTCCTACTCGCATGACGCAACCTCCTGTTAGTCGCACCTGCCCCTGATGGCGTCACAGGTGCAGATATCCCGGCGCCGGTCCAAACACACATCTGCGCCCGCCCATGTATAACGGAATCCCGCCTGACTGCGCCCGACCACCTTCGATGGGGCGCTGAGGCTCAGCAGCCTGGGGCGGGCGGGCGCGTTCCGACTATGGATTCAGGATGACCTTGGTGTACCCGTCGATGCGCTTGTCGAACTTATCATAGGCATCGACGGCGTCGTCCAGCGGCACCTCGTGGGACACCACGAAGCTGGGAGTGGCCTTCCCGGAGATAATCAGGTCGCGCAAGTAGGCGTTGTACTGCTTCACGTTGCACTGACCCGTACCCAACTTCAGGCCCTTCTCGAACAGCCTGCCGAAATTGATGGACAGAGCGCCCCGCTTGGCGCCCTCGTCCACGCCGCCCGGGTCCGAAGGTACGTACAGCCCCGGGATGCCCATGATCCCGGTGGGATTGATCAGGTCGATCATCTGATTCAGGACCACGTTGGGGACCTCGTCCTGCTCGCCTCCGGCGGCGGACGAACCTTCGGCAGCGGCCTGATAGCCTACGGCGTCGACCGTCTTGTCCACGCCGTCGCCGCCGCGCATGTCCCTGATCTGCTGCACAGGGTCGCCGTCATCGAAGTTGATGGGGGTAGCGCCGATCTCGCTGGCTTTATCCAGGCGCTCCTGCACGTGATCTATGGAGTAGACCGCCGCCGCTCCCCTGATGATGCAGCTGTAGGTGGCCATCAGGCCGACGGGGCCCGCGCCCCATACGGCTACGCTCTCACCGGGGCTGACGTCGGCAAGCTCCGTGCCATGATAGCCAGTGGGGAATATGTCCGCCAGCAGCGCGAAATCAGACTCGAATTCGTCCCCGGCCGGGAGAGGCAGGCAGTTGAAGTCCGCATGGGGAACCTGCAGGTATTCGGCCTGCCCGCCGCGCCATGGCCCCATAGCGACGTACCCATACGCGCCGCCGGCGAATCCGGGATTGACCGTAACGCAGAAGCCCGTAAACCCCCGCTGGCAGTTCTTGCAGAAGCCGCATCCAACGTTGAACGGCATCACGACCCTGTCGCCTGCAGACAGCGACTTGACAGCGGACCCGACCTCTTCGACCACACCCATGTTCTCGTGACCGAAGATGATGCCCGGCTCGGCGGCGGTCCGACCCTCATACATGTGCAGGTCGGAGCCGCAGATACAGCTGGAGGTAATCTTGACGATCACGTCGTTCGGGTGCTGCAGCTCGGGATCGGGGACTTCCTCTACCGATACACTGAACGGTCCCTGGTACACGACAGCTTTCATGGAAACCCCTCCTTCGCCCGTTTGGACTGCTAACGCTACGCACTAGGTCTCTTGAATCGCCGCAAATCATATCAGGCTGGCATATATTTGTCTAAACGCCGCCGGGCCGCCCAAATGACGCCATACATAGCTATGGGGCCTGATGCGGTTGCCTGACTGACTGCACTGCTTCGCCAGTACCCGAATCTCCCCAGGCCAATGGCCGCCTTGGGTAAACATCACGCCGGCTTCGTGCACCGCGCCAGAGGCCTCGTTCGGCGGAATTGGTGATTTACGTTGCCGACAATGCGACAATGGCGGGCAACATCTACCCAGATGATTCAATCCTGACCCTGACAAGGAGGCCCTAGTGACGACGACCGAAGAAGTGCTGGAGAGTAACGCTCGATACGCCGAGAGCTTCGACAAAGGCAGCCTGCCCATGCCGCCGGCTCGCGGCCTGGCGGTTGTGGCCTGCATGGACGCTCGTCTCGATACCCACAAGCTGTTGGGTCTCGACGAAGGCGACGCGCACGTGATACGCAATGCGGGCGGCGTGATCAGCGATGACGTGGTACGCTCGCTCGTGATTTCCCAGCGCCTGCTGGGCACCCGCGAGATAGTGCTAATCCACCACACGGACTGCGGCATGCTGACCTTCCGGGACGACGCAGTCAAAGACGCTATCGAGGCCGACACCGGGCTTCGACCGGCGTTCGCGCTGGAAGCGTTCGGAGACCTGGAACAGGATGTGCGGCAATCCCTTTCCCGAATCCAGGCCAACCCCTTCATCCCCCTGAAGGACCAGGTGCGCGGCTTCATATACGATTGCGCCACCGGCCGGCTTAACGAGGTCGCCCCCGCCTGAACCCGGCGGGGTGGCATGTACCCCACCCCGGCCCATCTGGATTCCTGTGTCGGGGCACGGGGTCATGCTCTGCCTGCGCAGGAACGGCGGGGTGGGGGTAACGTCGTTCATCTATCACATCGACTTGGCCAGTTCTCTGATGCAGCTTTCGGCGGGTCGCATACAATGCGGCCTTGGGGATTGTTGGCGGTCGACCCTGATAAGGAGATGTGACCAATGACTGGGGGGTTACCGCGCGGTCAGTCAACTACGATGGCGTAGCCAGCCACATCGATCTTCTGGAGAAACGGCTCGCAAGGGTTCTTTCCGAACTCCGTTCGCTGTGATCGCGTCGCGCGCGTTATAATAGCCGCCGTATCACTTGTCAGCCGCCGTATCACTTGTCCGGGTGGCCAGCGGCGAGGGTGAGCCAGCCCCCTACTCTTCGACTCACAGGTAAAGCCGATGTCCCTGGCACTGCTCTGGCTCCAGCTTGGCGCGACGGCCGCGGTCATACTGATTGCGTCGCAGTTCCTGGCCCGCTCCGCCGACACCGTTGCGGAGAAGACGGGGCTCGGGCGCTCGTTCATCGGGGTGGTGATGCTGGCCACCGCCACGTCGCTGCCGGAGATGGGCACCGGCATAAGCGCCATCGCACTCGTCGACGCGCCTGACCTGGCCGCCGGGGACGCCTTCGGCAGCAACCTGTTCAACCTCATGATCATCGGGCTGGCCGACCTCTACTGGCGCAACGGACCGGTGCTCACCGCCGTCAAGTTCACCTCTGTTGTCGTGGCGGCCCTGGGCGTCGGGCTCATCACCCTCGCAGTTGGGGCGATCTACGTCCACAACGCAACTTCCGTGACCTCCGACTGGTACATAAGCCCCGTGTCCGTCCTGATGATCGTGGGCTTCCTGGCCGCGATGCTGCTGGTGTACCGGCACGAGAAAGGCGCCGCGCCATCCGAGGAGCCCAAGGAGGAACCCCAGGCGAATTACGCCGACCAGAGTTTGTCCAGGGCGCTGTTCGTCTACTTCGGGGCCGCGGCGGTCGTAGTGGCAGCGGCCGTGTGGCTGGCGATGACGGGCGGCCACCTTGCCGAGGAGATGGGCTGGGAGGCGAGCTTCATGGGGACGCAGTTCCTGGCCATGAGCACGTCTCTGCCTGAGATAGCCACGTCGTTCGCCGCCCTCCGTCTCAACGCGCCGGACCTCGCCATAACGAACGTGTTGGGCAGCAACATGTTCAACATGGGGTTCGTCCTGTTCGTCGACGACCTGGTCTACTCGCAGGGCGTCGTATGGAGCAACGTGTCGGATGTCCATATCCTGACCGGCCTGATCGCCGTGCTAATGACGGCCATCGTGATCGTCGGCGTGCTGACGCGGCCAAGGAAGAGGCTGGGAACCGTGTGGACGCCCGAAGGGGGAGCGCTCGTGGCCGCCTACATAGGCGCAAGCGTGCTCATCTTCGCCCTGGCATAGCTCGCGCCGGAAGATCTTGCGTAACCCTCGGAGCAGAGCGACATACGGGACTCAAATCGACGGACTCCCAGCTACGCCGGCCCCTGAATAGTGATGGGGCAGCCCATGCCTATTCCCCTTCGCTCCGCCGCCATGGGGTCCGCCCGTGGTGCCAGTAGTCACAACGGGAGCATTGATAGGCCATGGGGGCGCCTATGCCCAGAATGTAGACCTGTCTCTGCAGGATAGCATCAACTTGGGCCTGGGCCTGGACCTGGGACTTGAACGCCTGCTTGCCGGAACATCCACGGTTTGCGTGTGGCCGATAGCTGCGCATCCTCTTTTTCAGGCCCCGGGGCATCTTCACCCTTTTCCCCTTCATCGTGACACCCTAATCTGCGGCCTGTACAAACCACAGGCCCCCTGCCCTTGACCAGCATTCGACCCTATCAAGCCAGTCTGTCAAATTTGACATAGCGGTTCACCTCGTCTGTCAATTTTGACAGAAAGCCGTCATGATGTCATTGGCCGGTGCGGACCTGCAGGGCCTTTCCATTGTTGAGATAGGGTCGTACCTTGCCGTTCGGCCTGAGCTTGTCGAAGGCCCCAATTGTGGTTCGACAGGCTCACCACGAACGGACTTTGGAAAGGCCCTGGCGGACCTGGCGACAGATCATCAAGAGGCCTGGCGACGGTCGCGTTGATTCTGTTGGTGGTAGAGGGCGGCTATAACGTGCTCGAGGGCATGCTGTGGCCCTGGCCACGGCCCCCCTGCAGGGGATCTGCCCGCAGGGGTCACAAGCTTGCGGCGTGGTAGCGATTGTGGGATGGGCCGGGGGCAGTTCGGGCCGGGCAAACGGGCGGTTCTAGTCCCCCTGCGGGATTCTCCGTTGCCACATGATCTGAGTCAGGGAACCGGGGATTGGGTTCCCGCCCCCGACTGCTCGGGGGCAGGACCTGCGCGGGAACGACGGTGTTGTGTGGCGCGCGATTCATTCTCATAGCACTGACGATTATGTCGCGGCGAGGGGTCGTCCCTCAGGTCCTGCGCCTGGCGATTAGTGGAACGAGCTCCGCGAGGGAATCCCGCTCTTTGGTCGGCGGGATGGGATTAAGCGCCTGGAGGGCCTTCCGGCTGAATTCATCCGCCACGCCGTAGGCTTCCTCGATAATGTCCGGCTGCTGGATGAAGTCGACGGCCTCCTGGAGGAGCTCGCCGTCGTCCGGGCGCTGGCAGTACTCCGCCACGGGGTTCCCATTCTGCCGGCGCTCCAGGGCGATGATGGTGGGCAGGGTCATCACCCCGTGGGCGAGGTCGCTCCCCACGGGCTTGCCGATCTCCTCGCTAGTCCCCTGGAAGTCGAGAATGTCGTCGGCGATCTGGAACGCCATGCCGAGGTTGTACCCGTAGTCACGCAGGGCGCTGACCGGGCCGTCCTGGGCACCGCTGACCACGGCCCCCGACTGGCTCGCGGTCGTGAACAGGGTCGCCGTCTTCATATATATGCGTCCGAAGTACTCTTCGCGCGTCACCGAAGCGTCGTACGCCTTCGCCATCTGGACCAGCTCGCCGCTCGACAGCTCCACAATGGTCTCGGCGAAGCGGCGCATGGTGGGGATGCTGCCCGTGTCGCAGACGAACGTCGCCGACGTGGCGAACATGAAGTCGCCGACCAGGACCGCGGCGCTCTTCCCCCACTTGCCGCTGATCGTCGCCCGGCCGCGGCGAAACGCTGAGTTGTCGATCGTGTCGTCGTGGACCAGGGTGGCGATGTGGAGCATCTCCACGCCCGTGGCCATCAGCCTTGCCTTGCTGCTGTCGTTGGGGTGGAATCTCGAGGAGAGCAGGGTGACCGCCGGCCTGATGCGCTTCCCCGTGGTCGCCAGCACGTGCTCGAGCATCTCCATGATGAAGGGCGGCTGGCCGTATGCGAGGGAGCGCAGCGTGTCGCCCACTTCGTCGAGGTCTTCCTGCACCGGCGAGTAGACGCGCTGAAGGGCGCCGCTGAGGTCGGCTACCGCGTCCTGCTTCACCTGGTCGATCGTGGTTGTAGCTCCGGGAGTTGTCGGCAACTAGGCTCCGATCTTCTCGGTCTCTTGCTCGGCGATCGCCTCGTCCAGCTTGACGAACAGCGGCTTGGGGGTTCCGAGAGCCTGTCCGACCGGAAGCGTCTCAGGCGACCAGGACCAGCCCAGCTGCTCTGCGTCTCCGTCGAAGCCCAGCATGGCATGGAGCTTGTTCGAGCTGAATGGCAGGAAGGGGCAGAGAGCGATTTTCAGACAGTCGATCACGGCCAGGCATGTCCAGAGGGCAGACCCGGCGGCGACCCGGTCCGTGCGTATCACACGCCACGGGCTCTTTTGGTCCAGGTAGGCGTTCGCAGACCGCGCCACGCTCATCGAGGACTCGAGCGCGGCCCGGAAGTGGCAGGCCTCGATGTGCTCGGCGGCCTCGTCGAGCCCTCGCCGGGCCTGGTCCAGCAACGCGCGGGAGGCGTCGTCGATGTCGCCGTGAGGTGGCACCTTGCCGTCGAAGTTCCGGTAGGCCATGGTCAGGACGCGGTGGACGAGGTTGCCATAGGTGGCGACCAGCTCGTCGTTGTTGCGCCTTACGTACTCGCTCCAGGAGAAGTCCGAGTCGCTGGTCTCGGGCATGGTGACCGCGATCACGTAGCGCAGCGGGTCGGGCTCGTACCTGTCCAGGTAGTCCGGAAGCCAGACCGCCCTGTTCCTGCTGGTGGAGAACTGGAACCCCTCCAGGTTGAGGAACTCGTTGGCGGGAACGTCGTAGGGCAGGTTGAGGCCGCCGTACCCGAGCAGCATCGCCGGCCATATGATCGTGTGGAAGGGGATGTTGTCCTTGCCCATGAAGTAGTAGGAGCGGCAGTCGCCCTGCCAGAAGTCGCGCCACCGCTCAGGCTCGCCGTTGTTCCTGGCCCACTCGATGGACGCGGACAGGTAGCCGATGACAGCCTCGAACCAGACGTAGATCCGCTTGCCGTCGTAGCCGTCGATGGGTACGGGTATTCCCCAGTCGATGTCGCGCGTGATGGCCCGGTCGTGGAGGCCGCCCTCCAGGTACCCTATGGAGAAGTTGCGGACGTTGGGCCGCCAGTGGTCCCGGGGCCGGATCCACTCCAATAGCTGCTCCTCGAAGGCGCTGAGCCTGAGGAAGAAGTGCTCCGTCTCCCTGATCTCTGGCTCGCTTCCGCAGAGCTTGCAGGCCATCCCGATCAGGTCCTGGGGGTCCAGGGTCCGGCCGCAGTTGTCGCACTGGTCGCCCCTGGCCTGCTCGAAACTACAGTGAGGACAGGCCCCCTCGACGTAACGGTCGGCGAGGAACCGGCCATCCTGGTCGCAGTACGGCTGCATCATCGTGTCGAGGTAGATGTAGCCGTTGTCCTTGAGCCGCAGGAATATGTCCTGGGCGACTTCGGTGTGGTTGGGCGTGTGGGTCGAGGTGAACAGGTCGTACTTGATCCCCAGCCGCCGCCAGTTGTCCAGGAACTCGGCGTGGTAGTGGCCGAAGACCTCCTCGACGGAGACTCCGCGGCTCTCGGCCGCCAGGGTGACGGGCGTGCCGTGGGAGTCGCTGCCGGACACCATCAGCACGTCGTTTCCGCGCATCCGGTGGTACCGGGCGAAGATGTCCGCGGGCACCATGGCGCCCGCGATCTGACCCAGATGTATTGAGCCGTTGGCGTACGGCCATGCAACGGCGACGAGGATTCGCTCTGACATTAGTTCTGTGTAGTGAGACTGAGGAGCATATGGAATGGTATCACACTCAGCTTAGCCGGGCGTGACCTCAGGATTTGGTCTAACGAGGGCTGATGTATAATCGGGCGACACGGCGCCGCGCGTACGAGCCGGCGCCGCTGACTCCAAACCGAGATGTGCGATGCCCCTGAAGAGACTCAGGCTTACCAATCTCGGGCCCTTCGACGAGATCGAGTTCGAGCTCGACGACCACGTCAACGTGTTCACGGGTCCCAACAACTCGGGCAAGTCCACCGCCCTGATGGCCCTTGGCGAGATAATCGTGTACCCCTTCGGCATACCACGGAAACTGTTGAGGGCTGAGGTAGCCGAGTTCAATTTGGAGCTTGGCCCCAATGGGACGGTGTTCGCTGGTCGTCTTCCCATCAGTGAAGAACAGCAGTACAACGACGTAGTCAGAATCATGACCGCGGTGGGCTACAGCTCTTTCGTACCTGCAATACGCCGTAGCACTGATTTCCGTGCCAAAGGGCCCGCTGCAGCCAATGGCGATTCTGAAGCCGCAGAGATATCCAAGGAACTGCGGAAGCGGAGAAAGCTCATCGAGACAGACGCCTTGGCGATCAGCGACGAAGCCGTGGTGCAGAAGATAATCGAGCTCGACTACAGAGCGTACCGTAGGGGTAAGCCTGCCATTCGGGGCATCGTCGACAGGACGGCGGCCATCGCGTCGGAGGTGACCGAGGGCTACCCCATCCGGTTCGTGAGGGTCGATGAGGATGAAGACGGTCTTTACCCTCAGTTCAATACGCCGGATGGCGACCTGCCACTCAACGTCCTCAGCCAGGGCACCCAGTCCCTCGTCCAATGGCTCGCCCGCCTGCTGATCGGGATGGCGGAGTATTATGACTACCCCGAAGACATAGAGGAAAGGCGAGGTGTCCTGATCATCGACGAGATCGACGCACACCTGCATCCCTCGTGGCAGCGCCGCATAATCCCAGCACTCACAGACCACTTCCCGAATCTCCAGATATTCTGCTCCACGCACTCCCCGCTGATGCTTGCGGGCCTGAAGGCAGGCCAAGTGCAGCTGCTGGATCGCGACGACGATGGGAAAGTCACGGTTTCTCGGAACGAACGGGACATTGTCGCGTGGTCGGCTGACGAGATACTACAGGGTTTCCTCGACATCCCAAGTCCGACCGATCTCGAGACCGCACGCAACATCGAGCGGTTGCAGGAGCTGGAGCAGATAGACGGGCCTACGGATGAGCAGGCAAGGGAGTTGGAGCGCCTGCAAGAGACTGTCCGTCGCGACATGATGGGCGGTCCGCTCGCCGCACAGCTGGAGGAGCTCAGGTCTATCCTCAACGAGGCAAAGGCGGGCTACGACCCTGCTCCCACCTCGGAATAGTGCACTGGGTCCACCGCGGCCCTGCGCCGCCTAGTCTTGAGGCTGTTCGGCAAACGCTCACCCCGGAGTGGGTCGCCCACTACCGCAACCAGATGGGAGAGAGGCCGTCGGACGCCCACTGGCGAGATTTCCTCGACGAGCTTCGCACGCGGTTCAATGACGTCTGCGGCTACTGCGAAGAGGCGGCCGCGCTTGGCGGAGTCGACCACTTCAGACCGAAGAGCAAGTTCCCCGAGCTCGTGTACGCATGGTCGAATTGGGTATTCGCCTGCAATCGTGCAACAACACCAAAAACGACAAGTGGCCCCATGGAGGCTACGTCGACCCGTGTGCGTGCTCCACGCAGGAACGACCGGAGCGCTTCTTCGACTTCAACCTTCGCACCGGGATGATTGTTCCGAAAAGTGACTTGACCCAAGAGGAGCGAAGGAAGGCGTCGCAGACTATCCAGGGCCTGGATCTGAATAACCCAGGTCACATTCAGAACAGACTCGGACAGATTGAATTTGTCAGAGAGCTTCTCCCCTACTTTGATGGGACTTCAGTTCCCGATCTCGAACACTTGGCTATGCGTATGGTTCAACCGCATAGTGCGCGTTCGAGCGTCACCAGGGCCGTGCTCGCGGAGAGCGGTTACTCGGCAGAACCGGACTGACCAGCCGCGTCCAACCACATGCGGTAGACCTGCCGTCTTGGCAGGCCGGTCTCGTCGGTCACCTGGGACACGGCATCCCGGGCGTGGGCTCCCTGGGAGCGTAACTCGGTCAGCCTGGTCCTGGCCGCGTCCTCGGCGTCGCCTTCGTCGACAGGCTCTTCGGTCCCGCTCTGGATGACGAGTGTGAACTCGCCCCTGGGCTCCTGGAAGCGCTCGATGGCCTGGGAGACCGTGCCGCGGAAGACCTCCTCGTGCAGCTTCGTGAGCTCGCGGCAAACGGCGATGGGGCGGTCGCCGAGGGTCTCGGTGATGTCCTGCAGGGCGGCCCTCAACCGGTGCGGCGTCTCCAGTGCGACCAGGGTCCGGTCCTGCGTCGCCACCGACGCGAGCATCCTCAGACGTTCGGATCGCTTCTTGGGCAGGAATCCGAGGTACACGAAACTGTCGCCGTACATACCGGACACCGAGAGCGCGGCGGTCGGCGCCGAGGGGCCAGGGACCGTGGCTACCGTATGCCCGGCCCCGGCAGCGG
Organism: Dehalococcoidia bacterium; assembly: GCA_965261325.1. GTDB lineage: Bacteria > Chloroflexota > Dehalococcoidia > Lucifugimonadales > CAJWER01. The sequence continues at coordinate 171,050 of CBDHCU010000001.1, forward strand.
CCTCGACCAGCCAGGCGCCGGGGTCGTTGATGCCGGGCGAGCCCGCGTCGGCCACAAGGGCCACGTCGTCCGTCGTAAGCCTCGCCAGGAGGACAGGGGTCTTCGAGCGGCTGTTGTGCTCGTTGTAGCTGGTCAGGGGCGTACCTATTTCGTACCTGTTGAGCAGGCGGCGCGTGACTCTCGTGTCCTCCGCCGCTATCAGGGCCACCTCGGACAGGATGCGGAGCGCCCTCAGGGTGATGTCCTCGAGGTTGCCGATGGGGGTTGCGACGACGTACAGGGTTGGCATTGGACGTATTCTAAGCGATGGGAGAGTCCACCACAGAGGACACGGAGGGCACAGAGTTAAAGAGGGTTGGGGAGGAGAGAGAGTTCACCGCAGAGGGCGCGGAGAGCGCAGAGCGAACGGAGGGTGGGGCACAAGGAGGAGAAGAAGGATTCGGCGCTGGGTGAGGTGAGGTGATAGACTACGGCCACAACGACGCAGGGAGCCAAGACAGTGACGAATAGCTACCGTTTCAAGCTGGGAATGTTCCTGAATGAGCTCAGGCTGCCCTTCGACGAGTCTCTCGCGACAGCGAAGGATATCGGGGCGGAGTACGTCTGGTTCTCGCGAGTGCCCGACGAGCCAGAGGTCGCCGACATGAGCGATGCGGAGATCGACCGCGTGGCCGAGAAGGTGGCGGAGCACGGCCTCGAGCTCCTGCTAATCAGCGCCACCAGCCCCTTCAAGCAGGTCCACCTGACCGACATCGACGCGGGCTCGCCTGGCAGCAACGAGGAGTACGCCAGGGACCTGCGCGAGCTCGTCAGGTCGATGGAGATAGCGGCGCGGCTTGGCGTTGGATCGGTGCTGTCCTACACGTTCGCTTGGCCCGGGGAGTATACGGCAGAGAAGCCCACCTGGCCCATGAGGTGGATGACCCGGGGGGGCGTGATCTCCGACGTGGACATGGACAAGCTCGAGGCGGCCTTCGCGCCCGTCGTGGAGGCCGCCGAGCGGCACGGGGTCGACGTCGTCCTCTCCATGATGCCCTGGAACTACACGAACACCTCCGGCAACTTCCGCCGTATCGCCGAGCGCATAGGGTCGCCGCGGATACGGGTTATGTGGGGCCCGGCGGACACCATGAACTGCGGCGAGAGCGACGCCGCCTACGCCGGCTTCACGAACGTCAGGCCGTATCTGCACAGCCTACACATCAAGGACCTGCACGTGAACGACGGCCTCAGCCTGGACTTCGACTACAAGCCCGTCGGCGAGGGCGACGTGGACTTCCCCGGGGTGCTGCGAAACCTGCGCGACAACAGGGTCGACGCCGTGCTGTCCATCGCGACCCATTTCAGGCCCGCCAGCGACTCTTCGGTCGAGGCGATGCGCATCAACTACGAGAACATACGGGCGCTCATCGCCCAGGTCGAAGGGGAGGAGTAGGCCATGGACCGCCAGCTCAGGGTCGGGCTTGTCGGGTGCGGCGGCATCAGCCGTCACCACCTGCCGAACATCCTCGCAACGCCGCAGATGCGCCTCGCGGCGACCATGGACGTCGTGGAGGACGCCGCAAGGGAGCGCGCCGAGCAGGCCGAGGCCGACTACTTCACGACCGACCTCGACAGGGTCCTGTCGGACGACGGGATCGACGCGGTGCTGATCTGCTCCACGCACGACACGCACGCCGACCTGGCGGTCCAGTCCCTCGAGGCCGGCAAGCAGGTCTTCTGCGAAAAGCCCCTTGCGATGACGATGGAGGAGGCACGCCGGATACAGGAGGCCGTACACCGGACCGGCATACCCCTGATGAGCGGGTGGTGGTTCAAGCACTCGCCTGTGACGAAGCGGCTGCGCGAGGTTATCAATGAGCCGCGCTTCGTGCTGTTCACCTGCAGGATCCCGCCGGGCCCATACACGAGCCCCGACCCCTACGGCAAGGGCGGGCTGCTCGACACGGCGGGCTATAACCTGCACTGGACGTGGCACGTGATGCGTTCGCAGCCGGTGGAGGTCAGCGCGGTTGGGATGGACGGGCAGGCCACGAGCACGAGCACAATCAACGTGCGGTTCGCGAACGGCGGGATCGGCACGTCGATATTCAGCGACCTGGGCAGCGGCGGCATCCTGCCCAAGCACTACGCCGAGGTCCACGCCGGTGAGATGAGCGCGGCCACCCTGCGTTTCGGGAACCTGGTGTTCGACGGAACCGACGAGCCGGGGATCGAGGAGAACCGCTACCACAACGGCTTCGACGAGGAGATGGAGATGTTCGCCGACCTGTGCCTCCAGGGCGGCGCAAGCCCGATGGACGCGTGGGAAGCCTGCATCCCCACCCTGATATTCGAGAAGGCCGTGGAGTCGATGAGGCCGGGCCGGGCCGTCGCCGTCGACGTGACCCAGGAGTTCTACCTCCCCGACGGCGTCCTGCCGCCCAGCATTGCCAAATTCGGCTCCGTCTGAACGGTTCGTGCGACACTTCACGGTCGAAGACGACCGCATTGAGTTGCCCCGCGGGGCGACTGCCCGCGCGAGGCGGGTCAAGGTCGGGTGGCGCGGACGCCAGATACTGGGGCTGAGCCAAGGCGACTTCCGGAGCTACATCTACCCCGTCTTCACGCCGTCTGGAGTCCAGGTGACGTCCGAGTCGCCCATCGACCACCCGCACCACCAGTCGGTGACCATCGGCGCAGACCACTTCAGTTGTTACCTTCCGTACTCGTCCGACAAGGTCGAGGAGGCCAACTACAGCTTCTACGTCAACTACGTATTCCAGGGGCGGGCGCCCGGGCGCATCGTCAGCCGCTCCGTGGAGGGATCGGAGATTGCGCCCGACCATCTCAGGCTGACCCAGGAGCTCGACTGGCAGGGACCGGAGGAGTGGGGCGCGCCAGACAGGCGCACCGTAGCGGCGGAGACGCGCACCATCGACGTCCGCCCGGGAGACGACGCCAACGTCATCGATATCCGCACTCGCCTCAGCCCGACCCGGTGGGCGCTGCGTATCGGGCCGACGCGCCACGCCTTCTTCACCGTCAGGCTGGCGGACGGGCTGCGCGTAGTGGACGGCGGCAGCGTGGTCGACTCAGAGGGCCGCAGCGGTGGAGACGCGATCTCCGGCGAGCGCGCGGCGTGGGTGGACGCCTTCGGGCCCGCCTACGAGGGGCGGCCTGCGGGCATCGCTGTCTTCCCGCACGCCTCCGCGTCCGGGAGCCCCTGGGGCGTGGCGGACTACGGCACGATAACCGTGAACCCGATCCTCGAGTCGTCATGGGAACTTGACCTGGGCGGCTCCGTAGAAGCGGGCGTGAGCCTCGTGGTCCACGACGGGTCTACGGAGGATGCGGGAATCGCGGAGAGGTACCATTCTTTCCCGCAACGCATGACGTAGCGGACGACTGAACAAATCCTGTACAGGGAGAGTGAAATGAAGATACTCAGGTATGACACGGGTAGCGGGCCGAGCTTCGGCATACTTGGAGACGGAGGCGAGGTTCGGGCGCTGGAGGGCTCGCCATTTGGAGAATGCGGCGTGGGGGAGGCCGTGGCAGACCTCGACGACGTGAAGCTGCTGCCGCCCGTCGAGCCTACGAAGGTCATCGGCGTGGGCCTCAACTACGTTTCCCATATCGAGGAGATGGGCATGACCCAGCCGTCCTTCCCAATGCTGTTCATGAAGCCGCTCGACGCCGTAATCGGCCCGGGCGACCCTATCGTCTACCCACACCAGGGCCAGCAGGTCGAGTATGAGGCCGAGCTCGCCGTGGTCATCGGCAGGCGCGCCCGCCGCGTCAGCGAGGAGGACGCCCTGGACTACGTGCTCGGCTACACGTGCGGCAACGACGTCAGCGAGCGGGTCATCCAGCGCGCGGAGATGGCCATGGGCGCCCTGCTGGTCGGCAAGGGGTTCGACACGTTCAACCCGCTGGGGCCCGTTGTGGCGACGGGACTCGACCCGACCGACCTCGCGGTGATGGCCCGGGTGAACGGTGTGGAGCGGCAGAACGCGAGCACGTCCGACCTGCTCTTCGGTGTAGCGGAGCTCGTGTCGTATATCAGCCAGGCCCTCGTGCTCCTGCCGGGTGACGTGATCATGTCCGGCACGCCGGCGGGCGTCGGCCCCATAGTCCCGGGCGACGAGGTGGAAATCGAGGTCGAGGGCGTCGGGGTCCTGAGCAATCCCGTGGTCGCGGAGCAGTAGCAGCCATGCTCAGGTCGCTCAAAAGCATCTTCAACCCGGGACCGGTGTCCGCCCGGGTGGAGTTCGAGGACCGCTCTTATGAGCTCGGCAGCTCGATGAAGCTGTCGGTCGAGCTCCATGCGCGCCGCGAACTTGAAGTCAAGGAGGCCAGGGTGGACCTGGAATGCGAGGAGCGGTGGGCCGACACCTACGTCAAGATGGAGCCGCTGGGCCGGACCGGGGGGATGCTCGGCAGGGGGAAGCCCATGCCCGGGCCCGCAGCGCCGAAGCGCCACATCGAGGCCTACACGAACACGTTCGTACACAGCAGCGTCACATTCGCCCGCGGCATACACCTCGCGCCCGGGACCCCTGCCAGGTACGGCTTTGCGTTAGACATCGCAGGAGAGCGCCCTCCCCACGCATCCGGCGGCATACTCAAGTGGCGCCTGATCACGACAGTCACCCCCGGCGTCGGAGAGCCCATCATCGCTGGTAGTACCGCGGCCCGCATCGAAGTCCCCTGAAAGGGGACACTTCCGCCTGAGGACGTGTAATAACGTCAACAAGCGGATTCGCTCCCGCGCTCCCAAGACGACCCACACCCGAAGAGTCGGTAGTCCCTACCTGCTCAGCGGGCTGGTCAAGTGCAAGAGCTGCAACAGGGCGCTCTCAGGCCAGGACTCCAAGAGCGGCCAGGACTCCTACTACGTCTGCCAGTCCCTGATGAAGCGGGGCAGCGGAGCCTGCGACGCCCCCAGGCTCAACGCCCGGCGCTTCGAGGAGATGGTCGTCGGCAAGATTCGGGAGAATGTGCTCACCGAGTCCAACATCCGGGAGCTAGTTAAGGTCGTGGATGAGGAGATGGACGGCATCGCCCGCGAGCATCGCCAGAGGCTGGAAACCATAGAGTCGGAGCTTGCCGAAGTGAAGCGCCGGCTGGACCGGCTCTACACCCTGGTGGAAACCACCGACCTGGACATTGAGGACTTCAAGCCCCGCATCCGCGACGGTGGGCCAGCGTGGACCGTACTGCGAACTTTTCACTGGGAGGTCCTGCTGTAAGGAGTCCAGTTTGGTGGAGCAGACCAGGCGGTTTGGGGAGCATGTGTCGGAGTACGTGTAGCTCCACGCCCATCTCTCGGTGTAACGCCCGGCTGATGGGTTTCAGCAACTTGTGGTCATTCCTGTATGTGTCAGGCAATTCTGTCAACGAATTACCTAACATCTACAATTCGCAGGGTGTGGGGCATTCGTGATAAAAAGACTCAAACGGGAACGCATCCCTGTCGCTAAGGAGATAGGCAATGAGGTCCGACACTGTAGAATTTTGGAATGATATCTGGTCCACGATGGACCATACCTTCGCCGATCATGACGAACTGTTGGTAAAACACACCAGTGATCTTAAGCCGGGGCGTGCGCTCGATCTGGGATGTGGATCGGGCGGGAACACCATATGGCTGGCCCAGCGCGGTTGGCAAGTAACAGCTGTTGACTTCTCTGACGTTGCCATCGAGAAAGGCAAGGTCCAAGCGGCCGACAGGCGGGTTGAGGTGGAATTCGTGGCCTCAGACGTAACCGTGTACCGACCAAATGGTCTGTACGACTTGATCATTTCCTTCTATGTACAGCTGTGGCCCGATCAGCGGGTGCAGATGCTCTCGAATGCTGCTCAAGCTCTGACTCCGGGGGGCAGGCTCCTCTTTGTAAGCCATGATCAATCGTCACCACCTTCCGGTTGGAGCCGGGATGACCTCAAGTCTCTGACATCCCCGGATGAGGTGGCCGCCGAGCTCAGTGGTCTGAGGATAGAGCGGGCGGAGGTTGTGGAAGAGGCCGGCACTCATGCAGAGCGTATCCCAGACTCCGTCGAGTCGAAAGAGCACGACAACCATGAGCGCCGCAGTCATTCCAACGAAGAAAATGAACACCATAGCCGCTTCCATGGAGCGACCACGCTAGTTGTGGGGGTGAAAGACCAGTAGGCACAAATTGCAAAATGTTCCCGAGTACGCGCCAGTTTACAGAATCGCATCGACAGGCAAGGATGTTGGCAATATGCAACAGGTCGGGCCTGCCCGAGACATCAATGTTTCGTAGGGCGCCTGAACAAGAGAAGGCGATGAGGAGCAAGAGTGGAGCTGGGGGGACTCGAACCCCCTGCCTCCGCCTTGCAAAGGCGGCGCTCTCCCAGATGAGCTACAGCCCCTTTTCAGGTATAGCGAAAGGGGCCCCGTCTATGAGAGGGGGCCCCTTACCTTAACCTCTGGATAGTGGAAGGAAACGATGATTTTCGTTTGCTCTCTTGGAGAGCTTCAGTAGACGGCGAGTTGTCTGTTGGGGTGCGCCGGTCTGCTTCCGGGGAGCTCTTCCCGACTAGTCGGGATCCGGCTCGACCCATGGCTTCGCGGCGAACCCACTCGCCGATCGACCTAGGAGTAACCGTGGACCGTTGAGGCCCAGGCAACACTCCCTAGAAAGGAGGTGATCCAGCCGCACCTTCCGGTACAGCTACCTTGTTACGACTTCGTCCCAGTCACCGACCCCACTCTCGGCGCCTGCCTCCCGATGGGTTGGCCCAGCGACTTCAAGTGTTGCCGACTTCCATGACGTGACGGGCGGTGTGTACAACCCCCGAGAACGTATTCACCGCAGTGTGCTGACCTGCAGTTACTAGCAGCTCCACGTTCATGCAGGCGAGTTTCAGCCTGCAATTCCAACTGGGGCCGTCTTTTTGGGATTAGCTCCGGATCGCTCCTTGGCAACCCTCTGTAACGGCCATTGTAGCGTGTTTCTAGCCCAGGACGTAAGAGCCGTGCTGACTTGACGTCATCCCCACCTTCCTCCCCTTTGTTAGAGGCAGTCTCGCTAGAAAAAGCAACTAGCGACAAGGGTTGCGCTCGTTGCGGGACTTAACCCAACACCTCACGGCACGAGCTGACGACAGCCATGCAACATCTGTGCATCTGTCCCGAAGGAGGCCCGCCTTTCGGCGGCTTACAGAAGCATGTCAAGCCCTGGTAAGGTTCTTCGCTTGTCATCGAATTAAAGAACACGCTCCGCTGCTTGTGCGGGGGCCCGTCAATTCCTTTGAGTTTTAGCCTTGCGGCCGTACTCCCCAGGCGGGATACTTATCGCGTTAGCTACGGCACAGGGGGGGTCGATACCCCCAATGCCTAGTATCCATCGTTTAGGGCATGGACTACCCGGGTATCTAATCCGGTTCGCTCCCCATGCTCTCGCGCCTCAGCGTCAGGTACAGCCCAGAGAGTCGCCTTCGCCTCGGGTGTTCCTCCCGGTATCTACGCATTTCACCGCTACTCCGGGAATTCCACTCTCCTCTACTGCCCTCGAGCCTACCAGTTTCCCATGACCCCTCCCAGTTAAGCCGAGAGATTTCACATGAGACTTGATGGGCCGCCTACTCGCCCTTTACGCCCAGTAAATCCGGACAACGCTCGCCTCCTACGTCTTACCGCGGCTGCTGGCACGTAGTTAGCCGAGGCTTATTCCTCGGGTACCGTCCTTACTCTTCCCCGAGAAAAGGGGTTTACAACCCGAAAGCCTTCTTCCCCCACGCGGTGTCGCTGCGTCAGGCTTTCGCCCATTGCGCAAGATTCCCTGCTGCTGCCTCCCGTAGGAGTGGGGGCCGTGTCTCAGTCCCCCTCTGCCCGTCCGTGCTCTCACACCGGGTACCCGTCTTTGGCTTGGTGGGCCATTACCCCGCCAACTACCTGATAGGCCGCAAGCCCGTCCCAAAGCGGCTTCGCCGAAACGAAACCTTTCCTCACTCCAACGTATCGGAGCGAGCTTACGAGGTATTAGGCCGGATTTCTCCGGATTATCCCCCGCTTCGGGGTTGGTCACTTACGTGTTACTCAGCCGTCTGCCACGGCGCCTGTCCGACAAGTCAGACAGGCGCCGTTCGACTTGCATGCATTAGGCGCACCGCCAGCGTTCGTCCTGAGCCAGGATCAAACTCTAGTTGATTTACTTCGCTTCCTTCCACTATCCAATTGTTAAGGTACACCGGACCCGGGAGATAGAAAGTCCCCCTCGTCCGCCTGTCAGCGTGACGGGCCGCTAAACCCGCCGCATGTCCAGACCACCAATCTTACACCCATGCCTCCGGCCTAGTCAACACATTATCGGAGCTCTTTTTCGATTTGGGAGGAATTGGTCACCCCTACTCGTCAAAGTCCTCCTCGGGCATGAGCACGAACTCGGGGTACGACTCCATGCCCAGCTCCCCGGCGTCCTGCCCCAGGCGCTCGACTGAGTGCGACACCCGGACGCCCAGCGTCCGCTCGATCAGTTGCCACACTGCCCACGAGGTCGCGAATACGAACGCACCTATCACCACTACGCCGAGCATCTGTATGTGGATCTTGGCGCCTCCGGCAATGCTGGCGGCCAGCGTCCCCCATACTCCGGCAACCAGGTGGGCGGGCACCGCGCCGACCACGTCGTCCAGCTTCACCTGCTCCAGTAGCCTGAGGCCGGCCACGCACAGGACTCCGCCGATGGCGCCGATTATCACTGCCCAGAGGTGGCCGGGTATGCCGATGACCGGCTCTGCGATGTCTGGCGCCGCCGTGATCGATACCAGCCCCGCGATCGCCCCGTTCATGCCGGCGAACAGGTCGATGCGGCCGAGGAGAGGCCTCGAAGCGGCGAGGGCTGCCATGACACCGGCCGCCGCGGCAAGGTTCGTGTTGACCAGCACGATGCTCATCGCCACCACGTCGGTCGCGCTTCCCAGCGCCAGTTGGGACCCGCCGTTGAACCCGAACCAGCCGAACCAGAGTATGAAGACTCCCAGCGTCACCACCAGGATGTTCGAGGGCGGCGTTGCCCTGACCCTTCCGTCCCTGCTGAACTTGCCGAGCCTCGGCCCAACGACCAGCATCCCCGCGAGCGCCGCCCAGCCTCCCACGCTGTGAACTATGGTCGACCCGGCGAAGTCCTGGAATCCCAGATCGTCGAGCCATCCGCCTCCCCACGTCCACGCACCCACGACGGGGTAGACGATCGCCGTCAGCAGCAGCGTGAACAGGAAGAACGACCACATCTTGACCCGCTCGGCCAGTGCGCCGGAGACGATCGAGGCCGCAGTGGCCACGAATACCATCTGGAAGAACCAGTCCGACATGACGGAGTATCCGGCGCCGTCCTCCAACACCGCCGCCAGCGCGCCTTCCTTTTCGTTGAGCAGGTCCAGCTCATCGCCGGACGGCAGGTACATGAACCCGGGTGTGCCAATGATGCCCCCCAGGCTGTCGCCGTACATCAGGTTGTAGCCGATGAAGAAGTACGCGAGACCGGCGATGGCGTAGAGCCCGATGTTCTTCAGGCAGATCATGGATGCGTTCTTGGTGCGCACCGAGCCGGCCTCCAACATGGTGAACCCCGCGCACATCCACATCACCAGCGCGCCCCATACGAGGAACGCGAACGTGTTGAACACGAAGGCCGTCTCCTTGTCGATCCCCGCCGCGTACGCGACGGCAGGCCGGGCCAGGAAGACGACGGCAGACGCTATGCCCGTTGCGGCCAGGATGGCGGCAGGGCGGCGGCGAGACAGGACGCTGGTCAGCATTGACACGGCTACCCTCCTACAGGGGCGTTTCTTGCAGGGGCGTTTCTTGCGCCAGTTCCGAAGTATGCCCAAAATCGCCGTGTAGTTTATCCAGAGGCTTGCCGTGTCGCAAGCCTCTCCGAAAGGTAACTGTTCAGCAACTGTGTTGAAAGTCAAGATGAGTGACCGACGAGTGCCGGTGTGGTGGCGCGCTGAGCGCGCCAGGGAGAGCGCTGCTTGAGCATGGAGTTGAGTATGACGAGCAGTTTGCGCATACAGGCGACGAGGGCCACCTTCTTCGGCTTACCAGCAGCCAGCAGGCGCTGGTAGAAGTCCCGGATGACGGGATTGAAGCGACTGGCAGCCAGCGTTCCCATGTACAGGACGGCGCGGACCCGGGAGCGCCCGCCCCAGACGCGCCGTTTGCCACGCATGGTGCCGCTGTCGCGGTTGAAGGGAGCCACGCCCACCAGCGCGGCGACCTGGCGCCGGTCCAGGGTGCCAAGCTCCGGCAGGTGGGCCAGGAGAGTGAGGGAGAGTTGCTCACCCACGCCGGGGACGGTGCGCAGGATGTCATCCTTCTCTCGCCACACCGGACTCTGACGGAGAGTCTGCCGCAGCCCTTGGTCAATGTCGTTGAGCTCCTGCTCAAGCCAAGCGATGTGGGCCTCAATGCGGGGCCGGACGGCGGTGATGGCGCTCCCAAGCCGGTTCTTCTCCGCCACCAAGATGGCTATCACTTGGTGCCTGCGGGCAACCAGGGAGTTGAGGACCTGGGTCTCGGCGTCCCTCAGAGGGCGCACGGCTGGGCGAACGGCGTCGGCGAAGTGGGCCAGTACGGCCGCGTCCAGGGCATCAGTCTTCGCCAGCGTACCCGTGGCTCTGGCGAAGTCTCGAACCTGCCGGGGGTTGACGATGACCACTGGCAGCGATGCGGCCGCCAGGGCTGACACCGAAGGCAGCTCCAGGCCGCCCGAAGCCTCCAGCACCACCAAGGCAGGTTCGAGGGCGCTGAGCCGAGAGACCAGCTCCCGAATCCCAGGCTCGTCATTGGAGATGGTCCACCTCTGGCCTATGGGGCGGACCGCGACGTCCACCTGGGCTTTAGCCACATCAATGCCTACGTAGACTGCTTCCTGTTCCATCCATACCTCCTGTGTGAAGTACTGGCCCTTCCTTGCGCGATGCGGGCTCGTTGGCCCAGGCAACTGTTCGGGCTCTGGTAATTGATTAGCGGGGTTGGTGTCATGGCATCACATGGGTGTTGCGGGAGGCTGGGCAAGTTCTTATACTCTATCTATGTGCAAGACGGATTCTGAGCACGCCGAACTGATGGCCCTGGTCGAGAGGCTGCAAGGACAGGTCGCGCGGCTGACGGCGGCCAACGAAGAGTTGCACAGCCAACTTGCCGGGTCCGAACGGAGCGGCAGACGGCAGGCGGCGCCATTCTCGAAGGGCAAGCGCAGCAGCAAGCCCAGGCGTCCTGGCCGCAAGCCGGGTACGGGGCAGTTCAGCTACCGCAAGCCGCCGTCCGCCGATGAGATCACCGAGCCGGTTGTAGACGTGCCAGTGTCGGGGGACACCTGCCCTGGATGTGGAGGCGTCCTCGAACATGAGGGAGTGCGGCTTGCCTACGTGACCGACCTTCCGCCGGTTCCAAGTCCCCAGGTAACGGCGTATCGTGTGCAGGTATGCCGGTGCCGGTCGTGCGGCAAGGCTGTGCGAGGGCGGCATCCCGACATAGCGCCGGACCAGTACGGGGCCAGCGCGCACCGGGTGGGGAAGCGGATGATGGCTGCGGCCCACGTGCTGCACTATGGGGTGGGCGTTCCGGTACGGAGGATTCCCGCTGTTCTCAGAGCGCTGACCGGGGTGAGAGTGAGCCAGGGAGCGATCAGCCAGGACGCGCTGCGTCGTGCCAGGGGTGCGGTGGGTGATGCCTACCGCAGGTTGCGGACATCGGTGCGGGCGAGTCCGTTCGTCCACACCGACGACACGGGCTGGCGTGTGGGAGGCGAGGGTGCGTTTCTGATGGCGTTCGAGACGGATGAGGCGACGGTGTATCAGGTCCGTGCGCGTCACCGGAACGAAGAGGTGCGCGAGGTGGTCCCGTCGGACTATGGAGGGGTGATGGTGACGGACCGGGGCCGCAGCTACGATGCTCAGGCGCTGTCCGAGGTGAGGCAGCAGAAATGCCTGGCGCACGTGCTGCGCTCGATCAGCGAAGTGGTCCAGACCAAGACAGGGAGAGGACGCAGCTTCGGCAAGAGTCTGAGTGCGCTTTTGCGAGACGCGATGGACCTGCGGGAGTCATATCACCGAGGAGAGGCTGAGGACTTTGAAGTCCAGGCCGAACGGTTGAAGCGAGAGATGAGCTATCATCTCCGCGACCGCCCGATGGCTGATGCGGACAGCTACCGGCTGCAGAACGAGTTGGGCTGGCACGATGATCGGGGCAACCTGCTGCGCTTTCTGGACGATCCGCGCATTGAGCCGACCAACAACCGTGCTGAGCGAGCGCTCCGCCCGGCTGTGATCGCACGGAAGGTATCGCACTGCTCGAAGACGGTGGAGGGCGCCGATGCGTTCTCAGCCTTCACCAGCGTAATCAGGACGTTGGAACGTAATGGAGGCGACCAGCCTGTGGTGGATCGGCTCTGCGCTGTTTTCAGCGGCGTCCCCGTCCATTCTCCTTCACTCTGACGCCTCCCAGAACTTGATCCCGCTAATCAATTACGGGCTCTGTTTGGGGATGGTGCGGCGACCCTCGCTGAACAACGGTCTTTGATGACCAAGACTTGGTCGGTCTGCCGCACCCCCACTCCACCTCTGTGAAGTCACTATTGGGGACCACCACTAACATACAAGACTCGAGGAGGAGGATTAGGCCCTTTTCCTCTTCAGGAGGCTTTTCCTCAACAACCGTCATTCCCGCGCAGGCGGGAATCCTTAGGGGCGTGGGGGCCAGCTTGGATTGCGTCGTTCTCTACCCATGTTTCGCTCTGCTCAGAGAGTTACGCAAAGGTCTCCTCAGAGGGAAGATCGAGATGGGGGCTCTGGCGCCGGCGGACAGAGAGAAGCTAGCCATGTCCCACGAAGCCTGAACACACACTCCCAATGATGGCCGAAAACGCGTCCAACGCTCGCGCCGCGCCCGAAGACCTTGGGCCAAGGACGTCACGGATCGTCAGGTCCGGGTGGACTGTGAGCTACAGGGTCCGCGGGTCCACAGGCCCGCCCCTCACCAGGCTCTCCTCGATGGCCGTGCATATCTGGACTGACCGCAGCATCTGTTCGTGCGGCACGCCTGGATACTCGCCGCGCAGGACGGCGAGTATCTGCCGGACGCCCTTCTCGTAGTGGTCCGCCTCCGGCGCGGCGTGCGAACCGGCCGGCGTGCTCGTCTCCCGGCCCTCGGCCCGGTTTCTCGACAGGGTGTCGGCCGCGTAGTTCTGCGCCGTGCCCGGGACCTCCACTATGCCGTCGGACCCGACGCCGAGCATGTGGAATATGTACGCGCCCTCGCCTATGAGGCCCAACGTTACGAGAGTACCGTCCTTATACGTGCACGCGGCGGATATGTTCGACGGGTCCCCGCCTGCCGGGCTCTCTACGGCATCGACCGACACGACATCGGCGCCGTGGAACTCCTGCATCAGCTCGGCGATGTGGATGCCGTAGAAGATGATCCCGCCGTAGTCGTTCTTCCTAGTGCATGGCCCCATGTAGGCCGCGAATTTCACCGGACCGGCCTTGGCCAGGCCGCTGCGGTATGCGTCGGCCGCCGACCCGTACCGGAGCGTAGAGAAGCACGTCATCGGGATCCCTGCATCCTCGACGAGCGCCAGAAGCTCGCGGCCCTGTTCCGGGGTCTGGGCCAGCGGCTTGTCGACGAACAGGGGCTTGCCCGCCTCTATCGCGGGCCGGGCGTGCGCGAGATGAACGTTCGGACGCCGCGATGTAGCGAACACAAGGTCGCACGTCTCGGCCACCTCCTCCGGGGACGAGGCTACGACCGGGATGCGCCCCTTCTCGGCCTCCTCGGCGGTCAGGGTCTCGTCGTCCCCCCAGATAGCCCACACGGTCGCGCCGCTGTCCGGCCAATAGGCGGGATGCTCTTCCAGGTTAAGTATCTCCGTGAACCGCGCCACGTGGCTGTTGTCGGAGCCGATCAGTCCTACTCGCTGCATTCTTTCCTCTCCGTCAGGTCCTCAGGTCAGCGTCCCCGGGCCGCGGTAGTGTATCATTCACCCGCCCGGCGGCATCAGCTCCAAGCCAATAGCACACGGGCAGGAGGATATAGCGATGGTCATGGGGAAGGCGGCCATATTCGTCGAGCCCTATCACTTCGAGATGACGGAGCTTCCCCCGGTGCCTGTAGGGCCGGGCGGGATACGCGTGAAGATCACCTCCGGGGGCATATGCGGCTCCGATCTGCACTTCTGGCGCGGTGAGATCGAGCCGATACTCAGCGGCAGGCCTGGCCCCGTAATCCTGGGCCACGAGATGTCCGGCGTCGTGGACACCCTCGGCCCCGACGTGTCGACCGACTCGATGGGCCGCCCGCTGAAGGAGGGCGACAGGGTGGTCTTCACCTACTTCTTCCCGTGCCGCCGCTGCTATAACTGCCTGCGAGGCGAGCTGAACCACTGCCCCGACAGGTTCCGCTTCCGCGCCTCCATAGAGGAATTCCCGTACTGCAACGGCGGCTTCGCCGACTACTACTACCTCTTCCCGGGCCACTTCGTATTCAAGGTCCCAGACGAGCTGTCCGACGCGGCAGCGGCGGCCGTGAACTGCGCCGCGTCCCAGGTGGTCTACGGCCTGCAGATATCCGGCATGCGCATGGGCGACAGCGTCGTCATCCAGGGCGCGGGCGGGCTCGGCATCAATGCCGCCGCCGCCGCCAAGGAGATGGGCGCGGGCCGCGTCATCGCCATAGACGGTGTATCGTCCAGGCTGGAGCTGGCCAAACGATGCGGCGCCGACGAGACGGTCGACATCCGCGAGTACGAGACGCCCGAGTCCCGCGTCGAGCGCGTCAAGGCGCTCACCGAGGGCCGCGGAGCGGACGTCGTGATGGAGGTCGTTGGCTACCCGCAGGTGCTGCCTGAGGGAATACAGATGGTCCGGCGCGGCGGCGCGTATGTCGAGATAGGCAACATCTGGCCCGACAGCAACGTCACGCTGGACATCTCGAAGGTCCTGTGGGGACAGGTCAGGATAATCCCCGCCACACACTACGACCCCTATATACTGCCAGTCACCCTGGACTTCCTGACGCGCACCCGGGACAAGTACCCGTTGACCGACGTGATGTCCCACTCGTTCCCCCTCGATCGCATCGGCGAGGCGTTCGAGCAGGCTGAGTGGGTCGGCAAGGGCGACGAGGCCAATATAACCCGCGCCTTCGTCACTCCTTAAGAGGGGCGCGCGGCGCTGCCGGTCCTGCCCAGACCCGGCGTCGTCGCGTGCTATAATCCCGCCACCCCGAGGCACCGTGTAGCCGGGGCCGCGTCCGAAGGAGGTACTGCCGTGGTTACTACGCCGAAGCTGGACAACAAGACGCTCCTGTGGATGTACCAGACGATGCTCACCATCCGCCGCTTCGAGGAGCAGGCGAAGCGTGAGGCCGACGCCGGCAAGCTGCGGGGCATGCACTCAGCCGTGGGCCAGGAGGCCGTGCCGACTGGAGTGTGCGTCCATCTCAGGGACGGCGATTACATATTCGGCACGCACAGGAGCCACCACCACTGCATCGCCAAGGGCCTGGACATCAACCTCATGATGGCCGAGCTGCTGGGCAAAGCGACGGGCACCAACAAGGGCAAGGGCGGCACCATGCACATCGCCGACATCAACAAGGGGATGCTGGGCGCAAACGGCATCGTCGGCTCCAACATTCCCGTCGCCACCGGCGCGGCGCTCCGCGCCCAGGTCGAAGGGACCGATCTCGTCAGCGTCGTCTTCTTCGGCGACGGGGCCGCCAACCAGGGCGTCCTCCACGAGTCGATGAACCTTGCGGGCATATGGAAGCTGCCCATACTCTTCGTGTGCGAGAACAACCGCTACGCCCAGTCGACGCCGGTCGAGTACGCCGTAGCCGGCGAGTCCGTGGCCGACCGCGCCGCCGGATACAACATGCCCGGCATCGCCGTCGACGGCATGTCGGTCCTCGACATGTACGAGGTGGCCGGCGAGGCCGTACGCCGGGCCCGCGCCGGTGAGGGCCCAACACTCATCGAGGCACTGACCTACAGGTACATGGGCCACTTCGGCGCCGACAACCCCCTCCTCTACAGGACCGAGGCCGAGGAGATCGAGTTCAGGTCCCGAGACTGCAACGAGCAGCTCAAGGCATACCTGCTCGAGAATGGCGTGGCCACCGAAGATGAGCTGGAGGCGATGGACCGCAAGGCCGTCGATGATGTGGATGAGGCAGCCCGGTTCGCCAACGAGAGCCCCTTCCCCGATCCGTCGGAGTTGATGACCGACGTGTACGTCAGCTACAACTAGCCAGCCGGTTTACGTTAGCCCCCGGCGGAAGACCGTATCTTCCGGTCTTCGTCGGGGAAGTCTCATCAGGAGTAGATGATGGTCACCGAAGCTGCCGTTAGAGAAATTTCCTACATCCAGGCGTTCAACGAGGCGCTGACCGCAGAGATGCACCGCGATCCCTCCATCATAGTGATGGGCGAGGACGTGGCCGGAGCGGGCGGCCGCGAGGGGTTCGAGGACGCCTGGGGCGGCGTCATGAGGCTCACCAAGGGACTCTACCCGGAGTTCGGCCCGAGCCGCGTCCGCGACACGCCGATTTCCGAGGCGGGATTCATAGGCGCCGGTGTGGGCGCGGCCGCGACCGGCCTGCGTCCGGTTGTCGAGCTCATGTACGTGGGCTTCTACGGCGTGTGCGCCGACCAGATCACCAATAACGCCGCCAAGATGCACTACATGTTCGGCGGCAAGGTTAAGATCCCCCTGACGATATTTGCGGGAACCGGGGCGGGCACGAACTCGGCCGCACAGCACTCCGAGACCCTCTACTCGCTCTTCGTACACTTCCCAGGCCTGAAGTGCGTTGTCCCGTCCGACCCATACACTGCCAAGGGACTGCTCATCTCGGCCATAAGGGACGATGACCCGGTCATCGTATTCAACAACAGGCAGCTCATGGGTCTCCGGCCCGAAGGACACGTGCCGGAGGAGTCCTACGAGATTCCGATCGGCAAGGCTCGCACGGTGCGGGAGGGATCCGACGTTACGCTGGTCGGCATCGGCTACACCACCTACCTCTGCCGGCAGGCCGCCGCCGACCTGGAGGCCGAGGGCTACTCGGCCGAAGTAATCGACCTGATGTCGCTGTCCCCAATGGACGACGAGGCCATCCTGAGCTCCGTCGAAAAGACTCGGAAGATCGTGATCGTCGACGAGGACTACCCGCGGTGCAGCATGGCGGGCGACATCTCGGCCCTCGTTGCCGAGCAGGCCTTCGACTACCTGGACGCTCCTCCGCGCAGGGTCACGCCTCCGCACACTTCCGTGCCTTACAGCCGCCCGCTGGAAGCGCTCTACGTGCCCAACAAGGACGACGTGGTAGCCGCAGCTCACGAGGTACTGGAGTAGTCTACAGATGGCAAACCCTATAGTAATGCCCCGCCTCGGCGACTTCATGACCGAGGGCACGATCTCGAAGTGGAACAAGGCCGCTGGTGAAGGGGTGGAGCAGGGCGAGGTGATCGCCGAGATCGAGTCGGAGAAGCTCAACTACCAGCTCGAAGCTGGCGGGGCCGGGATTCTCCACAGGGTCGCTGGAGAGGGCGACGTGGTCCCCGTGGACGGGATCATCGCCTACCTGCTCGCCGAGGGTGAGGCCCCTCCGGCAGCTGCCGACGCAGGCGCACCTGCCACAGCCGCCCCACCGCCCGGCGGTCGCCGCGCTCCGGCCAGGCAGGCTGGCAGAAGGGGCGACTCGAACGTCCCGTCGACGCCTGGCGCAAGACGCCTGGCCGCCAGCTTGGACGTCGACATCTCCCAGGTGACGCCGACAGGGCCTCGGGGCAGGGTCACCGAGGGCGACGTAAGAACATTCGCCGAGTCACAGCAGGCCAGCCCCGCCAAGGCAGGGCCGCGTGGTCTGCCCGAACCCTCGAGCTCCGCCCTGCTGTCGGGTATGCGAAAGTCCATCGCCGACCACATGCGCTCCAGCCTGTCCGACACCGCCCAGCTGTCCTTCTTCATGGAGTTGGACGTGACCGAGGCGCAGAGGCTGCGTAAGGAGGCGTCGTCTGGCGCCGATGTCACCTTGTCCATAGCCCATATCCTGACCAAGGCCTGCGCGGGGGCGCTCAAGCGGTATCCGGCGCTCAACTCCGTTATGGCGGATGGACAGATCCTGACCTTCGACGAGGTGAACGTCGGCGTGGCGGTATCCCTGCGCGAGGGACTCGTCGTTCCCGTGGTGCGTGGCGCCGACGCGAAGAGCATCGAGGAGATCGCCAGGGAGACCACCGATCTCGCCGAACGCGCGAGGACGGGCGCGGTTGGCCCCGACGAGGTCCTGGGCGGGACCTTCACCATCAGCGTCCTGGGCTCAGTGGACGGCTTCACGCCGATCCTCAACGCGGGCCAGTCGGCGATCCTGGGCGTGGGCAAGTCCGCCGAAAAGCCCGTCGTCAGGAATGGCGAGATCGTCGTACGCGAGATGATCACGGTCAGCCTCACCGTAGACCACCAGGTCGTTGACGGCGCGGTCGCGGCCGGGTTCATGAGACGGCTGCAGCAGCTCGTGGAACGCCCCGCATCTCTGTTCAAATAATACCAATTCATTTTGAGCGCGCCGTAAAGCCGTCATTCCCGCGAAGAGCCTGCCCCGTACTCGATACGGGGCGGGAACCCACTCCCTGGCAGGGCCTTTCCAAAGTCCGTTCGTGGTGAGCCTGTCGAACCACAATTGGGGCCTTCGACAAGCTCAGGCCGAACGGCAAGGTACGACCCTATCTCAACAATGGAAAGGCCCTGACTCCCTGGCCGCACATATACGACGGCATCACGGTGACTTGGTGTAATACCAGTTCGTTGTGACTACGCGGCGAACGACCACGCCGTAGGGGGAAGGTGAACCCCCATCTGCTCCAACTAATTGATAAAAAGAACCGTCCTTTCCTTTGGGTAGTCCTCCTTTGGATAGTATAAGGATAAGACTACTCCAAAGGAGGGACAGAGCGAAATGTCCACCAGTACCGGGGACGATACAGCCACCATCGGGAGCATAGAGGAGTTTCTTCAGCAGTGTTTGAAGGACATGGAGCCAGACCACAGTCTCAAGGGCCCTGGCAGGCCGCGCGTCCTGCCCGCAATGGCTCTGTGGGCAGGGCTGCTGGTCTGCGTCCTGAGAGGCTTCGGCAGCCAATTGGCGGTGTGGCGTCTTATCTCGGAACGCGGACTCTGGTTCTTCCCCCGATTCCCGGTTACAGACCAAGCGGTCTACAAGAGGCTCCATAGCGCGGGAACCAAGCCATTGGAGAGACTCTTCGAGCAGATCAGCGGCGTATTGGCACAACGATTGCAGGGTGTGGTAACGGAGAAGCTGGCGCCATTCGCCGAGGGCGTGGTGTGCATAGACGAGAGTACACTGGACGCCATGTCGAGAAGGCTTCCGCCTCTGAGAGAGATTCCCCAAGGCGATAGCCGTCTGCTCCCTGGCAAGCTGGCTGGCGTGTTCGACGTGAGAGGCCAGCAGTGGCGGACCGTCATGTTTCAGCCGGACCCACATCAGAACGAGAAGGTGTTGGCGCGGAAGTTGGTGGAAGACCTGCCAGCGGGAACACTGGTGGTCGCAGACTTGGGATACTTCGGCTTCGCCTGGTTTGACTGGCTCACGGACAGGGGTTACCACTGGCTGAGCAGGCTGAGAGCAAAGACCAGCTACAAGGTGATACATACCTTCTACCATCGGGGCGACGTCTTCGATGGCATCGTGTGGCTGGGAGCCCATCGCGCCGACCGGGCCAAACACGCCGTTCGGCTGGTGACTTTCAGACAAGGCAATACGCTGCGCCGCTACATCACCAACGTTCGGGAGCCTCACACATTCCCGATTGCATCCATGGCCGAGGTCTACGCTCGCAGGTGGGACATCGAGATGGCGCTCAAGTTGGTCAAGCAACACCTCAAGCTGCGTCTTCTGTGGTCCGCCAAGTTGGTGGTGATCCAGCAACAGATATGGGCGACGTTGATAATCTCGCAGATTCTTCAGTCGATGCGGCTTGAGATAGCCCACAGGGCCGGGGTGGACCCGTTCGAGGTGTCCATCGGCCTGCTGGTCGAGTATGCGCCACAGTATGCCTATGAAGGCAGGGACCCTGTGAAGATCTTCGTGGAGCGAGGGCGTGAGCTGGGCTTCATTCGACCTTCCCGTAGAATGCTCATCCACGCCCCGAACATACCTGTCGAGGCAGTCCTGCCTGCGCCACCCGGACTGGCACTCATTCGCACCCCTCGATATGCCAACCGCAAGTGTCCCGGACCCGCTGCAAACATCTTGAGAGTGAATTAGTTGGAGCAGATGGGGTTTGAAACCCGCCCCTACAGCCGGGCACGCAAACATCCCCCTCATCCCTTCGGCAAGTTCAGGGCAGGCTCCACCCCCCTCAAGACCGGGGATGGGTTCCCGCCTCCGCGGGAATGACGGCCATGCGCGCGGGAATGACGGTTGTGGTGTGCAAGTTGTTGGCCCCGCTCGGCCCGGTTGGGCGGCGGGGCGGGTTCAGACCCAGATTTTGAACCGGCTGGGTCTGGGGATGCCGGCCTCGCGCATCTTGTCGAAGGGCCGCTTCATCCAGACGCTCTCGGCCTTGGGCGTGGTCCCGGGTTCGCGGGAGCGGCGGCGCTTGGGCGAAGTTTTCTTCTGATAGACCTGGGGTATGCCGGGGCGTACTCCCAGATGTATTTGCCGTACGCGTCTGGGACCTCGCCTGAGATCCAGTAGCGGACTTCGTCGTCTTCGTCGTTCTCCTTGTCTTTGCCGTGGAAGACGGCGGCTACCTCGTCGTATGCCTGGACGAACTTGTGGATTGGGTGGGACGGGTCGCGCTGGGCTTCGGCGATCTTGCGGTCGATGTCGTAGCAGCCGCGGTGGTCGTTCGTGTCGTCTGCGTCGGCGGGGCCGGGGATGGGTTCCCGCCCCGTATCGAGTACGGGGCAGGCTCTTCTCGGGAATGACGGAGCACCCTCACCCTCACCCCAGCCCTCTCCCGTCAAGGGAGAGGGGGACGGCGGGAGCCCGTCCTCATCCCCGCCGCCCTGGATACCGGGTTCCGCCGGTATGACGGTCAGGTCTGCTTCGTCGGTGCTGGGGATGGGTTCCCGCTTTCGCGGGAATGACGATCCGTCGGGCGGGAATGACCCTTCGACTGCGCTCAGGGCAGGCTCTTCGGCGGGGCTCAGGGCAGGCTCAACTGGAAGGGAGCCGGAGCGGGCGATCTCGTCGCGGGCTATGTGTCCGAGGAGCTCGCTGGCGGCATCGACCCTCTGGCGGGGCCTGAAGCCGCGGACTACGCCGTGCATGACGTGCATGAGGAAGCTGACGACGGTCTTGCCGTGGTCGGTGCTCCCGTGGACGATGCCCGTGACGCGGGGGTCGTGGGCGAGGGATGGGGCGGCGAGGGCCGAGGCGAGGTATTCGAGGGCCTCGTGGCGCGCGCGGGCGGTTTTGGCGCAGTCGGCGTCCGGCCGGGGATGGGTTCCCGTCGCCACGGGAATGACGGTGGTGTCGCCACGGGAACGACGGGTGGTGTCGCCACTGGAACGACGGGTGGTGTCGCCACTGGAACGACGGGTGGTGTCGCCACTGGAACGACGGGTGGTGGTGTCGCGGGTGCGCTTGCGGAGTATGACGTGGTTGCATTCGAGGCCGGTGAGCTGGGCTATGTATTCGGAGACGAGCCCGGGAGCGATGGCGTGGACCTGCTCGGCGGCTTCGAGCCTGTGGCATACTTCGAAGCCGTCGTCGTTTAGCTTTCCCTCGATGACGTCGAGGTAGAAGCGGACGATGGTCTCGCCGTTGTTGGTCTCGCGGCGGACGATGTCCGCGAGTGTGGGCGGCTCGGACTGTTCGGTGTTGCGTTCTTTGTTATGGCTCATACGTTCTACTATGAGGGATCGGGTGGGGGTTTGTCAAGGGGTTGGACTTGCGATCTACAACGACAGGGCGGGTTTAAAACCATCTGCTCCAACTAATTGATAAAAAGAACCGTCCTTTCCTTTGGGTAGTCCTCCTTTGGATAGTATCAGGATAAGACTACTCCAAAGGAGGGACAGAGCGAAATGTCCACCAGTACCGGGGACGATACAGCCACCATCGGGAGCATAGAGGAGTTTCTTCAGCAGTGTTTGAAGGACATGGAGCCAGACCACAGTCTCAAGGGCCCTGGCAGGCCGCGCGTCCTGCCCGCAATGGCTCTGTGGGCAGGGCTGCTGGTCTGCGTCCTGAGAGGCTTCGGCAGCCAATTGGCGGTGTGGCGTCTTATCTCGGAACGCGGACTCTGGTTCTTCCCCCGATTCCCGGTTACAGACCAAGCGGTCTACAAGAGGCTCCATAGCGCGGGAACCAAGCCATTGGAGAGACTCTTCGAGCAGATCAGCGGCGTATTGGCACAACGATTGCAGGGTGTGGTAACGGAGAAGCTGGCGCCATTCGCCGAGGGCGTGGTGTGCATAGACGAGAGTACACTGGACGCCATGTCGAGAAGGCTTCCGCCTCTGAGAGAGATTCCCCAAGGCGATAGCCGTCTGCTCCCTGGCAAGCTGGCTGGCGTGTTCGACGTGAGAGGCCAGCAGTGGCGGACCGTCATGTTTCAGCCGGACCCACATCAGAACGAGAAGGTGTTGGCGCGGAAGTTGGTGGAAGACCTGCCAGCGGGAACACTGGTGGTCGCAGACTTGGGATACTTCGGCTTCGCCTGGTTCGACTGGCTCACGGACAGGGGTTACCACTGGCTGAGCAGGCTGAGAGCAAAGACCAGCTACAAGGTGATACATACCTTCTACCATCGGGGCGACGTCTTCGATGGCATCGTGTGGCTGGGAGCCCATCGCGCCGACCGGGCCAAACACGCCGTTCGGCTGGTGACTTTCAGACAAGGCAATACGCTGCGCCGCTACATCACCAACGTTCGGGAGCCTCACACATTCCCGATTGCATCCATGGCCGAGGTCTACGCTCGCAGGTGGGACATCGAGATGGCGCTCAAGTTGGTCAAGCAACACCTCAAGCTGCGTCTTCTGTGGTCCGCCAAGTTGGTGGTGATCCAGCAACAGATATGGGCGACGTTGATAATCTCGCAGATTCTTCAGTCGATGCGGCTTGAGATAGCCCACAGGGCCGGGGTGGACCCGTTCGAGGTGTCCATCGGCCTGCTGGTCGAGTATGCGCCACAGTATGCCTATGAAGGCAGGGACCCTGTGAAGATCTTCGTGGAGCGAGGGCGTGAGCTGGGCTTCATTCGACCTTCCCGTAGAATGCTCATCCACGCCCCGAACATACCTGTCGAGGCAGTCCTGCCTGCGCCACCCGGACTGGCACTCATTCGCACCCCTCGATATGCCAACCGCAAGTGTCCCGGACCCGCTGCAAACATCTTGAGAGTGAATTAGTTGGAGCAGATGGGGTTTGAAACCCGCCCCTACAGCCGGGCACGCAAACATCCCCCTCATCCCTTCGACAAGCTCAGGGCAGGCTCCGCCCCCCTCAAGACCGGGGATGGGTTCCCGCCTCCGCGGGAATGACGGCCATGCGCGCGGGAATGACGGTTGTGGTGTGCAAGTTGTTGGCCCCGCTCGGCCCGGTTGGGCGGCGGGGCGGGTTCAGACCCAGATTTTGAACCGGCTGGGTCTGGGGATGCCGGCCTCGCGCATCTTGTCGAAGGGCCGCTTCATCCAGATGCTCTCGGCCTTGGGCGTAGTCCCGGGTTCGCGGGAGCGGCTTCGCTTGGGGCGAAGTTTTCTTCTGATCGACCTGGGGTATGCCGGGGCGTACTCCCAGATGTATTTGCCGTAGGCGTCTGGGACCTCGCCTGAGATCCAGTAGCGGACTTCGTCGTCTTCGTCGTTCTCCTTGTCTTTGCCGTGGAAGACGGCGGCTACCTCGTCGTATGCCTGGACGAACTTGTGGATGGGGTGGGCCGGGTCGCGCTGGGCTTCGGCGATCTTGCGGTCTATGTCGTAGCAGCGGCGCTGTGAGTCAGTGGGCTCCGGGTCGTCTTCACCCTCACCCCAGCCCTCTCCCGTCAAGGGAGAGGGGGACGGCGGGAGCCCGCCCTCATCCCCGCCGCCCTGGAAAGCCGGTGTGACGGTCAGGTCTGCTTCGTCGGTGCTGGGGATGGGTTCCCGCCCCGTATCGAGTACGGGGCAGGCTCTTCGCGGGAATGACGGAGCACCCTCACCCTCACCCCAGCCCTCTCCCGTCAAGGGAGAGGGGGACGGCGGGAGCCCGCCCTCATCCCCGCCGCCCTGGAAAGCCGGTGTGACGGTCAGGTCTGCTTCGTCGGTGCCGGGGATGGGTTCCCGCCTTCGCGGGAATGACGATGAAGCTGCCGGGAATGACGGAGCACCCTCACCCTCTCCCGTCGAGGGAGAGGGGGGTACGGAGCCGGAGCGGGCGATCTCGTCGCGGGCTATGTGGCCGAGGAGCTCGCTGGCGGCATCGACCCTCTGGCGGGGCCTGAAGCCGCGGACTACGCCGTGCATGACGTGCATGAGGAAGCTGACGACGGTCTTGCCGTGGTCGGTGCTCTCGTGGACGATGCCGGCTACGCGCGGGTCGACGGCGAGGGATGGGGCGGCGAGGGCGGATGCGAGGTATTCGAGGGCTTCGTGGCGCGCGCGGGCGGTTTTGGCGCAGTCGGCGTCCGGCCGGGGATGGGTTCCCGTCGCCACGGGAATGACGGTGGTGTCGCCACGGGAACGACGGGTGGTGTCGTCACGGGAACGACGGGTGGCGTCGTCACGGGAATGACGGGTGGTGTCGCGGGTGCGCTTGCGGAGTATGACGTGGTTGCATTCGAGGCCGGTGAGCTGGGCTATGTATTCGGAGACGAGCCCGGGAGCGATGGCGTGGATCTGCTCGGCGGCTTCGAGCCTGTGGCAGACTTCGAAGCCTTCGTCGTTTAGCTTTCCCTCGATGACGTCGAGGTAGAAGCGGACGATGGTCTCGCCGTTGTTGGTCTCTCGGCGGACGATGTCCGCTAGTGTGGGTGGCTCGGACTGTTCGGTGTTGTCGTACATGGGTTCTATTATAGGGGTAAATGGAGGGTTGTCAAGTGGGATTTTCAGCCAAGAGGGCACGGAGGGGGAAGTTTTGAGTTTTGGGGGAGAGTTTCGGGAGAGAGGAGTTACGCAAGTTATACCAATTTGGCGTGATGCCGCCGTATATGTGCGGCCAGGGAGTGGGTTCCCGCCTTCGCGGGAATGACGGCCAATTTGGCGTGATGCCGCCATATAGGGGCTGAAAGAGCAGGGCCTTTCCAAAGTCCGTTCGTGGTGAGCCTGTCGAACCACAATTGGGGCCTTCGACAAGCTCAGGCCGAACGGCAAGGTACGACCCTATCTCAACAATGGAAAGGCCCTGGCGCCAAACGCGTCCGGTAGCATGACCGGCTGTTTGATTGTAGAATGGTGCCGCTTCCGGCGATGGACCATCGCGGTCGTCGATCGGGGCAATACGGCAGGCAGGCTAGGTCGTCATGAAAAGAGCATATGGATTGTTCGTATTCCTTGTCGCCCTTCTCGCTGTGGGTGCCTTCGCCGCGTGCGGATCGGGCGAAGAGGAGGCCGTGGAGCCGACGGGCATAGCGAGCACCGCGGCGGAGAAGACAGCGGCCGCTGCACCGGCCGACACGCCGGTTACGAGACGGACGCCTGTACCTGCACCCAAGGAGCCCGCAGTGCGAATGAAGCAGTACGACAGCTATCCCGCCATGACGATAGATCCCGACAAGTCCTACACCGCCACCTTCGAACTGGAGAAGGGCGGTCAGTTCGAGGTCGAGCTCTACGCCAAAGAGGCCCCGAAGACCGTCAACAGCTTCGTTTTCCTGGCGCGGGACGGCTTCTACGACGGCGTAACCTTCCACCGCGTCATCGAGGGATTCATGGCACAGGGAGGCGACCCCACGGGGACTGGCTCCGGAGGCCCGGGCTACAGCTTCGAAAACGAGGTGAGCCTCGAGCGCAGGCACGATGCCCCTGGGACCCTGTCGATGGCGAACTCGGGCGGCAGCGCCTCGAACGGAAGCCAGTTCTTCATCACATTCATACCCACACCCTTCCTGGATGGCTATGAAGCGGACGGCACTGCCAAGGACTGCTCCCAGCGGGGCGTGTCCTGCCATACGGTGTTCGGCCGCGTAGTCGACGGCATTGATGTCGTCAACTCGATCTCCCTCCGCGACCCGGCCACGTCGAGGACGCCGGGCGATGCCATCAAGACGATCACGATCACCGAGGAGTAGCGGTTCGCCGCGGGACACGGGCACACTGCGGAGAACTAAAGAGGGGGACCGCCCGCAATGGGCGGTCCCCCTGCCTTTGATGGACTTCGGTTAGTGCGAGCGCTGCGTCAGTCCGCGCTGGCTCCCTCGGGCAGGCTAGGCGGCATCATCAGGAATGTGTAGAGCTTGCCGTGCGCGCCTATCCACGTCCTGTTCTGTACGACAGCCCTGTCGACCAGCGGCTGGTTGTTGACGCGCACAGTCGACTGGCTGCTCTTACCCCTGTGTACGTGTATGGCGCCTCCGGAGAACCTGAAGGCTACGTTCTCGAGCCCGGGTATGCCGATCTCTGCGCCCCTCACGTAGCTCCTGCGGAAGATGGCGACAAGCGGATTCCGCCTGATAGCCGAAAAGTCCACGAGTCGCTCTTCCCTGTCGCCGTATATGTACCCGTATGGCCGCGTCTGGAGGAGGAAGTAGACGCCAACGCCACCCGCAATTGCCAGCAGAGGTACTACCAGCAGGCCGAGCCACTGGAAGGACGCTGGGTCCTGGACTGTGACCGCCGGTACGGGCTGGGCTGCGGCGGGCTGGGCTGCGGCGGGCTGCGCGGCAACGGCCGGCTGCACAGCGGCGGCAGGCTGTACGGCGGGCTTCTCGACTGGCGGGACGACGACCGGAGCCTGTGCAACCCCCGACCGTAGTACGATCATCTCTGAGAGCTTGGAGAACGTAGCCCCGCCGAACTCGGCCGTCAGCTGTATGGCGACGGAGTACGTCCCAGGCTCGGAGACGGTCAGGAATACGTCGTACTCCCATGCCGGGCCCTCTCCGAACAGGCTCCTCGCGACGACCTCCACTTCGGTTTCCGCACCCGGGGCCCCGTTTACGATTGGGATAACGGCTTCGTGGGGGACAGAGTACGGCGCGCTGTCGATGTGGACCAGTACGTTGGCGACGTGTGTCCTCTCACCAGGCACCAGGTCATCCACATCGAGGGCGTCCACCAGGACGCTCGGGTACCTCTCTGCATGGAAGCTCTCGAACGACATGAGGCTGTGGTTGAACTCGGCCCACGAAAGCTCGAGCTGGACCTTATACTCCCCTGCCGAGGACAGGGACGGCAGCGCGATTGAGTACAAGCCGTCTCCTGCGACCTGATCGGGGCCGGTCCCATCGTCGCGCATCTCGAGTTTCATCATGGCTTCGTCAGGAGTCGCCACCCTCGCAATTACCTGAACGTTGTCGAGCTTGACCAGGCGATCATCCTCCGAGATGTAAGCCACCATGGAGTATGGCTCGCCCAGGGGCACCGTACCGATTGGTTGCAGGAATATCGTGTAAGAGTTGATCGAGTAGTCCCACACTGAAACGTTGCCGTCTATACCCCTCCCTGTGACCTTCCAGTGGCCGGGTACCGGGTCCTGTATTTCCCAGACGATGGCGTTGGGCGACTCGTCTATCCTGTACGTGGTGCGCTCTTCAGATATGGCGAAGCCGGTGGGGTCGCTGAGCTGGAACGAGCCCTGTGCCGAGTCTCTGAAGATGAGGATTGTCGCGTTGCTCGTGCCCGGTGCAACGCTGACGACCGAGCTCATGATCTCCATGGGAGCCAGCGTCCTTCTACCGATCTCAGCCAACATCCCTCGCGCCTGGAGACCCAGCACGTGGTCGGCGGCTGCAGACAGCCCTGCGTACGTGGTCAGGTCCACCATACGACCTCCGGATGCTGCCGAAGCCTCGTCGAGGAAGCTCTTTGCGGAGTCCGGCGCACCCGGCAGGCTGACCCCGTTGAGGCTCCAGCCCTGCTCCGCCAGTTTCGCGACCAGTGGTCCGACGCTGGAAGAGAGACTATCGAAGTCGTTCTGAGGCGAGTCCCCGACCAGCAGGTAGATGCTGGACCCCTCCGCCGCGCGCTCCTCGATAAGGGCCGCGTGAGTCTCAGACAGCGCCTTCTCCAGGCCGTCCGACCGGATAGTGACCGGCCACCGCAGAATGGCGTCGAAGTCCGCCCGCACCTGATTGTAGGCGGGATCGGTAGGCCGGTATGGACCGACGAAGTGAGTTGAGTCGTCGGTGACCATGAGCATGACCAGCTCATCGCTCTGGAGAGTGTCGAGCAGGCTCACGAAAGAGACCGCAAGATCTGCCGCAGCCTCCGATGAACGTGCCGAGATGCCGTCGACCACGATAGTGGTAATCGGTCGCGAGAAGGCCGAGTCGGCCGAAACGTCCTGGGCCGCAGCCCATTGCGTGCCGGCGAAGAGGGCCAAGAGTAGGATGAGGATTGCGGAACGCCTGACTTTTTCCATATGAAACCTCCACATAGTAACAGGCTAGCCGCAACCCCGAATATTAGTCAACCATGTTCTATCCAAAGTTTTGACTTTGTTCGAACTCTCGACCCCGGCCGGTCCGAGCTCCAGCTTCCTAATCTGAAGATTCCCTATTTTGTTGTGTGAGCCCAGATCCACCACCTAATTTGGACGGATGGCGTGACGGACTGCCTCTGAGGCTATGGCTGTGCACCTTGCCGGGGATGGGTTCCCGCCCCCGACTGCTCGGGGGCAGGCTCTTCGCGGGAATGACGGAGGTGGGGGATCTGGGTGAGTTTCTCACGTTGAATCCGTGCTGCCGTTCCGATACAGTACGATACAGTACAGGTGGCTTGGGAACGTCACTCTGCGACTGGCTGTTTCACCACTTGGGTGAGTGCGAAAGCCCTGGTCGGAAGAACAAAGGGTGGTGCTTTGGTTCTCTTGGGTGCATTGAAGCGTATCGAGCGGCACATTGTTGGCAGGACCTTGTCCGGGTTCCTGGCTCTCATTCCGCTTATCGTCACTATAGTAATCATCCTCGTCATCGTTGGGCGCGCGGACGAGGCGGTGCAGTCGTTCGTAGAAGGGGGGCCCCTGGATTTCCCGGGCTTTGGACTGCTCGCGCTGATAGCTGTCTGCTACGCCATTGGCCTGGCGGTTTCTACGATGCTTGGGCGGAAGTTGATGGATGGGGCAAGCGTAATCCTGAACCACATACCCATCGTCAGCACCATATACGGCGTCTCTGAGAAGGCGATGCGGGCCCTCACCTCGCAGCAGCACTTCAGCCGCGTCGTCTTCGTCGAGTGGCCCCGGGAGGGTTCCGTCGCGATAGGCTTCGTTACAGGCTCACTACACGCCCCCGATCGAGAAGAGCCCATAGTCATCGTCTACATCCCAACAGTCCCCAACCCGACCTCAGGCAACATAGCCTTCGTACCGGAGGGAGAGATCCTGGAGACCGACCTCACCGTCGAGGACGCCATGAAGCTGGTCTTCTCCGGGGGCATAGTGCTTCCTGAGGAGATTGCTCTTATTGGTTCCGGGCTTAAGGATAGGCAGGGGTCCAAGTTCATTGGCCGATTCGCAGGAAGCAGCTCAGGCTAGGCAGAGCCAGGGGTGGGAAGGCAGCCGAGTGATGCAGGCGTCGGACGTTGATCCCCTCGAAACGAGATAGCCTCGGGCCGCTGGGGCACATTTCAGTCCTCGACCTGACCGTCAACGTCCCCGGGCCCTTCTGTTCGACAATCCTGGGAGACCTGGGCGCCCGTGTCATTAAGGTAGAGCCTCCGGCCGGCGACCCCCTCCGGCATAGCCCCGGCATCTGGGCCAGCATCAACCACGGCAAGGAGAGCATCGCCCTAGATCTGAAGACCGACGGCGGCAGGCATGTGTTGCGAAGGCTTGCCCTTCGTGCGGACATAGTCCTCGAAGGGTGGAGGCCGGGCGTAGCCGAACGGCTTGGGGCAGACTACGCCACCCTGTCAGACGACAACACGGGGCTGGTCTACTGCTCGATCTCTGGGTTCGGCCAGGATGGGCCATGGCGCGACAGGCCTGGGCACGACGTCAACTACCTGGCGCTCAGCGGCTACATGGGGCTCCAGGCTGCGGTCGAGGGGCGACCGTGGCCTCCCGCCGTCCTGTTCTCCGACCTCGTGTCGGGGCTGTACGCCGCCATCATGACCCTAGCCGCCATAGGGGGCCGGAGCGTTTCCCGCAAAGGCGCATACATCGACCTCTCTATGACCGACGCGGCGCTGGCCCTCATGGGGCTGGAGGTCGGAGGGGCAGGGGACCCGTCGGAAGACGGGCGCAGTCCAAACGTGACCTTCATTCCGCACTATGGGCTATTCCCGTGCGCCGATGGCCGGTGGCTCAGCCTCGGCATCGTACACGAGGACCATTTCTGGGACCGATTCTGCGAGGTTGCCGGGCTCGATGATATGACAGGGATGGACCTCGACGAGCGGCTGAGGGAGGCGGACTCCATTCAGGCCGCGCTCGCTGAAGTCTTCCCCACCAGGGCCGCTGCGGACTGGGAGCAGGCCCTGCTTGGCGCCGATGTGCCCGCAGCCGCTGTTGCCGACCTCGATGAAGTCCTGGACACCCCGCACTTCATGGCGCGGGGCATGTTCGCGTCAGTCGGCGGGAATATCTTCCTGGGACAGCCGGCGCGCTTCTCGACCGGTCCCACCGGTCCCACCAAGTCCCCGCCGGGTCTGGGTGAACAGTCCGACGGCATACTCGCCGGGCTTGGATATACTCCTGGCGAGGTCGAAGACCTCAAAGCAATGGGTGTATTCGGCGCTATGGAACGTACTGGCGCGTCATGAGTCACGCCTACCAGATCGGCGACTACGCCGAGACCTACCGCACCTTCCGGCAGACCGTTCCGGAAACCTACAACTGGGCCTACGAAGTGTTTGACGAGTGGGGTAGGGACCCCAACAAGGTCGCCATGGTCTGGGTTGGGCAAGATGGTGTGCCGCGCGAGGCGACGTTCCGCGAGATGGGGGAGCGTTCCAAGCGAATAGGCAATGCCATGGCAGGTCTGGGGTTGAGACCCGGCGGTCGCATCTTCACGATGCTCCCGCGAGTCGTCGAGTGGTGGGAGATCATGCTCGGCTGCATGAGGACCCGCATTGTGCCAGTGCCGGGTACGACGCTGCTCACGCCCAAGGACATCACCTATAGGATCAACATCTCCGAGGCGACGGTCGCCATCACCAACCCCGACAACGTCGACAAGATCGAGGCGGTCCGCGGAGATTGTCCCACGCTGGAAAGGGTGATAGTCGTCGGGGGCAGGGGGCCCTGGCTCGATTACGAAGACCTGCTGAAGTCGGCATCTGCCAGCCTCCCGCACCCTGGCAACCCGTCGTCGTACCCCCTCGTCATATACTTCACGTCCGGCACGACCGGCCACCCCAAGATGGTGATGAACACCCACTCCACCTACCCCATAGGGCACGTGGCTACTGGCAAGTTCTGGCTCGACAACCGTCCTACGGACCTTCATTGGACGCTGGCCGACACCGGCTGGGCCCAGGCGGCCTGGACGAGCTTCTTCGCCCCGTGGAATATGGGCGCGGCCATCTTCATCTGGGACCACAGGGGCCGTTTCGACGCCGCGGGCACGCTGCGGATGTTCGAGGACTACCCGATCACGACCTTCTTCGCGCCTCCGACGGCATACCGCATGATGGTCCAGGAGGACCTGGGCAAGTTCAGGCCGAAGGCTCTCAGGCACGTGGTGGGCGCCGGAGAGGCTGTCAATCCCGAGGTCATCGATGAGTGGCGCGAGCAGACGGGTCTGCATATATGGGAGGGGTATGGGCAGACGGAGACTACGCTCCTCGCGGCTACATTCCCGGGAATGGAGTACAGGCCTGGGTCGATGGGTGTGACGGCGCCCGGCTTCTACATGGCGATCGTGGACGAGGACGGCGCCGAGCTGCCGAACGGGGAGGAGGGCAACATGGCCGTCCGCACCGAGCCGGAATGGCCCGTGGGCCTGTTCCCCGGGTACTGGCGCAACCCCGAGGCGAACGCCAGCGCCTTCCGTAATGGGTGGTACTACACGGGCGACCTGGCGACCCGCGACGACGAGGGGTACTTCTGGTTCGTTGGCCGCGCCGACGATGTGATCATCAGCGCCTCGTACCGCATAGGCCCGTTCGAGGTCGAATCGGCGCTGGTCGAGCACGATTCGATCGCCGAGGCCGCGGTGATAGGCAAGCCTGACCCCATGCGCGGCGAGATCGTGAAGGCCTTCGTGGTCCTGGCCCAGGGCCGCAGCCCGTCCGAGGAGCTGGTTACGGAGCTGCAGGACCACGTCAAGCGTGTCACCGCTCCCTACAAGTACCCGCGCGAAGTCGAATTCGTCGACGACCTGCCAAAGACGATCAGCGGCAAGATAAGACGGAACGAGCTGCGCCGGTTGGAGCGTGAGCGGTAGCAGCAGGCTGCCCGCAATCGTCTGGGCATAGGGCACGCAGGAGCAAGCATGGAATACTTCCGTGACGAGCACGAGCTCTTCCGATCGGCGGTCCGGCGTTTCGTGGAAGAAGAGATCGTCCCAAACGTGGACGAGTGGGAGGAGCGGGGCGAGATTCCCCGCAGCCTGTTCCGCCAACTGGGCGGGCTCGGCTTCCTGGGGGTCGAATACCCGCCGGAGTACGGCGGCGGCGGCGCGGACTTCTGGATGACGGTAGTCCTGGCCGAGGAGATGGCCCGCTGCCGCGCCGGAGGCGTTGCGTTCAGCGTGATCGTCCACACGGACATGTCCTCGCCCTGGCTGGCCAGATTGGGCACTGCCGAGCAGAAGTCACGGTACCTGCCCTCCGTTATCAGCGGCGAGAAGGTATGCGCCCTGGCCATCACCGAGCCCGGCGCCGGGTCCGACATGGCGGGAATAGCCACCAGGGCGGAGCGTGACGGCGACGACTGGGTGCTGAATGGCTCGAAGACGTTCACGACGAACGGCGTATACGGCGACCTTTACTTCGTATCGGCCCGAACGGGCAGGGAAGGGCCACGTCATCGCCAGCTCTCCCAGATGCTGGTCGAGCGGGGCACTGCGGGGCTGGCAGTCACCAAGAAGCTGGACAAGACGGGAATGCTGTCGTCCGACACGGCGGAGATAGTCTTCGAGGACGCGCGCGTTCCGGCATCGAATCTCCTGGGAGAGGAGAACAGGGGCTTCCACCAGCTGGCGTCCGGCCTGCAGCGTGAGCGTCTTCTCGCGGCCGTACTCAGCATCTCCGCCGCGTCGCAGGCGCTGGAGGACACGAGCGCTTACCTGCGCCAACGCGTCGCATTCGACCGGCCGCTCGCCGATCTGCAGGCCCTGCGCCACCGGTTCGCGGATATAATGACCCGGCTCGCGGCGGCCCGCCAGCTCACATACCACGCGGCGTCCCTGTTCGCGCGAGGACAGGAGTCCGAGGTCGCGGTGTCGATGGCCAAGCTCCACGCCACTGAGGTAGCCAACATGGTCGCCTACGAGGGTGTGCAGATGCACGGGGGCTACGGATACATCAGGGAGACGCCGGTGGAGCGGTTCGCGAGGGACTACCGGCTCTGGACAATCGCCGCCGGCTCGTCCGAGATCATGCGTGAGATTATAGCTCGGCGAATACTGGGGCCCCCGCAATAGGGGATGTCTCGTCGAATGTTCCCAGCACGGGACGGCGAAACTGGAGACGAAGAATGTTGTCACGTTGACGGTGTACTGCTAACATGATTGCGTCTTAGACGAATCTTGAATTCCGGAGGAGGTTCACGATGATGAAAATGGCGAAGTATGTCGTGGTCTTTGGGGCTGTGTTGGCTATGGTTGCGGCCATCGCCTGCTCCGACGGCGTGTCCCAGTCGGACTACGATGCGCTCCAGGCCGAGTTGGATGCCGCCAATGCCATGGGCGGGGAGATGATGGGAAGCCGCCTCGACACGGTCAAGCAGCGCGGCAAGGTCATATGCGCCAGCCGCAACGACGTGCCGGGCTATGGCTCTCTCGACGCAGCCGGTAACAACGTTGGGTTCGACATCGACCTCTGCCACGCGCTTGCGGCGGCAGTCCTGGGGGACCCCAACGCCATCGATATCCGGCTGATCACGGCCGCAGAGCGCGGCCCCACGATCCAGTCGGGCGAGGTGGACATGCTCGTGCGCACGGTCACCTGGACCACTTCGCGCGACGCCTCCTGGGGCAATTACGCCCAGACGATGTTCTACGACGGCCAGGGCTTCATGGTCCCGGCGAAGCTGGGCGTCACGAGCGCCTATGAGCTCGGCGGGGCTGCCGTCTGCGTGACCGCGGGCACAACCACCGAGCTGAACATGGCCGACTTCTTCCGGCAGAACGGGCTGGAATACAACCCCAAGGTCTACGAGGACACCGATATCGTTCTGGAGTCCTACAAGAGCGGCTCCTGCGACGTGTTCACGAACGACCGTTCGCAGCTCGCCGCGCTTCGCAGCGCTCTGCCCAATCCCGAGGAGCACATAATCCTGCCGGAGACGATCTCCGAGGAGCCCCTTGGCCCGGTTGTGCCTCACGGTGACGATCAGTGGTTTGACATCGTGAAGACCGTGATGAGCATACTCATCTACGGCGAGGCATACGGCATAAACTCGGGCAACGTGGACGCAATGGCCACCGGCGACAACGTGAAGGCAAAGCGTCTGCTCGGTACCGAGGGTTCCTTGGGCCAGGAGGAGATCGGTCTCGACAAGAACGTCGGCCAGACCATAATCAAGGCCGTGGGCAACTACGGCGAGATATATGAGCGCAACCTCGGAGCGGGCGGCATCGACCTGCCCCGCGAGGGCGGCCGGAACGCGCTCTGGTCCGACGCTCCCTGCTCCGATTGTCCTAAGGGCGGGCAGATCTACGCTGCGCCTCTGAGATAGAGACGAGGGTCGAGCTCGCCGCGAAACGTCGTGGCGAGCTCGACTTGAAAAATGTTCCGAGCTGACTGCAGTTCTATTGCGGCTGTGAGTCTCATTTTGGCTCTGGCAGCGCTTGTTGCCTGCTCAGACGGGAATGGCGAGCCCGATGCGGGCTCTGCCGGGGCAGCAGACGCGAAGACCGAGAATTCGCGCCTGGGCGCTGTCCGAGCTCGCGGCCGTGTCGTCTGCGCCGCCGTTACCGACACGCCGGGGTTCGGCTTCCTGGACGAGACGGGCAGGACCACCGGATTCGACATCGACCTCTGCCGCGCGGTGGCGGCCGCCGTCCTGGGTGACGCCGACGCCATCGAAGTGCGGGTGATCACCGCCACCGAGCGCGGCCCCATTCTCCAGTCGGGCGAAGTGGACATGCTGGTGTTCATCACCACATGGACGACCTCCCGGGACACCTACTGGGGCAACTTCGTTCAGACCATGTTCTACGACGGCCAGGGCTTCATGGCGCCGGCAAGCCTGGGGGTCGAAAGCTCGTACGGGCTCGGTGGCGCATCGGTGTGCGTCACCAGCGGCACCACGACCGAGTTGAACATGGCCGACTTTTTCAGGCAGAACAACCTGGAGTATGGCGCCAAGGTCTTCGAAGAGTCGCAGGTGGCTTTGGAGGCGTACGGGAGCGGCGCCTGCGACGCGTTCACCAGCGACCGTTCGTCCCTCACCGCCCTGCGCAGCACCCTCGCCAATCCGCAGGACCACGTCATCTTGCCGGAGACCATCTCCGAGGAGCCGCTTGGACCCGTCGTGCCCCACGGCGACGAGCAGTGGTTCGACATCGTGAAGGCCGTCATGGGCATGCTCATCTATGCCGAGGCCTACGGCGTCCACTCGGGCAACGTGGACGCTATGGCCGCCAGCGACGACGTGAAGGTGAAGCGCCTGCTGGGCACCGAGGGGGCCTTCGGCCAGGAGGGGCTTGGGCTGGACCCGGAGGTGGGCCAGACGGTCATCGAGGCTGTGGGCAACTACGGCCAGATATACGACCGCCACTTTGGGCCGGGCGGCATAGACCTGCCCCGCGAGGGAAGCCGGAACGCGCTGTGGGCCGCCGCTCCCTGCTCCGATTGTCCGAAGGGCGGGCAGATCTACGCCGCTCCCCTGCGCTAGCAGCAGGCTTTACGCGCGAGCCGACCGAGTCTCCCATCAGTCGTTCCCGCGAAAAGAGACCTTTGCGTTACCCCTCTCCCTCGACGGGACCTTGACGGGAGAGGGCTGGGTTGGGGGTGAAGAGTCGGCTTCCGCAAGCTGGGCCCCATATTCCGGCGCCTGGATTCCGGCCCCGTATCGGGGTACGGGACATGCTTGCGCCGGAATCACCATGGCCCTGCGAAGGCCACATAAGGGAATGAAATGGGCGCCATCTTTTGGCAAGGTCGAGGCCGACCCCGCCCCAGGTCCCTCGCTGAGGCCTCGGGACGACATGGCGGGGTGACCGGGCGTTGCTTTCGCAGGAATGATCTGGGTTATGCAAGGGTCTCCGAAGGCGGGAACCCACCCGCTGCAAGGCGCGCCGGCCATGACCAGGGGAGCAGTCCGTCACGCCGCCGGTCCAGGGCGGCGGCGAATCTGGCCGGCGCACTGTCTTGTGGGTATTGCCTGCTTATGGCATGATGGGCGCCACGATGACATCGTCGCTCACGTATCAGGGGATACCCGTATGGCGGCACGCCAGGATTCTGGGTTGGACTGCCCAGATCGTTTCGGCCATCGTCGTAATCGCGGCGGTTGCCTTCTTCATCTACAACCTCACTTCCGCAATTGAAGAGCGGGATATCCCTCGTGGCTGGTCGTTCCTGTCCAGGGAGTACTCCACACCCATAAGCGAGTCGCTCCTGCCATACGAGGAGAGCGACACGTTCGCC
Organism: Dehalococcoidia bacterium; assembly: GCA_965261325.1. GTDB lineage: Bacteria > Chloroflexota > Dehalococcoidia > Lucifugimonadales > CAJWER01. The sequence goes on from CBDHCU010000001.1 coordinate 207,938, forward strand.
TATGCGTTCCTGGTAGCCGCAACGAACACGCTGACCCTGTCCCTGGTAGGCGTGGCTTTCGCCACGGTGCTGGGGATATTCATAGGCTCCGCGCAGCTGGCTGGCAACTGGATACTGAGCCGGGCGGCCAGGGTGTTCGTGGAATTCTTCCGAAACGTGCCGCTAATCGTGCAGCTATTCTTCTGGTACATCGTGCTGCTTGGGCTCCCGCAGGTCCTGGTGGGATTCGTGTGGTTCGACGCGCTGTTCCTGAACAACTCAGGGCTGTCGTTCCCGTGGCTCAAGGGGCAGGAGACGGTCTGGGTCTGGGCAATCTGCGCCCTGCTTGCGATAGTAGCGGCGATAGTTGTTCATCGCGTTGCCTTGCGTCGGGAGCTCGGAACCGGGCGTCCTTCGTACCCCGTTATCTGGGCAGCCGTCACAGCCGGTGTCATCGGCGCCGTTGCGTGGTTTGCCGTGGGCGGCGCCCCGCTGGTTGTCGATGTGCCGTACCCTGAGGGGCGCTTTGGGCACCTGAAGGGCGGCGTCACCATCTCCATCGAGCTTGCGGCCCTGCTTGTGGGGCTCATCATCTACACCTCGTCCTTCATCGCCGAGATCGTAAGGGCGGGGCTGCAGTCGGTGTCGCGCGGGCAGGGTGAGGCATCCCGCTCGCTGGGCCTGAACACCCTGGAGACCCTGAGATACGTGACCTTCCCGCAGGCCCTTAGGGTTATCGTGCCGCCGCTCATCAGCCAGTACCTGAACCTGACGAAGAACAGCAGCCTGGCCATCGCCATCGGCTACGCGGACCTGACGAGCGTAGCGAAGACGATGACCCAGACGGCCCCGGCCATCTCGATCTTCCTGATCATCATGGGCGTGTACCTGCTGTTCAGCCTCGGCTATTCCCTAATCGGCAATCTCTACAACCGCCACATCCAGTTCACGGGGGGTTAGGGGCCTTTGGCCGCCGCGACCGAGCATACGGAGTCCCTGGCGCCTCCCCGCTCCGAAACGGGGTGGATTGGGTGGGCCCGGCTCAACCTGTTCGGTAGTTGGTCCAGCTCGATCGTTACGGTTGTCTCGGCGCCGCTCGCCCTCTGGGCCTGCTGGAGCGGGTTGAGCTGGATCTTCACGACCGCAGACTGGACATTGGTCACGAGCCGGCCCCAGCAGTACGTCATCGGCGTATACCCTACCGAGCACGCCTGGCGCCCGCTTGTGGGGTGGCTGATGGTCTCGGTGCTGTTCGGCCTGGCGGCAGGGATGTGGAAGGGGGCCGCCGAGCGAATCGCAATGGGATATGGCGTAGTGGCCCTGGTGGCGGGGCTCCTGCCTTATGGAATGCTGCCCGAGGGCGTCAATATGCCCCTGGACGTGCGCCTTCTGGTCCTGGGCAACCTGCCTGTCCTGGCCGTCTCGTACTGGCTAGGCACCACCGAAAGGGTGGGGCGGCCACGCTGGCTCATAGTCGGCGGACTGGCGGCCTACGTCCTGTTCCTTCTCTTGCTGGTCGGGCTGCCGGGGGTGAGCGCCATGGAGCCCGTGTCGCCGAGGGTGTGGGGCGGGCTGATGCTCAACCTGATACTGTCGGTGTCGGGCATAGTGCTGTCCTTCCCCATCGGCGTGGCGCTGGCGCTCGGGCGGCGCAGCAACCTGCCCGTGGTGAAGCTAATGTGCGTGGCGTTCATAGAGATATTCCGGGGCGTCCCGCTGATCACGCTGCTGTTCGTGTCCCAGGTCCTCGTGCCGCTGGCCCTGCCGCAGAACTTTCCGGTCGACTCGGTCACACGTGCTGCGATCGTCATCACCCTTTTCTCGTCGGCGTACATGGCCGAGAACTTGAGGGGTGGACTCCAGGGACTGCCCCCCGGGCAGGCCGAGGCGGCCAGGGCGCTTGGACTTCCGGGCTGGCAAGTGACGGTGCTGATACTGCTGCCCCAGGCCATACGCAACGTGATACCGACCATAGTCGGTCAATTCATCGCGCTCTTCAAAGACACGAGCCTCGTCTACATTATCGGGATGCTCGACATCCTCGAGATAGGACGAGCGATCGTCCAGGGCAACCCGGAATTCATTAACAATGGGCGAGAGTTGTATCTGTTCGTAGCCGTGGTCTTCTGGGTGTTCACGTACACCATGTCGTATGCCAGCCGGAACCTCGAAAGGCACCTGGGCGTGGGTGAGCGGTAAGCTAGGGAGCAATATGGGAAATCAGAGCTCGGATCCAACCATGACAGTCGATGGGCAGTCGAACGGCGCAGAGGACATCATCATCTGCCGGGACGTACACAAGTGGTTCGGGAGCTTCCACGCCCTGAGGGGTGTCACCACGTCGGTCGGCAGGGGCGAGGTGGTGGTTATAATCGGGCCTTCGGGGTCCGGCAAGTCCACCTTCATCCGCACGATCAACCGTCTGGAGAAGCACCAGCGGGGCGAGATCATCGTCGACGGCTTCGAGATGTCGGACGACATCCGAAACATCGACGCCATACGTCGTGAAGTCGGCATGGTATTCCAGCAGTTCAACCTCTTCCCACACCTGAGCGTAATGAGCAACATCACCCTGGCTCCCGTAAAGGTGCGCAAGCTCCCCATGGAGGAGGCGGAGACCATCGCGATGGAGCTCCTGGAGAGGGTTGGCATCCCGGAGCAGGCTGGCAAGTTCCCGGGAGAGCTGTCCGGCGGCCAGCAGCAGCGCGTGGCCATCGCCCGCGCCCTCGCCATGCAGCCCAAGATCATGCTGTTCGACGAGCCCACCTCGGCGCTGGATCCGGAGATGATCAAGGAGGTTCTGGAGGTGATGCGGGAGCTGGCCGCATCCCAGATGACCATCGTCGCCGTAACCCACGAGCTGGGCTTCGCCCGCGAGGTTGCCGACCGGATAGTGATGTTCGACGAGGGCAATATCGTCGAGGACCAGCCGCCCGACGACTTCTTCAACAACCCGCGCCACGAACGCGTGAAGCGCTTCCTGTCGCAGATACTCTAGGAGGCCGGAGCCGGAGCAGCGATGTGGGGAGGGCCTGGACCAGGCGACTATCTCCAGAAGTGCTTCGACAAGCTCAGCACGAGCGGGACTATACAAGGATTGTTCGCCCTGAGCCTGTCGAAGGGCAGTTCTCCGCCGATACAGGTGACTGTGAGATAACCCCCTAGGCGTCTGGAATCGGCCCACTGCCTTCGGTGCTGACCGGACGGTGCCGCGCTGGGCCTTGTACAGGCGGAATATCAGCCGGGATATGGTCGTCTTGCCGCTCCCGGTGCGTTGGTCACCCCCAACGTATTCCCGCCGGGTTGTCTCTTGCACAACCAAGTCCCGGTGTCAGTCGGCCCGCCTAGCCGGGTGGGCAGAGGGCGGGTTTGAAACCATCTGCTCCAACTAATTCACTCTCAAGATGTTTGCAGCGGGTCCGGGACACTTGCGGTTGGCATATCGAGGGGTGCGAATGAGTGCCAGTCCGGGTGGCGCAGGCAGGACTGCCTCGACAGGTATGTTCGGGGCGTGGATGAGCATTCTACGGGAAGGTCGAATGAAGCCCAGCTCACGCCCTCGCTCCACGAAGATCTTCACAGGGTCCCTGCCTTCATAGGCATACTGTGGCGCATACTCGACCAGCAGGCCGATGGACACCTCGAACGGGTCCACCCCGGCCCTGTGGGCTATCTCAAGCCGCATCGACTGAAGAATCTGCGAGATTATCAACGTCGCCCATATCTGTTGCTGGATCACCACCAACTTGGCGGACCACAGAAGACGCAGCTTGAGGTGTTGCTTGACCAACTTGAGCGCCATCTCGATGTCCCACCTGCGAGCGTAGACCTCGGCCATGGATGCAATCGGGAATGTGTGAGGCTCCCGAACGTTGGTGATGTAGCGGCGCAGCGTATTGCCTTGTCTGAAAGTCACCAGCCGAACGGCGTGTTTGGCCCGGTCGGCGCGATGGGCTCCCAGCCACACGAGGCCATCGAAGACGTCGCCCCGATGGTAGAAGGTATGTATCACCTTGTAGCTGGTCTTTGCTCTCAGCCTGCTCAGCCAGTGGTAACCCCTGTCCGTGAGCCAGTCGAACCAGGCGAAGCCGAAGTATCCCAAGTCTGCGACCACCAGTGTTCCCGCTGGCAGGTCTTCCACCAACTTCCGCGCCAACACCTTCTCGTTCTGATGTGGGTCCGGCTGAAACATGACGGTCCGCCACTGCTGGCCTCTCACGTCGAACACGCCAGCCAGCTTGCCAGGGAGCAGACGGCTATCGCCTTGGGGAATCTCTCTCAGAGGCGGAAGCCTTCTCGACATGGCGTCCAGTGTACTCTCGTCTATGCACACCACGCCCTCGGCGAATGGCGCCAGCTTCTCCGTTACCACACCCTGCAATCGTTGTGCCAATACGCCGCTGATCTGCTCGAAGAGTCTCTCCAATGGCTTGGTTCCCGCGCTATGGAGCCTCTTGTAGACCGCTTGGTCTGTAACCGGGAATCGGGGGAAGAACCAGAGTCCGCGTTCCGAGATAAGACGCCACACCGCCAATTGGCTGCCGAAGCCTCTCAGGACGCAGACCAGCAGCCCTGCCCACAGAGCCATTGCGGGCAGGACGCGCGGCCTGCCAGGGCCCTTGAGACTGTGGTCTGGCTCCATGTCCTTCAAACACTGCTGAAGAAACTCCTCTATGCTCCCGATGGTGGCTGTATCGTCCCCGGTACTGGTGGACATTTCGCTCTGTCCCTCCTTTGGAGTAGTCTTATCCTGATACTATCCAAAGGAGGACTACCCAAAGGAAAGGACGGTTCTTTTTATCAATTAGTTGGAGCAGATGGGGTTTGAAACCCGCCCCTACAGGCGGGAACGCAAACATCCCCCTCATCCCTTCGACAAGCTCAGGGCAGGCTCCACCTTCTCCCGCCAGGGGAGAAGGGGCAAGAGGCCGCCCGGCGATCTGAGCTGGCTGACATTGTGTTGGCCCCGCTTGGCCCGGTTGGACGGCGGGGCGGGTTCAGACCCAGATTTTGAACCGGCTGGGTCTGGGGATGCCGGCCTCGCGCATCTTGTCGAAGGGCCGCTTTATCCAGATGCTCTCGGCCTTGGGCGTAGTCCCGGGTTCGCGGGAGCGGCGGCGCTTGGGGCGAAGTCGTCTTCGGATCGACTTGGGATATGCCGGGGCGTACTCCCAGATGTATTTGCCGTACGCGTCTGGGACCTCGCCGGAGATCCAGTAGCGGACTTCGTCGTCTTCGTCGTTCTCCTTGTCTTCGCCATGGAAGGCGGCGGCCACCTCGTCGTATGCCTGGACGAACTTGTGGATTGGGTGGGCCGGGTCGCGCTGGGCTTCTGCGATTTTGCGGTCGATGTCGTAGCAGCCGCGGTCGGGGTCGGTGAGCTCCGGGTCGTCTTCTTCGGCGGGGCCGGGGATGGGGATGGATTCCCGCGAAGGCGGGAATGACGATTCGGTTGCGGTTGCAGTGTGCGGATCGTCTGCGTTGGCGGTGCTGGGGATGGGTTCCCGCCCCGTATCGAGTACGGGGCAGGCTCTTCGCGGGAATGACGGAGCACCCTCACCCTCACCCCAGCCCTCTCCCGTCAAGGGAGAGGGGGACGGCGGGAGCCCGTCCTCATCCCCGCCGCCCTGGAAAGCCGGTGTGACGGTCAGGTCTGCTTCGGCGGGGGCGGGGATGGGTTCCCGCTTTCGCGGGAATGACGGTGCGGCCTCACCCTCACCCTCACCCTCTCCCGTCGAGGGAGAGGGGGGTACGGAGCCGGAGCGGGCTAGCTCGTCGCGGGCTATGTGTCCGAGGGAGCTCGCTGGCGGCATCGACCCTCTGGCGGGGCCTGAAGCCGCGGACTACGCCGTGCATGACGTGGAGCAGGAAGCTGACGACGGTCTTGCCGTGGTCGGTGCTCCCGTGGACGATGCCGGCGACGCGGGGGTCGTGGGCAAGGGATGGGGTGGCGAGGGCCGAGGCGAGGTATTCGAGGGCTTCGTGGCGCGCACGGGCGGTTTTGGCGCAGTCGGCGTCCGACCGGGGATGGGTTCCCGTCGCCACGGGAATGACGGTGGTGTCGCCACGGGAACGACGGGTGGTGTCGCCACGGGAACTACCGGTGGTGTCGTCACGGGAACTACCGGTGGTGTCGTCACGGGAACTACCGGTGGTGTCGCGGGTGCGCTTGCGGAGTATGGCGTGGTTGCATTCGAGGCCGGTGAGCTGGGCTATGTATTCGGAGACGAGGCCGGGTGCGATGGCGTGGATCTGCTCGGCGGCTTCGAGCCTGTGGCAGACTTCGAAGCCGTCGTCGTTTAGCTTTCCCTCGATGACGTCGAGGTAGAAGCGGACGATGGTCTCGCCGTTGTTGGTTTCGCGGCGGACGATGTCCGCTAGTGTGGGTGGCTCGGACTGTTCGGTGTTGCGTCGTTTGTTCTTATGGCTCATACGTTCTACTATGAGGGATCGGGTGGGGGTTTGTCAAGGGGGATTTTTCACCCAGATCCACCACCTAATTTGGACGGATGGCGTGACGGACTGCCTCTGAGGCTATGGCTGTGCACCTTGCCGGGGATGGGTTCCCGCCCCCGACTGCTCGGGGGCAGGCTCTTCGCGGGAATGACGGCGGTGGGGGATTTGGGTCCCCTGCCTCTCCTTGACTGTTTCCATAGCCAAGCCTAATAATTGATTGGTGCTGCTACTCTCTCCGTGCCAGATCGACGTGTCCCATGAATGACAGGCCCACTGTCCAGCAGGTAGAGGACGTGAGGGCCGTGGCGGGCCGCGAGCTCGATGCCGCCGCAGACGAGGATGGCGTCGACCGGTGGAGGGTCGCATACTTGGGACGAAGCGGGCAGCTCACGCGCCTGCTCCGGGGGCTAGGCTCCCTCGACCAGGACGAGAGGCGGGCCATTGGCGAGGCTGCCAACCGGGCCAAGGGCCAGCTCGAGCAGGACATGGAGGAGAGGCTGCGCTCGCTTCGCGCCGCGTCCATGACCGACCAGGTCGAGCAGGAGCGGATCGACGTTACGCTGCCCGGCTGGCCTGCTCCCCAGGGCAGGCTCCACCCCGTTACCCAGACCATCCGTGAGATCACGGAAGTCTTTGCGTCCATGGGGTTTGGCGTCGAAGAGGGCCCGGAGGTCGAGTGGGACCGGTACAACTTCGATATGCTCAACATACCGAAGGACCATCCGGCTCGCGACATGTGGGACACGCTCTGGGTCGACTACGTGGACGATGATGGCGCCCGGCCCATGCTGCTCAGGACCCACACGTCGCCTATGCAGGCCCGGATAATGGAGACCACGCAGCCGCCCGTGCGGGTTGTGGTGCCGGGCAAGGCCTTCAGGTACGAGGCTACGGACGCGACCCACGAATGGCACTTCCACCAGGTCGAAGGGCTGGCCGTGGACGAGGGCATCACGTTCGCTGACCTGAAGGGCACGCTGTTCGAGTTCGCCAAGCGTATTTTTGGGGAGGATCGGCGGGCACGGTTCAGGTGCGACTTCTTCCCGTTCGTGGAGCCAGGGGTGGACATGGCGATAGACTGCTTCAGGTGCGACGGCAGCGGCTGCCGGATCTGCAGCGGCACCGGCTGGATTGAGATACTGGGCGCGGGGATGGTGCATCCGTCGGTGCTGGAGGGCGTCGGGTATGACTCCCAGAGGTACACGGGCTTCGCCTTCGGAATGGGCGTGGAGCGCATCTGCATGTTGCGCCACGGCATCACGGACATACGCCTCTTTTACGGCAACGACGTCAGGTTCCTGCGCCAATTCTGAAGAAAGCGCCCGAACGCAGCGGGACTCAGGTTCTATAGATGCTCGTACCCCTATCATGGCTGAAGCGGTATGTCGCGGCAGACCTCTCACCGGGTGAGCTTGCGCACAGGCTCACCATGGCCGGGACGGAGATCGGCGCCGTCGAGGAGATAGGGGGCGACTGGGACCGGGACAAGGTGCTCGTCGGGCATGTGCTGGAGGTGAACCCTCACCCGAACGCCGACCGGCTTTCCCTGCCCACCGTGGACCTGGGGAACGGCGAGACGGCTAAGGTCGTCTGCGGCGCTCCCAACGTCGCCGCCGGACAGAAGATCGCCTTCGCCCGCGAGGGCGCGATGCTGCTCAGCAACAGGACCGGCAAGGTCGAGCCCCTGAAGGCTGCGAAGATCAGGGGCGTCCTGTCGTCAGGCATGGTGTGCTCGGAGCGCGAGCTGGGTCTCGGCGACGATCACGGCGGCATCCTCGTGCTGGGCGACGATCTGCCAGTGGGCGCGCCCCTCGTTGACGTTCTGGGCGACGCCATACTGGACGCCGAGGTGACCCCGAACAGGCCGGACTGCCTGTCGGTCCTTGGCATAGCGCGGGAGGTCGGGGCCATCACAGGCGCGCAGGTCTGTGAGCCCGACGCCGCGTACACGGAGGATGGACCTCCGATAGCCGACAGGGTGACCGTCGAGATCGAGGATCCCGACCTTTGCCCCAGGTATACGGCTGGGCTGATAGAGGGGGTCAGGGTAGGACCGTCTCCTGAGTGGCTGCAGAGCGCCCTGGCCAAGGCCGGCCAGAGGACCATCAACAACGTCGTCGACATCACGAACTTCGTGATGCTCGAGTACGGTCAGCCGATGCACGCCTTCGACTTCGACAAGGTGTCGGACGGCACGATCATCGTGAGGCAGGCGCGGCACGGCGAGCGGCTCGCCACCCTGGATGACGAGACTCACGACCTACGCCCGCCCATGCTCGCCATCGCCGACCCGTCGGGGCCTATCGCCCTGGCAGGGGTCGTCGGCGGGGTCGACACCAGCGTAACGGAGGCCACCATCTCCGTGCTACTCGAGTCGGCGAACTTCGACCCGTCGAACACCAATCGCACCAGGAGGACCATGGGCCACGGCACCGAGGCGTCCCACAGGTTCGAGCGCGGCATTCGCGCCGACCTCGCGCCAAGGGCCCTCAGGCGGGCCATCGGGCTCATCCTGAGTGTAGCCGGGGGGACCGCCGCGGCCGGGATAGTCGATGCGTACCCGGGCCGAGCCGAGGCTCCCCAAGTGCGCGTCACGGGGACGCGCCTGCGGAAGGTGCTCGGCGTAGACCTTCCCATGGACCAGGTGAGGCGCGTGCTGGAGTCTCTGGGGTTCCAGGTTCGCGGCGGCGAGGGTGACGAGCTTGCCGTCACTGCGCCTTATTGGCGCTCGGACATCAGGATCGAGGACGACGTGATCGAGGAGGTCGCCCGAATCGTCGGGTACGACGACATACCCACTACCGCGATGGCGACCCCCATTCCCCACCACAGTCCCAAGCCGTTCGAGGAGCTGAGGGAGCGCGTCCGCGACGCCCTGGCGGCAGCGGGCATGCAGGAGGTCCTTACCTACTCGCTGACCGACCGCGATACGCTCGACATGGTCAACGGCCTGGATGGCATAGGCGACCCGCTTGCGCTGGCGAACCCGATGAGCAGGGAGCTCCAGGCGCTGCGCACGAGCCTGCGCGGAAACATGCTGAAGACGCTCAGGGCGAATCGCCGCATGTCGCGTGGCGAGGGGCTGAGGCTGTTTGAGATAGGGCGCGTCTTCATCCCGAAGGAGGAGGCCAGGGAGCGGGACCTGCCCGACGAGAGGCAGATGGTCGTCGGTGCGATGTCCGGCCCGCGATTCCCGGCCTCGTGGCTCGCGCAGCAGGTCGACATGGACTTCTACGACGCCAAGGGAGCCCTCGAAGCGATGCTCGCGGATACCGGGGTCGAGGCCGCGTTCGAGCCCGGCGAGGACGCGGTCATGCACCCCGGCAAGACGGCCCGCCTGACGGTGGATGGGAAGCAGGTGGGAGTGGTCGGCGAGGTCCATCCCTCGACCCTCCAGGGGTTCGACCTCGAGGATGCCGCGGTCGCCATGTTCGAGATCGACCTGGAGGCGCTCTTCGAGGCCGCCTCAGCCAGTCCGACCGGCTATGTCCCGGTCAGCCGTTTCCCCCAGGCCGAGCGTGACATGGCCCTGATCGTCGACAAGGGCACGTCCTCCGCGAGTATTCAGCAGATAATCGACCGCCACAAGCTGGCGGCCTCCAGCCGTCCCTTCGACATGTACACTGGTGAGGGCGTCCCTGCCGGCAAGAAGTCCGTGGCCTACAGGATCGTCTTCCAGTCCGAGCAGGCCACTCTCACGTCGGAGGCAATAGACCGGGCCCAGGGCGACATTCTCCGCCAGCTCCAGCGCCAGCTTGGCGCGGAGCTGAGGGCATAGGGAGGCCTTAGTGGTAACTAAAGAGGAGCTTCACAGCTTATTGGAGTCGCTGCCTGATTCGGGGCTCGAGCAGGTCCACAGCCTGATGGTTGTGCTCCTTCAGGAGTTCGAGGACCTGACTGAGGATGACGCGAAAGAATTGAGGGAAGGCGAGGCCGAAGTAGAACGAGGGGAATGGGTGTGGTGGAAAGACGTTCAGCGAGAGGATGTAGGAGGTACGACTGGCCCGCCGTGCGGAACGTTACTACCGTCGGGTGGATCGTGACACCGCAAGACGACTGGACCAGTGCTTTGAAAACCTCACCAGCAACCCTTTTCGACCCACCCGCGTTCGCGCCTTGCGCGGTCACTCCCAAGTATATCGTTATAGGATAGGCGGGCTAAGGGTGTTATTCACAGTCGACCGACGTACGCGCATAGTCACGGTCAACGCTATTCTCACGAGGGGTGATGCGTATTGACTCCTGTTCGTGAGCAGAATTGGTAGAGCACGTACACCGTCACAAGCACGAGTCGATGATCAGCGTCGAGGAGGCGCGGGAGCGCGTCCTGGGCTACTTTGGCGTGCTGGAGCCCGAGACCAGGCCGATACTCGAGGCCGACGGGCAGGTGCTGGCGGAGGATGTGGAGGGCCGGTTCGACATCCCGCCGCTGGACAACTCGGCCATGGACGGGTATGCCCTCAGGACCCAGGACATCCGGGGAGCATCCGAAGCCTCGGCGGTCACCCTCCGGGTCACGGGGTCGGTGGCTGCGGGCCAGCTTCCCACCGGCAGCGTCGAGCCGGGCTCGGCGATGAGGATCATGACCGGTGCGCCGATCCCGCAAGGCGCGGACGCGGTCGTGCCCTTCGAGGACACCGACGAGGTGGAACGGAGGGCGTCAGGCCAGTCGCTCTCCGAGATAGCCATACGAGAGGATGTGCCCGCCGCGGCCAACGTCCGTCCCGCGGGGCAGGACGTCAGGGCAGGGGATCGGGTCCTCGAGAGCGGGACCGTGCTGCGCTCGGCGGAGATCGGCGTGCTGGCCGCGCTGGGCCGCAGCAGCGTCCGTGTCATCAGGCGTCCCGTGGCGGCGATATTGGCGACCGGCGACGAGCTGGTCGACGTGGGCCAGGACTTGCAGGCGGGGAGGATCTACGACGTCAACAGCTACAGCCTGTCCGTTGCCGTGCAGCGCGCCGGCGGCGTGCCCAGGCTGCTGGGCATCGCGCGAGACAACCTGGACGATCTCGATGCCAAGCTACAGACCGGGCTGGAAGCCGATATACTGCTGACCTCGGCCGGGGTGTCGAAGGGCGACTACGACATCGTCAAGGACGTCCTGGCGCGTAGAGGTGAGATCGAGTTCTGGTCGGTCCGTATGAGGCCGGCCAAGCCGCTGGCCTTCGGTGTGCTGGACGGCCCCGGAGGCAGGAGGGTCCCCCATCTGGGCCTTCCGGGCAATCCCGTCAGCGCACTTGTGGGGTTCGAGCAGATCGGCCGCCCGGCCATCCTGAAGATGATGGGCAAGACACGGTTCGCCCGCCCCACCATCCGCGCCACCCTCGAGGAGCCGATACACAACTACGACGGGCGGCGCGTGTACGCCAGGGCCATAGTCACCCGTAGGAACGGCGTGTACTACGCGAGGTTGACGGGACACCAGAATTCCAACATATTGACATCGATGGCGCGGGCGAACGGGCTGGCAGTATGCCCGGAAGACGTTGCCGTGAAGGAGACAGGGGAGGTTGTCGAGGTCCAGATGGTCGACTGGCCGGAGGATGTCTTCTAGCCTACCCCGGGAAACAAGGCGCAAACCAAGCAGTAGCAGAGGGACCTGGAAAATATGGATGAAGTGAAGGATTCGGAACGCCGGTACCAGTTGGACGTCGACAACATTCACGGGAGCAGCGCGTCGCTGTCTGCGCTCGTTGCGGCCAGGAAGTGCTATATGCACAGGCCGACGGACAACGAGCACTCCGCGCTCGATACCAGCCCGGAAGAGCATATCAAGGAGGTGCAGGGATGCTGCGCCGCCGCCGCCGACTACCTGCTGCCCGACACGCCCATCAAGGACGCGGTGTTCAGGGTGCTGGTGGCCCGGGGGAACGAGCCTCTGACCGCCCGGGACATCAGCGACGACCTGAGCGAGCGATGGGCGGCCAGCGCATATCCGCGCGATCTTTCGACGCGGGTCATAGAGCAGGTACTCGACAGCGGGGCAAACTACTTCATCCACGAGATGCCGGAGCCCAAGCCCGACGTGCAGCTCATCCGCCGCCAGCCGGCAGAATGATCCGCAACTGAACCCAGCGGCGGCTACCCTGTCCCGATTCTAGACAGGCAGCGGTATGGTGCAGACCCTGCGAGTCTCGGCGCAGCAGAACCAGATCTCGCCCTCGTGAAGGGTCATTCCGTGGACCTCCGGGGCGGGCACGTCTATCTCGGCCGTCACGGCCCCGCTGTGTGGATCGAGGCGGTGAATCTTGCACATCTGCGTGTCGGCGCACCACAGGTAGCCGTTGGTCACGAATATGCCGTGGGGCCGCACGCCGGGCGTGGGGATCGAGCGCCGGACCTGCATCGTTGCCGTGTCGATTAGGTAGAGCTTTCTCGCAGGCGGCACCGCGGCCCATATAGTCCCGTCGTCCAGCCACTCCAGGCCGTGGGCGCCGGTCACGTGCGTCCGCCCCGGGTCTCCGAACCCGACGATGCCCTTGCCGGGCGTGTCGTAGTGGTCGAGGGCGGCGCCGCCCCCGTCCAGCTTATAGATACGCGCGTTGTAGGTCGAGGCGACCCAGATGTACCCGCCGCCCTCGGTGACGCCGCTGGACCGGTCGGTCTCCGTGGGGAGCCGCGCAAGAACAGAGCCGTCGTCGTAGGCCAGTTTGTAGAGGTGGTTGTCGCGCTGGTCTATGAGCCAGAGGCCGTCCTCGGCGGCCTGCAGCCCGTTGGGCTGCGGGCCGGGCGCAAGCCACCTGTCAGTGATGACTGTCACGCTACTTGCCGCTCACCGTGACGCCGGCCATGTCCTCGATGAAGTTGGCGATGGCCGAGTGGTCGGCGTCTGCCTTGCCGTCGTTCATGAGCGCCCCGAGCATCTGCTGGACCAGGCTCGTTACAGGCAGCGGGACTCCCAGGTCCTTGCCGGTGAGCAGCGCGTTGTGCAGGTCTTTCTGGTGCAGGCGAATCCTGAAGCCGGGCTGGAAGTTCCCCTCGATCATCATGGGGGCCTTCGCATCCATGACCGTGCTGCCGGCAAGACCTCCCCTGATGGCCTGGTACACGGTGTTGGGGTCGAGGCCCGCCTTCTTGGCCAGCACCAGGGCCTCCGCGACCGCCTCGATATTGGCTGCCACGACGATCTGGTTCGCGAGCTTGGTCGTGTTGCCTGCTCCGTAGTCGCCGCAGAGAACGATGCTGGCGCCCAGGACCTCGAACAGATGGCTGTGCCGGTCGAACACCTCCTGCTTCCCGCCCACCATGATTGCAAGGGTGCCGTCGATGGCCTTGGGCTCGCCGCCGCTCACCGGCGCGTCGAGGAACTCGACCCCCGCCGCCTCGCACGCGGCAGCGATCTTCTGCGACGACGCGGGGGCGATGGAGCTCATATCCAGCACGGCTGACCCGGCGGCGGCGCCCTCGAGGACGCCGTCTTCGCCCATGATCGCCGCCTCGGAGTCGGCCGAGTCGGGCACCATCGTGATTACCACGGGCGTCCTTTCGGCCACCTCACGGGCGCTGCCCGCGGCCTGGGCGCCATCCGTCACGATCTCCTCCACGGCGCTGCCGACCATGTCGTACACGGTCAACGAGTATCCGGCCTTCATCAGGTTCCTGGCCATGGGGCGGCCCATGATCCCCAGGCCTACGAATCCAACATCCTTGTCTCCCACTTCCTTCTCCTTTCGGTTCAGTTCGGTATTGTCAACTGTCAGCCTACGGGGCGTGATCCCGGGGCTCGGCTGCATTATTGAAGAGCGCAGCCGCAGCGTCAAGGGCACGCAGCCCGGGTCAGGGCCTTTCCATTGTTGAGATAGGGTCGTACCTTGCCGTTCGGCCTGAGCTTGTCGAAGGCCCCAATTGTGGTTCGACAGGCTCACCACGAACGGACTTTGGAAAGGCCCTGAGCCCGGGGTAGTATCGATTCAAGGTAGTTTTGGCGAACGTCCAGCCCCCCGCCCCTCTGGGTTCCCGCTTTCGCGGGAATGACGGCAATCCGAGGGTTCTGTCATATTTAGATTGAAGCAGTAGTAGTGTCTCAGTTTCAAACTGAGACACTACCGAACGTGTCCCTCGGCCTTGTCCATATTTGGGGCCGATGCTACAATCGAGATAGTAGACCTGTCCCCTTCTCCTACACTCCGCAGTAGCTCAGTGGTAGAGCGGTCGGCTGTTAACCGATTAGTCGCAGGTTCGAATCCTGCCTGCGGAGCCAACTCCGCCCAAAGACGCTCACGAGCTTCAACGGCGTCTCAGACCACCCTGGCCACGCATAGCGACTCATCGACGAACCACAGCCCCTGGTACTTTTCCAGGACTCGCGAAGTCACATCTATGTAGTCGCCCCGGCTCATCGCTGGCCTGAGCCGTTCGTCTTCTATCTGAGCGACGTATGTTGCGGCATTCCAAGCCGCGAGCAACGTCGAAGTGCTGATGTTGGTTTCCAGCTCGGAAGGCGGCAACCGCAATTCATAGTGGAACTGTGCCCGGGAATCGGGATAGCTCAGATACCGGAGTTCTGGGTGGCTGTCCCCCAGCTGTGAGCTCAGTTCTCTAAGAAGCTCCTGACGAGGAGTGGGAAAGGGGTCCTCGCCCGGCCAGACTCCACGAATTATCTCCATCCCCGGGTCCTTGCCGGTGGACTGAATGACGACCATGCAGCCCCCGGGAGCCAGAGAGCGCGCCAGGGGAGCAAGCACGTTCCTGACTTTGACCTTCGCTGTCGCCCTGGCCCTAAAGGGTTGGGCTGCGATTACGATGTCGTATTCGTGGTTTGGGTCTCCTTTCCGAGGGATGACCGGTTCCAACGGCCATTCGTGGTCTTTGCGATATATCACCAGGACCGAGGGACTTACGTAGAGAGGATTGCCAGTGCGCTCGCTCGGCGTTGTCTTCCACCAGTCCTGAACAAGCCGGTCCAGGTCCCTGATCTGTTCGTCGAATTCGAAAGCCGTGCTGCCTTCGAGGGGCGCCTCCATCCAGTTGAGACGTGCCTGCATCGCATTCGACCTGGGACGGAGCCGGGGGGCTTCGGAGTAGAGCATATTGGTCAGCACCAGGACGGTGAGCGGATGTTCATAGAACCTGTCGGCCATCTTCTCCAAGCTGATACGGACGTCCTCCTGGCTAATCTCCTTACCAACGATTCGAAAGGGGACCGTGGGGTATTGGCGATGGAGGTCTCTCATCAGGCGAGTGAGAACGGTCGCATCACCCATACCGGCGTCAAAGATGCGTAAGGCTGGCGGCACCGGTTGGAGACCTCGGATGTCCATGGCGACGCGCTCGGCGACTACCTGTTTCTCACTGCAGGTGCTCACAAAGAGGAGGTATTTCTCACGGTTATCGTAGAACCGGAAATGGCGTTCGTAGGTGTCAGACATTCTGAACCCTTCCGTGCCGCAGCATTACGAGCTACTCTCGCAGACTCGCGTTGATAGGATGCACCAATCAGCCGGTCGGTGTCGATATACCTGCACTCTCTAACGAGACCAACCGGACTTGCCGAGCTGGGCGGCTGGGTCAACGGTTAGGCTGGCAGTACCTGCCGCTCGGCGGTACTGGGAACTCCTCCACTGGCCCCATGGTCCGCAGGGCACGTCGTGCCCCATGCAATCTACCCTTGCTAACGAACCCGCTGAGCAAATGCCGATGTGTGCCCAACGGGCCTGGCGCCATTGTGAGAATGGCCGATGACCCTTTGCGTGTATACTCTCTCCAGTCTGCGGAGGACGTTTATGGTTCGACGTGCTAACCACTTACGGGTACCCGCAAAAGTACATGCTCAGTTGATGGGACGCTGTCGGCGGCGGTATCCCCCTCATCCCAGCCTTCTCCCACCAGGGGAGAAGGGGCAAGAGCCCCGCCGCTGCCCAGGGGCGAGTCATATCAACTCACTGAACCTGAGCAGTTACCCGCAAAACTGTTAGGCCGCGCGACAGGGAGGCAGGGATGACGCAAGAACGTGTTGCATACGTAAACGGCGAGATCGTGCCGGAGAGCGAGGCCTCTGTCTCGATCAGCGACCGCGGGTTCATCATGGGCGACGCCGTATTCGACACTACCCGCACGTTCGGTCACGAGGTCTTCAGGCTGGGCGAGCATCTCGACAGGCTGTACGAATCGCTCAAGTGGATGCGCATCGATCCGCAGATGACGAAGGCCGAGATGGCCGCCCTGACGATGGACGTGCTGGAACGCAACCTCCCTACGCTGGACGAGCGCGACGACACGTGGGTGACGCAGCGGGTCACCCGCGGGCTCCGACTGGCGGGCGGGGACATCCAGGCCTCCGCCGACCGTCCGGGGATCATCATCGAGTGCTTCCCGATACCGTTCAGGGAGCGCGCGCGCACTACTACCGGGACGGCATGCCCATCATCACTCCGTCGGTTCGGCGCACTCCTCCCGACGCCATGAGTCCCCGGGCGAAGACACACAACTACATCAACCTCATCCAGGCGGACATGGAGGCGCGGGCCCAGGACCCGAACGCCTACGCCCTGCTGCTCGACGTGAACGGCAACCTGTGCGAGGGCAACGGCAGCAACATCTTCGTGGTCAAGGAGGGGGCGGTCCGCACGCCACGGAGCCAGTTCGTGCTCGGCGGCATCAGCCGGCAGACGACGATGGACCTGGCCCACGAGCTTGGGATCGAGACGACGGAGGCGGACATCGACGTGTTCGACGCCTACACGGCGGACGAGATATTCGTGACATCGACGAGCCTGTGCATCTGTCCCGTATCGACCTTCAACGGCGCGCCGGTCGGCGACGGCGAGATGCCCGGCCCTGTGACCGACCGGCTGCAGAGAGCCTACAGCGGCCTCGTCGGCATCGATATCGTAGCGCAATACACGCGCTGGCTGTAAGGCGGGTTTCAAACCCGCCTTCCCCTGTCGTCCGTTCAACCGCTGTGAGGTTTAATCTCAAAACTATCTGAATCGCGGAGAACTGCCCTTCGACCCTTCGACAAGCTCAGGGGAGCCAGGCTCAGGGCGAACGATCTCTTGTATAGCTTCGTCGGTGCTGAACTTGTCGAAGCATCTTTTTGAGGATAGCCTCTAGTGATTGACTTGGCGCCAGCCCGGTCTGGCAGCTTGGTTTTCAGTTCATCGCCGCTTCGTTCGCCGCCTGAATCATGGCGTGGATGTACCCGTAGCAGTAAGCGAACCCGACCTGCTGCGCCTCGTCCCCGTCGATGTCCGGGACATGGTCGGGCATGAGCATGTACGGGTACCCCACCTCCCTGTAGGTGCGGACGGCCCTCAGCATGTCCACGTCGCCCTCGTCGGGAAAGACCTCCACGAAGTCCAGCACGCCGCCCTTGATGTTGCGGAAGTGCACGTTGAAGATCTTGTTCCGGCTGCCGAAGTAGCGGATTACGTCGTATATCTCCTCGCTCGGCCTTTCCAGCATCTCGGATACGGTGTCCTGGCAGAAGTTCAGGCCGTGATAGGGGTTTTCGTACATGGCGACGAACTTCTCGAGCCCGCGTACCGTGCCCATGACTCGCGCCACGCCCCGGTACTCGTAGTCCTTGATGCCGGGGTCCTGCGGGTGGCATGCCAGCCGCACCTTGTACTCGCTCGCCACGGGGACGACGCGCGCCAGGAAGTAGTCGATCCGCTCCCACATCGTGTCCGCGCCGGCCGCGCCGCCCTCGAACTCCGGCAGGGACTGGTCGAGGTCGGCGTATTTGAAAGACGACAGGGTTGCGCCGCCTCTGCCTGATCGAGGCCCCGTTCGCAGGTGTCCCAGGATGGTGACGTTGTATAGCAGCGCCCTCAGGCCCGCCTCCGACGCTATGCGGATGATCTCGCAGAAGCCGTCCAGCTCCCGCTCTCTCTCGTCGCTGGGGCCCAGGAACAGGTGGGGCATGCCGCTGTTGAACGCGTCCCTGGAGCTGACGGGAGAGTGGATGGACTCCACGGTGATCCCATACTTCGCGTACTTCTCCCGAATCGACGCCAGGAGATCGACGGTCCACTCGCTCCAGTGCTCCGTGGGCGTCACGTCGACGTGCTCCACACCCAGCTGCGCAAGCTGTCGTATATCCGTTTCATGGCGCGCCTTGAATTGCGTTCCCACATACATGAGGAACCCTCCCTTTGCGGTCGCTCGACTCCACACTGGAACTGCCCCAGCGGAGATGGTGCGGAGCATAGATTCGGCGCGCGAGAGTGTCAACTCGCATCCGGTTTCGGGTCCCCGAGTTAGGCCCGATGATTCCTGCCCCGTATCGAGTACGGGGCAGGCTTTTCGCGGGAATGACGGCAATCCGAGGGTTCTGTCATATTTAGATTGAAGCAGTACTAGATGACCTACACGCGGAGAACCCCCGCGGTTTCGCGGCGAGGGAGGGGAGGCGTTGGGGTCCCGTTCAGGGACTCCTGGGCTGCGTGTGGGAGGGAGGGCTTATCGTTGTCCGGCAGAGCCCGCCCTCCCACGCATTCATATCTGCTATCGGCTGTAGCCCTTCGTCCTTGCCGTGTCCTGCGGCAGAGATGCAGTCAAGTGGTCCATCAGGAATGCGAAGTCCTGGTACGATTCCAGGTGACCGAGCTGCTGGCCCAGCGGCTGCAGCCGGTCAGACAGATCCCGCAGGTCTTGCCGAACAACGCCGCTTCCTTCTCCATCCGCGTACGGCAGACTCCCGTACCGGTCCGACGCCAGGGCCACGACGACGCCGAACTCCAGCAATGCGTCTCCAGTAGTGCCGAGATCACCGTCCAAGCGGGACACCATCGACGCCGACTGGCGGTTCGACTGACCGCTCATGGGAGTGACCCACCTCAGCTGGACGTTCCCCAGATCGACCGTCTCGGACAGGCTCCGCCACGCATCATCTCGCACCCGTACCTCGTAGAAGACCGTCGTCGCGGTTCCCATAGGGATCTCCGCGAACTCCTTGCGGTCCTCGACGAACGACTCGTCGGACGTTACACGATTCTCGTAACCGATCATCCGCCAGGACTCCACCACGTCGCCGTTCCACGTCACCTGGGCGCGGGTCTGGTCGGCGAAAGGTATCGACAGGGCCAGCCAGCTCTCGCGGCTGAATGTCGCACTGGCCTGGTCGACGTCGCTCAGGTAGCGGTACCAGCCATTCCCGTGCTGGGCCAGCTGCTCCAGGAGGTGGTCGTTGTAGTTGCTGATGCCCACGCCGATGGTGATCAGCCGGAGCGGGTTTCGGCTGTTGGCGTCGTACGCCGACTCGAGGATCGCGAACGGGTCCGTCGCGTCCACGTTCGCCACACCGTCGGACATGAGTATGATGTAGTTGTGCGCATCGGGGCGGTCGCGGCGAGCCCGGTCGGCAAGCTTCACGCCGAGGTCGAGCCCGGCCTGCACGTTCGTGCTCCCCTGAGGGGCCAGCCGGTCTATCGACCTTCTCACATCACGGTCGTCAGGGCCGGTGTGTCTCACCGTGAGGTCGTCTATCACGTCGGTCGTGAAGTGCACCACGCCGATGCGGTCGCGGCTGCGAAGGCTCCTCCTGATGCTCTCGGCTGCCTCGCGGGCAATGGCCACGCGGTTCCCGTCGGACATCGAGCCCGACGCATCCAGGACCAGCGTTACGTTGAGCGGCGCGTCGTCCTGCAGCTCAGGCGCCTGGAAACCCAGCCGTACCAGGTGCATTTGGCTGTCCAGCGGGTGGGTGAACACGTCCGTCGTTATCGCGAAGCTGTCCCGGTGGGCCGGAAGCGCGTAGCCGTAGTCGAATGCGTTGATCCACTCCTCGGCCCGCACGGAGTCAGGGTCGACCTCATGGCCCGCCCGGGCCCAGTTCAGGGCCAGTTGGAACGAGGTGCGGTCGGTGTCCAGGCTGAAGGTCGAGACGCTGTCCTCGGCCGTCGACGCGAACCTTGAGCGCTCGTAGTCCCTGAACGTGGTGGCCGGGGGCGGTGAAACAGGCGCCGGCCTGCCTACGGGAGGAGGCGCTGCCATGGCGGCTGCCATGGCGGCGGGCTGTCGTTCAATGACAGGGGCACTTGGGGCGGCAGGGGCTGATTGCTGTGTTGCCGCGGCTGATGAATCCACGATCTTCTGGACATCCGACGCGGTGAGCTGAGGCGCCATGTCCGCTGCGGCTGCGGGTTCCGACTCTTCCGATGACGCGCAGGCTACCGCAGCAAGCAGCAGGGCCAACCCGAGGGCCACTTGCGCCGCGGTCGCCACCCTGGTAGAAACGAACTTCTTCACGATTCCTAAGTTTCCCACGCCGAGAGGCACATTTTTCTTCATTTCATGCTCCTAACGCTCCGAAGAGCGATCATGCAATCGGTATGAGTAGATAATTCGCGCCCTGGCACTTGGAACCGTTCCATAGTTCATAACGTCCGTGCCGTCGGATTGGTTGGCATGGCATCGTGGGCGCGGCATCTCTTTTTCCATGCACAGGCTGGGTCTGTGACGCCGGAACACGTCGAGGGAAAGGTGTACGAATTCCGATGGTTCTCTCAACACGGACAGGTGGGGAGTACCATGTCCCCCCCCTCGAGTTTGAACAGCTAATACCAAGTCACCGTGATGCCGCCGTATATGTGGGGCCAGGGAGTGGGTTTCCCGCCCCCGACTACTCGGGGGCAGGCTCTTCGCGGGAATGACGGCTTTACGGCGCGTTCAAAATGAATTGGTATAAGACCTGTGCTTGTCCTTGACACTCCCGTAGCTACAAACTAATATTCATGGTACGGAGTCGGACGAAAGGATGGCTCCCCGAACAATTGAATAGGAAGGTGAGTAGCAATGGAACTAGCCATTGTCGCTGTACTCGCTGTCCTGATCGGGTTGGTTTTAGGCGCTGTTGCAGGGTTTCTGGGCCGAAGAATGGTGAGCAGGAGCAGGCTCGCCGTCGCAGAGGAGGAAGTCTCACGGATACTGGAGGTTGCGGAGGAGGAGCAGAGGAGGCTGATACTCGAGGGCAAGGAGCAGGCCCTCAAGGTACAGTCGGAGAAGGACGAAGAGTTTCGTGAGAGAAGATCAGAGATCAACCGGTCCGAGAAGCGCGTTTCGAAATACGAGGAGAATCTTGACAGACGTGCCACAAACCTGGAGCGCCGAGAGCGCAAGCTTACCGAGAAGGAACAGGCGGTCGATGGACTTCGTACCGAGCTCGATGGAATCAAGGACAGGGAGGTCGAACACCTAGAAGCGTTATCCAACCTCTCTCTGAGCGAAGCGCGTTCCGAATTGATGGAACGAGCTTCGGTGGAAATCGAACACGATCTGGCGGTTTTCTACAGGGACGCTGAGGAGCGCGCCAGAGAAGAGGCCCACGAGAAGGCCCGCACCATCATTTCCGAGGCCATACAGAGGCTCGCCTCGGAGGTAGTTTCCGAGGTGTCCCTGTCGTCCGTATCCCTGCCCAACGACGACATGAAGGGCAGGGTGATCGGCAAAGAGGGCCGCAACATACGGGCAATCGAGAAGGCTACGGGTGTCGATCTCATTATCGACGACACGCCCGAGGCGATTACGCTCTCGTGCTTCGACCCGATCCGCAGGGAAGTGGCCCGCCTGGCAATCGTCAAGCTGATAGCGGACGGACGCATACACCCGGCCCGCATCGAGGAGACGGTCGCGAGGGCGGAGAAGGACCTGGCGGAGACCATCCGCAAGGCGGGCGAAGAGGCCATGATGGATGTGGGTGTCCGCGGGCTGAATGCCGAGCTCGTGCGGCTCCTGGGCCGGCTCAAGTACAGGTACAGCTACGGCGAGAACGTACTCCAGCACAGTATCGAGGTCGGGCACCTCTCCGGACTGATCGCCGCCGAGATTGGGGCGAACGTGAGGGCCGCGAAGACAGGCGGGCTGCTGCACGACATCGGTAAGGCCCTGACCCACGAGGTCGAAGGGCCGCACGCGGAGATCGGCGCCGACGTTGCCACGCGCAACAGGGTACCGAAGCACATCTGCGCTGCGATTGGAGAGCACCACGATGACGAGCACAGCAGCCCTGAGTCGTTCATAGTGGCGGCAGCCGACGCGATCAGCGCGGCCAGGCCCGGCTCGCGCCGCGACACGGCCGAGCACTATATCCAGCGCCTCGAGGCCCTGGAGGAAGTGGGCAGGGCGTTCGACGGGGTCGAGAAGTGCTTCGCGATCCAGGCCGGACGCGAGATCAGGATCATGGTCAAGCCACAGGCAGTGGACGACATCGCTGCCACGAAGATGGCGCGAGACGTGACCAAGAAGATCGAGGACACGTTGACCTACCCTGGCCAGATCAAGGTCACGGTAATCCGCGAGTCCCGCTCCGTAGAGTACGCAAGGTAGACGGGACCCGACCCGCGACCCGTGGCTAGCGGCAGGCGATCATTGAGGACGAGGCGGAATTGACCTGCCCCGTCCCGTATCCCTTGCCTGGTGCGCGCCGCTAGATGGTACAGGCAGACCTCCACCTGCACACGACCTTCTCGGACGGCAACCTAACGCCGACGCAGCTGGTTGAGTTGTGTGCCGGCAGCGGTATCAGGTATGCCGCAATCACGGACCACGACTCGACGGAGGGCGTCGACGAGGCGCTCCGGGCTGCCCAGCGCTTTCCGGGCCTCGAGGTCATCGTCGGTTTAGAGCTCAGCACCGACGTACAGGACAGCGAGATACACCTGCTCGGATACTTCGTGGACCACGAGCACGACGAGTTTCAGGGCACGCTGAGCATGTTTAGGGATGGCAGGGAGGGGCGTGCTCGCCGGATGGTCGAGCGTCTCGACGAAATGGGGCTGCCTGTGTCGTGGGAGCGGGTCGAGGAGCTGTCCGGCGGCGGGGCTCTCGGCAGGCCACACATAGCCCAGGCGATGGTCGAGGCGGGTTATGTCGAGTACCCGAAGGACGCCTTCGACAAGTACCTGGGCCGAAATGGCCCCGCCTATGTGGAGCGGGCCAGGATGACGCCGGCAGAGGCCGTACGGGTGCTGGTGTCGAACGGCGCGGTGCCCGTGATGGCTCATCCCACGTTCTCGGTCCCCCGTATGGATGACGAGGGGATTGCGGAGCTGAACCGGGTCCTGATCGAGCTCAGGGGCGAGGGTCTTGCAGGGATGGAGGTCTACTACGGGGTGTACGAGCCCGAAGTGGTCGCCCTGCTGAAGTCGCTGGCCGACGGGCTGGGGCTGATACCCTGCGGCGGCAGCGACTACCATGCCTCGGGCAATCCCGGCGAGGCACTTCCAGGCGACGTGGGCCCGCCTGCGTCATCGGTCGAGGCCCTGAGGGCGGCCAAGGGCGACCTCGTTCGAGGGTAGGGGACCGGCGATGCACTTATGACAGGACCAGTACTGATCGCGGCGGCCTACCTGATTGGCTCCATACCCTCCGCCTTCCTCGTGGCGCGGTACCTCAGGGGCATCGACATACGGGACTACGGGTCCGGGAATGTCGGCGCGTCGAATGTCATGGAGCACGTGGGACTGCGGACCGGAATCGCGCTGGGCGTCTTCGACACACTGTTCAAGGGGACAATGCCCGTGGTCGCCGCCAACCTCATGGGACAGAGCCCAGCCGTGCAGGGGGCCGTCGCTATCGCGGCCATTGCAGGCCACAACTGGTCGGTGTACCTGAAGATGACCGGGGGGCGCGGCATAGCGATAGGCATCGGCGTGCTGCTCGGCATGGGACTCTGGGTCGAGCTGGCGGTCGGGCTGCTCCTGATCGGCCTCATGGGTCGGGTCGTCATGAAGGACACGGGCGTATGGTCGCTGGTCTCCTTCCTGGCGCTGCCGGTGGCCGCGATTGCCCTCGACCGTCCTTCAGAGGTCGTGTATATGCTGGGGGGCATGGCCGTGTTGCTGGTGGTCAAGCGTCTGACGGGAAACTGGGAACGGCCCTCGACCGACCGCTACGGGCCGGCGCGCGTTCTGCTGCATCGCTTCCTGTGGGACCGGGACGTGCCCAGACAGGAGTCATGGACCGGCCGAATGCCTGAGCCTGAGCAGGCTGACGAGGGTACCGCGGGGGACGCCGCCGCCCCCTCCACGACCGGCGGGAGGAGATAGCCGCATGGCCGAGGAGCACGCACCGACCTACTGCGCAAAGCATTCGGAGACGCCGACGAACCTCCGGTGCAGCCGCTGCGACAAGCCGGTCTGCCCGGAGTGCATGGTGCAAGCGCCAGTCGGGATCCGCTGCCAGGAGCACGGCCGGCCAACCAAGCTTCCCACGTACGAGGTCTCGACCGGATTCATCGTGCGCGGCGTTGCCGCGGGCGTTGGGATCGGCGTCCTGGGAGGCTTCATCCTGGGGGTCGCAGGAGCATACACCAACCTGTTCTTCATCCCATACGTGTTCACGCTGGCCATGGTGGGCCTGGGCTACCTTGTGGGCGAGGGCATAAGCAGGGCCACCAACAAGAAGCGGGGCCAGCCGCTCATCGTTGCGGCGGTCGTGGGCGTAGTCGTGGCCTTCGTCATCGTGGTGGCGTTCGCAAGGCTGCAACTGGGCCTGTTCGACCTGCTGGCTCTTGGAATCGCTCTCTTCCTCGCGATCCAGCGGGTCCGCTGACATCCAGGGCCTTTCCAAAGTCCGTTCGTGGTGAGCCTGTCGAACCACAATTGGGCCTTCGACAAGCTCAGGCCGAACGGCAAGGTACGCCCCTAATCTCAACAATGGAAAGGCCCTGCGCTGACATCGACAATAGTTGACAGAATTCGTAGCCACAATGTAGGATTTAGGCAGATAACTCTTCTACAAGGGCCGGAAATCGAAATGGACAAGCTCGACTCCAAGATAATCGAACTACTGCAAACAGACGGACGCGCGTCGAACGCTTCCATAGCGCGCCACGTCGGCGTCAGCGAGGGCACGGTAAGACGCAGGCTCAAGCGGCTGGTTGAAGAGGAATACATCCAGGTCGTGGCACTGCCCGACGCCACGAAGCTGGGTTATGAGTCCCAGGCGCTGGTGGGAATCCAGGTCGAGCCTGACAAGGTCGACAAGGTCGCGGACTGCCTCTACGAGTTGTCCGAGATAAGCTGGGTGGCGGTCACTACGGGCTCGTATGACGTCTTCGCGTGGGCGACGTTGCCGTCGGCCGAGGAGCTGGGCACTTTCCTACGCACGCGGGTGGGGGTCATTCCAGGTGTATGCCGCACCGAGACCTTCGTCAATCTGGACAAGAAGCGGGGCCACGCTATCGCGGTGTAGTCGAAGTACCGGGATGAGCGAGCTACCGCGAAGGCCCCCTTTACCTGAGGGGGCCTTCTTATACCAAGTCACCGTGATGCCGCCGTATATGTGCGGCCAGGGAGTGGGTTCCCGCCCCGTATTGAGTACGGGGCAGGCTCTTCGCGGGAATGACGGCTTTACGGCGCGCTCAAAATGAATTGGTATTAGTGGGCATGGGGCGCCAGGAGAGAACAGATGCTTAGGACCATCCACTGCGGCGACCTGAGAGTCGGGCACGCAGGCGAGGCCGTGACCCTCGGCGGCTGGGTGCATAACCGCAGGGACCACGGCGGGCTGATCTTCATCGACCTGAGGGACCGGTACGGGCTGGTGCAGGTGGTCTTCAACCCGGAATTGGCCCCGGAGGCCCATGCAGCGGCCGAGAGATTCCGCAGCGAGTGGGTCGTGAAGGTGTCCGGCACTGTGAACGCACGCCCCGAGGGAACGGTGAACCCCGGGCTAGCCACCGGTGAGATCGAGGTCACTGCCACTGAGGCCGTGGTGCTCAACGAGTCGAAGACGCCGCCATTCGAGGTGGAAGACGGCGCAGAGGTAGACGAGCTGCTGCGCCTGAAGTACCGGTACATCGATCTCCGCCGTCCCAGTATGCAGGAGACCATCACCCTGCGCCACAGGGTGGTCAAGTACATGCGAGACTTCCTGGACGAACAGGGCTTCCTCGAGATCGAGACGCCCATCCTGATCAAGAGCACGCCGGAGGGGGCGAGGGACTACCTCGTGCCCAGCCGGCTATATCCGGGGCAATTCTACGCCCTCCCGCAGTCGCCGCAGCAGCTCAAGCAGCTCCTGATGGTCGCGGGAATGGACAAGTACTTCCAGATCGCCCGTTGCTTCCGGGACGAGGACCCCAGGGCCGACAGGCAGCCTGAGCACACCCAGCTCGACCTGGAGATGAGCTTCGTCGAGCAGGACGACGTCCTGGACCTGATCGAGGAGCTCTACACGTCGATGATCGAGGAGCTTGTGCCGGGCAAGCGTATAGTCAAGCCGTTCCCGCGCCTGAGCTACCAGGAGGTGATGGACCGCTTCGCGAGCGACAAGCCCGACCTTCGATTCGGACTGGAGATGGCGGACCTGACGGACCTGGCCTCGAAGAGCGCGTTTCGCGTGTTTTCATCCGTGGCCTCCGGTGGGGGCATCGTCAAGGGGTTCAGCGTGCCGGGCGCCGGGGGGTACGGGCGGCGGCAGCTCGACGACCTGGTCGAGTTCACTAAGACGCGAGGGGCGCAGGGCCTCGTCTACATCGCGCTGGACGCGTCCAGCGCATCACTCGACGAGCTGACAGCCGACGACTTCAGGTCGCCCGCTGCGCGCTTCCTGTCCCTCGACGAGGTGCGGGAGATCGCGGCCCGGACGGGCGCGGAGCCGGGGGACCTCGTGCTCATCGTGGCCGGGCCAGCCAAGTCGACGAATATCGCCCTCAGCGCGCTTCGCAACGAGATGGGCCGACGCCACGAGCTCGCGGACCCCGACGTGCTCCACTTTATCTTCGTCGTCGACTTCCCGCTCTTCGAGTGGAACGAGAACGAGGGGCGCTGGGACGCGATGCACCACGCCTTCTCGATGCCGAAGGACGATACGCTCCAGTACCTCGAGAGCGCCCCGGGGAGGGTCATGGCCAACCTGTACGACCTGGTCTGCAATGGGGTGGAATGCGCCAGCGGCAGCATCAGAGTGCACCAGCGCGACCTCCAGGAGCGCATATTCAAGGTGCTGGGCTACACCCAGGAGCAGGTCGGCCAGCGCTTCAAGCAGCTGCTCGACGCGCTGGAGTACGGCGCTCCGCCCCACGGGGGCATAGCTCCCGGCATCGACAGGCTCATCATGGTGCTGCTCGGTACTGATAACATCCGCGACGTGATAGCTTTCCCAAAGACCCAGAACGCCATCGATCCGCTCTTCGAGGCGCCAGATAGCGTGGAGGCGGAGCAGCTCAAGGAGCTCCACATCGAGATAACCGAGTAGAGTGCGCGGCGCCGCAGCTGGGCGGCGCAACTATCGCAAGAAGGAGACCCTGGTCATGCCTGTCGTGCAGCACGATGTCCTCGAGCGAATTGCCTTCGACGTATTCTCGGCCGCCGGTATGCCGGAGGACGAGGCGAGAATAGTCGCAGGCCACATAGTCACGGCGAACCTGCTCGGCCACGACTCTCACGGCGTCTGGTATATACCGAGGTACGGCGTCATGGCCCTCGAGGGCCACGTGGACTGGAGCAGGCACGAGGTGCTCAGGGAGAGTCCGCTGTTTCGCCTTGTCGATGGGCACGGCTCACACGGCATAGTCGCCCTGACCCGCGCCGCGGACATCGCCGTCGAGAAGGCGGAGACTTCCAGCATAGGTATGGCGGGCATCCGGAACGTGACGCACATGGGGAGGCTGGGAGCGTATCCCACCCTCATCGCCGAGCGCGGGATGATCGGGATGGTCTGGACGAACACGGGAGGGCTCGCGGTCGCGCCCTTTGGAAGCGCTGAGAAACGCCTGCGGCTCGCACCTGTCGCCTACGCGATACCCCGCCGGAGCGGCCAGCCATTCATGCTCGACATGACCTTCAGCGTGGTTGCAGGCGGGAAGATAGAGCAGAAGATAGTGCGCGGCGAGTCTATTCCCGAAGGCTGGCTGATATC
This sequence comes from Dehalococcoidia bacterium, assembly GCA_965261325.1. Lineage (GTDB taxonomy): Bacteria > Chloroflexota > Dehalococcoidia > Lucifugimonadales > CAJWER01. The sequence continues at coordinate 236,177 of CBDHCU010000001.1, forward strand.
AGGGGACGGCGAATATGTGACGGACGGCTCACGCTATCGTGCGGAGGAGGCGTCGATACTGGCGCTTGGGGGGCTCCAGTTCGGACACAAGGGACACGGCCTTGGGATGATGATGGAGATGATAGTCGGGCCGCTTACCCTGGCTGGGTGTACCGACGGTAAGGACGGAGGAGGAGGCGCGCTCGTCACGGCCATCGACATCGCGGCCTTCACCGACGTGGAAGCCTACCTGGACGAGGTGGAGGCGTTCGCGGAGTACGTCACGTCCGCCGCCCCACTGCCGGGCGTCGGCCGCGTCTACGCGCCCGGACAGTTGGAGGAACAGACTATGGAGCGCCTGCTGGGGGAGGGGATCGACGTGCCCGAGCCCACGTGGGACGAGATTATCGAGATAGCCAGACGCCTGGGCGTGTCCGTGCCATCCGTATGTTGAACACCGGCCCGCATGAACGAGCACCAGGGCTGGGAAGGACGGGACTCCGGCAAGGAATCGGGACCACTATGGCCTAACGGAGGCCACATAAGGGAATGGAAATGGCTCTGCACTCGTTGCCCCGAGTTGATGGCAGTGGCCGGGGATGGGTTCCCGCCCCGTATCGAGTACGGGGCAGGCTCTCCGCGGGAATGACGGATGAAGGGCGAGACGTACGCTTTTTTCAGAGGAATGACGATTGGATGGACAGCCAGTGATTGACGAGGTCAAGCTGAGGGCCGCGGTAGCTTCCATGCTCGAGGCTATCGGCGAGGACCCGGGACGCGAGGGACTGACAGACACGCCGCGGCGTGTCGCTGAGATGTACGCGGAGTTCTTCGACGGTCTTGGGCAGGACCCAGCGGACGTCCTGGCGACCGGATTCGAGGAGGGACACCATGAGATGGTTGTCATCGCCGGTGTGCCTTTCTTCTCGATCTGTGAGCACCACTTTCTGCCCTTCTTTGGGATCGCCGACATAGGTTACATACCCAGCGGACGGGTTGCCGGAGCGAGCAAGCTTGCCAGGGCGCTGGACATCGTCGCGCGTCGGCCGCAGCTCCAGGAGCGTCTCACCGTACAGCTCGCCGACGCGATCGCACAGGCGCTGGACCCGGAGGGGGTCGGTGTGGTCGTCTCCGCCGGGCACCTGTGCATGACGCTGCGGGGCGCCAGGAAGCCCGGAAGCCGCATAGTTACCTCGTCCCTGCGCGGTACATTCAGGACCGACGACAGGGTGCGGCGGGAATTCGAGGCCCTCAGGAAGGGCGCTCATTGAACGTCGCCAGCTTCCCGACCATCGAGGAGGCTGAGCCTGCGTGGGAGCAGGTGCTGGACTTGAGCGACGCAGCTACCCTCTTTCTGACCCCCTGGTGGCAGAAGGTATGGTGGAAGCACTTCGGGGGCGGTTCAGAGCTTGCCGTGTACGTGGTGAGCGACGGGCCGCGACCCATAGGCGTGGCTCCCCTGGTGTTCTCCGACGGCGTCGTGGAGCTCCTGGGGGCTACGGACCTGTTCGACTACAGGGACTTCATCGTCGAGCGGGGCCGCGAGGAGAATTTCTGCGCCGCTCTCCTGGACCACCTGTCTCGGCGGGAATGGCACACTCTCAGGCTGGAGTCGGTCCGGGAGACCTCGCCGACGCTAAAGGCTCTTCATAGTGCCGCGGAATCAGCGGGCATGTCGGTAGAGATCGAGACGGAGGACGTCGCCCCGGTAGCCGTACTGCCGAAGACCTGGGACGAGTACGTGGCTGGCCTGTCGAAGAAGGACAGGCACGAGCTGAGGCGCAAGATTCGTCGTCTCGACGGTGCAGGGGAGGTCAGCCGCTCCGTCTGCGGCTCTCCGGACCAGGTGCGCGGCATGATGTCGGACTTCTTCCGGCTTCACAGGGCGAGCAGCCCCGACAAGGCGACGTTCATGACCGCAGCGAGGGAGACGTTTTTCGTCGATGCGGTCGAAGAGGCCGCCCGTCGGGGAAGGCTCAGGCTGGAGATGGTCTCACTCGACGGTAGGCCGGTGGCGTCGTGCCTGGGGTTTGAATACGCTGGCGTCTTCCTGCTGTATAATAGCGGCTACGACCCAGCACAATCCAAGCTCAGTGTCGGGATAGTCAGCAAGGCGCTCGCCATCCGCGGTGCGATCGAGTCAGGCGACAGCGTCTTCGACTTTCTGCGGGGCTCCGAGGACTACAAGTACCGGCTCGGGGGACAGGACCGTCAGGTCTACCGCGTGCTCGTCAGGCGATGAGGCCCGGACGCCGTCAGTACGCCCTCAGCCGGATCCCGGGACAAGGAACGCGACAACCACATGTACAGCCTGGCCCTGTTGAGCGTCCACGGCTGTCCGTTTGCCCGCCTGGGCGAGCGCGACACCGGGGGCATGAACGTCTACCTGTTGCAGATAGCGAGGGAGCTTGGCAGGCGGGGCCACAGGGCCGATGTCTACACGAGGGTCCATGATCCCAACGACCCCGAGATAGTCGAGCTGGGCGAGAACGCCAGGGTCATTCACATCCAGGCCGGGCCTCATGGTGAGACCAAGCTGGGCCTGCAACGGCACATCCCGCAGTTTCTCCAGGGGCTGGAAGAGTTCTGCGAGCGCGACGGAACGGACTACGACCTCGTTCATTCCCACTACTGGCTCTCCTGCTCCGCGGCCACGGAGCTGTGCCGCCGTTGGGATGTTCCCCACGTCGCCACGTTCCACACCCTTGCGCGCGCCAAGCTGGAGGCCAGGCCGGCCGAAGAGGAGTCCCAGGCCCGCATCGACGCGGAATACGCGGCAATGATGAGCGCCGACTCGATGATAGTGTCCACGGAACAGGAGCGCAGCGACATCGCGCGTCTCTACGGTGTGCCGAGCCGGAAGGTGGACGTTGTTCCGGCAGGTGTCGACCTGCAGATGTTCAGGCCAATGTATAGAGAAGAGTCGCGCGCGGCGCTCGGGCTGGGCGGCGGGCGGATCATACTCGCAGTCGCCCAGCGCATCGAGCCGCTGAAGGGCCTGGACGTGATCATCGAATCGCTGCCGCTGCTGGACGACATGGGCGAAACGCGCTTCCTCATCGTGGGCGGCGACGAAAACTCGGGCCCAGAGATTGCGCGGTTGCAGGGCGTAGCGGCGGACCTCGGGGTAGGGGACAGGGTGGCGTTCGCCGGGGCTGTCAGCCAGGAAGAGCTTCCCGCGTACTACAGCGCGTCGGACGTTTGCGTGCTGCCCTCGTACTACGAGAGCTTCGGGTTGGCGGCTCTCGAGTCGCTGGCTTGCGGCACGCCCGTGGTCGCATCCAGGGTTGGCGGTCCGATGTCCTTCATCGTCGACGGCGTGAACGGATACCTGGTGCCCGAGCGCAGTGCCGGGGCGTACGCACGCTGCCTCGATGCCGTGATGTCGCCAGGGCGTCCTCGTTCGGAGATGGCCGAAGCATCAAGACGGACTGCAGCCGAGATGGGTTGGGACTCCGTGGCGGACGGGCTCCTGGCCCACTACTCGTCGCTAACAGGCGGGCGCCGGTCCGGCACCGCGGTCATGGCGTCTGCGGCGGTCATGGTGAAGTAGGACTCGGGCTGGACGGCGGCTACGGGAAGGTCCACCCGACCATCTTGCCGGGCGTTATCGTGATCAGCACGAACTCCATGTTCCGGTACGTCTCCTCAGCGTACCGGTTGCCCTCTTCCTCGCCCTGGTAGTTGATCGACATGTCCCAGAGGACCTGCCGGTCCCACTCGGTGGAGAGCTCCGCCGTGCCGTTGACCTGCACGAATCCGTGAGGCGCCGTCTCCCTGGGGATAGAGATGCCGATGCGGGGGTCTCCGCGAAGGTTCCCTACCTTGACGCTCGACGGGGACGACAGGATGAGCAGTCTCTCTCCGTCGTACAGGTGCCAGACGGGCGCAACGTGAGGCGAGCCGTCGGGCCGCAGGGTTGCGAAGTTGGACAGGAGCGGGAGTTTCAGGAACTCGGCGATCTCTTCGTCGGTCATTTTGGGCATCAGGCTGTCTCCACGGCAGAGGCGGTTTCGGCGGCTGGCCATAGTGGGAGGTTGTGTGTCTCGGGCGAGGCCACATCATCGGCGGCGAGCCTTGGTTCTACGGCGTTGAAGATCGCGTCGGCGACCTCTGAGATTGTGCCAAAGGCATCGATCACGACGACCCTTTCGGGGTCCTGCTGGGCTATCTTCCTGTACCCGCGCCGCACCCGCTCGTGGAACTGCAACGACTCCTTCTTGAACCGGCGCGTTCCCTCGCCGTCGATGCGTCGGGCATGCTCAGCCTCTTGCTGATCCATTGTCATGGTCAGCTGCGACGTGCCAACGCGACCGAGGGTGTCGGCTACCGGGCCGTCCAGCAGTATGGTGATGTCAGGGGTAAGGCCGCCTGTTGCCAGGTGATTGATCCGGGCCACTTCGTCCAGGTCGATTCGGCGTCCGTAGCCCTGGTAGGCAGTTGTGGAGTCGATGTAGCGGTCCGCGATGACGACCGTGCGCCACTTCTCCAGCAGGGGACGCAGCGTCTCGGTGACAAGTGCCGACCGTGCGGCGGCGAAGAGGAACAGCTCGGCTTCCGGTGTGAGGCCCGTATTGCTTTCGTCCTTGAGCCAGCTGCGAAGGTAGTCGCCCAGCCTTGTCGAGCCGGGCTCCTTTACGAGGACGACTCCGTAGCCGGCGTCGGAGAGCCGCGCCTCCAGGAGCTTCGCCTGGGTCGTCTTGCCCGTACCCTCGCAGCCTTCCAACGATATGAAGAGTGACAACGCGCCCTGCCTCATGAGTTCTAGCGACGGTACAATACCACACGTCTCGAGGGCTCGCGTCCGGAGCTGCTCGAAGCCAGGCCTCGTTGCTCGGCGAACTGGTGCTGCAGGCGCCGTATATACGCAACCTGCGGGCTCAGGTCGGCTCTGTGCTCCCCGCCATCGAGGCGTTCTGCTGCCTCTTCGGCCTCCTTGACTGCCTGCTTTACGGAGTCCTGGGATACCATTCTCCCGGAGCTGCGGTCCAGAGCCAGGAGGAACTGGTGTATCTGGGCCGCAGTGTTCTTCCTCAGGACGTAGACAGGCTTGCCCATGCTCTCGGCTTCATTGAGCGCCTGGGTCCTCCGCCGGTAGAAGTTCTTGGTGGTCAGGAGCAGGTCTGCCGCCGATAGATCGCCGACGACCTCCACGGGAGCCTTTGCCGCCCGGGCCGCCTGCCGGACCTTGTCCTTGTTGACTCCGTACGGGAGGATATGAATCATGGACGTGGGCCTGTCCGCCGGGACCTCCAGGTCTGACTCCTCCAGATCGTCGCGACTTTTCGGTGTTGGGCGCAACGGCCGCTGCAACGGATCGAAGGTCGGGTTCCGCCCATTTTCGCCCAGGATGGCTGTCTCCACGTACTCCCTGCGCCTCTCCACGCCCCCCGTCTCGCCGAGAGTCCTCCTCTCGACCGTAACGGGGTAGCCCCTCAGCATCCTGTCGACCGAATCGGCAATGTCCGCGTGGATGGTCACGTCGCTCCAGCCCTGGATCTGGACGAGTGCGCCGAATGTGGGCAGCGCCCTTCTCTCGAGGACGGTCTTCTGGGTCCTGCGCCGCCTGGCCTCCTCGTCGCCCAGGGTCACCGAGTCTATGCCCCCGATCAGGTCGCGTAGGGTTGGGTTCATTATCAGGTTCTCGAGGGTGTTGCCGTGGGCCGTCGCTACGAGCTGGACGCCCCTTTCCGCTATGGTCCTGGATGCCTCCGCCTCGAGCTCCGTGCCGATCTCGTCGATGACTATGACCTCGGGCATGTGGTTCTCGACCGCCTCGATCATGACAGCGTGCTGCTGGGAGGGCGACGGCACCTGCATGCGCCTGGCCTCGCCTATTCCGGCATGGGGTATGTCGCCGTCGCCGGCGATCTCGTTGGACGTGTCGACGACGACCACGCGCTTGCCCGCGTCGTCCGCCAGGACCCGGGCCACCTCGCGGAGCATGGTCGTCTTGCCGACCCCGGGTCTTCCGAGCAGCAGGATACTGTTGCCGGTGAGCACGAGGTCCTCGATGATCCTGATGGTGCCGTAGACGGCCCGTCCGACGCGCACGGTAAGGCCCACCACCTTGCCAGTACGGTTCCGCATGGCCGAAATGCGGTGGAGAGTGCGCTCTATGCCTGCCCTGTTGTCGGCGCCGAAGGCGCCAATGCGCTGGACGACGTACTGGATGTCTTCCTCGGTCACCTCGCGTGACGAGAGGGTCGTGGTCTCGTCGAGGAACCTCGCCTGGGGTTCCCGGCCGAGGTCGAGCACCACTTCGAGCAGCTCGCCCGGGCGGTTATTGTCGCCAAATGGCTCCGAAATGTGCGGCGGCAGCTTCTCGATGATCATGTCGAGGTCGCTGTCGATCCACTCCTGCATGTAGCGGCGGTTACTCCTCGGTCGTGCTACGCCGAGCCTTCCACGATTCTCCTGAACAGATCGTGGACCCGGTCGTCGTCGGTAAGCTCTGGGTGAAAGGCGGTGGCCAGCATAGTATTCTGGCGAACCGCAACCGGCCTCCCGTCGTCCAGCTGGGCAATCACCTGGACACCCTCGCCTGTCCTGTTCACAACCGGCGCCCTGATGAAGACGCCGCGAAAGGGGTCCCCCTCTATGGACTCGATGTCCAGGTCCGCTTCGAAGCTGTCCACCTGACTGCCGAAGGCGTTCCGGCTAACCTCGATGTTCATCAGGTGGAGCGGTTCGGGCCGCCTGTCCGTGAGGCTGTCCGCCAACACGATCATGCCCGCGCAGGTGCCCCAGACCGGCAGTCCCTCCCTGACCCTGTCGGCCAGCGTGGGCCTGAAGCCGTAGATGTCGATGAGCTGGACGATCGTGGTGCTCTCACCGCCGGGGATGATCAGCCCGTCGAGTCCATCGAGCTCCTCAGGCAGCCTGATTTCGGGTGCGTCGACACCCAGTCGTGCGAGGACGTGCTTGTGTTCCAGGAAGTCGCCCTGGATGGCGAGCACTCCTATTCTGGGCACCCTACCAGCCCCGGACGGCCAGCTGCTGGTCCTCCGGCATCGTCCTCACGTCGAGACCTGGCATGGCGTCGCCAAGGCCTCTCGACACCTCGGCGATGATGTCGGGGTCGTTGAAGTGGGTCGTGGCCTTGACGATGGCCTCGGCCATCAGCTCCGGCTGCGAGGACTTGAAGATCCCCGAGCCGACGAAGACGCCGTCCACACCCAGCTGCATCATGAGCGCCGCGTCGGAAGGAGTGGCGATGCCGCCGGCCGCGAAGTTGACGACGGGAAGCGTGCCAGTGTCGTGGACGTCCTTCACCAGCTCGTAGGGCGCCTGCATGTCGCGGGCCGCGGCCATCAGCTCGTCGCTGTTCATACTCTGGATGCGGCGCATCTCGCCGATTACCGAGCGGGCGTGGCGGACTGCCTCGACCACGTTGCCTGTGCCGGCCTCGCCCTTCGTGCGGATCATGGCCGCGCCCTCGCCGATCCGCCGCAGGGCCTCGCCGAGGTTCCGGCAGCCGCACACGAAGGGGACCTTGAAGGCGTGCTTGTCCACGTGGTGGTTCTCGTCGGCGGGAGTCAGCACCTCGGACTCGTCGATGTAGTCGATCTTGAGCGCCTCGAGCACCTGAGCCTCGACGAAGTGGCCGATCCTGCACTTGGCCATCACGGGGATGGTCACCACGTCCTTGATCTCTACAATCTTGGTGGGGTCGGCCATCCGAGCGACGCCGCCGGCCTTGCGAATGTCGGACGGGACCCGCTCCAGCGCCATGACCGCCACGGCTCCGGCATCCTCGGCGATCTTGGCCTGTTCAGCCGTCACCACGTCCATGATGACGCCGCCCTTCAGCATTTTCGCCAGGCCGGTCTTGAGCTGCCACGTACCGGTTTCGACAGTGGTGTCCGTCGCCATCTGCAAGTCTCCGTTGGGGATTTCGTAAGACGGGTGCATTATACCCCTGCCCTGGCTTTCTGGCAATTCACCAGGCCAAGGCGGAGCTGTTCAGATTTCGTGAGAACACTGGATGCGCGCAGCCCACCGTCATACGGGTATGACGGGGTGGGGGGCCTTCCTCGCGCCAAGACTGAACAGATACCCCTGAGGCAGGGCCTTTCCAAAGTCCGTTCGTGGTGAGCCTGTCGAACCACAATTGGGGCCTTCGACAAGCTCAGGCCGAACGGCAAGGTACGACCCTATCTCAACAATGGAAAGGCCCTGCCCCTGAGGGGCACGAATTGACATGCTGACATGGCGCGGGCTATCGTTGATTAGCTGCCAACAGGCACTAGCAGGCAGCCAACTAATACCAAGTCACCGTGATGCCGCCGTATATGTGCGGTCAGGGAGTGGGTTCCCGCCCCGTATCGCGTACGGGGTAGGCTCTTCGCGGGAATGACGGCTTTACGGCGCGCTCAAAATGAATTGGTATAACGATTGGAGGAAGTATGTCCAAACGGCTCGATGTTCTTGTCATAGGTGCAACTGGACAGCAAGGTAGCTCGGTAGCACGACTGCTTCTTAGCAGAGGCCACGGGGTGCGTGCATTCACCCGTAGTGATGAGTCCCCTGCTGCCCGGCAGCTTCAGGAGCTGGGCGCCGAATTGGCGGTGGGCGACAACGAGGATGCCGAGTCGGTGATTCGGGCGGCCCAGGGAATGGACTCCGTGTACGCCATGACCTCGTTCTTCGAATCGGGGGTTGAAGCCGAGGTGCGTCAGGGTAAGAGAGCTGCCGATGCCATCAAGGCCGCAGGCGCCGGGCATTTCGTCTTCGTGTCCGTCGCCAGCGCCGACAGGTCGACAGGCATCCCCCACTTCGAAAGCAAGTACGAGATCGAGCAGCACATTGAGTCGCTCGGGATACCGAGCACCATTGCCGCGCCGGTATTCTTTTCCGAGAACTTGCTCAGCCCCTGGACGTTGCCGGGGCTGATGGAGGGAACCCTCGCGCTTCCAATGCCGCCCGACCGGTCGCTCCAGCAGATATCGGTCGGTGACATCGCCTCCTTCGTCGTATTGGCGCTGGAAAACCCGTCCAGGTTCCTGGGTCAGCGAATCGATATCGCGTCGGATGAGCTGAGCGGCAGGCGTGCTGCGGAGATAATATCCAACACCACCGGGCGCACCATCGACTACGCTCAGATACCGATCTCCAAGGCATACGAAATGGGCGAGGATATAGCCCGCATGTACGAGTGGTTCGATCGTGTTGGGTACAGCGCCGACATCGTCGGGCTCCGCAGAGACTACGCGGCGACGGGCTGGCGTACGTTCGAGCAGTGGGTATCGGTCCAGGACTGGAGCGTCCTCGACGCAGGAGTGGAAGCGCCTGGAGCGGTATGAACGGCATTCCAGGAAAAGAGGCAGCCGACCCCGCAGCATGAGCGTGTAGAGGAGAAGCGAGATGAACAGCCACCCAAATCACGGCGACTCGAGGCCATTGAGGGTCTTGGCGATATCCGGCAGCCTTCGTAAGGCGTCAACGAATACAGGCCTTCTACGGGCCGGGCAGGAGGTCGCGCCTGCTGGAATGGAGATATCTATCTTCAACATAGCAGGTCTCCCCTTCTACGACAGCGACATCGAGGCCGAGGGCGATCCTGCTCCGGTGGCGGCGCTCAAGGCAGCCATAAGGGATGCCGACGGGGTGATTTTCGCTACGCCCGAGTACAACTGGGGCACCTCAGGGGCGCTTAAGAATGCCGTCGACTGGGCTTCTCGCGACCGCAAACAGGGTTCGCTGATGGGCAAGCCTGCGACAGTCATTGGTGCAGGTGGGAGAGCGGGGACTGCGCGGGCTCAGCTGCAGCTTCAGGAATCTCTGGCGGAAACCGGCTCATTGGTAATGGTCAAGCCGGGAGTGCTGGTTCAGGCATTCGCGCCTCCTCGGTTCGACTCTCAAGGAAACCTGATCGATCGGGAGACCAGGGATATTCTTCGCGCGCACCTCGCGAAGTTTGCAGAGTGGACGCTGCGGCTCGCGCGTCCTGGTGAGTTTGTGCGGTATGAGTGCGAGATGGACATAGTGTGATCTGCTGTGTAATACCAAGTCACCGTGATGCCGCCGTATATGTGCGGCCAGGGAGTGGGTTCCCGCCCGTATCGAGTACGGGGCAGGCTCTTCGCGGGAATGACGGCTTTACGGCGCGCTCAAAATGAATTGGTATAATCAGGTGGTGATTCACCCAAATCCCCCACCTAGCTTCGACGAGCGGCGTAACAAACTGCTCTTGGGTCATGGCGCCGCACCTCGCGGGTGAAACAAAGGCGGAATCTCGGGAGACGAGCTTAGCGCCTTGTCGATGCGGCCGGGGATGGATGGGGGACGGTTCCTGCGGGGCAGGAATCCGGCTTCCGCCGGTATGACCGGAAGTGGGGGATTTGGGATTCAGGCAAGCCTTGAAGAATTGCATGGAGCGCCTGAAGCGACATCGTCGTTAGGGGGGAGAACTCATAGCCGCTGGGGCACTGTCCGCTCCAACTTTGACCAGGAACGCCCTTGCGTGCGTCGCTGTGGCGATCTGCGCTGCGCTGACGGCGTGCGCGGGAGGCGAGTCGGCAACCGGTCCCACGGCGGCCCCGCAGTCCACCACACAGGCAATCCTCACACCTGCACCCACGCCGCCGGAAACGGCAGCGCCAGCCCCAACGGCCATTTCGGCTGCCACGTCCACTCCCGGACCTGGCAGACTTCCCCGGCTGGACGTCGAGCCTGCCTTCCCAAACCTGTCCCTGGACCGCATGGTCCATCTCACCTACCCGCCCGGTGGCGGTGACCGGCTCTACATAGTGCTGCAGCCGGGCCGGATCGTCTCCTTCGATAACCGGCGGGATGCCGCGACTGTCGAAACTTTCCTGGACATCCTGGGCCGGGTGAACGATCAGGGCAACGAGGAGGGGCTGCTCGGGCTCGCCTTCGATCCTGCCTACGAATCCAACGGCTACTTCTATGTCTACTACTCGGCTGCGGGCCCGAGGCGCTCCGTCATCTCGAGATTCTCGGTCGATTCCGGCGACCCGGGCAAGGCCGACGTGTCGAGCGAGAAGCAGGTCATGGTCATCCCGCAGCCCTACAGCAATCACAATGGAGGGCACCTGGTCTTCGGGCCGGACGGGTATCTCTACATCGGCGTCGGCGACGGGGGCAGCGCCAACGACCCTCAGGGACATGGGCAGGACAGGACGACCTTGCTTGGGACCATCCTTCGCATCGACGTGTCGACGATCGACTCCGAGGGACGCTACGCGGTCCCGCCCGACAACCCGTTCGTGGGAGAGGGAGGCGGGGTGAGGGAGGAGATCTGGGCCTACGGGCTCAGGAATCCCTGGCGGTTCAACTTCGACAGCGCGACCGGCGATCTGTGGGCCGCCGACGTCGGCCAGAACGCCTGGGAGGAGGTGGACATCGTCCGGCCGGGCCTCAACTACGGATGGAATGTCATGGAGGGGGCGCACTGCTTCGCCGGAGGCAGGAGCCTTGGGAGCCTGCTGCGGAGGGGACCGGGCGAGTGCGACCAGGACGGCCTCGAGCTGCCGGTGGTCGAGTACGACCGGGACGGAGGCTGCTCCGTCACCGGCGGGTACGTGTACAGGGGCGCGAGACTGCCGTCACTGGCCGGGGCGTATGTCTACGGCGACTTCTGCAGCGGCAAGATATGGGCCGTGCGGCAGGAGGGCGGCGCGGTCACCGAGCACCGGCTGCTCGTCGACTCATCCCTGCGTCTCGCGGCCTTCGGCGAGGGGCCCGAAGGCGAACTGTACATGCTCTCCTTCGACGAGAAGATATACCGATTCACAGAGCCGTAGAGCTTATCTCGAAGAGATCGGCCACGGTCGGGCCACTCCGCTGCCGCACAATCACACCGCAGTCCGCGGCCTCGCGCGTCAAGCTATGGGGCAAGAGCAAGGGGAAGCGCGTTCGCCCTGAGCCTGTCGAAGGGCAGTCCTACGCCAATGCTGATGGACTGGAGGTAGTCTCCCGGCGCCAGCCGGGCCATTACGGAAATCCGACTCTGCTATAATCATATGTCTGTGGAGAGGTGGCCGAGCGGTTTAAGGCGCCGGTCTCGAAAACCGGTATGGGAGCAATCTCATCGTGGGTTCGAATCCCACCCTCTCCGCCAGGGAGAGATGCCAGAGTGGCCGATTGGGCGCGACTGGAAATCGCGTGTCGCTGCAAGGCGACCGTGGGTTCGAATCCCACTCTCTCCGCCACCAAGCCATTCCACATTCCCGTAGCCCTAGCGATGGCACTCATTCAGCCGACGTCCGTCGTGGCCCCAGGCCACTCGGGCATAGGCTTTACGTGCTCTTCGAGCCACGAGCGGAGCTCGGCGAAGCGGAAAGAGTTCGTCTCGAACAGTTTCATGAAGTGATCGTGGGCCTCTTCGCTGTCGCAGTCGATGAAGCTGCCGTTCATGCGCAGGAAGGTGTCTGTGGCGGCGAGCGCGGTGCGTTTGTTGCCGTCGATGAAGGGGTGGTTCATGGCAAGGCTTTCCAGCATTGCCGCAGCCTCTTCGATGATGTCGGCGTAGTATCCGAGCTGCGGACGCATCATGGCGGAAGCCAGAGCTCCTGGATCGCGCAGGCCCTTCGAGCCGCCCGTCTCGCGAATCAGTACGCCGTGAATTGCGACGACCTCCTCAATCGAGGGGAAGTCGTGGTTCACTGAGCGAGCAATTCGTGCAGACGCCTGTTCTTCTCCAAGCTGGCGTGGAAATGGGCCATCACCTCCGGACGAATCTTCTGCTGGGCTTTGTTGTCAAGGTATTCCCGCATGGCATCTTCCAGCACCGTTTGGAAGTGACGCCCTTCTTCGTGGGCAACTTTCCGCAAAGCCGCCAATAGATCCGGGGAAGCTTGGGTGGAAAACTTCTCTCGTGTCGCGACCATGGGGCGAGCCTCCTATGCGGATTCTCTCCATTATCGAGCCAGGAGGCCAACCGGTCAAGAAACGTCTTGATACTAGTATCGATTCAAGGTAGTTTTGGCGAACGTCCAGCCCCCCGCCCCTCTGGGTTCCCGCCCCGTATCGAGTACGGGGCAGGCTTTTCGCGGGAATGACGGCAATCCGAGGGTTCTGTCATATTTAGATTGAAGCAGTACTAGTGGTCAACCCCTGATGGCACATCTCCCTTACTATACCTATGCCGACGAGCCAATCTTGGCGGATTCTTCAGCTATGGATTGCCCCCGCCGCGTTGGCCGCCCCATGACAGTCGAACGCAGGCGGTTTCCGTAGCTGTAGGGCCCAGATCCACCACCTAATTTGGACGGATGGCGTGACGGACTGCCTCTGAGGCTATGGCTGTGCATCTTGCCGGGGATGGGTTCCCGCCCCCGACTGCTCGGGGGCAGGCTCTTCGCGGGAATGACGGAGGTGGGGGATTTGGGTAGGGACGGCTGGCTTGTCATCCGCCGCCTACGGCCTTAGAATCATCGCAGCACAGGAATTTGGCACTGGAGGGCATCATGAGCGAGGACACCAGGCTGATAGCCCACCTGATGCGCCGGGCAGGCTTCGGCGCGACCCGCGAGGAGATAGAGGCGTACGCTGCCAAGGGGTACGACGCGACGGTCGAGGAGTTGATCGACCCGCCCGACACACGCTGGATGGGCGACTACATGGCCCGGCGGTTCCACCACGAGCAGTCGGGCATGATGGGGCCGTGGGGCAGCGGCGACAACTGGCTGTACCGGATGATCACGACGAGCGCGCCCCTCACCGAGAAGACGGCGCTGTTCTGGCACGGCATCTTCGCCACCGGCTACCCGAAGGTCATCCACGGCAAGATGCTGTCGGACCAGATAAAGATGTTCCGCCGATACGGACTCGGCAACTTCAGGACGCTCCTCGTCGAGCTGGCCAGGGATCCGGCGATGATCGTCTGGCTCGACAACTACGACAACCACGATAAGGCCATCAACGAGAACTTCGGCCGCGAGTTGCTGGAGCTCTTCTCGATGGGCGTTGGCAGCTACACGGAGCAGGACATCAAGGAGTGTTCCCGCGCCTTCACCGGCTGGACCATCGGCAACACCGAGTACATGGTGCTGCGTTCTGAGCGGGACTCGGACTGGCCCTACGGGCGTATATCGTGGCACTTCGACTACAACGCGGACGACCACGACGAAGGCGAGAAGGAATTCCTGGGCAGGAAGGGCAACTTCAACGGCGAGGACATCATCGACATGATCTGCGAGGAGGAGTCGACCGCGCGGTTCATCGCGCGGCACATGTACCACTTCTTCGTCGCTGACGAGCCGCCGGTGCCGTCGTGGCCCTACACCCCGCCCCGGGACCCCGCAGCCATAGACACGCTCGTGAAGGCCTATTTCGACAGCGTCTACGACATCAAGTCGATGCTCCGGGCGCTTTTCACGTCGGACTTCTTCAAGGCCGAGGACATCAGGTACGAGAAGGTGAAGAGTCCGGCGGAGTTCGTCGCGGGCGTCCTGCGGCTCACTGGCGAGTTCGACAGGCCCAGACGCGAGATCATGGACCGGGCCCGGCAGATGGTCTACATGGGCCAGCACCTGAACAACCCGCCGAGCGTCGAGGGCTGGCACCAGGGCGTCGAGTGGCTGGACACGGGGACCCTGGTCGAGCGGATCAACTTCGCGTCCGAGCAGGTCGGGGACCTGAAGAAGCCGGGCGTGAAGACCATGGTCGAGAACATCGCCTCCAGGAACGGCGAGATGCTCTCCGCCCAGAGCCTGATCGACCTCTGCCTGGAGCAGATGGGCGGCATCCAGGTCTCCGACGCGTCGCGCGATATCCTGGTCGACTTTGCCGAGCAGGCCGACCGCTCGCCGGAGGCAATAGCAGGGGTCCTGAGGCTGTCGACCGCGACCGACGAGTTCCAACGATCGTAGACAGCCCCGCACGGTTACGGAGCAGGCAAAGGTCATTGCAATGGTCCAGGTCAAGAGTCCGAAAGCTGGGTTGATCGAGTACGACATGACGGTGGGAATGACGGCCATGGAGGGCCGCGGTTTCTACTATCCGACCGACCTGGCAATCGGCAGGGATGGCCGCTTCTACGTGGTCAACCGCTCGCTCGAGAGCGTCGACCGGGGCGTCCGCGTCACGATGTGCGACATCGACAGCGAGTACTACGGCATCTTCGGCACCTACGGCAAGGGCGATGGGCAGTTCGTCTGGGCGAGCTGCGCCGCCATAGACAGCGAGGACCGCGTCTACATCACTGACGAGTACCTGAGCCGCGTGTCGGTCTTCGACCCTGAAGGCAATTTTCTGCACAGGTGGGGCGAGAGCGGCGTTGGAGACGGAGAGCTGGATGGGGCGTCGGGCATAGCGATAGACAGCGCGGACTCCGTCTACGTCGCCGACACGTACAACGGACGCGTCCAGAGGTTCACGTCCGACGGTCGCCACATGCTCACGTTCGGGAGCGGAGAGCTGGACCTGCCATGGGGGCTGACTGTGGCGCCGTCTGGAGACGTGTACGTGGCGGACTGGGGAAACGACCGCATCGCCCGCTTCGCGCCTTCCGGCGAGCTGGCTGGCTCTTACGGCAGGCCCGGCCGGGGCGACGGCGAGCTGATGAGGCCCGCGAGCGTGGCTGTCGACGACGACGGCTACATGTACATCGCCGACTGGGGGAACGAGCGCGTACAGGTGCTGGACCCCGACGGCGCGTTCGTCATGAAGACGCGGGGCGAAGCGACGTTGTCCAAGTGGGCCGCGAACTTCCTGAGGATCAATGCTGAGGAGGGGGATGCCCGCTCGCGTGCAAACCTGGAGCCGGAGATCGAGCTGTTCGACCCGGACGACCCGCACGAGGAGTCCTCGAAGATAGAGAAGCTCTTCTGGGCCCCCGTATCGATAAAGCTAGACTCGTCCGGCCGGCTGCTCGTTACGGAGGGCAACCGCCACAGGATCCAGGTATTCCGCAAGGCCGCCTGAGAGCACACACAAAGGAGCGCACAATGAGCAGCAACGGCAAGAACGGGAGCCATCGCTCGGTCGTGATCCTGCAGCTATCGGGAGGGAACGACGCCCTCAACTCGGTGATCCCCTACGGCAACGGCCTCTACTACGACTTCCGGCCCCACGTCCACATCGACGCGGACAATGTGCTCGCGCTCGACGACGAGCTGGGCCTGAACCCGAGCATGACGGCGATGAAGGGGCTTTGGGACGAGGGCAAGCTGGCCATCATCAACGGCATCGGCTACCCGAACCCCAACCGCTCGCACTTCCGCTCGATGGACGTGTGGCACACCGCCGAGAGCGAGAAGATCGGCGAGGAGGGGTGGCTCGGAAGGGCCATCCGCGACATAGACCCCAAGGCCGAGAACGTCCTCACGGGCGTGAACTTCGGCCGCGGCCTTCCCAGGGCACTGTACGCCCAAGGAGTGCCCGTCGCATCCGTTGGGAACCTGGAGACGTACGGCCTCTTCCCGGACATCGAGGACGAGAAGCTGCGGGCCTATGCCCTCGACTCATTCTCGAGGATGTACGGAGCACAGGCCGGGGACAACGTCTCGCAATTCATCAAGCAGACCGGCTCGGACGCCCTAAAGGGCGCGGACATACTCCGCACCGCCCCGGAGCAGTACTCGTCGAGCGTCGAGTACGCGGACAATCCCATTGCCCAGAGCATGAAGTCCATCGCGCAGGTGATGACCGCCGACCTGGGCACGCGGGTCTACTACACGCAGCACGGCAGCTTCGACACCCACGCGGGAGAGCTGCGGAGCCACTCGCTGCTCTGGAGCGAGGTCTCAGACGCCGTCGGCGACTTCATGGACGACCTCGACGAGCACGGCTTGGCCGACGACGCGGTGGTGCTGATGTTCTCCGAGTTCGGCCGGCGCATTAGGGACAACGGCGCGGGCACGGACCACGGCTCGGGCGGCGCCGCCTTCGTGGTCGGGGGCCAGGTGCAGGGCGGCCTGTACGGCGAGTACCCGTCGCTGGACGAGGACAAGCAGCTGGAAGGCGACCTGCACTTCAACAACGACTTCCGCAGCACATACTCGACCATAGCCGACCGGTGGCTCGGCCTCGACCCGACGCCCATAACGAACGGCACCTATGAGCAGCACGAATTCCTGGTGAAGTAGACAGGCAGTCTCGGCAGTATCGCGACTCGCCCACCGTAAGGGAGTTGGGGATGACTAACGCTCCCGAGAAGCTTTCGCTTGCCAAGGATCATCTTGACAGAGTCCTTGCGGCGTGGGACGAGCCTACCGATTGGAAAGACTTGTCGGTATACGGGTTTCTTGCATTGAAGCGGCGGTGGATGCTGCTTCAATGCACATCGGATCGCCGAGAAAACGGGATCACCTCACCAGAGAGCGTGCTGCCAAGGAACTGCATGATAGGTTTGGCCTGCCAGACGTCTCAGGTCTCCTGAACGAGCTCAATGACGCCCGGAAATCGGAACTCTATGGAGACGTCCCTGCGCCTGATCTGGACGCTGAAGATGTTGCATCAAGTATTGAGGCGTACTTAAACGCAGTAGAGCGGTTACTGACAACAGCTCCGTAGGACTTGTGACGGATGAATACACTGTTGGAAGTCGAACACGAAAGCAGCGGCGGATCACTCGAAAGGGCTATCCTAAGGTGGCCCACCAAGAGATCGAAGGAGTGGACGCTTGATCTGTTGGGCCGGGCGCCTGGCGACAAGAACATCACCGCTATAGTTGCAGTGGGGTCCACGACTCGGCCCGGTGTGCCAAGTACAGATCTCGACTTGATTGCGATTTGCGAAGACAGACTTGCCTTCAAGAGGAGGAACAGGGCTACGTTGGAGATCGACATCCGCATATACCGTTCTTCCGATGTCGAGGATTCCATTGAAAAGGGCCATGACATGCTTGGCTGGGCAGTCAAGTTTGGCAAGGTGCTGTTCCAGCGCGATGGCTATTGGGATGGGGTAGTTCGCCGTTGGCGGGAAAGACTTCCCTTCCCTGACATCGATTCCGCGTACGCCAGGGCATCGGACTCTTACCGGTGGCTTTCCAGTTTCCACAGTGTGGGCGACACCGATGCGGCCTACGAGCATGCACTCTCTTACCTAACACACCTGGCTCGGGCGGCCCTTGTCGAACGTGAGGTATACCCGGCTTCCAGGCCGGAACTGCCGGGACAGATGCGGGAAGTTTTTGCAGATACGCCTGCCATTGCCGTATGGCTCGAACGCCTGCTTCGCGGCCAACCCGCTCGACAAGAGATGGACGAGCTGATAGGCATCCGACTGCACGAGCAGAGGCTCCTCGTCGCATCTAACCCGGTGTGATCGGTCTCGACCGGCTCTTACATTAGGCAGTGTTGATTCTCTCGTAAAAAGTCTGTGCAGGTCGAATTAGAACAACCGTACCCTTGCCTGGGTACAATATACAGTCTCTGTTCCGTGTACTACCCCAACATACGGTAGCGCTCACATGTGCTAAAGCGCTGGAACTTCCTCAAAACGGGTTTTTACGAGGGAATCAGTGTTGACATTTGTGTCATTCCGAGCGCAGCGAGGAATCTAAGAACCTTGCACAAAGGCTACCACCTAGATTCTTCACTCCGCTGCGCTACGTTCAGAATCACTATGGCCTTGCGCAGGCCACATAAGGGGATGAAAATGGCGTGGCCTACCCCATCGTCACTCCCGCGAAGGCGGGAGTCCAGGGCGACTGGGCTCCGTGTCAGGTACAGAGCAGGCTCCAAGCCACCTGCCGGGGATGGGTTCCCGCCCCCGACTGCTCGGGGGCAGGCTCTTCGCGGGAATGACGGGTGTGGCTGTCTGCTGTCTATTTTCATAGCAATGACATTTGACTGGGAGCCGCTCGAATGTCAACACAACCTAGTGTCCCCAGATTCCCCACCTCCACATTCGGCGCCATATCTATCAGCCATCACCCCGTAGGGGCTGGTTTCAAACCAGCCCTCCCCTTGCCATTAGGGCGTCGCCGCCATTTAGGTGGGGGATTTGGGGTCACTGCTGCTCCTCCTTGAGACCCCGGTATAGGCTGCATTCGCTCGGAATCGTTGCACCCGTAGTCAGGCAGTCGTTACTCTGATAGTTTCCCCTTGGAGGATGAACACGGATGCTGCGCATCCTCTGGCGGATAGTCAGGTACGCGCTCAGGCACAAGCTGCTGGTCACCGTCGCCTACGGTGCGATGGCCGGGAGCATCGTCGCGTTGCTGCTCATTCCAAGGCTGGTCGGCAACGCAATCGACACGGCCCTGGAGAGCGGCTCCCGGACCGAGCTGCTCCTGCAGGCGGGCGCAATCGTCGCTGTGGCGGCGGTGCAGGGTGTGCTGCGCTACATCGACGAGTACACCTCGGAGATCGTGGTGCAGCGTGTCGGCCGGGAGATCAGGACCGACGTATTCCAGAAGCTGCAGAGCCTCAGCTACGGCTTCCACGACCGGCAGCGCACCGGCGACCTGATGTCCAGGGCGACGGCGGACGTGGACTCGGTCAGGACCTTCCCGATATGGGGCCTGGGGGAGTTCGCCTTCATGGTTATCCTGGTGGGCACGGCCTCCGTGCTGATGCTGACGATGAACCTGATGCTAGGGCTTGCCACGGTGGGCTTCATGGCCTTCATCATATGGCGGTCCGCCGCGGACGTGCCGGTGATGGTGGGGCTGTACATGCAGGGGCAGCGGGCTATCGGCCGCATGGCGACGGTGGTGCAGGAGGCCCTGACCGGCATCCGGGTCGTCAAGGCGTTCGGAGCCCAGACGCTGGAGAGGACGAAGTTCCAGGGTCCGGCAACCGATGCAAGGGACTACCACACTGCGGCTACCAAGAAGTCCGCAACCCGTGGGGCATTGAGCGCGCTGGTGATAAACGCATCCATAATCACCGTCATATCCATGGGCGCGCACGAGGTGTTGTCGGGCCGCCTCACGCCGGGAGAGATGGCGGCGTTCCTGCTGTACCTGGGCTTCCTGGCGAGGCCTATCCGCATGGCCGGTTTCGCGGTAGTGCAGGCGTCCAGCGCCAGGGCGTCGGGCGAGCGCGTCTTCGACATCATCGACGCGGAGTCCCCGGTCGAAGAACGGAGGGGCGCGGCGGCGATGCCGCGGGCGAACGGCCATGTCCGTTTCGAGCATGTCTCCTTCAGCTACGACGACAGGGTCCCAGCCCTGCACGACATCGACTTCGAGGTGCAGCCCGGGCAGATGGTGGCGCTCCTGGGGGCAGCCGGATCGGGTAAGACAACCCTCGCACACCTGGTGTCCCGTTTCTACGAGGTCACGGAGGGACGTGTGCTGATCGACGGCCACGACGTCAGGGACGTGACGCTGGCGTCGCTGCGGGGCAACGTGGGAATTGTGCTGCAGGAGTCCTTCGCCTTCGCCTCGACCATCAGGGACAACATCGGATATGGGCTCGACGAACCGGAGCTCTACGACATTGTCGCGGCCTCGAAGGTGGCGCAGCTCCACGACTTCGTGGATGGGCTACCGGACGCGTACGACACATGGGTTGGGGAGAGGGGGATAACGCTGTCGGGAGGGCAGCGGCAGCGGCTGGGGATAGCCAGGACGCTGCTCACCGATCCACCCATCCTGATCCTGGACGACTCGACCTCAAGCGTGGACGTGGGGACCGAGTTCAGGCTTCAGCAGGCCCTGTCGCAAGTAATCGAGGGGCGAACGACGTTCGTGATAGCCCACCGGCTGTCCACTGTGCGGCGCGCCGACCTGGTGCTGGTCCTGGAACGTGGGCGGATCGTGGAGCGCGGGACTCACGAGGAGCTCCTGGCGCTAGGGGGCTACTACAGGCGCATCCACGACCTGCAGCTTGCCCCCGCCGTCGGGGCCGCCGGCGGTCCAACCGCGGGAGTGGGAGGGTAGTGATGGCCCGAGGGCAGGCCGTAGAGGACCGCAGGTCCGAGTACATTCGCCTTGACGACACGGCGGAGGTGGGCCGCTTCGAGACGGTGAGGACTGTGGTGCGGATGCTCGGCCTGCTGCGTTCGTACAAGCGGCGGGCTGCGCTCGCCATGGCTATCGACTCGGTGCATATCCTCACCCTCGTCGCCATACCGTGGGTCATAAGGCTGCTCATAGACGACTACGTCACTGAGGGCAGACCCGTCTCCGAGATGGCGCGGCCCCTGGCCGTACTCGCCGGGCTGGCGGTGGCCCAGTATGCTTCCCAGCGCGCGAGCAGCGTGATGCTAGCCACGCTGGGCCATCGGATGCTGTACGACATGCGGACGGCTATTTTCGATCAGCTCCTGCGGCTGTCGATGACCTTCTACGACCGAAACCAGGTGGGCCGGGTCATGTCGCGGGCCCAGAACGATGTCCAGCAGGTCCAGGGTGTGATGAACATCGGGTGGCTCGCTATATCAGAGATGTTCATCCTGGTAGGCGTCGCGGCGGGTATGCTGGCAATGGACGTCCGCCTCGGCGTCATCTCTCTGGTCACGGTGGTCCTGATATTCCCGGTGGTGATCTTCTGGCAGAGGTACGCGCGTGCGGCGTACATCAAGGCGCGCCAGACGATGGCCGACGTCACCGCCAGGCTCCAGGAGAACCTTACGGCTGTCCGAGTGGTCCAGAGCCTGGGACGTGAGGAGGCGAACATCCGGAGCTTCGACGAGGCGAACAGGGCAAGCGAGAGGGCCAACATCGAGGCGACGAAGTTCGGCGCGGCGCTCATGCCGTCTGTCGAGGCCCTCAACGCGATAGGCTTGGCATTGGTGGTCTCGATAGGGGGCATGCTGGCCCTCGGAGGTTCGCTGGATGTGGGTGTGCTGGTGGCCTTCGCCCTCTACATCACCCGCTTCTTCGAGCCGGTCGAGAGGCTGACCGACCAGTACAACGTGCTGCAGCGCGCCGTCGTCTCCACCGCCCGCATCTTCGAGATAATGGACATACGGCCCCTGCTGCAGGACAAGCCCGGGGCGCCGGCCCTCCCGCCCGTAAAGGGCGCCATACGGTACGAGGGTGTGGACTTCCACTACTTCGAGGACACGCCGGTGCTTCGCGGCATCGATCTGCGGATCGAACCCGGCGAGACCGTCGCTCTGGTCGGGCCGACGGGAGCGGGCAAGACGACGCTGGTCTCCCTGCTCATGCGCTTCTACGACGTGAAGGAGGGAAGGATCACCATAGACGGCCACGACCTGCGCGACATCACGCAGGAGTCGTTGTCGAGGCAGATGGGGGTCGTGCTACAGGAGCCGCACCTGTTCGTCGGCACCGTCGCCGAGAACATCAAGTACAGCCATACAGGGACATCGGACGAGGCCATGTTCAGGGCTGCAGGCGCAGTGGGCATCCACGACTTCATAATGGGGCTGGAGAAGGGCTACGAGACGACGGTCGAGGAGGGCGGCAGCAACCTGAGCGTCGGCCAGCGGCAGCTTATGAGCTTCGCACGGGCACTGGTGGCCGACCCCAGGATACTCATTCTGGACGAGGCCACGGCGAACATCGACACGGAGAGCGAGGTGCTGGTCCAGAGGGCCCTGAAGGAGCTGCTGCGGGACCGCACCGCGGTGGTCATCGCGCACCGGCTGTCGACGATTCGGGACGCCGACCGCATCGTGGCACTGGAAGACGGGCGGGTGGTGGAGCAGGGGACCCACGCCGAGCTCGCGGCCAACGCAGGCCTGTACGCAAGGCTGCTCTCATACGGCGACTCACCGGCAAGCGGACTATAGGCGAGTTCGCCGTAGTCGTCGAGCGAGGTGCGTTGGAGTCCCGGAACGGATCCGGAATGGGATTACGACTGCTGGTACGGCGATAGCGACAGGGCGATCCTGATCACCTCGTGGAGCACAGCCCTGTCAGGTCCGGGGACCTCCAGCGCGAACCATCGGCCCTCGCGTTCGAACTCCAGGCGTACCTCCGTTGAAGTCACGCCTGACAGGGCGCCGGCGGCCCCCCAACTGACATAGCCAGTGGACCCGCCGAGATCTACCTCTTCCTGGTGATCGTATAGGAATGAGCTTCGACCATTGAGGGTCGTGAGGAGAGCGCTCATCTGGGTGCGGTCCTCCAGATCACCAGAAGACTCGAACTTGAGCCAGACATCTCCCGTCTGTTCAGAGAGCCACGCACTGTGCAATCCGAGCCCGCTTGGCAAGTAGGTCGGGACGTACACCTCGCCCTTCCTCTCTACGATGCTCTCCAGGGCAACAATGGGGTTCTCGTAGTGGCCGCGTTCTGTCACTCCGGCGATGGTCAGCCAGTCCACGTCACCGTGATGCCGCCGTATATGTGCAGCCGGGGAGTGGGTTCCCGCCCCGTATCGAGTACGGGGCAGGCTCTTCGCGGGAATGACGGCTTTACGGCGCGCTCAAAATGAATTGGTATTACATGCCCTGGTCAAGTACAGCTCTCATTGCCTTGAGGTTCCAAGAATCGTACGATGTGCTAATCGCTTTTTATCGCATGTGTGGTCAGAATGTCCCCAAAGCTCATGACTACTGGGGGGTATCGCGATGAATGACGGCGGCTTAGGATTCTTCGCGTTCGTCGGGTTGGCGATAGTAGCAATGTTGTCCTTGGTGGCGGTTGCCGTAGTGCGGGCTCACTTCGACAGGAAGAAGAGACGCGAGGAGAAACTGGAGCGGTTTAACTAGGTGGGCCGTACCGGCGCGCTTGTCCCCGACCGCCCGGGCAAGCGCGTTGGAGTCGAGGTGCGCATCTGGCATAATTGGCGGCAAGGGTCGACGAGGTGACGCCAATGCTGGCCTATATCGCGAGGAGAATCGTTCTCGGCATCCTCACGATCTGGGCGATTTCGTTTCTCGCGTTCTTCATCAGCCAGCTGCCGCCCGGCGACGCGGTCGAGCGGCACATGGACAAGATCATGACGGGCGGCTTCTCGGCAACCGAGATAGACACGGAGCAGGCCGATGTGCTGCGGAGGTACCTGGGCCTCGACAGGCCCAGGTACCTCCGCTACGGCATGTGGATGTGGAATCTCGCGAAGGGCGACTTGGGGCTGTCGTTCCAGGTGTGGGGTGGAGGAGAGTCCCAGCAGCGCCCCGTGAGGATGATAATCGGCGACCGGATCTGGACGACTGTGGTGCTGACCGGCTTCACGATAGTAGTGACCTGGACGTTCGCCATCCCCGTCGGGATATACTCGGCGGTCCGCCAGCACTCTATTGGCGACTACGTCTTCACGTTCATCGGCTTCAGCGGCCTGGCGGTCCCCGACTTCCTGCTGGGACTCGTGCTGATGTACGTGGCCTACGCCTACTTCGACCAGAGCGTGGGAGGCCTTTTCTCGGGCGACTACGCCAACGAGCCGTGGAGCGTGGCCAAGGCCATCGACATGGTCAACCATCTCTGGGTGCCGGCGATAGTGCTTGGCACGTCCGGCACCGCTGGGCTGATCCGGGTAATGCGCAACAACCTTCTCGACGAGCTCAGCAAGCCCTACGTGGTCACGGCGAGGGCCAAGGGCGTGCCTCCGTGGAAGGTCATACTGAAGTACCCGGTCAGGGTGGCCGCCAACCCTCTCGTGAGCACCATCGGCTACCTGCTGCCGTCGCTGGTGAGCGGTAGCGTTATCGTGTCCGTGGTGCTGAGCCTGCCGACCCTCGGCCCCATATTCCTGGAGGCCATCCTGCAGGAGGACGTGTACATGTCCGGCTTCATCGTCCTGCTGCTGGGCACGCTGACAGTGGTCGGCACACTGCTGTCCGACATTCTGCTCGGGGTGACGGATCCCAGGATCAGGCTCGGCCACACATAGCGCTGTTCGGCTGGGAGGATCGGTGGCGCTACCTGCCCACGGCGTAGCTGTCGCGCCGGGCGTCTGCGCCCGCCGACAGGACGCCCCTCTCGTGGTCGACCACGATTGCGGACATCGAACCCGCCGAGGGCGACCAGTCGTTCAGGACTCGCACGTCGTGCCCCATCCCGGCCAGGTCCGAGGCCGTCCCTGTGTCGATGCGGCCCTCCAGTTCCAGCCTGGCCGGGAGGTAGGTGTGCGGCCAGAATGAGTTGGGGAAGTTCCACGGAGCGAACCGGGGCTCCTCGATGGCCCGCTGCGGGTCCATGCCGTGCTCCACGATGTTGAGGAATAGCTGGACCATCGACGTGCACTGGGTGTCGCCTCCCGGTGTGCCGAAGGGCATGAAGAGCTTACCGTCCCTGAAGGCGATGGCCGGGTTCGGCGTGAGCCTGGGCCGCTTCCATGGCTGGAGGCTCGACGGATGGTCGGGGTCGAGCCATGACTGGGAACCCCGGGACGACATCTGGAGGCCCAGGCCCGGCACTATCGGGCTGCCCGCGAGCGGGTCGCTGGGGGTCGCCGAGAACGCGTTGCCCCACCGGTCGACCGTGCAGACATAGCTGGTGTCCTGCATCCGCGCCCCGGTCGCCGACGCTGCGCCGACCGGAGCCGCAGCCTCCCGAGCGTCGCCCTGGTACGGCCAGGGATTGCCTGGAGCCGGCATCTCGGGAAACGCCGCAGCCGCGTCGACATCGGCTCGCCTCGAGCGCGTGTAGCCCTTCGACAGCAGGCCCTTGATGGGAACGTCGACGTGATCGGGGTCGCCGTAGTAGGAGTGGCGGTCCGAGTAGGCCAGGCTCAGGGCCTGGGAGACCAGGTGGATGTACTCGGTCGAGTTGTGGCCCAGGGCCGACAGGTCGTCGTCCTCGAGCATCTGCAGCGTCTGGGCCACGACGGGGCCCTGGCACCACGGCCCGCACGTGTAGATGGTGTAGTCGTGGAACCGGCCCGTCGCGGGCGGCTCGACCTTTACGGAGAATTCAGCCAGGTCCTGCAGCGTGACGAGTCCGCCCTGCTCCTCGGAGAACGCGGCCATCTCCTCGGCGATGTCGCCTCGATAGAACCTGTCGCGAGCCGCACGTATCGCAGCCTCCCGGCCGAGGTGTGACGCGCCTCTCTCGGCCTCTATCAGCCGCCTGAATGTGCGCCCCAGGTCGGCCTGGACGAGAAGCTCGCCCGTCCGCGGCGTTCGCCCCTTCGGCAGGTACACCTCCCGCGTGGAGGGCCACATGGCAGCGCCGCCCTCGTGGTCCTCCTCGGTCGTCTGGAGTCCATCATGCAGGTAGGCCGACACGGGGAAGCCATTCTCCGCCAGCTCCAGCGCGGGAGTGACGACGTGTTCGAAGGTCATCGTCCCGTACTTCTCGAGGGCTGTCAGCCAGGCGTCCACCGCGGCGGGCATAACCGTTCGCAGTATCCCGGTGGGGATCTGGCCGCCGGCGTGCTCGTTGAAGTAGTCGATGTTCGCGGCGCGGGGCCATCGCCCAAGCCCGCTTATGGTCACGACGGAGTCGGACGCCGCGTCGTAGATCGCGATGGGCGCCACCCCGCCGAAGTTCGTGGCGTGGGGCAGCGTGACGTTTATGGCGATACCGGATGCCACGCCCGCATCGATTGCATTGCCGCCGTCCTCCAGGATCCGGTACCCGGCCGCAGCTGCCAGGTAGTGGCCGGCCGACACCATGTGCGTCGTACCCAGGATCGGCGACCGGTATGAAGTCAGTCCTCTGGCCATCACTCACCCCTTATACCAATTCATTTTGAGCGCGCCGTAAAGCCGTCATTCCCGCGAAGGCGGGAACCCACTCCCTGGCCGCACATATACGGCGGCATCACGGTGACTTGGTATTACATTCGGAATGGATTGCGCGGCCTCCGGTGAGGCTGGCGGCTCCGGCCCGAATTATATGCCCAGGCTGGAGGGTTGTGAATGGCGCAGGAGGTATTCCGGCTACTGGTCGAACAGCTTGATCCTCGGGTCCACCAACGCCAGGAGGATGTCCGATATCAGTGTTCCGATGATGGTGAGGACGCCGAGCGCGAGCACGATGAGCCCCGCGATCTGGACGTCCTGTATCAGGATCGCGTCCAACAGCACCGGTCCTAGTATCGATTCAAGGTAGTTTTGGCGAACGTCCAGCCCCCCGCCCCTCTGGGTTCCCGCCCCCGACTACTCGGGGGCAGGCTTTTCGCGGGAATGACGGCAATCCGAGGGTTCTGTCATATTTAGATTGAAGCAGTACTAGCGTCGGCAGGCTCAATACTACAGACACGATGATGCTGCCACTCACCAGGGCAGGCAGCAGGTAACCCACCGTGCTGACTAGAGGATTGGCGGCCACCCTGACCGGATACTTCAGGACCAGCTTCCAGGGAGACACGCCCCTGGCCCGCGCCGTAACGACATAGGGCTTCCCCAGCTCGTCCAGCAGGTTGTTCCGCATCACGCGTATCAGGCCTGCGGTGCCGGAGGTCCCGAGCACGACGGCTGGAATCCACAGATGCTTCGCCATGTCCCACACCCTGGCGGCGCTCCACGTGGCGCCCGCATAGTCCGCCGAGAAGAGCCCGCCCACACGCTGCGCGGCTTCGGGGTCCCCTCAGGAGGGCGGGGAAGACGGGCCCCCTCGGGAGGACAGGGAAGACGGGCTCGATGGGACAGTGCGGCAGGCCGTGGTGGAGGGTATGATCACCCCGGAGATGGAAGACCCAGATCCACCACCTAATTTGGACGGATGGCGTGACGGACTGCCTCTGAGGCTATGGCTGTGCACCTTGCCGGGGATGGGTTCCCGCCCCCGACTGCTCGGGGGCAGGCTCTTCGCGGGAATGACGGAGGTGGGGGATTTGGGGAAGACGCATGCTCACGATGGTGCGTGAGAGTTCAGGGCTGCAGGCAAGAAAGGGCTCTACATTGGAAGAGAGCTTCAAGGCTGTTCGAGTGACTGCTGATCCGGTGCGCCTGGACCGTGTCGAATTCGGCTCCATAGTGGTGACGCCGCGGACGGAGTGGATCTTTGCGCGCTTCCGGGACGCGGGCGGAGTTTCCGCGGACGTGGAGATAACCGCCGGCAAGCCGACCGAAGACGTGGCGCGGTTGGTTGCCGAGGGGATCGCCTCCCTGAGGGGCGCGGTCATAGCCGGCGAGGTCGATGTTCCGCGACTGCTGGGACTGGATGAGCGCCGTCTGAGACGGGATCTGGCGATGGCGACTGCGGTGAGCACCCTGCGTACCGGCGTCTCGGTCATCCAGGCGATGCATGACGGTGTGAGCTTGGCGGAGGCATTGGGCGGCGAGCCCCAGGCCAGCGTGCCGCTGTACGCGAACATCAACAGGGGACTGTTCGGGACCCGGCGTGCTCCTGACGACTTCGCGAAAGCCGCCGAGCGGGCCGTGCGTCAGGGCTTCCGAGCGGTCAAGTGCGCGCCCTTCGACGAGATGAGCCCCGGCGACGCGGTAGATCGGGCGCGCCCGGGCATCCGGCGCGTTGCGGCCGTGAGGAATGCGGTGGGCCCCGAGGTGACCCTGCTGGTCGACTGTCACAGCCGTTTCGACGCCGAGTCGGCGGTCATCGTGGCCGAGGAGCTGGCCGAGCTTGGCGTCGGCTGGTTCGAGGAGCCGGTACAGCCCACCGAGGACCCGGAGGGCATGGCGCGGATCGCCGCGCGCGTGCCGATGGCCGTGGCTGGAGGCGAGAAGGGGTATGGCGAGGAGCTGTTCGCGGACCTGATCGACCGGGCGGCGGTCAAGGTCATCATGCCGGACGTGAAGCACTGCGGCGGCGTGGCTGCGGCCGCGAGGTCGGGCAGGGCGGCGATCGATGCCGGGGGAGGGGTGTCGCTCCACAGCCCATCGGGGCCGGTGTCGCTGCTGGCCAGCGGACACGTCACGGCGTCCATGCCCGGCGCGATGCCGCTGGAGCACGCGGTCTACGAGGCGGACTGGCGGGCGGACCTGCTCTTGCCTCCGGAGCGGATCGAAGACGGCCGGCTGCACCTCGACCCTTCTGCAGGGTTGGGCGCGGAGCTGGACTGGGAACTAATGGGCCGGCGCGGGCGGGTGTGGGGTGATCCATGACTCGTGTGCCAACCCAGGTCGGGGATCGATTCCCGCACTCCCCAGAACGACGTACCCAGATCCACCATCTAATTTGGACGGATGGCGTGACGGACTGCCTCTGAGGCTATGGCTGTGCACCTTGCCGGGGATGGGTTCCCGCCCCCGACTGCTCGGGGGCAGGCTCTTCGCGGGAATGACGGAGGTGGGGGATTTGGGACGTAGTGGTGGTCTTGTGCGGTAGGTATGTGGGTCATAGAATAGCCGCACTATGTCACACACCAGACCGCAATCCGTAGTCGTTATTGGAGCCGGAGTAACCGGCCTGAGCACCGCCTTTCACCTTGTCGAGAAGGGCGTCGAGCGTGTCGTAGTAGTAGACAAGGGCAGTGTGGGCGGCGGCTCCAGCCTCCAGGCCGGCGGCATTGTCACGATGCTGATGGGCACGGAGACCGAGGTGCGCGCCCGGTCGGTGAGCCTCGACCTGGTCGAGCGGTTCAGCCGAATCCTCGATGGGTACCAATTCCACCAGGTCGGGTGTCTGAACCTGTTCCCCGAGGAGGCCTTTGCCAGAACCGCTCCTCTCCAAGGCATGTGGCGGCGGCTGGGAGGCCGGTTCGATGTGCTGAGAGGCAGCGAGATCAGTGAGCGGTTCCCCGACCTCGAGGCCGAGGCGGATGACAGCGGCGTGCTGGATCTGAGGTCGGGATTCTCCGAGCCGCACCGGTACGTCCCGGCATTGAGGGCCAAGCTGGAGGACATGGGCGTCGAGATCAGGGAGAACGAGCCGGTGACCGGGTTCGACCTGCGCGATGGTCGGGTGAGAGGGGTCGTGACGGACCGCGGCACCATCGAGGCCGACGCGACAGCCTGCGCGGTCAACGGCTGGACGAACCACGTGCTCTCGCGAGTCGGCTTCCGCACACCACACAAGAACTTCGTACACGAGCGGTTCGTCACCAGGCCCTTCCCGGAGCCGCCCAGGCTGCCCGCGGTCAACGACCACATCCTAGACTGCTACGTGCGGCCCACCGACGACAACCGGCTGCTCCTGGGAACGTCGGTCGAGGGTCTCGGCGCATACGAGATGCGCGGGCCGGACTTCGACGTGTCGGAGCTGGAGCCTCATCCGGACGCGCTGCCGTTCATCAAGGAGCACATGGTCAGGCGTGTGCCGATGCTGGAGGGGGCGGAGTGGGACTACCACACGGTGGGGCTGATCAGCTTTGCGTACGACGTGAAGCCGGTGATCGGACCGGTGCCGGGAGTAGAGGGTCTGTTCGTAGGCGCCCACTTCCACTCCGGCGGGTTCGCCTACAATCCCGTGTCCGGGCTGCTCCTCGCCGAGCACGTCGTGGACGGCGGGACGAGGATAGACTCGGAGATGTACAGCCCCTTGAGGTTCGGGGAAGTCGACACGGACGCCTTCCTGGCCGCGCCGATGCTGCACGATGAGATGGCCGGAGTCCGCCACTGAGCGGCCCCGGCGGGGATGACCTGACTACGAGCGGGGAACGAACCTCAGAATAGAGACTCTCGATTTCGTCCAAGTAGGCGGGACAAGGGTGACTCCACGAGGACCGCGTTCGAACTTGTCTGCGGCAACCGAGCAGTTCCATAACAACCCAATCCTCTCACACCTAACCGCCCTCACTCAGCATCACCAACCCGAAGCCTCCTTACCGCGGGGGCATCGGTGTTAGAATCAACGGGCAAGGAGGCTGATCATTATGCAAACGCTTTCCGTCGAGGAGGCAATTCAAAGGCCGGCCCCTCAGGTGGGGGAGGCCCTCACCGATTGGACGAACGCCCACAGGTGGATGCCCGGAATCGACGGGATGACGGCCGAGGGAGAAACCGCCACAGGGACGAAACTGACGTTCCGCGCTCGTGGCGCCGAACGCTCAAGTACCATCACCCACTGTGATGTTGGTCGATCAATAGTACTGCGTTCGGTCCAAGGCGGGGTGACTGCGGACTACACATACGAAGTGCACGAGATAGACGAGCGCTCCGCTCGAGTCACACTGGTCGCGAATTGTCAGATCACGGGGCTAAGGTGGAGGGTGGTGTCGCCCCTACTGCGCCTGGCAATCCGATTCTCCGACGGCAAGCAGCTAAAACTGTTGAAGGCCATGGTTGAGGGAGGGTAATACCAAGTCACCGTGATGCCGCCGTATATGTGCGGCCAGGGGGTGGGTTCCCGCCCCGTATCGAGTACGGGGCAGGCTCTTCGCGGGAATGACGGCTTTACGGCGCGCTCAAAATGAATTGGTATAATACTGTGGCCGGTCACATGCCAGTCGAATTACAGGCTGTCCCCAGAACTACCGGGTTAGTCAACTGCCTCCTAGTCCGACCGCCCACGAGTATCTGAGTCTTCCGTTGCTAATGTGTCTGACGGATGCAGGTCTCGCTCGTGGGGATTCTGGCACTATCCCGAACTGTCAGCCTGTCAGAACGTCAGTAGAGCACGCCCGGCGATACGGCCGTGCTTCAGGTCGTCCATAGCCTCGTTTGCCTGCTCGAGCGGGTAGCTGCGGGTGACCAGCTTGTCCAGCGGGAACTTCCCTTCGGCGGACAACCGCAGGTACATAGGGAAGTCCCGGTCCGGGATCGCCGAGCCGTGGCTGCCCCGGTACTGACGCTGGTAAGAGACAAAGTGCCTGGCGTTAAGCTTGAATTCAGGCTGCGGCCAGCCGATCACCACGGCCATCCCGCCCAGGTTGTTGGCGCCAGGTCCGCCGCCGCGCACCATTGGAAGGATGGCCTCGTGCGTGGGCACTGTGCCCACCGCGTCGAAAGCGAAGTCGGCGCCGCTGCCGGTGATTTCCCACACCGCCTTCACCGGGTCGACCTCCGTGGAGTTAATCGTATGAGTGGCCCCCCAGTCCCTTGCGAAGTCGAGTTTGTCGTCGTTGATGTCCACGGCGATAACCGGGTAGGCCTGCATCAATAACGCCATCTTGATGGCGGAGAGCCCCACGCCGCCGGCCCCGATGACGACCACCGAGTCCTGGGCCCGGACCTTCGCGGTGTGGAAGACGGCGCCTGCGCCGGTGAGCACCGCGCATCCCACGATGCTGCTCTCCAGCGTGGCCAGCTCTGCCGGAATCTTGACGGCCAATTGGTCGCTGATCAGGCAGTCCTCGGCGAAGGTGCCGACTGGACCGTGCACCAGCTCGCCGCGGAACCTGACACCTATGGGGCTCAGGCCCTCGATGAAGTCCCGCCCCGGGTAGCCGGCCCGCGGCACCCAGGTCGTTATCGCGTGATCACCCTCTTTGAGGTGCGTTACGTCGCTCCCAACGTGGGTGACTACGCCGACGCCCTCATGGCCAAGAAAATGCGGGCACAGGTCCTTTGTGACTTTTTGGAGCTCGTGGACCTGGGAAAGGCAGACGCCGGTCGCCGTCTGCTTGACGATCACCTGGTGAGGGCCGGGGTACGGCACCTCCATCTCGTCGATCGCCATCGGCTCATCCGGGCCAACCATCACCGCCGCTGGAGTCTTTAGCACTTGTTTCCTCCTGCGCTCTGCGGGCGCTCGCACTATCGCCGCCGCCGCGTCTATGCCCGTAGTCCGGAACCCGAGGGCCCATGGGCCCTCGGGGCGGTGGAATCGTACCACACGGCGCGGTTCCCACGGATCGGGTGTGCCGGCCTGCCCAGGGCCAACTGGATCGATGACGCGGGGGCTCCAATTGCTCCCTTGGCTGCTCTGACCTGCCCGCCTGGGCGTCGAGAGACGGAGGTGGCCTTCATGCGATCCGGCGGTAGCTCGGATAGACGGCGGCGAAGACCAGCGTGAAGGCGACAAGCAGCAGCCCACTGAGCGTCAGCGCAAAGGGAGTGTCCGTGAACTCCGCAAGGATTCCGAACGGCACTCCGCTCAGGGGCATCACCCCGAAGCTCATCATCGCAATGCTCATCACCCGCCCGCGCATCTCCCGCGAAGAGTGCATTTGAATGAGTGTCATGTTCAGAGACATGAACACGGAGTTCAACAGTCCGACCAGCATCAACAGGGGTATGGCATGGAGGTAGCTCGACGTCTGGGCGAACGCGGCCAGGGCGGCACCCCACAGGAGGCAGAACAGCAGCAGAAAGGCCCCCCGCTGGTTGAAGTGCTGCATGGAGGCCAGTATCAGCGTTCCGATCAGTGCGCCGACGCCCATGAGCATCATCAGCAAGCCCAGGTCTTCGGAGCCTATGTCGAGGGCCTCACGGCCCCACGCCGGCAGAAGCGCGTAGTAGGAGTACCCGAAGAGCGCTGGGATGAAGGACATGATGATGAGACCCCGCCGGGTCGGGTCCTCGGCCACGTATGACAGACCGGCCCCGATGTCGCCCCGCATCCCCTTGCCCGAGCGAGCAACCCCCTCGGACCCGGCGCGCACCATCGCCATCGACAGGGCGGCGAAGACGTACACGACGGAGACGAGGTAGAAAACCGCCCACGTGTCGATGAGGAGAATCAGGAATCCCGCCATGGCGGGGCCTACCACGCGGGTCAGGTTCATGCTGGAGTTGTTCACCGATATTGCGTTCATCAGCCGGGACTCGGGCACGATGTCCGAGATGATCGCCTGGCGGCTGGGCATGTTGAACGCCATCATCGACCCGTTGATGAAGCCGATGGCCATCACCTGCCAGAAGACGATGAGGCCGGTTGCGTCCAGGGTGGCCAGCAGGAACGTCATCACGGCGTTCCCGCTCTGGCTGAAGATCACCAGGCGCCGCCGCGGGATGCGGTCGGCCATCACCCCTCCGAACAGGGATACCACGGTGATCGGCGCCGTGAACGACACTATCGACAGGCTCAGGGCGAGAGGCGAGTCGTTCATCAGCTCGACCACCAGCCAGGACTGGGTGACCAGCTGCATGTTCATGGCCATGAAGGAGGCAAACGAGCCGAGGAAGACCCAGCGGAAGTCCCGGTATGCAAGGGTCTCGGCGACTGGGAGGCGCCGGAGGTGGGAGATCGGGCTGAAGCCGGAGCGTGTGGGAACCCGACCGGCCTCGATGTCCGGAGACGTCTCTTTTGTCAGTCCCGTCTTCAAGGGAGAGTAGAGCCCCCCGGTTTCATCCAGGCAGTCGAATCAGCCTACATCCGCCGGAAGGCGGTGGTCAAGGCCGGTCACGTCGGCCTGAGCTTCCCGCGCTGAAGCGACAGCGTGGCCACGATGGCGACCACAGCAAGCACCGCCATCAGCGCGAAGGCCCCGTCGCAGCTCTCCCACCGGTCGAAGATTACTGCTCCGACGAACGCGCCCAGCCCGCCCGCGATCTGGTGTACCGCGTTGATCAGCCCGCTGACGGCACCCAGCCGGGACGGGCCGAACAGGTTTCCGGCAAAGACCACCGTGAGCGGAGCCGTTTCTACAGGCACGTCCCCGGAGACTCCGAAGCTCTCCTTGACGTGGCCGACGCACTGGCGGCGGCGGCATGGGCCTGGGTGTTTCCGACGTCGGGGTCGCAGCCGGCCTCAGGCTCGAAGTGGTTCGTCGATGAGGTGGGCGAGGATGGCGTCCACTGCGAGGTCATCGATCTGGCCAAACGCGTTTAGGCGGATGCGTCCGGCCCGGTCGATCACAACCAGGCTTGGGTGCCCCGCAGCTGGTACCTGTCCATCGTGATGGGCAGGGCGACCCCGGGAGTGTGGGCGTCGACGCCGACGGGGAAGGTTATGCGGTACTCGTACAGGAACGCTTCGAGTGACACGGGGGTCATGGCCTCGTGGTGTTCGAACACGCAGTGGAGCCCGAGCAGGGTGACGTCGTCGCCAAAGGTTTGCTGGATGCGCTTGGCCTGCGGCAGACCGTGGGAGACGCAGCCGGGGCAGAGCATCTGGAACGCCTCTATGACCACAACTTCGCCTCTGAGATCTGCCAAGGTGGGGTTGTCGGCAGTGTTGAACCAGCGGGTGACAGCCAGCTCAGGAGCAGACGGATGTATCGCTTTCGTGGTCACCGGCAGCTACAATCCTGTTGAGTTGCCAAACTACGTAGATTCCGGGCGGGCAGGGTGATGACTCTCAGGACTCCCATGGCCGATAAGGGTATAGGGAATCCCGCGTTCCGGCAAACAGGGGAGGATGGGTCCTGTCTGACGAGCAACTCTAGGCGCGTATCCTCCAGTTCCACTATTGCCGACTACCTGGATCGCGTCATCCTGGTCGGCTCTCACCCGGTAAGTGCGGCATCGGCGGCCGCATTCCGGGTCATGTTCGGTCTGTTGGGAATTGCGGCCGTGTGCAGATTTGCCGCCAAGGGCTGGATAGACGAGCTCTACGTACAGCCCGCGCACCATTTCACCTATTCAGGATTCTGGTGG
This sequence comes from Dehalococcoidia bacterium, assembly GCA_965261325.1. Lineage (GTDB taxonomy): Bacteria > Chloroflexota > Dehalococcoidia > Lucifugimonadales > CAJWER01. The sequence continues at coordinate 271,259 of CBDHCU010000001.1, forward strand.
GTGCAACCGTGGCCGGGATGGGGTATGTACGCGCACTTCGCTCTGCTTGGACTGGCAAGCCTGGGAGTCGCCCTGGGTTACCGGTACCGGCTCTCCATCATCGCGTTCTTCCTCCTGTTCACGTACGTGGAGCTTATCGACAAGACCACCTACCTGAACCACTACTATTGGGTCAGCCTGACCTCGCTGTTGATGGTCTTCCTTCCCCTGCATCGGGCAGTGTCGCTGGATGCCTTGAGGAATCCAGCGACGCGAAGCGAGACCGTGCCCGGCTGGGTTGTATGGGTCCTCAGGGCACAGGTGGGTGTCGTCTACCTGTTCGGCGGTATAGCCAAGCTGAACCCCGATTGGCTCTTGCACGCGCAACCCATGCGGATCTGGCTCTACAACAACGGCGACCTGTTCCTGGTCGGGCCGCTGCTGAGGGAAGCCTGGGTGGCGCACGCCATGAGCTGGACCGGGGCCGCCTTCGACCTGACCGTCGTGGGATGGCTGTTGTGGAGTCGCAGCCGTCCCATTGCGTATGTGGTGCTGGTGGTGTTCCACGTGATGACCTGGCTCCTGTTTCCGATAGGCATGTTCCCGTGGCTCATGATCTTCGGGTCGATCGTGTTTTTCCCATACGAGTGGCCTCGACGAGTGCTCTCCAGACTGAGACGGCGTCCGGCTGCAGTTACGGTGGAAGCGCCATCCCCTCCATCAGCATCCTCGTGGGCGTCTCGGGCCTGGCTGGCCGGGTTGCTGCTATTCGCCCTCGTGCAGGTTGCCGGGCCCCTGCGCCACTGGGCCTATCCCGGCAATGTGCGATGGAACGATGACGGCTATAGATTCTCGTGGAGAATAATGCTAACCGAGAAGACCGGCCACGTTCGATTTCGAGTGACCGATACCAGGACCGGCGAGCATTGGCTGGAGTACCCCGAGAAGTACCTGACCCCGCTTCAACAGGAGCGGATGGCCTACCAGCCGGACATGATACTCGCCACCGCCCACATCATCGCCAGGGACGCGAACAGCCGGGGACGAAGCGTCGAGGTGCGCGCCGACGCGTTCGTGGCTGTCAATGGGCGTCGAGCGGCCCGCTTCATAGACCCAAGCGTGGATCTGGCCAGCGTCGACCCAGGCCTAAGTCCGAAGGCCTGGGTCCTACCTGTGGACATGGGCTCCTGAGCTAGCGCAGGCTGTCTCCGTCGGTGTCGCTGAAACCTACCGAGATGCCAAGCAGGCTGACGACCTCGGTGCTTAGGGTGAGCTGGAGGTCCGAGAGGCGGTCGTACACCGCACGCACCTGTTCCGGCTGCTCAAGGATGGCTGTGCGCAGAGGCAAGTCCACGGAGTCAATCGCCGCCAGGGAGCTCTCGAAGTGGTCGTGCATCCGCTCGTCCGTCGCCGCCGACAGCTCCTTCACCAGCTCGGAGATTCCGAGCCCGTCGGTCTCTTCGTGGCCAACGTACATGTCGCGCATGCCCAGGATCTCATTGTGCAGGTCGACCAGGGCGTTGAGGCCGTTGCCCCCCGGAATTACCGTCGGTTCGGCCCCTCCTTCGCGCATGCCAAGGGCCGACGCCAGCCTCATGTCTACGATTGTCCGTATCAGGAAGACCTGGACCCTCACCAGCTCGGCAACGGCCTGGCCGGCCAGCAGGGAGCTGTCCGAGCGCCCGGTGAGGTAATCCTTGTAGGCCGGACCGCTTCCTTCTCCTGTCGCCCAAGCTTCGAGGACGGCGCTGGACTCCGACTCGACCAGGCGTCCCAAGGCGGTCAGGTAGTCGCAACGTGCGGAGGAGGGCTCGGACAGGAGGTCCATTGAGTCGGGTTCGAACAGCAGGTACTCGATCGCGCCCAAGCCCCGCTGGGTGGAAGCCAGCGTATGGCGCACATCGTCCTCGGTCGCGGCCGGATTGTTGGCCAGCATGGCCTCTATACGTTCGGGCTGGATCTTCGGCCAGTCCACCAGGCTCTTCGAACGACGCTCCATGACGGGACCCAGCCAAGTAGCCTCGGAGCGCATCCAAGGCACACGGGCATCCCTCCACGCCTGCTGTGCCTCGCTCATAGCCGCCTCAGAGGGGGAGCCGCACAGATCATCCAACGCTTCCCGCAGGTCGCTCGCCTCCTGGGACACGGCCTCGTAGCCGGGGACAATTATCGAGTCGGTAAGACTGATCAGCACGGCAGCGTCACCTGTTGCGCCAGAGCCACAGGCTATTGCCAACACTAAGAGCGCGGACAGGCCGAATGAACGCAGCATATTGACCCCTAGAGCGACCGCAAGAACTCTATGAGCGCTTTCCGTTCTTCCGAAGACATACCCATGAATAGGTCGCGCGATGTCTGGGCTTCGCCGCCATGCCAGATGATCGCTTCCTCTATGCTCCTGGCCCGCCCGTCGTGCAGGAACATCGTGTGGCCGTTCACGGTTTCCACCAGTCCTATACCCCACAGGGGCGGGGTTCGCCACTCTCTTCCTGTTGCCTGGCCGTCGGGCCGGTTGTCAGCCAAGCCCTCACCCATGTCGTGAAGCAGGAGGTCAGTGTACGGGAAGAATACCTGGCCGCGCAGCGGCCGCACAGGGTATGACTCTGCCGTCTCGTGGCGCGGCGTGTGGCAGGCGGCGCATCCGGCCTCTACGAAGAGACGCGCGCCCTGACGCACTTCGGAGCTCTCCACGTTGCGCATGGCCGGCACCGCCAGCGTCTGCACATAGAAGGTCACTTTTGCCAGGCGCTCATCAGGGATCTCGGGCGCCCCACCGTTCGGAGCCTCGTGGCAGGCGGCCTGCGCCGCCGGACAATTCTCAGTGGGGAAGTAGCTGGAAGTTATGCCTATGTCCCCGTGGAACGCGCCCGCCGTCTGCCCCTCCACGGATACCTGGCTCGCCTTCCAGCCGAAGCGCCCCAGGACCCGGGTCTGCAGCGCATCGTCCCAGACCATGTTTGGGCGACTAGAAATGCCGTCGCCGTCGAGGTCCTCGGGGTCCGCCAGTGCAAGGATACGCTCCTCTGGGATGGCTTCCAGAAGTCCCATGCCAAAGGTAACAGGGGCAATCCTGGGGGAAACCATCACTTCAGGATCGAGAGGGCCGAACGCAGCGTCGAGGATCGAGTAGGTTGGCCTGCGCAGCGAATAGGATGTGCCGTCGGGGAACTCGCCGGTGACGATTTCGTATCGAATGCCTATCCGCCCCTCGGGGGAGACCCCGTTGATCGCGCGGTCCTGGAGCTGCCCGCCATAGGTCGGTTCGTCTACCGGCCCTTCGGGACCTGGAACGCTCAGCCTGAGCAGCAGGCCTCTCACGGGATCTTCGTCGTTGTCTGGAGGCTTTGCCCTGCCGTCGTGGCTGTGGCATGAGGAGCATGACTGGGCATTGAAAGTCGGCCCAAGCCCGTCGCGCGCCTCGGTAGACGCCGGAGCGGTCACCCAGTTCTGGGTGAAGAAGCTGTCTCCAACCTCGAACGTCCTCCGTTCCTCGTTGGTGAGATTGCGGGCGGAGAGCTCGAACGCATTGCGGCCCTTGCTGAATGCGGTGGTCTCTCCGCCCAACAGCTCGTCGAACACTTCGTCCAAATCAATGTCGTCCTGCTCGCCACAGGCACTTGCGGCGAACAGGACGACCAGGCCACCCAGCGCGAAGGCCGCCACAATGACCGGCTTCAACTGGCGCATCAGCTAACGCTGATTGTGATCCCGATATCCTCAGCTGCCTGCACGATCGTGTCGGTCTGGTTCTCAAGCGAGACGATGGCGGATCGCACTGCCTGCCTGCCCGCCGTCTGGTCGGACACACCCTCGAGCAGGTGCTGGTCGAAGGGCTGCGGAATCACAGTGGTCAGGTGGACGCTGCTGCGGATCTGCGATTCGAGCTGGTCGGCCAGCTCCTCGTCCTTGGCCGCGATCAGGTCCTTGATCCCAGGCCCGGATACTCCTCCATAGTCACCCACGTAGACCATCTGAATGCCCAATGCGTTGCCAACTATGTCTGCAACAGTGTTGTCGGAGAAGCAGGAGTGCTCGTCCTCCTGGGACCGCTCCTCAAACGCGACGGTCATCCGCTCACCCGCCAGCTCGCCCCGGCTCAACTCTCCAATGCCTGTGATTATGTTCTGAATGGCCTCGTCGTAGTCCATGGCTACGAACGCGGAGCGGTAGTTGCCGCTGCGCCCGGGGGCCCAGGCGTCCACCATATCCTGCAGATGGCCCACCAACACGTCAGACGCCACCGCGAGGTAGGTTGCCCTGCGGTCTGCATTGGGGTTGGTCGTGTAGTCCTCCACCGGACGAGCGCCCGGGCCATCCCTGTTCAGGTCCTGTCCCCAGAGAAGGAACTCGATGGCATGCCATCCGGTGGAGACGTTCTCCTCGCCGCCTTCCTCGTTAAGGGACACGATAAGGTCGGCGTCGATTACGGGGAACTCGTTGGGGTTGTTGATTATCCCCGCCGTGGGGTCCCCGTCCACGTAGTCGATGTAGGCCTCGTCGAGGGGCCAGGCGTTGATCAGTCCCTCAGGGCCGTCGTCCGGGTGGTCTATGGGACCGTCGTAGAACCGGAATGCCTCAGTAGGGCCGTAGTCGTCTCGGGCAACCAGCCAGAGTCGCTTGGCCGCCTCCAGGTGTGCTGGAGTCGGCGCGGCGATGAACCGGTCGATCGCACCGTCCAGCGACTTGGCAGATGCCAAGCTCTTCGAGTAGAGGTGGTGCACGCCTTCGGCGTAGTTGGCGACGACTTCCTGCTTCATTTCGTCGTCAGGCCCGTCCTGGGCACAGGCCATGAGCAATGCCGCACTGACTGCCGCGATAACCATCAAAGACACTATCCTGGTCACAATGGTCCTCCTTCTCGTCACAGGTTCAACCGGCCCCATGCCTAGAACGTCCTCCGCCTGACGCATCCGGCCACTCTCAACCCCAGTTCTCCCTGCAGCCACCCACGGTTCTTGTTGAGGCTAATCCAGAAGCATCGTCTGCGGCAATCTGGGCTCTAATTGAGCCGAAGTGAGACACTAACTATACACTTAGTACAAAGCTCTGTCAACACGAATCACTGGGAGATGGTCTCATGAAGCTAGTCTCGGCCCACCAGCCGTTAGCGTGACATCCCGCGAACCTGAGGCGCCCTCACTCGGATACGCCCGTGCCTGTTGAACCCAAGGCTGAACACGCGCACTCCTGAGCCATTGGAGATCGGAGAGCGTGACCTGCGCCGGTCCGAATCAGGGATAGGCAGCAGGCTCGCTTCGCGTCCCCACGCTACGGGCGATGCGGGGCAATCCCCGCGAGTAGGTGAACGAGCTGGGGTCCATCATGGCGATCTGCCGGGGCAAGGGCACTCAGCAGTAGAGCAATGTTGGAGGCACGGCACGCCTTGCGGCAGCGGTGGGCTTGCCGTGGCCCGCAAGTGGGATGAGTCGTAGGCGCGGGTCTGGTTCCGGAGTTGGGGAGCTTCCGACGGTGCTCAGCGCCCAAGCGCCTGCAGCGTCTCGCGAGCCTTGTCCACGACCCACTCCGAGTCGGTCCCCGCCGTGACGAACAGGCAGCCCTCGTCGATCCATCGCTGGGCGAGCGCTGGCGTTGGAGTGGAGATCCCCGGTATCTTTCCTGTACGGTGGCAGGCGGCGATGATGGAACGTATCGTCGTACTGTGGACCTCCCTGCCCTCCCTGGTGTTCAGGTCGAGGCGCATGTAGCGGCCCAGGTCACCCGGGCCGATCCAGCACCCATCTATGCCTTCGACCGCCATGATCTCCTCCGCGTTCCTGGCGCCGAGGTCCGTCTCGATCTGCACTGCCAGGAATACTTGGTCGTTGGCCCAGTCGTCGTAGTCGTCGCCCAGGAATCCCGTGCCGAATGGCCCGATGGACCGGCCGCCGAGCGGCGGATAGCGGGTGGCGAATACTGCGGCCTCCGCCTCCTCGACGTTGTTGACCATCGGCACCACTATTCCCATGCATCCCATGTCCAGGAGCCTGCCGATGAGTCCGAAGTCGTTCCTCCGTACCCTGGCCATGGGCACGGCTGGACCCAGGCTGATGGCCCTGAAGGCATGCATCGAGCTCTGGTCTTCCCAGAGGCCGTGCTGGTTGTCGACCAGGACGAAGTCGAAGCCAAGGGGAGAGATAAGCTCGGCCGACAGCGGCGAGCCCAGGCCCACCTCGCCTCCGATGGCGGGCTTCCCTTCGAGCATTCGCTGCTTTGCTGAATTGACTGCCATTGGCGACTCCTTGTTGCCCAATACTATCGACTCGACAGCCGGTTTGCCCGCTGTGCCATGGAACGAAAGCGCGGCGCAAGACTACCGGAACGTGAGCACTTCGGCAGGGTTGGAGACCAGGATGTCGTGGACACCCTCGGGAGTGAAGCCCCTGTACAGCATCCTGGGAGCTATGTGGTCCAGTATGTACGAGTAGCCGTGGCCGCCGTACTTCTCCAGGCGGTGCTTCCCGCATATGTCGTGCGCCACGACGACCTTGCGGCCATAGCCTTCTGACGATATCCAGGCGATGCTCTCGAGGCGCTGGTCGTCGCTCGGCATGTCGATGTTCAGGTTCGGGGAGTAGTACGACCCGCCCCAGCCGAACAGGTCCCACTCCATGTAGCAGCCCGACTCAGCGATCTGTTTGAGCGTACCGCGTTCGAAGACTGTCCTGTCGAGGTGACCCATGATCGTATGCGACAGGTCTGCCCCGGCCCGATCCAGGATATCGATGATCTCAAGCGGCGCCGTCTCGTCGCGGCCGGGATGTATGAGCAGCGGTGCGCCGGTCATGCGCTGTGCGCGCGCCGATGCCTTCAGCACCTTCCGTTCGTTGTCCGTGAGGGGCCAGTCGCAGCCGACCTCGCCTATGATGCCAGACCTTATACCCGTCCCCTCGGCACCTTCGGTGATGTCCCCTACTATCAGGTCGACGATATCGTCCTCTGCCAGGTCGTCCATCCCCGGCGGGTGATGCGTGTTCACATAGTATGAGGCGCCCATCACGATATTCACGCCCGTGGCGTTGGAGACCCTGGCAAGGCCAATCGGGTCGCGGCCGATTCCGATGCTCGACACCTCGACCAGCGTGCCCCCGCCATACTGCTTGAACAGCCCAACCTCTTCGATGGCCGTCTGGACGTCCGCAAGCCGCCCATTGTCCCGGTTCGGCTTCATCCGGTGCCGTAGTCTGCCTAGCATCTCCTGGGAGACCGGCTTCTCATAGAAGGCCTGGTCGCTGGCGCTTGGGAACCACGTCGTGACCCAGGAGCCGTCGAACAGGATGTGCTCGTGGGTAAGCGTCCTGCCAAGTTGACCGGGATCGACCGGCCCGAGTACGGTCTGCACCTTCCCTGACAGGTTATCGCTGGTCATGGTTGCCTCTTGGAAGCGCGCGGAGCATGTTTGCAAATCGTTTGCATGAGCCTGTGTGTTCGGTCTAAACCTTAGGAGTCTTGCGGGCCCTGGCGGCCGATGGGGATGGTAGCGCGTACGGGATTCGAACCCGTGATCTCCGCCTTGAGAGGGCGGTGTCCTAGGCCGCTAGACGAACGCGCCACAGGGTCGGCCAAATGGTGGCTGGGGATCGAGGATTCGAACCTCGGCTTACAGAGCCAGAGTCTGTCGTCCTACCACTAGACGAATCCCCAGAGTAGCCGTATTCTAACATCGAGGCTCAAAAGGTGGCAAGGTGAGCCAGGACGCACCTTCCACATCTTCCCCCCCAATCCAAGCCTGCATGGTGCTCCCATGACCGGTCGACAACGGACGATCCCCCTGTTCCCGCTCAACGTGGTGCTGTTCCCCGGCGGCTTCCTCCCACTGCATATTTTCGAAGAGCGCTACAAGTTGATGGTCCAGCGCTGCCTCGACGCCGACTCCGAATTCGGCGTGGTCCTCATCAAGTCCGGCGTCGAGGTTGGTGGGAACGCGGAGCCGCACGCGGTCGGCACTGCCGCTCAGATCGTGAACGTGAGGCGGGAAGAGGATGGCCGGATGAACATCCTGGTCACGGGCCGGGAGCGGTTTCGAATCGATTCCGTCCTGCTCAGGCAACCCTACATGGAAGGGGTGTTGGACCCCATCGACGACGATAGCGCCGAGACGCCGGATATGGACCTGCTCGCTGAGATGCGTCAGGCAGTCGCGGAGCAGATACGGCTGCTGCACGGACTTCGCGGCGGCTGGGTCCGCGAGCCCAGGACGCCGGAAGACCCCGGGGAGCTGTCCTGGCTGGTGTGCACCCTCCTGCAGGCGGGCAACGACGTGAAACAGGCCCTGCTCGAGGAGCCTTCGACGGCGGCCCGACTGCGTACCCAACTGCCGTTGCTCAGGAGCAACGCCGCCGTTCTCAGGGAGCGAATCTCGGAACGCCTGGGAGGCTAGGCAGTGTTGACATTTGTGTCATTCCGAGCGCAGCGAGGAATCTAAGAACCTTGCACAAAGGCTACCACCTAGATTCTTCACTCCGCTGCGCTACGTTCAGAATCACTATGGCCTTTGCGCAGGCCACATAAGGGGATGAAAATGGCGTGGCCTACCCCATCGTCACTCCCGCGAAGGCGGGAGTCCAGGGCGGCTGAGCTCCGTGTCAGGCACAGGGCAGGCTCCAAGCCACCTGCCGGGGATGGGTTCCCGCCCCCGACTGCTCGGGGGCAGGCTCTTCGCGGGAATGACGGGTGTGGCTGTCTGCTGTCTATTTTCATAGCAATGACATTTGACTGGGAGCCGCTCGAATGTCAACACAACCTAGGGAGCGCCGCTAGCCCAGGTACCCGGCGCTGTCGAAGACCCCGGCCAATCGTGCAATGCCCTCGCCGATTTCCTCCGGCGTGTTGTACCCGTAGCATAGCCGCGCCAGGTTCTTGCCGGACACGCCGTCAGGGGCGAAATTCACGCCAGGGTGGTAGCCGACTTCGGCGTCGAAGGCGGCCTGCTGTGTCGCCGTGGTGTCGGCATCCTCACGAAGCTGGAGCCACACGTACAGCGCGCCATTGGGACGGCTCCACGTAGCGGCCGACCCCATATTCTCGCCTAGGGCCGCCAGCATCGCATCGCGCTTGGCTCTCAGGATGTCGTTGACGTCCGATATGTGGCCGTGCAGGCCGGAGGTCGCGTATCGGTGGACGGCGAGGGCGGTGAACTGGTTGACCCCGCCGCCGCTCTTCGCGGCCAATGCAACGTCGAGGATCTGCCGAGGCGCCGTCAGATAGCCCAGCCGCATACCGGGCGCTATGATCTTCGAGAACGAGCCCACATACATCACGAGGCCAGATTCGTCGAGAGAGTGAATCGACGGCACGTCTTCTCCTTCGAATCGCAGGTCGACGTAGCAGTCGTCCTCCAGTATCGGTACGCCGTGCTTTTGTGCGACCCGCACAAGGGCCTTCCGGCGCTCGATCGTCATCGTCCATCCCTGCGGGTTCTGGAACGTGGGTATCGTATAGACCATCTTGGGAAGCCGCCCCTTCGACGACGCAAGCTCGATGGCCTCCTCCAGGGCGTCGGGGTCGAGTCCGTCATCGTCGCACGTCACGCCGCGGACGTCTGCCCCGAACCGGCGCAGGATGTTCAGCGTACCGCTGTAGAAGTAGTCCTCGGTGAGGACGACGTCACCGGGATCTATCAGGGTCTCGATGATCATGTGCAGGGGCTGGCTGGAGCCGTCCGCCAGGACGATGTCGTCCGGCGTGACGTCGATGCTGCGCGTGCGCATGAGCTTGTCGGCCACGTATTCGCGGAGGGGCGGGTAGCCCTGCACGTGAGGGTAGACGGCGAGGTCGCGGCCCTCATCTTCAAGCGCCGAGCGAAGGGACGTTGCGAGCTCGGCGAGCGGCAGCGAGTCGGGGTCGGGGTAGGCTACGGCGAAGTCGTACTTGCCCCGCTTCACCGCCGCACCGGGCCGGGGCGCAGGCGCACGGTCGGAAATGAGCCCGGCGAAACTGAAGCCGTCACCATCCGTCATTGCATACTCCTGTAGTGAACGTGATCGAAGCCCGATAGCGAGTACCCCAAACCGGTTGGGCATGCACGTACTGCTCGGAGCTCCGTATATCTGGGTCGGGTACCGTGAATCGCGCCTGCCGGGCTGTCCATGTCGTAGCTCGGCGGCGTTGTCTGCTAGACCCGCTGGGCCTCCAGGCGCTCTTCGTCGAGCTCGACGCCGAGTCCGGGCCCGTCCGGGACGATGACGTGACCGTCTTCGTACCTGACCTTCTCCTTCACAACCTGCTCGTAGTATACGAGGGGGCCTGAGGGGTAGATGGGTAGATCGAGGTTCGTCATGGCCGCCGCTACGTGAGCCCGGGCTGCCGTGCCGATGGACAGCTCCACAGTGCTGCCGACGAGGGTCTTGATGCCGAACAGGTCTGCCAGGGCAAACGTCTTGACGCAGAGGTCGAAGCCGGCGTAGCCCAGCCCTGTGTTGAACACGTCTACTGCGTCGTGCCGCGCCAGGCGCTGGGCAACCTCGGCGCTGGCGATGTGCTCCCCAATGGGTACCTCTACGGCCTCCTTGACTGCCAGGAAATCCTCGACTGCAGCATTGTGCCGCCCGCTGACTGGCGACTCCACGAGGTTCGGCTCGAACTCCGCGAGTCGGTCGATAGCCTGTATGGCGTCGCTGATTTCGAGCCGTCCGCTGGCGTCCAGGGCGTTAATCTTCACTCCCCTGCGCCTGATCTCGGTCAGCAGGCGGTAGTCGAGGTCGATGTCCGCGCCGAAGTAGTAGCGCACCATGTCGTGTCCCAGTCCCTGCAGCCACTCGACGCGCTCGACGTTCGCGTCCACGTCGGCATCGGTCTGACAGCGGGCCAGGGGGTACGAGAAGGGAATGCGGTCGCGGAGCTTGCCCCCAAACAGCATGTGCAGCGGGACATTCAGCGCCTTCGCCACGGCGTCGTGCACGGCGATGTCTATCCCGCACATGACCTGGTGGTCCCAGGTGCGGCGCCCCAGATCGACTGCAATCGCCGCCCGGTCGAATGGGCTCCTCCCTAGCAGCAGGGGCTCCAGTTTGCTCTGGAGCCGCTCTACGGTTGGTGCATCGCTCGCAAAGTCGATGTCCGACATCTCGCCGAGACCGACCACGCCCGCGTCGGTGTGCAGCCTGACGATGACGTGGTACGAGATGGACTTGTTTGGGTCGGACGGGCTCGATCTGCCCATCTCGCGGGTCGAAAAGACGGGTATGAGCTCCAGGCCGGTGATCTTCATGCGCAAGTCTCCGTTCTGGTACGCCCGTCCGGCGCGATTAGCTGCGACCTCAGGGGTCAACCAAAGGGGCGCGCGCCCCTCTCCTCTACTTTGTAAGCGTCAGCGCGCTACTTGTAGTCGCCGTAGCCGTCGGCCCGTATGCAGGCTACGAAGTGGCCTGGGCTGACCTCGCGCAGCTCGGGCATGCCGAGCGTGCAGTCGTCGATCATGGACGGGCAGCGCGTGTGGAAGACGCAGCCCTCGGGCGGGTTCATCGGGCTGGGAACGTCACCCGTCAGGACGATGCGCTCCCGCTCGGCCTCCATGACGGGGTCCGGGATTGGCACCGCGGAGAGCAGGGCCTTCGTGTAGGGGTGCTGCGGGTTCTCGTGCAGTTCGTCCCTGTCGGCTATCTCGACGATGTGACCCAGGTACATGACCGCTACACGGTCGCTGATGTGCCGAACGACCGAAAGGTCGTGGGCGATGAACAGGTAGGTGAGGCCGAACTGGTCCTGGAGCTCCTCGAGGAGGTTGATGACCTGCGCCTGGATGGAGACGTCGAGCGCGGAGACAGGCTCGTCGCAAACGATGAAGCTGGGGTTGACGGCGAGGGCTCTCGCTATGCCGATCCTCTGGCGCTGGCCCCCGCTGAACTCGTGCGGGTACCTGTCGGCCATGTATGGATTCAGCCCAACTACGGTGAGCAGCTCGGCTATCCGGTCGTTGTACTCGCCCTTTCCGCTGGTCAGCTTGTGGATGACCAGCGGCTCGCCGATGATGTCGCCGCAGGTCATTCGGGGGTTGAGAGAGCCGTAGGGGTCCTGGAAGATTATCTGCATCTTGCGCCGGAACGGGATCATCTCCTTGGTGGTCAGGTCGTTCAGGCGCTGCCCCTCGAAGAGCACGTCTCCTCCGGTGGGCTTGTAGAGCTGGAGTATGCAACGTCCGGCCGTGGTCTTGCCGCAGCCGCTCTCGCCCACGAGGCCAAGCGTCTCCCCCTTCTTGATGGAGAAGGACACGCCGTCGACCGCCTTGATGTCGGCGACCTTGTGCTGGAAGATTATCCCTGACGTGACAGGGAAGTACATCTGGAGGTTGCTGACCTCCAGGATGTCGTTGCCGTTGCTCTGCACGGCTGTAGCTTGGGTTTCTGTCTGGACCAAAGGACTCTCCTTAACTGGCCTTCAGGCCTATCTCGTCGAGCTCGCCGGACCGCCAGCACGCCGACAGATGGGCGCCCTTCACGGACTCCAGTGGGGGGGACTCGTGGATGCAGCGGTCAATGACATACCGGCAACGCGGTGCGAAGCTGCACCGCTCCGGCAGCTCGATCAGATCGGGAGGCAGGCCCTCGATAGGCACGAGCTTGGACCCGCGTTCCTCGTCGAGCCTGGGGACCGAGTTCAACAGTCCCAGGGTGTATGGATGACGGGGATCTGCGTAAATCTCCCGGGCAGTGCCCTTCTCGATGATCTTGCCAGCGTACATGACGTTGACGCGCTGGGCGTACCGGGCTACGACTCCCAGGTTGTGCGTGATGATGATCAGCGCGGTGCCCAACTCCTTGCACAGCGACTGCATGAGCTCCAAGATCTGGGCCTGAATGGTCACGTCCAAGGCTGTCGTCGGCTCGTCCGCGATAATGAGCCGGGGGTTACAGCTGATGGCCATAGCGATCATCACACGCTGCCTCATACCTCCGCTCATCTGGTGCGGGTATCCCTTGACTCGACTGCCAGGGTCCGGGATGCCGACCATCTCGAGAAGCTCGACAGACCTGTTCTTCGCCTCGTTCTTCGTCATGCTGAGGTGCAGCTCCAGCGTCTCGGTGAGCTGCCTTTCGATAGTCAGGACGGGGTTGAGAGAAGTCATGGGCTCCTGGAATACCATGGAGATCTGGTTCCCACGCACCTTCCGCATATTGGCGTCGCTCAGCTTCAGCAGGTCCTCACCTTCGAACAGGACCTCGCCCCGCTCTATCCTACCGGGAGGGTCGGCGATCAGACCCATCACCGAGAGTGCGCTGACGCTCTTACCGCAGCCACTCTCTCCAACGATCCCCAGGGTCTCGCCCTCTTCCACCTCGTAGCTGACGCCGTCGACTGCCTTCACGATCCCGTCGTGGGTGTAGAAGTATGTAGCGAGGTCCCTTATCTCCAAGACGTTGGCCATTACAACAATCCTCCCGGAAGCGGCTGGGCTATCCCCCCAGCGACACCTCTAGGTCGAGCAGCTCCGAGCGCAGCTTGACCGCGTTGATGTCATGTGGAACGTCGAACCCTATGGCCGTTTCCACGGTGTCGCCGGGCTCCACGAATTTACGCGTGTCCACGATACCGGAGTCGATACCCACCGCGTACGGCACTTCGAAGCCGTGCGAGTAGTAATTGGCCGGCGCCCAGACTCGCCCCTGGTCGTCCACCAGCTTGAAGCTGCCGTTCACGTGGGTGCTAGGCTGGAGACCACCCTCCGTATCGTTCTTCACTGAGTAGTAGACAATGAGATACTGGCCTTCACGGGCGTCGAAGAAAGCGGCGGACGCTCCGCCTCCCAGGGCCCTGCCTGCCGTCCCAATGTCGTTGGACGTGGCCGTGGCAGTGGACGAGAAGATCAGGACAGCGCTGCCCTCCAGGGGAGGTTCGCCAACCGGTCCCTGCATAGGGCCGACGTCCAGCGTAACGGATTCACCGAGTGCGGCCTGCTTGCCGAGTGCGGCTTGCTCATCCGTCGAAATCTCCGTATAACCTACAGTGCCCCCAGGCACCTCCTCCGTGTCGAAATCGGGTCCCTCGTCTTCGGTACCGCCGCACGCAAGGGAGGCCAGCAGTACGGCTACAGCCGCCGCGGCCCACAGGAATCTGCGCATCGCTATCTCCATCTTCTCGAAACGCCGGATAGCTCACGTTCAGTGTGAGTCCGCAAGGAATCTAGCACAAGACGGGGCAAACCGCAAATCTGCGGCGCCCAAGCCCCGTCCCGGCTTTGCGACTCGATGGCGGCGCCGACGGCGTGGACACGAAATATGGTCTCAGCTACAATGCACCTGGCATCTGAAGCTGAACTGCTAGGACATTGGAATGGGGATCGCTCCTGCACGGATGTGGCTCGTTGCGGCTTTGGTAGTCGCGTTGCTGGCGGCGGCCGTCGCATGGAATGTAAGAAGCAGCCAGCCTGGTGTGCCTGTATCTGCACTGGAAGTCGAGCCTGTCCCCAAGGAAGCCGCCGAAGGTCCCCAGGAGGCGCTTCCGGCCGCCGCGCTCCGCGAAGCCCCAGCGGAAGAAGGAAGTGTGGCCAGCGCTCCCAGTGTTGAGTCGACTGCGAAGCCCGGCGAGGCCGTCTCCAAGGTGCTCGAGCCGCCATCCGACGATGCTGGTCCAGCCTCTGATATGAAGCAGGCCGCACAGCGGCAGGACCTGCGAGGAGGCCTGCACATAGGCGGCCATTCCAGGCTCATGGATTCGTTCATCGGAGTGGTCGACGTCGACGAGTCGGACGTGGCAAAGACCATCAACGTCCACATCCTGCAGGACGAAGACTACCGCTACTACTTCGAGCTGGACTCTCAGACCGTGCCGGCGGGCGAGAAGGTCATGTTTGTCGTGAACAACACCCACTTCACGCCGGACGAGTGCTGGTGACACAACTTCGCCCTCGCGGTCAGCGAGGACCGGAAGAGTCGGCAGGAAGGAGAACTCCTCGCCGACATCAAGCTCCTGGCGGGCGACATCAAGATAGTCGTCGTGACCGTTCCAGAGGACGAGCCCTCGCTCTACATGTTCAGCCGGGTGTGGGAAAAGATGGGCATGACAGAGACGCTGCGCATAGAGGAGTAGCTCCCCGAGGTCAGGGCCTTTCCATTGTTGAGATAGGGTCGTACCTTGCCGTTCGGCCTGAGCTTGTCGAAGGCCCCAATTGTGGTTCGACAGGCTCACCACGAACGGACTTTGGAAAGGCCCTGACCCGAGGTCTGCCGGGTTGACATGGGGCGGCCCTGCTTCAGATGTCCCGTGTCCGTTTGGGTAGTGAGGCGGACCAGGCCCATGGACCTGGTCACAGACCCGACAGAGGGAACAGCTTCGGATAGCCGATCCGCCTGTATCCCAGTCTTGGTATGGAAGCCGGGCGCCTGGAACGACATGGTACAGACAACGACTGGCAACACGAAGGTTGACTAGGCCCCGGGGGTTGACTATGCTAACCGCAGAACGGATATTGGCTGGGAGCCTGGGGATTCCAGGCTGAGAGGCCCCGCGCAGAGGGGCGACCGCCAGTACCTGATCTGGGTAATGCCAGCGCAGGGACATGCCAAGTCCACAATCGGGAGCCGCTGGCACGGGTCGGCGGCTCCATGCTTTTGGAGCACATGCCGGAATCCCGAACGGGAGAGTGCAATGGACGCCCCACTGGTCATCGCGGGCAAGGAGTTCCAGTCTAGGTTGATGGTCGGCACGGGCCGTCATCGCTCGATGGAGGAGATGGTCTCGTCCATCGAGGCGTCGGGCGCAGAGATCATAACCGTCGCCATCCGGCGACTGGATCTGGACAACCCCACTGAGAAGAATATCCTCGACTACTTCGACTGGACGCGCTATACCGTCCTTCCTAACACCGCCGGGTGCAAGACTGCCGAGGAGGCGGTCTTCACGGCACGCCTGGCAAGAGAGGTGACCGGGTCCGACTGGATCAAGCTGGAGGTCATTCCCGACGCCCGGCTGCTGCCCGATCCCGTAGGTACGTACGAGGCTGCCGTGCAGCTCATCGACGAGGGCTTTGTAGTGCTGCCCTACATACACGCAGACCCCGTTCTGGCTGTGAAGCTGGAGGAGATCGGGTGTGCCACGGTCATGCCCCTAGGCTCAGCCATCGGCACCGGCCAAGGGATTCTGACCATCGACGAGATACGGCTCATCATCGAGTCGGCCTCCGTCCCTGTGGTCGTTGACGCGGGCCTTGCCGTGCCCTCGGAGGCTGCCCAGGCCATCGAGGAGGGCGCGGACGCCGTGCTGGTGAACACTGGCATCGCTCAGGCCAGAGACGCGACGCTGATGGGCGAGGCCTTCAGGCTGGGCGTAGAGGCGGGCCGCAAGGCGTTCGTCGCCGGGCGCATCGAGCGGAAGCGGGAAGGCATCGCCAGCAGCCCGACCTCCGGTATTGCCTCGTCGCAGACTTCTTCCTGAGTCCGGACGGATGAGGCTTCCGGAGCCGCCCCTGCTGTGCCTCGTGACGGACAGGCGCCGCTGCGAGGGGCGAGCCCTCGAGGAGGTCGTTGAGGCGGCTGTGGCTGGGGGAGTGGACATGGTTCAGCTTCGCGAGAAGGACATGTCCGCGCACTCTCTTCTCGATCTGGCGCTCAGGCTCCGACACATCACAGCCTCCAGGGCCAGCCTTTTCGTGAACGACCGCATAGACGTTGCCCTTGCCTCCGGTGCGGACGGCGTGCAGCTGGGCGAGAGCAGCATCCCGGTCGAGGTAGCCCGAAGTCTCGTCGGGGGCGATCTCCTCATTGGCAGGTCGGTACATGCCGTCGAGTCCGCTATCGACGCCAGCCGTGCCGGTGCTGACATGCTCGTCTTCGGAACAGTCTTCGCCACAGCCTCTCACGCGAACCAGCGGCCCAGCGGCGTAACCCCTCTCGCGGAGCTCTCGCGCCACGGCACAGCTCCCTTTCTCGGCATAGGAGGAATCACGGCGGAAAACGTTGGAGCCGTCGTCGATGCTGGAGCGTCGGGCGCAGCGGTCATTGCCGCCATCACAGAAAGCCCCGATCCCCAGGAGGCGGCCAGGTCATTGCGGCGGGCGATTACGGACGCATGGAGACGGACTCGCTCCGTGGAAGGAGCTCTCGCATGAGGGTCCGCGTCAACGGAAAGGACCGGGACTTGCCCGAATCGGCCAACCTTCGCGAGTACGTCGTCTCCCTCGGTGTTAACATGACCACGATAGCCGTCGCGGTCAATGGCGAGATTGTGAAACGCGACAGACTCGCATTCGTCGAGCTTGCGGAGGGAGACACGGTCGAGATAGTGAGGGCCGTCGGGGGCGGCTGAGGGGTCCTAGGGCATCAGCAACTGCGTCGAACGCAGCCCCGGGGGGCCCTCCACATCTACCTCGCTCTCAGGTAACAGCCGGCCGACTCCTATGCCCACGATAGCCCCGGCCTCGGAGGCTGCGCCCTGCAGCCATCGCTCCACTTTTGCGTTTACCTCGTCCACAGGTATGGCCGCCAGGTAGTCGAACAGCGCCTTTGACGAGTCGGCGTCGAGTCGGCCGTTCGCGAACAACTCGGTCTTGAGGGTTTCGAGCTCTGCTTCCTTCATGATAGCCGCCCACTGAATGAGGATTGCGAGCCGGTGCCCGCTCGACGGGGCATCCCTCAGGATCGCGTAGACCTGCTCCGCAACGTACGCCCGATAGGGTCGTATGTCCGGATAGGCAAGCAGGTCCAGCCCCGTGAACTGCTCGAGCTTCAGCCAGAATGCCCGCTGAAATTGGTGCGCCTGTGCCTCACGCAGACCCACCAGGGGCAGCGACGGGACCTCCTCGGTCTGACCGGGGTTTACGAAGTCCTGGATGGCGTGTCCAAGCTCGTGGACCAGCGAGTTCAGGACCGAGTCTACGTGCTGGCTGGCATCGATTACGATGGCGACCGCGCCTCTTTTGCGGGTCTTCAGGCCCAGGGCATGCTCTTTCATCATTTCACGACTGCGGATTAGCGCCTCGTAGTCCGACTCTTCGGTCACGGCGAAGTTCTTCGCAAAGTCCTCGTCAACCCAGGCAGCGTACTCGTCGCCAGGCAGGAGCTGAACGTCGAGGCGCTCGTCCTTCATGCTGCGGCCCGTAAGCAGGAAATACCCCGCCTCCGCGACCCGCAGGACATCCTCGCTGTGGTCCGTCCCATCCGGGTCGACGGCGGGCTGCCTGAGGCCCAGAAGGTCTCGGAGACCGGCCAGCATCTCACGGAGCTCGTCCTCAGAGTAGGTGGTCGGCGTTGGCAGCGTCGGCGGCTCATCCAGCCACGTCACGTACTTCTCGAACGTGTTGTCGGCCTCGTTGGTCTCGTCGACGGCATTTTCGGGGTCTATGACGAGCTTCAGGACGTGACGGCCCGGAGTGAGTTCCACGGCATCCGTCAATCCATCCCAGTCCAGCAGGGTTTTGGTGCTGGCCGGCGAAGTAGTGGAAAACCTGAACGATTCTACCTTCTGCTTGTCGAAGTAGAGGTCCACCGAGAAGGGTTGCGGAGGCTGCACCGTGCTCAGGTTGGCGACGGCCACATCGATGTAGACGGTACTGCCGAGGACTTGAGACGTATCCAGGGACGTGCCTCGTTCCTGAGACACGACTATGGGCCCGTCCGAGCCGAACTTCCATGCGGGGACGAGATTCGGGAGGGTGGGAGGCGCCGGGTATGCCGGCTCGGTGCCTGGAGTCTTCGCCGGCTCCCGCGGCAGGTCACCGGCGAACCACGTCAGACGCTGCTCGTATATGTTGTTGGTCTCGTCCGACTCTTCGACAAGGTCGGTCGGGTCGACGACCAGCCTGAGCGTGTGCTCGCCGGGGGATATGGCGATCCTCTCACGGAGGTCTTCGACACGCAGCCTGCTGGTGACATCTCCCATCAGGAGGCCGGGACTGACGCTCACGTCCACGAGGACGTCGTCGAGGTACAGGTGGGCCCAGATATCGAGCCCGGTGCTGGCCGCGCCGGAGTTGGTAAAGGCGGCCAGCACGCGGGCCGGGGCATCGATCGACAGCGGGCCGTCGATACCATCCTCCCCTTCGGAGTTCGCCAGTATGGGACCGGTCCAGCCAATGGGAGTGTAGGGCGCCAAATCAGGCAGCCGCTGCCTTTCCGGGGGGGATGGTAGGGCGTCCTCCGGCGGCAGCCACTCTAGTTCCAGGCTGAGCCGGTTGTCCGTCTCGTCCGACTCGACAACCAGGTCCGTGGCGTCGATATTCAGGGTCAGGGTATGTGGGCCTGGGTCGATGTTGACCAGCCTGTGCAGGTCCGGCCAGCTGCTGATGTCGATGTACCCGCTGGTTGGAAGCAAATCGCTGGTCCATCGCCACACCGTGACACCGTCTAACAGTAGGTCGATGAAGAACCTGCGGTCGACTTGTGTGCCTGCCGTGTTTGCCACTGCCCACGAAACGAATGATTCCTCGCCCGCACGCAGCTCCGGTGAGCCGCGTTCCTCCGCGCTGTCGGAGACTATCAACGGCGCATCCCAACCCTGGGGCGTGTACGGAGCCAGGTTTGCCAGCGGTGTTGGCGCCGCCGTGGGCGTGGGACTTGGAGGGGGTTCTGGGGTTGGAGTGGCAGTCGGGTCTGGAGTCGGAGTAGGTGTGGGGAGGGGCGTGTTGGTGGGATTTGGCGAGGGCACCCTGGTGGGGGAGGGTGTAGTGACAATCGGGGCTACGGTCGTGGGCGAATCCTGGAAGGACCCTTCGTCGGACGTTTGGCCGCAGGCGGCCAGGACGACCGACGCAATCGACGCGCGCAGCGCGGCTGCGGCCCAGCGTCTCAGGGGCAGCGTTGGTATCTCGACGCGTGCGGCGCGCTTGCAGGTCCTCCCGCGCCCCTCAGCCTGCCCAGTCGTGCGCTGCGAGGACACAGTACCCATACCTACAGGATACAGGACGGCAAGAGTCGAGGGTTCACAGCCTCACCGCTCTGGCTCGCAGGTGCCTTGAGCGCGGTGGTGCCCTCAACGGAATTCGGAGTTAGCTACGATTACGGACCCTTAGGCGGGGTTTCCCCACACTCTACCCCACTGTGCGGGCTAGGTTCCGGTGGTCTTCTTGGAGCCTTCAACGAATATCTTGACCACAGCAACCAGTCCTGAGCCCAGAATAGCTACGGCGGGCCAAGCATGACCTTGTAGAATAGCTACGAGAGCGACGGCTATTATTATGACTGCGACAGCATATCCACAAGCCATGCCGGTCAAACTCCGAAAATGATCCCGTTGGGAGTCTATTGCCTCCTGTTCGCGTCGGTACTCGGATTCTATTTCGGAGTTCCGAATGAGCCTCGCGGCAGAACCGGGGACTATCTGTTCGTATGCCTGAAGGTCGCTAGGTTGAGGAATGGGGCCGCTGTAGGAGGATTGGATGGAAACACTGGTTGGTACCCCTTCCGGAGGCAGTCCCTCAGCTTCCTGAGCCTGTCGTCTCTCAATCTCCTGGGACACCTAACTTCTCCTCAAGGCGATGTTCCGTACGAAACACGATCATCGCCCTGCGCAAGTCCTGTCCTATTGCCTCCCAGTCGCCTTGGATGGCGAACCACACTGCCTCCGGCGACGAGTCGGCGCAGCGGCGTACAGGCATATGCCCGAATAGATCGAAGGCCCGTGCGGCCCCTTCGATGTAGGACGGCTTGACGCGGTGACGTGTACCGCCGCGCAGTTTCGTGGTTGTCACAGTACGCTCCCCCTGATGTGTCGCCTAGGTATATACCATGCTAGCAGAAAGCGCAAGCCGGAAGGAAATGTCCTATACGTCACTTCGGCCTCCGGGTGCGTTGAAATCCCTAGTCTAGCCGCACGGCCAGCCGCCCGCGTAGGCGAATCATGGGGCGCGGCCCTGAGACCGCGAGCCTGTACGGATCGTCCGGTCAATGTCGGATGCGCGAACCAAGTTGACGCTGAGTCCTGTCCGTCGCTACCCTTTACCCCGTGTTGCACACGATCTGGAATGAACTAGGGCGTGTTCACACTACCACTAATCAGATACGACATCTGGGGGATCCGGGTCGCGTGGCCGGGATTCGGATGACCCCGAGCTATGTGGACCTGGCTCTCCGGGTGATAAGCGTGAACAGGCCCTAGACGGTTGGTGGCGAGAGATCAAGGAATTGCTGCTGTTGGGTGGTGAGGTACTCTCTTCGATATGGATGGTTGTGGTACTTATCGGGATTGTAGTAGCTGCGGTGACGGTGTGGTGGCCGGATATAGCTTCCTACATAGAGTTCAGGAAGGACTTGGCAGACCTACAGTGCGGGGACGTAGTACCTGAGATAA
Source organism: Dehalococcoidia bacterium (assembly GCA_965261325.1). Lineage (GTDB taxonomy): Bacteria > Chloroflexota > Dehalococcoidia > Lucifugimonadales > CAJWER01. The sequence continues at coordinate 292,451 of CBDHCU010000001.1, forward strand.
TAGCCTTGAGCCAAGAGCAGGGCAACAGTAACCCCCTGACGCCACGAATACTCAAGATGTACGACGTTCAAGAGGTAGGGCGCAGCGATGAGCGACTGGACTGCATGGGACTTGCCAGAACGTCTACGGGCCAAGGGCTCATAGTCTTCCACATGGAAGAGGATAGGGACGGCGACAGGTTCATCGGGTACTCCCCCTCACCCTAGACTTAAGTTAGCCTCCTCCACGGATTCGAGCCGCCTCGTAGTCCGCAGACACCGCCGGGCGTCCCGCGTACGACCTGAACCCGCAAACCCAGCACGACCGGCCCCGGCCGTCCTCACGATCCCGACCGAGCCCGAACTCCCCACAGTGCGGACACCGCGCGAACGCTGTAAGTGGTGCCCCCAACGGAATTCGAATCCGTGTTTCCGGCTTGAAAGGCCGACGTCCTAGTCCTCTAGACGATGGGGGCGTGAGCCGGATTCGTGCCTGTGGCCTGACAACCGGCTACGGTGCATTGTGACGAATATCGTCGCGATTTCAATTCTAGCTCTGAACCGCCCTCCGGCGCAAACCGCAAGCCTACGGACGGGAATATGGCTGGCCTCACCGGCGCAGAACGAAGTCTGGATCGCCGGGGCGGCCCACGTTGATGTTGAACAGGAGCCATGCGGGGTGGTCGTACTTGTACCGGAAGGTGAAGGGCACCTGCCCTCCTTCGGCGTCGAACCTGCCATTCACCACCAGCAGGAACCCCGACGACGTGCGGTCCAGCTTTGGCGGATCGACGAACTCCGGCTCGACATCCTTAACTGGCGACAGATCCACTTCGTCGTCGAGGAAGCCCTGATAGACGAGCTCGAATTTCCAGTACGATATCTCGGTTCTCGCCGTCCACATGTTGTCGTAGAACCGGCGCAGGTCCTGGTCCCTCACGGCCTCGTGGAAGTCCAGCATCGTCTCTCGGACTATGCGCTTCAACACCGCCTCTTTCGGGACTTGCTGGAACCACGCGCCGGGCCCCACGTCCGTTCTGCCCGGTCCGGTCAGCGCTCTTACGCGCCACTCACCCTCCTCTTCGACGACCTCCAGAACGAAGGGTAACGTGCGCCCGGATGCAGTGGTCAGAGTGCCCGTAAGGATATTGAAGTCATTGTGGTCCAGGGTCCTGTCTTGCCACGGCATCAGCTCGTGGGTCGTCATCGACACGATGTCGACAACGTCTGCGAATGCTTCAGGGCCCTGCTCTTCGCGGAATTCCGTAGACGTGAGCTGGTATGCTTCCGAGATCCTGCCCTCGCCCAACGCCGCCAGGTAGCGGTCTGCCAGGTCTGCCGAGTCGGCAGTCGACACGAACACGTACAGGAAGTGCCCTCCTGTGCAGGCCGAGATAGCCGCGACTATCCCCAGGGCGGTGAACACCAGCGCCCGCTTGACAGCGCGGCTTCGCTCCTCGTCGCTCTGGATGACCTGGTGGGCTGCGGAGCTCATGGGTTCAGGGATACAGGGCCAGCTGGCGCAGGCCCTCGTCCTCGGCCATGCCGAACATCAGGTTCATGTTCTGCACGGCCTGGCCTGCCGCGCCCTTCACCAGGTTGTCGATGCAGCTCACCACCACGAGCCGTCCAGTCCTAGCGTCGACCGTCGGGTACACGAGGCAGTTGTTGTTGCCCAACGTGTGCTTGGTCTCCGGCGGGCGAGCCGTCACGTGGACGAAAGGAGCCTCGGCGTAGAAGCTCTCGTAGGCCTCCCTGACGACCGCATCCGGCCTGTCCACTGACACGCCGGACTTCAGGGGCGCGTAGCAAGTAGTGAGTATCCCCCTGGTCATGGGCACCAGGTGTGGAATGAAGGTGACCCGCGGCTCTGCGGACGGGTCGAGCCGCCGCATCTCCTGGCCTATTTCCGGCATGTGCCTGTGACCGCCCATCGAGTACGCCTTGAGGTTCTCGTTGACTTCCGAGTAGAGGTAGTCGACCGAGACATTGCGGCCGGCGCCCGACACGCCCGATTTCGCGTCCACGATTACATCGGCCTCGATGAGACCCGTGCTGACGGCCGGGGCGATCGCCAGGATGGCCGCGGTGGGGTAGCAGCCCGGGTTCGCGACCAGCTTTGCGCCGGCGATGTCTTCCCGGCCCAGCTCCGGCAGGCCGTAGACCGCTTCCTCGACCAGCTCAGGGTAGGGATGGTCGACCTCGTACCAGTCCCTGTACTCGGAAATGTCCTTCAGTCTGAAGTCGGCGCTGATGTCCACCGCGCGAACGCCGTCCGACATCATCGGGCCAAGTCGTTCGGCGCTGGCTACGTGGGGAAGCGCCGAGATTACCACGTCCACGCTCTCGGTCAGGTCTTCGGTGATGGTGGCATCGATTGCCGCGAGGTGCGGGAAGACATCGGCGAGCTTCCTGCCGGCGGCGCTTCGTCCGGTGACCGAGGCGATCTCGACTTCTGGATGCCGCGCAAGTATGCGCGCAAGTTCTACCCCCGCGTACCCCGTAACGTTGATGATGCCAGCCTTGATCATGGGTTGCCCCTCTAAGCCCCACCAACTGGGGCTACCAGAGATTATAGCAAGGCAGTACTTCCGTATTATACCAATTCGCCGTGATGCCGCCGTATATGTGCGGCCAGGGAGTGGGTTCCCGCCCCGTATCGAGTACGGGGCAGGCTCTTCGCGGGAATGACGGCTTTACGGCGCGCTCAAAATGAATTGGTATTACAATAGATGATGGCCTAAGAAACCTCTGAACAACTCGCAGTCACAGCGAACTCATCTATTTGGTATTCGCAGCCATCGAACTTGTTCAGACTATCCTTAACGCGTCACGTTGTTGAACACCAGTCGAACGTCCGCGGGTCCTGAGCCGCGAATCGGGTCTTCTGCAGCCGGTCTCTCTTTGTTCGACCGTACAGGTGGGAGACGGTGTTCTGGCCGCTAGCGTGACCTGCGGGCCAGCTCGCGTTCGAGCTTAGGTCGGGCGCGGCACCCCCAGGCCAGGACGCACTCGCCGCATCGGGGGCGCTGCGCCTTGCAGACCTGCCGCCCATGCCGGATGAGGTACATGTGGAAGGGGAACACGTCCTCGGGCGCAACCATCGGCTCCAGGATGTCGTGGGCCTTGTCGGCGTTCACCTGTTCCCCTATCAGGCCGAGGCGTTTCGAGACGCGGAAAATGTGCGTGTCGACCGGCATTGCGGGCAGCCCAAAGGAAAAGCAGAGGATGATGGCTGCGGTCTTGGGTCCGATGCCGTTGAGTCTCTTGAGCCACTCCTTGGCCTCGGAAAGGGGCATCTCCGCAAGAAAAGACAGGTCGAACGAGCCGACATCGTCCCGTATCCGAAGCAGGATGGACTTGATGCGCGGGGCCTTCTGCGCCGCCAGACCGCCCATCCGTATGGCCTCTTCGATTGCCTCGACCGGCGCCTCCGCTACGGCATCCAGAGAGTTGAACGTCGACATCAGGCTCTTGAACGCGCGCTCGGAGTTCAGGTCGGATGTGTGCTGGGACAGGATGGTGTAGACGAGCTCGGACGCAGGGTCGTATCTTGGGGACCACTCGCAAGGCCCATACTCCGGCCCCAGGAGGGCCATGACATCGCCGGCGGAGACTCGCCGTCGCTTGCGTGGAGAAGTGGTCTGTGGGTCCATCCAGCCGAGCTCCCGTCGCTTTCAGGCACAGCGTATCAACGGGCCGGGCTACTTGACAAGTATCGGGCACTCGCTTATTTTCGCCAGCAGCGCCAGTCTCGATAGGGGTGCAGCGCGCAGGAAATATGGGAGCCGCGGACCGATTACAGACCGGAGCCAGAGTGCCAGCGCAGTCGTGAGCATTACTGAGTATCTAACCACTCTCGGCGAGAAGGGCGATGCCCTGAAATACTCAGGGCTTCTCCAGTTGTCGGATCTCTCGTCAGACGAGTCGGACGAGTTCGAGTCCGCCTGGCATTCCATTGCCGCGGAGGTCAGGCGCGATGTCCTCGGCAAGCTCACCGAGCTGGCCGAGGACAACCTGGAGCTCGACTTCACCGCCGCCTTCAGGTCATGCCTGTCTGACAGCGATGACGGCGTCCGCGAGATGGCGGCCGGCGGCCTGTGGGAGTGCGAGGACCGGAAGATCATACGGCCCCTGGTGAAGCTGGTGAACAGCGACCCTTCGGGGAAGGTCAGGGCCGCGGCCTGCACCACCCTCGGGAGGTTCACAGCCCTTGCGCAGGAAGGAAAGCTGGGATCCAGGGACGAGGAGTCCATTCGCTCGGCGCTGGTGGGAGTGATCGACAACTCCGAAGAAGCTCTGGAGGTCAGGCGCCGCGCCGTAGAGGCAGTGGCGGGCCTGCCGGAACCCGGGGTGGAGGAGATTATCCGGGATGCGTACGAGAGCGGCGGGCCTGATCTGAAGCAGTCGTCGATCTACGCTATGGGCCGGTCATCCAACGCCGCATGGCTGCCTACCGTGCTCAAGGAGATGGACGACCGGACGGCCGCAGTCCGCTACGAGGCCGCCAATGCGGCAGGCTTGCTGGGCGACGAGACTGTCGCGCCGCATCTGATCTCCCTTCTCAGGGACGACGATATGGCAGTGCAGCTCGCCGCAATATCCTCCCTCGGCTCCGTCGGCGGCGCGCTTGCCAGCCAGGCTCTCCATAGGTGTCTCGAATCAGAAGACGAAACGGTCGAGGAAGCGGCGAACGAGGCCCTTCGCCAGATCGAGTTCGACGAAGATCCCCTGTCGCTCTCTTTTGACGTGTAGGGACCCGGTGGTCCGTCAGACGATGGGTACGTCTACCCTTCGCCCTGATGCCGCCGACAGGTAGGCCGAGTAGCTGACCGCCACAACGTCGCGCCCCAGCACGCTGTCCGATATGGGCTCGCGGCCCGACACGGCGCACTCGCAGAAGTCCTGCATCTCGTGTGGGAAGCCGTTCATCCAGTCCTCGTCCGGATTGCTGAACTGCCACCCCGCCTTCGTCTCTACCTTCTCGCGAATGTACTCGTCTCCGAAGGTGTCGCCGTTCGGCGCGTAGGCCAGCAGCGCGTCGTTCGGGTTGATATTCACCTTGATGGCCGCTTGGGCGGCGTACACGGTGAGCAGGTTCTGGATGCCGCCGAGCACAATGTCCGCGGAGTTGATCTGGGCTATCGACCCGTCCTCGAAGCCTACGACCATCATTCCCCAGTCCTCGCAGTCCTGCCAGCCCGTCCGAATCGTGTGCTCGGCCTCGCTCTCGAACGCCTCGGTCTTCGTCAGATTGGCGACCGCGGCCACGACCCACTCCGGGCGAATCCTGCGTCCCAGGCGGCGCTTGCCCTCCTCGTATTTCAGATGGAGGGCGGCGCCCAGCGAGTGGCAGCCCTTGTTGTACAGGCTTCCGCCGCCGCTCGTGGCCCACACCATGGCGTATGGCGAGTGCGTTCCGCTGTGTGACTCCTCACCCACGATCCGCAGGATGGGCGTGTCGGCCGCGTCGAGCAGCCGCCTGGCCTTCTGGACGCCCGGAGCATAGATGAGGTTCTCGGCGTACATGATCGTGCGCCCCGAGTCCTGCTCGGCCTGGATCATTCGGTCCGCGCTCTCCAGCCCGTCCTTGAGGCACTGCCGCCAACCCTCGTCGTCCTGCCCCGGCACGAAAGCGCCGGTGAACGGCTTCTCGATCACCGCGTGTTTTCCCGCCTTTAGCGACCGGACGACCATATCCTCGTGGAACTTGTTGGGAACGCACGCGTCCACCATGTCCACGTCTGGGTCGTTCAGGGCCTCGTCCACACTGGAGTAGACCTTCTCGTAGCCGTGCTTCCTGGCGAAGTCGCCGCGGCCCTCCGGCCTGGGGCCGTAGACCCCAACGAGGCGCGCCTCTACGCCTATTACACGCTTGTAGCTCTCGGTATGAAAGTCTGCCGCGAAGCCGTTTCCGATCATCGCGATTCCGACGGTCTGCCTGCTTGTCCCCATGGTGGGCCTCCGGTATGTCGCCTCGTGCGGGGCAGAATCCTACCACCTCGCGCGACGGCCTGTCGACGTTCGGGAGCCCAGTTTCCCACCTCCGTCGTTCCCGCGGAGAGCCTGCCCGTACTCGATGTGGGGCGGGAACCATCTTCAGCGGGGTGCATCTCAACAACTTTGGAAGCAGTCCATCACCGTCGCCGTCCACATCAAATGGGGATTTGGAAAGCTGGAAGGGTTGTATAATGCCGTGCCTGGGAGCCAATTGAAGCAGACGGGAGAGGATCAAGTGGGACCAAGGGCGCTCATCACGGGAATCACCGGACAGGACGGGTCGTACATGGCCGAGCTGCTTCTGGGCAAGGGCTACGAAGTGCACGGGCTCGTGCGGCGCTCCAGCACGGTGAACACGGCCAGGATCGACCATATCTACGTCGAGCCCCACGAACCCGGCGCTCGGCTGTTCCTCCACCACTCCGACCTCACCAGCGCCGACATGCTGACTGGACTGCTCCGCGAGGTCGAGCCGGTTGAGATATACCACCTCGGCGCCCAGTCTCACGTCGGCGTCTCCTTCGAGGAGGCGGAGCACACGGGCGACGTCACCGGACTTGGCACTACCCGGGTGCTGGAGGCGGTGCGCAGCAGCGGCATCGATACCAGGTTCTACCAGGCCTCGAGCTCCGAGATGTTCGGCAATGCGCCGCCCCCCCAGAGCGAGCTAACCCCCTTCCAGCCCAGGAGTCCCTACGCCTGCGCCAAGCTGTACTCGTACTGGATGACCTCCGTCTACAGGGAGGCCTACGGGCTCTTCGCCTGCAACGGCATCCTGTTCAACCACGAGTCGCCGCGGCGGGGGGAAACCTTCGTCACGAGAAAGATCACGATGTCCCTGGCCAGGATACTGGCGGGCAAACAGGACAAGCTGCACCTGGGCAACCTGGACGCAAAGAGGGACTGGGGATACGCGCCGGATTATGTCCAGGCCATGTGGATGATGCTCCAGCAGGACGAGCCGGACGACTACGTGATAGGCACCGGGATCACTCACTCCGTGAGGGAGTTCCTGGGGGCGGCCTTCGCCTACGTGGAGCTCGATTGGCGGGACTATGTCGAGTTCGACGCCCGGTACACCCGGCCCAGCGAGGTCACCCATCTCATCGCGGATGCCTCCAAGGCCAGGGAGACGCTGAGTTGGGAGCCTACGGTGACGTTCCAAGAGCTGGTGGAGATCATGGTCGATGCCGACGTGGCGTTGCTTTCCGAGGGCATCCAGCAATAGACTTCCATGATCGCCGGGCTCTCATGCGCGGCGCCCGACTACTTTCCAGGAGGAGACAGGATGAAGACCTACAGGGCGGCAGTAATCGGCTGCGGACGCATGGGCGGGTTCATCGACAACGAGGTCATTGGCACGCCCGGGTTCTACCCGCCGTACTCGCACGGCGGCGGATTCTACACGTCCGAGAGGACCGACCTCGTTGCCTGCTCGGACTTCCGCACCGACCTCATGGACGAGTTCGGCCGGAACTACGGCGTACCCGCTGAGGGGCAGTATGCGGACTTCCGGGAGATGGTTGCCTCGGAGAACCTCGACATCGTCAGCGTCGCCATCCACGTCGAGCATCACGCCGAGGTCGTCATAGCCCTTGCCGAGGCCGGCGTGAAGGCCATCTACTGCGAGAAGGGACTCGCTCCATCCCTAGGCGATGCGAATGCCATGGCCGAAGCCTGCAACCGCAACGGCACGATACTGAACATGGGAGCCCAGAGACGCTACCACCCAGGCTTCCAGAAAATGAAGGAGATCATAAGCAGCGGCGAGATCGGGGCGGTCCAGAACCTGGTAATGTCCTACTCGGCCGGGCTTTTCGATCACGGGTGTCACGTGGTGGACCTGCTCACCTATCTGATAGACGACCCCCACGCGGTCTGGGTGCAGGGCAACGCGCCTACCTCCGACGCCATCCGCGACGGAAGTGTCTACAGCGACGACCCGGGCGGGGACGGCGTCATCCTGTTCGACAACGGGGTTACCGGCTACATGCTGCATACAAACAGGTACGAGTACCAGGTCAACTGCGAGAGGGGCGCGGTGGGCACGTTCAACGACACCCTCGGATTCTTCATGCGCAGGGAGGCGGGTGGCCCGAGAGAGTTCGAGGAGGTCGAATTCCCTCACTTCGAGAAGAGCAGCCCGACGGTCAACCTCATCGATGACCTGGCGGGGGCCCTGGACACCGGGCGGCCGCCGCTGGGCGGCATGGAGTCCGCCCGGCACGGCGTCGAGATCATGGTTGCGATGCTGGAGTCGCATCTAAGGGGCGGCGAGCGGATTACGATGCCGCTGGAGGAGAGCCCGCTTCGCATGCACCGAGTCAACCGAGATCCTTGGGAGAAGGGCCCCCGCTGGCGCGAACCCAAGCTGGCGGTCTGACCCGTCTCGACGTAAGTCCCTCAACCTGAGTGCAGGTCGAGAGTTGCCACCACCATCCACTGGAGAAAAGACATTGGCCACAACCTCGATTCAGCTAAAGAGCAGCGAAGAATTCCCGGGCGGCCCTGTCTCCGCCTGTGTCGCACTCCCGGTGGAGTGCAGCTCGGCAGAACTTGTGGACGAATCGTCAGGCACCCGTAGGGCAGCCCAGGTCGACCAGCCCGGCCGCATCGTTTGGATCGAAGGCCCGCTAAATGCCGGTGAGTCCAGGACCTACGCCGTCGAGTGCGGCGCGGCAGACGGCGCCGGCGTCGAGCTATCCGAGTCGAACGAGGGCAGCCTGGACATAAACGTCGTCGGCGAGCCATTCACCAGCTACCGCCACGGGCCTCAGTGGTTCCGGCCATACTTCCACCCGGTTCTCGGGCCCAACGGCCTTCCCGTGACGCGCGGCTTCCCGATGGTCGTGGATGTCCCCGGCGAAACGTCCGACCACCCGCACCACAAGGGCATCTGGAGCGCCTACGGTGAGGCCGGACATGTCGACAACTGGGCCGAAGCGGAGACGTCGGGGCGTACCCTGCACAGGGGGTTCGAAACGGTGGAGTCCGGCCCCGTGTTTGGGAGGTTCGTAGCCCTAGGCGATTGGGTCGGTCCTGACGGCGGCCCAGCCGTGCTGGCCGAGAGGCGGACCGTCACGGTGTACGCGACCGCGCCGAATAGGCTGTTCGACTACGAGTTGGCGCTCACTGCAACAGGCTCGGACGTGCTGTTCGGCGACACGAAGGAGGGTGGGTTCATCTCCCTGCGTGTCGCCTCGTCCATGGACGCGAGAGCGAATGGCCGACTGGAGAATTCCAGGGGGGGCGTGGGTGAGACAGACGTGTGGGGCAAACGGGCAGAGTGGTGCGACTACTCCGGTCCCGTCGACGGCTGGACCGTCGGCGTAGCGTTCCTGGAGAACCCTGTCAGCTTCGGCCACCCCACCTACTGGCACGCCAGGGACTACGGCCTGATGTCAGCCAACCCCTTCGGCCTGTCAGAGTTCCTGGGAGAGGGCCACTGCGGCGACTACGTGCTGCCTGTGGATGAGACCATCGTCTTCAGCTACCGGGTCTACATCCACGAGGGGGATGCTGAATCAGGGCAGGTAGGCGCGATGTATCGCGCCTACACCGATCCACCTCGCGTCGAATCGTCCTGAAGAGCTGCGCGGGCCCTATGTCCGCCCATCCGTGAGGTCTCGTCTCACCACACCGTCCAGCCGCCGTCCACGATCAGGTTCTGGCCGGTGATCCACTGCCCCGCGTCCGAAGCCAGCAGCGCCACCGCGCCCTTAAGGTCCTTCGCTTCGCCGCCCCGGTTCAACGGAATGTTGTCGGTGCACCTCTGCACGAACTCCGGTCTCGCGTCCGGCCGGGGAATCTGGCCCGGGCTGATGCAGTTCGCTCGAACGCCGTACTCCCCCAGCTCACCGGCAAGGTTGCGGGTGAAATTGATGATGGCGCCCTTCGATGCCTGGTAGGCCGGGCCGCCGCGGTTGAACCCAAGGCCCTCGTAGAACCGCTTGTCCGTCGTCAGCGAGCCGTGTATCGACCCGACCGTGATGATCGAGCCGGACCGCTGCCTGACCATCACCCTCGCGGCCGACTGCGCGCTCAGGTACGTTCCCTTGACGTTCAGCTCCAGCGTCGCCGTGAACTCGTCCACCGATCCGTTTGGGACGTGAGTCGCGGGAGCGGCGCCGCCACCGGCGTTGCACACCATCACGTCGAGCCTTCCGGCAGACTCTACGACTGAATTCACCAGGGAGTCGACCTGCTCCTCGACCGTTACGTCGCAGCCGCGGCCCGTCACGTCCAGCCCGTCACTGCGCAGCTCCTCCGCAACCTGTACGCATAGCTCCTCCCGCCTGCTGGCGATCACGACCGACGCTCCCAGCTCCGCCAGCGACGTCGCCATCGCTCGGCCCAGGTGCGTGCCGCCTCCAGTCACTATCGCGGCGCGCCCGCGCATGTCGAAGGCTTCCTGAATCCTCATGTCACGGCATCCTTCCTTGCGGCCTCCTTCCGGGAGACCCTTACATGATTTCCGTCATACCGGCGGAAGCAGGTATCCAGTGTTGTCTCTGAAGCTGCGAGACGCCCTAATCCCAGTGTTCTCTCCTGGGGAAAGGGGGTTCCGCGAAGACCTCGGTTAGCGAGGAGAGACTTTGGAGCAACGCTCAGTGCTTGGGCCGTAATCGTGGGATCTGGTCACAACGGGCATCCCTGTGCCGGCTCCCAGTTGACAGGCGGTGCGGTCATGTCGGTTCTGCGGAGCCCACGGCTCCGGTCAGAACGATCAACCGATACCCTTGAAGCCGACCGTGACGAGGTCACCCTCCACCGAGACGGGGGTGATGCGCTCCCCGTCCGTCAGCTTCTCGAGAGTCGCCCACTCCTCCGGCCTCTTCGCCAGGTCGATCTCCTCGTATTTCACTCCGAGCCCTGCAAGCTCATCCTTCAGGGCATTCGAATAGTCGCAATCGGGATGGGTGTATACCTTCATCATCTCAGCCAATGCTCGACCCCCTGAGTCGCGCCTCTTCACACTGCTCCATTCTAGACGAGCGGTCTTCCAACCGCAAAACCGATGTGTCCTGGCAGCGCTTTGGTCCCAATGCAGTGCCCCTTCGCTTGACATGCCCTCCTGGTGGCAACTAGCATCAACAGGAGGGTTCGCGCATCGTGCGGCCCTACTCCTGCCGGGTCAAGGCAATGCTACAGAGCGAGAACGATTGGCACAGGGCGGCCGAGCAGAGCTGGATAGTCCGGTTCCCCAAGCAGCGACTGCACACCTTCGGCTCCACCAACATAGCCTACTACGTGGTGACGGAGCCCATATACCAGGAGCTCCAGGAGTCGAAGCAGGAGGGCGTGGTGCGCACGGGCCGCGTGATCGCCGAACGCCCAGCCATAGTCACGCCCACCTATGCCATGAGCCTGGACGGGTTCAGCACCGAGGCGTACGAGTATTTCTCCCACATCGCCAGGGACGCAGGGCCGAACAGCCCAGCCATCCTCTACCAGTACCGGAATTCGACGGACAAGATGGACATCGTGGGGGGCCTGCCCAGCGAGATCGCTCACAGGATAGCTGGAGACCTGGACCGACGAAAAGAGGATATGTCGGTCGTGATGGTCGGTGTGGATGAGGCGTGGGACGTCGCGCTCCTGAAGTTCATCTACGAGTTCACGTCGTCCTCCGTAGCCGGGAACGTGCAGGAGATGGCGGGCCGGGGGATGCTCGAACCGCAGGCGGGCTTCGGTGGTGTGCCGCGGGCGGCCATCGACGCCATCGAGCGGATGTTCGTCGAGGTAGGCCAGGGAGCGAACCCGGAGATACTCAAGCGCGAGCTGGACAGGTGGGGGCTCTTCGAGTTCTTCGAGGAGCGCTTCCTGGGCATGTTCAGGAAACGCTAGCCGCAGCCGGCGTAGGGGCCAGCTTGCAACCCGTTCGCAACCCGCCCTCCCTGTGGCCACGGCCTATAGACGGCACAGCGTATACGCATTCAAGCCGCCCCACTATCTAACTGGCGCCGCAGTCAAAACGGCCTGACCACCTACTTGTACTCCTCGCGCGGCGGCGAAAAGATGTCCAGCACGATGACCCGCCCGCCAGTTGCGCGGGCGCTGTGCCCCACTCCCCTGGCATCACGTAGGAGTCGCCGGGGCTTAGCACCCGCGTCTCGTTCCCGATCGTCATCTCCATCACGCCCTCCAGGAGGGTGCCGGCCTGCTCGTGCGGATGGTCGTGCAAGGGGACCTCGGCGCCGGGTGCGATATCGACACGGCTCAGCATCACCCTCTCGCCCCATATCGCCTGCAGCATTACGCCGGGTACCAACTCCTTGCGGTCGACCCGCTCCAGGTCGTAGAAGTGCGACATGCCTAGGTTGTGTTGACATTCGAGCGGCTCCCAGTCAAATGTCATTCTGAACGTAGCGAAGCGGAGTGAAGAATCTAAAGCGGTTGAGGTATCCTCATGCATAGGCCTTAGATTCTTCGTCGCTCCGCTCCTCAGAATGACATGTTGGACCGCTTGCTGAGTTATAAAATGGCCTGGTATCTCAAATGTCAACACTGCCTAGCCTCCTGTCATTAGTTCGCGGCGAGCCTGGCCAGGGCGCGGTTGTGAGGCACCAGCAGGCAGGCGGTGATGAAGTCGTTGGCCGGAGTCGGCACGCCGGTCTCCCTGCCCATCCGGGAGACCGCGCCGTTCAACACCTCGATCTCCAGCCTGCCTTCCCTTCGCAGGTCGGTGAACATCGACGATACGGGGTCGTCCCCTACGTCTCTGAATTCGTCCAGCGTCGTCCCAACCACGTCTATATCCAGGTCGATCTTCTTTGCGCGCGCAACCGCGAGGACTTCGCCCATCACGGTGCGGGTCATCGCCTCCGCCTGTGGTGTCTCCAGTATCTCGGGGAAGAAAGTCCTAGTGACGCAGATCATGCCGCTCCACCCACAGATGTACACCAGTTTCTCCCACAGCGCCTTTTCGACGTTGCGGGAGAGCTCGACCAGTACGCCTGCCCCGGCCAGGGCGTCCCGGATCCGCTCCGCACGGGCCGTGATCCGCCCGCCCTGCTCCCCGAACACCACGAGCGGCGACTTGCCCGTCTCCGTCACGACGCCAGGGCCTTTCTTGTCCCCGTTGATGTAGGTCGCGCCGAGAAGTATCCTGTCGGCCCCCAGGGTCGCGGCGAGCTGGTCGCCGATGCCGATGCCGTTCTGCAGGGTGAGGACCGACGTATCCGGGCCGACCGCCGGCCTGATCAGCTCGACGGCCGTCTCGTTGTCGTAGCCCTTCACGCAGAAGAGTACCAAGTCGGGTGTATCCTCTTTTCCGGGACGCTCAGTAACGGCAGGGCGCACGGTGAAGTTGCCCGAGTGCAGGCTCTCCACCCGCAGCCCGTCCCTCGAGATGGCATCGAGGTGCTCTCCACGAGCCACGACGGTTACGTCATGCCCGTCCCTGCTCAGTACGCCGGCGTAGTACCCGCCGACTCCCCCGGCCCCCATTACCAGTACCTTCATCAGATTCTCCTGTGGCTATGGCTGCCGGGTGATATAATCCGGCCACTCCAGAATGCAGAGGTTGGATATGATCGAGGTGGGCCGGCAGGCCCCTGACTTCACGCTAACCGACCATAACAGGCGGCAGGTCTCGTTGAGCGATTTTCGGGGCAGGAAGAACGTCGTTCTCTCCTTCTTCGTCTTCGCCTTCACCGACAACTGAACGAGCCAGATCGCCGAGTTTCGAGAGTATAACTCGAAATTCATGGCGAGAGACACCCAGGTGCTGGGTGTTAGCTGCGACCCCAGGCCGGGCCTGGCCGCGTACAACGTATCGCTGGGGCCGTCTAACTCGTACCCAGTTACGCTGCTGAGCGACTTCCATCCCCACGGCGGGATGACGAAGTCCTACGGCCTGTTCGATGAGGAGAGAGGGGCTTCCCTTCGCGCCGTCGTGATTGTAGACAAGAGCGGAATCGTGCGGTTCGCGCGCACTTACGGGAGCGTCCGGCTCCCCGGCCCGACGGGCCAGGGACTGACCGAGTCTGATCTGGACGTTGCCGAGGTGCTCGCAGAGGTGGACAGGATTGCAGCGGAGGGCGAATCGGAGTGATATCCAGAGCCGGTCTGACAATGGTGCTCTAGCTTGTTCCAAGTAGCCGACCCCTGCATGATGGTCGACAAACGTGGCAGGCTCTATCTGATCACGCTGGAGGAAGCGGCGCTCTTCAGCACCCACCTGGGCAACGTCGCCCACGACGACATCATTGGCCGCGACGAGGGGCTGCGCGTATCGACATCGCGAGGGCACATCGTGCTCGCGCTGAAGCCGACCGCGGCCGACTACACGCGCCTCATGCCGAGGATCGCAACCGTGGTCTACCCCAAGGACATGGGCGCGATCCTGACCCTTGGCGACATATATCCCGGGCTGAGCATACTTGAGGCCGGCTCGGGATCTGGGGCGATCACCCTGCTGCTGGCACGGGCGGTTGGGAGGGAAGGCAGGGTCGTCTCTTACGATGTGCGTCGTGACATGATCGCACGCGCGAAGGCGAACGTTGCGGCGGCGCTGCCCGATCACCCGCAGCTTACGTTCAGGCTGGGGGACGTGTCGGAAGAGATCGAAGAGCGAGACCTCGACAGGGTCGTGCTAGATCTGCCGGAGCCATGGGATGTAGTGCCTCACGCAGGCGACGCAATGGCGCCAGGAGGCATATTCGTCAGCTTCCTGCCGACGGTGCTGCAGTTCCAGGACCTGACGTTGGCGCTGAGGGCCGACCGCCGGTTCGAGCTCATCGAGACGGTCGAGGTGCTCGTGAGGCCCTGGTCGGCTGGAGGTCGCAGCGTGCGTCCTGCGCAGAGGATGGTCGCTCACACGGGCTTCATCACGACTGCGCGCAAGTGCGAGCCGCGTCCACCCAGCCAGGTTCAGGGAGACTGATCCGAAGAGTTGCCCCCCAGGTCCGACCAGGTGGGTTGCCAGGCGGCATGGGCATAACTGCCCTCCATGAGGGGCATGTGCTCGCGGCTGAGCAGAGGCGGTTTGCCGAGGTCATCCCTCTCGAGGTCGGGCATGAGCGCTTCGATGTCGTCGACTCCCGTGCCCTTCTCCTGCACGAGTACCTTGAAGTTGCCCAGGCCCGACGGGTCGATAAGGTGGCGCATCGCCATTGTGTTGGCCTGCATCTCCTGCTGACCCAGCGGCATAGTCCTGATTGCCCGGACCCACGATCCCAACCCAAGCCTGCGGAGATATTTGGTCTGCGTAAGGAGGCCGATGGTGTCGAGACCGCATTGTCGTCCCTCGTACGCTATGGACGAGAAGTCGGCGTGGCTGGTGATGTCCTGGAGTCCGATCTGCGTAAGTGGTCCCATCCCCGGGGAGTGGCCGCGGTACGTCTGTAGAGTGCCCGATCGCCGCTTTGGGGAGTAGAGGTCGAGGTCTATATCGCCGTAGTCGATTGTCACGACGAAGCCGCGCTTCAATGCCTCGCCGATCTCGATCATCCATGGGCCGATGGCGAGATTGACCTCGCCGCAGTAGCCGGGTGGAAGGTCGTGGGGCAGCCGGTCCAGGCGGCCGGCCAGATCGGGTGTCGAGGGCTCGCCGGGTATCTCTACGAGCCTGCCGTCTCTCTCGGTCACGTACAGCTCCAGGATGCCGTCGTCGACCAGGAAGCGGTGTACCGGAAACGCGTCGACGAGCTCGTTCGAGATGAAGCATCCCTCGACGCCATCCATGGGAGCCCCTTCGGACCGCATGCTGTCGAAAAGCAGCGGCGTTCCAGAGGCAGCCGCATGATCGGCAGCTGAGTCCCCCAGCGATCTGTCTACGGCGACATATCGCAAGGCCGAGGCGAAGCCGGGTTCGAGGGAGGCGGCGTGACTGGTGATGTCGGCCGCCAGTCGCCCGTCGCCCGCGCCCAGCTCCACGACATGGAAGCGCGCAGGCCTGCCGAGAGCATCCCACATGTATCGAATGTGAATGGCCAGGAGCGCACCAAAGGCGGGATGGGCGGATGGGCTGGTGTAGTAGTCGCCAGATGGGCCCACGGCCCCGCCCCGGCGGTAGTACCCACCTGTGGTGTGGTAGAGGGCGAGCTCCATGAATTCGGCGAAAGTAATCCTGTCACGCTGGGAGATGCGGGCTCGTATCTCGGCCTCGGCGTCCGACGTCATTTGAGTGTGCGAGGGGCCGACGCCGGTGCGCTGATCATCTCAACGATGCAAGCCTGAAGCGGAAGGGCCGCCGGTACTGTTTGGCGCCCCTTGTGCCGTTCTGTAACAGGTAGTCCGAAGGTCTAAGTCCGGGTCTGCTTTGCCCTCCGGGCGTGGCCCCCCGACCTGTCCCAGCCTGAGATGGGCATAGAGTTCTTGAATTCACTCTTCTCCCCACAGTTCATGCAAACACCCCGGCTGGTCGGCCCGTTGGGGCTGTCTATAAGCCACTCGTGGCGGCAGTCCGATGCTGGCTCCCCGTTATTCGTCACTTCCGTCCCTCTCCAGCCGGGCCTGCCCCTTGATCGAGCTTCCGGCTTGGTGTCATTGTCGCTGGTCCATAGGCACGTATTCGAGGTCCTTCGGGCCGCTGTAGTAGAGCCTGGGGCGGAGGATGTCCCTGGATGCGTACTGCTCCAGGAGGTGGAGAGTCCACCCGGGGAACCTGCCTATCGCAAACAGAGGTACGAACAGGTCCTCCGGGATGTTGAGCAGGGAGTAGATGGCGCCGGACCACAGGTCGACGTTCGGGTTGATGCCGAGCTTGGCGCGCCTGCGCATGGCATGGCTGTTCGCGACAGCTTCTATGATGGCGAACCACTTGGGCTGCCCTTTACGCTCTCCGAGAGCCTTGGCGTCGGCCCTCAGATGGACGGAGCGGGGGTCGATGTCCTGGTAGACCGGATGCCCGAACCCAGGGATTCTGCCCCTGTTCCCAATCACCGACTCGACGTACGCCTCGGCATTCTCCTCGCTGCCGACGTCGTGGGCCATGCGGATGACGGCCTCCGCGGCGCCCCCGTGCTTCGGGCCTTTGAGGACGGCCACTGCCGATGTCATGGCGGAGTAGAAGTCGGCGCCTGTGGACGCAGCCACCCGGCCAGCGAACGTGGATGCGTTGCTTCCATGCTCGGCATGGAGCAACAGGTCCTTGTCGATTAGCCTGGCGTCCTCCGGGTCCGGATGCTCACCAAACAGGATGTGAAGGAAGCTGGCAGCATGTGTGAGGCTCTCGTCGGGCTCGACGGGATCCAGTCCGCTCCTGAGCCGGTGGTGCGCGGCGACCATCGACGGCGCGGCTGCAACCATTCTTATGCCCTTGTCCAGGATGGCTTCCGGGGATTTGTCCTCTTTGTCGGGGTCGGAAATGCTCATCGCGGAGACTGCGGCGCGGAGCGCGTCCATCGGATGGGAGTCCCTATAGACCGATATCGTCTCCAGTACCTGGCTGGGCAGGCCGCGCAGGGACGCAAGCTTCGCTGTGATCTCGTCGCATTGGGAAGGCGACGGGAGGGAGCCGTAGAGGAGGAGGTAAGTGGTCTCTTCGAAGGTGGAGTGCCGGGCCAGATCGTCGATGTTGTAGCCGCGGTACAGGAGCTTGCCGGGCTTTGGGACTATGAGGCTCGACTCAGTCCGGTCGTAGTAGCCGCTTCTGAGGCCCTTGTTGAGCTCTACCTTGTTCTCAGACACCATTCCAAATGGTCTCCCGGCGCACTACGAGCTAGAGTCTCTGTTGGTAGGGCACCCGGAGAGCGTTGCTGCTCACCGGGCCCGCGGCGAGCGGCACCTTGCCAAATCGTAGCTGATTTTAGCATTCAGACCCTCGGAGTGTCAATGACTCGCAGGAGTCGCGCAGGCTGTACGACATGGCCGGCTTGATTCACATGGAGGCTGTGCAAGGGTATACTGCCAGCGCAATGGCAAACGCACGCAGCCTAAAGCCCGTGGCCCTTTCGGAGGTCTCCGACGTAGTCATACTCAGACTTCCCATGTACGTCAGGGCCCTGTCCCAGCTGCTCGACGCCGGAAACCAGGTCGTGGACTCCAGGACCCTGGGGCGGCTCATTCGCATAGCGCCAGCCCAAGTACGGAAGGACCTCAGCTACCTGGGTAAGTTCGGAAAGCAGGGCCAGGGCTACAGCGTCCCATACCTCAGGGACGAGCTGCGCCGCATCCTGGGGCTGGACAGGAGCTGGACAGCCTGCCTGGTTGGAGTGGGGAATCTTGGACAGGCGATAATCGACTATCCAGGCTTCGCTCCGGCGGGTTTCAGCATAGTAGCGGCCTTCGACAGCGACCCCGGGCTGGCGGGGAAGCGGGTCCGCGACATACCCGTAAGGCCGATGTCCGAGCTGGACGGGGCTGTGGACGCGTCGGAGATCACGATCGGCATCGTGGCGGTCCCGTCCTCCCAGGCGCAGTCGGTCATCGACAGGCTCGTCGGGGCGGGTATCCGGGGCATATTGAACTACGCACCGGTTGCTCCCCACGTCGCGGACGGCGTCATCCTGAGGAATATCGATCCTGTGCTGTCCCTGCAGTCCATGACCTACTACATGCTGCAGGGGCCACGGACGGGCTGACTGCCTGGACTCGTGCCGACTCTCGCCAGAATCGCGCCGCCCCTGGTCGTCGTTGTCATCCTGCTCATGGCGGTTGCCCCGCAGGTATCGGCAAACGGCAGGGTCGTGCGATTCGACACGCAGCGGGCCGGCCCCTACCAGGTATCCCTCGGAACTATTCCCGACGCGCCGGTCGTAGGGAACATCCATCTCACGGTGACGGTAAGAGAGACGGCAACCGACGACTACGTGCTCGACGGGCTGGTCGTGATGAGCGGCGAAGGGCCCGGAGACAACACAGGGGAGATAGGCCCGCTCGCAGCTGAGAGAAACCTGCGTGAGCCGACCTACTATGAGTTCAATACGTCGGTGGACGAGCTGGGATTGTGGACATTCAAGGTCCTGATAGAGGCAGCTCCAGGCACGGCTGAGACAACGTTCACCTTGGAGGTCATGGAGTCCAGTCCTTTCGGGGGGATAGCTATACTGGCCGTACTCTTGGGCCTCGTGACCGTCCTGGGACTGTCGGTGCGGGCGTACTTCCGGCAACGGAGGAACGCAGCTTCCTCGCAGTAGGGCCGTTCCGTCGGCTATAATCCAGTCATGAGACTAACGTCCATCCGACGTGTGGCTGCGGGGGTCGCCTGGGTAGCAGCCGCCGCAACGGTTGCACTGCTGCCAGGCCTCGGCCCCATGCTCGATCATCACTATGCTGGCAGGCAGCCTGGGCACGGCCACGTACACGTCGGTGCGGTGTTTCCCGATCACCTGCACCACCACGAGCTCCATCATGACCACGATCACTCCAAGGCCTCTTCGACGGAGAACGAGGGAGATGATGGAGGCGTGGTTGTAATCGCCGCTTACAGCGGCGCCGTAGTCGGGCATGCTTATGTATCCAGCGCGGCTACGCAGACCGCGCTCTCGTTCCCCGACCCTAACGAAACTCCTCCTTCCTTCTACACATACCCGTACGGCACTCTGCGTCAGCAGAGCTTTATCGCGCCACCCACACAGCCGCCCCGAGTCTAGTTTCTTTCCTCATCCGAGCCGCGGCAGCCGCGCCGGCGGGCAGTAGTCCGTTGGCCTGCGTTGCCTGCCGCCAAGAATCTTTACGGAAAGGAGCTACGAATGAACTCGCTTGCAACTAAAGCCACCCTGCTTGCCATTGCCGCACTGGCTGCAGTCCTGGGGTTCGCGGCGGCGGTGTCTGCCCACGAACACAGGGCTGTAGGAGGGTACCAGTTCACGGTTGGGTTCGCAGTTGAGCCTGCATTGGAAGGGATGGCCAATGGCGCCGATTTGAAGGTGGAGAAAAGTGCGGCTTCCCAGGGACAGGACACGAGCGCTGGCCAGCATGGCGGAACGAGCTCCGTAGGAGTCACGGGCCACGACCACGCTGAGCTCGTACCGGTCGAGGGGCTGGAGCAGACCCTACAGGTCGAGGTGACTCACCTTGGGAGCGGCGTCACGAAGTCGATGCAGCTGAACGCAGTGTTTGGCGAGCCCGGCCACTACAGGGCAGACCTGATCCCAACCGCGTCGGGGGAATACAGGTTCCGCTTCTTCGGCGCTGTGGAGGGCAACCAGGTCGACGAGACGTTCGAGTCAGGCCCCAACACGTTTAGCAGAGTGAATCCCGCCGGAGACCTGCAGTTCCCCGAGAGACGGGCCACGGTCCGTGAAATAGAGGGGGCCGTACGCGGCGCCCAGTCCTCGGCTGAGGGGGCGCAGGACGCGGCCATAGAGGCCTCCGACAGCGCCTCCGCAGCCAGGATGCTCGGCATCGTCGGCATAGTCCTCGGCGTGCTGGGTATAGGCACCGGGGCTGCTGGCCTGGCAGTAGGCCTGCGGAGAGAGTAGGAAGTGTCAGGAGCCAGGGTCGGCGCGGTTGCGGCTGCGCTCCTATTGCTGACGTTCTTCTCGCATGGGAGCGCCGTTCTCGCTCATGCTAACGTCGACAGCGCCGACCCGGCGCCGGACTCGATCCTGGGAGAGGCCCCCGACCGGGTCGTCATACGATTCACAGAGCCGCTGGAGCCGTCGTTCAGCGATATCCGGATCCTCGACTCCTTCGGCGCAAGGGTCGACAAGGGCGACAGCATCGTCGACCCGATCAATCCCGTCGTCATGTCCGTCTCCCTGGGCGCGTTGGCAGATGGGACGTACACCGTCGGGTGGAAGAACGTCTCGACGGTCGACGGCCACCGCGTCCGCGGCTCTTTCGTATTCTCGGTCGGTGAGCCCAGCGGCGAGGCTGCGGCGATTGAAAGCGATGAGCCGCTGTTCCAGTCGCCCGCCGAGCCGGTCGTGCGGTGGCTGGTGCTCCTGGGCGTACTCGTCGTTGCGGGCGCCGCGAGCTTCGAGCTAGTGGTAGCCGGGCCTGTCCTCAGGAGAAGAGGATCCAATGACAGGCTGCGGCGGCTCTGGGAGCTCCACTCAACCAGGCTGAGGGCCGCGGCGCTGGGCCTGCTGATACTGGCGTCTGCTGTCCAGCTTGTCATGCAGGCCTCCGCCATTTACGAACAGTCCATACTCTCGGTGCTCCGGGGGTCGGTCGGGACTGTGCTGGCGGAGACCGACTGGGGGCGGATGTGGATATGGCGCATGGGCCTCGCCGCTGCCATGGCAGGCGTAATGTTCGCCCAGGCCCGGCGATACGGCTCGGGCCCCCCCCTGGACCTGCCCTCGCTGGGCATTGGGGTCGGGCTGATGGCGACCCTGAGCCTGACGAGCCACGCTGCGGCTACGGTGGGCATTCGAGGGCCTGCGGTGGCGAACGACCTGCTCCACATGGCGGCGGCGTCCGTATGGGTCGGCGGTCTGGCGGGGCTGTTGCTGCTGGCGGCAACCACCGTCACCGTGCTCGCGGGCCCGCAGAGGCGCAGGGTGCTTGCCGCGGTGGTGCCAAGGTTCTCCGTCATGGCTGGGCTCAGCGTCGCAACCCTCGTGGTCACGGGCCTGTACGGCGCGTGGGCGCAGGTGACGATAGTGGACGCTCTGGCGTCGCCTTACGGCGTCGCGCTCCGGGCCAAGATCGCACTCGCGATTGGGCTCCTGCTCCTGGGCGCGGTCAACCTGCTGTGGGTGAGGCCCAGGCTAGCCGGAGACGACTCGGCTGCCCGGTTGCTGCGCAGGCTGGTCGCCGCGGAGGTCGTACTGGCCGTCCTTGTCGTACTAACCGTAGGCTTCCTGACTGCCCTCGAACCCGCGCGCCAGGTGGCATCTAGGGAGGGCCTCGGTCTTCCGGATTCCATCGGTTTCTTGGAGACGGTCGAGGGTACTGACATGGCGCTGAAGATCGAGCCGGGCACAGTGGGCCTGAACCGCTTCGAGGTGGCACTAGCAGACCGTCTTGGAAAGCCCATCGACAACGCGTCAGAAGTCAGCGTGCGAATCAGCTACCTGGACGACGACCTCGGAGAGCAGGTACTCCAGGCTGCTCCGGTGGGCGGAGGCGTCTACGTAGCGGAGGAGGGGCGGTTCAGCATAGCCGGGGCCTGGCAGGCCGAGATGGTGGTCAGCCGCCCGGACGCCTTCGATGCACGGACAGGCTTCCGGTTCGAGGTAGGCGCCGGCGGAAGCGGCAGCATTGCTCCTTCGTCGGAGAGGGGACGGGTGCTGCTAGGCGCGGGGCTGATCGTGCTGGGCGTGGTGTTCCTGGCGACCGGGATGCCCCTTGGCGGGCTGCTCACCCTCCGCGGCGCCGGGGTGATGACACCCGGCGTCCTTGGCCTATTCGCCGGCGTGGCGCTGCTGTTCAACAACGAGCTAATCGGGCCCTCCGGGGCCGTTTCACGAAACCCCTTCCCGCCCGACGCTGAATCGCTGCGCATAGGCGCACAGGTCTACGCCGACACCTGCCTGGCGTGCCACGGTGAGACAGGACTGGGCGACGGTCCCGCCGGTATGGCGCTCGACCCGCCGCCCGGAAACCTCGTCGTCCATGTACCGCTGCACTCCGACGCCGAGCTCTACGGCTTCGTTAGCAAGGGAGTGCCCGGGACTGCCATGGCGGCGCTGGGCGAAAGGCTTACGGACGACGAAATATGGCACGTGGTCAATTACATCAGGACGTTCGAGGAATAGCCCTGACGTCTAACTGGCGCCACTTCCGTCTCCATTGGCTCGTTGTGGCGCCAGCCCGGCAGGGCGTACAATCGCTCCAGTAGCATGAGATTGCTCCGCCTCGCCATAGTCCTGGGCTGCGTGGGCGCGGTTTCGGCGCTGACAGCCGGGACGGCGCACGCCCACGGCTTCGGCGAACGTTACGACCTGCCCCTGCCCCTGAATCTGTTCCTGGTCGGCGCGGCAGCGACAGTTGCGGCCTCGTTCGTCATACTGTCGGTGTTCGTCCGGGGCGGCTCGGGCCAGGTCTCGTATCCCCGTCGCAACCTGCTGAGGGTTCCCCTGGTCGGGCCCGTCCTGTCGAGCCGGGTGCTGATCGCGTTCCTGCGGTCTCTGGGAGCGATCGTACTGCTGCTCCTAGTCGTGGCCGGGCTGATCGGCACGAACCGCCCCCTCGAGAACATATCGCCGACGTTCGTCTGGATCATCTTCTGGGTTGGTATGGGATACCTGGCGGCGCTGCTTGGCAACTTCTGGGTGGTCGTCAACCCCTGGAGGACCGTATTCGAGTGGGCGGAGAGGATTGCGGGTACCCCCAGCGGGCCGATGTTCCTCTATCCACGGGGATGGGACGCGTGGCCCGCGGGCATTCTGTTCCTGGTGTTCGTATGGCTGGAGAATGTCTACCCCAGCGCGGCGGCCCCTCTGAACCTCACGGTCCTCATCGTGCTCTACTCGCTGGTCACCTGGGCAGGCATGATACTGTTCGGCAAGCACGTATGGCTCCGCAACTGCGAGGTATTCTCGGTGTTGTTCGCCTTCTTCGCCCGCTTCTCCCCGACTGAGATGCGGGTGCCCGAGAGCCGTGTCTGCAGGTCGTGCAGCTGCGGCTGCGAGCCGCACGAGGGTGACTGCGTAGACTGCCTC
The DNA here is from genome assembly GCA_965261325.1 of Dehalococcoidia bacterium. Lineage (GTDB taxonomy): Bacteria > Chloroflexota > Dehalococcoidia > Lucifugimonadales > CAJWER01. The sequence goes on from CBDHCU010000001.1 coordinate 315,930, forward strand.
GAGTGCTTCCAGGTGGCTGGAGGCATGGGGGCTGCGAGGGAGGTGAACCTTCGTCCCTACGCGGTGGGACTGACTCTGCCGGGGCGGCTGTCGACCTCGGGGGCGGCGTTCGTGGTGCTGATGCTCGCCAGCGTCACCTTCGACGGGCTCTCGGAGACGCAGCTGTGGCGCAGCGTGCAGAACGCCTTCTACTCGACGGCGTCGGCCCTCAACACGGACGCTCTCGGCGTAATCGACACGATCGGTATCGCGGCCGTGGTGGCGGGGTTCGCCGCCGTGTACCTCGCATTCTCCTGGGGCATCCGGCAGGCGTCGGGCGAACACGCCGAGGTCGTCACGATCGCCAGGGTGTTCGTCCTCTCACTGGTGCCGATCGCCCTGGCCTACAACCTGGCCCACTTCATCGGCTACCTGCTGATCCAGGGCCAGCTCATCATCCCGCTGGCGTCCGACCCCTTCGGATTGGGCTGGAATCTCCTGGGCACGTCGGGCTACATGCTGGACCTCGAGCTGATCGGCGCGCAGGCTGTCTGGTACATGTCCGTAGCGGCCATCGTACTCGGGCACATCGCGTCTGTGTATGTGGCCCATGTGGTCTCCCTGGGTAGGCCGGTAAGCCGGGCGGCGGCGTTGCGGGGTCAGTACGCGATGCTCGCCCTGATGGTGCTATACACCGCGAGCAGCCTGTGGATCATCGCTCAGCCAATCGTGGAGTAGCAACCTCTCTCTCGCGCCTCTGCAATATCGGTCGGCAGACTCGCATCAAAACCTGCGCGAGTGGCTTGAATAAGTCTCGACATCTCTGCTACCTTCGCGGAACACATCTGCCCGCCCTCTGGACCGGAGGAATTTCCGCGCTGACCAGCTGTGGCATTGGGCAGATGAGTTGGACCTGGACTGGTATGTCACGAAAGGTAGGGACATGAAGACTTACAAGGCGGCGCTGATCGGATGCAGCAGGATGGGCGCGTTCATCGACAACGAGGTCCCCGCGGGGAGGTATCCCTATTCCCATGCGGCCGGGTACGAGGCGTGCGACAGGACGGAGCTGGTGGCCTGCGCCGATCTCAGGCCCGAGGTCATGGCTCAGGTGGGCGAGCGCTATGGCATCCCCACAGAGCGCCAGTACACCGACTACAGGGAGATGATGGAGCGGGAGCAGCCCGACATCGTCAGCGTGGCCACCCAGCCGGAGCCCCGGGCGGGAATCGTCTGCTACGTAGCAAACAACGGCGCGAAGGCCATATACGCGGAGAAGGCGATGGCCGCCTCCATGGCCGACGCCGACGCAATGGTGGAGGCGTGCGAGAGCAACGGCGTCTTCTTCAACCTGGGGACTAACCGGCGGTGGGACAGGGGCTTCGACGTGATGAAGGAGATCATCGACAGCGGCAGACTGGGACCCCTGAGGTCGCTCACCATCTACGGAACGAACTCGCTCTTCAACGGCGCAAGCCACTCCTTCGACCTGATCATGCGGCTCAACAGCGACCATCCAGCACTGTGGGTGCAGGGGCTGCTCCGGGACGCCGACCATGCCATTGGCGACGGCAAGATATCGATAGACCCGATCGGCGAGGGCATCATCGAGTTCGAGAACGGCGTGACGGGCTATGCTCTCAATACGGGTGTCAGACGAGCTGAGTGGGAGGCCGTGTGCGAAGGCGGCGTGTTGACTGCGCTGTCGAACGGCGAGGAATGGCAGCTCCGGGAGCGCGGCGAGCCGGACCATAAAGGCCGGTCGAGGCTGGTCATGGGCGACTTCCCTGAGTACGAGTGGAAGAGCTCGACCCTCTCGCTTGTCGAGGACCTGGTTCATTCCCTGGACACGGGGGAGCCTTCGCGCTGCGGCGCGCGCGTGGCCCGGGCCAGCACCGAGCTCATATTCGCCGTGATAGAGTCGCACCTGAGGAGCGGCGCGCGGGTGGACCTGCCGCTCGAGGGCAGCACGATCCGCATGGAGCGCGGCATGCCCGCCAAGCAGCCGCGCTTCGAGAGACAGGACTAGTACTGCTTCAATCTAAATATGACAGAACCCTCGGATTGTCGTCATTCCCGCGAAAGCGGGAACCCAGAGGGGCGGGGGGCTGGACGTTCGCCAAAACTACCTGGAAACGGTACTAGCCTCTTCCCTCAGAGCTATGCACAGCCTGTCATTCCGGCGAAGGCCGGAATCCAGAAGGGCGGGGGTGTAGGGGTCTCCTGAAGGGGAAAATTGAGCCCGGCGAAGGGATGGGGCTCACGGCCTGATGGACAGTACCATGCTCAGGTCCCGTGAAGACTGAAGGAACACACAACGGAGGGGTGATTCGCATGAAGACCTACAAGGCGGCGGTGATAGGCTGCAGCAGGATGGGCGCGTTCATCGACAACGAGGTGGTAGGAGCGCCGGGCCACGTTCCGCCGTATGCTCATACGGCCGTCTTCTACGCATGCCCGAGGACCCATCTTGCGGCGTGCTCCGACATCCGGCCTGAGGTGATGGAGGAGGTCGGCAACCAGTTCGACATCCCCAAGGAGCGGCAGTACACCGACTATAAGGAGTTGATCGACAGGGAGCAGCCCGACATCGTCAGCGTAGCCACGCAGCCGGAGCACCGGGCCGAGATCGTGATCTACGCCGTCGAGCACGGCGCGAAGGCAATCTACGCGGAGAAGGCCCTGTCAGCGTCGATGGCCGAGGCCGACGCCATCCTGGAGGCGTGCGAGCGCAACGGCGCTGTGCTGAACCTGGGGACCCAGCGGCGGTGGCACCCCGGCTTCGTCAAGATGCGTGACGTGATCGAGAGCGGCCGCATAGGCGACCTGAAGACCGTCGTGTTCAGCGCCAGCAGCCTCTTCAACGGCGCAAGCCACCACTACGACAACCTGCTCTACCTCAACGGCGACGCTCGGGCGACCTGTGTCCAGATGAGCCTGGTCGAGGGTAGCTGGGAGATCGATGGGGACAGACTCACGGAAGACCCTGTGTCCCACGGGGTAATCCAGTTCGAGAACGACGTCACTGCCTACGCGGTCCTCTCCCCCCACGAAGTGGAGTGGGAAGCGTCGTGCGAGAAGGGTACCCTGACGGCGTGGGCCGGGTCCAAGTACAGGATTCGTGAGCAGGGCCCTCCGGGATACAGGGACTCGCCCACGGTGGTCGCGGGCCGGTTCCCGCGCTTCCGGCGGTACAGCTCCAACCTGCGCCTGGTCGAGGACCTCGTGAACTCCCTCGACACCGGCGAGCCGCCCAAGGGCGGGGCAAGAGCCGCCCACGCCGGCACGGAGCTCATATTCGCCAGCATCGAGTCGCACCTCCGCGGCGGCGCGCGGGTCGAGCTGCCCCTGAAGGGCAACAACACTTACTTGCTGCGCGACCGCTCTCCGAGGCGGCCGAGGTTCAGTGCGTAGAGGCCGGGCAAGGGCCGTCGTGCTACAATTCTAGTGATGGCCCGACCAGCCAACGTAGCTCAGAGGTAGAGCAGCGGTTTCGTAAACCGCAGGTCGACGGTTCGAATCCGTCCGTTGGCTCCAATCAGCCAGCCAAATGGTTCGTCATAGTCCCGGCCGGCGCGAATGAATAGGATTGGCTTTCGTCTCTATGCGAGCGGCGCCTGTCCGCGCTATAATCGACCGGGCGTGGGGATATAGCTCAACTGGGAGAGCGCGGCGTTCGCAATGCCGAGGTTGGGGGTTCGAGTCCCCCTATCTCCACCAAACTTGATGAAATCAAGAACTTTCACTATTTCTTTCACCTCGGTAAAATATACAGGCCACTCCGGTTGGTTTCTTTGTGTCGCTGCCCTCCTCGCAATGACACCGAAAGACCCTGCGAACTGTGCCAAGGATACCCCAAATCCCCCACCTAAATGGCGGCGACGCCCTAATGGCAAGGGGAGGGCTGGTTTGAAACCAGCCCCTACGGGGTGATGGCTGATAGATATGGCGCCGAATGTGGAGGTGGGGAATCTGGGGATACTAGGTTTTGATGACGGACTACCTCGTGAGGCACTACGATGACTGGACCAACCAATACGAACCGCTGGATTCTGACCGCCATACTCATACTCTTCTGCGCTTGCCTGGCCCTGGTTGCGGCCAACCCGGCGCACACCGGCAATACCGCCCCCCTCCCCGGACCAGACGGCTCGACGAATAGAGTCAGCAGCCAGCAGCAGCAGTATCTCATAGTGCCCAGTAGTATTGAAGTGCGCGCGCATTACAACGAAATGGGCCAGCGGAGCCTCCATGTCGATTGGAGCAATTACTGGAACAACCATGCGGACCACCTCATCAAGTTCAAACTGCGCTATCGCCCGTATCTGGACGGCACCGATGGGGAGTTGAACGAAGGGCAGGGCTGGCAAGAGTACGCTTTGAGTAGGGAAACTCCCTCCAGCGACCCCAGCAGTGACGTTTCACATGCCGTCATACCGAACGTTCCCTGGCTTCCCATCCCCTACGAGGTGCAAGTGCAGGCCATTAAGGTCCATGAAACCACTGGGGTTACGGAAACCAGTGCCTGGTCCAGGTCAGGAGTTCAGGAGGTGGTGCTGACCGTGGACGATGTGACGGCGCCGGAAGGCCCGGCGGAAGTGAGGATAACCGCCGTCCCAGCCATGCAGAGCGCCGGACAAGTCAGAGTATCCGCCGTGGCCCTTCCGTCCGACACCACCGATAACGCCGCCACGACCGGCGCGCGCTGCCGGCTCGGCCACGACTGCCCGCTGCTCTCCGAATTCACCCCGAGGGAAACCGATTTCGTACCGAATACCGGAACTATCTCCTATGGTATCGGCGATACATCCAAAAGTTTCACGCTGATAGTGGCAGGTGACCAAATACCGGAGGGCCCCGAAAAGTTCCACGTCAATCTGGAGTCTCTTGGCACGTCCAGTCGCCTCACCCTCGTCCAGAAACAAGCAGGCTCCAACTCGGCGAACTACGAAGACTACGGAGACGCGCGCTATCAACGCCAGATTACCGTCACGATCCGGGACAATGACGAGGATACACCGCCCCGGCTTGCCGAACCGACCCCGCTGCCGGACCTGATTGGTTTTGTCGGCGAAGAGGGCGTTTGGGGCCTGCCCCATGTTCTCAAAGGCAGCGGCAACGGCCCGATTTACGATTTTGCCCTGGTCAACTCGGACGACGGCGCTGACTTCGACACCAACGGCCTTACCTTTGGCGTCAACTACCATGAAGATACACAGAGCTTCGAACCCTTCGTCACGGGCACTCCGGTGGAGGCGGCCACTCACGAGGTCATTTTTCAGGTCCATGACACGGACGGCTCGCTCGGCCCGGAGGACTGCGCCTGTTACCGCTTGCGGATTAAAGTGCTGCCCGGTCATCTGGAAGTCACCGGCAGCGACCCGGTTTCCGACACGCCGGAGCCCTACGAGATTAACCTCAACCGGGGAGCGCCCTTCCCCTGCGACCAAGGCCAGTGCCGTCCCTGGACCGTGGTCAAGCACATCAGCGAACCCACGCGCTATACCATCAGCATCGACCAGAGCATCGGCCGGCCCTGGCTCCGGGCAACCCCCGGCTCCGAAGGGCCGATGGCCGGCTCGGAAAATCCGGTGGAACTTGCCCTCACCCCGGAAGCGGCCAACCTGGCCCTCGGCATTCACGAAGCCACTCTCACCTTCACCGAACACTTCGAAGGCGTTCACATGAACGTCCCCTTCTCCCGGGACTTGGTCGTCGCGACCCGGACGGTCAGGGCCAACGTCCAGGATGACCGGCCGCCGACCGTAGCGGATATACCGGACTATTCGTTCCCGGTAGTACGTAGCGGGCCGTACCCCACTGAGTACATAACCCTGCCGGCCGCCGACGCGGGCAGCGGCAATGGCGCGCCATATGCCTACGAGGTGCTGCTGGAGGACGATTCCGGTGGCCTTACGCCCATTACCGAGGCGAGCCCAACGACTGGAATCGTAATTTTCTACCCGGACACCTCCCGCTTGGGGATATCTCACCAGTTTGGGGGCGAGATTTATAATCTGGTCTATCGGGTCCACGACGGCGACAATAACCAGCAGGACAGCGACGCCGCCGACGTCCGGTTCCGGATTTCAATGCCGCTAAACTCCGCGCCGCAGTTCGCCAGCGCCCCGACTGACCTGACCTTCGGGGTTGGCCAAGCCGTCGACGAGATCCTGCCCCTGGCGGTGGACGGCAGCGGCGACGGCGGCCCCTATGCCTACAGCCTGACCTACCGGGACGGGTCGGTTTTCCCCGGCGCCAACGGCCTCGGTCTCACCTTCGACGCCGCCACCAGGCGGCTCAGCGGAACCACCACCGGGGAAGGCGCCCTGCAAGTGACCTACCGGGTTCACGACAACGACCGCTGGCGGGCCGCTTTCGACAGCGCAGCGGCCAATTTCGACATATTGGTAACCTCCGCCAGGGTCGTCAGCATCGCGCCGGGGCCGTCCCCCATCACCGAAGGGGGGCACGCCGAGTTCGTCCTGACGGCATCCCCGGCGCCGGCGTCCGACCTGACGGTGAACCTGAACGTCACCCAGAGCGGCGACTTTGCCGCGGCATCCGACATTGGCGCGGCCACGGCCACCATCCGGGCCGGAGACGCCACGACTACCCACCGCGTGGCCACGGTCAACGACAACACCGATGAAGCCAACGGCTCCGTAACCGCGACCATCACCGGCGCGGCAGGCGGCTACGCAACGGGTACGCCAAGCTCGGCCACGGTGACGGTCAACGACAACGACGACGCTATCGCCAGAGTCGTCAGCATCGCGCCGGGGCCGTCCCCCATCACCGAAGGGGGGCAGGCTGAGTTCGTCCTGACGGCATCCCCGGCGCCGGCGTCCGACCTGACGGTGAACCTGAACGTCACCCAGAGCGGCGACTTTGCCGCGGCATCCGACATTGGCGCGGCCACGGCCACCATCCGGGCCGGAGACGCCACGACTACCCACCGCGTGGCCACGGTCAACGACAACACCGATGAAGCCAACGGCTCCGTAACCGCGACCATCACCGGCGCGGCAGGCGGCTACGCAACGGGTACGCCAAGCTCGGCCACGGTGACGGTCAACGACAACGACGACGCTATCGCCAGAGTCGTCAGCATCGCGCCGGGGCCGTCCCCCATCACCGAAGGGGGGCAGGCTGAGTTCGTCCTGACGGCATCCCCGGCGCCGGCGTCCGACCTGACGGTGAACCTGAACGTCACCCAGAGCGGCGACTTTGCCGCGGCATCCGACATTGGCGCGGCCACGGCCACCATCCGGGCCGGAGACGCCACGACTACCCACCGCGTGGCCACGGTCAACGACAACACCGATGAAGCCAACGGCTCCGTAACCGCGACCATCACCGGCGCGGCAGGCGGCTACGCAGCGGGTGCGGCCAACTCGGCCACGGTGAATGTCGCAGATAATGACGAGACGGCGCTGCCGAAGGTGACCGGCCTGAAGGTGACGGGCGCGGCCGGGTCGCTGCGGATGTCCTGGCGTGCGGCCAGCGGCGCCGGCGGCTACAAAGTGCAGTGGAAATCCGGCGGCGCGAGTTACGGCACGGATAGAGAGGCCCCGGTGGGCACAAGTACGGAGTACACAATCTCCGGCTTGACGGCGGACGAAATCCACACGGTGCGCGTTGAGGCCACCAAATTCGGCGCCAGCGGCCCCTGGTCGGACGAACAGCGCGGAATACCGACGCAATCCTGCACCGGGACCGGGCGGCTCAACGCGGGCCCGGACGTGCTCGTAGTGCTCGGGGGAAGCGTCGTCCTTGACGGCAGCTGCAGCGCCGCCGGCGGCTCCAGAATCCTCTGGTATCCGGATGCTGATGGTGTGTCAATCAGCATTAAAATCGTGGATGGCAATCCGATGAAAATAGCGCTGTCCGCTTTCGACAGGGTCTATGATGCCGGCGATAAGGTATGCGTGGTGCTGTCCGCGACGTACGATGGTGAGCGTCTCACCGACACAACGTGCGTCACGGTTCAGTCGCCCTGACGACCGCGGTTGCGCCGGCGGGCCCCCAGATAGCTTTGCGAATAGCGCCGTGCTCACTACCTCGGCAAAAGTTCCTGATGCGTTGGGCTGGCCCATCGACCCGTACTTTCCTGTGCGGATTGACCCCAAAGCGGAACAGTTTGAGCAGGTTGTGGCCTGTGCAGATCAGCGACCACAATTGGGGCCTTCGACAAGCTCAGGCCGAACGGCAAGGTACGACCCTATCTCAACAATGGAAGGCCCTGACTCCCTGGACGGACGCACTCCGGCCGGGTATCTTGAGCAGTGCCATCCGAGTTGGGTCTCCTCTCCACTGGCTCATATGTACTGAACGAGTACACCACTTGGACAGGCAGATGCAAGGGGTGGTAGGATTCTCCAGGCTAAAGTTGAGCCGCCGCACAACGCTGCACCCGCGAGGTGGTCCCTATGAATCTGGGAGTGGTAACCTACAACCTCGCTAAGGGCTGGGACATAGAGACCATCATATCCCGGTGCGAGGCGACCGGCTTCGAGGCAGTAGAGCTCCGGACCACTCACGCCCATGGAGTGGAGGTGTCCCTCAGCCCGGCGCAGCGCGCTGATGTGAGGCGGCGCTTCCAGGACTCCGGCATCAGCCAGCTCAGCCTGGGCAGCACGTGCGAATACCACTCGGTGGACGCGGAGGAAGTCAAGGCCAACGTGGCACTTACGACTCAGTTCCTAGACCTAGCCGTGGATATCGGCGCCGTGGGTGTGAAGGTCCGCCCAAACGGGTTTCACGAGGACCTGGGGGTGCCCACGGAGAAGACCCTGGAGCAGATAGGGCTGGCCATTCGCCAGTGCGGACAGCACGCCGAGGGCACGCCAGTGTCCATCTGGCTGGAGGTCCACGGCGAGGGGACCCGGCACCCTCCACACATCCGCCGCATTGTGGAGGTGGCGGACCATCCACAGGTCGGGGTGTGTTGGAACTCCAATGTGACCGACGTTGTGGACGGGTCGGTGGGGGAGTACTTCCAGCTCCTCCAGCCGTGGATCATGTCGGTCCATATTAACGACCTGTGGAACCCGGAATACCCCTATAGGGAGCTCTTCTGGAGGCTGCAAGACTCAGGCTACGAAGGATTCTGTCTCGCGGAAATCCGCGGGGAGAGCCGCGAGCCTGATACGTTCATGCAGTACTACGCTGCGCTGTTCCGGGAGCTCTGCCGGCCTTGAGTACCAGCCCTACTCCGGTCCGGGTCTGCTTCCCGGAATACGCCGCCGGGTTTGTCGATAGTGCGCGAGGTTCGTAGATCAAAGTGGGTTCCTTTGCAGAGGCAGGACGTTGGAAAAAGTAGGATTGGGAGTGGTCGGACCATCGGGTGTAATCGGCCGCAAGCACGTCAGGGAGATAGCCGCGTCAACAAGTGCTCGGCTCGTCGCCATCCACGACCTGAACGCTGGAGTCGCCGATCAGCAGGCGACAGAGTTGGCCACCAGATTCTGTCCCGCGCTCGACGACCTGCTGGGCGACCCCGAGGTGGACGCAATCACCATCGCCACACCCCACCCCTCTCACCTTCCGATAGCACTGCGGGCGTTTGCGGCAGGCAAGCACGTCCTCACCGAGAAGCCCATAGCGGCGACCCCATCCGAGGCCGACGAGATGGTGAAGGCCGCGCGACAGGCGGGGCTCAAGCTGGGCGTCGTGTTCCAGAACCGCTTTCGGCCCGAGGCCATACGCATCCGCCAGATGGTCGAAGAAGGGGCGCTGGGCGAGCTCTACCGGACCTCTCTAGTGATGGCGAAGTTGAGGACCCAGGGGTACTACGACTCGGCGCCCTGGCGCGGCACGTGGAGCGGCGAGGGCGGAGGAGCTCTCTTAAACCAGGGCATCCATTTCTTGGACCTGTTCCAGTGGCTCGCAGGCATGCCGAAGGTCGTATTCGGGCACGCGGCCACGGTGATGCACGACATCGAGGTGGAGGATTCAGCCAGCGCGCTGCTGGAGTACGAGAGCGGCGCCCAGGGTATGGTCCATTGCAATACGATGCAGGCGCCCTCACAGACCAGGATAGAGCTCTGGGGTGAGCGAGGCGGGGTGGTACTCACGGACGACGAGATCACGTACCATAAGCTTGATGTGAGCCTGAGGCGGTTCTCGGACATGGGCGGCCCGGCCGCCACGCCCGACGTGTTTGAGGCGCCGTTTAGCCTCGCTGTCACCAGCGCCAATCACGCGGACACCATTGGGGACTTTGCACGCGCGATCATGGAGGAACGGGAACCTGCCGCGCCCGGTGAAGAGGGTGTGAAGTCGCTGGAGCTGGCGGCAGCCATCATCTACTCGAGCTGCCGGGGGCAGCCGGTGACGCTGCCCATCGACCGCAAAGACTACGATACCCTGCTGGATGAGCTGAAAGAACGCCGACGTCTCTTTACATCACCCTCACGAGCATAGCTCGAGCGCGACCTTTTTCCCCTGTCCGCAGGCTGCGAGGCTGGGGGTGAGGCAGCCTCCTTGGCGCGAAATCCTCCCCTACCCCGTGGCGCGCGCCCAGGCGTAAGATGTCGGCGTCATCCTAAGCTTCAATCTGGCCGACGGTATACAACACCTCCGGTGCTGCGCGCATTTGGCTGGAAAGGCTCCGCCCATGTGAGTGCAGCGCTTCGATCGCCTTTGGAGTCGCGTGGCGCAGGACGTGTTCGAACCTCGGCTTGCGGCTGATCCGCCAAGCGTAGCATATGCCTGCCAGCCCATTTTGGAAGTTGTCAGACGACACCTTGGTATGGGGACACGATGTGGACCGGAATCCGCGGGCTTCTTCCAGCCATGTGGAATCTATCAAGAAGTCAGCGGCACGTACAATCGACTCAGCAATCCTTGGGTCTCCAGTCGCCTGATGGTAGGACTTCAACCCGACCAGTAAGATACCGACCGCGAAACTCGCATTTCCGGTGTGCCTTGGAGGATCACATCGACAATGGGCGGGCACGAGCAGGCGCCTCCAACCGCCATCCTCGGTCTGGCGTTCAAGAGTGCGCTCGACGATAACGCGTCCTGCGTTCAGGTAGAATTCGTCGCCCGTTGCCTTGTACATCTCCATCGTGAGGACCAGGTGCCAGCCGTTGTTGCGGCAGTTGGCGAAGTCGTAATTGCGCGTGTAGTGGCCATCGTATCTGTCCGCAACCATCCGCGCGGTTTCAAGTGACCGTGGGTCGCCTGTCAGAAAATGGTGGAGGATGAACCCATCGATCCACGTATGACTGATGGTGAACTCGCCGCCCCACGTCAATATCGCCCGCAGCTCCCGCGGGGTGACGGAGTCCACCCAAAGGTTGGTGGCAGGAAAGTTTCCGGTAGCGATGGCGCGCTCCATAAGGCCGTAGCCACCAGGGTGGTGGTCGCCAGTGTGCCCTATGCGATGCCGATAGACACCGCCGATTCTCAGGGCTTCCTCGGCTGCATGGCAGGTGTCGACGTCCCGGTGGTGGATCGATGCACGGCACGCCTCTTCGAAGAAACGCATGTCCCCCGATCGTGCCCATTGGAGGAAGAACACATACGCAGTGTCGTACTCATTGTTGCCCCAGTCCTTGTAGCTGTCGAAAGTCCAGTCACCGTGATTCAGCATTCCATATTCGCGGCTGGTCTCGTGGTTCTCCAGGTAACCGGAAAACGAATCAGCAACTCTCTTTTCATATTCGGGGAACAGCCCGTCACTTCCTGGGGAGACCTCCCCGAAGGCGCCGCTATTGCAGTTCCAATCCACAGGCGCCTGGGCCATCGGCGTGGGCAGAGACGGAAGCGACTCTCCAATGTACATCGTGTGTGTCTTGGAGACTCCCTCCCGAAGCCGGTATACGCTATCTTTCAGGTAGAAGTAGAGTTTGTATTCCTCCTCGCCTCCAACACGATAGTCATAGTCACCGATGGCTGGACAGATGCCGATTTGGATTCCTTCGCCGTGAGTCCTGAGGCTCTTGGGATACTGCTGCCAGAAATCGACTACCTCCACGTTTATTCCGGCCACACTGACTTTCCCATCTAACCTCTCGTCACTGACTTTCCCCTTCACCACCGACCGATCGTCGTGCGTCTGGATCAGCTCTGTTTCCTGGTTGTCTCCTGAAGCAGTCCCGAGATCGAGGTACATAGAGTCGATGTCGGTGAAAGGTTTTTCCACGTTGTCATTTACGAACGTGTGGTCGATCCGGATCAAAGGCAACCCGGAATACGCATGGACACGGAAGATGGACTTGAGGAGGCTGCGCCCATCTCTTGACAGGTGATGCCCCTCCGCGCGCACGATGCAACACATCGTTCCAGAATCTTCGATTTCGATGGAATCGGGACTTGCATTGGTAGAGAGGTATTCTTTTCCGTCGGTCCCATTGACTACCAGCTGTGCGCTCGATATGTATGGCCCGCTGTCAAGAGAGACCTTATCGAATGGCGCGAATCGGGCCTTGTCGAAGCTGATGTTCAAGCGCCCGGTATCGATAGTAATCGCATGCTCATCTTCATTGACTATCAGCGGGCCATTGAAATCACTACGTGTTATCTCCAAGCCATATTCGAGTGTGTAGATGTGTGCCGATCCTGCAGGTGTATCGGTCTGGAAGTCCAAGAGTGCCCACTTGATACTGTGGTCTGGCCATTGTCCAAGGACGCGGGCCTGAAGTTGTACCTCGGAGCCGTCGGTATCGAGAAGCCTCAGTTGCTCAGACGAAGTCAGCACGCCCTGCGGAAATGGGATTCCCGATCGGACTGGAGTTGATATGCAAGGTATCTCACCGGGGTTCTTGACAGCCAGTGAAATCTTTCCCGTTGTTGCTTTGGGTGCGGCTGGCTTGGGGACCGAAGTGACAAGAGATTGAATCCGGCTCTGGATAGGTTTGCCATGCGTGTCGGCTGACTTCAGACGATAGTGGTAGTTTGTATTTGGTATCAGATCGGTCAGGACTACACGGTGATTAGCACCGGTGCTCATCTCTTCCACGATGTTGAGATTATCAGAGCCCTCTTGCCAGTATTCGATGGTGCACGTTGCATCCCAGGTGGTGATCCAGGTTACCCGTGCGGATGTGACGATGTCCGTACTGGATGAACCGATAGGGTCTGCGTGGATATGTGCGAAGTGGCTGGGCAGATCATTCTCAGGCGGAAGCTCATTGAAGAAGGCAACACACTCTATCCTGTATGACTCCTCTACCTCTGTGCGTATTCTGCCCTCGATACCCAAGTCAACGGGTACGTCCTCACCAAGATTCCCATTACCAATTCTCTCTTGTGGGGTGTTCAGCTGGATCTGTTCGCCTCCCTGGAAGTTGTACGGTTCAGTCAGGGTGAAAAGTCGTTCGCGCTGGTTGTTTCCGTTCACTACTGCGACGCCCTTCTTAACTCCGTCGATGGAGACTTCGACTTGCTCAAGAGTCAATGAGTCCAAGATCACGAATCCGAAATAGCGCAAGCCGCAACTGGGTGCGTCTAAGGAGATGAAACCGCCGAGAGTAGTACGAACTACGGAGCGCTCACGGTATTCGCTGAAGGTGTCATCGATGAATCCATCAAGGTCCACATCGCTGGCGTTGATCCTGATCGTGGATGGAGCATCCACATGCTGAGCGATCAGTGTCGCACCCCAAGTAGTTTGTACATCCATAACATTCCTTTCTGGAGACAATTGTTTGTTCTCCCGCAAGAGAACCTCCGCCGCCCAAAATGGAAGCTATCAAGCAACTGTCTTAGAAGTCAAGAGATGACCGGCGACTTTAGGAGTCAGGTCACGTCAGGGTGAGCGATGCTCGAGGATAGAGTTGAGAGCAACTCAGCAGCTTGGGCATGCAAGCTGTGAAGGCTAGTACCGTTTCAAGGTAGTTTTGGCGAACGTCCAGCCCCCCGCCCCTCTGGGTTCCCGCCCCGTATCGAGTACGGGGCAGGCTTTTCGCGGGAATGACGGCAATTCCGAGGGTTCTGTCATATTTAGATTGAAGCAGTACTAGTGGTTCAACTTTTTTGTATTGATGGGTAGAGTGACTTTAGCTTGATGCGCGCATCCTCGGTAGTGAAGCGCCAATCCACTCGTATCACATCCCGGTTGCGTCGATTCTGCCAAGCATTGACCTCGCCGCGCAGGATGTCTTGATTGGCAATCCGTCGGTCCAGGCACTGTCGAGCCAGCACACCGATCTCTATCTCCGCCATATTCAACCAACTCCCGTGTTTGGGAGTGTAGTGTATCTCCAGTCGCTCAGCTATACGCCTCGCCTCAGCAGGCTCGAATGCCTCGTATAGCGAGGACAGCTTGTGAGTGTTGAGATTGTCCATTACCAGCACGATCCGGTCTTTGTCAGGGTAGTCCTCGTCGACCAGTTTCTGTATCACATGCGCCCAGTCCACCTTCGTGCGACGCTCCCTGACCTCGACTCGACGCTTCCCTTCCAGGGGCGCGAACAGCATGAACAGACTGCTCACTCCATCGCGCACACAAACTCCGCGCTCTGTTTGGGCGGGATGCACCAACTCTGCTTCAGCCACGGCTTGAGTTCGTTTTTTTTAGCACTTGGCGAACCGTTTCGGTGCTGATGGTCTCGACTATCTCACACTCGACCAACTGGTCAGCCAACAGCTTCAGGGTCCAACTGGCACGACCCTCCGGCGGTTCCCCGCAGGCCATCGCTATCAACCGGGCTTCGCGCTCGCCGTCCAGTATCTTCTGACGCCGACGCAGTTGCTTTTTGCGATTCAGCGCAGACTCGATCCCCTCCTCCACACAGCGCTTGCGTATTCGCTCGACCGTTGACTGTCCCACACCGAGCGCCCTGGTGATGTCCGCGTCCTTCATTCCCCCGTCCGAGCGTGACTCATCGCTCATCAGCAGAATGCGCGCATGGGTCTGTTTGTACGCCGCAGCCCGACCGCGTGAGACCAAGGCGTTGAGTTCCTGTTGTTCGTCGGTAGTCAGTCTGATACGGTACTTCTTGGTAGACATCATGGTTCCTCCTCGGTTCAACGTTACGATTGAACCCCAAACAGGAACAATGACTATCATGGTCTTCATTTCAATGATGTTGAACCACTAGCTTCCTGGGCTTACCGGGCGCCAGCATAGAAATCACGGATGACAGGGTTGTGACGGCTGGCCACCAGCGCCCCAACTACAGGACGCTGCGCACCTGGCCCTGCCGCCACAGACGGTGCGTTGCTCCGCAGGGCGCCGCTGTCCCGGTTGGAGGGGCCCACCCCCACGAGGGCGGCGATCCGTCGGTGGTCCAGTGTCCCCAGTTCCGACAGGTACGCCAGGAGAGTGAGGAAGACTTGCTCTCCCACGCCCGGGACAGTGCGCAGCAGGTCCTCTGTCTCTCTCCATACGGGACTCTGGCGAAGAGCCTGCCGGTGTGCGATGATCGCCTTGGAGCCGAACGTCATAGCGAGGGAGATCGCTACACCATCACCTCCGCGTTGACAATCGCGAGTGGCCGCCAACGCAATCACCATTAGCGTCGTGGTGGTCTTTTCCCACTAAGGAGATTTCAAATGAGCGCAAATTTACCCGCAGGAAATGGCTCGAGGCCGAACATCCTCCTGATTATGGTGGATGACATGGGTTTTTCCGACCTGGGCTGCTATGGTGGCGAGATCCACACCCCCAACCTGGATCAGCTTGCCTCAAACGGCCTCCGCTTCTCGCAGTTCTACAACAATGCCATTTGCGCACCCACTCGGGCGTCCCTGTTGACCGGGCTCTACTCCCAGCAGGTCAGCAGCGGGGACCCGAAGGACTGCGTCACCATTGCCGAAGTGCTCAAGACCGCCGGCTACCGCACCCTCATGGCGGGGAAATGGCACCTATCCGGGATTCTATCCGACCTGCCCGTCGAGCGAGGATTTGACCGCTATTATGGCCTCGTCGACGGAGGCTGCAACTTCTTCAATCCAGGGCTGAAACGCCCCGGCGAAAAGGAGCCCGGCAAGAAGACTCCCGGCGACAATCCCGCCTTCGCTATCGACGATAGAGTCATCCAGCCCTACACGCCCGAAGACAAGAATTTCTACACCACCGACGCCTTCACGGACTACGCTCTCAACTATTTGGACGAGTACGGTCGGGATGAGAGTCCCTTCTTCCTTTACGTGGGCTATACCGCGCCACACTATCCACTCCATGCCTGGCCGGAGGACATCGCAAAATATAGGGACAGCTACAAGGTCGGTTGGGACAGGCTCCGGCAGCAGCGCCTTGAACGCATGCTCGAGATGGGCCTGATCGAAGAGCGCTGGGCCCTGTCGACGCGCGATCCGGACTCACTCCCGTGGGAGGAGATTGAGCAAAAGGACGCCTGGGATCTGAAGATGGCGGTTTACGCGGCCATGGTCGACCGCGTGGATCAGAACGTCGGCCGGCTTCTGGCCAAGGTCCGTGAGCTCGGTGTGGAGGAGAATACGGTGGTGCTGTTTCTGTCGGACAACGGCGCCAGCGACGAAGACAGGAATAGTACGCCCGATATTCCGCCCGGCCCCGTGGAGTCGTACCGCACGATGGAGCTGCCCTGGGCGAATCTTAGCAATGCGCCTTTCCGCAAGTTCAAGCGTTGGAACCACGAAGGGGGTATCGCGACGCCGCTCATCGCGTACTGGCCGCGAGTGATCGAGAATAGGGGCGAGATCACTCACCAGATCGGTCACGTCATCGACGTGATGGCCACGTGCGCAGACATTGCGGGGGCGGAATGGCCGTTCTCCTACAACGGCCGCGAGGTCCTGCCGCTGGAGGGCAAGAGCCTGCTGCCGATCTTCAGAGGCGAACAGCGCGAGGGCCACAGGGCGCTGTACTGGAATCAAGCTGGGCAGGAGTCAAACACACCCACCCTATGGCGTGCCGTGAGAATGGGGAAGTGGAAGCTTGTCTCCCCCGACCATTGGACAGACTACAACCCCTGGCGCCCTGGCGGAGAGGCTAAGTCGGCAGACAAACCGCAACCAGACCCGAAGACGATCTGGGAGCTCTACGATATGGAAGCCGACCGGACGGAGGTGAACGACCTCGGGGACCAGTACCCGGACCGCGTGAAAGAGATGGCCGAGTTGTATGACGCGTGGCAGAGGCACTGCGCCGCCGCCGGTGCGAAACGCAAGAACACCCTCGAGTAATTCGGCGAGCGGCTCAACCGCCTTCGATCTCCGGCCACGGATGGTGCTCTGGATCGAGCACCCGCGAGGGGCGAAATACTCGACTGGGTAGTCGTCCGGCCCGTCGAGCCCCAGGATACGTTGGACCACGTGCCGGGCGGCGTTGAAGTGCACGGCGGACCCTGAGCCGCACATGCCCGCGATGATGTACGACTCGGTCGCGTTGATCACGTAACGAGTGCGTATCACGCCCCTGGAGGTGTCCAGCTCGTAGTGCTCCCCTCTGCTCGCGACCGACGTCACCTTCGTGTGGGGAAGGCCGGTCCGCGAAGCTCACCGTCGCCAGGGCATCGGGAATGATGCTGAACATCTGCCGCAGCGTCCAGCCCGCAAACTTCAGTAGCCGGACGGGCGCAGCGTCGTGCGGCCACGTCATGTGCATGAAGGTCCACGCCGCGTGGAAGTCGTGCCCGCGCAGGCCCGCCAACAGCCCAAGAGCGACGCGGGTTCGGGCAAGGACGCTCGGGCCTCTCTCTCCCATACCAGCGTTCAACTGGGAGACCCCTCTTGCCTTACGTAGGGACCGCCAGCCACCCTGAGCTCACGCTTGGCCTCCGCCTTGTGAAGACGCCGCCAGCTCATACCAAGTCACCGTGATGCCGCCCGTATATGTGCGGCCAGGGAGTGGGTTCCCGCCCCCGACTACTCGGGGGCAGGCTCTTCGCGGGAATGACGGCTTTACGGCGCACTCAAAACGGAATGGTATCAGATCGCTCGCGCCGACCCTTCCCCGTCTTCGCAGCAATTGCGCCTATAGGGCAGGAACACCTGCGCCACAGCGACGCAGAGTTGGGGCTGTCGACTGCACGGAGCCCGGCAGACCGAGCCAGCCCCTTAATTCTGCTCGAAGAAACCCGCGGTCTCAAGCGCCTGCCGCAGTCTTGCCGTCTCGTCCTCGGTCAGGGAGCGGTTGGGGGTTCTAGGCTCCCCACACTCTAGCCCCATCCACGAAAGGATCTGCTTGATACTGCCCAACAGGTCCCAGGGCATGAAGGCCATAATTATCTCGTTGACGGTCAGCTGGGTACTGGCCGCAGCATCTATGTCTTTTGCCTGGAAGGCTTCCCAGAGCCTGACCAGTAGCTGCGGCATGATGTTGTAGGACGCGCCGATGCCTCCGCACGCCCCCGCCAACAGCCCGGGCAATAAGACGCTGTCGTTGCCTTCGAATATAACAACGTCCTCTCCTTTAGTCATAAACCGCCCCAGTGAAACGATATCTCCGCTGGAGTCCTTCATGCCCACGATGTTCTCGACTCCCAGGAACCGCTCGAAGAGATCTTCGGTCATCGCGATGCCGGTGCGCTGCGGGATGTTGTAGATAAGGACGGGAACCTCGGACGCTTCGGCGATGGCGGTGTAGTAGCGAAACAGGGTCACCTCGTCGGGGACGTAGAAGTACGCCGCCGGCAGCGCGGCGATGGCGTCGGCGCCGGCATCACTTGCGTGTTGCGCCAGGACCATGGTCTCGTCTACCCGAAAAGCCCCGATGTGGGCGATAACGAGCGCCCTTCCGTTGACCTCATCGAGTACCGTCTCGAGAGCTTCCTGCCGCTCCTCGCTAGTCATGAGCAGTCCCTCGCCCGTCCCCCCACAGACGTATAGCCCGTCCACACCCGCGGCGAGCTGGTGACTCACTATCCTGCGCATCGCCGGTGGGTCGAATCGTCCATCCTTGCCGAACGGGGTGATCGTCGCGGGGATGATTCCCTCGAGTTTCTTCAAGACAGTCTCCTTTGGCTCAAAATCTGGACAGTCCCAGACAACTTGCTAGACCCCCGGCTATATCGGCGGGTCCAGCACTCTTAACGACCTTCTTCCGCCGCGTAAATGCTGGAGCCGATGTAGCGAATACCGTCCTCACCATTGTGGTAGTAGACGGTAAGGACCTGGCCGTCCTCGAGCTGCACTGACGCAGGATAGCCGAGGTCGCTGGTCGCCCCGTCGTCGCGAATGACGATTTCGTTGTCCATGTCCCAGGTCTCACCCTCGTCGTCGCTGAGGACCGCGCGCACGCCGAAGGGTTCCCGCCGGTGCCCGTATGTGCAGAGGATACGCCCACTACGCAGCCGGAGCAGGTGGGGCGGCCACCCCCAGATCGGGGTGCGGTGCAGACCCTGCCACGTCCAGCCGTCGTCGGTCGAGAAGGCCTGATAGAGATAACCCTCGGCGTCAAGCGTCGGATGTGGTTCGTTGAATCGCCATGCGTCGGTGCGCAGATGGGCTATAAGCTTGCCATCAGGCAGGCGCACCATTCCCGGCTCGCCGAAGGCGATCTGCGCGTTTATGTCGTCGAGGGCGATCAATGAAGGGTGCCGCCAGGTGCGGCCGCCGTCGTAGGACCGCGCGGCGTAGCACCGTGACCTGTTGTCTCTGGGTCCTCTGGGTCCCCGGTCCAGTCTCGCGTCGCCGGGCAATTCGCCCTCGAGGGCAATCAGCAGGGATCCGTCAGGCATCTCGATGACACCGTTCCTGCCGCCGTAGGAACAGTAGTCCAGAGACGATGAGATGCTGAAGGGCTCAGGGACGCCCCACGTGTGGCCGAGGTCGTTGGACCGGGTGACGTAGAGGCTGTCGAATACCAGCAAATCGAATGGCTTTTCGGTTGGCTTCTTTACGCGGTCGGCCGGACGGCGGAACCCAAGCGTATGACGCTCGGCGCGAAAGGCCCTCTCATGGTCCGGGGGCGGGTCGATGTACCAGCGATGATTGACAAGGAGCAGCTCTCCTGACGACAGCTCCGAAATGACAGGAGCGTTGACGTTTTCAGAGTCGCTGGGAACGTCGACGGCGACCACGCTGTCGGGATCCCAGGTACGGCCTTCATCGACAGAGCGTATTAGCGTTGTCCAGTTCTTTGGAGAGCCGTGCCAGTGCGATAGTACCTCGTTGCGAGTTCCTTCGATTCCGGTGCCCTCCCAGACCGGGGACTGGTTGAAGAGGGTGATCAGGTCTCCGTTCTGCAGGCGGGCGACGTTGGGGAAAGCGCTCTGGTACTTGTCGCTCCTATGTACGACCGTGTGCTGTATGTCCAAGTCAATACTCCATCTATTCTTGTCGCCTGAATGGGCGCTCTTCTACCCGATGGGACCCTGCCACATGTTGACCCCGCCCTCGACCTGGATGACCTGGCCGGTGATGTAGCTTGAGTCCTCGGAGACCAGGAAGGCCGCCGTGCGGCCTATTTCGTCCATCGTGCCCAGGCGCCCCAGCGCGATGCGGGCCCGATAGCGCTCTCCTCGCTCCGGGTCCCCCATGATAGCCTCGACGTTTTTGGGTGTGCCGATGTGTCCGGGAGCCAGGGCGTTGACCCGGATGTTGCAGGGGGCCAACTCCACGGCCATGGCGCGGGTTAGCGCCTCGACGGCGCCCTTGCTGCTGATGTAGGCGGCATATCCTGGCAGCGTGAGGCCGGCCCCCAGAGAGGAGAGGTTGAGGATGACGCCCGTGTTGCGCGCCCGCATAGACGGCGCCACGGCCTGGGCGGCGAAAAGCTGTCCCTTGACGTTCACCGCAAAAATGCGGTCCCAACTCTCTTCGTTTATCTCCCAGAAGGGCGCGTCACCGAGGTGGGCGGCGGCGTTGTTGACCAGGATGTCTATGGGACCCAGCTCCTCCTGGGTGCGCCGGACCATAGTGCCCACGGCTTCTCGGCTGGACACATCGCCGCCGACCACAATGGCCCGTTTTCCGAGTCCCCTGATCCGCCCGGCCACCTCTTCGGCCATGCGGTCTTGGGACCCGTAGTGGTGCACCGCCACGTCCGCACCGGCCATGGCCAGGGCCAGGGCGATGGCACGCCCAATCCTGCGCGAAGAACCTGTGACCAGCGCCACCTTGGCTTCCAGTCTCGAGTCTGGAGTGATCGAGGTCATTATTGCCTTCCTATGCAGTAGGGTACCAGCCGCCCCGGACTGCGTCCGGAGGCACGATCATGCGGGCTGGCTCAGGCCACCCAGATGTCACGGCTGAGCATCGAGTCCGGGGACAGCACCTCGTGGCCGGTATCGGTGACAAGTACCATGTCCTCCAAGCCGTACTTGTTCTTCACCTCCGAGATAGGGAAGAGGCCGTGGTGGTAGAAGTACGGCTCGATGGAGATAATCTGGTTGGGCTGCAAAATCTCATCGGTGCTGGAAGAGATGCCGGGCATCTCGTGAAGATCGAGCCCGACGTTGTGACCGATGGCGGACCGGCCGGCACTGATGCACCAGTCGACAAAGTCGCCGTATCCCGCGTCGCGGAGCACACGCTGGGAGGCATCGTACACTTCGCTATACGGGACGCCGGGGGCCACCGCGTCGATGGCGGCCTGCTGGGAGGCCCGCGCCAGATCGTAGTACCGCTGCTGGTCTGCGGTCGGCTGGCCCAGGGAGGCGAACCGCTTGATGTCCGTGAAGTATCCCTCGTACGTGCCACCTCCGTCGAACTGAATGAGGCTGCCGGGGCGAATTATCATCTCACGCCGCGGAATGGAGTCGGACCACAGGGCGCGGTCGGGCCCTGCGTAAAGGATGAGGGACCGGATCTCGCTGCCGCCCCGGGCGTGCATCTCTTGCGACATGATGCTGGCAACCTCGCGCTCGGATATCCCATCGTGGATGGCCTCGAAGCCGGCCTGGATCCCAAGGCAGGTTATGCGCACCGATTCCCGGAGCCGCCGGACCTCTTCATCGGACTTGACGCTGCGCACGGGCCAGATGACCTTTCCGCAGTCGCTCCAGCGGGCCCCGGGCAGGGCGTCGCGGAGCGAGTCGAACATCTCCACGGACATGCCCATGCGGAAGTGGGCGCCCGTCTCAGTGGCGATGTGGGCCTCGCTCAGCCCCAGGTCTTTCACCAAGGCGACCACTGCATCCACCGTCGCCCCGCCGACGTTGCCGGTGTAGAAGCCAACCGGAAACTCCCACACGGCCAGCGTCTCGATCCAGCTTGCCTGGGTCTGGTTATGGCCCCCGCTCGGGATTATCAGCATCGGGGGCAGGCTCTCGTCTCGTGGGATGAAGGCCATCCAGAAGTAGGCCTGTATCACCCAGCACACCTCGTACCAGCCGGTGGCATACCGCACGTTGCTCTCCTGGGTGAGCAGGAGTCCATCGACACCGGTGCGGGCCATCTCTTCGCGCAGGCGTCGCAGGCGTCGATCGAACTCCTCTCGAGTGCAGTCAGCGAGGACGCCGGTGCGCACCTGAGGCATGGTCTTCGCTCGGGTTCTTTCCTTAAGTTCCGTCAAGATTGGCCTCCTTTGGCTCAAGACTTCGATTCAGCAGTATATGTTGCGGTGTGCATTGTACAGTTTCGATCTGTGCGCCCGTGCAGCTTCCTTGAGATCGATACTCCTTGCTACTCCGTGCTCGAAATCCTCATTATCACGCCGGGCTCGTACACTGGGATGGCTCAGACCTTTATGCTGCGGGGGTCCAGGGCGTCGCGCAGCCCGTCCCCGACGAAGTTGACGGCCATCACCGTCAAGAAGATCGCGATCCCCGGGGATAACCACAACCAGGGGAGGTCTTGAAGGACTGTGAGATCCTGCGCCCTGGTAATCATGTTGCCCCAGGTGGACATAGGCGGCCGTACGCCCAGCCCCAAGAAGCTCAGGCCCGCTTCGGTGAGGATGGCGCCTGCAATGCTCAGCATGGCCCCCACCACGACAAAGGGCACGACGGCGGGGAGGATGTGGACGAAGACCAGGCGCCGGTCACCGCCCCCTATCGCCCGCGCCGCGAGGACGTAGTCCAGCTCCCGCACCAACAGCACCTGGCCGCGGATCAGCCGCGCCTTGCCCGTCCAGCCCAGGATCCCGATGACCATCATGATATTGAAGACACTCGGGCCGACTATCGAAACCAGTATGAGGATGATAAAGAACGTTGGCAGTGTCATCACGAGCTCGGTAAAGCGCATGAGAAGGTTGTCCAGCAGCCCGCCGACATAGCCCGAGACCAGCCCGATGAGGGTCCCGATGGCCGAGGAGATGGCGGCCGCCACGAGGCCGACGCTCAGGGAGACGCGCGCGCCGAACAAGAGCCTGGCGAAGACGTCGCGCCCGCCCAGGTCCGTTCCCAGGACGTGGTCGAAGCTGGGCGGCTGCTCGACAATCGACAAGTCGATGCGGTTGGGGTCCGGGGCTATCCACGGGGCGAAGATCGCTCCCATGCCAAACAGCAGCAGCACGCCGAAGCCGATCAGCGCACCCCGATGGCGACGGAACCGCGGCCACCAGCTAACGTTCTTGGAAGGTCCAGGGGAGAGATCTCCCGTGGCGGCCGTCCCTTGAGTGGTTACCCCATTCGACACCATCGCCTCCTATTACGAAACGCGAATGCGCGGGTCGACAACGGCGTAGAGGATGTCGGCCAGCAGGTTCGCCAGGATGACCAGGATGGTAGCGAAAAAGGTGACCCCCATGAGCACCTGATAGTCCAGGTTCCTGACTGCGTCGATGCCGAACTGGCCCATTCCGGGCCAGGAGAACACTGTCTCGATGACGAAGACGCCGCCGAACAGACCGGGCAGGCGCAGGGTGGTGATGGTGAGCAGCGGCACCAGCGCGTTGCGGAAGGCGTGTCTCCCGATTACCACGAGCTCGGAGAGCCCCTTGGCCCGGGCCGTCCTCACGTAGTCCGCGCTGAGCACCTCCAGCATCGCAGTGCGTGTGTAGCGCGAGGTGCCTGCTGTCCCATCGAGTGAGAGGACCAGGGCGGGCAGGGCCAGGTGGTGAAGGTTATCCAGTAGGGAGAACTCTCCGAGCTCCGAGGACATGCCGAAGGCAGGGAAGATCGGGATGACGAGAGCGAACACCCATAGCATAATCAGCCCGAAGAAAAAGGTCGGGATCGAAATGCCGAATAGCGCACCGGCGGTTAGGCCGTAGTCCAAGATGCTGTACTGCCGGAGCGCCGACACGACCCCCATGACCACTCCTACGACGGTGCCAAGTACCAGCGCGGTCACGGTCAGCTCCAGCGTTGCTGGCAGACGCTCAAGTACGAGCTCCAGCACCGGCCTGGTATAGACCAAAGAGAGGCCGAGGTTGCCCCGAGCGAGCTCGCGGATCCAGATGAGGTACCGAACAGGCATGGGTTTGTCCAGCCCATACAACTTGCGAAGTCGCTCGCGTTGTCCCTCTGTGTATGTCTGCGCGGTGTCTAGGTCGGAGAAGTAGAGCCTGTCGAGCGGGTCGCCGGGCGCCAGGTTGAACAAGCCGAAGTTGATTATCGTGACACCTAGGACCAGAGGTACCATGATAGCGACGCGCCGCAGTATGTACTCCCACATTGACGGCCTCTGCTCTGGAGGACTCCCTAACTAATACCAAGTCACCGTGATGCCGCCGTATATGTGCGGCCAGGGAGTGGGTTCCCGCCCCGTATCGAGTACGGGGCAGGCTCTTCGCGGGAATGACGGCTTTACGGCGCGCTCAAAATGAATTGGTATAACATGCCCTGCCACCGGGCGCGGGACTACCCCATGGCCGGTGGCAGGGCGCGAACCTAAGCCGAATCTAAGCTCTCACCCACAAGAGACATGAAGACAACCGACTCGAGCTCTGTCTGTGCCCTGGGTGCTCTGTGTGATGTTTCCGAATGCCCTATCTGTTCATCACTCCCTTATGTCCCACTGCTCCGGGTGGAACTTCCACCAATCGGCGCCATTGGTCTTGATTGGTGCATAGAATATGTCCGCCGTGCTGGCCGGGCGGGGTTGTGAGGCGAAGAAGGGCACGTACCATCTCTTGTTATGGAGAAAGATCGCTCCGGGTGATGGGGTTATCCAGGCGCTCGGAAGCTCTTCCTGGAGCTCCAGGGCGATGTCCTGATAGAGCATGGTCCTCTCTCTCTCGGTCAGCACCCCCCGGGCGGCCTCTATCTTGGCGTCCATCTCGGGACTGGCGTAACCCGCGCCGTTCCAACCCGACGAGTGTATCATCAAGTTCAGCCAGGTGTCGGGGTTGGGCCACATGGGGGTACCTGTAAGCGAAACCTCGCCACCGCCTGGCGAATCTGTGTTCCATGTACGGAACCTTGCCCACGGATCGTCCAGGATCTCTAGCTCCATCTTGAAGCCTACGTCTGCCAGATACTGCACGATGGCAGCCATGAACTCCGGTCTGCTCTCCATCTGGCCCGTGTAGGCTATCGTCGGCACTACGCGGTCGAAGTCCCAACCGGCATCCTCCAGTAGCTGCCTAGCCTTATCCGGGTCGTACGGGTATCTGAGCGGTAACAGGTCCTCGCGGTTCTTCACTTCCCCCACGTGGATCGGACTGTTGACCAGCACGCCTTGCCCAGAAAAGAATGCTTCGTTCATCGCGTTCCTGTCCAAGGCGTGCACCATCGCCTGCATTACCCGGGGGTCCTTGAAGTGGTCCAGGCGGGTATTTACCAGATAGATCCCTCGCGCGGCGAGGCTCTCCGCTCCCGCTGCGTGGAACCGGGGGTCATTCAGGGCAGAATCAAAACGCCTCATCGCATCCTTCCCAAAATTCGTCCGCACCGCATAGTCGATGTCCCCTCGCAACAAGGCTATCCAGGCGGCGTCCCCCGAGGTGATGACTCGGAACGTTATCTCGTCTATCTTGGGCCTTCCGAAGTAGTAGTCATCAAAGGCCTCGAGCGTAAAGCCCTGTCCGGCGACGATCTCATCAACGAGCTTGAAGGCTCCCGATCCTATCGGCTTCAGGAAGAACTCGTCAGTGCCCACCGAGCTTCGGGGTTCGATCTTACCGAGGATGTGCTCCGGCAGGATGGGGAAGGTACTTCGAAGATCCACCAATTGGTTCAGGAATGTGCCGGTGGGCTTTTCGAAGTCGAATCTGATGGTGTGGTCGTCTATGATCACCACACCGGGAATCGAGTCGGTTTCCCCGGCTCTGTAGGCTTCTCCTCCCTTGATGGAAGTGAGCTGGCCCCTGCCAATGGCCGGGTCGAGGTTAAGCTCGATGCTGAAAGCCACGTCCTTGGCCGTGACCGGCGTCCCATCGTGAAACAGGGCTCCCTTACGCAGGAAGAAGGTAATCGAGGAGCCATCGGGGGCGTACTCCCAGTGCTCCGCCAGGTCCGGCGCGAAATTCACGTTGATCGGGTCCACTGATACCAGGTTAGAGTAGATCAAACCGAAGGCGCGCAACATCGTCCCGCTCTCCGAGGGATACGGGGTGAAGGTTCGAATATCCTGTCCCGAGGAGATTCTCAGGACCTTCTTGGGGCGCTGCTCGATGGCCTCCTTGGCAGCCATCGCCGCGCCCTCGGCAGCCATTGCCGCGCCGCCGGCGGCCTTCGCCGCCTCCTCGGCAGCCTTCTGGGCCTGCATCGCCGCCGCCTCAGTGGCCATCAGGGACGCATCGACGATCCTCTGAACCTCGGCTGCGGTCAGCTGTGCTGACGCCGCGCCCATGACCGCGTCCTCGATGGACTTGGTGAGCTCGTCCCTCGTGGGTACGCCGGCCGTGGAAGCCCCGACGGCCGCCTCCACGAGCTTGGAGATCTCGTCGGCGCTTACACCTTCAGGCACCGAGTCCGTGACCGCCTGCTGGACCAGCCCTCTGATGGCGGAAATGTCGATCTGCGGAGCCTCGGGAGTCGGCAGTGCCTGGATCGAAGCGTTTACGATCCTCTGCACCTCGGCCGCCGTGAGCTGTCCGGCAGTGGCAGACTGGACAGAGGAGGTAACCGCCGCTTCCACCTCAGCCCGCGTGATACCTGGCTGAGACGAGGCAACAACGGCCGCCTCGACCATCCTCTGTATCTCCTGTGCGCTCGTCCCCTCCGGTACCGCGTCCGCAACGGCCCGGGACACGGAATCGCTGACAAGCCTCGCGATCTCCTCGGCGGACGGCCCCGTGGGCGCGGCGTCGCTGACGATCTTCGCGATCTCCTCGGCGGACGGTCCCGAGGGCGCCGCCGGCTCATCGCTGGTGCAAGCCAGCAGTGCCATCAGGGCTACTGAAGCTGCGATCAGTGAGACGATTTTCGTCACAGTAGCATTGGCCAACATTCGTATTCCTCCTTGTTTGTCGATATAGTTTCCCGTGCGTACCCACCAACGAGGCCGAATGTATCGTATGTTGTCAGCCTGTGTCAACACCGCCGAGTCACTTCTGGATGTTCTGAAAATGTCAGTCCTTGAATAGGATTGACATTGACGGACAGCGAGCAGAGGCGGATACAGATGTGCCGCCGTATGTGTGCGGCCAGGGAGTGGGTTCCCGCCCCGTATCGAGTACGGGGCAGGCTCTTCGCGGGAATGACGGCTTTACGGCGCGCTCAAAATGAATTGGTATAAGAACTTACCGAGTCTTCCACAACACCCATGTGAGTGATACCATGACACCGACCCCACTAATCAATTACCTTCCGCCTACTGTTTCAGTCCACTCAAGCTTTTCGAGGCACACTTGTCGAAGAGGTGGTCTTCAGTCACAAGCCCCTCTTGGCCCCTCTATTGTTCTGATGGTCGTGATGCGATCCACATCCGACCTGTACACGATTCAAGGCGCAACTACGTCCTCGAGATCCGACCATGTCGAAGGGCAGATTCGAGACATCGCGTACTCATTCCGTATCCCTGAACAACTGGAACGGATCGTAGGCATGGGGGCCTCATGAGCCTTTCGACCCCGGAGTACGGCATCGTCGTCGGAGAGGACGTGATGGTGCCCATGCGCGACGGCGTCCGGCTGGCGACGGACATCTATCGCCCCGCCAAAGGCGGCGATGCCGTCCCGGGTCCTCTCCCGACCATCCTGGGCCGCACTTCGTACGACAAGCGATGGCGCGAGCTATGGATCGACCCGGTGGCCCGCTACTTCGCGCCCAGGGGATACGTCGTGGTGCTGCAGGACCTCAGGGGCCGCCGCAGGTCGGAGGGTGTCGGCCAGTATTTCCACACCGCCAACGAGCGCGAGGGCGAGGACGGCTACGACACTGTCGAGTGGATAGCGGCCCAGCCCTGGTCGAACGGCCGCGTCGGCATGACGGGAAGCTCGCACGGCGGCATCGTCCAGACCGTCGCCTCGCTGACCAGGCCCCCGCATCTTACCTGCATTTGGGTGGACGTCGCGCCGACGAACATCTTCGCCCACGAGGCCCGCGAGGGTGGCGCGATGTCGCTCTGGATGTTTTCGGCCCTCTTCCTGCACGCCCACGACGCGCCGGAGATCGCGGACGACCCTGAGGCACGCGAGACCGTCCTGGACGGCTGGCGGAGGATGCGTGAGCTGGTCCAGTCCATGCCGTTCGAGCCGGGCGAGACCCCGCTGAGGGCCGTGCCCAACCTCGAGAAGACGCTCTTCGACTACTACCACCGAGGCGAGTACGACGATTTCTGGGCGATGGAGGCCTGCAACCAGGAGCCCCACTTCCACAAGGCCGCGGACATCCCCGGCGTCTTCTCCGGCGGGTGGTACGACCCCTTCGCCGTGGCGATGACCAACCAGTACGCGGCAATGGCCGCCAACTCCAGCGCGCCTCAGAGGCTGGACATGGGGCCCTGGAACCACAGGGGCCGGAGGAACGGCCACACCTGGGCGGGCGACGTCGACTTCGGTCCGGAGGCCGCCTACGGCATCGAGGTATTCGGAGCCCAGCGGCTGCGCTGGTTCGACCGCTGGCTGAAGGACATCCGTAACGGAGTCGAGGACGAGCCTCCTGTTCGGATATTCTTAATGGGCGGCGGAAGCGGGGCTCGGAACGCGGACGGACGCCTCGACCACGGCGGGCGGTGGCGGGACGAGCGCGAGTGGCCCCTTGCCCGAACGCAGTGCGCCAGGCACTACCTGCGTACAGGCGGTGGCCTCTCGACCGATCCGCCGGGAGCAGACGACCCGCCGGCCTCGTATACCCACGACCCGGACCATCCCGTGCCGACGGTCTCGGCCACCGGCGGCGTGACGGAGCTGCTGCCGTTCCCGGAGGGCTTCGACCCGGCGACCGGCGACCCCAGGACCTACACGCGGACCATATTCTCGGAGGGCGGCGCTCACCAGAAGGAGGCCCCCGACCTGGTGGGCGCCCGTTCCCCCTACCCGCTGCTCGCAGACCGCCCCGACGTGCTCGTGTTTCAGACTGAGCCGCTTGAGGCGGACATCGAGGTGACGGGCCCCATGGAGGTCGTCCTGAGGGTCTCGTCCTCGGCCGTCGATACGGACTTCACGGCCAGGCTGCTGGACGTCTACCCGCCCAGCGAGGACTACCCTGACGGCTATCACCTGAACCTGGCCGACTCCATCGTCCGAGCCCGATACCGCAATGGCTTCGAGTGCGCGGAGATGATGGAGCCGGGCGAGGTCTACCGCGTCAGGATTCCCCTGCCGCCGATAAGCAACCTGTTCAAGGCAGGCCACCGGATCAGGCTAGACATCGCGAGCAGCAGCTTCCCCAAGTTCGACGTGAACCCGAATACAGGGGAGCCCATGGGCCGGCACACCCGGACAATAGAGGCGCGGAACAGCGTGTATCTGGACAGCGCCCGCCCCTCCCACGTGGTTCTGCCGATCGTGCCGTCTTCGTCGTAGCCGGCGCGCCGAACCCGCCTGGGCTCAAGGTGGCTGTTGCCATGGGACCATGATCCGTTCAGGGCCTTTCCATTGTTGAGATAGGGTCGTACCTTGCCGTTCGGCCTGAGCTTGTCGAAGGCCCCAATTGTGGTTCGACAGGCTCACCACGAACGGACTTTGGAAAGGCCCTGTGATCTGTTCGAAAGTGGTGATGCACTGATGAAGATGTGTTATGATCAAAGCATCATGAGAACGACGATCTCGCTTGATGACCAGCTTGCCAAGCAGCTGCGTCGGGCAGCCACAGTCCGCGGCATCAGCATGAGCGCATTCATTTCCAGGACATTGGATGATGCTCTGAAGCGTCGCGAGCCATCTGAGCAACCGCCTTTCAAATTGGTGACCGTGCGTGGTGTGCATCCCCGCCCCGGAGTCGACCTCGACCGGCCCAGGGCCCTCGATGCACAAGACGACGAGACCGGTTTCAAGCATGTGCCTCTCTGATTCTGGATGCTACTTCCAGATGTAAGTGTCCTGATATATGCGCACGTCGAGGACTCGGTGCCCGAACACGCCGAGTACGCGGCCTGGATTACCCGCCTGGCTACGGGGCCTGAACCGTTCGCCCTCTCCGTCCTCGTCTTGTCCGGTTTCGTACGAGTGGTGCCCAACCCCCGGATCTTCGATCCGCCATCCACCCTCGACCAGTCGTTCGCATTCGTGTCCTCGCTCGTGGAACGCCCAACTGCGCGCATCGTGGGTCCGGGTCCCGAGCATCTGGACATACTCGAAAGGCTGTGCCACGAGTCCGGCGCCACCGGGAAGCTGGTCGCAGACGCACAGCACGCGGCGGTCGCAATGGAGCACGGCTGTACCATGGTGTCGACCGACTCCGACTTCAGCCGATTCCCAGGACTCCGATGGCGGCATCCATTACGTCCCGACGGGATGTAGCGCCATTGATGCCGGAGCAGTCGGTCTGGGTGCGGCATCAGCGCACAGGGCCTTTCCATTGTTGAGATAGGATCGTACCTTGCCGTTCGGCCTGAGCTTGTCGAAGGCCCCAATTGTGGTTCGACAGGCTCACCACGAACGGACTTTGGAAAGGCCCTGATCAGCGCAAGAGTCGATTGCGTACCTACCCCTATTGTAGTAGCCTCCGCAGGATGTACATCCAGGAGTAGGAAATGCCCTTCGATACGCTTATCACCAATGCTACGGTCGTCGACGGGACGAAATCGCCCAGATACGAGGCGGACGTCGGCCTCGAAGACGGCAAGATAGCGGCCATAGGCTCGCTCGGTGAAGCGGAGGCCGAGCGCACGATCGACGGGAGCGGGCATGTCCTCGCCCCGGGATTCATCGACATGCATACCCATTCCGACCTCACGCTGATCGACGACCCCGGCGGCGAGAGCATGGCCTACCAGGGCGTCACGACCCAGGTTACGGGGAACTGCAGCTACTCTCCCTTCCCAATGGGCGACCTCGAGCCCGAGCGTATGCGGAAGGTCATGGGCGAGATATTCGAGACTCGGCAACAGTGGCGCTGGAGCACCCTGGACGAGTGGGCGTCCATCATGGAGTCGCAGGGCGTCAGCCTGAACGTCGCGCCGCAGGTCGGCAACACGCCTCTGCGCGCGGCATGCGGCGCACTCGACAACCGGCCCGCCACGCCGGACGAGCTCGACGTCCAGAAGCGGCTCCTTGCGGAGACGATGGAGCAGGGCGCCTTCAGCCTCTCGACCGGCCTGTCCCTCGCCCCGTCGGGCTACGCGCCCACCGACGAGATAGTCGCGCTGGCCGAGGTCGCCGCGAGCTACGGCGGCTTCTACGTGACCCACGCGCGGGCGCTGCCCGGATGGCACATCAAGATGGTGGAGGAGGCCGTGGAGATCGGACGGCGCGCGGGAATCCCGGTCCAGTTCTCCCACTTGGCGATAACCGACCGGCGCTACTACGGCCACGGACCGCAGACCGTCGACGTGATCGACCGCGCACGCGCCGAGGGTATCGACATCACCTATGACATGTACCCCTACACCGCCGCGGGGGCGGGGCTGAACCAGCTCGTACCGCTATGGATGCAGGAAGGGGGCATTCCGATGTTCATGGAGCGCCTCCGCGACGCCGATCTCCGGCAGCGAGCAATCGCCGAGATGAAGAAGGGTCGCGAGGGCGGGATTCCGCCGCTCTGGCACATTCACGTCATCAGCAACACCAACTCCGAGGAGAACAGAGACCTGATCGGGTACAACCTGGAAGAGATCGCCGAGATGCGCGGCGTGGAGCCCGCCGAGGCGACCCTGCAGCTGATCGAGGAGGAAAAGGACGGCGTCATGGCCGTCGTGCACAACCGGGTGGAGAGCGACATCCGCTTCTTCATGGGCCACCCGCAGGCCATGATCGGCTCGGACGGCAACGCCATCTCGCCGGACGGCCACTACAAGGACTTCAAGCCCCATCCGCGGTTCTACGGCCCATATCCCCGAATACTGGGCCGGTACGTACGCGAGCAGCCCGCCGTCCTCAGCCTGGAAGAGGCCGTCTACAAGATGTCCGGATTCCCCGCCCAGCGCCTGGGCTTCGAGCAGCGTGGCCGCGTTCAGGAGGGCCTGATCGCCGATCTGGTCATCTTCGACCCGGACACCGTGATCGACAATGCCACCTTCGAGGACCCACACCAGTACCCGACCGGCATCCCGTATGTCTTCGTGGCAGGCGAGCCGATCATCGACGGCGGAAAGCACACCGGCGCCCGGCCCGGGCGGGTCCTAAGAAACGGCAGCGCGTAGTCTGGCCAGCGTCGCAGGAATACGGATGCGCCATCCCACGAAGGTCGTCAAGGAGATGCTCGCCTTCTGAGGTAGGTACCCTTAGCCTTAGCCTGGCATTGAACCGGCTCATTGTGCATGGCCCACGCTTGATCCGCCGTGGCCAGATTCCATAGAGGAAGCTACGTTCCTGACGAGGCGGCCGCGGTGCGATGGAGCGCCAGACAGGTGATGTCGTCGGACTGGGGGGTGTCGCCTACGAATGCCTTCACGGCATCGAACATCGCCTGGGCTGCCTGCTTGGAGTCGGTTGGAGGATCCGCGGCGTAGACATCACTCATGCGCTGGAGTCCGAACTGCTCGCTATCGCCGTCCATAGCTTCGGTCACGCCATCGGTGTAGAAGACAACGGTATCTCCGGGTTCGAGTTGAACAGTACGGCTTAAGAACTTCACGTCCGGCGCGATGCCAAGAGCAAGGCCGCCGGTTAGAGGGAGGAGCGTCGTCGTTCCATCGGACCGGACGAGCATCGGCGCATCATGTCCGCCATTGGAATACGTGAGAATGCCGCTGGCCGGGTCGTAGATGGAGTACAGCACGGTCACGAACATCAGGGACTCGTTCTCGTCGTAAAGCAGCTCGTTGACTTCGCGAATCGCCTCACCGGGGTCGCTGCTGCCGATCGCGGCGCCCTTCAGGAGAGTACGGCTGGACATCATGAAGAGGGCGGCAGGAATACCCTTGTCAGAAACATCCGCGATGGCCAGGCCGACCCGCTCGTCTTCCAGACGAATGACGTCGTAGAAGTCTCCTCCGACGTTGCGCGCAGGCTCCATGTTGGCAAAGACCTGGTAGTCGGGGCTCTCCGGGAAGACCTTCGGGAGAATCGACTGCTGGGTGCTGCTCGCCAGGTCGAGCTCGTTTTGCAGTGCTGTCAACGCGTCGCGGGCCGAGAGCGCCTCCCGCCACTCTTCGAGGTGGCGGAGTGTCCTTTCGATGGTGATCTGCAGGTCCTTGAAGTCGACCGGCTTGGTGACGAAGTCGAACGCTCCCCTGTTCATCGCCGTCCGGATGTTCTTCATGTCCCCGTACGCCGATGCGACGATGCACCGGATATCGTCACCCGCGACGTTCGGTATTTGTTCGAGCAGCGTCAGTCCGTCCATCTGCGGCATATTGATGTCCGTGACGACCAGGTCGATGTCGTCGTTCTCGGCCAACATCTCAAGGGCCTCGACGCCGTTTTGAGCGAAGAGGAAGCTGTACGTGCCGGCCCGGATCTGGCGACGCATGCGCAGCAACACCAGCGGCTCCAGGTCCGGCTCGTCATCGACCATCAGGATACGGTACGGTTGTTCCACCTGTAGCCTCCCAACTTTGCTCAGCAGCCGAATCCCATTCGAAACCCAAGTCCAGTCTCGCCGACGCGTCATCACAGGCCGCATCGACTGAACGGCCGACGCGGGCCAGACCTTCAAGTCATCTCAGGCGCCGATATCCCCCTAGGTTATCACCAGCCATATTCTAGTCCCATCTTAACAAAAGGTATAGGTGGCGAACAGAACGTTCAATGGGCCGTCAGAGCGCCCGTGCCCAATACGGACTACGCTCCACAAGATCGGCGAATAGGCGAAGAAATACTCGTAGGAGCTGGGACTGCGAAGGGTCCAAATGCCGGGTGTGTGGTGTGGCATTTTCCGGGCCGCTGCCAGTGGCTGGCGCGTACAGACGGGAGGCTGCGGACCAACCGTGGTATGAAGATACCAGTTCCGCCCAGTGGGATGGGTTCCCGCCCCCGACTGCTCGGGGGCAGGCTCTTCGCGGGAATGACGGAGGTGGGGGATTTGGGGGGGATCGGTATTCTCTATACGTGCAGGTGTGCTTATACCAATTTGGCGTGATGCCGCCGTATATGTGCGGCCAGGGAGTGGGTTCCCGCCCCGTATCGCGTACGGGGCAGGCTCTTCGCGGGAATGACGGCTTTACGGCGCGCTCAAAATGAATTGGTATTATATCCAGTCCTGCTGCAAGCAGACCAGTGCGTGGCGGCGAGGTCGGCATATGGCCAGATCGAGGGCGACCCCGCCCCAGGTCCTTCGCTCTGCTCAGGACGACACAACTTCCTCAGCCCGCGGACTTCTGTGGGGATCTGCGAAAGGTTCAGGCCTCGGGTTGGGGCCGGCCGTTCCCTGCGGCGACCCTCATTGCGACGACTATCGGAACGGCCGCGATGACTAAAGCCGCCGCCGCGAGGAAGGGAAGACCGACGAAATCGTCCCTGAGCTCGGTCAGCCGTCCGCTGCCGGACGCGCCGACCACCACGCCGAGCGAGTAGACGGCGTAGAAGATTCCGAAGGCCATGCCGCGCCGGTCGGCGCCGGTCGCCCCGATGACGAGGGCGGTCGCGGCCGGGAAGACCAGCCCGTAGCCCAGGCCGAAGACCGCCATACCGGCGGCGATAGAGGCGTATCCAGTCGCGATGCCGAGCACGACCAGCCCGATAGCGATGCCCAGAAGACCGATGACCATCGGCCCGAATCGCCCGAACCGGTCGCCCGCGCGGTTGACCGGGCTTGCCATCATTAGCATTGCCACGAGCGCGTAGATGGCGAAGCTGTAGCCCGTTCGCGCGGCGCTCTCTCCCTGGTCCTGCAGCACCAGGGGCAGGTGAGTGACGAGTGCCCCTATGCCCACGGTTATGGCGAACGCGGCGCCGTAAGCGGACCAGAGGCCTGGATTCCTCCAGGTCTGCTCCTGCTCGGCGGGACGCGGCTGCTGTTTGGTAATGGGAGCGGTCGTGGAAGCGTCACGTGTGATGAGCAGGAACGCTATGAGGGTCGTCAAGAGGAATGCAGCGTCGACGATGAAGACCGCGTCGGCGCTCCACGCGTCCCTCAGGATGCCCGCGACCGGAGGACCGATCAGCGCGGCAACGGCGATCAGAGCGCCGGTGAGGCCCATAGCGCGCCCCCATCTACCGGACGCCGCCCTGTCGCCGATGATCGAGAAGGCGCCCGGCGCCAACACGGCCGCGCCAACGCCATGTATCGCCCTTGCGACGATCATCTGCCCGGGCGTTTGGACGAGCGAGTAGCTGAGGACGGCAATGATGGTTACAGCCATGCCGATGATCATGGGTGTGCGCCGCCCCCACCTGTCCAGGACGAACCCTGCGCCCAGGTTGCCAAACAGGTTGGTAAGGGAGTAGGCCGCCACGATAACGCCCACGAGGGAGGCCGATGCACCGAGCTGCTCGGAGTGGGGAGCTATCGTCGGGAACTGCACGAACAGGTCGAAGAACGCGGCCAGCACTATGAGCCGTACGGCCCATGTGGTGTGACGTGCAATGCCTGCGGATTTGAGTGTGCCTGACGCCATGTTGTGGGTTACGGTCAAACCAATCCAGTGTAGCGCACAGAAACAGGGCTAGGCCAGAGTAGGCGTCCCGGCGCAGAGCCTTTCCATTGTTGAGATAGGGTCGTACCTTGCCGTTCGGCCTGAGCTTGTCGAAGGCCCCAATTGTGGTTCGACAGGCTCACCACGAACGGACTTTGGAAAGGCCCTGGTCCTGGCGTAGCTGTTCAGATTTCGTGGGAACACTGGATGCGCACAGCCCATCGTCATACCCGCCCCCGACTGCTCGGGGGCGGGTATCCAGGGGTGGGGGGCCTTCCTCGCACCAAGACTGAACAGCTACGTCCTGGCCCGTCCTGGCCTGGGGCTTGCCGGAAGTTCCACGCACGGGATGTGACGGGCGAGGTGAGTTGCCCGAGGGCCGGAACCGGTCGTCCCAACGGGCCCGTGAACCCAAATTGACATGCGACTGAGTCCCAGATAGCGTTTCGAGTCGTTGTCCCAGGCCGACTACCTTCTTGTGGGATATGATACCAAGTCACCGTGATGCCGCCGTATATGTGCGGCCAGGG
Source organism: Dehalococcoidia bacterium (assembly GCA_965261325.1). Lineage (GTDB taxonomy): Bacteria > Chloroflexota > Dehalococcoidia > Lucifugimonadales > CAJWER01. The sequence continues at coordinate 352,268 of CBDHCU010000001.1, forward strand.
GGTGGGTTCCCGCCCCGTATCGAGTACGGGGCAGGCTCTTCGCGGGAATGACGGCTTTACGGCGCGCTCAAAATGAATTGGTATGAGACGCATCCGCAGCGGGCTCCTAAAGGGCAGAGTATCAAGGCTTCCACAGTAGCGGCTGTGGTATCCTGAGTCCGCTTCCGTAGGCTTTCGGCATTGGCGTACAACGGTTGCTACCGACTCCAACAGCGCTCACCACACAGGGTGCGCCCCCTGCACGAAACGGAAGGCCCCATGGTAATTGATTAGCGGTTTAAGTGGCCTGTAGAGGAGTTGCGGTGAGCGCTGGGTGCTGGTTTAGACTTTGGCTATGTGCAGTTCCCCAGGCCTGTCCCCTCTGAACGGGATCAGTTTATCGCGCTGGTGACGCGGCTTCAAAGAGCAGATCGCCCGGTTGACGGCGGCCAACGAAGAGTTGCGCAGGCAGCTCGCAGAGTCCCAACGGGGTGGCAGGCGGCCCCGTTCTCGAAGGGCAAGCGCAGCAGCAAGCCCAGGCGTCCTGGCCGCAAGCCGGGTATGGGACTGTTCAGCTACCGCAAGCCGCCGTACGCCGATGAGGTCACCGAGCCGGTTGTAGAGGCGCCGGTGTCTGGGGACGCCCGCCCCGGATGTGGAGGCAGACTCGAGGATGAGGGAGGGAGTATCGTCTATATAACCGACCTGCCACTACGCCCCATGTACAGCACCACTCGCAGGCAAGGCCAGGGCCGAAGTGCGAGGCGCGAGCACGCAGTCCCAAAGTGAGGAACTTGCCATTTGACTGAGCAGCTGGCCCGTTTCAGCGCGCAGAGGCCCTGGGTAGTCATCGGTGCTTGGGTGGTGCTGATCGTGATTGCGATCGTGCTCATACAGAACCTGCTTCCCAGCGCCACGACGACCGACTTCCGGCTGGCCGGCAGGTACGAGTCGGAGCGCGCGGCCTCCCTGCTCGAAGACCGGCTGCGGGGGCCGGAGAGGCTGTCAGAGATCGTCATCGTGCAGTCGCCGTCTCTCACCGTGGACGAAGATGCTTACCGCGCCAAGGTGGAGGCGGTCCATGCGGAGATCGTCTCGCTGGGGCCTGGGACTATATCGGGCGGCATAGACGGCCAGCCGCTGTTCCACTACTACCAGGCAATCGACGCCGGGCCGCTCATCGCACCGGAGGACCTGGCGCGGCTGCTCCCGCTCCTGGTATCCGACGACCGCCGGACCGTTCTGATGCACTACACGCTGGTCGGCACGTCCCAGGAGGCCACGTCCAATGTCGAGGACCTGATCCACAAGGTGGAGGAGGCAAACGAGGCGGGCGACTTCCGGGTTCTCATAGGCGGGGACGCCAGCGTGGCATTCGAGAGCAACGAGCTGGCGACGCACGATCTTGAGAAGGGCGAAAGGTTAGGCGTCCCGGTGGCGCTGATCGTACTGTTGCTGCTCTTTGGCGCCGTAGTGGCCACCATGCTGTCCCTCGGTCTGGCGGTCATCTCCATCGTCATCGCGATGGCGGCGGTCGCGGTGATCGGCCAATACAACCAGCTGGTCTTCTTCGTCAACATGATGGTCGTCATGATCGGCCTGGCGGTGGGCATAGACTACTCGCTGCTGATAGTGACCCGTTTCAAGGAGGAGATGGGTCACGGCCTTCAGCCGAAGGACGCGGTGGCGAAGACGGGCGGCACCGCCGGCCGCACAGTGTTCTTCAGCGGAGCGACCGTCGTGCTGGCCCTCATAGGGCTGATGATAGTTCCCGCGTCTTTCTACCAGTCGCTCGCCCTGGGAGCAATCCTCGTGGTGATCGCCTCGCTCGCGGCGACCCTCACGCTGCTGCCCGCCGTGCTCTCGCTGCTCGGCCCCAGGGTCGACATGTTGTCCATCCCGTTCCTTGCCAGGTTCTCGCTCAAGAGCCCCGAGGAGACCGGGCATGGATTCTGGGAATCTATCACTCGCGCCGTGACGAAGTACCCCGTCGTCAGCATACTGGCCATCGGCGTTCCGATGGTCCTTGTGACCCTCTTCTACTTCAACGTCGGCATCCTGGGTATCAACGGCATCCAGACCGGCCTCAACGACGTCAACACCTTCCCCGACAGCGCGAAGACCAAGGAGGCGTTCATCGTCTTCGAAGAAGAGTTCTCCGACGGAGAGGTCAGCTTCGCCGGAGTCCTCAGCCCCGCCGAGATAGTCATCGACGGAGACATAAACGATCCGCAGGTGCAGGAGGCGATAGCCAGACTCGAGAAGGCGATTGTCGACTCCCCCGACTTCCCCGTTCCGGCCGACCGGGCAGTCAACGACGCTGGCGACCTCGCCGTTCTGACGCTTCCATTTCCGGGCAAGTCCAGCAGCCGGGCGGCGACGCAGGATATCGCGACTCTCCGTGAAAAGCTCATCCCCGCCGCTTTCGACGGCGTTCCTGCGGAAGTCTACGTCGGGGGCGTATCCGCGGAGACCACCGACTTCTATGGCATTGTGGATGTCTACACGCCTGTCGTGTTCGCATTCGTGCTCGGCCTCAGCTTCATCATCCTGATGTTGGTCTTTCGCTCGATAGTCATTCCGGTCAAGGCCATCATCATGAATCTGCTCTCGGTCGGCGCTACTTACGGACTGCTGGTGCTGGTGTTCCAGAAGGGCGTCGGTGCGGACCTGCTCGGATTCCAGCGCGCGGAGGTGATCGACGCCTGGCTGCCGCTGTTCCTCTTCACCATCCTCTTCGGTCTGTCGATGGACTACCACGTGTTCCTGCTCAGCCGCATCAGGGAACGCTACGACGAGACCGAGAACAACACCGAGGCGGTGGCCTACGGGCTGCGTTCGACCGCGGGAATCATTACAGGGGCGGCCCTGATCATGGTGGTGGTGTTCGGCGCGTTCGCCGCGGGCGAGACCGTCGCCAACCAGCTATTGGGCTTCGGCCTCGCCGTGGCCGTCTTCCTGGATGCCACACTGGTGCGATCGGTACTGGTCCCGGCCAGCATGGAGGTGCTGGGCAAAGGGAACTGGTACCTGCCATCCTGGCTAGGCTGGCTTCCGGATCTGAGAGTGGAACCCCACGAAGAATGAGGCCAATGTTGTCGAGATCAGAAGATGACGCGGAGGTGCGAGAACCAATGAACATACCGACTGACTACAGGCAGGGTTACGAAAAGGCCCGCGCGGTCGCGCCCGATCTCGCAGACAAGTACGTCGCCCACACACTGATTGGAGATCCAGTGGGCGAAGCGATGATGGATGACCTCTCAGAGCTCGGTGCAGGAGAGCAGAGGCGACTCATCGAAGCAGCTATGAACAATGGAAGTGGGGATGCCCTGCGGGACGCGCCAGCCTCGCTGCGAGAGTTCTTCGGAGAGGCGGAGGCGCTTCCGGAATGGCTCGACTACTCGGCATTCGCCCCGGGTGTCCGCATGTTTCACAGGAACTCGCAGGTGATCTTGGCGGCATTCGTGGCAGGCGTTCTGATAGAGGGCTTTACGACGAATATCGCAAAGTCCTTCTTCATCACCGGGCGGGTGCGTGATCAGGGGGTCAGGCGTCTGGGGCAGAACAACCGTCACATGGTGGAGATATTCCTTCCCGGAGGCCTGTACAGGGATGGAGACGGCTGGAAGCTCTCGTTACGCATCAGGTTGGTTCACGCACAGATGAGGCGCCTCCTGAACAATTCGGAAGACTGGGATGCCGAAGCCTGGGGTGAGCCGATTAGCGCGGCGCATCTGGGCTTCGCCATTTCCGCTTTTTCGGCAAGGCTGCTGAAACACATGAAGACCCTGGGCGCCAGCTACAGCGATGAAGAGTATGCGAGCTTCATGGCAGTTTGGCGCTACACCGGTTACCTGATGGGCATTCCTGAGAGCATCCTGTTCCGCGATGCCGATGAAGCCCTGAAACTGTATGAAGTCGGCCTCATGTGCGAGCCCGATGCCCCAATCGAATCGGTCGTGATGGCACATTCCCTGGTCAACTCGGCTCCCCTGATTGCGGGGATGACCGAGCCCGCCGCCCGCCGCAACCTGGCTCGGTACGTATACCGTATTTCCCGCGGACTTATCGGGAAAGGGACTGCCGACTCACTGATGTATCCGCAGCTCTCCTGCTTTGGCGTTGTCGAGTGGTTCAGAGTACAACAGCGTTACGGCCCCATCCTGGGCAAGCTGCTTCCGGGCCGTCGCGAAGACAGCAATTTCGCGAGATTCACGTCCTTGCTCGATACTTCGTTGTTCGACGAGGAAGGAATCCGCTACGCCTTGCCCGATCACGTATACGCGGAAGAGTCCAGCAAGTGGTAAAGCCAATTGGTGTGGTGCAGCCTGCTAGACTGCGTCAGCGGGCCGACGGCCTCAGGACCAGGTTGTTGCCGCCCTTACCAGTGCAGCTCGGATAGTGGGGTCTTGCCGCCCTCCGGGGGACCGTCGCTGATGATGTTGCCGCTGCTCATCTCGACCACCCTGTCGGCGATGCGCGAAATCTCACGGTTGTGGGTGACAACGAGGACGGCGCGGTCGGCGGACGCCTGCTCGATCAGCAGCTCCAGTATCTGTGCGCCGGTCCTGAAGTCGAGCTCGCCGGTCGGCTCGTCGGCCAGGAGTACAGGGTTGCCGGTGGCCAGGGCCCTGGCTATGGCGACACGCTGCTGCTCTCCGCCCGACAGCTCGTGGGGGAAGTGGTCGGTCCTGTGGCCGAGCCCCACGGACTCGAGCACCGACTCGGGAGCGGCGCTGCCACGCTTCCCGGCCACGTCCATGCCGAACTCTACGTTCTCCAGGGCCGTGAGGCCGGGGAAGAGATTGAAGCTCTGAAATATGAAGCTGACAGTCTGGCGCCTGAGGGCGAAGAGCTCAGAGCGAGAGGCAGTGGTGATGTCCCGTCCGCCGACCGACACGCTCCCCGAAGTGGGCGTATCGAGTGCGCCGATAATGTTTAGCAGCGTCGTCTTGCCGCTTCCGGACGGGCCGAGGACCACGGCGAACTCGCCGTCCGCCACGTGAAGGTCCACGCCGTCCAGAGCCCGCACCTCGACAGGGCCGATCTGGTAGTGCTTGGAGACTCCAACCAGGTCTATCAATACGCAATCTCTCCCTGCACGTGGGTCCGGCTTGCCATGCGCAAGCGGCCCAGTTGGCCGGGCCGCCGACAACTGTACCACACGGTCTAGGGCGTGTTCACACTACCACTAATCAGATACGACATCTGGGGGATCCGGGTCGCGTGGCCGGGATTCGGATGACCCCGAGCTATGTGGACCTGGCTCTCCGGGTGATAAGCGTGAACAGGCCCTAATACCAATTTGGCGTGATGCCGCCGTATATGTGCGGCCAGGGAGTGGGTTCCCGCCCCGTATCGAGTACGGGGCAGGCTCTTCGCGGGAATGACGGCTTTACGGCGCGCTCAAAATAAAATTGGTATAATAAAATTGGTATAAGGACGCAGCCCGACACGGGTTAAGGAGGACAGAACATGGCTTTCACTACATTCCGACACCTGAGTTCTAGCGGCGCATCCACCCTTGTCCGATTCGCCGTGCTTGCGGCGGCGATGCTGGCAATCGTGCTGCTCTCCGGCGGGCTCGTATTCGCCCAATCCAACACGGTTGACTACGACACCGACGACGACGGCCTCATCGAGGTGTCCAACCTGTGGCACCTCAACGCCATCCGCGACGACCTGGACGGCGGCGGCTGGACCGGCGGCACCTTTGCCAGCTACACCGCAGCCTTCGCCAACACCGTATCGGGCATGGGCTGTCCCGACACCGGCTGCCGGGGTTACGAGTTGGTCGCCGACCTCGACTTCGACACCAACGGCAATGGCTATGCCGACGAAGGCGATATCTTCTGGAACGGCGGCGCCGGCTGGGACCCAATTGGCGATAAAAACAACGGCTACACCGCCGAGTTCAACGGCAACGGCCACACCATCTCCAACCTGTACATCAACCGCAGCGGCGGCCATATTGCGCTGTTCGCCGAGATTACAGGCAGCGGCTTTATCCATCATGTCGGCCTGCTCAACGTCAACATTACCGGCGGCGGTTGGACCGCGGCCCTTGTGGGCCATTTGAATACCAGTGCGGGAGCGGTGTCAGCCAGCTACGCCACCGGCCGGGTTGCCGGCGGCGACGAGACCGGCGGTCTGGTGGGTGACAGCAACGGCTGGGTGGTGGCCTCCTGGACCGACACGGTCGTGACCGGAGGCGACGACGTGGGCGGCGTGGTGGGCGAAAACAGCGGCGCCATACTGAGCGTCTACGCCTTGGGCACGGTGAGCGGCTCCAGTGATACGCACGGCGTCGTGGGCTATACCGAGAACCAGAAGGACCTGGAAAGCACCGGCGTCTATTACAACTCCGACCGCTATCAGGTGGACCACTTTCCCTACTCCCGGACACTATCGGCGCTGAAAGATCCCACAGGCTACAGCGGCATCTACGCTAAATGGAACGTGGACACGGACCGCCTTCCGGCCGGGGTCTATTCCCTGGACGACCCCTGGGACTTCGGCACGTCCGGCGAATTGCCGGCGCTGAAGGCGGACCGCAACGGCGACGGCGTTGCCACCTGGCAGGAGTTTGGCCGCCAGCGGCGAGGAGGCAAGGACTACGACCAGAACGACAACGGCCTCATCTATGTGTCCAACTGGGAGAGGCTCAACGCCATCCGCTACGACCTGGACGGCGACGGCGCCCCTTCGACCGAGATCGGCCTGTACTTGCGGGCCTACCCCAACGCCGCGTACAACATGGGCTGCCCGAAAACCTGCAAGGGCTACGAACTGACTGTCGATCTGGACCACGATACCAGGGGCAGGGCAGGCGTCGGCCCCGCCGACCCCTACTGGAACGACGGCGCGGGCTGGCGTCCCATCGGCCACGACGACGACGGCGCTTACACCGGGGAGTTCGACGGCAACGGCCGCAGCATCTCCAACCTGTACATCAACCGGGGGGCGAAACGCGTGGGTCTGTTCGGCACGATCGGCGGCTCCGCTTACATACATCATGTAGGGCTGCCCTACGTCAATATAACCACCACCGGCCATGACGTAGGCGCGCTGGTGGGCTTTGTGAAAGGCAACCAGGCCCGGGTGTCCGCCAACTTCGCCACCGGCTCGGTGGTCGGCGGCGGCCAGACCGGCGGGCTGGTGGGCAGCAACCAGGGCTACGTGAGGGCTAACTGGGCGGAGGCAGCCGTACACGGCGCCAAGCACGTGGGCGGACTGGTCGGCCACAACGGGGGCGAAGTCAGCGCCGCCTATTCCCTGGGCACGGTATCCGGCAGCGACCGGATCCACGGCGTGGTGGGCTGGACCGACGGCGGCGTCCTGAACGAAGTCTATTTCCGTTCCGACATCAACCCGGATATCGACGACACACACGCCAAGACCAAGGCGGAGCTGGCAACGCCCACGGACTACACCAGCATCTACGAAAACTGGGACGTGGATCTGGACGGGGACGGCGCCTCAGACGACCCCTGGGACTTCTGGACCGAAAAACGCTATCCCAGGCTGAAGGCGGACCGCAACGGCGACGGCCGGTTCACCCGCGACGAGTTCGAGGGCCAGAACCCGGGGGACATCATAGGTAACCTGGAGGACTACGACACCGACGACGACAACCTGATCGAAGTGACCAACCTAGACCAGTTGAACGCCGTGCGCTACGACCTGGACGGAAACGGCGAATACGACGAACTGGACGCCCGGCAGTACCAACAGGCTTACCCCGACCACCTGGCGGGGCTGGGCTGCCCGGAAACCTGCAAAGGCTATGAGCTTGCCACCGACCTGGACTTCGACACCAAGGGCCGGGCCGGCGTCGGTCCCGCCGACCCCTACTGGAACGACGGCGCCGGCTGGGAACCCATCGGAAACGGCTCCGGAGCCTACACAGGGGAGTTCCACGGCAACAGCCGCTCCATCTCCAACCTGTACATCGACCGGGAGCAGAAACGCGTAGGGCTGTTCGGCCAGATCGGCGGCTCCGCTTACATACATCACGTGGGGCTACCCAACGCCAACGTAACCACCACCAGCCATGACGCAGGCGCGCTGGTGGGCTTTATGCAGGGCAACCGGACCCGGGTATCCGCCAGCTACGCCACCGGCGCGGTGACCGGTGGCGGCCAGACCGGCGGGCTGGTCGGCAGCAACCAGGGCTACGTGAAGGCGGCCTGGACCGAGGTAAGCGTACAAGGAGCCAAGCACGTGGGCGGCGTTGTGGGAAGTAGCGAAGGCTCCGTGCATAGCGTCTACGCGCTGGGCACGGCATCCGGCGACGACCGGGTTCACGGTGTGGTGGGCTACACCTACCACCAGACCGACCTGGCCACCGCTGGCGTCTACTACAACGGCGACGTCAACCCGGTGAGTTCACCGCCCTACTCCCAGACCACCGCCGCCCTGAAGGCCCCCACCGACTATACGGGGATCTACGCCAGCTGGAACACAGACCTGGACGGCGACGGGGTGGTCGACGACCCCTGGGATTTCGGCACAGCCAGCGACTACCCGCGCCTGAAGGCCGACCGCAGCAGCGAGGATGGCGGGCTGTAGCTGTAGCGTAATAGACCGCAATCCCGCAGAAAACAGAGGGGCCTATGACTTACCGGAAGCTGAGCATACTGGCCTTGGCGGCGCTGGCTGTCCTGCTTCCCATTCTCCTGATCGCCTGCGGCAATGGAGACGCCGGGCTGTCCCGCGCCGAGGTCGAGGAGATAGTGCGCGAGGAGATGGCCGACGCGCCTGCGCCCGGACTCACCGCCGCTGAGGTCGAAGAGGCCATCCGGGCGGCGCTGGCGGACATGCCCCAGCCCGAATCGGGGCTGTCCGAAGAAGAGGTCGAGCGGATAGCGCGCGGCGTGGTGGCCTCCATCCCATCTAGGTCCAGCCCCATCGAGTACACCAAGTTCTTCGTAGATAAGGCCATCAGCAGGTACGACACCCAGGGACTCGACGCCACCCTCGCCTACTACAACCGCCCGGAGAGCATCGACGGCCAGTGGTATGTGTTCATCGTCGATGAGAACGACCTGGTCATCGGCCATCCCGACCCTCACCGCCTGAGGCTTGACCTGAAGGGCTGGGTCGGCACCGACGCCAACGGGTACAACTTCGGGCCGGAGATGCTTTCTGCCACCGAGGACGGCAAGTGGGTGTCCTACGTATACAGGAACCCGGAGAGCGGCGGACTCGGTTCCGACAACACCGGGGCCATGCAGCTCAAGAACGCCTGGGTTGTGAAGCACGACGGGCTGCTGTTCGCCTCCGGCTGGTATGTCAACGCCGACGAATTCACCAAGTCCCTGGTGTTCGCCGCCGTCAGCAAGTTCCGTTCGGCGGGACTGGAAGCGACCATCGCATACTTCACCGGCCCCGAGAGCGTTTATTCAGGATTGGCAGCGACCATCGACTACTACAACAGCGCCGAGAACGTTGAAGGGGATTGGTTCGCGTTCATAGCAGACAGCAGCGGCACAATCGTAGACCACTACGACAAAACACTGGTGGGAACGGACCTCAAGGACATGCTCGGCACGGATATATTCGAGGTCCCCGCAGAGGGCAACTGGGTCACCACGGAGTCCGTACGCGTCTGGGTGGTCGGCTACGACGGTATGGTGTTCGGCTCCGGCTGGCGTAATGACGAACCGGGCGACTGAGGTGCAAATTCCGTTGTCGTGGGCGGTGCAGACCGGGCAGTCCGGGGAAAGAGTCGTCTTTCCGCCCACCGCCTGCGCCGGAGACGACCTGACGGGCGGGCCCGGCGAAACGGTGACTCTGCAAGGCACTTGCAGCGCCAACCCCCAGGGGGGCCTGGTGGCAGATGGCGCACCAGTGGACGCAGGTGTCGGGGCCGACCGTGACGCTGACACATCCGAAGACATTCCAGCCGGCGGCAAACTTCGGCGACCCCTCGTTCACGATTCCCGCCGACGCTGCCGCCGGCACGAAGCTGGAGTTCCAGCTGACCGTGACCGACAAGGAAGGGGAATCCCATTCCGACACGGTGATCGTGACCGTCACCTAGGAGAGCGGCGACAGTGGTTAAGAGAAAAATCGGGCACTAGTACTGCTTCAATCTAAATATGACAGAACCCTCGGATTGCCGTCATTCCCGCGAAAAGCCTGCCCCCGAGTAGTCGGGGGCGGGAACCCAGAGGGGCGGGGGCTGGACGTTCGCCAAAACTACCTGGAAACGGTACTAGGTTGTGTTGACATTCGAGCGGCTCCCAGTCAAATGTCATTGCTATGAAAATAGACAGCAGACAGCCACACCCGTCATTCCCGCGCTCCCTTCCGTCATTCCCGCGAAGAGCCTGCCCCCGAGCAGTCGGGGGCGGGAACCCATCCCCGGCAGGTGGCTTGGAGCCTGCCCTGTGCCTGACACGGAGCTCAGCCGCCCTGGACTCCCGCCTTCGCGGGAGTGACGATGGGGTAGGCCACGCCATTTTCATCCCCTTATGTGGCCTGCGCAAAGGCCATAGTGATTCTGAACGTAGCGCAGCGGAGTGAAGAATCTAGGTGGTAGCCTTTGTGCAAGGTTCTTAGATTCCTCGCTGCGCTCGGAATGACACAAATGTCAACACAACCTAGTCCCCTGACACAACGCCGCCGGCAGGTCTATCAAGGCTGCCGGCGGCAGTGCGTCGAGTACCGGGCTGACCCGGGGCAGTGACCCGCATCAGGCGGGCAGCGCCCCGGGTCAGGTTCTTGGGGACGGATCTGGCTGCTGCCAGAACCCAAGTTCAACTTCGAGGCCGCCCGCCATGCCACCGCCTGAAAACCCCATACGAACCCCTGCCACCCCCGCGAACACGGTTTTTTTTATAAGCCCTCGACGCATCTTCGGGACTACCCAAGCCCAAATCCGGTCCGCCACACTGCGCGCCCGCGCCTGGCCCCCACCAGGGCTATTGCCCCTGCTTCCGTGGACCCTCTCGGCCTGAGGATGTGGGGTAGCTGTTCAGACTTGAGGGATTCCGAGCGCCTGACGGTCGAAAATCGGGGGCGAATCCCCGTTGGTGACGCTCAGGTTGGTGGCTATCAAACGGCTTTCGCCCCAGAGCCTTTCCATTGTTGAGATAGGGTCGTACCTTGCCGTTCGGCCTGAGCTTGTCGAAGGCCCCAATTGTGGTTCGACAGGCTCACCACGAACGGACTTTGGAAAGGCCCTGCTTTCGCCCAATTCGACTCACCGGGTCTGAACAGTTACGATGTGGTCAATAGTCCCGGCAGAACAATTAAAGCAGGTATAATCACCGATCGAGACAATAGAAGCCTTCCGGGAGCAGACTAACTCAGAACAACCCCAACGCTGGTACGGAATGGAGTTCGACCTTATGAGCGAAATCCAGATGGGTAGTAGGGTGAAAACGCTGGGGGTACTCCTGGCGCTCGCGGCGGTATTGCTGGCCTCGGCGCTATTCGCCGCCAGCGCGGAGGCACAGACCGTCCCGCCGGACGCCGGCATCTGCGGCCGCACGCAACAGGTGCAGGACGCCCTGATGGCAAGTATCCCGGGAGTGTCCACCTGCGGCGCAGTAACCCTGGCCCAACTGAGGGCAGCGTGGACGGCAGATACACCTCTCAACCTGAACTCAAAGGTAATTACGGCGCTGAAACCGGGCGACTTCATCGGGTTGGAAGCAATCACCAGCATCGACCTGAGCAGCAACCAGCTCAGCACGATTCCAGCCAATCTGTTCGCCGATACGCCAGCGCTGGAAGAACTCAATCTAAGCGGTAACCAGTTCAGCAGTCTCCCGAACGGGCTGTTTACCGGGACCCCGGACCTGGAAGAACTCAATCTAAGCGCCAACCAACTCACCGCGTTCCCGACCGGGCTGTTCGCCAGCGAACCGGAGCTGAAACGGCTCGACCTCAGCAGCAACCAGATCAGCAGCCTCCCTGCCGCGCTGTTTACCGAGATCCCGATACTGGACGAACTCAATCTGAGCGGTAACCGGTTCACCGCGGTCCCAGACCTGTTCGACACATTGCCGGATCTGCGACAGCTCAACCTGAGCGGCAACCAGATCAGCGCCCTGGCGGACGGAGCGTTCTCCGGCGCCAGGGCGCTGACACACCTGAATCTGTCAGGCAACAGCACCGATCCACTGATAATCCCAATTACCATCGAAAGAACCGTATCCAAGGAGTTCAAGGTACTGGCGCCTACCGGAGCGCCGCGCAACATTCCGATGGACATCGGAGTTCGAAACGGGGAGGTGACCTTTGGGACGCCTACAATTCCCAAGGGCGCAGTAGAAAGCGGCCTATTCACTATACAGCGCACCCCCGGTCAGACTGGACCCCTCATCATCGGTGCAACGGTCTCGGGAACATCGGAGGAAATTTTCCACAGTGGCTACACGATTAGCACCCCGTCAACCCTGGAGATGGAAGTAGACCCAGGGGTTTTCCTGGACAAGAGAGAACTCAAAATTCAGGAACTCCAGGGCATCACGGATTCCGGTGGCAATGAGGTAACCCAAGGCAGCGACAAATACACAGTGACGCTGGACACCGACCCGGGCGGCACGGTGACGATCACGCCGACGAGCCTGGATCCAACTGTGGCTACGCTGGAGACGCAACTACTTACCTTCACATCGGGAAACTGGTCCTCACCACAAGATGTCAACATCACAATCCAGTACGATGACAACAAAGTCAGTGAGCGTACGGCTATCACCCACACCATCAGCGGCTACGGTGAACTAACGGCACTCAGAGATATGCCTGTGGAGATACTGGACAATGAACAACCTATCTTCACAGAGGGTGAAACACCAGATGGAGTAGCCCGCCGAACGATAGCTGAGAACCCGGCGGCGGGAACGCCCATCGGCCTCCCTGTCATCGCAACGGACAACGACGATGACGGGGGACCCGATGAACTTCTGTACACGTATTCGCAATCAGTCAACTCTGATACAGAACGTTTCACCCTAAATCCCGCCACCGGCCAGCTGAGCACCAAAGCAGGCGAGATTTACGACTACGAGACCGAACCCGTCTTCCGGATTGGCATGTTGGTAAACGATGGCAGAGGCGGCGTCGACTCCATCAACGTCATCATCAGACTCACCGACGTAAACGACGCGCCCGTGTTCACCGAGGGCGACCCCACAACCCGCAGCCTGCCGGAGAACAGCGGGGCCAACGTCAACGTGGGCGATCCGGTGTCGGCCACGGACCAGGACCGCTCCGAAGACACCCTGGTCTATTCCATCTCCGAAGCGGCAACAGAGGACAACGCCGACCGGGACTCCTTCAAGATAGAACCCAACACCGGCCAACTGACCACCAAAGAAGGCGTGAGCTACGACCACGAGACCAAGGCGTCCTACTCGATAGTAGCTGAGGTAAGCGACGGCGCCGCCACCGACACCATCGCGGTGACGGTGAACCTGACCGACGTAAACGAAGCGCCGACGTTCGACGAGGGGGCTTCCACAACCCGCAGCCTGCCGGAGAACACGGCGGCGGGCCAGAACGTGGGCGCAGCGGTGTCGGCCACGGACCAGGACGGGAACACACTGACCTACACACTGTCGGGCACGGACGCCGGGTCCTTCGAGATAGTGGAGAGTAGCGGCCAGCTGACCACGAAGTCCGACGTGAGCTACGACTACGAGGCCAAGTCCACCTACTCGGTGACGGTGGAGGTGATGGAGGACACTACCGATGATTTCACCGACACCATCGCGGTGACGGTGAACCTGACGGACGCCAACGACGCGCCCGTGTTCAGCGAGGGCGAGAGCGCCACCCGCAGCGTCCCTGAAAACAGCGGGGCCAACGTCAACGTGGGCGCGGCGGTGTCGGCGACGGACCAGGACGGGAACACGCTGACCTACACGCTGGGCGGCACGGACGCGGCAGCCTTCGAGATAGTGGAGAGCAGCGGGCAGCTGACCACCAAGTCCGGCGTGAGCTACGACCTGGAGACCAAGGCCAGCTACTCGGTCACGGTGGGAGTGAGCGACGGAACCGCTGCCGACTCAATAGCGGTGACAGTGAACCTGACCGACGTAAATGACGCGCCCGTGTTCAGCGACGGCGACTCCACAACCCGCAGCGTCCCGGAGAACAGCGGTGCCAACGTCAACGTGGGCGACCCCCTGACTGCCACGGACCAGGACGGCAACACGCTGACCTACACGCTGGGCGGCACGGACGCGGCTTCCTTCGAGATAGTGGCAAGCAGCGGGCAGCTGACCACCAAGTCCGGGGTGACCTACAACTACGAGGCCAAGTCCAGCTACACGGTCACCGTAACGGCGACCGACCCCGACAACGCCGCCGACACCATCGCCGTCACCATCAACCTGACCGACGCCAACGACGCGCCGACGTTCACGGAGGGGGACACCGCCACCCGCAGCCTGGCCGAGAACAGCGGGGCCAACGTCAACGTGGGCGCGCCCCTGTCGGCGACGGACCAGGACAGGAACCCGGCGGACACCCTGACCTACTCCCTCTCCGGCGCGGACGCCGGCTCCTTCGACATCGACGACGGGACGGGCCAACTGCAAACCAAATCCGGGGTGAGCTACGACCTGGAGACCAAGGCGTCCTATTCGGTCACCGTAACGGCGACCGACCCCGACAACGCCTCGGACTCCATCGCGGTGACGGTGAACCTGACGGACGTAAACGATGCGCCCGTGTTCACGGATGGCGACTCCACAACCCGCAGCGTCCCCGAGAACAGCGGGGCCAACGTCAACGTGGGCGACCCCATAGCGGCGACGGACCAGGACGGGGACACGCTGACCTACACGCTGGGCGGCACGGACGCGGCCTCCTTCGAGATTGACGGTTCCACAGGCCAGCTTAAAACCAAGTCCGGCGTGAGCTACGACCTGGAGACCAAGGCCAGCTACACGGTGACGGTGGGGGTGAGCGACGGAACGGACGCCGACTCCATCGCCGTAACCATCAACCTGACCGACGCCAACGACGCGCCCGTGTTCACGGAGGGGGAGAGTGCCACCCGCAGCGTCCCGGAGAACAGCGGGGCCGCCGTCAACGTGGGCACTCCTCTGGCGGCGACGGACCAGGACGGGGACACGCTGACCTACACGCTCTCCGGTGCCGACGCCGGTTCCTTTGAGATAGTGGAGAGCAGCGGGCAGCTGACCACCAAGCAGGGCGTGAGCTACGACCTGGAGGCGAGGGCGTCCTACTCGGTCACCGTAACGGCGGCCGACCCGGACAACGCCGCCGACACCATCGCGGTGACGGTGAACCTGACGGACGTAAACGATGCGCCCGTGTTCACGGATGGCGACTCCACAACCCGCAGCGTCCCGGAGAACAGCGGGGCCAACGTCAACGTAGGCGCTCCCCTGGCGGCGACGGACCAGGACACGAACCCGGCAGACACGCTGACCTACACGCTGGGCGGCACCGACGCCGGGTCCTTCGAGATAGTGGAGAGCAGCGGCCAGCTTCAAACCAAGTCCGGGGTGAGCTACGACCTGGAGACCAAGGCCAGCTACTCGGTGACGGTGGGGGTCAGCGACGGAACGGCTGCCGACTCAATAGCGGTGACGGTGAACCTCACCAACGTCAACGACGCGCCGACGTTCACGGAGGGCGACTCCACCACCCGCAGCCTGCCAGAGAACAGCGGGGCCAACGTCAACGTGGGCGACCCCATAGCGGCGACGGACCAGGACGGGAACACGCTGACCTACACGCTGGGCGGCACGGACGCGGCCTCCTTCGAGATCGACGGGGGAACGGGGCAACTGACCACCAAACAGGGCGTGTCCTACGACCTGGAGACCAAGGCCAGCTACTCAGTGACGGTGACGGCCGCCGACCCGGACAACGCCGCCGACTCCATCGCGGTTACCGTGAACCTGACGGACGTAAATGACGCGCCGACGTTCACGGAGGGGGAGAACGCCACCCGCAGCGTCCCTGAAAACAGCGGGGCCAACGTCAACGTGGGCGCTCCCCTGGCGGCGACAGACCAGGACAACGACACGCTGGCCTACACGCTGGGCGGCACGGACGCCGGTTCCTTCGAGATCAACGATGAGACGGGACAACTGACCACCAGGTCCGGGGTGAGCTACGACCTGGAGGCTAAAGCCAGCTACACGGTGACGGTGGGGGTGAGCGACGGAACCGCCGCCGACTCCATCGCGGTCACCATAAACCTGACCGACGTAAACGACGCGCCGACGTTCACGGAGGGCGCCTCCGCCACCCGCAGCCTGCCGGAGAACAGCGGGGCCAACGTCAACGTGGGCGACCCCATAGCGGCGACGGACCAGGACAACGACACCCTGACCTACACGCTGGGCGGCACGGACGCCGAGTCATTCGAGATCAATGCTTCCACCGGCCAGCTGACCACGAAGCAAGGGGCCTCCTCCTACGACTACGAGACCAAGGCGTCCTACTCGGTGACCGTAACGGCCACCGACCCCGACAACGCCGCCGACACCATCGCGGTGACGGTGAACCTGACCGACGTAAACGAACTACCGGACCCGCCAACCAACTTGAGGGCACGACCCACTGCCAACGCAGGAGAAGTATTACTCGAATGGACTCCTCCAGCAGATAACACCGGCCGGCCGCCAATTACTAAATACGAAGTATGGAACAAGCTAGAGGGAGTAGCCGACTGGTCCGACCAGAAAGCCTTTACAACAGCCGATCCCCCGCTATCGACCCTGACCATCACCAATCTGAAGACCGGCCAGAAGTATGACTTCCGAGTCAGGACCGTCAACCACGAGGGTGTAAGCGAGTGGGCCGAATCAACTGCTTCCGGATACCCCAGGAAACCAGTCGTAACCATAACGAATAAACCCGGAAACGACAGCTCAATAACCGAGGGCGATGAAATAGGTTTCCGAATCACTGCCGACCCGTACAACAACGTGCCACTCGTAGTGAAGATAAAGGTCGAGACCACCGGAGAATACGGGATAACCGGTAGGAACCAGGACGACCCATTGACAATAACAATTCCCGAGACCGGGCTGAACCAACCAGCGCCGCTTCCACACGATTCCGGCACGATCAGCACCGACAACGACGAGATTGACGAGGAAAACGGCTCCGTCACCTACACCATCATCGCCGCAGAGGCCTACGACGTGGGCGAACCCAAATCCTTGACAATTGCGATTGAGGATAACGACGAACGCAAAATAGAGGTAGGAGCCATATCAGGCACAATACCTGAGAACGGAGGAACTGCAACCTACAGCGTCATATTGACCAGCGAACCCACGGGCAACGTGACCGTCACGCCGTCGAGCAACGACCAGAGCATCGCCACGGTCTCAGGCACACTGACCTTTGAACCAGAGAATTGGAACACGGAGCAGTACGTCACGGTCACCGGAGTCAATGACGACATCGACAACGAAGGCGACAGCCGCACCGCCATCATCACGCATACCGTTGCCGGAGGCGACTACGACAGCGTAACGGCTGAAAACGTGACCGTAACGGTAACGGACGACGACACCAAGGGAATCACGTTTGAACCAACCGCGGTGACCGTCGGCGAAGCCATCGGCACGACGTCATACACCGTCGTTCTGGACAGCGAGCCAACCGCCGACGTGACCGTCACGCTGGCGATTGCCGAGGTTGAAGGCACGGACGCGGTAACACTCGCGACGGTTGGAACGCTGGCCTTCACGAACACCACCTGGGACATGCCCCAAACCGTCGAACTGACGATAACGGACGACAGCTTCGACAACACTCCCAACGACCGTCGCACCGCCACCATCACCCACACCGCGGACGGCGGCGACTACGGAAGCGTCAGCGCGACCCTAACCATCACCGTAACCGACGACGACGGCCCGAACGCCGCGCCCTCGTTTGATGGAACTGACACCACGCGCGACCTGCCCGAGAGCATCGGAGCAGCCACGGACACGGGCGGGACGCCCATCGGCGACCCCGTAACCGCCGTGGACGCGGACGATGCCACGCTGACCTACTCCCTCTCCGGAACAGACGTCGACTTCTTCGAGATCGACACTGCGACAGGGCAGCTCAAGACCAAAGCCGGCGTGACCTACGACCACGAGGACAAGCCCGGATACACGGTCACCGTGTCGGTACACGACGGCAAGGCCGCCGACGGCCGCCCGGACGCGAGCATCGACGAGAGCATCACCGTAACTATCAACATCACGGACGAGAACGAACCACCCAACCGACCGCCTGCCCCCACGATAGAAACGACAGGCAACAGAGACTCCCTGCGGGTAACTCCCAACGCGCCGGACAATACCGGACGCCCGGACATCGACGAATACGACCTACAGTACCGGCCCAAAGACTCAGGCGAGACTTTCACTCTGGAAAGCAACATAGGTGGACAAGGCACCCTGGAACAACTGCTGCTCAACACCGAGTACGAGGTGCAGGTGAGAGCAAGAAACGACGAAGGCGCCGGAGACTGGAGCGAGTCCGCAACCCAGCGCACCGGAACGGCAACCGCAACCATCATTGCGACGCCCACGACCATCAACGAGAGCGGCGCCACAAGCCGGAGCGCCATCACCGCAAGACTGGACGGACAGCTGACCCAGGACCTCACCCTGACGGTCTCCGCCACACCGGAGGCTCCGGCGGAAGCCAGCGACTTCACGCTGAGCGAGAACGTGACCCTGACCATCGCCGCCGGCCAAATGGAAAGCAGCGGAACCGTCACGGTCACAGCTCAGGACAACCAAGTCGACAACGACGACCGGACCGTGAACGTCGGCGCAACCAGCGCAACGGCAAACCTGACGATTAACGGCGCTGCCATCACCATCCAGGACGACGACACCAGAGGCATAACCGCCACTCCAGACAGCAACGTAACCACCGAGGCCGGCGGGACCGTGACGGTCGGGGTGAAACTGAATTCCCAGCCAACGGCGGCCGTGACCATAAGTGCGCAAAGCAGCAACACGGACGAGGGAACGGTGAGCCCGGTGGGGCTGACCTTCACCACCGGCAACTGGAACACCGCCCAGGACGTGACCGTAACTGGTCAGGACGACAGCGTGGACGACGGCGATACAGGCTACGCCATAACGTTCACCGCCGCCAGCCCCGATCCCCGATACGAGGGGCAACGAGCAAGCGTAGAACTGACCAACACTGACGACGACACCCGAAGCGTGGAAATAACGACCACATCCACCACAGACCCGCCTACCCTGCGGGTCAGCGAGGTGGCCCCTGGAAACACCGCCAGCTACACCGTAGTCCTGACCAGCCAGCCCAGCGACGGGAACGTCACCGTCACCCCGGTCAGCAGCGCCCCCGGCAACGCCACGGTGAGCGCACCGCTGATATTCACCCCCCAGAACTGGAACACCGCCCAGCCAGTGACCATCACCGCAGTCGACGACCTGATAGACAACGAGGCCGACCGGACCGCCACCATCACCCACGAGGTGGCGGGGGCCGACTACGGACGCCACAACGTGGTCGCAGGATCCATCGAGGTGACCGTAACCGACAACGACGAAGAAGGAGTTACCGTCAGCCGGACGGAACTGACGGTCGGAGAAACCGGCGATGGCTCCTACACCATCGTGCTGAACTCACAGCCTACGGGGACTGTGACCGTGACGCCAGCGGCGGGCGGAGATCACCCGGACGCAATCGCAATAACGCCACCGGCGCTGACCTTCACCACGGAGAACTGGAACAACGCCCAAACCGTGACCGTAACCGGCCAGCGCGACCATGTGGACAACGAGGCTGACCGTACCGCCAGCATCAGCCATTCCGCCGGCGGAGACTATGCGGGAGTCACCATCACAGGCGTGGAAGTGACCATAACGGACAGCGACACGGCCGGTGTCACGCTGGACCAGAAACACACGTCGGTCACCGAGGGACAGCAGAGCGGCGACAACCCTGTGTCGTACACCGTCGTACTGGACTCCAAGCCCAGAGCGGGGCACGTCGTGAAGATAAACATCACTGTCGCCGGACCTGCCGACACAGATCCAAGCAGCCTGACCTTCACCCGGGAGAACTGGAACGTACCCCAGTCCATCAGGGTAACGGCCCACGACGACGGCGTGGTATCAGAACCCCGGACCGCGGTGGTATCCCACCAGATAGTGGACGCCGAGTCCAGCCCGGAATACGGCACGGTAGCAGTGGATGACGTGAGCTTCGACATAGTGGAGGACGACCACGCGCCCGTATTCGGCGACGGAGAATCCGCCGCCCGCGAAGTCCCCGAGAACAGCGGACCCGATGTGAACGTAGGCGCAGCAGTAGAAGCTACTGACGGAGACAGCGATACCCTGACGTACACGCTGACTGGCACGGACAGCGTGTTTTTCGGAATACACGAGGGTACCGGCCAGATCACCACGCAGGAAACAAGCTACGACTTCGAGACCAAACCGCAGTATGCCATTACTGTCACGGCCAGCGACACACACGGCAACACCGACTCCATCGCGGTGACCATCAACCTGACGGACGTGAACGACGCACCGGTGTTCACGGAGGGCGACACCGCCACCCGCAGCCTGCCGGAGAACAGCGGGGCCAACGTCAACGTAGGCGCTCCGGTATCGGCAACGGACCAAGACAGGAACCCGGCAGACACGCTGACCTACACGCTGGGCGGCACGGACGCCGGGTCCTTCGAGATCGACGATGGGACGGGCCAACTGACCACCAAGTCCGGGGTGAGCTACGACCTGGAGGCCAAGGCCAGCTACTCGGTCACCGTAACGGCGACCGACCCCGACAACGCCTCGGACTCCATCGCGGTGACGGTGAACCTGACGGACGTAAACGATGCGCCCGTGTTCACGGATGGCGACTCCACAACCCGCAGCGTCCCGGAGAACAGCGGGGCCGACGTCAACGTGGGCCTGCCCCTGTCGGCGACGGATCAGGACGGGAACACGCTGACCTACACGCTGACGGGCGACGACGCCGGGTCGTTCGAGATAGTGGCGAGCAGCGGGCAGCTGACCACGAAGTCCGGGGTGAGCTACGACCTGGAGACCAAGGCCAGCTACTCGGTCACCGTAACGGCCACCGACGGAACCGCCACCGACACCATCGCCGTCACCATCAACCTGACCGACGCCAACGACGCGCCCGTGTTCAGCGACGGCGACTCCACAACCCGCAGCCTGCCGGAGAACAGCGGGGCCAACGTCAACGTGGGCAACCCTCTGACTGCCATGGACCAGGACGGGGACACGCTGACCTATACGCTGACGGGCACGGACGCCGGCTCCTTCGACATCAATGCTTCCTCCGGCCAGCTGACCACCAAGTCCGGGGTGAGCTACGACCTGGAGACCAAGGCCAGCTACTCGGTGACGGTAACGGCGACCGACCCCGACAACGCCGCCGACACCATCGCCGTCACCATAAACCTGACGGACGTGAACGACGCGCCCACCTTCAGCGAGGGCGACTCCGCCACCCGCACCGTCCCTGAGAACAGCGGGGCCAACGTGAACGTGGGCGCGCCCCTGACCGCCACGGACCAGGACGGGAACACGCTGACCTACACGCTCTCCGGCACAGACGCCGGCTCCTTCGAGATAGTGGCGAGCAGCGGCCAGTTGACCACCAAGTCAGGGGTGAGCTACGACCTGGAGACCAAGGCCAGCTACTCGGTGACGGTGGGGGTCAGCGACGGAACGGCTGCCGACTCAATAGCGGTGACGGTGAACCTCACCAACGTCAACGACGCGCCGACGTTCACGGAGGGCGACTCCACCACCCGCAGCCTGCCAGAGAACAGCGGGTCCAACGTTAACGTGGGCGCGCCCCTGACCGCCACGGACCAGGACGGCGACACCCTGACCTACACGCTCTCCGGCACAGACGCAGGTTCCTTCGAGATAGTGGAGAGCAGCGGCCAACTTAAAACCAAGTCCGGCGTGAACTACGACCTGGAGGCCAAGGCGTCCTACTCGGTCACCGTGGGAGTGAGCGACGGAACGGCCGCCGACACCATCGCCGTCACCATCAACCTGACCGACGCCAACGACGCGCCCACCTTCAGCGAGGGCGACTCCACAACCCGCAGCCTGCCGGAGAACAGCGGGGCCAACGTCAACGTGGGCGCTCCGGTGTCGGCCACGGACCAGGACAGGAACCCGGCGGACACCCTGACCTACTCCCTCTCCGGCGCGGACGCAGGCTCCTTCGACATCGACGACGGGACGGGCCAACTGCAAACCAAGTCCGGGGTGAGCTACGACCTGGAGGCGAAGGCGTCCTACACGGTGACCGTAACGGCGACCGACCCCGACAACGCCGCCGACACCATCGCGGTGACGATCAACCTGACGGATGTAAACGACGCGCCCGTGTTCGGCGAGGGAGACACCGCCACCCGCGGCGTCCCCGAGAACAGCGGGGCCAACGTGAACGTGGGTCTGCCCCTGACGGCGACGGACCAGGACCGGGACGAGGACGGTAACCCGGACACGCTGACCTACACTCTGGGCGGGACGGACGCCGGGTCGTTCGAAATAGTGGAGAGCAGCGGGCAGCTGACCACCAAGCAGGGCGTGAGCTACGACCTGGAGACAAAGGCGTCCTACTCGGTGACGGTAACGGCGACCGACCCTGACAACGCCGCCGACACCATCGCGGTGACGGTGAACCTGACCGACGTAAACGACGCGCCGACGTTCAGCGAGGGCGACAGCGCGACGCGCAGCCTGGCGGAGAACAGCGGGGCCAACGTCAACGTAGGTAGCCCCGTGACGGCCACGGACCAGGACAGGAACCCGGCGGACACCCTGACCTACTCCCTCTCCGGCGCGGACGCCGGCTCCTTCGACATCGACGACGGGACGGGCCAACTGACCACCAAGTCCGGGGTGAGCTACGACCTGGAGGCCAAGGCCAGCTACTCGGTGACGGTAACGGCGACCGACCCCGACAACGCCGCCGACACCATCGCGGTGACGGTGAACCTGACGGACGCCAACGACGCGCCGACGTTCGACGAGGGCGACCCCACAACCCGCAGCCTGCCTGAGAACAGCGGGGCCAACGTCAACGTGGGCGACCCCGTGGCGGCGACGGACCAGGACGGGGACACGCTGACCTACACGCTGACGGGCACGGACGCGACATCCTTCGAGATAGACGAGGGGACGGGACAGCTGACCACGAAGCAAGGGGCCTCCTACGACTACGAGACCAAGGCGTCCTACACGGTGACCGTGGGGGTCAGCGACGGAACGGCCGCCGACTCCATCGCCGTCACCATAAACCTGGCCGATGTAAACGACGCACCTGTGTTCAGCGAGGGTGACTCCACAACCCGCAGCCTGGCGGAGAACACGGCGGCGGGCCAGAACGTGGGCGCTCCGGTGTCGGCGACGGACCAGGACACGAACCCGGCAGACACCCTCACCTATACGCTGACGGGCACGGACGCCGGCTCCTTCGACATCAATGCTTCCTCCGGCCAGCTGACCACCAAGTCCGGGGTGAGCTACGACCTGGAGACCAAGGCCAGCTACTCGGTGACGGTAACGGCGACCGACCCCGACAACGCCGCCGACACCATCGCGGTGACGGTGAACCTAACCGACGCCAACGACGCGCCCGTGTTCAGCGACGGTGACTCCACAACCCGCAGCCTCGCCGAGAACAGCGGGGCCAACGTCAACGTGGGCCTGCCCCTGTCGGCGACGGACCAGGACGGCGACACCCTGACCTACACGCTGGGCGGCACCGACGCCGGGTCGTTCGAGATAGTGGCGAGCAGCGGGCAGTTGACCACCAAGTCCGGGGTGAGCTACGACCTGGAGGCCAAGGCGTCCTACTCGGTCACCGTGGGAGTGAGCGACGGAACGGCCACCGACACCATCGCCGTCACCATCAACCTGACCGACGCCAACGACGCGCCGACGTTCAGCGACGGCGACTCCACCACCCGCAGCCTGCCGGAGAACACGGCGGCGGGAGAGAACGTCGGCCTGCCCCTGTCGGCGACGGACCAGGACGGGAACACGCTGACCTACACTCTGGGCGGGACGGACGCCGGGTCCTTCGAGATAGTGGCGAGCAGCGGGCAGCTGACCACCAAGCAGGGCGTGAGCTACGACCTGGAGACCAAGGCGTCCTACTCGGTCACCGTAACGGCGGCCGACCCCGACAACGCCGCCGACACCATCGCCGTCACCGTCAACCTGACCGACGCCAACGACGCGCCCGTGTTCAGCGAGGGAGACACCGCGACGCGCACCCTGCTGGAGAACAGCGGGGCCAACGTGAACGTGGGCGCTCCGGTGTCGGCCACGGACCAGGACAGGAACCCGGCGGACACCCTGACCTACTCCCTCTCCGGCGCGGACGCCGGCTCCTTCGACATCGACGACGGGACGGGCCAACTGCAAACCAAGTCCGGGGTGAGCTACGACCTGGAGGCCAAGGCGTCCTACACGGTGACCGTAACGGCGACCGACCCCGACAGCGCCGCCGACACCATCGCGGTGACGGTGAACCTGACCGACGCCAACGACGCGCCCGTGTTCAGCGATGGCGACTCCGCCACCCGCACCGTCCCTGAGAACAGCGGGTCCAACGTTAACGTGGGCGCGCCCCTGACCGCCACGGACCAGGACGGCGACACCCTGACCTACACGCTCTCCGGCACAGACGCAGGTTCCTTCGAGATAGTGGAGAGCAGCGGGCAGCTGCAGACCAAGTCCGGGGTGAGCTACGACCTGGAAACCAAGGCTAGCTACACGGTGACGGTAGGGGTGAGCGACGGAACGGCCGCCGACTCCATCGCCGTCACCATCAATCTGACGGACGTAAACGACGCGCCCGTGTTCAGCGACGGCGACTCCACAACCCGCAGCCTGGCGGAGAACACGGCTGCGGGCCAGAACGTGGGCGCTCCGGTGTCGGCGACGGACCAGGACACGAACCCGGCAGACACGCTGACCTACACGCTGACGGGCACGGACGCCGGCTCCTTCGACATCAATGCTTCCTCCGGCCAGCTGACCACCAAGTCCGGGGTGAGCTACGACCTGGAGACCAAGGCCAGCTACGCGGTGACGGTAGAGGTGACCGACCCTGACAACGCCGCCGACACCATCGCCGTCACCATCAACCTGACCGACGCCAACGACGCGCCCGTGTTCAGCGACGGGGACGGCGCCACCCGCACCGTCCCTGAGAACAGCGGGGCCAACGTCAACGTGGGCGCGCCCCTGACCGCCACGGACCAGGACGGGGACACGCTGACCTACACGCTGGGCGGCACGGACGCCGGCTCCTTCGAGATCGACGGCCCCACCGGCCAGTTGACCACCAAGTCCGGTGTCAGCTACGACCTGGAGACCAAGGCCAGCTACTCGGTGACGGTAACGGCGAGCGACCCGGACAACGCCGCCGACACCATCGCCGTCACCATAAACCTGACGGACGCCAACGACGCGCCCGTGTTCAGCGAGGGCGAAAGAGCCACGCGCCGCATGGTAGAGAACACGCCGGCAGGCCGGAACGTGGGCGCGCCTGTAACAGCGACAGACCAGGATGGAGACACACTGACCTACACGCTGGGCGGCACGGACGCCGGCTCCTTCGAGATCGACGGCCCCACCGGCCAGTTGACCACCAAGTCCGGTGTCAGCTACGACCTGGAGACCAAGGCCAGCTACTCGGTGACGGTAACGGCGAGCGACCCGGACAACGCCGCCGACACCATCGCGGTGACGGTGAACCTGACCGACACCAACGACTGCATCCCCTCCGCCAACATCCCGGCCGACGACACCGTTCCCACAATTAAGCAGTTTCCGGACACCTCCCCCGATATGCGGGAATTCCCCAATCTCCGGGTCAGTGGAAACCTGGAGTTCAGGCTGGAGTTCCCGGCCGCCGTCAACGGCAACGGAGGGCCTTATTACTACGACCTTCGGAGGGCGGGCGCCGGGGATAGTCTCAGCAACAACTCAACCGCCCTGCCCGGCGTTTCCTTCGACCCCTACGGGCACGTCCTGCGCGGGTGGCTGACCACGCACCAGGGGATGTCCCCGGCAATCCACCAGCTGGAGTACGTCATTCACGATGGCGACGGGAACTGCTCACCTGAGGACAGCGCCGTGATCCCATTGACCCTCACGGCGTCGGAGGAGTGGCCGCACATCTTCATCGATCCCAAATACCCCTGGGTCGCCGAGGGTGAAGATGCCGTGTTCGTCGTGAGGGGCACATACGCGTACAACGTCCCGACGGTGACCCTGGAGATCACCACCACCGGCGACAACGGCGTGAGGACGAGCGGTGACACGGTGACCATACCGGTTACCGTGACCGAGGGCGCCTCGGTGGAGTACGCCGTCCCCACCACGGGCGTCGACGCCGTCACAGTGGCCCTTGTGCCGCAAGACGGCTACATTGTGCACGTCGCTTCGTCGCTCAACAGTGCCGCGGTGAAGGTCGTGGACGAAGTCGTACGCCCCGTCGTCACCGTCACCGCCGTCGGCGGCCCCACTCGTGAGGTTTCTCCCGGCGATACTATCGTCCTGCGGGGGTGGTATACCGTCGATCCGCCCTATGAATCTGGAACGAACGAGCTCGCCTACCATGAGTGGGTTCAGACGTCCGGCCCACCGGCCATCCTCGGCAGGACGGGTTTCCTAGATCTTTCCGTGACCATCCCCGAAGGCACGTCTTATGGCGAAACCCTGGACTTCGAGTTGACGGTGAGGGTCAGGCCGGAGGGATCCACGGACATGGACACGGGCACGGCCACGGTGCGGATATCCGTCGTGCCGGCCACCGGCGCGAGCGGCTCCGGCGGCCCCGACCCTGAGCCTGTCATCCGGCCCACGGCCAAAGCAGGCCCCGACCTGGCCGGCGCGCCGGGCGAAAGCGTAACCCTGCAGGGCAGGGGCAGCACCAACCCCTACGGCGCATGGTGGCGGATGCAACACCAGTGGACGCAGCTCTCTGGCCCAACCGTAACCCTGTCCGACTCGACCCGCGCCGACCCCACCTTCACCATCCCCGCCGACGCAACGGGCGGCACGACGCTGGAGTTCGAGCTGACCGTGACCGACAGGGAAGACCAGTCCGATTCGGATACGGTGGTCGTCACGGTGACCGGAGTGGAGCAACAGGCGGTCAACACGCCGCCCACGGCGTCCATCGACGCGGCCCAGGTGACTACGGCAGAGGCCGGGGAGACGGTGGATCTGCGAGGCGTCGGCGGCGACGCTGAGACGGCGGCGGAGTCCTTGGCCTTCGCCTGGAGCCAGGTTGGAGGAACGCCGCAGGCGTCCATCGCCAGCGCAGGCACGGCCACGGCTGCCTTCACCGCCCCGGACGTGACGGAGGAGACGGAGTTGACCTTCCGCCTGACGGTGACCGACGAGGGCGGACTGTCGGCCAGCGCCGAGACAACCATCGCCGTCAGCCCGCCGCCCACCACGCCTGAGATCAGCATCGAGCGGATGCACTTCTCCCTGGTGGTGAGGGAGGGGCGGGCCGCGGAGTTCGAGATACAGGCGAGCGAGACGACATCGGTGGACCTGATGCTGACCCTGGAGATCGCGATCGATGGCGACTTCGGGGTGACTCCCGGACGCCGGACAGTGCTGCTGGAGGCCGGCCAGGGCGAGATCGATCTCGCGTTTGAGACGGATGACGACGACGTGGGCGAGGCCAACGGCCTGCTGACGGTCACGGTGGTGACGGGACCCGGGTACACGGTCGGTTCGCCCGCCTCGGCCGAGCTCACCGTTACCGACAACGACGGCGGCGAACCCCTGACCGGCGTGTCCCTGGACGGGATCCCGTTGGAGTTCGCGCCGGACCGCACGGAGTACCTGGTCCAGGTGGCGCACGAGGTTGCGCAGACGGCGGTGCGGACTACGGACGGCGCCGCATTGCAGATAGCGGCGAACGGCGCGCCCGTCGAGGTGGGAGAGGTCATTCCCCTCGAGGTGGGCGGGAACGTCATCACCATCGCCAGGACCAGCAACGGCGCGGCCGGCCGCTGGTACACCGTGACGGTCACCCGCGCTGCGCCGGCGTCGCCGGATGCCGGACCGTCGTCGAATAGGTGGACCATCCATCTGGACCCGGCGTCGGGAGTCCGTCCCGCGGACGGTCAGACGGCCGTGGACGTGCTCGTGACGGTGGAGTGCAACGGCTCATCGCTCCTCACCGAGGCGAGCTGCCCCTTCGAGCCGGGCAGCGTGACGTTCCAGATTCAGGCGGACGGCAGCGAGCCGGGCGAGGCGACCCATCGGACCGACTTCGGCGGTCCGCGCACGCCGTTCGTAGTGGAGCACGGTCCGCAGAACTACGTCGTCAGGCTCAACCTGAGGCCCGGCAGCGGCGACGCTGAGTACGTGCCCTTCGTGCTGATGGTGAACGGCGTGCAGGTGGCGGAAGCCCGCTTCCAAATCCTGCCGTGAACGGGCGGCCTCTCTTTGAGCTGCATCAGCCGCCGCATCTTTACGGCAAGGCCCTGGAGCTTGCAAGCCTGCTCAGGCCAAATCCCCCACCTCCACATTCGGCGCCATATCTATCAGCCATCACCCCGTAGGGGCTGGTTTCAAACCAGCCCTCCCCTTGCCATTAAGGGCGTCGCCGCCATTGAGGTGGGGGATTTGGGCCCAAATCCCCCACCTCCGTCATTCCCGAGAAGAGCCTGCCCCGTACTCGATACGGGGCGGGAACCCATCCCCGGCCCCGCCGACGCAGACGACACGAACGACCACCGCGGCTGCTACGACATCGACCGCAAGATCGCCGAAGCCCAGCGCGACCCGTCCCACCCAATCCACAAGTTCGTCCAGGCATACGACGAGGTAGCCGCCGTCTTCCACGGCAAAGACAAGGAGAACGACGACGACGACGAAGTCCGCTACTGGATCTCAGGCGAGGTGCCCGACGCGTACGGCAAATACATCTGGGAGTACGCCCCGGCATATCCCAGGTCGATCAGAAGAAAACTTCGCCCCAAGCGCCGCCGCTCCCGCGAACCCGGGACTACGCCCAAGGCCGAGAGCGTCTGGATGAAGCGGCCCTTCGACAAGATGCGCGAGGCCGGCATCCCCAGACCCAGCCGGTTCAAAATCTGGGTCTGAACCCGCCCCGCCGCCCAACCGGGCCGAGCGGGGCCAACACCACGCCAGCCAACTCAGATCGCCAGGCGGCCTCTTGCCCCTTCTCCCCTGGCGGGAGAAGGTTGGGATGAGGGGGATGTTTGCGTGCCCGGCTGTAGGGGCGGGTTTGAAACCCCATCTGCTCCAACTAATTCACTCTCAAGATGTTTGCAGCGGGTCCGGGACACTTGCGGTTGGCATATCGAGGGGTGCGAATGAGTGCCAGTCCGGGTGGCGCAGGCAGGACTGCCTCGACAGGTATGTTCGGGGCGTGGATGAGCATTCTACGGGAAGGTCGAATGAAGCCCAGCTCACGCCCTCGCTCCACGAAGATCTTCACAGGGTCCCTGCCTTCATAGGCATACTGTGGCGCATACTCGACCAGCAGGCCGATGGACACCTCGAACGGGTCCACCCCGGCCCTGTGGGCTATCTCAAGCCGCATCGACTGAAGAATCTGCGAGATTATCAACGTCGCCCATATCTGTTGCTGGATCACCACCAACTTGGCGGACCACAGAAGACGCAGCTTGAGGTGTTGCTTGACCAACTTGAGCGCCATCTCGATGTCCCACCTGCGAGCGTAGACCTCGGCCATGGATGCAATCGGGAATGTGTGAGGCTCCCGAACGTTGGTGATGTAGCGGCGCAGCGTATTGCCTTGTCTGAAAGTCACCAGCCGAACGGCGTGTTTGGCCCGGTCGGCGCGATGGGCTCCCAGCCACACGATGCCATCGAAGACGTCGCCCCGATGGTAGAAGGTATGTATCACCTTGTAGCTGGTCTTTGCTCTCAGCCTGCTCAGCCAGTGGTAACCCCTGTCCGTGAGCCAGTCGAACCAGGCGAAGCCGAAGTATCCCAAGTCTGCGACCACCAGTGTTCCCGCTGGCAGGTCTTCCACCAACTTCCGCGCCAACACCTTCTCGTTCTGATGTGGGTCCGGCTGAAACATGACGGTCCGCCACTGCTGGCCTCTCACGTCGAACACGCCAGCCAGCTTGCCAGGGAGCAGACGGCTGTCGCCTTGGGGAATCTCTCTCAGAGGCGGAAGCCTTCTCGACATGGCGTCCAGTGTACTCTCGTCTATGCACACCACGCCCTCGGCGAATGGCGCCAGCTTCTCCGTTACCACACCCTGCAATCGTTGTGCCAATACGCCGCTGATCTGCTCGAAGAGTCTCTCCAATGGCTTGGTTCCCGCGCTATGGAGCCTCTTGTAGACCGCTTGGTCTGTAACCGGGAATCGGGGGAAGAACCAGAGTCCGCGTTCCGAGATAAGACGCCACACCGCCAATTGGCTGCCGAAGCCTCTCAGGACGCAGACCAGCAGCCCTGCCCACAGAGCCATTGCGGGCAGGACGCGCGGCCTGCCAGGGCCCTTGAGACTGTGGTCTGGCTCCATGTCCTTCAAACACTGCTGAAGAAACTCCTCTATGCTCCCGATGGTGGCTGTATCGTCCCCGGTACTGGTGGACATTTCGCTCTGTCCCTCCTTTGGAGTAGTCTTATCCTTATACTATCCAAAGGAGGACTACCCAAAGGAAAGGACGGTTCTTTTTATCAATTAGTTGGAGCAGATGGTTTGAAACCCGCCCTCGTACCTTGCCGTTCGGCCTGAGCTTGTCGAAGGCCCCAATTGTGGTTCGACAGGCTCACCACGAACGGACTTTGGAAAGGCCCTGAGAGACCGCTGAGAGACCGGCGGAGATGTTGATTTCCCGACCAGATTGTGGGATATTCTCTGCTTGGGAACCTTCGGGTACTTGAATGGCCGTTGCAGAAAGGCAGGGGGAACTACATGAGGGCAATCAAGCCTCAATGATAAGCTGGACGAACATAGACGCCAACGGGCTGCGTCCCACGCCTTGTGCCGGCACAATTGTTCACCCCCCCCCCCCCCTAATTCTTCCGTCCGTACCTACTAGAGCCGTCTGAACCAGGCCGGATGGTGGGAGGCAGTCGACGCCATCTTCCCTTTGACTCGGCGGCAACGCCGTCTGCAATGCGACTTCCCCGTGAGGCCTTTCGCAGGATTTGGAACCGCGCCACATACGATGTATGGCTGAAGGCAATAAACAACCACCGAGGCAATCCACATGGCAGAGACTATCCGGACAACGGCAACGCCCGACTACACGATGGGCTTCAGCGAAGAGATGCTGGAGTCTCTCAGGCGATACACCGCGGAGGCGAGCGCGGCCTACCTGCTCCCCTATCTCAGGCCCGGCCTTCGCGTTCTCGACTTCGGCTGCGGGCCGGGCACCATATCGGTGGGACTGGCCAAGGCCGTTGATCCGGGCGAGCTGCACGGCGTGGACATGGAGGGGTCGCAGATAGAATTGGCGAGGTCGGTTGCCGAGTCCCAGGGACGGGAGAACGCGGTATTCCACGTTGCCGACGTGACCGATATGCCCTTCGAGGATGGCTTCTTCGACGTGGCCCACTGCCACAACGTCCTCATGCACATCCCGGACACCGGAGCCGTGCTGGCCGAGGTGAAGCGGGTCCTGAAGCCCGGCGGCGTGATTGGCTGCCGGGAGATGATATGCGGGTCGAGCTTCACGCACCCCGACTTCGGCGTCATCAGGGATGCTTGGGACATGTTCGAAGACCTTCTGGCAGCCGACGACGGCCACCCTCAGGTTGGGAAGGAGTTGAAGGGACACATCCTGGCGGCCGGATTCGAGAACGTCCGGGCAGTCAATTCTTTCGACATCTACAGCAGTCCCAAAGACGTGGCCTTCATCTACGAATTCGCCAACAAGTGGTTTCTGGCGCCGGAGATCATGGAGGCGGCTATAAAGTACGGGGCAGCCACCGAGGAGCTGTGCAACGCCATTCGTGACGCCTACGACCGTTGGAAGGACCATCACGGGGCCTTGTGCGCCCTAGCCTTCGGCGAAGTAGTCGCCAACAAGCCGTAATCCCGGACAGCACCAGGACAAGGAGAAGAGAAACTGACACAACCGGAGTCTTCAACGCCCTATTCCGATATAAGCTACGGCGAAGCGCTTGTGCAGCTATCGCGGTTGCACACTGCCGAGGCCAATGCCGCCTATCTGCTGCCGCAGTTGAGGCCGGGACTCCGTCTGCTCGACTTCGGCTGCGGCCGTGGCAGCATATCGGCGGGCTTGGCGAAGACCATCGCGCCCGGGGAGCTGCACGGGGTTGACGTGGACGAGGCGCAAATTGAACTGGCCCGGTCCCTTGCCGGTTCGGCCGGGATATGCAACGCCGTATTCCACGTTGGGGACTTAACGGCCCTTCCCTTCCCGGAGGGCTTTTTCGACGTGGCCCATTGCCACAACGCTTTGATAGGCGCCCCGGATACCCAAGCCGTGCTGGCAGAAGTGAAGCGGACGCTGAAACCCGGCGGCATAATCGCCTGCCGAGAAATGATTTCCGGATCGAGCTTCTTCTATCCCGACATGGGGGCTATGAGGACGGCATGGGACGTGTTCGAGGACGTGTTGGTCCTTGACGGTGGACATCCCCAGGCGGGGAAGGACCTGAAAAGCCGGATCCTGGAGGCCGGGTTCACGAACCTACGCGTAACCGCTTCTTTTGACACCTACAGCGCGCCGACGGATGTGGCGTTCATTCACTCTCTCGCCAAGCAATGGTTGTTGTCGCGGGATATGAGAGAGGGGCTCAGCAGCTACGGCTTGCCCACGGATCAGTTGTGGGACAGGGTGAACGCCGCCATCGACGAGTGGAAGAACTTCCCCGACGCGGCTATTGCCTTCGCCTACGGCGAGGTCGTGGCGAGCAGGCCGTAGCCCGCAACCTCTGCGCTGGACCGTCGAGTCCAGTGACAACGACGCCCTGACCGGTCCCCGTTCTCCTTCGCAACCGCGCTGTGCGTCTGACGAACCGGTTATGCTCTCTCCGCTCCCAACAGCGCTGCCGTCGGCCGCCCCGTTGGCTACTCGGACATCTCACTAGCAGCGTGGTTAGCGATTATCCTGGCAGTGACTGACACGAAGACCCGCATCTCCTCCTCGCCGATGCCCTCCGTGAGTATGACGTAGTAGCGCTGCATTTCTTGGGAGATACGGGAAGCTACTTCCCTCCCCTCTTCGCTCAACCTCAGCATGACGATGCGCCGGTCGCTGCGCAGGCGCCGCCTGCGCAGCAGGCCCTTCTCGACCAGCCCGGTAACTATGCGGCTTATGCGCGCGGCGTCTACCGGCAGAACCTGCGCCAGCTTGGTAGCTGTGTATTCCCTCTCCAGGCAATACGAGAGAAGACTGTACTCCAGGCTGGTGATGCCGTGGGGCGCCACCTTTAGCACCATTGACTTGTCAAGTATGTTGAACAGATCGCCTACATACCATCCCAGGTTGGCCACCGTATCTTCGATCCGGCGGTCAGGATCGTCTTGCGGTTCTCGGTTCATCGTTCCTCGACTAACCTCGGTACAGGGTATCAGAACTGTTCAGACTTCGTGAATGTCTGCTCGACCGGCAGCGTCATCAATAGCCCAACGCAGCTTTGAGCCAGCCGTATCCCCACGCTCCGGGGGCATTCGTCTCATCGACTCTGAACAGTTACGCATCGGATTATTGCTCTTGACAAACAGTGTGAACACATGTATTGTATCGACGCATTAGTTTTACTTGACAAGGACTGTTTTATACATATAGTGTATTGCACAGCCCATGTGCTTTGCAAGCATAGACGGAGACCCCAAATCCCCCACCTACACATTCGGCGCCATATCTATCAGCCATCACCCCGTAGGGGCTGGTTTCAAACCAGCCCTCCCCTTGCCATTAGGGCGTCGCCGCCATTTAGGTGGTGGATCTGGGGAGACCGAGCGGTGGCCGTTACGGGATTGTCACATTTGGTTAGTGTCCGTTAAGGAAGGGTCGGTATCGTCAGAAGACACGGAGGCTGGGCCGACGTACTGAATCAGGCGATAGTCCCGCTAGTCACTGCGTTCGGCGGGGCATTCATCACAGGCACGGGTACCAGGGGATCGGCCAAAACGACAGTAAGACACAGCCGCAGCGCCCGAACGGCGGAGAGGCCCGCGGACCTGGGACACCTGTTCGCCAGTCTGACGGCCGCAATGAAGGAGAAATGAAATGAATATGCTCGCAGGCAACCATCGTTCGACGATCAAGTTGATACGTTTGGCTACAGCGCTGACTTTCCTTATAGCCGCGTCGGCTGTGGCCCTCCTGCTCTCCTCACACACAGCTTCCGCGCAGGAGACGGGAACGGAAGCGGACACGGCGCCCACGGTGTCGGACGCGTCGGCGCTGCGGACCCACATCGTCGAGGTCGGCCAGTGGTTCAGCGTCACGCTGCCGGCGGCGGACGAGGGCAGCGGCAACGGCGGCCCGTACAACTACAACGTCTGGCACCAGGGGCAGGCGGCCAGCTTCACCAACGGGATCGACGGCATCACCTTCGACCCGGATGCGCGAACTCTCTCCGGCACGCCGCAACAGACAGGCCTGTACCAGATGAGCTACGTTGTCCACGACGGCGACGGCAACCGCGACCGCACAGACGCCTTCCGCAATCGCGATGACCTGCGCGTCGAGGTGACCGCGCCGGCGCCGGAGCCGACGCCCGAACCCACACCTACTCCCACGCCCACACCTACTCCCACGCCCACACCTACTCCCACGCCCACACCTACTCCCACGCCCACACCTACTCCCACGCCCACGCCTACTCCCACGCCCACACCTACTCCCACGCCCACACCTACTCCCACGCCCACGCCTACTCCCACGCCCACGCCTACTCCCACGCCCACCCCCGAACCTGAGGTCCCGCCCTACTTCCCGGCGAGCGTGGACAACTACCAATTCACGCAAGGGCAGGACATCGGGACGGTGGCCTTGCCCGAGGCCGCGGGCGGCGCAGGCGACTTCACCTACGCCCTGTCTCCCGCACTGCCGACCGGCCTGTCCTTCGACCCCGCCAACCGCGCCCTCACCGGCACGCCGGCGGACGGCGAGCCCAGCGTTCACCCGATGACCTACACCGCCACTGACGCCGACGTGGCCCAGGTAGAGTTGACCTTCACCATTGAGGTGCTGCCCGGCGCCGCGCCGCCCGAGGGCCAATCCTCGTATCCCGCACCCCCAGAGGTGACCGACCTGACCACCGAAAACGTCCCTTCCTCAGCGGCTACCGGCGTCACCCGGCTCAGCTGGGCCCCCTCCCCCGGCAACGACTACTTTGACTCCATGGATTACACCGTCATGGTCAGGGTGAAGGGCGACACTGTCAGCAACCCAGTCGAAACCCAGCGGGAAACCGACAGGAACATTACCAGCATGGAATGGGACGGCCTCGCTTACAATATCGACCATCAGTTCCGGTTGCGGGCAAACGGCTCCCTCGGAAGCGTCGTCTATGCCGGCAACCTGCACGAGTGGACCGACTTCACCACCGCCCCCGGCCCCATGCCGACCGACCTGACCGTAGAGCGGGAAAGAGTCGGGGGAACCGACCCCCCCAAATTGAGAGCCAGATGGACCAGCGTGGCGCCGGCCGCCAATTATCAGTACCAATTCCGCAAGGTAGAAGAAGGCGCTTCCTGGGAAGGGCCTTTTGATACCGACTCGGCGGATACCACGCTCGTCGATGGTGAAGCCAGCTCGCTCTACGAAGTCCAGGTACGCGCCACCGGTGAAGGCGTATGGAATCGTTGGACCGAGTCGGTACAGGCCCGGTTCAACCGCCCGCCGCAAAAGCAGGGCAACAGTGTTCACAATGACCGCACGGAGACTCAGGGCGCAGTATCTGCCCCTGAGGGAACTTGGAACATCTGGTTCAGTGACCCCGATGGCGACACGCTGATTCCCTTTGCTGAATCCAGCGACCCCGCCCGGGTGTCCATCGGACAAATCTATGGCCTCGATCACGGGTACCTGTTCTCCCATGAGGCCCTCAACCAGGGACAAGCGACGCTCACCTACGGCGTCACCGACGGGTACGGCGGTAAATTCACCGAAGAGAAGTCTTACACCATTACCGTGACCCATTCGGAGACCCGTGAAATTGCCGAGAGGTCCCCGGGCCGGACTCCCGTGGGCGAGCCGGTAACCGGAGTTCCCTACGGGCGCGAAACGCTGGCCTACGCCCTGACCGGCGATGCGGCCGCGCCCGACGGCCCCTTCATCATAGATTCCGACAGCGGTCAAATCAGCGTAGCGCCCGGCGTCACCCTGCGCTACGAGGGTGATTGGTGCCGGCCCGAGAGGAGCGGTCCGGCGGACACCAATATTTGCCAACCCCTGCCCGCGAACAAGTCCTTTACCGGCCAGGTGAGCTACACCGTGGGCGGCCAACCTTCGGCCATCGACCTCACAATCCGGGTGACCGAGGCCGTGGGCCCGGACGCGCCCGGCACGCCCACTGTTACCCGCACGCGCTTCAACGTCGAGACGCCTCCGGCCCTGGACGTGACCTGGACCGCCCCCAATACCAACGGCGTTGCGCTAACCGGCTACGAGGCGCAGTACCGCAAGCAGGGCGACGCCGAGTGGACCGACTACACCGGCTCCCTGGCGGCAGGCGCGACAACCCTCAACCTCCCGGACCTGCAACCCGGCGCTATCTATGAGGTGCAGGTGCGGGCAACAAGCGCCAGCGGCCCCGGCCTCTGGTCGGAGACCGGCGAGGGCCGGGCCAACCGGCCGCCGCAACCGGGCGCTTGGTCCTACGCAAACGCGGACTTAAAAGTCGGCGGCTGGTACCGTGACTGGTACCCCCAGAAGCGCTATTTCGACGATGCCGACGGCGACACTCTGACCTTCTTTACCGAATCCAGCAACCCAGCCTTGATCAGTGCCTGGGTCGGTGACAACGGCAACACGATGAACCTCTCTATCGTCAATCCCGGCAGAGCGACCCTGACCTATGGGGTCGTCGACGGGTACGGAGGGAAAGTGTTCCGAGCCGTTGTTTATTCGGGGCGGGCCAACGGGGTACGGCGGGTGCCGGAGTCGCCCCGGGGCTACTACGTAGGCTACCCGGTGGCGGGCATCCAGACGGGGCATAACTACGCCATATCGCCCTACACCCTAACAGGCGAGGCCGCCGCAACCTTCGATATCAATCCGTCCAACGGCCAGATTACCCTGAAGCAGGGCCACACCCTGGACTACGAGACCAAAAACACCTACACCGGCCAGGTGGAATACACCGTAAACGACGGGGCAGCCGTTATCGGGCTGACCATCCAGGTTACCGACCTGCCGGCGCCGGACAAACCCCTGCCGCCCACGGTGATGCTGGTTGAGGGTTCCGATAGTTCGCTGAGCCTAGGCTGGAGGGCGCCCCGGAGCTACTACGCGCCCATCACCGATTACGACCTGCGCTACCGCCTGCGCGGCGGCAATTCCGGCTGGACTGAATACCCCTTCGAGGGCGCGGGCGTCTCGACCGCGCTCACCGGCTTGACCAACGCGGGCAACTACGAGGCTCAAGTGCGGGCCACCAGTGCCGAAGGGACCAGCCCGTGGTCGGACAGCGGCTACATCGGCGCGGAGCCGCCGACAATCCCGCCCAACCCCACCATCACCATCACCGACGCTGATCCCGACCCGGACGGCGACGGCGACCCGCAAGAGCCGCCGACCGAAAACCCCGCTGGGGCGAACACCGCCCCCTACTTCACGAGGGCTGCATACTCGTACGTGGACGAGATGTCGGCGGCCGGCAGCGCCGTTGGCAGCCCTGTGACGGCCATGGACGCGGAGAACGACACGCTGACCTACGACATCAGCGGGGCCGGCGAGTTCACAATAGACTCCGGCACCGGCCAGATCCGCGTGGCCGAGGGCGCGAGTCTTGCCCGCGCGACCACCCCGTCCTACGTCGTGAAGGTCAGCGTCAGCGACGGCAAGGACTCGACCGGCGCCGCGGACCCGTCCGTGGACGATTCGCTGGAGGTTACCATCCATATCACCGACTCCGATCATCCCGGTCTCGAACTGACGCTGACGCTGGCTGGGCCAGTGGGGCCGCGCCTGACCGCCAACCCGTTCGACGTTATCGCCACCTTCTCCGAGGCGCCGGGGCCGTATGACCTGGCTTCCGGCAACCTCAGGACTCCGCTCAACGCCCAGCAGAGCGGGGCGGTGGTGACCTTTTCCGGCGTACAGCCCAGTTACGGCGGTTCCCGCTGGGGCACCTCGCCCTACACTTCCCGGATTAGCGTCGGCTGGCGCGGCCTAACCGAGGAGTACAGCGTGAGCGTGGACCCGGACCCGCCGCAGGTATACCTTCTCTCCGGCCCGTCGGAAACCCAGAAAGGCGCCTTCACCGTGAATATCCAGCTGACCGAAACCGTGGAGGGCTTCACGGCGGACGACCTGGACGTGAACATCGGCGAAGTCACTGCCCTGCGGAACACCGGCCAGTGGCTCTGGGAGGCGGACATCCGCCCCAACGCCAACGGCGCGCTGACGGTGGACATCGCCGCGAACAAGTTCCAGGACGTGAGCGGCCACGACAACACGGCGGCCCAGCAGTATGCAGTGCAGGTTAGCCTCTCGCCGCCCACGCCGGGCGCGCCAAAGCTGCTCCGGTCCTCCGAGAACCGATTCATGATCCTGGACGTCCTCTGGGGCGCCCTCCAGATTGTGGACGGCTCGCCCATCACCGGGTACGACGTGCGATACCAGCAAGCCGGCTCTGCGGAATGGACCAACCACCCGTTCGTTGGCGCAAACCCCATAACCGCCCTCCGGGACCTGGCGGAAGGCACGACCTACCGGGCCCAGGTGCGGGCCAAGAACGTCCACGGCATCAGCGAGTGGTCTGCCCCGGGTGAAGGCTCCACGCTGCAGCCCCTCCCGGATCCCACCTCCTGGGAGATCGAGTTCGGGCGGAAAGACCTCGACATTATCTGCGACCCGAAGAAGGACCATTATCCTGGGACCGGGGGCTACCAAGACCACAACGTCATCGCAGGAGGGGATACGGTATCTCCACAGCAGGTTGCCGAGGAGGTGGTCGTGTTGGACGCCTCTTGCGTGGACGGCAACAACGTGTCCATAAGAGGTTCGGATAGAGAATCGGATTTCGAATGGACCTGGCAACAGACCGGCAGCGCCAACTTCCTTCCGTACTACAGCCTTAGCGGGGGAGGCTTTGCCGGCACTAAACGCTCCAAGGTAGGTGGAAGCGCCATCAGCTTCGATTGCGGCAATGATGGCTGGAGGCCGCCGCACGGGGAGTATGTGTTCGTGGTGACCGTTACCAAGAACGGGGAATTCTACCAGAAACAGTTCGTTTCGTTCACCATCGGGAATCCCACGCCGCCCGGCGGCGCGGGCGGTTCCGGCGACCCCGCCCCGGAGACTACAGCCGGCGCGGGCCCCGACCTGGCCGGCGCCCCCGGGCGGAGCGTGACCCTCCAGGGCACGGACAGCACGAACCCCTACGGCGATTGGTGGGAGATGGAGCACCAGTGGACGCAACTGTCCGGGCCGACGGTCACCCTCAGCGACACCACCGTGGGCGCCCCCAGCTTCACGCTGCCGGGCGACGCGGAGGCGGGGACGACGCTGAAGTTCGAATTGACGGTCACGGATAAGGAAGGGGAATCCGACTCCGACACGGTGACGGTCACTGTACTGCCAAAACTCAGGGCCTGCGCCGGGCCGGACCTTGCGGGAGCGCCGGGGAACGAGGTGACCCTACAGGGCCGGTGCAGCACGAACCCCTACGGCAAGTGGTACCAGATGGTCCACTCCTGGACCCAGCTGTCCGGGCCGACGGTCACGCTGAGCGATCCGACCAAGGGCGCCCCGACCTTCATCATCCCCGCCGACGCGGCCGAGGGGACGATGCTGGAGTTCCATCTGATTGTGACGGACAAGGAGGGCCAGTCCGACTCCGACACGATGATCGTCATGGTGGGCGCGCCGGAAGACATCCGGCCCACGGCCTGCGCCGGGCCAGACCTGACGGGAGCGCCGGGGAGCCAGGTAACCCTGGAGGGCCGGTGCAGCACGAACCCCTACGGCGCGTGGTGGCGCATGCCCCACTCCTGGGCCCAACTGTCCGGGCCGACTGTCACCCTGAGCGATCCGACCAAGGGCGACCCCGCTTTCACCATCCCCGCCGACGCGGCGGACGGGATAATGTTGGTGTTCCAACTGACCGTCACCGACAAGGAGGACGAGTCCGACTTTGACACCGTAACCGTGACGGTACGGAGCGTGGGCGGCGGTTAGCGGAAGAAATCGGGGGCCCCGGCCAGCGGGAAAACGGAGGCGCAGGCTCAGCCTGCGCCTCCGTCACCGGGCGCCGCCACCTCCCACGTTCCCTTCGCCGCCACCTTCGTCGGCAACGGGGTATCTGAAGGCCTCCGGCGGTCATCTTCCGGCTAGTACTGCTTCAATCTAAATATGACAGAACCCTCGGATTGCCGTCATTCCCGCGAAAGCGGGAACCCAGAGGGGCGGGGGGCTGGACGTTCGCCAAAACTACCTGGAAACGGTACTAGTAGCCCTTCGTTCACAGATGGCATATAATGGCGTCGACCAATCATTTTCGACTCCAGCCGAAGATGCAATCCACATGCCATACGCGGCGGATATCAGCAGAAACAACCCGGGCTGCTTCCTCTTCCTGATCGACCAGTCGGGTTCGATGGGCGAGGCGCTGGGCGGTCAGCCGGAGCTGCGAAAGATGGACGGCGCGGCCGATGCAGTAAACCGCATCCTCGACGCCATCTCACAGCGCTGCTCGCAGGGCATGGACGTTCGCGACTACTTCCACGCCGGGATTATCACGTACACGACGACCATCCCGAGAATGAACCCGGACGTGCAGTCCGCCCTCCCGGGGACCTCTCCTAAGAAACCCTTCCTCACCATCAGCCAGGTTGTCGACGCCGCCACCGTGGAGGACAGGCAGGTGAAGGAGCCGGACGGCGCGGGCGGCCTGGTGGAAGTAACCCGAAAGTTCCCGGTGTGGCTGAGCCCCGAAGCCAAGTGGGGAACGCCAATGTGCAGCGCGTTGTCCCTGGCTTCCGAGGCGCTCCACGACTGGATAGCCGATCATCCGAACTCCTATCCCCCTATGGTGATCAGCGTCACCGACGGCGCTGCCACGGACGGGAATCCGGTGCCCCTGGCCGAAGAGATCATGGCCATGGGAACCAACGACGGCAATGTGCTGATCTACAACGCGCATCTTTCGGAAATGTCCGCGATGCCGGTCCAGTACCCGTCCGACGAGAGCGAAGTGCCTCCCGACAAGTACGCGGCGCAAATGTTCCGCATGTCTTCGGAGTTTCCCGACCCGGTGGTGGACCTGGCCGTCGGCATGGGCCTGCCGGTCACCAAGGGTTCTCGCGGTTACGTCTACAATGCCGACATGGTGGCCCTGGTACAGTTCCTGGACATCGGTACGCGCGCCGCTTCGGATCTGCACTGATCGATTGGAGGGTGAAGGTGGTTCTGCGACCTCTCTCAGAGTTCTTGCTGCCCAAGGCCGGCAACGACCCTGAGGAGTACGAGGACGCTTTCCGCGTCGTATGCCCTCAGCGAATCGGAGAGTCCGGCAGTGGTGTTGCGCGGATAGCCGTCTCCGACGGCGCCAGCGAGGCCGCCTTTGCCCGGGAGTGGGCGAACATCCTGACGGACGCCTTCGTCGACCGGCCCCTCGATCTGTGTGGCCTGACCGAGGACTCGCTGAACGCGTGGCTGCTGTCGGCCCGGGAGCAATGGGACGGCTGCGTGCCCTGGGACCGAATTCCCTGGCACGGAGAGGCCAAGGCGCGGGCAGGGGCTTTCGCTACCCCTGTTGGGGCTAACCATCGAGGCTGCGCCGGACAGCTCCGGGCGGCTCTCCTGGAAGGCGTTGGCGGTGGGGGATAGCTGCCTTTTTGTCGTTCGCGACGACCGGCTGTGGTTGTCCTTCCCCCTGGAAGACGCCGCCCAGTTCGACAACACCCCAGCCCTGGTCTGCAGCAACCCTGATAACGCCGGGGATATGTGGAAAGGGGTACGCCAGGACAGCGGCGAGTGCGCGGCGGGCGACCTTATCATTCTCGCTACCGACGCCCTGGCCTGCTGGCTCCTCGCCCAGAACGCCGCAGGGGAGAAGCCATGGGAAACCCTGCTGGCGTTGGACTCGGCGGAATGGGACGCTTGGATCGAAGAGCAACGCCGCGAGGGGCTGATGCGGAACGACGATACCACGTTGATAATCATTGAGGTCGTCCAGGACAGCGAAGTGAAACGAGAGCCATGCCCTGGCCAGGGATAACCGACTTTAGCGAGGCTGTCCAGAATCCTCAGCTGTGCTTCATGGGCACTGAGCTCGAAGCCGGGATGGTGTTAGCCAATCAGCGCGGCATGCCCCTGGTGTTCTCCGGCGCCTTCGCCTGCGTCTATTCCGTGGAGGTCGGGGGCAGCAAGTTCGCGGTGCGCTGCTTCACCCGCGAGGTGAAGGACCAGCAGACCCGCTACAACCATCTGAGCGAATACCTCATCAACGTCCTCCCCCCGTCCTTCGTGCACTTCGAGTTCCTGGAGCACGGGATCAGCCTGAAGGGCACCTGGTATCCGGTCGTCAGGATGGAGTGGGTGGAAGGAGAGTCGTTGAGCAGCTTCGTAGGCTCCCATCTCAACGACCCGGACACCCTGCGACGAGTCTCGGCCCAGTGGCGCGGGGGCCCGGCCGCCAGTCTGCGGGGGCTGGGTATCGCCCACAACGACTTGCAGCACGGCAACGTGATGGTGCAGGCAGATGGCAGAATCCGCCTGGTGGACTACGACGGCATGTTCCTGCCCAGATTTCGCGGGGAGCGCAGCCCGGAGCTGGGGCACAAGAACTTCCAGCACCCCCTCAGGACGGCGGAAGATTACGACGCATACGTGGACAACTTCCCGTCCCTGGTCGTCTACCTCAGCCTGCTCGCCATAGCCTCCGACCCCGGCCTGTGGGCCTTCTTCAACGACGACAACCTGATATTTACCAGGAATGACTACGCCGACCCCGGGAAGTCCCCGCTCTTCGACCTACTGAAGAAGTCCCCCGACCAGACCGTGGCGAAACTGGCGGAGCGCCTGGAGGAGTGCTGCACGCTTCCCGTGGAGAAGGTGCTGGACCTGGAGACCATCCTGCACGGCATCCCGCCCACCCCTGCGCCCTCGCCCTCAGCGGCGGCGGCGGCTCCTTCGCTCTCAGCAGCGCCGAGCACCGCCGTACGGGGATACCGGCAGGCGCTCCAGGCTCGACAGCCGGCGCAGCCCGCCTCAACGGCGACACAATCCCATCCTCCCGCGCCGAAAGCCGCCAGTCCTGTACCGGCGGCGCAACCCGCTCCGGCGCCGACGACTCAAGCCGCCGCCAACCCCGCCCAGGGGGTCTCGCGCAGGGCCGCTCCCGGAGAGATCAGGAAGGTGCTGCTGGGAGTGACGGTCACGGTTGCGGCGGTCACCATGGCTTTCGCGGCGATGATGGTCTGGGCCATCTCGGTGCGAGGATGGTAGGCCTAGGCAGTTTGACATTCGAGCGGCTCCCAGTCAAATGTCATTGCTATGAAAATAGACAGCAGACAGCCACACCCGTCATTCCCGCGCTCCCTTCCGTCATTCCCGCGAAGGCGGGAACCCATCCCCGGCAAGGTGCACAGCCATAGCCTCAGCGGCAGTCCGTCACGCCATCCGTCCAAATTAGGTGGTGGATCTGGGGATTCTGAACGCAGCGCAGCGGAGTGAAGAATCTAGATGGTAGCCTTTGTGCAAGGTTCTTAGATTCCTCGCTGCGCTCGGAATGACATAAATGTCAACACTGCCTAGGGCCCTCCGCCGGCCAGGAGCTGCGGAACGATTCCCAGGACCAGGACGATAACGCCTGTACTGGTGAATACGGCGGCCACGTCACCGAAGAAAAGGACCGAGCCGATCGTCCCGCCGACAACAAACGCCACCGAGAGCCTGTTGATCCAGCCGCAGCGCAGCTTGGCCCATCCCACCGCGTCGGCCCAACCGAACAGTACGCCGCGGATCCCGCGCCCCCAGAGCAAGAGTGTTATGAGGGAGCACGCCAGGAGTAGACCGCCGGCCTTCGAGATTACGTCCAGCGCCGACGTTATTCCCTGGACTTCGGACTCGTAGTCGATGAAGAAAATCTGGGAGACAAGGATACCGGGAAACGCGCCGGCGGCGAACACGACCAACCCGGCCGCCGCCGTGCCCAGCGCCAGCTTCCCGGCGGGCCTCATCCTGCGGGTCAATATCGGCGCGCCGGCCAGTCCCAGCAGTTCGAGCACGAGGCTCACGCAGAACATGCTGATGCCGACGACAAGGTTGCAGCCGCCAAGTACCGCCAGGAGCTCGGTGCTCGTTCGGGGCTCGTGCGCTGGAAGATTCTGCCGATCTTCAGGCGCTCCCAGGAGTTCTATGAGCGGCGTTATTGCCTGGGTGTGCAGGATACCTCCGACGAACGGACTCCCCACAATCATGAAGACACCGACCGCTATCACGCCCAGCGCCACCTTGTAGGCCACACCCCAGTCTGCGAGAGTATTGCGGGTCCTCGGCAAGCTGGTTTGCGGGACGTTCG
The DNA here is from genome assembly GCA_965261325.1 of Dehalococcoidia bacterium. Classification (GTDB taxonomy): domain Bacteria; phylum Chloroflexota; class Dehalococcoidia; order Lucifugimonadales; family CAJWER01. The sequence goes on from CBDHCU010000001.1 coordinate 396,967, forward strand.
TGTAGGACATGTCCACGCCTCCTGTCTCGAGCCGGACTTTGGTCCTGGAAGGCTGGGGCTTAGCTCGACCGGCCCACGGCGGTCATCGCCGGTTGCCGCGGCCTCCTCTCCGTGAAGGCGACACTTCTGACGACTGCTTCGACTTCTGGGCCGCGTTTCGGCGCTGGAACAACCCGTATACCAGAAGAGCTACGCCGACCCAGAAGAGCACGATGCCCGGCGCCATGACCATGGCTCCGCCGGCCCCAAAGATAATCTCCAGCACCAGGGCGGGAGCAAGCAGGATTACCCCAATCGCCACCCCGGCCAGTCCCATCCTGTCCGTCCGGCGCCACGTGGCGGTCGCGGCCATGTACCTTTCGACAATGCGCCGCGCCGCGCCAATAACCGCAGCCCGCCGGCGGGCTTCCACAAACAGGACTGCCCCAAGTCCACCCAGGAGCAGCACTCCGCCCAGAGTCCTGATCACCGCACCGAAGCCCACGCCGCTCCCCTGCAGGAAGATCCCGGACGCAACCAGCATGATCCCAATAACCGCACCGGCCGACCCCAGCGCGTCGGTCGGGCTCTGCTCCCGGAGCGCGGCGAGCAACTTGTCCGCCATCTTCGATAGGAACATATCTGCTATCCTTTCGCCCACTGGACGGACTCCCTGCGACGTCCAACGAGTAACATACACTTTGCGCCACTGGGCTTCAATCCCATGGTCCGAGCAAGGAGGTTGGAGATGATTCCTGAGTTTGTGCAGGGGTCCGGGCTTGGCGGATTTCTCGCCGTCTTAGGCCTGGCCGGGTCCATATTCATCGCGGCCGGAATCGCTCACTTCGTCTTCTCCCTGCTGATCAAATACAGCCGGCGAGACGGCCGGGACGCGCTCGACACCAGGATGCTGAGGGCTTTCAGGGGCCCGGTCGTCCTGCTCCTCGTCTCGCTGGGGATATTCCTGGCCTACCTGCTGATGACCCAGCTGGAGCACCCAACGTTCCACTTCTTCGACAGGCACGACCTATGGGCGACCAAGGTGTGGCTGGTGGTCGTGATAGCGCTGGCCAGCTATCTCGGCTCTCACATCATCCAGGAGCTTGTCCGGTGGTACGTAGGGCGGATACCCCATCGGACCGCGAGCAGCATGAATTACAGACTACTTGCACAGGCGCGTTGGATCATCCCCATAATCATCTACACCATCGGCGCGTTGACGGCCCTGGACATAGTCGGGGTCGCCGTCACCCCCCTTATGGCCGGACTCGGCATCGGCGGCATCGCGGCCGCGCTCGCGCTGCAGCCCACCCTCAGCAACGTGTTCTCAGGGGCGTTCATGCTGACGGAGGGCGAACTGAACCCGGGAGACTTCATCGAGATCGAGAATGGCCCGTCCGGGTTCGTGGTCGAGGTAAGCTGGCGCAGCACGAAGATAAGGGACAGGTTCAACAACCTCATAATGATACCCAACTCCAGGATGATGGTGAGCGTCATGACCAACTACTACAGCGAGTCGCAGGCCGTGACGGTCATCGTGCAGTGTGGGGTCAGCTACGATTCGGACCTCGAGAAAGTCGAGAAAGTGGCGAGGGAAGTGGCAATCCGTGTGCAAGACGAAGTCGACGCCGCCATCGACGAATACGAACCTTTAGTCTGGTTCACCGCGTTTGGAGAGTCAAACATAGACTTCGAGGTCAGGATCCAAGCCGAAGACAGACCAGGCACCTTCATCGTAAGGCATGAGCTGATAAAGCGACTACGCACCAGGCTGGCCCGCGAGGGCATCGAGATAAACTACCCAGTCCGCAAGCTGCTCGTCCCGCAGCCCGAAAGCCCGGACGGGTTGGAGCGTGTTCACACTAAGTAGCGCACACTCGTAGACAGTCCCATAGGTGGCGGAGACGCCGCTGAGGTCATCATGAACGGCGGAGTTATGAGTATGGGACACTGGTGGGCCTACTCTATAAATATGACAGAACCCTCGGATTGCCGTCATTCCCGCGAAAAGCCTGCCCCGTACTCGATACGGGGCGGGAACCCAGAGGGGCGGGGGGCTGGAGGGAACAAAGGGCACAGCGTTGAGCCTCAAACTTGACGACTTGCAGTGACCTGAGCGGCCACCGGTCGGGGGATACGGCGGCGGAAGCTTCCATGAGTCGCCTGGGATGCCGCGGCTACGTGGTCGCTGAGATCGAACGGTGTGTACGGTGACAGGCTCAAAGTAGCCGTTGTCTCCACAGCGCGGTGGAGCGCCATTCTGGCCGGGCAGAGTGGGTCGTGTCGGCCCCACCACCCAATTGGGTGGTGGGGTGAGGCCCGGCCACTGCCCAGCCTTGCCGGATGGCGGGTTTCAAACCCGCCCCTACGGATGAGCGCGCAAACATCCCCCTCATCCCTTCGACAAGCTCAGGGCAGGCTCCACCTTCTCCCGCCAGGGGAGAAGGGGCAAGAGGCCGCCCGGCGATCTGAGCTGGCTGGCGTGGTGTTGGCCCCGCTCGGCCCGGTTGGGCGGCGGGGCGGGTTCAGACCCAGATTTTGAACCGGCTGGGTCTGGGGATGCCGGCCTCGCGCATCTTGTCGAAGGGCCGCTTCATCCAGACGCTCTCGGCCTTGGGCGTGGTCCCGGGTTCGCGGGAGCGGCGGCGCTTGGGGCGAAGTTTTCTTCTGATCGACCTGGGGTATGCCGGGGCGTACTCCCAGATGTACTTGCCGTACGCGTCTGGGACCTCGCCTGATATCCAGTAGCGGACTTCGTCGTCTTCGTCGTTCTCCTTGTCTTCGCCATGAAAGGCGGCGGCTACTTCGTCGTATGCCTGGACGAACTTGTGGATTGGGTGGGCCGGGTCGCGCTGGGCTTCGGCGATCTTGCGGTCGATGTCGTAGCAGCCGCGGCGGGAGTTGGGGGAATCCGGGTCGTCCGCGTCGGCGGGGGCGGGGATGGGTTCCCGCCTTCGCGGGAATGACGGAGCACCCTCACCCTCACCCCAGCCCTCTCCCGTCAAGGGAGAGGGGGACGGCGGGAGCCCGCCCTCATCCCCGCCGCCCTGGAAAGCCGGTGTGACGGTCAGGTCTGCTTCGGCGGTGCCGGGGATGGGTTCCCGCTTTCGCGGGAATGACGATCCGTCGGGCGGGAATGACGGTGCGGCTGCTGGGAACGACGATTCGGTTGCGGTTGCAGTGTGCGGATCGTCTGCGTTGGCGGTGCTGGGGATGGGTTCCCGCCCCGTATCGCGTACGGGGCAGGCTCTTCGCGGGAATGACGGAGGTGGGGGATTTGGGGACAGCGAACACGCTAGGAAATTCAGTTAGGTCATGGTATAGTGCTGCGTATTCTTGTCTGAGCAGGGGTGGCAATCGGTGTCACGGATTCCATTGCTCACTCACATGACAGAGAACATTCGAGTTCCTGTGGGGTTGTACGCAGCGTCCCGGCTGGGGATGTCTCTCGCGCGCGTGGGGCGCCGGGCGCTTTGCGTTGTCGTACCCCCCCCCCCCCCCCCCCCCCCCCCCCCCCCCGAAATCATGCCTGCCCTTTTCCTTTGCTAATGGTTCGCCGGTAGCAGGGTATGGGCATGACGCGGCCGCATCTCCTCAGGTTATTCGTGGCCCTTGCGGCGATTGGGCTGCTGGTCGCGCTGGCTGCGCTTTCCTCCGGGCCGGCCCAGGCCCAGTCGGTGTCGTCGCCCGCCATCTGGGACGCCACCCTCACGGCGGCGCCTATAGAGGGTTTCGGCGGCTGGGGATACAGCCGCACCATCGCCAGCGGCACCCTCACCAGCGCGGATTTTGTGCTGGAAGGGACGACGTACCGGATCAACCAGCTCAGGCGGGGCACGAATTCGCGTATCGGCCTTACCTTTAACTCTCACCCTTCCACGGTTTCTCTCACTCTGGACAGCGCTCTCCCCGCCGGGGACTTCCAACTCCGCATAGCCATCCCGGCGGTCGTGCTGAACCTCAGCGACGCGACGGTTCTTAGGGGCAACTACATGTGGTCGAACGTCAGCCTGCCCGGTCTGCCGTGGGTCGTCGGGCAGCCGGTACCGGTCCAATTGCGGCGCGCCCAGGGGGTGACGATCAGCAATGCGGCGCTGACGGTGGGCGAGGGCTTCACCCGGACGTATACGGTCGTGCTGGACAGCGAGCCGACGGGCGACGTGACGGTGACGCCGGCGAGCGGCAACTCCGCCGCGGCCACGGTGTCGCCGCCGTCATTGACCTTTGATTCGGGCAACTGGAACACGCCGCAGACGGTGACGGTGAGCGGCGTCAGCAAGACAGCCGGCGGGGGGACGGCGACCATCACGCACGCCGTTGCCGGAGCGGACTACGGAGGAAGCGTCACCGCCGGGGACGTGGCGATCAGGGTGAGCGTCGGGGACATCTTCTGGTCGGGCACGATGACCGTCGCTACGTTTGTCGGTGGGGTCGAAAAGATCGGCTACCTCCCGGAGGCGGGCGCCTTGGGCCCGCTCACGCCCGATACCTTCGTATACAACGGGGCCGCGAATGCAGTTCTTGGGATCAGCTACGCTACCACCGGGAATACCGATTTGGCGGTCGAGCTAAGCAGAGCGCTGGGCGCCGGACGTTTCGTGCTGCGCCTCGATGACCTTGCGACCACGTTTAACGGCGAATCGTGCACGCTCGAACAAGGCGGCTCGCAGTGCCATTACGACCTGACGAACCCCGGCCTGAGCTGGGTGGATGGGCAGACCGTTCAGGTGTTGCTGGTTCAGGGACCCCCCGAAATCAGCATCGCGGCGGTCGACGATACGGTCACCGAGGGTTCGCCGGCGGCGTTCACGGTGACGGCGGGCCGGACGCTGTCCTCCGCCTTGACGGTCAACCTGAACATCACGGCTGACGGCGGCTTGAACGGCGACTACGGCGTTACGACCGGCGCGCAGACGGTGACGATCGAGGCGGGCCAGAGCTCGGCCACGCATAACGTCCTCACCACCGGCGACGAGGTGGACGAGACCGACGGCTCGGTGACGGCGACGCTGGCGGACGGCGATGGCTACACCATCGCCACGACGCAGAGCGACAGGGCGGCGACGGTGACCGTCAACGACGACGAGACGACCCCGATCCTGACCATAACCGCACCCACCGTCGTGGAGGGCGCCTCTGGGACGACGGCGGTGATGAGCTTCACGGTGACGTCCTCCGGCGCGTCGGCCCACCCGCTCAGGTGCTGGACGCAGGGCGGAAGCGCTACCAGCGGCGTGGATTACGTCTACAGGAACACCGCAACAGATGGGCCCGATTTCTCGGTCGCGGACCCGGCGCATCTGAGCGTGACGTTCGACGTGACAGTGAACGGCGACGATATCGACGAAGAGACTGAGAGAATCGGGCTCCGGTGCACATGCCGGGGAATCCCGGGCCATACTAGCGACTCCGCGAACACCGGCTTCATCACTGACGACGACGAGCGCGGCGTCACCTTCGAACCGAGGGCTTTCGCCGTCGGGCGGGGCGGCACGGCGGACTACACCGTCGTCCTGAAGAGCGAGCCGACGGACGACGTGACGGTTACGCCCGACAGCGATACGTCAGTGGTGACGGTCTCCGGAGCGCTCACCTTCACGCCGGGCAACTGGAACACGCCGCAGACGGTGACCGTCACCGGCGTGAGCAACGGCAACAGGAGCATTTCGCACACGATCACGAGCGATGACCCGAAATATGACCCGTATGGGTCCGCCCTGTCCGTCGCCGTGTCCGTGTCCGATCCCGTCGACTACGACAGCGACGACGACAACCTCATCGAGATCGCCCACCTGAGGCAGCTGAACGCGATGCGCTGGGACCTGGACGGCAACGGCGCGGTCGCGGCAGGCGATCAGGTCGACTACAACGACGCCTTCTCCTACGCGCCGGCGGGCATGGGCTGTGAGGCAACCTGCGCGGGCTACGAGTTGACCGAAGACCTGGATTTCGACACCAACGACGACGGCATGACCAACGTGGAGGGCGACAACTACTGGAACGACGGCGCGGGCTGGGCGCCCATCGGCGGCGACTATAACGCCGAGTTCCACGGCAACGGCCACACTATCTCCAACCTGTTCATCAACCGGGGCGGCCAGGGCGGCGTCGGTCTGTTCTCGGTGTTGGGCAACGCGGCCTACATCCACCACGTCGGCCTCATCGACGTGAACGTTACCGGCAATCTACAAACCGGCGCGCTGGCGGGCGGCGATGCTGACAATGCGACCGGCTCGCGGATATCCGCGGTCTACGTCAACGGCGGCTCGGTGGCCGGGGTGTTAAATGTCGGCGGCCTCACCGGAGGGTTCGAGGGCACGCAGACAGCGGTCTGGACCAAGGTGGATGTCAGCTCCACCGATCCAGGGGGTGATAGTCTCCCCCACACCGGCGGCATCACCGCCTTCCTGGTCGGCTCGGTGAACGCGAGTTACGCCATCGGGAGCGTCGACAGCAGCGTCGACAGCAGTAGAGGGGGAGTAAAAGGCACCGACGGTGGGACGGCGACGAATTCCTGGTTCAACTCCGAGACCGTGACGGGATCGGTTCGCGACGCCGCGAGCGGCAAGACCACCGCCGAGCTGCAATCGCCCACCGGCTACGCGGGCATCTACGCCGCGTGGAACGTGGACCTGGACGGCGACAGCGCCGCCGACAACCCGTGGGACTTCGGCACGGCCAGCGAGTACCCGATCCTGAAGGCCGACCGCGACGGCGACGGCACGGCCACCTGGCAGGAGTTCGGGGACCAGGGGCGCGGCGTCCCGCCGGATGCTCCGAACGCGCCGACGGCCGGCTTCAAGACGGTGCGCAGCCTTGCTCCTGACGTGGGACGCCCAGACGGGCGCCACCGGCTACGACGTGCGCTACCGGGTGCAAGGCTCCGGCGAGATTGGCTGGACCGACGGCCCGCAGGACGTCACGGAGACGGGGGCCGTTGTCGACGGCCTGACAGCCGGCCAGAGCTACGAGTTCCAGGTGCGCGCCGGCAACGACATCGGGGACAGCGCTTGGTCGCCGACGTCAGCCGCAGTGACGATGGACAGCACCACCCCGGGCGGCCTCATCTGGTGGAGCACGATGACCGCGGCCAACGATGCCGGTTTTCGCCGCGGCTATTTCAACACGGTCAGCGGTGAATTTGGCCTCCTCTCCAAGCGCGCCTTCCAGTACGGCGGCGGCGAAGTGAGGATACAGGCAATTCAGACCGACAGCATCTCAAGCTTCGGGATTAACACCGAACGTGATGAGGGTATAACGCGAACGCCCGAAGCCGCTTACACCCTGTACACGGATGGAACGCCGGGAGTCTGGCCCAGCTTCCCGGGCAGCACACCGGCAGGGCAGTTCTCCCTCGAGCCGCAAACCCCCGATCCGATCTGGGCTGTCGGCCAGGAGGTCGAGTTCCGCCTGATCGAAACGCGCCCGCCGCTCGCGCCCGCCGTGACCGTGACGCCGCGGATGACGGGCGAAGCAGGGCAGCTCGATATCGCCTGGACCCCGGCCGACAACACGGGCCGCCCCGCCGTCACCGTGTACAAGGTGCGCTACAGGCTGTCGAGCGTCACGGAGTGGATGGAGGGTATGCACCACCTGCCCGCCAGCCATGAACCCTCCATCTTCCTCGCGTCCCTCGAGACGGGCGCCGGGTACGACGTGCAGATGCGGGCGGTCAACATCGACGGCGACGGCCCCTGGTCGGCAACCGCCACGGGAAACGCCAGCAACGGTTTTGAGGACGTCGCCATCTGGTCGGCGACGATGACAACGGGCCAACAGCAGGTTGGCGGCGGCGGCCCCAATCCGTTCACCCGCTATGGGTATGGCGACCCATCTGTTAGCTTTGTTGGCGGCAGCTTGTCGTCCACCACCTTCAACCATGGCGGCCAGAGTTACACCGTCAGACAGATATACCACAAGAGCGCCAGCAATACACCTGCTGCACTGGTATTCGAGCTTGACCGGAGGCTGAACGGGAAGCATGCGCTGGTCTTCAGCACCGCGGGCGACACCCGGGTGGTACGGTTTGACGGCGTTCACAGCTGCTCCATCGGAGACAACGATTGCGACGTCACGGTTCAAAATCCCGGCCTGCCGCAATGGGCCGTAGGCACGAAGGTGATCGTCGCCCTGGTGTTGGCGCCGACGGTCAGCGTCGCGGCGGTCAATGACTCGGTCACCGAGGGCGAGAGCGCCGAGTTCGCGGTGACGGCCAGCCGTGCCCCCATCGTCGACCTGCCGGTGACGCTGACCATCGCCGCCGCGGGCGAATACGGCGTCGATGCGGGGAACAAGGACCTGGTCATCCCCGCCGGCCAGACCAGCGCCATCTACGACGCCGCCACCACCGACGACGACGTGGACGCGGAGGACGGAACGGTAACGGCCACGCTGGCGGGGAGCGTCAATTACGACATCGCCGCCGGCTCCGCGACCGTGGGCGTGACCAACGACGACGACGCGCCGCCGACGGTGAGCATTGCCGCAAACCAGGTCCGGCTGGTCTTCTCAGGCGACACGGTCCAGCTGCGGGGCACGGCCTCGGACCGGCAGACCGCCGACGCCGACCTGACCATTGCGTGGACGCAGACGGGCGGGACGCCGTCGGTCGCGCTGACGGGCGCGAACACGGTGACGGCCAGCTTCACCGCCCCCAACGTGACCGCCAACACCGACCTCACCTTCCGGTTGACCGTCACCGACGGAGGCGGGAGCACGGCCACCGCCGACGTGACGATCACCATCGGGCAGGGGTTCGAGAACGCCATCTGGCGCAGTTGGCTGACCGCGGGCAGCCGGGATTTGACTTACGCTATTGGTGGAACCGCCACCCGCGTGGGTTTCGAGGACTCTGGCGGGCTGACCGAGCGTCGCTTCTCGCACGCGGGGACGTATTACGTCGCCGAGATGTTCTACGATCGTAACCGGCTCTCATCCGGTGGACAGTCTCTTGAAGACACCCCATTGTATTTCTATCTCAGCCGCCGCAGTACAGGAAATAGTTGCCCCGTAGACAACCTGTCGGGGGCCTTGGTGTTGGCCATTCGCAGCGGCGGTCAAACCACTCTGCTGCGGTTCGACGGCGCCAGCGGCCGCTGCATCGGACGCCCCGCAGGCCAACTGTCCTATTCCCTGCCAAACCACGGCCTGAGCTGGAGCGCCGGCGACCTGGTGGAAGTCGCCCTGCTGCCGCCGCCGACGCTCAGCATCGCGGCGGTTGAAGACACGGTCCTGGAGGAAGCACCGGTCCGGCTCCGGGTGACGGCCGACCGCGCCCCGCTCACCGACCTGCCGGTGACGCTGAACATCGCCGTCGTGGGCAACTACGGCATCGCGGCGGGAAACCGGGACCTGGTCATACCGGCCGGTCAGACCAGCGTCAACTACAATGTCAACACCCTGGACGACAACGTGAGAGGGTCCATCGGCTCGGTAACGGCCACGCTGGTGGACACCGCCAATTACAACGTCGCCGCCGCCCCGGCCAACGCGGCCCAGGCGCTCATCCATGACACGCAGAACACCCTGCTCTGGGACGCTAACCTGGATAGCCAGGCCCGGCCGGCCGGAGTTCGGGATACCACCGGCTATTTCACTTACGGCGGGTCCCACATAAGGAGGGGAAGCCTCACCCCAAACACGTTCAGCTTCAGAGGCGCCACCTATAGCGTCAGTTGGCTGGCCTCTTCCGGAGGCAATGTAACCTTCACCGTTGACCGCGGGCTGGGCCTGGGAACTTTCGTGCTGACGATGGGCGGCAATATCCGCACGTTCCAGGGGAGCGATTCCCAGACTTACAATGTCCCAGGCTCGTTCCAGCGCGACACCAGCATCCGGGTCACCCTGTGGCAGAGTCAAGGCCCGCCGGTCTTCAACGATGGCGGCGCTGCCACCCGGAGCATCGACGAGAACGCCGGGACGGTGCAAAGCCCCGGCGCGCCCATCGGCGACCCGGTAACCGCCAACGACCCCAATCCCGGCCAGGCCGTCACCTACAGCCTCGGCGGAACTAACGCGGCCTCGTTTACGCTCAACGCCGCCAACGGCCAGATTTCCACCAGAGCCGGCGTCAACTACGACCACGAGGCGAAGGACAGCTACTCGGTAACGGTGACGGCGACCGACGACAGCGGCAACGACGACAACAGCGCCGACATCGACGTCACCATCAACGTGAACGACGTGGCGGAGCCGCCGCTGGCGCCGGGGCAGCCGTCGCTGGCGGCGCAGAGCGAGACGAGTCTCTCTGTCACCGTCACGCCGCCGGACAACACGGGGCGTCCCTCCATCACGGGTTACCGGGCGCAGTACCGCGTCAACGGTTCGGGCGATGCGTTCACCCTCTCCGACGCCGATTCCGCCGCTCCCGTCTTTGACATTTCGAACCTCCAGGCGAATAAGGAGTACGAAGTGCAGGCGCGGGCCGTGAACGCCGATGGCAACGGCGCCTGGTCGGCCTCCGGCACGGGCAGCACGGACGCGCCGCCGGGGCCCCCGACATTCTCCGTCGACTCACCGAGCGTGAACGAGGGAAGCGATCTGACCTTCACGGCAACCCTCTCGAGCCCGGCAACTGGGGTCAGCATCGTTCGTTATGCCCTTGGCGGCACTGCCCTCGAGGCCGACCCCGGCCGCAGCATCATCGGCGATTACGCTTACAGCACTGCCACCCCCCCACAGAGCAATGCCACACGCTTCTACTTTGCGACGGGGGCATCCGAGGCTACCATCACGTTCACCACTGTTGACGACCCTTTTGATGAGGATGACGAGACTGTAGTATTAACCCTTTCCTCACCTCGTAATGTGACTCTTGCGGCGAATACCGCGACCGGCACGATCATTGACAATGACGGCCCCTTGGCCAACAACGCGCCGGTCTTCGCGCAGGACAGCACGTCGCGGAGCATCGCCGAGACCGTCGGGGCGGCGCAGGATGCCGGGCGGACCATCGGCGCGGCGGTGACCGCGACGGACGCCGACAACGACGCGCTGACCTACAGCCTGGAAGGGACGGACGCGGCGTCGTTCGAGATCGTCGCCGCCAGCGGGCAGTTGCGCACGAAAGTGGGCGAGACCTACGACCGCGAGGCGAAGGCGAGCTACTCGGTGACGGTGAAGGCGACCGATCCGTCCAGCGCCAACGACACCATCGACGTGACCATCGACATCACGAACGTATCCGAGCCGCCGCTGGCGCCGGGGACGCCGACGGTGGCGGGAGTCACCACCACGCAGATTACGGTCCGCGCCGCGCCGCCGGACAACACGGGGCGTCCCGCCATCACGGGTTACCGGGCGCAGTACCGCGTCAACGATTCGGGCGATGCGTTCACCCTCTCCGACGCCGAATCCGCCACCCCCGCCTTTGACATTTCGAACCTCCAGGCGAATACGGAGTACGAAGTGCAGGCGCGGGCCGTGAACGCCGATGGCAACGGCGCCTGGTCGGCCTCCGGCACGGGTAGCATGTCGGCCGTGCCCACGGTCAGCGTCACGGCGTTGCCCGCGGAGGTCGACGAGGGCCAGGACGTTACGTTCACCGTGACGGCGGACCCCCTGCCTTTGGCCAACCTGCTGGTGACCGTGAACATCACGGCTGAGGGCGCGTACGGCGTGACGCCGGGACATCATGACCTAACCCTTCCGCCGGGCAGCGGGAGGGCGTCGTTCCTCATCACGACCACGGACAACCCGGCCATCACCCCGCACGGCTCCGTGACGGCCACGGTTGCGGCGGGCGTCGGCTACACCGTCGGCACGAGCACCGTCGTCGTGCGCATCCTCGACGGCGACGATAGCGTTCCGGACGCGCCCGCTACGCCGGCGGTGACCGCGGACACCGCGACGTCCGTATCCGTCAGGTGGAACGTGCCCAGCGGCTCGTTCTCAGTCCCCACCGGCTACGACCTGCGATACCGCCTGGACGGCGACCCGGCCGGGTTCACCGCCGGGCCGCAGAACGTGTCCGGCACTACGGCGCTCATCACCGGCCTGGCCCCGAGCACGGCGTACGAGGCGCAGGCGCGGGCCAGGAACAAGGCGGGCGTCAGCGGCTGGTCGGACACCGGCAGGGGGTCGACCGGCGCGCCGCCCGTCGTCTCCGGGACCATCCCCGACGCCTCCGTGATAATTGGCGACGACCACGTCGTGGACGCCGCGACCTACTTCACGGGCACGGTGGACACCTACACGGCGGATTCCTCCGACGACACCAAGGCCACCGTCGCGGTGACCGGCTCGACGGTCACGGTGACAGGCGTCGCCGCAGGCACGGCGACGATCACCGTCACGGCCACCAACAGCGGCGGCATGGCAACGCAGACGTTCGACATCACCGTCACCGCGCGCGGCATCACGCTGGTCACCGACCCGCCCACGACGGGCCCGGTCTACGCCCTCACCGTGACGGAGGGCGGCACGGAAACGTACACCGTCGTCCTCGACACCCAGCCGGCGGCCAACGTGACCGTCACGCCCGGAAGCAGCAATGAGGCGATTGCCACCGTCTCCGGCCCGCTGACCTTCACCGCGTCCGACTGGAGCACGGCGCAGACGGTGACCGTAACCGGCGTCAACAGCGCCGTTAATAACGGCGTCGCCACCATATTCCACACGGTCGCGGGGGTCGGCTACTCCAGCATGACCGCCGCCGCGGTGGACGTCACCGTCACCGCGCGCAGCATCACGCTGGTCACCGACCCGCCCACGACGGCCCCGGACTACGCCCTCACCGTGACGGACGGCGGCATGGAAACGTACACCGTCGTCCTCGACACCCAGCCGGCGGCCAACGTGACCGTCACGCCCGAAAGCAGCAATACGGCGATCGCCACCGTCTCCGGCCCGCTGACCTTCACCGCGTCCGACTGGAGCACGGCGCAGACGGTGACCGTAAACGGCGTCAGCAGCTTCGTTAGTGGCGGCGTCACCACCATATTCCACACGGTCGCGGGGGTCGGCTACTCCAGCACGACCGCCGACGTGGACGTCACCGTCACCGCGCGCGGCATCACGCTGGTCACCGACCCGCCCACGACGGGCCCGGACTACGCCCTCACCGTCGCCGAGAACGCCGACACGGAAACGTACACCGTCGTCCTCGACACCCAGCCGACCGCCGACGTGACCGTTGCGCTGGTGAGGACCGGGGACTCGGGCGCGGCCACGCTCTCAACGCCGACGCTCACCTTCACGACGGGCAACTGGAACGTGGCGCAGACCGTTACCGTCACCGGCGTCAACGACGACATCGACAACGCGGGCGATGAGCGCACGCTCACCATCACCCACACCGCAAACGGCGGCGGCTACGTCAACGTCGCCGCGGCCCTGGCCGTGACCGTCACCGACGACGACACGGAGGACGACATACCCGACGCCCTCGACTTCCCCGACGTCACCGCGCCCGCCGGAACTAGCGTAACCAGCGACCCCGCCACCATCGCGGGCATCAACGTCCCCGTGCGCATCGCCCTGAGCGTCGTCCCCTCCAACGCAACCTTCACCTGCCTGGTGGACAGGACGACGGACTGCGCCGCGGGCCTCGCCGCCGTCAGCGCGGGCCAGACCGTGACCCTCACGGCGACCCCCGGCGCCAACGACGGCGACACCGTCGCCATCACCGTCACCCTCGGCGAGGCCCCCAACGCCGTCAGCTCGACGTGGACCCTCACGACCGGCGGCGTCCCCCGCCTCCCGGCGCCGCAGAACCTCACCGCCGCCTGGGCGGGCAACGACAAGTTGTTCCTGGAATGGGACGCGCTGACGGACGCGCTCAGCTACCTCGTGCAGTGGCGAGCGGCGGGCGAGAACTACAACGCGGAGACCCGCGAGGAGCCGGTCACCGATCCCAACCACGTCATATCGGGCCTGACGCCCGGCACGGCGTACACGCTGCGCGTCGCCGGCGTCGTCCAGCACACCGCCGGCGTGTGGTCGAACGAGGTAACGACGTCCACCACCACCGTCACCATCGCGGGCGGGCAGACCGTGCCAGAGGGCGAGCCGAGCGTTGAAACGCGGACGGGGTCCACACTGGGGTACACGCTGACGTTCAGCTCGGCGATCACCGAGCCGGTGACGGTGTACTTCGCCTACGTAAAGGCCGGCACTACCGCCCAATCCAACCAGGACTTCGTGTACCACGTCCATAGCGAGGTGGTCAGCAGCGGCCCGCTGTTCGATGCGTTGCAGTCAGTTGACCTGGGGATAATCGGCAAATGGGAGATCCCCGCTTCAGCGGGCAGCCCCGTAACCACTGCCATCCTGCCCGTAACGGTTTACGGCGACTACCGATTCGAGGCCGATGAGACGGTGCAGATCCGGCTGCTGGGCGTGACGAACGCCGCCCTCGGCAGCACGCTCACCGCGACGAACACCATCCAGAACGACGACGCACTGCCGGAGATCATCGTGGGCGAGTCCCGGTCGGTCTACGAGGGCAACACGATCGAGGTCGACGTCTATCTCAGCGCCGCCAGCGAGACGACCGTCACGGTGCAGTACCATGACCTGCGCACGGGCACCGCCGTCCCCGGGGGGTCTGGAACAGGCGACTACCCCCTAGACAGACTCGGCACAGAAGCGCTCCCCAAAACGCTTACCTTCCCCCCGGCCACCCGCGATCAGACGGTGAGTATCTGGGCGAAGAGTGACGACGACGTTGAAGGGGACGAAACCATCGACCTGCGCTTCCACAGCGCCATGAACGCGACGCTCCGGGGCGCCGACGGCAGCGGCAATCTGGACGTGACCGCCACCATCCTCGACGAGGACTTGAGGCCGATCATCACCGTCACGTCCGGCGCCCCGGTTGCGGTGGGCGCGGACGCTGAGTTCATCCTCATCGCCCAACCGACGCCGACGACGGACGTGACCGTGCACATGGAAATCGACGCCACCGCCGGCTATGTCGATCCGGCCAACCTGGGCGGAAAGACGGTGATCATTCCGGCGAACCAGGCCACGTTCACCTACAGCGTCGCCACCATCGACGGCGACGCGACCTCCCCCAGCGGCGCGGTACGGGTCACCCTCCAGCCGGACAGCGCGGCGGCAACCCCGGCAACCGCGAGCTACACCCGCGGCGCGGCCTACGAGGCCACGGTGACCGTGGGCGACAACGAGTCCCCCGCCGTCATCGTATCCGAGGCCGTCCTCACCGTGGACGAGAACGGCGGCGAAGCCACCTATACCATCAAGCTGAACGGCCGGCCCAACCGGGGCAACGTGACCGTCACGCGGTACATCGACGACACCAGTGTCGTTGATGTGAGCCCTGGAAGCGTGACCTTCGGAACGTCCAACTGGAACACGCCGCAGACGTTCACCGTCACCGGCGTCAACGACAACATCGACAATCCCAACGACCAGCGCTCGGCCACCATCACGCACGCCGTGACCACCGAGAACAGCGGATTCTACGAGGGCATCAGCATCAACTCCGGCTTCGTGATCGTCACCGACGACGATGATGCCGCGCCGCTGCCCGTCATCACCGTTACGGCAGTCAACCCCTCCGTCACCGAAGGGCAGCCGGCCCAGTTCACCCTGACCGCCACGCCGTCGCCGGACGTTGCCTTGACGGTGGACTTCACCCTTGCGCTCACTGGGAACTACGTCACCGGCATCTCCTCTGGCCCGAAAACGAGAGTGATCTCCACCAGCGGCGCCCTCACCTTTTCCATCGCCACCATCGATGACACTGCGGTCGAAACCGATGGCTCGGTAACGGTCACCCTGACGGATGGGAACGGCTACACCGTGGGCGACCCGGCCAGCGCCGAGGTCACCGTCAACGACAACGACGTCCCCGCGCCCGTGGCCGCCGGGACCATCCCCGCCGCCTCGGTGGCCGTGAACGCCACGCAGGACGTGGATGTTTCGGGCGCCTTCACCGGCACGGGCATCACCTACACGGCGAGTTCTTCCGCCACTGACAAGGCCACGGTGACGGTGAGCGGCCCGATGGTCACGGTGACGGGCGTTGCCGTAGGCACGGCGACGATCACCGTTACGGCCACCAACACCGGCGGCAGTGTCGATCAGACCTTCGTGGTTACCGTCACCGCCGCGCCGCCCGTCGCCTCCGGGACCATCGACGACATCACGATTGTGGTGAGCACTTCCCGGAATATTGACGTCGCGTCCTACTTCAGCGGCACGGTGGACACCTACACCGTCGGATCCTCTGATGCAACCGTGGTCGCGGCCTTTGTGACGGCATCGACGTCGAACATCACGCTCACAAGCTTCCGGATTCAGACCACGGTCACGATCACCGTGACGGCCACCAACACCGGCGGCAGCGTCGATCAGACGTTCGAGGTCACCGTCGGCCCCGCCGCCGTGCCCGTCGCGATGGGGACCATCCCCGACGCCTCGGTGGTCGTTGGCGAAGCTGGCTATTTTGTGAACGCCGCTACCTACTTCACCGGCACGGTGGACACCTACACGGCCTCGTCCAGCGACGACACCAAGGCCACCGTCAGCGTGGCAGCCACGTTCGTCACGGTGACGGGCGTCGCCGCGGGCACGGCGGAGATCACCGTCACGGCCACCAACACCGGCGGCAGCGTCGATCAGACCTTCACCGTCACCGTCACCGCCGCCGCGAACCAAGCGCCCGTGTTCACGGATGGCCCCGACGCCACGCGCGAAGTCCCCGAGAACAGCGGGGCCAACGTCAACGTGGGCGCGGCGGTGGCGGCCACGGACCCGGAGAACGACCTCCTCAGCTACTCGCTGGGCGGCACCGACGCCGGTTCCTTCGATATCGACGGCGGGACGGGCCAGATCAAGACCAAGTCCGGCGTCACCTACGACTACGAGATGAAGTCCAGCTACTCGGTGAGGGTGTCCGTGGCGGCGGCAGGCGGCGACGACAACATCGACGTCACCATCAACCTGACGGACGTCAACGACGCGCCCGTGTTCACGGAGGGCCCCACCGCAACGCGCGAGTTCCCGGAGAACACCGCCGCGGGCACGGACATCGGCAACCCCGTAACCGCCACGGACCAGGACAGGCCCGCGAACACCCTGAGCTACACCCTGTCGGGCACGGACGGCGACTCCTTCAGCATCGTGCAGTCCACCGGCCAGCTGACCACCAAGTCCGGCATCACCTACGACTTCGAGGCGAAGTCCAGCTACTCGGTAATGGTGTCGGTGAGCGACGGCAGGGTGAGCAACAACAGCGACTCCATCGCCGTCACCATCAACCTGACCGACGTGGCCGAGCTGCCCGATGCGCCCGTTGCCTCCGGGAGCATCGACGCTGTCTCGGTGGCCGTTGGGGCCATGCAGGACGTGGATGTTTCGGGCGCCTTCACGGGCACGGTGGACAGCTACACGGCGGTTTCCGACGCCACTGACAAGGCCACCGTCGCGGTGAGCGGCTCGACGGTCACGGTCACGGGCGTTGCCGTGGGCACGGCGACGATTACCGTGACGGCGACCAACGGCGGCGGGAGCGCGGAGCAGACGTTCGTGGTGACGGTGACGGCGCGCACCTTACAGAGCGAGGCTGACGGCGTTACCGTTTACGTGCGCGATGTTCCCGCGGGCAAGATGCTGACGGTGGGTGTGCTCGCGGGCGGCCACGCCAGCCGGACGGCTCCGGCGGGCAAGGCGTTCGCATCGGGCCCGGTGGAGGTCAACCTGTTCCCGCCGCTCAGCGGCGAGACGGTCAGCGTCTGCCTGTCGGGGACCGGCGATCTGGCGCGGCACAACGGTACCCAGTGGGATACGCTGGCGACGACGCCCGAAACGATCAACGGCGGCGCATTCGCCTGCGCGGACGTAACGGCGTTCTCGCCCTTCGCGGTCCTCGCCGACGCCGCGCCGACCGGCAGGATGGAGATATGGAGCGCTACGTTGACGGTGGGGAACCTCGCCACGGCGTGGGGCTATCAGACGGCGGGCGCCTATGGCGCGCTTAGCCCCAACACGTTCAGGTTTAATGGGACGGATTACACGGTTTCAGAGCTGAACCGAAGCGCCTTCAACGACATCGACTCCCTGAATTTCCAACCCGGCTCCACGTTGGGGGCCGGCACATTCACCCTGAGCCTGGGCGGGGTCGAGAATACCTTCGACGGAGAAGCCAATTACCAGGGCACGCCCGCAATCTACCACCTCAGCGCTTCCCGCATTTCGCCGTTCACGCCCCTGACGTTCACGAGCGGCACAGTCGAGGTCATCCTGTATCAGGCTGCGGCCACCACGCCGCCGATGGCCTCCGGGACCATCCCCGCCGTCTCGGTGGCGGTTGGCGCCGCGCATTACCTGGGTGTCGCGCCCTACTTCACCGGCACGGTGGACACCTACGCGGCATCCTCCTCGGACATCACCACGGCCACCGTCGAGGTGACCGGCTCGACGGTCACGGTGACCGGCGTCGCCGAGCGCACGGCCACGATCACGGTGACGGCGACCAACGACGACGGCAGCGCTGAGCAGACCTTCATGGTGACGGTCAAGCGGCTCTTTGCGCCGGAGAACCTCACCGCCGTCTGGGCGGGCAGCGGGTTGGGCCTGGAATGGGACGCGGTGACGAACGCCGACAGCTACGTCGTGCAGTGGAAGTCGGGCGGCGAGAGCTATGACGAGGCGACCCGCCAGGCGGACGCCGCCGGGACCAGCCACGTCATCGCGGGCCTGACGAACGGCACGTCGTACACGCTGCGCGTCGCCGCCGTCGACAACATCGGCGACGGCCCCTGGTCCGATGAGGTCACGACGCCCGCGACGCCCGCGAGCACGGTCACCATCGCGGGCGGGATCAGCGTGGATGAAGGCGCCCCCTACTCCGGTGAACGGCAGTCCGCGCTGGGGTACACGCTGACGTTCAGCCCGGCGATCACCGTGCCGGTGACGGTCTACTACTCCTCCGTCCACGCCGGCTCCACCGCCCGCTACGGCCAGGACTTCACCTACCGGAGCGAGCGGGTGTTGGACAGCGGCCCGCTGTTCGATGCGTTGAAGATACCGGAGACGCTGCCGGCCGTGTCGGCGCCGGTCGCCGCGTTGGAGATCGACGCCTCAGCGGGCAGCCCCGTAACCACCGCGCACATCGTCATGACGATCCAGGGAGACAGCGTCCACGAGACCGACGAGACGGTGCAGGTCCGGCTGCTCGGCGCGTCGAACGCCACGCTCGGCAGCACGATCGAGGCCACGAACACCATCGTCAACGACGACGAGCCGGCGGAGATCATCGTGATCGAACCCCGGCCGATCTTCGAAGGCCATATGATCAACATGGAGGTCCGGCTCAGCGCGCCCAGCGAGACCGAGATCACGTTGGACTACGAGGTCCTTGACACGAGCACCGCCGTCCCCGGCGGCCCCGGAGCCGGCGACTACCCCCTGAACGCCCTGCCGGGAGGAACGCTTACCTTCGCTCCCCACGCCACCGTTCAGACGCTGAATATCTGGGCGAAGGCCGACGACGAGGTTGAAGGGGACGAAACCATCAACCTGCGCTTCAGCAACCCCGTGGGCGCGGCGCTCCGCGACGTCGACGGCAGCGGCAACGTGGACGTGACCGCCATCATCCTCGACGAGGACTCCATCCCGCTCGTCACCATCACGGGCGGCCCCCCTGTTGCCGTGGGCGATTCCGCTCAGTTCACCGTTATCGCCGACCCCGCGCCCACGACGGACATGGTCGTGAACCTGTACATCACCGCCACTGCCGGCTACGTCGCCGATGCCGAGCTGGGCGCAAAGAGCGTGACCATCCCGGCGAACCAGGCGACGGCCACCTACAGCGTCGCCACCATCGACGACGTCGTGAGCGAACCCAGAGGCACGGTCGCGGCCACCCTGGCGTCCGGCGACCGCTACACCCGCGGGTCGCCCAACACGGCGGCAGTGATCGTGGGCGAGCTGGCCCCCGCCGTCATCGTCTCCGAGGCCGTCCTCACGGTGGCCGAGAACGGCGGCACGGCCTCCTATACCATCAAGCTGAACAGCCCACCGCCGGCCGACGTGCAGATCAATATTCTTGTAACGGGGGATACCGGCGCGGTCAGGGTCAGCCCCCGACTCCGGACCGTTAACCGGACCAGCTGGGAATCGACATACACGGTCACCATCACAGGCATAAACGACGACATCGACAATCCCAACGACCGGCGCTCGGTCACCATCACGCACACCGTGGATGCCTGGGACGTGGAGGGCAACCGGGGCGGGGTCTACGACGAAATCAGCGTCAACTCCGTCTTCGTGATCGTCACCGACGACGACGCCCCGTCCACCGTCCCGGACGCCCCCGCCGCGCCCAACGTGACGTCGGTCCAGAGGGATAACCTGTACGTAACGTGGGCGGCGCCGTCGAACGCCGGGCGTCCCGCCATCACCCACTACAAGGTCCGCTACCGCGTCAACGGGGTCGGCTCATTCACCGAACCCGATTTGAATCTCCCGACGTCGCCGCTGAACGTGAACCTCAACATGCTCATGTTCGACACCGAATATGAGGTGCAGATGCAGGCGGTGAACGCCGACGGCGCCAGCCCCTGGTCCGTCTCCGGCACGGGGACGACGGGCGCGGCGCCCACCGTGACGCTGACGCTGACGCCGGCCGACATCAACGAGAGCGGCACGGGGAACGTGAGCACGGTAACGGTGGCGATGAACGTGCAGTTGACTCAGGATGTGACGGTGGACGTGTCGGCAACGGCGGTGTCCCCCGCGGTCGCGGGCGACTTCACGCTGAGCGGCAACACGACGCTGACGATAACGAAAGGACAGACGATCAGCGCCGGCGCCGTGACCATCACCGCCGTCGACAACAGCGTGGACGCGGTGAACAAGACCGTCACCGTCAGCGGGACCAGCACACCAGCCACGCTGACAGTGACCGCCGCCACGCTGACCATCACCGACGACGATGCGCCTGCGGTCATCCCCGTCATCACCATCGCGGCGGGCACGTCCCCGGTGACGGAGGGCACGGCGGCAACCTTCACCGTCACCGCAAGCCCCGTGCCCACGGCCAACCTGGACGTGAGCCTGATCATCGATCAGTCCGGGGACTACGTCGCCGCCGGGGACCTGGGCCTCGGCAAGACCGTGACCATCCTGGCGAACGCGGCGACGGCCACCTACGCCGTCGCCACCATCGCCGACAGCGTGGACGAGATCAACGGCTCCGTGACGGCGTAGGTGGCGGCGGGCGCGGGCTACATCGTGGGCAGCCCGTCCATGGCCACCGTCAACGTCAACGACGACGACACGCGCGGCATCACGCTGACCACCACCCCGCCCTCGGACCCGCCGGCCCTCACGGTGGCGGAGAACGACACGGCGAGGTACGCCGTCGTCCTGACCAGCGAGCCGACCGTCACCGTCACCGTCACGCCGGTCTCCGCCAGTCTCGCCACGGCCACGGTCTCCGGCCCGCTGACCTTCACCACGTCCAACTGGGACATGGCGCAGACCGTCACCGTCACGGGCGTGAGCGACGATGCGACTTCCGTCGTCATTTCCCACACGGTCGCGGGCGGCGACTACGCGGCGTTCGCGGCGCCGGCCGTCACCGTCACCGTCACCGCCGCCGTCTCCGGGCCCGTGTTCTCCATCGACTCGCCGACGGTGAACGAGAGCGCGGGGACACTGGAATTCACGGTCACCCTGAGCCCCGCCCCCGTCTCGGGGGACCCGCTGCGCCGGGTCTTCTACCGGCTGGCCACGGACCCCGGCACGGCCACGGGGACCGCGGTTGGGCGCGACTACACCCTTAGCGGAACCCGCGTCGACTTCCGAGCCACCGATGTTTCAGGATTGAAGATGATCAGCGTAGCGCTGACCGATGACGGGAGGCCGGAATTCGCCGAGACTATCCGCGTGGAGCTGCATACCCCGACCAATGCCAGCATTTCGGGGACGAACGGGCTTGGGGTCGGCACGATCGAGGATAACGACACGGCGGTCCTCTCCATCAGCGGAACCAACGTCGACGTCCAGGAGGGCGATCCGTTGACGATCAACGTGAAGCTCACCCCGGCCGGCGACCGGCCGATCACGGTCACGTACGCCACCGCCGCCGCCCTGACCGGGGTCGAAGCGGTGGCGGGGACGCACTACACCGCCCTCCTGAACGAGACGCTGACCTTCGACGCCAACGAGACGCTGAAGTCCGTGACGTTGCAGTCGCTCCACGACCTTATCCACGACGTCAACCGGAACGTGGCCTTCGAGCTCTCCAACCCGGTGGGCGGCGCGACCATCGAAACGGGCAGGGCAGTCTACCGGATCAACAACAGGGACGACGCGCCGGTCATACAGATCACCCAACCAACGGCCAATGAGCACGATGGGACGCTCGATTTCGACGTGACCCTCAATGGCGCGTCCGCGCAGCAGGTCACCGTGGACTACGCGGACGCCGGGACCGGCTCCGCGACGTCGGGGGCGGACTACACGGCCGTCACGGCGGGGACGCTCACCTTCGCGGCGCGCGCCACGGGCGACGCGGACAAGCAGACCGTCTCCGTCCAGATACTGGACGACACACTGAACGTAAACGATGCGGCCGAGGCGAAAAACGAGCACGTCAATCTTGTCTTCTCGAACCCGATAAACGCGACCTTCACCGGCGAGAGCACGGCCGACCAAACCCGAACGGGCACCATCGTTGACAACGATCTCACGCTCGACACTCCGACCTCCGACGTCGCGCTCCAGGTGGGCCAGACCCACACCGTGAACCTCGCGAACATCGCCTTCGACGCGGACACCTACGCTGCGTCGTCGTCGCACCCGAACATCGCCTCGACCGTGGTATCCGGCTCGGGCATGAGCACGATCGTCACCATCACCGCCGTCGCCGAGGGCGTCGCGACGATCTCGGCGGTGGTGAGCGTCGCGGCCACCGGCAGCAGCATCACCGACACCTTCACGGTCACCGTGACGCCGCTGCCCGTCATCTCCATCACGGCGGTCAACAACGCAGTCGCCGAGGGTTCGCCTGCCCAGTTCCGGGTAACCGCCAACCCCGCGCCGTCGACCCCCCTGACCGTCTCCCTGAACATCGCACAGACCGGCAACTACGTCGCCCCCGGCGGCGTGGGCGCCAAGACGGTGCCCTTCTTGGCGAACCAGGCGACGGCCACCTACACCGTCGCCACCGTGAACGACATGGTCGTCGCGGCCAACGGCACGGTGACGGCCACGCTGGCGGCGGGCACGGGCTACACGCTCTCCGCGACGCAGAACGCGGCGACCGTGATCGTCAACAACGACACGCGGGGCGTCACCGTCTCGCCGACGGGCGTTACGGTGGCCGAGGGCGGCGGCACGGCGCAGTACACCGTCGTCCTGATCGTCCAGCCCACGGGCAACGTGACGGTTACGCCGTCCAGCGACGACACCGAGGTCGCCACCGTCTCCGGCGCGCTCACCTTCACGACTTCCAACTGGGCCACGCCGCAGACGGTCACCGTCACCGGCGTGGAGGACAGCATCGTCAACGTCAACCCCCGGAGCGCGAGCATCACGCACAGCGTAAGCGGCGGCGGCTACGACGGCGTCAGCGCCGCCTCCGTTGCCGTGACCGTGACCGACAACGACACCCGCGGCATCACGGTGAGCAAGAGCGAGCTGTCGGTGAGCGAGGGCGCCGGCGGGACCTACACCGTGCGGCTGAACACCCAGCCCACGGGCAACGTGACCGTCACGTCGACCAGCGACGCCCCCACCGTCGCCCCGGCCAGCCTGACCTTCGCGGCGGGGAACTGGAACACGCCGCAGACGGTCACCGTCACCGGCGTGGACGACAACTTGGACGACCTCGACGCCGTGGGCACGGCGACGATCACCCACGCCGTCGCCGGCGGCGACTACGGCGCGAACACCGTCACCGCCGCGGACGTGACGGTGACGGTGCGCCAGGCGGGCTACTTCTATCCCACTGACGCGCTCACGGAGGGCCTCTCCTATAACCAGCCTTTCACGCTCACCCTGCCGGGGTACGACGACGTAACCGGGACGACCACCAGGACTCAGATGCGCGTGATCCGTGAGGGTATGTGGGAGCGCCTGCCGAAGCCGGACGGCCTTGATTCCAGCATCAACGCCGACAACGCCGTGCTCTGCTGGGAGGAGGTTGGCACAGCCTATACGTGGGTGAAGGACGGGGTTCAGATCACCCGCCCCAGCGACTTCCAGGAGCGGGACGATTACACGGGCGAGTACCGCCCCACGTCGGCCTTCCTGTTCCAGTTCCCGGGGGCGCCCGCCGTGCGCCAGGACACCACGCTGACCTTCCGGCTGACGGTTCGCAAGGAGGTCTCGTGGTTGAAAGACCGGGAATGCAACGGCGGCGTGACGGTCCATGAGTTGACGGTCACCGTCAAGGCCACCACGGTCGGCTTCGCTGAAAGGGTGGGGACGATGCCTCCGGTGCTGTTGCAGGCGGGGTCGAGCCGTCACTTCGACGTCAAGCCCTACTTCGGCCCGGCGCCCGACGCCCTCAGATACGAAGTGGCAGTGGCACCGGCCGGGGTCGCCAACGTGCGGCTGCGCGGGTCCGACCCAACGAAGGGGCTGTCGCCGACCGACGTCATCGTCGAGGGGATTGCCGACGGCGAGGCCGTGGTGACGGTCAAGGCGTCCGCGGCCCAGCGTTACGGAGGCGCCACGGCCGTCCAGGCGTTCCGTGTGATCGTGGGGGAGCAGGCCGCCATCGCGATACGCTACGCGCCCGATCGGGGCCAGACTGAGATGGACGTGTACCTGAACGATTTCGTCCTCGAAGGGGTCTTCGACTACACCTACAAGGAGTGGAGTCACGGAAGATACCGTCCGCACGAGTGGAGTTGGGAGCAGCTCTCCGGCCCCACGGTTCGCTTGTACCAGGACGAGCACGGGGCCCTCTTCGGCCTGCCGGACTTCCCGCAGGGGACGCTGCTGAAGTTCCGGGTAACGGCGACCCAGAACCGCCAAACCCTGGCCAGGACCGGACAGGACGCAACCTCGCCGGCGACCAGGAGCTACGAGCTGCTGCTGCGGGTGGGCAACCCCGGCAACATCAGGCCGCTGGGCCGGCCAACGGCCAACGCCGGCCGCGACCGTTCGGCGAGCGCCGGCGCGTTCTTGTCCCTGGACGGCACGAACAGCGTCAGTCCCACCGGGTGGTGGGGGGACCTGGAGTTCCGGTGGGAGGTGGAGTCGGCGCCGAACCGTGTGCTGACGGAGCTCCGCACGAGTATCGCAGACAGCTACGAAGAAGGGGCATACAACGGGCCCTACATAGCGTACTTCGACATGCCCCAGCTCTACGCGGGCGAGTCCCTGGTGTTCAAGCTGACCGCCTCCATTTGGGGCCAGACCAGCACGGACACGGTGCGCTTCACCTCCTCGAACCCGCTGCCCGTCGCCAACGCCGGACCGGACCGGGAGCAGGCGCCCGGCGAGCGGGTCGTCCTGCAAGGCTCCGGCAGCCTCGATCCCCGGGTCCAGCGGGCGCAGGTGGAGTACGCCTGGGTGCAGACGTCCGAGCCGGCGGTCGCCCTGAGCGGCGAGACGACGGCCAACCCCTGGTTCGTCCTGCCGGAGAACGCGCCGGCGGGCCGCGCCCTGCGATTCGAGCTGACCGTCACCGACAGCGAAGGATGGAGCCAGTCCGACACGGTGACCGTCACCGTCGTCGTGCCCGTCCTTCCCACGGCCTGCGCCGGGCCGGACATGACGGGAGCGCCGGGAGACGAGGTAACCCTGCAAGGCAAGTGCAGCGTCAACCCCTACGGCAGGTGGCACCAGATGACCTACCAGTGGACACAGCTGTCCGGCCCCGCCGTCACGCTGACGCATCCGCGGACGACCCAGCCAGCCAGCAAGTTCGGCGACCCCCGGTTCATCGTACCCGCTGACGCGGCGGAGGGGACGACGCTGGAGTTCCAACTGACCGTCACCGACCAGGAGGGCCAGTCCGACTCCGACACGGTGGTCGTCACCGTCGCCGCGCCGGAAGTCGTCCGGCCCACGGCCACCGCCGGCCCCGACCTGACGGGCGCGCCGGGCGAGATCGTCACCCTGCAAGGCAAGGGCAGCATGAACCCCTACGGCAGGTGGCACGAGATGGCCCACCAATGGACGCAGCTCTCCGGCCCAACCGTGACGCTGACGCATCCGCGGGAGTCCAGGCAAGCCGCCAGCAAATTCGCCGACCCCAGCTTCACCATCCCCGCCGACGCGGCGGGCGGGACGACGCTGGAGTTCCAACTGACCGTGACCGATAAAGAGGGCCAGTCCGACTCCGACACGATGACCGTCACGGTGACCGGCGCGGAGCCGGAGAACACGCCGCCCACGGCGTCCATCGACGCGGCCCAGGTCGCTGCGGCGGCAGCCGGGGAGACGGTGCAACTGCAAGGCGTCGGCAATGACGCTGAGACGGCTGCGGGGTCACTGACCTTCGCGTGGAGCCAGGTGGGAGGAACGCCGTCGGTGACCATCGCCAACGCAAGCGCGGCCACGGCGACCTTCACCGCCCCGGACGTGACGGAGCAGACGGCGCTGACCTTCCGGCTAACGGTGACCGACGAGGGCGGCCTCTCCGCCACCGCCGAGACGACCATCGCCATCAGCCCGCCGCCTGAGCCGGAGAACACACCGCCCACGGCGTCCATCGACGCGGCGCAGGTCACGACGGCAGAGGCCGGGGAGACGGTGGAGCTGCAAGGCGTCGGCGGCGACGCTGAGACGGCTGCGGGGTCGCTGACCTTCGCCTGGAGCCAGGTGGGAGGGACGCCCACGGTCTCCATCGCCGGCGCAAGCACGGCCACCGCCTCATTCACCGCCCCGGACGTGACGGAGCAGACATCGCTGACCTTCCGCCTCACGGTGACCGACGAGGGCGGCCTCTCCGCCACCGCGGAGACGACCATCACCGTCAGCCCGCCGCCTGAGCCTGAACCCAACCGGGCGCCAACCTTCGACGCCAACATCGGCACCGTGTTGACGGTGGCCGAGAACAGCGCCGCCGGGACCAACGTGGGCTCGCCCATCACCGCCACCGACCCTGATGGCGACACCCCGACCTACAGCCTGACCGGGTCGGACGCGGTGTCGTTCGAGATCGACGCGGCGACGGGCCAGGTGACCACCAGGTCCGGCGTGGTGTACGACTACGAGGCCAGGCCGGCCTACTCCCTGGCGGTGAGCGCCGCCGACGGCAAGGGCCTCTCCGCGAGCATCCCGGTGACGGTCAACCTGACCGACGTGAACGAGGCCCCGGCCTTCGACGAGAGGGCATCCGCAACGCGGCAGGTGGCCGAGAACAGCGCCGCCGAAACCAACGTGGGATCGCCCATCACCGCCACCGACCCGGAGCGCGACACGCTCACCTACAGCCTGTCCGGCGCGGACTCGGTGTCGTTCGAGATCGACGCGGCAACGGGTCAGTTGACCACCATATACGGCGTAACCTACGACTACGAGGCCAAGTCGGCCTACGCGGTAACGGTGACGGCGGAGGACGCCGACCACGCCGTTGCTGCCATCGCAGTGACCGTCACGGTGACCGACGTGGACGAGACGCCGCCCAACCGGGATCCGGTCTTCGACGAAGGGGACAACGCAACGCGCACCCTGGCCGAGAACGCGGTAACCGGCGAGAACGTAGGCCTGCCCCTGACCGCCACAGACCCGGACGAAGACACCCTGACCTACACGCTGTCGGGCGCGGACGCCGGCTCTTTCGACCTGAACGCCGCCACCGGGCAACTGAGCGCCAGGGAGGGCGCGACCTACGACTACGAGGCCAAGCAGACCTACGCAGTGACGGTAACGGCGGAGGACCCGGAGGGCGCCAGCGCCTCCATCCACGTGACCGTCACCCTGACGGACGTGGTGGAGTCGACATCAGTGGCCCTGACCAGCCTGTCCCTGGACGGTATTGCCCTGGACTTCGCATCGGAGCGGACGGAGTATCTCGTGCAGGTGGCCCACGGGGTTGCGCAAACTGCGGTGCGGGCCACGGCCGGGGCAGGCGGGACCGGCGTGCGGATTACGGTGAATGGCGCGGCGGTCGAGCCGGGAGCGGCCATCCCCTTGGCGGTGGGCGGCAACGTCATCACCGTGGCCGCGGTAGCCGCCGGCGGCGTGGTAGGCCCCCTTTACACCGTGATGGTGACCCGGTCCGCAGAGTCGGATACTACAACGGCGTCGCATCGGTGGAATATCTCTCTGGCCCCGGCGTCGGGAGTCCGTCCCACCGACGGCCAGACGACCATCGCCGTGCGGGTGACAGTGGAGTGCAACGGCTCGTCCTTAATCACCGAAGCGAGGTGTCCCTTCGAGGCGGGGAGCGTCACCTTCCAGATACAGGCCGACGGCAGTGAGACGGGAGAGGCGACCCACCGGGACGACTTCGGCGGGCCGCGCAAGCCCTTCGAGGTGAGGCACGGCGGTCTGGACTACGTAATCCAGCTGAACCTGAGGCCCGGCAGCGGCGACGCGGAGTACGTGCCATTCGTGCTGATGGAGGAGGGCGTGGGCCAGGTGGCGGAAGCCCGGTTCCAAATTAACCCGGCCCCGTAGTCGGGCTCAACCAACACCATCGGTCGGGGCCGATGGTACGCCCGGCTCCATAGCGCCGCAGTAGCGAACGCGGGCGTGGTCCCGTTTCACAGCGTAAGGCCCTAGCGAGTTTCACAGCCCCAACCACAACTCGAAGATGGTTCCACCTACCGTCCACGTAGGCCCACCAAAACTTGACGAAATCAAGAACCTTCGTGATCAGGTTCAGGCTGGTCCTGTAGTAGGGATGTCTCAAGTTGAACCTGTGAATCTCTCCTGACAGCTCCCAGAGCTTACCAAAACAAGCCATCGCCTGATTCGCCGTCCCGCGGCTTCGGCCCTGGTGTCTATTGACAGGCGACAGGCGACAGCTTAGACTCTCGATGTGATCCTATCATTCAAGCACCGGGGTCTGGGGACCCTCTACAACGGCCGAGGGGCGAGGCGGGTGGCTCCGGAGCATATCCGGAAGTTGACGCGCATCCTCGCGGTGCTCGATCAAAGCCGAACGCCGCAGGACATGGACCTGCCGGGATTCCGGCTACACCCGCTGGCAGGCGAACTGAGGGGTCACTACGCCGTTTCGGTATCGGGCAATTGGCGGGTGACCTTCAGGTTTGAGGACGGCCATGCTGTGGATGTCGATTACACGGACTACCACTGAGGAGGTTAGATGATGCCCATGCAGAACCCTCCCCATCCGGGCGAGATCGTAAGATGGGAATGCCTTGAGCCGCTGGGGTTGACGGTAACAAGGGCAGCGGAAGGTCTGGGGGTAACCCGTCAGGCACTGTCGGAGTTGGTGAACGAGAGGGCCGGCGTGTCGGTCGAGATGTCCTTACGCTTGTCTCAGTCCTTCGGCTCCACGCCGGAGACCTGGCTCGGCTTGCAGACGGCTTACGACCTCTGGCAAGCGCGGTCCCGCGGCAAGCAAATCGAGGTCGAGAGATTCGCGGCACAGAATCCAAGGTAGCTGTTATGTCTGGGCAGGCCGATTCTGCGAACGGGGCAATGGACCGTAGGCCGCGTGGATCGTGGGCTGTTACTGAATGGGAACTGAAGATGAGTGGGAGCAGCAGTATTCTTGTCTATGGCGCAGCAGTCTCTCCCGTCGCCATTTCGACAAGAATCGAGAGGGACGCAGAATAGATGGCGCGCCAGACTGAACCCAACGCCAACAATGCTTTGGGAGACTTTCTCCGGAGCATGTTGCCTGGTTGCCAAGTGCGCTCCGAGAATACCCAGACCTTCCCCAACCACCCGGGCCGCCATGCCGACGTACTTATTACCGCACTTGGCCGCTCCCCGGTGGTCGTCGAAGCAGAGTACGAACCGGCCCCCGAAGCAGAAAAGGACGCCTTCGACCGATTGGGTCTCGCTGTCGAAGGCGAGCCGCACACCATTGAGGCAGAATTCGAGTTGAGAATTTCCGTTCACTGCGTGAATTCGAGATGGAACCGAAGGACGGTGCGAACTTATTCGTAGGAGAGAACAACGCGGGGAAATCCGCGCTTCTCGCCGCTTTGCAACGAGCCTTGGGTCGGGGAACCCCGGAGTTCGGCCTTGAGGACTTCTATGTTACAACTCCCTCTACGAATCCAATTTCTTTGCCTACTATAGTAATCGACGTACAAATAAGAGCCGCGTGCGGAGCCAAATTCAGTACCAATTTTTCTACAGACTTCGTCAATGAAATCACATTGGATGCGGCAGGTGAACCACTTCTTACATTTCGTACTCAGGCACACTATGATCAGATCGAGGAGCGCATCGTTACTGAATACTCTTCAGTTAGAACTGACGGCTCACCTCGCCAGATGTCATCGGCAAAACGATTCGCTCTCAGGGGTTATATCCCCTTCTATCTCGTCGACGCCTTCCGAGATACAGTTAGAGATCTCCAGAACCGCCGTGGATTCTGGGGTAATTGATTAGCGGGATCAAGTTCTGGGAGGCGTTCAGAGTGAAGGGGAATGGACGGGGGTGCCACTGAAAACAGCGCAGAGCCGATCCACCACAGGCTGGTCGCCTCCATTACGTTCCAACGTCCTGATTAGACTGGTGAAGGCTGAGAACGCATCAGCGCCACCTTCGGTCTTCGAGCAGTGCGATACCTTCCGCGCGATCACCGCCCCACGGAGCGCTCGCTCAGCACGGTTGTTGGTCGGCTCAATGCGCGGATCGTCCAGAAAGCGCAGCAGATTGCCCTGATCGTCGTGCCAGCCCAGCTCGTTCTGCAGCCGGCAGTTGTCCGCATCAGCCATAGGACGGTCACGGAGATGATAGCTCACCTCTCGCTTCAACCGCTCAGCCTGGACACGAAAGTCCACAGCCTCTCCTCGGTGATATGCCCTCCACAGCTCCATCGCTTCTCGCAAAAGACCCGTCAGACGCTTGCCGAAGCTGCGTCCTCTCCCTGTCTTATACCAATTCATTTTGAGCGCGCCGTAAAGCCGTCATTCCCGCGAAGAGCCTGCCCCGTACTCGATACGGGGCGGAAACCCACTCCCTGGCCGCACATATACGGCGGCATCACGGTGACTTGGTATTACATCGGGTGGCACTCTACTACATCGCGGCGGGACGGCGTGGTCTTGGCGGTCACAGGGTTGAACATGATGGTGCGGTTACCCCTTTCGTTCTATAGCTACGCGCCCGCGGTCCTCGACGTCGATGTTCAGGTTGTGGCTGTCGAGCAGCCGCATACCCACGAGGGGGGTGGTGTCGGCGGCGTAGGCTCTGATGTATCTCGGTTGGCCGTCCCAGAGCACGGTGGCTCTGTAGACATCGAGGGTTGCCGCACTGCCATCGGCCAGGGTCGCCTGGCTTCTGTTGAGAAAGGGAAGTCCCAACTCCACCACTACCCCGGACGGCAGGGTCAGGAATCCTGTGAAGCCCGTGTCTATCACGGCCTCGATGTCGTGTATCTGCCCCGCCGGACCCTGCACTGTCAGGGGGATGACGGCTTCATAGGCGGCGTTCACCACACCCTCGATCACTCGATCCTCCGCAGGGACCCGCCGCCGAAACTGTCCAAGGCCCGATACCCGACCCGCTCGCAGAAGACATCAATAGCCTCCGGGCGTAGCGCACGCAGACTGTCCACTGCTTCAAGAACCTCCTCGCCAACGGCCCAGTCTCCCGTCTCCACGTCAATGGCGACGACCTCCCCGTGGTGGTCGGCTTCGACCTTGTGTCGGATGTCCCGCTCGTATATCTCCTTGCCGAGGCGGACGGTCTCCTCTTTCGGGCGGGTTGGCGCGGTGGGCCTGGGTGATTGCGTGGCCGCCGGCATCTTCGCGTCCATCATGCGTCCCCCTTTCAAGGGCGTGTCAAGGGCATGCTCCTATGCCGTGCATTCTACTCTATTGGGGGGTGGGGACGGCGTGGTCTTGGCGGTCACAGGGTTGAACATGATGGTGCGGTTACCCCTTTCGTTCTATAGCTACGCGCCCGCGGTCCTCGCTGTCGATGCTCAGGTCGTGGCTGTCGAGCAGCCGCATACCTACGAGGGGCGTGGCGTCGGCGGCTTCAGCCAGAACGTATCTTATACCAATTCATTTTGAGCGCGCCGTAAAGCCGTCATTCCCGCGAAGAACCTGCCCCGTACGCGATACGGGGCGGGAACCCACTCCCTGGCCGCACATATACGGCGGCATCACGGTGACTTGGTATTACTATCCCGCAAACCACAGGGACTTATTCAGAGCATCCCTAGAGCTTGACAGGTAGCGTTGTGGGCGGCAATCACCGGATGTCACGGACAGAAAGGACAAGATGACCTGAGCGGCAACGACTGCGACAGACCTCTGACCACTGTTACGTGCTTATCGTCCGCACCCCGACTCGTCCAGCAGACCGTTTCGCACAGCCCAGACCACCAGCTCCTGCTTCGTCTCGATCTTGAGTTTGTCCTGGATGCGGTAGATGGCGTTTCGGACCGTCACCGGCTGGTTGCCCCTGACCTCAGCGATCTTCGCGTACGACAGGCCCTGGGCAAACAGCGCAAGAATCTCACGCTCCCTCTGTGTAAGCCTGCCAGGCTCCGATGCCTTTTCTCGCTGAGCCGATGCTCGGATCTCGGCAAACACGCGCCTCATCACGTTGGCAGGTATGCGGTACTCGCCATCCGCAACGTCGCGGACGGTACGCAGCAACTCCTCCTTGCCAGAATACTTCTGAAGGTATCCAGTGGCGCCCGCGGCTACTGCCTCCAATGCGGCGTCCTCTGCCGTTGCTGCTGTGAGAATCAACACTCTCGTATCCGGGAGCATCTCGGTGACCTCTCGGCAGGCGTCGATGCCGTTCTTGAGAGGCATCATCACATCCATGATGATCACGTTGGGCTTGAGCTCCTGGGCTATCCTTACTGCCGACTCGCCGTCTGCGGCCCCACCCACCACCTCGAAGTCGCCGGACTGTTGCAGCACCTCGCGCAGACCGTCACGCATGATCTCGTGGTCGTCCACGATCATCACCCTAGTCTTTGTGGCCGGCGCCAAGTTATGTGCCTCCCTGGCGAGTGTCATACGGAATAGCGCAGGTTACCGTCGTGCCGCGTCCAGACTCGCCCGGGCCCACTTCAAGACGGCCTCCCGTTCGCTCGGCGTTCGCCCTCATGTTCCTGAAGCCGTGACCGCGGTCGGCGTAGCCTTCCGGGAGGCCAATGCCGTCGTCCGACACGGACATTCGGAGGCCATCATCCTCGAAACTCAGGGAGATGGTGACCTTTCCAGCATCCGCGTGCCGGAACGCGTTTGTCATTGCGTTGTGAGCTATCGAGAAGAGCAGACGGCGGGTGACAGTGGGAAGCGGCAGCTCTCTGCCTGACTGGACCAGCTCCGCGGGAATCGACGTGATCTTGGCGAACGTAGAGGCGTGCGATCTCAGCACCCGGCTCAGCTCCCGTCCCTCGAAGATGGGGCCTATGTCGATGGGATGCCTCAACTCCCACATCGTCGACTTCGACAGCGCATGTGTGGCGGACAGCTTGGCGAGAAGCTCATCGCGATTCTCGCCCTCCTGGGCCTCCGCAAACTCGATGGCGGTCTCGATGCCCAGGCCGATCATATAGGCGGACTGGACGATGGTGTCATGAATGGTCTGCGAGAGCTCTATTCTCTCCCGCTGAAGCTCCCTTTCCCGTTCCACGGCCTCTCTCCTTCTGATGCGCTCGAACCTGGAGACCAGGTTGACCGCCGCGACGACCGCGTACATGACGACGATCCTGGTGAACAGGACCTTCTCCTCCTTGATCTCAAAGTCGATCCCCGGCTCCAACAGCAGGCTCATGCCCGCGTACGCAACTGCGACCATCGTGGCCCAGGCGAAGCTGAGCCTGGAGGAAGTGAACGCCACGGCGAACATGGCGAGCGTGGAATAGTACAGCACGAAGAAGGTGTTCTGAAACCCGCTGCCCGAGACCACGATGCCCGCCGTTATCATCGTCACGTCCATCACGCTGAGAGCGAGTGCCCAGCGCCATGTCACCGTCCGATTCGACTGAAGGCGATAGTGAACGTAGGCGTTGAGGACCAGCAGCGATGCAGCGAACAACGTGGTCGGCATATAGGCAGGGTGCGCGAAGTTGGGCCGGTAGTTGAACTGCAACAGCCAGGCTATCAGGATAAACCATCGCACCCATACAGAAATCCTCACTCCGTACAGCAGGTCGTCCGGGCCAGTCCGGCCGGACGACCGATGGGGCTCTGCAGCAACGTCTTGTGGTATGGTCTGCAAATCCTGGCCTCATATTCCTATAGTGTAGCCTACTCAGCGGCATTGGCAAGGTACAGCAGTACCTCAAGAGACAGATACAGATGTACCCCTCGATTAAGGTACGAATAGACCTTGTGGAGCGTCAAGCTGATTGGTAAGCTAGGCGCCATCCTTGGGGTTCGACTTATACCAATTCATTTTGAGCGCGCCGTACTGTAGGTGAAGGTCGAGGGCCGCAGGGCGCAATTATAGAACGACAGGGAGCAGTAACTTCATGTTCAACCACGTGAACCGCCAAGATCGGAAGGCTAGCCGCCCCACTGCGGGCCTTCGCGGCCTGTCTACCCCCCCCCCCCCCGAACAGACGTGCTATCATGACGCCGCGCCGTCTGACCAGCCTGCTCTTGCTCCTGACGGTCGTTGCCCTGGCGACGCTGTTCTCCGGCGGGCCGGTCTCCGCACAATCGGCCACCGTCGACTACGACTCCGATAACGACGGCCTCATTGAGGTCTCCAACCTCGCCCAGCTCGACGCTATCCGCTACGACCTCGACGGCGACGGCGCCCCCACCGGCGACAACGGCCGCTATGCGACCGCTTTCCCCAACGCCGCGGCGGGCCTGGGCTGCCCGGCGACCTGCGCCGGCTACGAACTCACCACTAACCTCGACTTCGACACCAACGGCAACGGCCAAGCCGACGCAGGCGACGCCTACTGGAACAACGGCGCCGGCTGGCAGCCTATTGGGACTGGCAACAATACGTTCAGGGCCATTTTTGACGGTGGACTCCATACGATCTCCAACCTATTCATCGACCGGGATATCAATTACATTGGTTTGTTCGGCAGAACGTGGAGTGACGGTAATATCAAGCGTATTGGTCTGATCAACTTTGACGTGGCCGGCGGCCGAAACTCTAATTTTGTCGGCGGCTTGGTCGGGGAAACCAATGGCGCAATCACCGCCAGCTACGTAACAGGCAGAGTGCTGGCCAAAGGTGATGGAGTCGGTGGATTGGCTGGTCGTAATGGGGGCCAAATTATCGCCACCTACGCGGCATCCCGTATCGTATCAGGCAAATTCAACGTCGGCGGTCTGGTGGGAGTGAACACGGGTGCAATCACCGCCAGCTACGCAACTTCCGATCACGGCGTGTTCGGCGGGGATCGGATCGGCGGTCTGGTGGGAGTGAATAGCCGCGCCACGATCACCGCCAGCTACTCCACAGGTGCTGTAGGCAGCAGTAATATTGTCCGCGGCGGCGGTAGCGACTTCGGCGGTTTGTTAGGTAGGAATGAGGCCACCGGCACGATCACCGCCAGCTACTGGGACACTCAGACCTCCGGCCAATCCGCCAGCGCCGGCGGCGAAGGCAAGACCACGCAAGAGTTGCAGTCCCTCACATCCAACACCGGCATCTACGCCACATGGGACAACGATGTATGGGACTTCGGCACATCCAGCGAGTATCCTGCGCTCAGAGGCGTCGCCCCAGCCGAGCCCGTGCATGCCGGCGACAGAGCCGCAATCGTCGCCCTCTACAACGCCACCAACGGCGGCAACTGGAGCAACAACACGAACTGGCTGAGCAACCGGCCGCTTGGGGAATGGCGCGGCGTCACCACGGACAACAGCGGGCGCGTCACCGAGCTGTTCCTCTACGGCAACCAGTTGAGCGGATCAATCCCCGCCGAACTAGGCAACCTGACCAACCTGGGAAGGCTGCTGCTCAGCAGCAACCAGTTGAGCGGGTCGATACCGCCAGAGTTGGGAAGCCTATCCAACCTGCGTGACCTGTGGCTCCACGGCAACCAGTTGAGCGGGTCGATACCGCCGGAATTGGGAAGCCTATCCAACCTGGAGAGACTGGGCCTCAGCGACAACCAGTTGAGCGGATCAATCCCCGCCGAACTAGGCAACCTGACCAACCTGGGAAGGCTGCACCTCTACGACAACCGGTTGAGCGGGTCGATTCCAGCAGAGTTGAGGAGCCTATCCAACCTGGAGGGGCTTTACCTCTACGACAACCGGTTGAGCGGGTCGATTCCGCCGGGGTTGGGAAGCCTATCCAACCTGAGGTTCCTGCTCCTCCACGGCAACCGGTTGAGCGGGTCGATACCAGCGCGATTAGGCAGCCTGGTCAAGCTGGAATGGCTGACTCTGAGCGGAAACGGTTTTACAGGTCCGCTCCCTTCGGGCTTGACGCAGCTGACGGCGCTTGAGAACTTCGCTTTTGGCAACAATAACGGCCTGTGCGCTCCAACGGATCAAGTATTCCAAGCCTGGCTGCAAGGCATCCCCAATAATGATCTTCCCACTAGTGAGCTTCCTGGCGTCACCCCGCTCGGCCCCAACTGCGTGACCGTCTCCCCCGACCGCGCCGCCCTCGTCGCCCTCTACAACGCCACCAACGGCGGCAACTGGAGCAACAACACGAACTGGCTGGGCAACCGGCCGCTTGATGATTGGCACGGCGTAACCACGGACAACAGCGGGCGCGTCACCAAACTGGTCCTCAGCGACAACCGGTTGAGCGGGCAGATACCGCCGGAGTTGGGAAGCCTATCCAACCTGAGGGGCCTGTGGCTCAACGGCAACCAGTTGAGCGGGTCGATTCCCACCGAGTTGGGAAGCCTATCCAACCTGGAGAACCTGTACCTCAACGGCAACCAGTTGAGCGGGTCGATTCCGCCGGAGTTGGGAAGCCTATCCAACCTTTTTGACCTGCGTCTCTACGACAACCAGTTGAGCGGGTCGATTCCGCCGGAGTTGGGAAGCCTATCCAACCTGAGGGGACTGAACCTCGACGACAACCAGTTGACCGGATCGATCCCAGCGCGATTAGGCAGCCTGGGTAAGCTGCAATGGCTGATCCTGAGCGGCAACGGTTT
This sequence comes from Dehalococcoidia bacterium, assembly GCA_965261325.1. Classification (GTDB taxonomy): domain Bacteria; phylum Chloroflexota; class Dehalococcoidia; order Lucifugimonadales; family CAJWER01. The sequence continues at coordinate 434,093 of CBDHCU010000001.1, forward strand.
TACAGGCGCGCTCCCTGCGGGCTTGACGCAACTGACGGCGCTTGTAAACTTCGCTTTTGGCAACAATAGCGGCGGCCTGTGCGCTCCAACGGACGCGGCGTTTCAGACCTGGCTACAAGGCATCGCCGACGTTGGTGGCCCCAACTGCGTGACCGTCTCCCCCGACCGCGCCGCCCTCGTTGCCCTCTACAACGCCACCAACGGCGGCAACTGGAGCAACAACACGAACTGGCTGAGCAACCGGCCGCTTGGGGAATGGCACGGCGTAACCACGGACAACGAGGGGCGTGTTTCATGGCTAGACCTCAACGGCAACCAGTTGAGCGGGTCGATACCGGCAGAGTTGGGAAGCCTATCCAACCTGAGGGTCCTGTACCTCTACGACAACCAATTGACGGGCGCAATTCCCACCGAGTTGAGAAGCCTATCCAACCTGGAAGAACTGTTCCTCGACGGCAACCAGTTGAGCGGGCAGATACCGCCGGAATTGAGAAGCCTATCCAACCTGGAGGGCCTGAGCCTCAGCAGCAACCGGTTGAGCGGGGCGATTCCAGCATGGTTGGGAAGCCTATCCAACCTGGAGGGCTTGGGCCTCAGCGGCAACCAGTTGAGCGGGTCAATTCCGGCAGAGTTGGGAAGCCTATCCAACCTGGAGTTCCTGATTCTCAACGGCAACCGGTTGAGCGGGGCGATTCCAGCGCGATTAGGCAGCCTGGTTAACCTGCAATGGCTGATTCTGAGCGGCAACCAATTTACAGGTCCGCTCCCTTCGGGCTTGACGCAACTGACGGCGCTTGTAAACTTCGCTTTTGGCGGCAATAGCGGTCTTTGCGCTCCAATGGATCAAGTATTCCAGGCCTGGCTGCAAGGCATCGCCAATGGTGATCTTCCCACTAGTGATCTTCCTGGAGTCGCTCCGCTCGGCCCCAACTGCGCGGACACCTCGCCGGACCGCGCCGCCCTCGTTGCCCTCTACAACGCCACCAACGGCGGCAACTGGGTGACCAACACGAACTGGCTGAGCAACCGGCCGCTTGGGGAATGGCACGGCGTAGATACGGACAACAGCGGGCGCGTCACCGAACTGGACCTCGGCAACAACCAGTTGAGCGGGTCGCTTCCGGCAGAGTTGGGAAACCTATCCAACCTGGAGAGCCTGAACCTCAGCGGCAATCAGTTGAGCGGTTCGATTCCCACCGGGTTGGGCAACCTATCCAACCTGAGGTACCTGGACCTCTACGACAACCAGTTGAGCGGGCCGATACCACCAGCGTTGGGAAATCTATCCAACCTGAAGAGACTGTACCTCCACGCCAACGGGTTGAGCGGGTCGATTCCAGCAGAGCTGGGAAACCTATCCAACCTGACGAGCCTGGACCTCCGCGTAAACCAGTTGAGCGGGTCGATTCCCGCAGAATTGGGAAACCTATCCAACTTGGAATACCTGTCCCTCTCCAGCAACCAATTGAGTGGGTCGATACCGCCGGCATTAGGCAACCTGGTCAAACTGGAAGGGCTGTTCCTGAGCGGGAACGGTCTTGCGGGTCCACTCCCTGCGGGCTTGACGCAACTGACGGCGCTTGCAAACTTCGCTTTTGGCGACAATAGTGGCCTTTGCGCTCCAACGGACGCCGCGTTCCAGCAGTGGCTACGGGGCATTGGCACCGTGAGTGGCCCAAACTGCGCGGACGCCTCCCCCGACCGCGCCGCCCTCGTCGCCCTCTACAACGCCACCAACGGCGGCAACTGGAGCAACAAGACGAACTGGCTGAGCAACCGGCCGCTTGGGGAATGGCACGGCGTAACCACGGACAACAGCGGGCGCGTCACCGAACTGGTCCTCGGCAACAACCGGTTGAGCGGATCGATTCCGGCAGAGTTGGGAAGCCTATCCAACCTGGCGATACTGCACCTCAACGGCAACCAGTTGAGCGGGCAGATACCGCCGGAGTTGGGAAGCCTATCCAGCCTGAGGGGCCTGTACCTCTACGACAACCGGTTGAGCGGGCAGATACCGCCGGGGTTGGGAAGCCTATCCAACCTGGAGGAACTGGTCCTCCACGACAATCAATTGACGGGCGCAATTCCCACGGGGTTGGGAAACCTATCCAACCTGAGGAGCCTGGACCTCGGCGGCAACCGGTTGAGCGGGTCGATACCGCCAGAGTTGGGAAGCCTATCCAACCTGAGGAGCCTGGACCTCGACGGCAACCAGTTGAGCGGGTCGATACCGCCAGAGTTGGGAAGCCTATCAAATCTGGTAGTCCTGCACCTCTATGGCAACCGGTTGAGCGGGCAGATACCGCCAGGGTTGGGAAGCCTATCAAATCTGGAGGAACTGTTCCTCAGCGGCAACCGGTTGACCGGATCGATCCCAGCGCGATTAGGCAGCCTGGTCAAGCTGGAATGGCTGATCCTGAGCGGAAACGGTTTTGCAGGCGCGCTCCCTTCGGGCTTGACGCAGCTGACGGCGCTTGCAAACTTCGCTTTTGGCAACAATAGCGGCGGCCTTTGCGCTCCAACGGATCAAGTATTCCAGGCTTGGCTGCAAGGCATCGCCAATGGTGATCTCCCCCATGCTTCTCTTCCTGGAGTCACCCCGCTCGGCCCCAACTGCTCGGACGGCATCACCGACCGCGAAATCCTCGAAATCCTCTACAACGCCACCGACGGCGACAACTGGATACGCAACGACAACTGGCTGGACGACGAATCCCCACTTGATGAGTGGCATGGCGTCACGACGGACGAAGAGGGGCGCGTTACAAAATTGGAGCTCGGAGAGAACCGGTTGAGCGGGAGCATACCGGGCCAGCTGGGAGACCTGTACTCGCTTGGGGAGTTGCGGTTGTGGGGTAACCACCTATCCGGTCCCATTCCGCCGGAACTGGGCAAGTTGTCGGCCCTCACCCGCCTGGACCTGGAGAACAACGATCTGAGCGGTCCCATTCCATCACAGTTGGGTGGCCTGTCCAATTTGAGGTATCTCCTCCTAGGCGACAACAACCTCAACGGCCGTTTGCCTACACAACTGGGCAGCCTGGGCAAGCTCTCGTATCTGCGGATCAGAAACAACGACCTGACGGGCCCGATTCCGCCCGAGTTGGGCAGACTGACGAACTTGGAGCGACTGTATGCCAACAACAACGATTTCGTCGGATCCATACCATTGGAGTTGGGCAGTCTGTCCAACCTGAGATACCTGTTCCTCAACAATAACGACCTGGCCGGCCCCATACCTGCCACATTGGGCGACCTTGATAAGCTGGTCTGGTTGTGGCTGAACCACAATGACCTGACCGGCCCCATACCTGCGGAACTGGGCGGTTTGCCCAATATGGTTCGCCTGTATGTCAATCACAACAACCTTAGCGGTACGATACCCACCGCGCTGGGCGGCTTGGATAATCTCGAACTGCTGTACCTGCACAGCAACGACTTTAGCGGTTCGATACCGTCCGAGTTGGGCAGACTGACGAACTTGAAGCGACTGTATGCATACAACAACGATCTGACAGGCCCCATCCCTGCAGACTTAAGCGGATTGACTAATTTGGAGCGGCTGCACGTCGGGGACAACGATCTGACCGGATCAATACCTTCGGAATTGGGCGACATGTCCAACCTCTCTATCCTGATCCTGTCCGGAAATGACCTGACCGGTGGGATCCCGGCGAGCTTGGGCGGGCTGTCCAATTTGCGGTGGCTGTATCTGCGAGACAATCAGTTGTCAGGTTCGATACCAGCCGAGTTGGGCGACCTCTCTGCATTGGTCCGCTTGTACATGGGCAATAACTACCTGGAAGGGTGCATACCGGCGGAACTGCGAGACGTGCCCTCCAACGACCTTGACGATCTTGGCCTGCTCGACTGCGACGGCAGTGTTCCAGTGCCGACCAACACGCCGACGCCCACACCGACCAACACGCCGGCGCCCACACCGACGGCCACTCCCACGCCGACCCCGACGCCCACTGCCACGCCTTCGCTTCCTACGGCCACACCCACGACCTCGGCAGCGACAGATAGGGCCGCCCTTATCGCGCTCTACAACGCCACCAACGGCCCCAACTGGAACAAGAGCACCAACTGGTTGAGCAGCAAGCCTTTATGGACCTGGTACGGGGTTGGGACTAACGGCTCCGGGCGCGTGGAGGTGTTGGATCTCGGTGAAATGTGGGGGAACCGCGGGGAGCCTTTGGGTAGCAACAACCTGTCGGGCACGATCCCTGCGGAGATCGGCAACCTGACCAACCTCACGCGCCTGCAACTCCAGGGCAACAGCCTGTCGGGCACGATCCCTGCGGAGATCGGCAACCTGACCAACCTCAGGCAACTGCAACTCCAAGAAAACAGCCTGTCAGGCACGATCCCTGCGGAGATCGGCAACCTGGCCAACCTCAGGCATCTGTATCTAGAACGCAACGCTCTCACGGGTCCGATCCCTTCGGAAATCGGCGACCTGGCCGGATTGGTCCAGCTCGGACTGTACCATAATGACTTGGAAGCGGGACCAATCCCTGTAGAATTCAGCAAGCTGGTGAACTTGGAGCGCCTATCGCTCGACATCAAACATTGTGCCCCCCAGGAGCTGGAACCTTGGCTGCGCACGCAGAGGTTTGACGTATTCCCCTGCACCGGACTGGGGGACAAGAGACTGTTGCCACGGGTACTTCTCCGGGAGGACTCGGAAGGTCTGTCGCTCGCGCTTGAAGACGACCTTCACGACTCTCTCACGGTAAACGTCTCCGACGAAGCCGTAGTTACCGCAGCGATCCAGAATGGCTGGCTGATGCTTTCTCCTAGGGGACGCGGTGAAGCGGAGGTGGAGATTGTGCCGCGCAGCGGCGGCACACCGGCCACCGCCACGGTAGTGGTGCGGGAGGCGGTGGGAACCTTCGGTATCGACGTCGTGATGGCACAGCCGACCACGGACCTCTATGCCGAGACCATGACGGAGGCAGCGGACCGGTGGTCGGCCGTACTCAATGGAACGGAGTGGAACGGCCGAGACGCGAGGGATTATTGCGAACATTGGAAAAACAACGTACCGGTGAGTAGTAGTGGGAACGAGCTGGTGATCTGGGCCGTGCGCGAGACTGACCCTTCCTATTCTGCCTTCGCATCCGGTTGGGGATGCGACCGAAGAGAAGGGCCCGAGACGGAGCCGTCACACTACTATCCGGTCGCGGGTATCGTCACGGTCAACGCGCGTCTGGCATCCTCGTCCGCCAATGTGGGACTCATCCGACACGAGATCGGCCATGTGCTCGGGCTGACGGGCAGTTTCCCTCCCGCTACAGGCTTGGTTTCCGAAGACTGGAAGTATTTTGTCGGCCCCCGAGCGGTGGCGGTGTTCCGCGAGGGTGGCGGCGATCCGGATCTTCCCGGCATCCCTCTTTCAGGCCGGAGCCATTGGAATCCTGGCGGGCCCGATGTGATGGTACTCCCCCACGATTCGGACGCACTATCTGTGGCCGCGCTGGCGGACGCAGGCTACACGGTCGACATGTCCAAGGCGATTCCATGGCACCATGGTTGGTGAAGGGGTACATGGATGAGCAGTGTCTTGCGGCCTAGCGTCCCGCGCCGACCGGCTCCCGCTCTTGCTCCTGTTCCAGGATGAACGCCCAATCGAACAGGGACGGAGCGGCGGGCTGAGCCTGCGGCCACGGCCCTTGGGCTTGACCGGCTCCTCGGCCATGAACTCCGCCCAGGAGAAGAGCGTCTGCAAGGGTCGCGGAGTTATGAATTCAGTCCTACTAGGTCGGAAAATGTGGGCCTTTTTTCACGGTAGACAGAACCGTCTTCGAACTGTGGCTCGGGGGCCTGTGAGCATCACTCCCGCAATCCCACCGGAGGGTTCGAGTATCCTCAGGTCCACCACCGCTTACGGTAGATACCACTATCTTCGAGATGCCGCTCGGCAGTCTGTCGGCGCACCGAGGACTCGCGATTCCTGTAGTGTGACGCGTCGGGGCAGAGGGACGGCAGGAGCGTCACGCTGGGCCTAATTTTGGACGATAGACGGAACCGTCTTCGAGATGCGGCTGGGCAGTCTGTAAGCCTATAGTGCAAATCATAAGGCGGTCGGCCTTGTCCGTCCAGCTACAGACAGGCGCGGGCTCTAGGCCACAAGACGACGTGGGGAGTCCGCTGCGTGAGCGGTCTCTCTCCTGCCTGCCCCTGTGTGCGCGGCCCTTTTCCGTTGTTCCAACCTCCCGCAAAATGGTAGAATGCGAGGCGTAGGAACACACCTATGAGAGGGGGACGCATGAAAGACGGAGACACCCCGGCGACGACAAAGACAGCGAGGCCCACCGCTCCCACTCGCCTGAAAGAGGAGACGGCCCGTCTCGGCGACGAGATCTACGAGCGCGACATCCGACACAAGGTCGAAGCCGACCACCACGGCGAGATCGTCTCCATCGACGTGGACACCGGACTCTGGGCCATCGGCGACGACATCCCTGACGCAGTGGAGAGTCTGCGGTCGCAGCGACCAGAGGCTATAGACGTCTGGTCTTTGCGGGTAGGCCATCGGGCGGTCCATCACTTCGGTGGCAGAGCGCTGCGGAGCGCCCAGTGATTCAGGGGGTAGTGAACTCCGCCTACGAACCCATCGTAAGGCTTGCAGTGCAAGGTCCGTCGGGGCAGGGCCGGGAGGTAGAGGCAGTTGTCGATACCGGCTTCAATGCCTTTCTGTCGCTGCCGTCGCCACTGGTGACGGAACTGGGACTGCCCTTCGTGACCCGTGCCTCGGCGTTTCTGGCCGACGGCACTCAGGTTAGATTCGACGTCTACTACGTAACGGTACTCTGGGACGGCCAGCCGAGGCAGGTCTATGCCCATATATCTGATGCCACCCCGCTCATAGGTATGCGACTGCTGGACAGCCACGATTTGAGCATCCAGGTTCGGAGCGGCGGACGGGTCGTCATAGAGGCCGGGGAGTAGCCGAGCCTCACCTCCTTCCCGTTCCGCCGCGTCTGCGGCCCTCCTTATCCACGATTCCATCCCCCTGCCCATGTATGTCGTTTCTTTGCGTTTCAACCCCGGTGAACCGGTGCGGAGATATTGACTTTCCCTGATGGACTGTGGCATATTCTCTACAGGGAACCTCCGGGTTCTTCAATAGTTGCCGCAAGAAAGCCGGGTGAAACTACATGCTGGTGGTCCAGCCGCAATGATAAGCCGGACGAGCATAGACGCCAATGGGCTGCGTTCCACGCCCCAGGGGGCCAACGCCGCCGCGCCGTCCCGCGTCTTCCGCTTCGATGCCGACACATTAGTTCTACCCCCCCCCCCCCCCCCCCGATTTTCCTTCCCGCGTAGTCCCAAAGTCCCGGCAGTCCGGAGGCTTTCCTCCGCGCTCCATGCGGGGATGCGCCTCATCTCCCGGCACGACACACGGCCCGATGACGCCGTACTGCTACCGGCCACTCCGGTATTTGGACCGGTACGATGGTGGACCTCCATAGCCCCAATCAGCGATTTCTCCGTTGCGCCGGTTCCCTGGGCTGGGCCTTCCCGGCGGCTTTGGGCGCCAAGCGCGCCGTCCCCAACAGCCCGGTGGTCCGTTTCACCGGCGACGGTGGTTTCCGGTATCACCTGAGCGAGGTGGAAACGGCGGTGCGCTATGGCATCAACACAATTACCGTAGTCAACAACAACCACTCGCTGAACCAGGAAAAGCGGGGCAACGAGCGAGCCTTCGATAGCGTCGGCGTCACCGGCAACGTGGATGAACTGTGGGTCCTCCCCGACACCAACGTCGTTCCTGCGCAGGCAGGAACCTGAAATGTTGCGGACAGAGGTTCCTGTGAAAGCAGGAACGACGAAAGGGTTATTTCAGAGGTTCCACAATTCTAAAATCCGGTCCATCCATGTAGATTAAAGGAGGTTCGAGACCATGAATCGTACACCGTCCAGCGCCACCACTGTAGCCCGAGCCGCTCGCACATCCCCCTGGCTCTTCTCCGGCAGAATTAGCCTCTTTGCCTTAATCTCCCTGGCCCTGCTGTTCGCCTTCGCAGCCTGCGATGGCGGGACCATCACCATTGATGAGACCGAAGATGGGGTCGTGGTGCGGTCCACCGGGCCAACGGAGCCGGGCGCAACTCGCTCCTCCCGCCCAACAGGCCCCACCGCTACGCCTGAACCCACCGCTACGCCCCGGCCCCGCATTCCCTTTCCCCCGGAATCCGACGGGGCCGCGCTGATCGCCCTCTTTGACGCCACCAACGGCGATAGCTGGCAGAACAGCGACGGCTGGCTCTACACCGAAGACATCGGCCAGTGGCACGGCGTCACAACCGGCACCGGGGGCCGGGTGACCGAACTGAACCTCAGCGGCAACGGCCTCAGCGGGGAACTGCCCGAAGAGCTGGGCAGCTTCACCAGCCTGACCGAGTTGGACCTGCGGGACAACCGGCTGAGCGGGAAGCTCCCGCCGGAGTTGGGCAGCCTCAGCAACCTTGAGGAGTTGTACCTCAGCAACAACCGGTTGACCGGCGCCCTGCCCGCCAGCCTGACTGCTCTCACCGGCCTGACCGACCTGTATCTCCACGACAACCAGTTCAGCGGGGTACTGCCGGCCGAACTGGGCGCCCTCCCCAACCTGGAAAGCGTGACCATTGGGGGCAACAAGTTCCTGTGGGCCGACAGCTACCCGCCGGGGATGCTGGCCGACCTGGTGGGGCTGTCCGCCCTGTATGCGTCGGCCGGCGGCGATGGCTGGGCCGACAACGCCAACTGGCTGAGCGACCCGGCGGTGGCCTCCTGGAGCGGTGTCTCCATCGATGGCGACGGCCTGGTCACCGGGCTGGACCTCAGCCAGAACGGGTTGAGCGGCGAACTGCCCCCGGCCCTGGGCAACCTGGCCGGCCTGACCCAGCTGGACCTCAGCGGCAACCAGTTGGCCGAGGAGATACCGGCGGAGTTGGGCCGGCTCACCGGCCTGACCGAACTCCACCTGCATTCCAACCAGTTAAGCGGGAAATTGCCCGCCGATCTGGGCTTCCTGACCGGCCTGACCGTACTCCGCGTCGATAACAACCAACTGGACGGCGCCCTGCCGGCCGAGGTGGGCAACCTCAGCAACTTGACCGAGCTGCGCCTGCACTCCAACCGCTTGAGCGGTCAGATTCCCGCCGGGTTGGGCAGCCTTGGCAACCTGACCGACCTGTATCTCCACGACAACCAGTTCAGCGGCGAACTGCCGTCAGAGCTGGGCAGCCTGGCCGTCCTGGAGCAGGTGTCCCTGTGGGGCAACCAGTTGAGCTGGGCGGAAAGCTACCCGCCGGGCATCCTCGCCGATATGGTGGCGCTGATGGCCCTCTACGACTCCGCCGGCGGCGAAAACTGGGCCAATAGTTCCAACTGGCTGACCGCGGCGCCGGTCGGCGAATGGCACGGGGTCACCGCCTTCAACGACCGCGTCACCGAACTGGACCTCGGACAAAACCAGTTGAGCGGGGAGATACCGCCGCAGTTGGGCAGCCTCGCCAACCTGGAAACGCTGCTCCTCTGGCAGAATCAGTTGACCGGAGAGATACCACCGACGTTGGGCAGCCTCGCCAACCTGACAGCGCTGTCCCTCCGCAACAACGAGTTGAGCGGGGAGATACCGCCAGAGTTGGGCAGCCTCACTAACTTGACAGCGCTGGGCCTCAACTACAACCAGTTGAGTGGGACAATACCGCCAGAGTTGGGCAGCCTCTCCAACCTTGAACGGCTTAGCCTCAACGACAACCAGTTGAGCGGCCCGGTGCCGGCGGAGTTGGGCAACCTGTCCAACCTGACGCTGCTGTACCTCGACACTAACCAGTTGAGTGGGGAGTTGCCGTCCGAGTTGGGCAACCTCGCCAACCTGCGACAGGTGTCCATCTGGGACAACAAGCTGACTGGGGCGGATTCCTACGCCAATGGCTACCTCGCCGACATGGTGGCGCTGGTGGCCCTCTACGAAAGCGCCATCGGTCCCGAATGGCAAGCCACTCTTAAAACAGTGCCTGGCAGGTGGGCCTCCAGTAAAAATTGGCTGAACTACAATCCCCTGGGTCAATGGGATGGGGTCACCACCTCTGGCTCCGATGGCAGCGGCCGCGTAACCGAACTGGATTTCCGTCATGCTAGCTCTCAGAATCAGCCAACGGGGTTAATCGGGAAGATACCGCCGGAGTTGGGCCTTCTGACCGCCCTGGAGAAACTGAACATCCAAAATAATCCTCAGCTGACCGGGCCGATACCGCCGGAGTTAGGCAACCTGACCAACCTGACGGATATGAACCTCAGCCACGCCGGTTTAAGCGGGCCGATACCGCCGGAGTTAGGCAGACTCGCCAGCCTGAAAAAGCTGAACCTGGCCTCCAACCAGTTGAGCGGCCCGGTGCCGGCGGAGTTGGGCAACCTGGCCAACCTGACCCTGCTGTACCTCGACAACAACGGGCTGAGCGGCGAGTTGCCGTCCGAGTTGGGCAACCTCGCCAACCTGCGACAGGTGTCCATCTGGGGCAACAAGCTGACCTGGGCGAGCTCCTACGCCAATGGCTACCTCGCCGACATGGTGGCGCTGGTGGCCCTCTACGAAAGCGCCATCGGTCCCGAATGGCAAGCCATTCTTAAAACAGTGCCTGGCAGGTGGGCCTCCAGTAAAAATTGGCTGAACTACAATCCCCTGGGTCAATGGGATGGGGTCACCACCTCTGGCTCCGATGGCAGCGGCCGCGTAACCGAACTGGATTTCCGTCATGCTAGCTCTCAGTATCAGCCAACGGGGTTAATCGGCAAGATACCGCCGGAGTTGGGCCTTCTGACCGCCCTGGAGAAACTGAACATCCAAAATAATCCTCAGCTGACCGGGGAGCTGCCGCCAGAGTTGGGCAACCTGACCAGCTTGGAAAAGCTGAACCTCTCGGGGAATCAGTTGACCGGGGAGCTGCCGCCAGAGTTGGGCAACCTGACCAACCTGACGGAACTGTACCTCTACAGTAACAGTTTAAGCGGTGAGATACCGCCGGAGTTGGGCAGCCTCACTAACTTGACAGCGCTGGGCCTCAACGGCAACCAGTTGAGTGGGACAATACCGCCAGAGTTGGGCAGCCTCACTAACTTGACAGCGCTGTACCTCGACAACAACGGGCTGAGCGGCGAGTTGCCGTCCGAGTTGGGCAACCTCGCCAACCTGCGACAGGTGTCCATCTGGGGCAACAAGCTGACCTGGGCGAGCTCCTACGCCAATGGCTACCTCGCCGACATGGTGGCGCTGGTGGCCCTCTACGAAAGCGCCATCGGTCCCGAATGGCAAGCCATTCTTAAAACAGTGCCTGGCAGGTGGGCCTCCAGTAAAAATTGGCTGAACTACAATCCCCTGGGTCAATGGGATGGGGTCACCACCTCTGGCTCCGATGGCAGCGGCCGCGTAACCGAACTGGATTTCCGTCATGCTAGCTCTCAGTATCAGCCAACGGGGTTAATCGGCAAGATACCGCCGGAGTTGGGCCTTCTGACCGCCCTGGAGAAACTGAACATCCAAAATAATCCTCAGCTGACCGGGTGCATACCGAGCAGCCTGCGCGGTATCGAATACACGGGCGACCTGCCCTTCTGCAATTGACCCACCGCTCAAAAAAGCAGTCACCCACGCCTGAACCTGGTGGCCCCGCCCGCCGGCCCTACGCTACGGCCCCGCCCGTGGTGGCGGACCATCCGGCGGACCGGGCCTTACCAGCCCCGGTGTTCCTGGAATGGGGGGAGCGGGCTGGAGCAAAAAACTAGACTGGCTGAGCCGTAATCCGTTCAATGGTTGGGCCGGGGCGCCACGGAAGGAGTGGGTCACCGAGATAGGCCCAGACAACAAGAACCTGAGCGGGGAAGGCGAGGCGCCGTCCCGGACGGAGGCAAGTTGGCCACGTTTCTTCGAGCCGTCGCGGGGCCGGCGCTAGGGCTGATGGTGCTGGTCGGCCTGCTGTACCTGCTGGTGGCCGCCAACTTCACCCAGCGGTTGGAAGACCCCCAGGTTTACAAGGCGGCCATCAGTGACACCGGCGTCTACGCCCGCATCTACGACGAGGTTCTGTTGGATGAAGCGCTGCGGGAGCGGAGCAGCCGATTGTTGGGCAATATAGAAATAGCGACCCACGAGGATGCGGTCCGGGTACTGCGGGACATCATGCCGCCGGAGTACCTCCGGGAGCAGACCGAGGCCAACAGCGACCGCTTCACCGGCTACCTGCGCCACGAAAGCGAGGACCTGGAGCTCTACGTTAGCCTGACCGAGCCGCTGGAGCGGGTCGAACCGGCGGCGCTGGGGGAGGTGCATCAGTTCATCGACGGGCTGGAGGTTGCCCAACCCGGGACGTCAGGCTGCTCGCTGGCGGCCGTGCAACGCCTGGCGGCCGCTTCTGCCGAACCCTTGACCCAATTGTCCCAGGGCCAACTGCCCCGGTCCGCGCCCTCGCTGAAGATTCTGAGCCGGGAGTGCCGGGAGCGGGAGTTCGACCGCTGGTTCGGCCTCTTGGTGGACGACCCTTTGCTCGACTCACCGGCGGCCCGGACACTCCGTGGGGAGCGGGAAGCGCTGCGGAGGAGCTTTGTCGAGGGCGACACCCGGGGGTTCCTCAAGGCGGCGGCTGAGCCGGCGGTGCAGCCGCTGACCGGCAGCGCCGTCGCCGAGGTCCGCCGGAACCTGCAACCCGGCGACCGCTTCGACCTGTTGGACTGGGCAGCAGACCGGTCGCCGGGCCTGGGACGGCAGGACATCGAAGATGGGGCCGAGTCCCTGCGGGAAGCGCTGGGCGCGGTCAACGGGCCGGGCACGTTCATCGCCCTGGCGATAGCGGCCTCGGGAACCCTGCTGCTGGCGCTGGTCCACCTGCCCCGTCCGGCGGCGATGCTTCGCTGGCCGGGGGTGGCGCTGCTGGCGGGCGGGACCGTCTGTCTCGTCGTTGGGTTCGCGGTGCATTCGGTCCTGCCGGGCCTGGTCAGGAAGACGATGATGAACGCGGTGTCATTTCCCGACAACGTTCCAGTCTCAGCGATAAACCTGGCCGGAGACCTGCTGGAATCGCTCCTCCGCCAGGCCACCGGCGGCTTCGTGCCGGCGGTGCCGGCGGTGATGGCGGTAATGGCGCTGGGCGGAGCGCTGATCGCCGCGTCCCTGTTTTACGGCAGGCTTTCGGCGCTGGTTGGGAGAATCCTACCTACGCCAGGGAGTTCCGGTAGTAGCGGAGCCTAGCGTCCCCATTAGGCCGGGCCATTAGGCACGGGCTGGGGCAACGAAAAAAGCCCGTATCCATGGATGTCCCGGAGGGGCGGCGGCCTCGACTGAAGTGGATTCGCCCGGGCTTTTTGGGAGTGGCCGGACGGCAGGCTCCATCGAGCCGGATGCCGTCCGGCCAGGACACTTCCGCCGGAGAGACTTGTGACGCATACTCTTGGGGGATCGGCCCGATGCCGCGACAGCGCACCCACCACAGCAGAATAGTCTACGTCTTCCCCGACGACTTCCCGCAAAGGTTGGTGCGGTTCAAGGAGGAGTCCGGCCTGTCGTGGGCGGAGATACACCGCCGTCTCGACGTCCATCCCGAGACCGCGAGGCGCTGGAGGGAGAAGGGCGTGCTGCCCAACACGCAGAACTATGCGGCGCTCCTGCAAATCGCGGACTCGCTGGGCCTCGGCCACCTGTTCAGAGACTGAGCGGGACTGCGCGCCGGTGAGGGGCCGCGGCCCATAGGAACTGAAACGCCAAAAGGCCGTCATACACGGAGTCCCCACCGCCAAGCCCGCATTGCATTCCGGGAACGGCTTCGCCATCATGGAGGCGTCCCCGCGTCGGTCCCGCAGCGGGACTGCGCGGAGCCCACGCCGCGAGGGAGAGACCGCGACGGATGGGCGGGGAGACGAACTCAGGTCCGCGCCGGCGTCGGGAGCCTGCCCCATCCCGGCAGCCCCCTCCGCAGCGGGGGAACGCGTCCGATAAGGGAAAGATCAAGACACACGGGAGGAGCGTCATGAACGAGGAGCATGACGGGACGGACCAGGGGAAGCCATCGGAAGAAGAGTACCAGAGGTTCCGCAAGATGATGGACGGCGTGGGGCGCGAGGGCCTTCAGTGGATGGTCGAGCATCTGACGGAGAGGATCGAGGCGGACCCCCGCGACACCGAAGCCCTGGGCGCCAGGGGGCTGGCGTACGCCGAGCTTGGGGAGCACCGCCTTGCGGCGGAGGACTACGGCAGAATCATCGCCCTGGCCCCCGGCAACGCGGGCGCCTACCTCGACAGAGCCCGCGCCTACTCCGCGATGGAGGAGCGCCGCCTGGCGGTGGAGGACTACGACATCGCCATCCGCCTGGCCCACGGCGACGCCGTGGCGCACTACAGCCGGGGTGCGTGCAAGGTGGAGCTGGGCGACCTTGCGGGGGCGATGAGCGACTTCGACGTGGCCGTCACCCTGGCCCCCGGCGACGCCGACGCTCACTACAACAGGGGATTGACCCACGCGGCGATGGGCAAGCGCCACCGGGCGGTGAAGGACCTGAGCAGGGCCATAGATTTGAATCCCAACCTCGCCGACGCCCGCTACCACCGGGGCATGGCATACCGCGACATGGGCCGGATGGACAGGGCGCTCAGGGACTTCGACGCCGCCATCGAGATCGAAGAGAGGTTCGGCCTCGCCCTCTACGCCAGGGGAATCACCAACGTCAATCTCGGCGCGCACGAGGTCGCGCTCGGCGACTTCGACGCTGTGCTGGGACTCGACCCCGACAACGCTCCGGCGCTCCGGGGCAGGGGCGTCGCCCTGGGCAGCCTGGGCCGCTACGACGAGGCGGTCAGGGACTTCGACCGGTCCCTGGAGCTCGAGCCCGGCGACGCCGAGGCCCTCGCGGCCCGGGGGCTGGCCCACAGCAGCCTGGAGCAGCACGAGCTGGCGATAGAGGACTACACCGGGGTCCTCGCCCTCGACCCCCGGAACAGGGACGTCCTCTACAGCAGGGGGATCGCCCGCATGTACGCGGCGCGGTTCGAGAGCGCCATCGAGGACTTCGAGGCCATCATCGGCATCGAGCCGAACAACGCCGCGGCGCGGGCGGCGAGGGGGTTGGCCCGCGAGGCGCTGGGCAAGCGGGGAGGCGAGAGTGAGGGCCGGGCGGCGCGGTAGCGCCGCCGCGCGGACGTGAGCGCCCGCTGCCCCTACTTCAGGGATGTCGAAGGCGGGCGGTGATTTCGGGCAACAAAAAAAGGGCGGCATACATGGAGAGCCGGGGGGAGGCCGCCGTCGATGCGGCGATAACCTCCCCCCTGAGCGACGGCCCGGTGTCTTGCGCCGGGCCGTCGCCCACGCCTCACTACGCGGCGGCCGTCTCCGGCTGCTTCAGCATGGCGGAGTAGCCCCGCTCGACGACGTGCGTCACCGACACCCGGCCCATGCCGTCGTACCCGGCGCGGTAGGCGAACTCCGCCTTCGCGCCCCAGGGCACCCGGCCGCCGACTCTGACGGTCCCGCCGCCGGACTTGGCGCCGCGCCCGGGGCCACCGGCGCCGCGAACCACCATCCCGCTCCGCTCGCCCTTGCGCCAGCCCAGCACCTTCACCTCGGCGGGCATGACCCGCTCCGCCTTCGTCGGCTGGAACAGGACGCCGTGCAGTCCCTTCAGCACGCCCGCAGACGGGCTGGACTTGCCGTTCATGATCTGGGAGAGATGGGCCGAGCTTATGCCCGCTCGCCGGGCGACCTCGTTCTGGCTGAAGCCGTGGGCGTTCATCCGGCCCCACACGGCCTCGCGGTCGATGCAGGCAGGCTGCGCGGGCGCGACCTTCACCGGGGCCTCCAGCGCCGACGCGACCCGCGCCTGGACCTTCACACCCATGTTCCTATGACCCCGTGCCACCATTGACATGTAGCCGTAGGAGACCCCCACGCGGTCGGCCAGGTCCCGCAGGCTCATGCCCAGCTCCCTGGCCCGCTCCCGGATGTAGCTGCTCTCCCCGGCCACCACGACGCCCGGGCGGTTGGCGCACTTGGCGGGCGCGACCTTCGCCGGAGCCTGCAACGTCGACTCGACCCTGGCCTGGACCTTGACGCCCATGTTCTGGCGGCCACGGGCAACCTGCGTCATGTAGCTGTAGGACACGCCAACGCGGTCGGCCAGGTCATGCATGGTCATGCCCAGGGTGCGGGCGCGCTCCCTGATGAAGCTGCTCTCGCCGGTCACGACGCCGCCCTGGCGGTAGACGGTCCCCTGCCCAGGGACCTCTCCCAAGACCGCCACAGCCTTCTCCCGCATCTTGGGAGTCCACGGCGTACGCCCCGTCGAAAGCCCCGACAGGTAGCCCGCGCTCACGCCCATCAGGGCCGCGAGCTCCTTCATCGTGATCCCGCGCCGCCTCGCAGCGGCCCTCAGCTCGCTCTCCGCGCCCGCCGTCCTCGTCGTCCCAGTTCCGGTTGCCGTCGTTGCCGTAGTCATCGGTCAGTCCTCCTTCTGTTGTGTTGTGTTGCCTCTGGCCTGCGCCCGCTTGCGGGCAAAGAAGAAGGGCCGCCCCCGGCGAACGGGGACGGCCCTTGTGAATGGGAATGTGTTGTGAGACCCGGAGGCCCCGCCGTCAGCGGCGATGGACCTCGTTGACGTGCATGGACTCCTCCTTTCAGTTGTTGACCCGCGCGGCATCCACGGCGGGAGTCGTTGGTGATGGGTTGACGCCGGACGCACTTCGCCCACGGTCGGATGCCGGACGCGGGAGACGGAGCGGAGGGTGAAGAAAGACGCAGCCCGGCCCAGGGTGATTCGTCGGGGAATCGACTCCGGGGGAGCGGCTATGAGGGGAGCGGCTGGCCTACGACTTCATCGCAGACCAGCGCATGGGAGAAGACGCAGCTTGGCCCACGATGCGTAGCGTCAGAGTTGGGGGGAAAGCCGCGAGGCGTGAAGCGGCCAGCCCACGATGTGACCGCAGGCCGACGCATGATAGAAGACGCAGCTCGGCCCAGGGTGAACAACGTCAGTGGGAGAGCTGCGAGGCGTGAAGCGACCAGCCTGCTCGGAACGGCAGACCGGCGCATGTCGAAGCTACGGCGTAGCTGTCAGGCAGCCATGCCGCGGGCATGAGGAGCCGGTCGAAGCGACAGACCTGTCTGCAACAGGCAGGCGCACTCCGACCGACCAAGTGAGGACGAGGCGCAGAGAGCGTCCCGTCCCTGAGTCCAACGGCGAGAGCGATCACTCCCAACCGGCAGACTGGTTCCCAACGGAAGGAGCGATCAACCCCGACCGTCAGGCAGGTGTCCAGCGGAAGAAGCGATCCACTCCAATCGCTGAACGAGTGTCCAGCGGGCGAAGGACCAACGTCAAACTTCAACCGCCGGACTTGGACCGAGGACGGAGGGCTAAGTCAACTCCGTCGTTTCGATCCGTGCTGCCTGCGAAGGACCAACGTCAAACTCCGCTTCAGCAGCAATTCCCTCGTGGGAGACCGGGGGAGAGCGAATCATCCTCCAGACAGACCCGTGCAACAGGGATCACGCACCCAGGTTTCTATGGTCGGAAACCTTGGAAAAAGCCTAACAGTGCTGTCATTATCGACGTCCCGAGACCCGCAAAAGAGGGCCTGCGGCGCCCCTTTCGAAGATTGCCGCCAAATCGTTCACAAAACTTAACAGCCAACCCTTCGCACCCCCGGCCCCGCTACCGCCACAACAGACCGAGGCTCAGCCTGTTCAGAAGCTCCCGCTTTCTGATCGCTCTCCGCGTGTCGAAGAGCGCCGTCTGACGCCAGTTGACCTGCCCGTTGCGGTCGAAGCCCCTCAGCGGAAACCGAGCCGGGGGGAGCGTCATGCCGTGGTCTTCAAGCAGGGCCAGCTCCAACGCCAGGAAGTGCTCCTCGGTGCGCAGCCAATCCAGGCCCTTCCCCTCGTTGGGGTGAACGTCCTTCAGTCCCCGCCACTCGACGATCATCGGCCACGCATCGCCGAACACCTCCTCGTCGTCCGGGGCTGGTTCAAGGGTCACGAGGTCGGGGTACTCCCGACGCAACCTGGGCCTCGGAGGCGGCTTCCTTCCAGCGTCCGACGCACCGCTCTCCGCGCCGTCCGCTTCCGCCTGGGAGGGACCGGCGCCGGCATGACCGGCCCCGGTCCCCTGTGCGCCATCCCGACGCAGGGCTTCGACCCGGCCCTCGACGGCGGCCACTCGACTCCGCACCTCCTTGCCCAGCGCGTCGTGCCCCTTCTCGTGCGCCTCATGCCCCTTCTCCAGCGCATCGACCCGCTCCTCCAGCTTCTCGTTGCGCTCCCGCTGCCGGGCCGCAGCCGAGCCGACGCCCTCCTGCAACGCCCGCTCCAACGCCTGCCGCACCCGCCGTGACAGCTGCCCGGTCTTCGCGCTCTCGGCCACCGTCCGCTGGTCCAGCTCCAGCACCCGCGCCGCGCCCTTGTATCCCTTGTCCCGCACCAGCTCTTTCAGCAGCGCCATGAGCCGCATGTGGTAGACGTTCTCCACGTCCCTGCTGTCTTCGATGCCGTGTTCGGTCGTCTTCATGGCTCTTTTCTCCCTTCCAAAACTCCGCCCAAGTCTCCGGTCAACCACTGTCCGGCCTTTTCCCCGGTCTATTGCCGCGTTTTGGGGGCCGTAACGCACCCCCACTTCAAGCGCCTTTTCCGGGGCCAAATGTCATTGAGAGGCCGCTCCCACGGTCCCGCCGATGTCATGCCCCACGTTTGGCGATGTCATTGCCGTCCGGAACGCACCCTTTCTAAAAGTGTTCACTGGTTACGTCCTGTAGGGGGGTGATTTACCCCTGTTTCAGCTACGAAATCACGACTCTGGCCGCTCTGCTACCAAACTGAAACTCCTGTACACCCCCAATACTGCACGAAGGGGGCCGAAAAAAAGAGCGTCTATAGCCCCCCGCATCCCTGCGCAGAGTCACGGGAGAACGGCCCGTAACGCCCCGCGTCCCTGCGCAGAGCTACCAGGGGTCTTATTTCCAGTTTCATTTGTTCACACTTTTTTGCGACTGACGCGGTCCGGTGAACCGCAGCACACCGCAGGGAGGTGAACGAGTTGGCGCGGAGACCCTCGACCAATCGCCGGTCGGCGAAGTGGGGATCGCCGTCCCACTCCACCGAGCATCGAGGGAAGGTGCGGCGTGAGCAGCCCGGCCCGGCCCGGATGATCGTCCGAGCCCACCTGCGGCGTCAGGCGTCCCCTTCTTCAGCCTTCCCACCGCCCCGCAAAAGTGCAACTGCCAGCTATGGCCTTTGCACCCCCGACCCAACCTCAGTCGCCTGCATCAATGCAACTCTCAGCTACGGGGCCTGCATACGCACGCCGGAACGTACCCGCAAGTCAAAGTGTTCACTGTCTGTGTCCTGTAGAGGGGTACTCCGCCCCATTTCAGCTACGAAACGGCCCGACTTGCATTTTTGCAACCAACTTCATTTCTCTGTACACCCCAACGGCATCAACAACGGGGGTATTCGCCCCAGGTCTTACAGGGGCGCTCACGTGAGCGCCCTCATAGGTAGTTATGCCCAGCGTCTCGACCGCTCACACTGGACGGCAGGCGCCCGGCCCATGAGACGCCCAGAGGCGGGATAAGCGGGATGAGAAGCGATAGCGGAAGGAATCCACAGGCCAATCGCCGGGCGGCGGCGAGGCGGGAATCGCCAACGCGCTCCGACGAGCATCGGCAGACCCTCAGAGAGGCGAACGAGTTGATGTTGAAATCCGCAACCCGGTCCAAGCGCAACGCTAAACGCTGCTTCGGCAGGCGCTCGAGACGGCTCTGCTGCCTGAAGGAGGCCGGCGGCCCGTCACAGACCTGAAACGAGAGGCCAGCAGCCCAACCGATTCGCCGCTGCGACCACGCACCATGAAAGATCCCAGAAGAAACAACGGACGAAAGAGGCCCGGAGGACAGGAGCTTGAAGACGCCCTGGAGCGCTCCATGC
>CBDHCU010000002.1:0-46900 GCA_965261325.1 Dehalococcoidia bacterium
CATCGGGCTCGGGCACCTCAATTTCATGCACCGCAAAACCGTCACGTTCGCCCTTCAAGTAGCCTCCGGCATCCCCAAGCCCTGCCATGACCTTGTCGTATGCCTTGCTCATTTGCGCCTCCTGTAATCTTCAATCATGTCTTTTGCGGCGGCGATCAGTGCTGCTCGTTCTCCGCTGCTGAGATTCGCTTTCTCGTTCTTGGCAAAGACGGTGAGCAAAAACACAGGGATGTTTTCACCGGAGAACAGGAACATCACGCGTGCCCCACTGCTTTTGCCGCGTCCTAGGCGGGCGATCCTCATTTTTCGGATACCGCCCCCGAGCGACACACCCATCTCTGGATTCTCGGCCACCATATTGACGACCTCGCCCCGCTCGCTGTCAGATAAAAGCCCCTTGGCCGCCGAGAGATATGCAGGCGTCTCCACGACGGTTTGCAGGCGGGCGCACATAACAAAAGCATGGGCGTCAATGGCGCTGAATCTCGGGTCCCCTGACCTGACCCCCTGAAACGAGACCAGGTGCAATGTTAGGATCGAGCTGGTCTGAAGCTTTTCAGCGAGGAGGTCAGGATGGGAAGGAAGCGACACACTCCGGAGCAGATCATCACTGCACTGCGGGAGGCAGAGGTAGGTCTGGCCCGCGGCAAATCCGTGAAGCTGATCAGCCGGGAGCTGGGCATCACCGAGCAGACGTACTACCGGTGGAGGCGGGAGTACGGCGGGATGAAGGTGAGCCAGGCACGGCGCCTGAAGGAGCGTGAGCGCGAGAACGGGCGCCTGAAGCGAGCAGTGGCGGACTTGACACTGGACAAGCTGATCCTGGAGGAAGCGGCCGAGGGAAACTTCTGAGCCCCGAGCGCCGACGACGTTGTGTGGTGCGTGTACGTCAGCAGCTCGGGGCGTCGGAGAGGAGAGCGTGCCGGGTGCTCGGGCAGCCACGCACGACCCAGCGCCGGGCGAGGAAAGTGGCGAGTGACGAGGGGGCGCTCCGAGGTGATATCGTGCGACTCGCGAGTCGATTCGGCCGCTACGGCTACCGACGCGTCACGGACATGCTCCGCATCGAGGGCTGGGGGGTGAACCACAAGCGGGTGGAGCGGATCTGGAGGCAGGAGGGGCTGAAGGTGCCGCAGCGGCAGCCGAAGCGAGGTCGGCTGTGGCTCAACGACGGATCGTGCATCCGGCTGAGGCCGCTGTATCGGGGCCACGTCTGGTCGTACGACTTCGTGGCCTCGAAGACGCACGACGGGCGTGCGCTGAAGCTGCTGACAGTGCTGGACGAGCACACGAGGGAGTGCCTGGCGATCGTGGTGGCTCGCAAGATCCGAGCCCACGACGTGCTCGAGGTGCTGGCCGATCTGTTCGTCCGACACGGGCCTCCCGAGTATCTGAGGTCGGACAACGGACCGGAGTTCACCGCGAAGCTCGTGCGGCGGCGGTTGGGGCGCGTGGGCGTCGAGACGCTCTTTATCGAGCCGGGCAGCCCGTGGGAGAACGGCTACAACGAGAGCTTCAACGGCAAGCTCAGGGACGAGCTGTTGAACGGGGAGATCTTCTACTCGTTGGCGGAGGCGGCCGTGCTGGTCGAGCAATGGAGGCGCGAGTACAATACCGTCCGACCCCACAGCGCCTGCGGCGGCTTTCCCCCGGCCCCTGAGCCGATTAAGCCGTCGCCCTGGTTCCTGAGGATGCCCGTCCTTCACGGCCCTCCACAGGTGCTGGGACTAACATAGGATGTGGTACCACTCTTGGGGGCAGGTCATTGGACCGTGAAGCCGAGATAAGGTCGGCGCTTCTAGCAGACGCCGACGTGGCCGCGCTCGTGAAAACCCGCGTGTGGTTCAGTGTGCTGCCCTCCGAATACGATCTCGGCCCGTGGCTGCCGGCCGTTGTGGTGCAAGGCCAGGACGCCGAAGACGAGTACACGATGCGCGGGCCCATCGACGCGGCCAGGGGACAAATCCAAGTGGACGCCTACGCCGACGATCGGCCGAGCTGCGAGACGCTGCGGGTAGCCATCCGTGACGCGCTCGGATCGTTCCACGATGCCCGGACCCGGATCACCACCGTTGGGACCCTGACCAGTTCGCCATCTTACGACACGGGGGCAAAGCTCTGGCGGGCCGTCCAATTCTTCGACGTGTGGTCCGGTGCCTAGCTCCTTGGAGATCGAGCGGGCGAGAGTCAGACGCCTACAGGACGCCGCGCTCTGTTACCGATGCGGCGTCCGGCCAGCATGGCGGCCCGAATAAGGCTTGCGTTGAGTGCCGGGAGAAGAGCACGGCGAGGTCCAGGGCAAAGGCGACGGAACACAACAATGCTCTCCGGAAGCACGCCACCACCAAACGAACCGCGGCTGCGGAGTTCAAGCGCACACACAAGCCCCGGCCTTGCTGCCGGTGTGGTAGAAGATTCCAGCCGACGCAGTCCCGCCGGATCACCTGCGGAAGCTGTTTCCGCAAGGGACCGCCGCGCCGCTGGGCCAGTTGACCGCCTCCCGTCCCGTCCGCCATGCTTGTACGCGACGTACAACGACCACAGCTACGGAGGGGGAGCACGATTGCATATGACGACAGCGGTACGGCTGCCTAACGCCACCATCGAGAAGGCGCAAAAGTTCGCGAGCCAGGCGACGGGGCGAGAAGTGGGCGGGCGCGAGGCGCTTGTGATTTGCGCCGAATCCCTAGACGCGGACGTACTGGACCGGGTGCTCGACAACGTAGCGGCGCAAGCACAAGACTGGGTGAGCGGCAAAGCTGCGGGACCGAGACCGTTTTTGGACCAACCTCCTGATCCAGTTCGCCGCACGGGAGACGGGCGTGCCGTGGCAGCTCACCCAAAAGAACGGGCGGCTCTGGTTGCACCGTGAGGGCGAGCACTCCTCCACCGGCGAGGAGTTGGCAACCGTGGACATTGAGCAGCTCGTCGCCGAGATGCGCGAGGGCGGCGCGGTCGATGAGACGCCGGCTCTCAACTGATGGCCCGCGCGACATGCCCAGATTGTGCGACCCTGGGGCTCAACTGGCTCTCGTTCGCAACGAGCGTTGCGCTAGAGCTCCTGGCTTGGTCTGCGTTCCATGGGGGGCAAATCTTCCATGACATTCCCGAGGAAATAGAGTGTGACCCTCGAGACAACGTGGCACTCCGTGAAGCGATCTTCTACAACGTCCGGACGGCCGTGCTCAATGAGGTCAACAAGGGCGACACCCTAAACCCAGACTGGGAGGCCGGACACGAGGCGGGCTACGAGGCTCTAGCGACCACGTTCAAGTTCTTTGGAGCGACGTCCAGCGATGACGCGGAAGAACCGGCCTAGAAACGACGAAGCCCCGGGCCGAGAGAAGCCCGGGGCTCGCCATGCGAACATGTCCACCAATTTGAGGAAGATGAACCCATGAAAAATGCAGCCAACCAGCCCGACCCGCAAGGCGATACGGATTGGGAGCACCGGCTCCAGAAGAAGGCGAGACGGGCCAAGAGTGCCCGACGTGCGAACGCCGAGCCCAAGCCGTCGCCGGCGCTCACGTTGCCGGTCCTGACGGTTGAGCGACCGAGCCCGGCCACGACGGCCACCGCGGCCGACGCCACGGAGCACCGGGCGGCGCTCTAGTTCACGCGGCTGTACGGCTCGACGCTGCGCTACGTGACGGCCAAGAACCGATGGTATGAATGGGTGACCGCATCGAGTTGACGGGATCGCGCCGGCGTGACACGATATATATCGCAAATGCGATACAGGAGGCTGGGATGAAGACACAGAGCTCGATGCTGCACGTCCGGATGGACACCGAGATGAAGCGGAAGGCGACGGAGACGCTCGCGGCGATGGGCCTGACGGCCTCGGAGGCCGTGCGGCTGTTCTTCCACCGAATCGCGGTCGATCAGGCCTTCCCGCTCGAACTCAAGGTACCGAACGCGCGAACCCGCAGGGCCATGGCCGAGGTTGACGAGATGGTGAAGACGCGCACAGCGCGATTCGCAAGCGCGGACGAGATGTTTGCGGAGCTTGAAGAAGCCGGCGGCCAGTAGTAAGCGGGCCAAGCTGCCGCGCCGGGTTGACTACGCCCGGCAATTCCTCAAGGACTGGGAGCAGCTCTCGCGTTCCGGCCGATACGATATGAATCGGCTTAAGGCGGTCATGCTGCTTCTCATCGCCAACGAGGCCCCACTCGGTCCCGAACGTAGGGATCACGCGCTCAAAGGCTCATGGGCGCGCTACCGGGAATGCCACGTCGGCGGTGACTTCCTTCTGATCTATCGCGTCGACGACACCGACGGGCCGAGCGAGTCCGTCTATTTTGCCCGCGCCGGCACCCACGCCGATCTGTTCGGATGACCACCGCGAAGAGCATTCCCTCCGTATCCGTCACCTACGCCCGGACCGGACGCACTGCTCGGTCCAACGAGCTCGGAATGCGCCCGATGCAGGAGCGCGCCTGGGAGAAGTGAGGAGAGCAATATCTCCTGATCAAGTCGCCGCCGGCTTCGGGGAAGAGCCGGGTGCACTCAATGTTCATCGCGCTTGACAAGCTCGAGAACCAGGGTCTCCGCCAGGCGGTCATCGTCGTTCCCGAGAAGACGATCGGCGCGAGTTTCTCCGACGTGTCGCTCAGCCGCTTCGGCTTCTGGACGGACTGGACCGTCCGGCCGAAGTGGAACCTCTGCAGCGCGCCCTGGGCCACGATGGGATCCGCACTCGAAAGGTACGCCGCGGGGCAGGTGGCCCTGGCCGTCCGGGCGACGGACCAGGACGTCGCGACCGGCGTCTTGACTGGACAGCCTACGACTATTTGAATGACAATGTAATTCAATCCAAGGAGACTAACGCATGCCTGCAAATCAACTCGTCCAGGCTCGCATCGACGGGGCCGTTAAGGAAGAAGCGGCCACGGTGCTGGCCGCCATGGGCTTGACCGTGTCCGACGCGGTGCGGTTGCTACTGACCAAGGTGGCGCGCGAGAAGGCCCTGCCCTTCTCGCCGCTGATCCCAAACGCCGTCACCATCGAGGCGATGAAGGAAGCCCGCCAGGGCAACCTCCCGCAGTTCGCCAGCGTCGAGGACCTGCTCGACGCTCTGCATGCGGACGATTGAACGCACCAGCCAGTTCAAGCGCGACTACAAGCGTGAGTCCAGGGGCCGGCATCGGACATACCTCGATGCCAGCCTGGCGCTCATCGTGGAGGCCCTGGCCAATGATCAGCCGCTGGAGCCTTGGCACCACAACCACGCGCTAAGCGGTGAGTGGGGAGATCACCATGACTGCCACGTGAAGCCGGACCTGGTGCTGATCTACCAGAAGTCCGGCGCCGACACCCTGCGCCTGGTACGCCTCGGATCACATGCCGAACTCGGTTTATAGCGCGGCGGTCTTCACGGAGTAGGACCGGTGGGGCAGGCCGAGCGGCCTTACGGGTCCTCTACAGCCACTCGGGCCTCCCCCCCCACTTGTTGTGGGTGGGGTTGGTGGAACGAAAAACGGCTTACCCATGCGGTTTTCTGCCCCTAGAATTCTACGGTTAGCGCCTTCGCTTCCCCACGGGCTCAGGAACGGGGGCGCCCCATGCATCGACCGGGGGTTGAAGCAGCGCCGGGCCGCCGCCGCTCCGCCGGATGCGCTGTACGGTCCGGAGCGCGGGCGGGGAGATTCCCGCCATCCGCTTCTCCGCCGCCTCCCACATCCCCGGGGTGCGGATCATCTCGTTGAAGAAGTCCTCGCCGAGGTCGATCGTGCTGTCCCCTAAACGCGCGAGCGTCCGGCTGGGAGTCCAGGAGAAGGCGTAATGCAAAAGCGAAGTCGCAGAATCGACGAAAGAAGCAAAAAGGGGTACGTCCTGATCGTACCAACCGGCCGGCGAGAGGTCCCGGTCCGGGGATCGCGTCCCATGCTGCAGAGCGGCCGCCGGTGATGGTCGGCCAAGTTGAGCGGCGACTCCGGCTGCTCGAGTTCGAGGTCTGGTCTGTGCAGGGGGCTAGCTGTTTGGATCCCTCGGAGCAGGCTGTCCGACGATCTCCTTGAGGTGCTCGCCAACATAGGCGTTCATCGAGACGCAGTTCGATGCTGCACGTGTCGCCAACGCGCGGTGTAGCTCTGGATCAACGCGAAGAACAAACTTGCCCGAGTAGGGTTTGTCCGGGTTCTTGCCTCGACGCTTGCACAACGCGAAGTAGCGATCCACGGCCTCGTGCATCGACTGCTTCAACTCGGCGGCATCACGACCCTCGAAGTAAATCGTGTCATTCAGCCCGATGACATGACCGGAGAAGATCTCCAGCTCGTCATCGAATTCTATGACACCCGTGTAGCCCCGGTAATCAATCATGTTCGACTCCCGCGCTGTTCAGAAACTCGCGAACCCTCTTCACCAGACCCTTACCGCATTCGCGACACGGGTGTGGCCGATGAAAGACAGCGTCTACGTCGTTTAGCGTCACGTCGATATCCGAGCCCTTGTGCTCAGTGAGCTCGCCCCCCAACGCACGAAATAAGGCCTCGACGGCTCTCCACTCGATGTTGCCGCTGAGCGGCTTCGCGAAGATCGCATCCAATGTCCGCCTGTCTTTCTTCCTTCCTCATGGTACATGTATGATACCGATATATAGTACTGTATCAATACTACTATGTGATACCTTCTAGGGGTGAAGGACGCCGGCTAGGACCTCGGCCGATCGCGGATCCGTTCGCCTTCTCTTCTCTGGTGACTCGGGTCCCGACTCTTCATTCCGGCCGGAAAGGCCTGCGGCCACTGGGTACGAGTTCGATCTCGCCGGGGGATGCCCCCGGATCTGCCCCGGTTTCGGGTGGCCTAGACCCCATCCGCTCCGGAGATCGCCCCTCTCCGGGACTCTGAGGGCCTCGTGTCGGACATCCTGGGCGCCTCTTGGATGTCCTGGGGCCGCCTGGGACCTCTCGGGACGGGTTGCCGAGATCCTCTCCTAGAGCACCCCGAATGAGCACTCTACAAAAGCAGCAAATCGCCAACCGGATCGCGCGGCTGCGTACCATTGAATCAACCAGGGAACGGAAGCGCGACACCAGGCGTAAACTCCTCGCTGGCTCCTGGGTGCTCGCCCGCGCCGACCAGGACCCGGATGCCGCCTCCAACAGGGCCTCGATGCCTTCCTGACCAAGCCCCAGGACCGGCGTGCGTGCTCGCGGGTACAACACCGACATGGGACTGATGCCATCCGGCGGCGGGGCACGATCGGCGGCGCGCGCGGGCCTCTCTGCGGCGCTGGGCCTCTTACTCCTGGGGCTGGCAGCGCCCGCGCGCGGCCAGATCGACCAGGACGGCTTCTATGTCGGCCTCGAGGTGGGGAAGGCGAACGCGTCCACCCTCACCTCGGTCGTCACCGGGGTCAACCACCCGACGCGGTGCGACCGGCTCCTCTATCCGGCATCGACCAGCCCGCCGGCCAGCGACGAGGCGTGCCGCGCCAGCACGCCGACGGCCATCCTGCGCAACGCGTTCAACCCGGGGGGCGGGGTCGTGAACGGCCTCCTGTTCGGCTACCGGGCCGACCGGGTGCGCGTCGAGGTGGAGTATCTCACCCGGTCCCAGGGGCCCGCCACCGCGGCGGTCGGGGCCACCACGAACGTGGCGCTCCAGGGCAAGGACACCGAGTGGAGCGACGACCAGCCGCCGCGCGAGTGGATCCGTGACTACGCCGCCCACCAGATCTTCGCGAACGCGTACTACGACTTTCCGAACGAGTCGCCCTGGACGCCGTACGTCGGCGGCGGCCTCGGCGTGGCCATCACCACCCTGAACTATGCCAACCAGTTCATCCGGAAGCCGGACGTCGAGTACCTGCGCATCGACTTTGAGACGGACTGGCCGGACGCCGCCAAGCGCGCCGCGGCGGGCACCCTCAGCTCCCTCGATACGACGGTGCGTCAAGAAGCGTTTGGGTTCCAGGTGCTCGCCGGCGCCGACTACGCGCTGACCGAGCACACCTCGGTCGGCGTGACGGGGCGCTGGGCCCAATTCGGCCATATCACCGACGAGGCGACCTGGGATCTTATCCGCAGCCATGCGCCCGTGCAGGCGGACGGCGTCACCCCATTCGACACCACGCAGCGATTCGAGGGCATCAGCTACCTGGCGGTGACGGTCGGCCTGAAGTACTACTTTTGACGGATCCCCTGGGCCGTCGGATCGAGCGGCTGCCGTCTGCTCGCTCACGTGGGCCTGCGGTGCTCGTCTCCGCGCGTTTCCGGGTCGTGTGTGGCGAGCCGGAAGGGCACCTTTCAGCCTGACGCGCTGGGTGCGGGGTCCGAGTAGAATCGGTAGTGGTCCAAGGATTCAGGGCAAAGGGGAGGGCGAGAGAACGACTCCACTTGACCGGTCTCTATCCAGTGGTACACGGTACGGCGACTGACCCCCAGATCCCAGTCAGCATTCACCAGGCTGTTTCAGGTTTCGGATTCTCCGGTGGCCCGCTTCGCTTGTGTCCGTTATTTGCCATTAACGGACAACTTTAGAAACTAGGGAGAAGGGAGACGACTACGGTTGAGTGCACCCCCGCCCGTCCCATTTCCCCCCCCTGGCCGGGGGTGCCCCGCGTCCGTAGACCCTCCGGAGGGAGGCCCTGGCGACCGCCGCGGCGGCCGTCGATGGCTGATGACGTCGGTCATGCTTTGAACGCTACAGCGCGGCCGCGCCGGGCGTCAGTGACACTTTCGCCAGTGTCGGAACCGCCAGGTGTGTCCGGTTTTTTACGTCTCGAGGACGCTCCGGTTTCTCTGGTCCGAGCTCGAGCTTGCGGCGCACGATGTCGATCTTGGCGCGCACGGAGCTCGCGGACGATGGCGCCCCGGATCTCGGCCGCCGAGTAGGTGTGCGTCTCCTCGGCAACCTTGAGCTCCTGCCTGAGCTCCCTCACCGTGAGTGTCCGGGTCCTGCTTCGGCTCCTCGGGAGGCACCTCCGGATCCGTGTCCAAGGTGTACAAATGGATTCCCCTGCGCTCGAGCCAGTTGTGCACCTTGCCGCCGATGATTGTCGCGTCCCACCACCGTCTCCGCCACCACGGCGCCGTCAGGTATCGCAGAGCACTCTCCGCTGCATCGAGGCGCGCCGCAAGTGGTAGTATCTTATGGGTGTTATAGAGTTCGATGATCGCCATCACGTCGCCCTTCGTGGTGAGCTTCGCCTTGTACTTGCGACCCCTCGCCGCCTCGCTTTCGGTCTCCTGCGCCAGACGCCTTTTGTCCACGTCACAACGCCCGTCCATGTACGCCTCTTGTGCACCCGGCGTGTGCACGAGGAGGAGGCGCTCGGGCATCACGAACGAGGACCTCCGCGACGTCGTCCGGGACCGCTTCACTCCCTGGGCCTGGTGACGTGGCGCGACACGACGACCCGTGGGATGCGCTAGGACCTCCGGGCGCCCCGGTACGGACGTCGCCACAGTGGACCCGGCCAGCCAGGCGCGCCGGCCGATCCGTGGGACGAGCTCTTCGGAGCTCCCGCCTACTCGCCAACTCCCCGCAGCTCCGGAAGCTCCCAGGGATGGGCCTCGGGGAACGCCTGGCCCGTCCGTTCCGTGCGTTCGGGGCCGGTCTCGAGCGAGGAGCGACCGCGACCGTCCCCGAGCTCGGGGGGAACCGCTAGCACCGCTGACAGCCGGATGGTGCGGTGACAGCTCATTCGGATTCCTGAATGGCTGCTCACGCGGAGCCAGCGGGTGGACGCCGGCCGGTGCTACTCCTTCGGGTTCAGCACGTCCTTGAAGCTCTCCCGGAAGACCGCCCCGGTCGCCTTGTCGAAGTCGAACACCCCCTCGGTCTCGAAGTCCTCGTCCCGTAGATGATCCAGGGACGGGTAACCGCCCGGTGGCAGCCTCTTCCTCTCGGGTAGTTGTTTGTCTTTGGGCATTCGCGCCTTCCTCGACGAGGCGTGGCGGCTGACCGAACTCGACGCCCTGGTCCAACCACGTGAATCTACTGACGCCCCAGGGTGTGTTTTCAACTCCTCGAAAGCCGTCTGCGGGTTGGTCCCCATGACGTCGAGCGTATAGATGGGGTCGACGAACCTGCCCGAGCTGAGGAACCGCGAGACGGTGCGGCCGGCCGCGAGCATCGGCGCCAGGTCGACCAGGCACAGGTCCGTGACGTAGCCGGCCGCATCGAGCACGTCGAGGAGGTCCTGCACGGGGCCCGTTGGAGCTGCCGACCCAGAGGGGAACGACGACGTTGTCGCCGTTGGCTGGGATGGTCCGACGTCGGGTGTGCTTTGGGAGGCCATCATGAAAAGGGGGGGCATGCGCCGTTCAAGGGCTGGGCGGAAGAACTGCTGTTGACAGAGAGAGGGAGTGGCGGCGGCTGGCGGCCCCGGAGCCGTGTGGAACGATCCACCTTTCCCAGGGGGCGGGTGTTTGGTAAGGCAGGACCCGCGAAAACGCCGTACTGTCAACGGCCATCGAAAGCTGCACAGGTCCCCCCGCATTGGGGCGGGGGATCGAAACCTCGCGACGACTCGCCGGCGGTCCAGGTCGGCCGGGCGGGATCCGACTCGAGACTAGATGCCCGGTCCACCTTCGAGGCGGGGCCATCCGGTCTGTCTCCCCGCACCAAGAAGTTCCGCCCTTCCCGGCCCGGTACTATGGCGGCTGCTGACTCCTCCGTGCTCATCCATCGTCATCGCTGACGCTGTAGTCCGGGTTGACCGGACAGGCCCAGAAGCCTCCCAGGGTAAGCCCCGTCTCTTTCCTGCGATCCCCGCCGGATTTACCCCCCCCCCGCGTCCGGGTAGCTTTCGGGATTTACCGTATCTTGCCGGCTCACTCCACGATCATGGGCCTTCTATCCGGGTCCTGTTCGTCGGGGCTGCGATTCGCCTCCGGCTTCCTTCAGATCCCGCCTCGCGACGGGCACCCCTGCCTTCCGCTATCCGGTTTGGTGCTACCGCCGTCCGCTAGAGACTCTCACTCCAGCCACGGGGCATGCCTGGCAATCGGGATAGGGGAGGACCGGCGATCCCGGTCCTTCCCCTCCCACACCACCAGGCATGCGGGTCCGCACCTGGCGGTTCGGTGAGTTGAGGTCAGTACGGCGTGAGCCGGGGCACACCCAGCTCGTCGAAGTACGCCCCTGGCAAGGCCGTGTGCAGGGCGTGGTGCGCGGCCACGTGCCACCAGCTTCGCGCGAACCGAGCAGCTCGCCAGGCGAGGTTCTCGCTCACACCGCGAGCCCTCAACTCCCGGTACGCTGTCCTTCCCCGTTTCCACTGGCGTAATTGCAACGTACGCAGCCGGCGGTGGATCCATTGGTCCAGGTCTCGGAAAACCCCCGGTGTATCCGCTAAGCCGAAGTATGCCTTCCACCCCAGCACGTAGCGCCGTAGCTCTTCCGCCACCTGTTGCAGGCTCCGCCCGCCACTCCGGCTTGTAATCTGCCGGACTCGCTCCTTGAACTTCGTCAGGGCCTTCTTGCTGACCCGGCGCTTCACGACCTTCCCTGCCGCTACCCAGAAGCTGTAGCCCAGGAACTGTCGATCCCACACTCGCGCCACCGCGCTCTTTTCCTCGTTGACCTGAAGCCGAAGTTTCCCGTACAAGTGCCTCAGCGCCTGCATCACACGTTGTCCTGCCCTCCTCGACCGCACGTATACATTGCAGTCATCGGCGTACCGGACAAACGCGTGTCCGCGTAGCTCCAACTCCTTGTCCACTTCGTCCAGGAGCACGTTCGCCAGCAACGGCGATAACGGTCCGCCCTGAGGCGTCCCCATGTGCCGCTCCATCACCACCCCGTTCGCCATGACTCCGGCTTCCAGGTAGCGACGGAGGATCCGCAGCATCGCCTTATCCTCGATCCGCTTTGCCAGCCGCCCCATCAGCACGTCGTGGTTCACCCGGTCGAAAAACTTCTCCAGGTCCACATCCACCACCCATCGTCTCCCTTCCTGGATGTATTGCTGCGCTTCGCGCACCGCATCGTGTGCTCGGCGCCCAGGCCGGAAGCCGTGGCTGTGCCGACTGAACGTCGGGTCGAACCTCGGTTGCAGCACCTGCAGGATGGCTTGTTGGATGAACCGGTCCAGCACGGTCGGAATCCCCAACTCCCGGACCCCTCCCCCACTCTTCGGTATCTCCTGCCTTCGTACCGGCTTCGGTTGGTAGGTCCCCGCCAGCAACCGCTGTCGGATCTCCCCCCAGTGCCTGCGCAAGTACTCTGGCAGCTCCTCCACGCTCATCCCGTCGATGCCCGGACTGCCCTTATTCTGCCGCACGCGTTTCAACGCTCCTACGAGGTTGGCACGCCCGACCACCTCCTCCATCAGGAGATGCTCGCTTCCTGAGCGCTCGTCTCCATGGGCCACCGGTCCGGCTTCGCCACTCCCCTCTACCTTCGGGGCTTCACCCCTATCCTCCAGCGGGAGCTCCAGTTGCCTGGACTCCTGGCGCATGGCCTTCTCGAGATCCACGGTCGTCACACTCTCCTCTCCGTTCGGCCCTTCGTCCGACAAAGCTGGGTCCAAGCGCATCATGCACTTCGTCGGCCTACTATGGCCTCTGCTGACTTCTCGCTCCGCCGGCAGGCCCAACAGCGCAATGCCGGCGTCGCCCTTTCAGGCGTCAGGCGAGACCTCCCCGGGGTAAGAACGATGACCTTCCCCGCACAATCGCCGGATCTACGCCGCTTCCCCTTGGTCGCAGGAGCTTCGCGGTCAGTGGTCCGCTCGCCCCGGTCCGCAGCGCCTCGTATCCGGTTCCTGTTCGTCGACTCACGGGTTCGTTTCACGCTTCGTTCAGCGTACGCCTCACGACGAACGCCTTGCGCTTCCCTTCGGTCCCTGCGACCAGGTTCCGGGAGGACTTTCACCTCCAAGTCATCGCCCATGCCGGGCCCACCACAAAAACCAAAGAGGGCCCGGCCTTTCGGCCGGACCCTCCCGGTTCACTGCGAGCTGAAAGCTCGCGGTGGTCTATAGATTAGTTGTCGTCCTTCTCCGTGCCGAACGTGACTACCTCATCGATGTCCAGCCCGACGCCGTGCTTGTTCACGGCAATCGCACGGATCCTTGGGTCCAGCGGCGTCTGATCGCCATTGGTATCCGGCCTGGTCAACGCTCTGATCAGCGTCGAGGGCACCGTGATCGAGTACGACCACGTCCGGTAGCGGGCGCTATCTGTGGTCCCGCCGACGCGGCCGCTCGTGCCGCTCGCATCCGAGCCGAGCAGCCAGGAGGCGCCGTTGACGTCCGTCACCCAGAAATCCACCCTCTCAATCGGATCACGGAATGTGCCGGCCTGCGTCCTCGAGGCCTCGAACTCGAGCTTCACCGAGGTCGGGCGGACGTCCGCCATCTCAGTACACTCCGCATAGCCGCAGATCGCGATGTCGTCGTTGTTGGTTCCGCCGCCGCCGTCCAAAGCAACGGTGTAGTTCACAGTGCCCGAAGCCCTGAAGCCGAGGGTATCAACCGCTGGAGCCCCCGTCGGCGCGACCGTCGTGGACGCTGCGTCGGCTACGGGGCCATAGTCGCCCGCTTGGTCGCGGACGAACACCGCGACCCCGTTGAGGAGCGTGAATCCGCTGCCCTGCTCCGCCTGTAGAGCTGCGTACGGATCCACGACGCCGGCGGTCGTGACGATACCCACGGGCTGGTTGACCGCGTGGTTCAGGCGGGTGAACGAAGAGGCGTTGAAGCCATCCACGGCTACCGGCCGGCCGATTCCGAGGCTGGCGACAGTGCCGTAGTTCATCGTCCCATAGTAGTCCCGAAGCGACAGGTTGTCGTTCAGGTACGTCCCGCCCTGGAAGGGCTTGCCGGCCGCGACGACCCCCGGAATGGCGGGATCCGTCGCCTCCGCGGCGTCGTCGTCGTACACGAGAGTATGGCTGACTGAGCCCGAGGTGTTGCCGGCCTTGTCCTTCGCCATCCCGCTCACCGTGTAGTACCCCACGACCAGATCTACGGCCTCGAAATCGACGTCGTCGTCGGTGATGGCCGTGCTCTCGCAGTCCTTATCGACGTCGGTGTTGGAGATGGTACCGTTCTCCGCGATCACGGGGCACTCGGTCTTGGAGGCGGTGCGCCGGCTGGCGCTTACGAAGATCCCGCCGCCTTCCAGGAGACCGGAGTTCCCGAGGTTACTCTCGTCGTCACCGACGTCGAACGCGATCGCGTTCGCGCCGGGGTTTTCGTCGAATCGCGTTTCGCCATCATCAACCGCGAGCTCGATCACCGGAGCCGTGTCGTCGACACCGAACACCAGGTGCTGGACGCTTAAGTCAGCGTCCTCAGCCGTGTTGTTGTCTGCCTGGTCGTCATCGTCGTTACCCCATACCTCCGCCGTCGTCATGCCATCGGGATCGGTCTGGGAATCGTGGTTGAACAGAGCATCGGCACCGGCCGGCGCGGCGCGACACGTGGCGGTCGAATCCGCAGCAGGCGACTCGTTCCCGAGGTCATCGGTGGCCATGGCGACCGCGCAGTAGGAACCGGCACTTGCACTCTCAGCCGGCACACTCGACGCCACGGCAGCGGCCAAGGCAGCCTTCAGGTCCTTCCCGACCCGGACCACCATGTTGTAGCCGCCAATACCTCCTGTACTGTCAGCGCCGGGAATCAGCAAGGCGTCGTCGGTGGCCTTCTTGCGCTCCGCCGAGAGGCTCACGGCCGAGTTGATCCAGCCCATCTCCCGACCGTTGGGATTCGCAACAATGATCGGAGATCCCGTCGGACCCGCGAAGTCAACGAAGGCCGGGAAGGGATTATCGCCCAGGATCTTACCATCCTCGCCGGCTGACGAGATGGCGAGCATCTCACCGACCACCGCATCGTCCGTACCGTCCGTGTTGCTCTCGCGGTCCTCGCATTCGAACTCGAACGCGTAGGGAGCTTCCGCATCTGTCTTGTTTTCGCCGCAGAAGTTCGCGACAACGGACGTGACCGATCCACCGCTGTAGCTCACGAACAGAGCAGTAATGTCGATCGTCCCGTTGTCTGGACCTCCATACCACCGCCGGCCGGCATCGCCTATCTCGCTGTTGTCGCCCAGATCGGCCGTCACGACGTAGCCGTCGTCATTCTCGAGTTCGACGTCCCACCGCTGCGAATAGTCTTCCGCCTCGCTGCCCACAGTCGTGACTCCCGCCACTATGGCGTGGTCGCCATTCGGGTACGTCACGGCCCCCGTCTCCTGATCGAATTCGTCCGAGTTGAACGACAGGCTGAACACGACCTGCTGAGCAGCAAGTTCAGGCTCCTCGGCGGACGCGGACGCGAGGCCGAAGGACTGGCTGGCCACCTCCGTGCCGTCCACGTACAGGGCGACCTTTTCGAACCGTGCGTCGCCTCGATCGATGTCGATGGTGGCAGTCACACGGCCCGAGGTTTTGTCATCGTCGCCGTCGTCATCCGTGACCCCAGTGATGATGAGGAACAGGCCGGTGCCGGTCGGCGGCCCGTCGGCACTGAAGCTGACGTTGGCGCTCAGGCCCACACCGACCGTGACGTCACGCGTGGTGACGTGGAATTCGATGTCGCCGAAGTCCGAGATCGCCACGTGGTAGGTGCCGGCCCGTAGACCGGTCAGCGCGAAGTCGCCGTTCGTGTCGGAGCTGCCGACCACCGCCTGCTCACTCATGAGCATGCCCCCACCGGTGGCGGTCACCGTCGCCACGACGCCCTCACCTCCGGCCGTGACGCTGCCCGTGATGCTCGACGTGCGGATGTAGTTTCCGCTGAAGTCGGCGGTGGCCGTCTGGCCACTCGTGGAGATGGTCACGACCGTGGCCGTCGAGACGAAGGCCACGTCAGCGGGAGCACCGCTAATCTGTACACCGTGCGTCCCAGTGGGGACGTTGCCGAACGAGTAGCCACCGCTACTTCCCGTCGTTGCCGACTGCGAAGCGGCGCCCACCAGGTTGACGCTCACTCCCGGCAACCCAGAACCCTCGACGGACACCGTGCCACTCACACTTCCGAAGATGGGCGCCGGCGCGACCGGCGCTGGCGCCACGGGGGTGACTGCGTCGTCGTCATCGCAAGCGACCATCAAGGCACCTGTGAGCAACGCGACACTTGCGAATCGAAGCAACTTCTTCATGGTCTGTCCCTTCTAGATAAAAAATGCGCTCGACTCTACTTCAGAGTGCGCGTAGCGCGAGAATCGCCAAGTGGCCTACAGGAGCAAGAATGGGGCCAAGCGGTTTGAGCCGGGTTTCCTAAGCCTGCAACCCCTTATAACCTCGGATTTCTGAGGGTCGGTGCCGGATTTCTGAAGGAAAAAAGCTCTCGGCGTCCGCCCGGTGCCCCCCCGCCCCCCCCTGCCGGCCCGCCGTTTAGGCGGTAACTGCGACGGTCAAAACGTCGATTCGGGCCTTTCGGGACACCTCTCGCCATGCGACGGGACGGCCTAGCCTCGGGGGGGGAAGCGCATAGGCGTAACCCCAACACCCTGGGGAGCCGCAAAAAGGAGGGGGGGTAACCACTCCTTGGTCGGCTCCTCGGGGGGTCCCCTTGAGCAGCGGCCTTTCCACACGGCCCGGCCCGCTGCGGACGCCGCCTCGTGTTGTACGTCCCCCCCTCGGTCAGGAAGTCCTCGTCCCGGAGGTGACTCGCGAAAGAAAAAGTCCCGCCTGATCCCCTCGGGTGCTGCGCCTGCGTCTTGGTCCTCGGGCATTGGGGGGCGGCCTTCCTCGACGATGCGGGGTGGCTGGCCGAACTCCACGTCCCTGATCCAGCCATGTGAATCTACTCACTACCGGGTAAGGAGGGGCCACTCGGGGGGGGCCGCCCATTTCACTCCGGCTCCCCCCCCCCTTCATGCCATGAAACCTGTTCCATCGGCTCCACCCTGTGCGCCGTGGCTGTGCCCTGGGGGCCGCTGGATCGCCCCCTGGGGGGACAAAAAGCTCCGGGCGCGCCAGGGGGGGGTCGGTCCTGTGTTGGGAGTTTTCCCTGAATGATTCAAGGGCAAGGGTACTCGAGCCATTGCTATTGATAAAATACATTATCGGTAGTAATGTCCGCGCATGGGCACGCCTGAGGTACACTCTGGAGCGACGGGACAGACGTCGACCGGGCTGACGGTCCGGGGCGACATCGGTCGGCGGCTGATCT
Source organism: Dehalococcoidia bacterium (assembly GCA_965261325.1). Taxonomy (GTDB): domain Bacteria; phylum Chloroflexota; class Dehalococcoidia; order Lucifugimonadales; family CAJWER01. The sequence goes on from CBDHCU010000002.1 coordinate 17,078, forward strand.
CGGCGGCGGAGTTCCGGCAGCTGGCCGACGTGCCGGCGGCGGCCGAGTGGCTCGCCAACGTCGACAACGCGAACACCCGGCGGGCGTACCGGAGCGACGTCGGGGAGTTCATGTCGATGCTCGGGATCCGCCGCTTCGACGAGCTCCCCCTCGTCCGTCGTGCCCACGTCATCGCCTGGCGGAAAATGCTCGAGGCGCGCGGTCTCGGCCCGGCGACCCGGTCCCGGAAACTCTCGGCCGTGTCCTCGCTCTTCCGCTACCTCTGCAACGCGAACGCCGTCCACGAGAACCCCGTCTCGGGCGTGAAGCGGCCCGGGATGGAGAACGCGAACGAAGGCCGGACTCCGGCACTCTCCGACGCCCAGGCACGCCGGCTGCTCGGCGCTCCGGAGGGCGGCAGCCTCCAGGCGCGGCGCGACCGGGCACTCCTCGCCGTCCTGCTCTACCACGGACTCCGCCGCGACGAGGTCGCGCGCCTCACCGTCGGATCGCTCCACGAACACCGGGGCGTGCCGCACCTCAGGGTCCTCGGCAAGGGCTCCAAGACCCGGCCCGTGCCGGTCCACCCGGCCGCGCTCTCGGCCCTGGGCGATTACCTCGAGCTCGCCGGGCACCGCCGCGACCGGAACGCTCCCCTGTTCCAGCCGACCCAGGCCCGCTGGGCCGGCCGGCCGCTCACGGGCGACGGCATCTACAAGCTCGTCCGGAAGTACGCCTCGGCCGCCGCCATTACCATGGAGCGCATCGTCCACGCCCTGCGGGCCACGGCCGCCACCAACGCCCTCGAGCACGACGCCGACATCGCTCGCGTCCAGGACTGGCTCGGCCACGCCAACGTGAGCACCACCCGGCTCTACGACCGGCGTGCACGCCGCCCCGAGGACAGCCCCACGTTCCGGGTTAGCTACTGACGGCGCCAAACAAGTAGGAGGTTGGTGGCGGAGACCTGGTAGTGGGTCAGTTTGATTAGTTACAATCCTGCGGGTCCGACCGGGGCCTGTTAGATTGGGGGCATGTCAAAGAAGAAGACCAAGCTCCGTCGCGACATGAACGAGACCGCGCACCGGGTCATGTTAGAGGCCACGGGACAGGCTGAGAAGACCGTGCCACCAAGCGAGCGCGAAGACGACGAGAAGAACCCCGAAGCGGTGAAGCGTGGGACGAAGGGCGGTAGACGCGGGGGGCACGGGCGGGCCAGTAAGCTGTCGCCTAAAGAGCGTAGCGAGGTGGCAAGGAAGGCTGCATTGAGTCGTTGGGGGGACGGCGACTAGTCCGTCCCTCCCTCAAGTCGCGCTACGAATCTCCTGAAATCTAGCGATCACCTCTTCGGCCTCGGCGATCCGTTCCCGCTTGTATTCCCAACTAGGATACCTATCGTACTCCTCGAACCTGATCTTCGAGTAGCGTAGCGATTCCGCGATGAACGCTAGATCATTTCCGGTAAGTGGCTCAATCCCCATCCTGATCCTCATTCTCGCCGCGAGCTAATTGTAGGTACCTGGCCTCATTCTCCCTCTGAATCTTGGCAATGAGCGCCCTGCGCTCTGCCGTCCGATGTAGGAAATAGTCGCAGGAAGCACGGAGGTTCTGGGGTACTTGGCCCTTGGCGATGGCCCACATCGCCTCGCTCGTGTTCGCCATGGAATGGGATCGCTCAAGCTCTATCTCCTCCTTCCAGCGCAGCCCGAGGAGGGGGTTAGCTGTAAACTTGAGCCCATATCCATAGACGCTGGCGAAGTAAAGGATGAACTCGTCCGCGATCTCTACACGCTTCTCGTAGAAGAATCGACGATGGCTACCGGGATCGCTTGAAAAGTCCAGTCCTCCTGGGAAGCTCTCACATATCGTCCGTTGCTGGAGATCCTGAAACGACAGTTCGATGATGTCGCCGTCGGCGGCGTTTTGCATACCGGCCACCGAAGGACGTAACTCCACGGCGATAGGTTCAAGGAGATCCTCCTGCATAACCTCCCATGCCGTCCGTTTCCTCGGCTCCTCTTCCTCGTGCTTATCGTTTAGCGCCCCCGATTTCTCTGGACAGTAGATTGGCAAAAACAGCGGGTCCAGAGAGCAAGGGACGTGATGGCCCAGAAGCCGAGGGAGAACAAGGCGACCGAAGGTCGTGAGAAGGTACCCGAGCGGTGGAGTGCCCAGCAGAAAACGGAGGTGGTGCTGCGCCTGCTACGGGGTGAGGACCTGGTGGAGGTCAGCCGCGAGGTACAGGTCTCACCGCCGGAGCTGGAGGAATGGCGGCGGGTGTTCCTGGAGACCGGTCAGCAGGGACTGAGACGCCGGGGCCGAGACCCTGGAGAACGGGAGCTGACCCGGACCCGGGCGAAGCTGGGAGAGTTGACGATGCGACTGGAGCTTGCGAGAGAACTCCTGGAAAAAAGGGGGTACGGGGACGAGCTGGAGAAGCTCTTGAAGCGCGGACGCGGGTGAGTCCGGGGACAGGGCGGCTCTACCCTCTGACGATGATCTGCGAGGTCTGGCGGGTGGGGCGCTCGACGGTCTACGCGGCCCGAGATCGAGAAGAGAGCGACGGGCCGGCAGGGCTGAAGAAGCGAGGACCGAAGACGAAGCTGAGCGACGAGGAGTTGGTGGAGGAGATCCGACAGGTGCTGAAGGAGAGCGACTTCCTGGGCGAAGGCCACCGGAAGGTCCGGGCCCGTCTGAGAGCCAAGGGGATCGGTGTGGGCAAGAACCGCGTGCTGCGGCTGATGCGGGAGAATGGGCTGCTGGCCCCCGTACGGCGCGGAAAGCACCCGCGTGGGGACCGGAGCCACAGCGGCCGGATCACGACGGATGTGCCGAACGAGCTGTGGGGTACGGACGCGACGCGGTTCTACACGAAGGAGGATGGGTGGTGCTGGTTCTTCGTGGCGGTGGATCACTGCGTCACAGACGTGGTGGGCTGGCACGTGGCGAAGAAGGGCGATCGGTGGGCAGCGCTCGAGCCGATCCGCCAGGGTGTACGAACCCACATGGACGGCTACGCGCCCAAGATCGCTCTGGGGCTCGGCCTACGGCACGACTGGGGCCCTCAGTACACCGCCCATCAGTTCCAAGGAGAGCTGGCCTGGCTCGGGATCCGCTCGACGGCCTCGTACGTAGGAGAGCCGGAGTGCAACGGCGTCGCGGAACGCTTCATGCGGACGCTGAAGGAAGAGTGCCTGTACCTCCACGACTTCGAGAGCCTCGAGGAGGCCAGGCAGGAGATCGATGCGTTCATCGAACGCTACAACCGCGGGTGGCTCCTGGAGCGGCACGGGTATCGGACCCCGGCCCAGGTCCGTCAGGAGCTCACCCTGAAGGCGGCATGATTAGGCCGCCGACTTGTCCAGGAAACCGGAACCGGTACATCGTATTCGTCGCCGTTCATCGACGCTCCTCTCCTCGGTAGGGACTACTCGCTGGCTTTAGCGTGTTCGGCCAACTCCGCCGGCTTCGTCGGCAACGTTAGTTTTCCCTTCTTGGCCAATCCCTGAAGCGCCTGACCGGCTTCGTATACGATTCCAGCAAGCTGGAAGGCGACGCGCGGACCCAGGTGGCTCGCGTGTTGCGCGTGCCCTAGATCGTAGATGGAGTTGATGAAGGAACGCCCTCTGCGAATGGTCTCCATGCCTGCGTTGTCCGCCGCTCTTTTGGCCCTCTCTTCGGGAGTGTAGCCATGAAACACCTTGGCTTCACGGATTCCCTTGCGGATCTCCCCGGCCGCTCGGTCTGCGCTGATTTGGTCCGACCTGAATTCGCTGCGCACGTTCCCTAGTTTCCGCTTCAACGATGAAGCCTGGTCAGGAGAAATGAGCCCTTCCTTTTTGGCTCGATCAATCTCTTCCTCACCACGCGTGGGATCCGTCACGAACGCTGCCTGCTGATACGTTGTGGAGCTCATGCCCGCCGCCGCAGCCGCCAACCTCTTTGGTTTCAAGTCCTCCGGCGTTGACGGTACCTTACCGTGTTGTTTCGCCAGCCCTACCAGATCCTCGCGAGTGACCTCCCCACGTTGTAGCAAGTCGTGATAGGCGTCTGCCTCTTTCTGGCGAACGAACATCGATTTTGCTGTTCGGTAGGCGTTGGCGAGCAAGATGTGGCGCCGGATGTCTTCCTGGTCCCTCCTCTTCACCACCCGGACCTCGATCTCGGCCCAACCCAGCTTCCGCGCGGCGGTCCACCGTCTCCCACCGGACAGAATCTGATCTTCCTCGTCGATCTCGATCGGGTACTCTAAGCCAAACTGCGCTAGGCTCTCCGTTAGTCCGTCATCGGGCTTACCGTAAACCTCAACGTTGAACGGGTGCACCCGCAGTTGTTTCGTGGGCCTCGTCGGCATCGTGTTCGTCCGCATCGTGGGAGGGGTGGTCGCTGATTGAATGGGAAACATAGAAACGACACAGGGGGACGGCAATCGTCCCCCAAGAACCCTTGCGCTGCCTAGAATATCACCCCTTGCCAATTGCCAATGCTTGAACATTTGACTAGTTTCAATATATGAACAGACTATCGGATGCACGACGCGGACAGATTCTCCGGTGCCTCACGGAAGGCTCCTCGATCCGGGCTACGGCCCGCGTGATCGGCACATCCAAGACCACCGTTTCTCGTCTGCTCCGAGCCGTTGGTGTATACTGCCAGGAGCAGCACGACGCTCTCGTAAGGGGTGTAGAGTCCGGGCGGGTGCAGTGCGATGAGATTTGGTCGTTCTGTGGCGCGAAGGAGCGCAACGTGCCGAAGGAAGAGCGCGGCCAGGGCCGTGGCGACGTGTGGACGTGGACGGCGCTCTGCCAGGATTCCAAGCTCATGATCGCCTATCGTGTCGGGGGCCGAGGAGCCGAGACTGGCTTGCCGTTCATGCAGGATCTAGCCGACCGGCTGGAAAACCGGGTGCATCTATCCACCGATGGTCACGGTGTCTATCTGCGGGCCGTTGAGCGGGCGTTCGGATGGGGTGAGGTAGACTACGCCGTGCTGGTGAAGATTTACGGCCAGACTTCCGAGGGTCGGAGACGCTACAGCCCAGCCGAGTGCATTGGGGCCGAGAGGAAGCGTGTCATGGGTAACCCCAACCCGGAAGACACCTGCACGTCTCACGTCGAGAGGAGCAACTTGACGCTGCGGATGCACTCTCGCCGGTTCACTCGCCTGACGAATGCGTTCTCAAAGAAGGTCGAGTTCCACAAGTACGCTGTGGCGCTTCACTTCATGTTCTATAACTTCGTCAAGCCGCACATGACGCTGACGAAGGAGCGGGGTGGGATCAAGACGACTCCGGCCAAGGCTGCTAGTCTGACGGATCGAGTCTGGAAGATCGAGGAATTGCTGCCCCCGAATTTCGTTTAATCAAACTGACCCACTACCGGAGACCTTCCTCCCTTGACAGTCTCCGGCCCTATGGGAAAAGAAGGGGGCCAGCCTCTACACCGCCACGAACGTGACCCGACACGTAGAGCTCAGAAAGCTCACGAACCGGCTGTTCCAACAAGATCGCATCGCTCGATGGCTTCGTTTTCTATGTCGGGATCAAGAAGACCGCACGCCCCGCCCCCCACAACCCGAACCGGGCTCTACAACCGCGTCCTCCTTGAGGCAATCAAGCGCATCGACGAGTTCTGCGATCAGGACTCCGGAGCCCGCTCCGACCCAGAAACGCAGTGAAGGAGGGAAGGCGCGCCGCTGAACCCGTCGAGGCAGGGCACCAAGCACATCGGCGGCTACTTCTCGCCAGAGGTATCCAGGCAGCTACGCATGATCGCAGCGGCCGAAGACACGTCCAACCAGAAGCTCTTGGCTGAAGCGCTCGACATGCTTCTTTCATGGCCGTAAGATGCCGATGATTGCAACAAAGTGAACACCGGCACGTGTGCACACCTACACACCGCATCCTTAGGCGGTGGGGCCTCCAGATTGACGCCAGAATTCCTTCCAGTCGCCTTCCCAGGTATAGACGTCCTCACCCATCGTGTAGCGTTTCGCGCGCTCGTACGTGTCCAACGAGCGGAAGGGCGGTGGGTTGACCTGGCGGTGGCTCTCCCACCACGCACCTCGATTGCGAAACACCACCTGGTCAGATTCTTCGTCGAACTCGAATTGTGTAGTCCGGCCCAGATAGTTGCTTTCTGCCAACTGCTTGGTGAAGAAGCGAAATTTTTTCAGCGGGCTCCGTGCGCCCATCTTTTTACGGAGGAGCTCGAGGCCGATGCGCCAGTCGGCCTTTCGGCCGCAATGCTTCCGGGCAATCTCATAGACACGGCGTTCGTACGGCCTTCCGAGGCGGAAGTAGTCTCGGTTGAGGGTTAAAACCTCGCCTGCGCGAATCGCACGGAACACCCAATCAGATGGCGCTTATATACTTGACAAAGTGAGTCCATGTGCTAGCATAAGGCATGACCGGGCAACGAAAGTACTTGAGGCGTTGGCTCCCTCACATGCTGGGAGAAGTATTTCGCGCACCCGGTACATGGGAAGACCTCAAGGAATGGTGGAGGCTTCTCGCAGCCGGGGCTGCCCTCACACTTCTCCACGTCAACCGTCTGCGGGAGCTTATCGTGGACGCTGACACCGTGCTCAGACTGGCTGGCACCGTTGTGCCGATCACTACGACCGGATTCGTAGCGTTCAAGGTTCTCCAGGGTGCAGTGCGGCGTACGAATGAACGCATGGCAGAGGAATTAGGAGTTGTCGCGGAACGACCAGCACGGCCACCGCCACCATCACCCACAGACGTTGATGAGTTTCGGAAGCTGGAGGGCGAAATGATCGTGGTCCTTGATTATCTACTACGAGACGACCAGGCCCCCTCTTCTGCGGACCTAGAGGGTCGAATGTGGGCACTCAAGGATAATTTGCAGAGACTAGACCTTCTACTACCAGACCGAGAACAGGGTGGAAAGCTGCTAGGTCTCATGAAGACTGGCAATCTGGCCAAAGCGAGAAGACAGTTCCCTGGTCTCCCATTTTAGGCCACGAGATGCCGATAGGTGAGGTTCTTTGTGTTCATGATCCGTGCCAGCGTATCGCGGAAGATGTGCGGGTTGTCGCGGTTGTTGAACCGCCACTCAAGCTCTTCCAGGTAGCGGTCCATATGCTTGACGCTCATCTTGTGGAACGATCCGACGATCGACCGCTTAAACAGGCTCCACACGCCTTCGATGCTGTTGGTGTGCACGTCGCCGACAGCCCATTCCTCGGCGGAATGACGCACCGTCTCATGGCGCGTGTCGGAGTCACAGATCCCAAGGTAGGATTTGAGGTCATCAGTGTAGATGGCCTCAGCTTCGTCCCTAATGGCCCTGCCGATGAAGGCGTGAAGGGTCTTCCGCGTCACGTCAGGGATGCGCTCGATGCGGACGTTTCCGCCCCGCTGGATGGCCCCGGCTACCCACGTCTTGTTGCCCTTGTAGGCGCGGCCCTTGCCCTTGGTCTTGCCGCCCACCAAGGTCTCGTCCACTTCGACGATGCCGAAGAGCGTAGGGCCGGTGAACGGGTCGTTGCCCATCGCCTCCCGGATGCGGTGACAGAGATACCAAGCGGTCTTGTAGGAGACGCCCAGGGTGCGCTTGAGTTGGTTGGCGCTCATGCCCTTCTTGGACTCGCACATGAGGTAGATAGCCAGGAACCACTTGCGGAGCGGAAGGTGAGAATCGTGCATGATAGTGCCCGCCGTCACGCTGAACTGGTAGCGGCATGAACGGCACTCCCAACGGTTGTGCTTCCCTAGGTCGTTCACGTCCATGTCGCCGCACCGGAGGCAGGCAACGCCAGAGGGCCAGCGGAGGCGTTCCAATGCGGTGCGGCACGTATCGTCGCTGTTATAGCGGTCGATCAGCTTAACGAGGTTCATAGCCATGGTTCAGACTCCCAAGAAGAAGCGGAAGTTGCCCCGCAACGTTCTTGAGCTTCCCGACCGTGAACTGCTGGAGAAGATCGTCGGCAAACGTGTCATGAAAGCCGTTGACGCGGAGCTTGCCAAAGAGTCGGAAAGCGTTGAAACGAAAGGCGATGCGGGTCTCATAGAACCAAGTTAAGGCCATGGACTCACTTTGTCAAGTATATAAGCGCCAATCAGATAGGGTGACCTCGACCCACAGCAAGCGGCCATCCAGACCTTTTTCCCGGCGTACCGAGGAAGCATCAATGAGCCCAAACGTCTCGATTTCCTCCTCATCACCCGTGCGGATGTTCGTGCTGATGGTGGTTCCTCGTAGCCGCTCGAGAGCGGATATGAACGCCTTATAGTCCTTCCCTCCGGTGTCCCGGTTGCAGAAAACCAGAAAGTCGCGTGTGTTGATCCGTACCCGCGGGCCGACGGGCTGGCCATCGTTGAGTTTCGCCATGATCTGTGATATGGCGAAGATCAGGATATCCTTGTCGTAGATCGTTGCTAGGCCCTTCACACTCGGCGTGATCTCCAACCAGTGTTCGCCGTGCTCGTAGCGGCTAACGGACGTTACAGGCTTCTTGGAGAGGGAGTAAAAGGGATGCTCCATCTGCTGCGTGACGTCCTTCAGGACGGCGTCAGCGACGTCGCAGATGAACAAGGTCCGGCTGCGGATGTCTGACCGGTAGGAGGTTCGAGTTCGGGGTTTCAGGAACTGCCGTCAAGAAGGTTGAAGGGTTTCAGGAACCACGCGGACTGTGGAAAACTCCCCTGCCTACCCACTCCAAGGTTCGGGGTTTCAGGAACCAAGGTTCGGGGTTTCAGGAACCGGCTTCCCCACTAACTCGTTCACCTACAAGGTGTTACTAGTTACCGAAGCGCTTGTAACACATTACTTTAACTCTTATTAACACACGTGGTCACCTCCCCTCCGTTCGCTTCGCTCACTACGCCCCACGCCTAACGGCGTGGCCTAAAAAAAAGGAAGGAGAGCGCCATAGGCGCTCTCCCCCTATTTTCACATACGGCCGCTACGCGGCCCTGGCTATCAGGAGTAGCCACGCGATTTCCGAACGGACGGGAGTGAATCCGGCGGCCGCCCGTCACCGAAAAATCGCCGTAGCCGGCTTCCTGGATGCGCCCGACGGCCGCACATAGGTCGAGAAGAGAAGGGAAATCGATCAAGATCGGCGGCTACCGCGGACCGCTAATCGTTCCCAAGGAAGCGACTACGGCGACCCCACACCAACTAGCCTAGTTTTCTCACTTCGGAAACCCGGCGATTGACCGGTAGCATTTTCGATCACATATCCGGTGCGATCATCTCGCCGTTCCAGTTCTCAGGGAACGGCTGGTACTCGGTAAACGGGTAGGTGCGCTGGTGCAGTGGACGTCCGCCATCCCGGATAGGCATGGCAGAGGTGCAGCATTCGATGAAATCAATGAAATCCCAGAGCGCACCCACACGCATACCGAAATTTAGACTGCCAACAGGAACCCGCTCATCAAGATCAGCCTCAATGATTGAAAAGTTAACGGCGACGACCCAACCATACTGGTCAAACACCGGGCTACCGCTAGTGCCTCCCGTGGTATCGAAGTTGTATTGCACCTCGACATATCCGGCGTCCCCTGACCCTCGGATCCTGAGGGCGCTGATAGTGCCATCCTTGAATGTGGCGTTGACCGTGTTATCAGCATCCCCTCCCGTGAACCTCAGCGCACCGGGGAATCCCAAAGTCGCTACGGGCTGCCCTATACGGAGGCCATCCACATGTTCACGAGGAATGAGTGACAGGACCCCTCCTTCTCCAGATAGATTGTCATCGAGGAAGAATACCCCGACATCGGGAGTGTCACCGATGGCCTCTGTAGAGTCATAGGCAGGATGGATGAAACCTGAATCAGGTATCACGTACGCGTCTTGACCCCTGAACATGCTACCCGACCTAAGGGCAACAGCCCCTGGGTTTCTGTCGGACAAAATGTCAAGTGCCTCCTCCAGCCCCTGTACGACATGGGCATTGGTCCAGAGGGCATTGGAGTACTCGGCATTGAATCCGGTGCCAATCAACGATATGCGACGCGATCCACTAGGATGATCGAACAATACTCCTATACCAAACACGCCAGCCTCGAGATTCCCACTCTCAACAACCTCACCCCAGTCAAACGGCTCGCCCGTCTCTCCTTTGGGCCCCTGTGGCCCTGTCGTTCCCGTCGGCCCTTGGGGCCCCTGCGGACCCATCGGTCCGATCGGACCCTCGCAACTGACCGTGAGTAGTGCTACTACTAAGACAAAGAGGGCTACGCGGGGCATCGTCAATCTCCTAAACGTCGATCACAAAAGCGTCGGGCCATTCGTCAGCGGAATGGTCCTTACCTATTCGCCTTGTGGGCGTTAGCGCAAGGCGATAACGGGGAAGACGATCCTGCTCTGCTGTAAGGTGCGCCCCCCATCGGGGGTTCTACGCCCCGTAGCGAAGCTTGGCCACCGCCGGCGGCGGTCGATCACGCGAACGACGTTGTGCCGGCAGAGCCCCGTCGCCTCCCCCGCGACGGGTCCGGAGGGGGCGGCCCACCGCGCTGAACGTCGCCCCCTGCCGGGCCGCCCGGGCCCGCGTCTTCCGGACGTATCCTTCCCGGAGCGGCCGCGCCCACCCGAGGTATTATGGGTGGAGCTGGGGGCCATGCTGGGATCGTCACCGTCGGCTCGCTCCACGAGCACCAGGAGCCGGCGGTGACCGTCCGGATCCACCGCGTAGGCCACGAGCGCGCTCACGTTCTCGACCTTCCTGGCCCAGCGCGCATCGAGGAACGTCGCGTCCAGATACAGATAAGGGTGAGGCCCCTCGATGGGTGCGCTCCGCAGCGCTTCTACGGCCCCATCGAGCCGCTTCGCGACCCGGCTCACCGTCGAGCGTCCCACGCGCTCACCCAGCAGTGCTTCGGTCACGTCGCACATCTTGCGCTGCGACACACCGCTCACGTAGGCCTCCACCATCATCTCGTCCACTTCTTCACTCCTGCGCCGGTAGCGGCCCATCACGTCGATCTGACCCAAGCTCGTGAGCAGGCGCCTGAGGTACGTGCCGTTCCTGTGGTCCTTCCGGCTGCCGACCCGCTCGAAACGACGCGCTCCGACCATCGCTTCCGAGCGCCGGGGCGACGAGAGTCGGGTTAGCGGACGGTAGCCCATTCGCCCAGACTGCCGCGTTCGCTCGACCTCCGCGATGCCGTCGCGGATCAACATCTGATTGAAGTTGGCCCGCGTTTACCACTAGCTCGTGCTTCTGGCGCTCCCCGTCTTGTCCGCACGGCGGGTCCGTGATATACCTACAGGTACACACCTTCGCGTGTACAGACCGACCCCACGAGGACGCATGAAGACCGTAGCGATCATCAGCCAGAAAGGCGGTTCAGGGAAAAGTACCCTGGCCCTTCATCTGGCCGTTGCATCGAGCCGAGAACGCGACACGGCCGTAATAGACCTCGATCCGCAGGCATCAGCCGCAAGTTGGGCCGATCGCCGTGAGGCCGGCACTCCCCCCGTTCTCTCCGCTCATTCAAGTCGCCTGCTCTTCGCCATGAAGGAAGTTGAGCAAGCGGAGGGCCCTCAAGGATCGCTGGTGATCCTCGATACGGCCCCCCACGCTGATCGCGTAGCGCTCGACGCTGCCAAGGCGGCCGACCTGGTCCTTATTCCAGCCCGTACGACCATTTTCGACATCGAGCCTTGTCTTAGGACGTGTGAACTGATCGCCACGACGAAGACGCCGCAATTCGTTGTTCTGAACGGTGTGGCGGCCGTGGGCAGTGAAGCAGACGACGCGGCCAGAACGATCGAAGCCCGGGGCTTTGCCGTAGCGCCCGTGCGCCTGGTGAGCCGCGTGGCGTACGCCCGCTCACTCATGGTCGGTCAAGTCGCCCAGGAGTTTCGCCCGAACGACAAGGCTGCGAAGGAGACCGCTGCCCTGCACACCTTCATGTGTATACACCTGTACGCTTCTCGAAAGGAGACACGAGCCGATGGCCGGAAAGCCAAGCTTCGAAGAGGCGCTTAGCAAGAGGAAGCCCGCTAATGAAGAACCGAAAAGGCCCAAGCGGAGCAGGGGAGGGACCTCGACGCTCAAACCCTCACGGATGGGCACCAAGCACATCGGCGGCCATTTCCCACCCGAGGTCGCGAAACAGCTACGCCAACTCGCCGTAGACGAAGACACGTCCCATCAGAAGCTCTTAGGCGAAGCGCTTGATTTACTCTTTCAGAGCCGACGTCTCCCCACGATCGCCAGCAAATAATTGTGTACCAGTGTGTACACCTCCGGCAACTCAACCACGTTCGGGCCGGGCGCTCGCCAAGATGCCGGGCACGACCCGCGAGAAGGTGGGCGGGACGATCCGTTGGTGTGGCATAGTGACCCGCGCCGATGCGCAACAGATAGACCAAGACCAGGGGTACAGAAAGTGAATTGTGGATTAACTCAGGACGGTTAGGACCCTCTGTTAGATATGTGATTCACCCGCGCGCACGCGCCCGCCTAAGGGGGGTTACGTGAAAACAGTCCTAACTGTCCTGATGGGGGGGGGAGGGTAGCGCCATAGAGGACCTTAAACGGGGAAGACATTCGAGGAGCTGATCGACGCGCTCAAGGACTCCGAGCTCGGCGTGCGCTCCGATCGTTCACCTGACCCACGAGACGAACCAGATCCGAGGGACACGAAACCCACGGAGACCTCTGAGCCCGGATAGAGCAACATGAGGGAAACCAACCATCCCGTTTTCTTAGCAAGCCTTCTGGAGCTCGAGCCCTTCCAAACAGAGTTCCTGACGCGGGGGCCGCTGGCTCGAGGCGTGGATACTTCGGTCCTCACTACTACGACCCGGACGTCCAGCGCGCTCAAGTCAAGCGCCTACGGGAGTGTGGACTGTGCTATCTCTGCGGCGTCCGTCCGGCGTGGAAGCCCGACAAGACTTGCGTTGAGTGCCGCGACAAAAGCAGGGCACGGTCCAGGGCAGACGCGCTGCAACACAACGCTGAGCTTCGGGAGCACACGGCCACCAAGAGATCCGCAAAGCGCGAGTGGGCGCGCACTCACCCGCCCAGGCCGTGTTGCCGGTGTGGCCGCACCTTCCAGTCCACACCGGCCCGATGGAGAACCTGCTCAAGCTGTTTCCGCAAGGATACCGAGGCGAACCGGGACCGGGCCAGTTGACCGCCCCATGGCGCTCCCACTGCTCGACGCTGCGCTACGTGACGGCCAAGAACCGCTGGTACGAATGGGCGGGAGACCGGTGGGCTCGAGACGAGACCCGGCGGCCGTTCGACTTCGCCCGGAAGATCGCGGCCGATACGAAAGGCAAGGGGCGGGCGCGCATCGAGCGGGCCGCGTTCGCTGCCGGTGTCGAGAAGTTCGCGCAAGCGGACCAGACCCATGCGGTTCCCGTCGATTACTTCGACCAAGACCCGGACGTCCTGGGCGTGCCGGACGCGACGATCTACCTGCAGGGCCGGGACGGATGGAGCCGTAGGGCTCCGCACTCTGACGACCGCATATCGCTGCAAGCTTCTGTGTCTCCCGACCGCGAGAAGGGGCCTGACCCGGACGCCGGCCCGCTCGCCTGTCCGACGTGGCTGCGGTTCCTGAACGACTCCACGGGCGAAGATGCAGACCTGATCTCGTTCCTTCAGCGATTCATGGGCTACTCGCTCACGGGCCACACATCGGAGCACACCTTGATCTACGTCTACGGCGCGGGTGCGAACGGCAAAAGCACCTTCCTAGAAACGTGGGCCTGGATCATGGGCGAATACTCGCAAGCCGCAAGCATGGACACGTTTACCGAGGCGCGGGGGGACCGCCATTCGACCGAGATAGCGGCGCTGGACGGGCCGCGACCCGTGACGGCCAGCGAGACCGAGGCGGGCCGGCCGTGGGCTGAAAGCGCACTGAAGCGCCTCACGGGCGGCGACACGATGCGCGCCCGATTCATGAGGCAGGATAGCTTCGAGTTTCAACCGCGCTGCAAGCTGGCGCTCATGGGCAACCACTTGCCGGTTATCAAGGATACGTCCGAGGCGATGCGCCGCCGGGTCCGAGTCGTGCCGTTCACCCGACGTTGGTGCGCGTACCGCGCAAGACCGCCGATGAGGCGAAGGCATTAGCTGCCAAGTTGCCGGGCATCACCGCCGGGCAGGTTTTGGCGGAAGCCCACGACCTACAGCTACTCGTTGTTGCCGCGCTCCATGAGTTGGGCGCTGTGGGCTCAGACGGACTGAACCTGACGGCTCACCGGCTCTTGGAGTCCCACACCGAGGCGGTCCTAACGCGGCGCCGCGACCTGATCGTGAGCGGCGAATCCTTGCACGTGATCGACGTAGGAACAGACGGGCTCAAGCTGCTGCCCGTCGGTGACCACGACGTGTCGGGCACGAGTCCCGATCCGTCCGAGTGGATCTACCGAGTCAGCCTCCACGGGCCGGACGCTTCGGTCAGCCGCTCGATCCCGGCGGCCGGGGTGGTCCACATTCGGTACAGCGCCGATCCGGCGCGGCCGTGGCGCGGCGTGGGACCACTCAGACGGGCCGGGTTGGATGCGGAGCTATTGTCGAGCCTCCTGACGCGCCTCAAGGAAGAATCCGGCGCACCCGTCGCTCACGTGATCCCGTCGCCAGCCGACGGCCAGGCCGACTCCACCGCGACGCTCCGGGCGGACCTGAAAGCTGCGGGAGGCGGCGTAGTGATGGCCGAAACTCAAATGGGCGGATATGGCGACAAAGCCGCCTCGCCGATGCAGGATTCTCAGCACGTCGGGAGGGTTGGCCCCAATTCTCCGGACTGCCAAGCGCTCGCCTCAGAGACGGGAGCGCGCATCATGAAGGCCTGTTCGGTGCCGTCCGCGCTCCTAACCGCAAGCGCGGATGGAACCAGTCAACGCGAGAGCCTGAGAAGGTGGGTGCACTGCCACGTTGCGCCTTTGGGCCGGATCTGCGCGGCCGAGCTTGCCGACAAGCTGAACCTGCCGGGGCTGTCAATGGGCTTCGAGGCGCTCTACGGCAGCGACATCGTAGGCAGGGCGTCCGCCTTCAAGCGGTTGACCGAGGCCGGGATATCTGTTGAGAAGGCCGCCAGTATCTCGGGATTGGTGGCCGCCGATGAGTAGTTTACCTTATACAAACGCGCAACGCCGATTCGCCCATGAGAGGGAATCGGCGTCACGTCTTCCGACTGGCCGTAGATGCGGCAAGCGGCGGGACGACCGCGCCAACATGGATCCACCTCCATGCAGACGCTTTCCAAAGATACACTTTCGGCCCCTCAAAATCGAGGGACGGAGAGTCTACCACCCGACTCCTCGGTGCGCAAGGAGACGCGGGCATACTGACCCGCGTCAGCATCGAGACTCCCGCAACGCAGCGGCTCCTGGTGCGGGTTCATCTTCTCCCGCCGGTGTCCTTGATGCTGCGAAGGCCTCCGACTTGATCCTGATTCCCTGCCGCCCGGCTATCCTCGATCTCGAAGCCGTCTCGACCAGCTTCGATCTCGTACAGACCACGGGTACGCCTGTCTTCGTGGTCCTGAATGCCGTATCCCCTCAAGGCCGTGAAGCGGACGATGCCGCTGCTACTATCGCGAGCCTTGGCATTGATGTCGCTCCTACCCGGCTTGTGAGCCGCGTGGCCTACGCCCGCTCTCTTGTTACCGGCCTCACGGCCCAAGAATTCCAGCCGAAGGGAAAGGCTGCCAAGGAAGTCTCTGATCTGCACGCATTCACGTGTGCACACCTGCACGTCGGAAGGGACCGAGCCCATGACAGACTTCGCAAGCGCGCTTAAGAAACCGGCGACTCCGGAGCCCGATCCACCTCAGAAACGCAGTGAAGGAGGGAAGGCGCCGATGAATCCGTCGAGGCAAGGCACCAAGCACATCGGCGGCTACTTCTCGCCAGAAGTATCTAGGCAGCTACGCACGATCGCGGCAGTCGAAGACACGTCCAACCAGAAGCTCTTGGCCGAAGCGCTCGACATGCTCTTTCAGAGTCGCAAGATGCCAATGATTGCAAACAGGTGAACACCTGCAAGTGTGCACATACCCTCTCTGCCAATGTACGTGAGACACGGAGCGGCCAAAGAATTAGAGTAGGGCGAAGGCAGAGAAACGGAACATGCTGGGACTGCGAGAGAGAATGGAAGAGAATGGGATCGCCCCTGGATCGGGGGAGGCCAAGCGAAGCGCGGCAGATCCTGCGGACCCGGAGGTAGTGGATCGGCCGCTGCGCCGGTGGTTTGCTCCGTCGTACAAGCTGCGGATCGTCGAAGAAGCGGACCGGTGTACGGAGCCCGGAGAGGTAGGGCAGCTCCTGCGGCGCGAGGGCTTGTATTCGTCGCATCTGACGACGTGGCGCAAGGCGGCGCATACGGGGTCGCTGAAAGCGTTGTCGAAGAAACGAGGCCGTAAGCCGGAGCGGAATCCACTGGAGGAGAAGGTGCGCAAGTTGGAGCGCGAGAACACGCGCCTCGAGAAGGAGCTCGAGAAAGCGCACCTGATCATCGACGTCCAGGGAAAAGTTGCAGGGCTGCTGGGATTGAGCCTCGAGGACGGGACGAACTCATGAAGGCGGCCGAGGAGCTGGCTACGCACGTAGGGGTGAAGCCCGCGTGCGATGCGTTGTCGGTGGCCCGAGCCACGTTCTACCGTCGTCTCAGGCCATCGACCGGGCATCAGCAGCCCCGCCCGACGCCTGCCCGGGCTTTGAGCGAGAAGGAACGGGACGAGGTCTTCGGCACGCTCTGTTCGGAGCGGTTCGTGGACCGCTCGCCCGCCGAGGTGGTGGCGACCCTGCTCGACGAGGACGTCTATCTGTGCTCGGAACGTACGATGTATCGCGTTCTGGCCTCCGAGGTGCCGGTTCAGGAACGCCGGGCGCAGCGCAGCCATCCCGAGTACCAGAAGCCGGAGTTGATGGCGACGGGCCCGAACCAGGTCTGGTCCTGGGACATCACGCGGCTGCTCGGGCCGAAGAAGTGGAGCTACTTCTACCTCTACGTCATCATGGATATTTACACCCGCTACGTCGTGGGCTGGATGGTGGCGGACCGGGAGAACTCTGCTCTGGCCGGCCGGCTGATCCAGCAGAGTTGCCTGAAGCATGGCGTCCAGCCGCAGGTCCTGACGCTGCACTCGGATCGGGGAGCTCCGATGACAAGCCAATGCACGGCTCAGCTACTGGCCGATCTCGGCGTGACCCGCTCGTTAAGCCGACCCCAGGTGTCGGATGACAATCCGTTCTCCGAGGCTCAGTTCAAGACCTTGAAGTACCATCCGTCGTTTCCCGGGCGGTTCGACGACCAGACCCAGGCCAAGACCTTTTGTCGCTCGTTCTTCCGTTGGTACAATGCCGAGCACCGCCATGGCGGCATCTCCATGCTGACTCCCGAACAGGTCCACTTCGGTCAGGCCGATCAGATCATCGCCCGCAGGGAGGCCGTGCTCCGCACGGCCTGGGCAGCTCATCCCGACCGCTTCGTCTCAGGTCAGCCGAAGCAAAAACCACTCCCGGAGGCCGTCTGGATCAATCCTCCCATCCTATCCCTCACCACACAGGAAATTGCTCTCTAATTAATCCCGAAGAGTGTCTCACTATCGTTGACAGGTTCCGATATGCACACCATGCCTTAGTGTCGCCGCGCGTTGGGATCTGTGCCCAAAAGGTGAGGGGTGAACACCTGCAAGTGTGCACATATGCACGCTATGCCTTGGTGTCGCCGCGCGTTGGGATCTGTGCCCAAAAGGTGAGGGGTGAACACCCGCACACACAGCCCGCGGACACGTCCGTAAGATTTCCGACTGACCGGCCCCCAATAGTGGTACCACCTATTGTGCTAGTCCAACGGCCTCCTGAAGCCTGGGGTAAGGGCCGTTAAGCTTGGGCAGATTCAAGAAGAAGGGATCGGGCCGTAGCGCTTCGGGGGCCTTCGGGGCAGGCGCGACCTTCGGTGTCAAAATGCGATAGGTGCCGGTGCGGGTCTATTACCATCGACAGCTGCTCCGCCGGGTGTAACATTTTCACCCGCCACGTTTGTAACTTTTTCAACCGGCGTTGACACCTGCGCCATGTCGCGTTTACTGGAAAGCTTTGGACATCGCCCCAGAGGCGATGCGGTGCGAGATCGTGGTCCGCTGTCCACACTGAGTCGGGAAGGCTTTATGCATCGTGCGATACTGCTTGCTCCAGTGCTCTTGTTCGTCGCCGGGTGCGGCGACGGTGGAAGTCAGACGCCCACCAGCCCTCTCGCACCGCCCACGAACCGGGCACCTACGGTGTCGGGTGCGATTCCGGACCAGGTCTTGGTAGAGAACACGGAGGCAACGGTAGACATTTCCGGGGCGTTTTCCGATCCCGATGAGGACGCCCTCAGATACGTGGCCACCTCGGACGCCTCAAGCGTTGCCACGGCGAGCGTCTCCGGAAGCGATCTCAAGGTGATCGGCGAGGCTCCGGGGAGCGCGACCATCACGGTGACAGCGACCGATCCCGGCGGCCTCAGTGCCAACCAGACCTTCGAGGTCACCGTCAACAGCGCCAACCGGGCGCCTACGGTGTCGGGTGCGATTCCGGACCAGGTCTTGGTAGAGAACACGGAGGCAACGGTAGACATTTCCGGGGCGTTTTCCGATCCCGATGAGGACGCCCTCAGATACGTGGCCACCTCGGACGCCTCAAGCGTTGCCACGGCGAGCGTCTCCGGAAGCGATCTCAAGGTGATCGGCGAGGCTCCGGGGAGCGCGACCATCACGGTGACAGCGACCGATCCCGGCGGCCTCAGTGCCAACCAGACCTTCGAGGTCACCGTCAACAGCGCCAACCGGGCGCCTACGGTGTCGGGTGCGATTCCGGACCAGGTCTTGGTAGAGAACACGGAGGCAACGGTAGACATTTCCGGGGCGTTTTCCGATCCCGATGAGGACGCCCTCAGATACGTGGCCACCTCGGACGCCTCAAGCGTTGCCACGGCGAGCGTCTCCGGAAGCGATCTCAAGGTGATCGGCGAGGCTCCGGGGAGCGCGACCATCACGGTGACAGCGACCGATCCCGGCGGCCTCAGCGCCAACCAGACCTTCGAGGTCACCGTAGAAGCGGGCAGCGGTGAAGCGGACCTCGACGCCCTTTTTGCCCAGCCCACGGCGGATGAGATCACACAGGTAAAGGAGGAATGGGATACCCGAACCCCCGAAGTCAGCGGGGTTCGCACTGAACTGGACTCTGAGGTTCCCGCGGGATTGGGATCCGTCAGGGTCCGGATCCTTTCTCACACCGTGGGTGGGCTCAGGCATTACGGGGCCGTGGTGACTCCGGTGGGCGCGGAACCCGGCTCGCTTCCCGTTATCCTCTACGCCCACGGCGGGGACGGCGGCGTGGACATCGAGGAAACGTTCTTGCTGAATCAGATCCTTCAGCTCCAGGATCTGAGTGCGGCCTTGGTAATACCGTCGTATCGGTCGGAGCCCCTCCGGCTCGGGGACCAGGTGTTCCTTTCCGAAGGTCCGCCTAGCCCCTGGGACCGGGACGTAGACGATACCATCTCACTCCTTTCCGTCGCACTCGAGCAGGCGCCGGAGCTCGACGAGGAGAGGGTGGCCATCGTGGGGTTCAGCCGGGGGGGCGGTGTGGGTCTCCTGACGGCTGCGCGCGATCCGAGGATCGACGCTGTTGTCGAGTTCTTCGGCCTGACGGACCTGTTCGATGAATATGCACGTGAGATCTTCGAGGAGGCCCTCGACGGCGAGCTGCGGGATCTCCCCGGTCTCGATTACCTCAATGAGATCCTCGTCTTGCCCTGGAAGCTGGGTGTTCTCTCCGATGCAGAGGCTCGGCTCGAGCTCGTCCGCCGTTCCGGAGTGTACTTCGTGGATCGGCTCCCGCCGGTCCAACTACACCACGGGACAGAGGACACGGTCGTGGCCGTCAGCCAGGCCTACCGGTTGATCGAGGCGATGGATGCGGCGGGAAAGACAGATCAGGACTTTGAGTGGTACCTCTATGCTGGTGCTGGCCATGACATCACCGCCCTTATAGGGGCAGGGGCTCACACGCGCGCGATCGAGTTCCTTCGTCCCTTCCTCTTCGAGCTCCCGTAGGATGTCGCCCACGGTCGCGACAGTCCTTGCCCCGTATTCATCAGAAGCTGAACATCCCCGCGTCTGACTCTGTGAATTGAGCTCCACATGCCTGCCCGGTGAGGGTCGAAGTGAACCCGGATGGGCCGATCTCCGCCTCTATGTCCAGATCTATCCGGCAGGATCCGCTCCGACCGTCGTCCGTGGCCCAGCGAACCGTACCATCCACCTCGCCGCTCAAGGCGAACCCAAGGTCGCCCATGATGGACAGTGCGAGACTTATGGCCAGGTTGGGCGCGCCGTTCAGGGTGAGCGCGAGCCCGGTATCCTCGGGCGTGACCACGCAGTCCGAGTGTATCAGGGTCATCGACAGGGACACGGAAACGTCTTCGTCGCTGTCTGGATCTCCCATGAACTCGGCCTGTAGGTTGTTCACAGTCACCGTTCCACCCATCAAGCAGGGCGCAGTGAACTCTTCCTGGATGAGGCTCCCGGGGTCTAGGATCTCGCCCCCAAGAGCCGAGTTCTCGGTGATGACTTCAAATCCCGGGCTCGTCGCCGCCTTCACGAGCGCGAGCGCCTCCTCCCGGGTCAGTGAGTCTTCGTCGGGCCCCGTCGAGTCGTCACCGCATGCGACCAGGCCGATCGCAGAGCCCAGAACCAACCCCGCCAAAACAAGCCGCATGAAATGCCTCCTCTGGTCATATGCCCTTAGAACCTTATAGGCTGCCCCCAACTCTGCCCCGATAAAGAGCGCACTACCTTACCGTTTCGTGGTAGAGAACTCAACGAAAGGGGGTGTCATGACGGGACAGACAGACAGGTTCATGGTGGAAGTTATCAGCATTCGTTGTCCGGACGGGTGGCGAACGCGGATTCATGACGCAGCGCGACAGGACGAACAGAACCCCGCCGAATGGATGAGGAGCGCGATCCGGCGAGCACTGGAAGCCACCCGGAAGCGCTCTGAGAGGGCCAAGTGAGTTGGCCCCTCGAGCGGGACGAATGACCACACCGGCGCTGTCAACGCGGGTTGACAAAACCCGTCTCGGCCGAGACGGCCCCAGCATCGACCGCGTGACGGCGGCCGCCCGCGACGTGGACCACGCGGCGCAACGCCTGGCGGAAGCCCGCGACGGGCTGGCGGCGGCCATCCGGGAGTCCATCGAAACCGGCTACAGCCTCCGGACCATCGCGGGGGCGGCTGGACTGTCCCATGAGGCGATACGGCGCTACAGACGGACGGCAGCTCCCCGAAACCGCCGGAACCGGCCCCGAGCTCCGAAACCGAAGCCCTAGGATCGCCCAGGATCGACGAAGAGGCCCCCCCGAGGGGGTACGGGGACCGCCGGATTCGTGCCCTGCTCGTGCCAACACTGTCGCAACATCTTCGACGGGCTGCGCAATGGCTTCTTCTACGGGCGCACCTTCACGTCGGACGACGATCTCAACGCGCAGGCCCTTCATTGATCCGCCGATGGCACGGCCTCTTACCTACCCGTTGAGAAGGCCGTCGCTTAGGCGTGGAGGTTGGGTTTGCAGGTGACAACCCAACGCAGGTAAATCGCCATATTTCCCAGTCCATTTCTGACTCTTAAGCTGTGGACGTAAAAACCCCCTCCGGTGGCTTAGGCCGAAAGGGACGTCCGAGGCCGCCGCGCTCTCGGGATTGGTGGCGGCCGATGAGTGAATTACATTCCTGAAACGCGCAACGCCCGGCCCTGGTTCAAAGGGTCGAGCGTCACGTCTTCCGACTTTGCCATATCCGGCAAGGTGGCAGGACTACCGCGCCAACATGAGGCGAACACTCATGAGAGCACATTCCGAAGATAAGCCTTCGGCCCCTCAAAATCGAGGGCACGAGACTCTACCGCCCGATCTCCCGGTGCGCAAGAAGGGCTCTCTAGCCCACCCCTCTTCCGGGCAAGACTCCAGACACGATCCAATCACGGCGCTGCTCGGCAGAACGATATCCGTAGATACTCCGCTATCGCGGATCGGATCTCGTTACGCAAATCTAGACCGCCCGCACATAGAACGATGGGGCCATGGCGCTTTCTTGGTGACACTGTGCGCGCTGTGCGCGCTTCTAAGGCGTAGCCATCGCAAGACACTGGGCTTGACGGTTCGGGAACTCGCTGAATCGACCGGGCTGTTTCCCGATACGATACGTCGCCACCTGCAAGCCTTTGAAGCCGAAGGGCTAGCAGCCGTGAACGCCGATGGCGTGTGGAGGCCGACCGAGACCTTGCGCCATCGGAAAGGCCATTACGCTCAGGTCGAGGTCCACAACCTTGAGGGCACGTTGAGGGCTATCGGCCGGGCCGGATTCAGGCTCTTGTGTTGGGATCGCCTCTACACGACCAGAAAAGGCAAGCTAACGGTCCAGTACCAACGGCTTGCTGAGATCGTTGGTGTGTCCCGTACGACCGTTTGGAGGGGTTACGCCGCGTTCCGTGCAGCCGGGATTCGTTGTGGCACAAGGGTCCTGGAGGCAGTCGTTAAAACTGCAACATCGATGGCTGCAAAACTGCAACGTCGTTTTGCCCCTACGGGAAAACCTCCATTACAGGTATCAAGAAAGGGTGCTATCGCTGGTATTTCAAAAGCAATGCCGAGAAGCGGACTCCCGGCGAGAGAATTAGCAGCCCGACAGCAACATTTGAGGGGCCAGTTGGTAGCGATCCTGAAAGCCGATGCGCCCACGTGATGGATTGCCGCCACCAATGCGTAAGGGCGAGCGATTCACCGCTTACGTCGTGCGCGTGACAGAGATTCGTCGGCCAGTCGTGACGGACCCAGGCCGTCGGCCGATCTCTCCGTGCTCCGTGCACCGGTCCGCTTCTTCGACGATCCGCAGCTTATACGACGGAGCGAACCGGCGGCGGATCGGCTTATCCACGACCTCCGGGTCCGGGACGGCTGCCGCGCTTCGCTTACCCTCCCAAAATAGTGGGGCTATTCCATTCTCTTCCATTCTCTCTCGGTTTCTCTGCCTTCGCCCTACTCTAATTCTTTACTCGTTCCGTGTCTCACCTAAGTTGGCAGAGAGGGAGACCCAACACGAGTAGGATGAAGAGCATACGAGCCCCGCGCAGTTTACTTCTGCGGACGCCGAATGCCCGAGTTCTTCGTTGGAACGCGGTGGGTCTGTCGCGTAAGCCGCGCAATCTGAAGCGGCATTGCCACGATACCTAGAGCGGAACCGCTCGGGGGCCTGGTCCGGCGGAAGAGTTTGTTTAGCGCACGGGAGCCAGCCCACGTATGTGGACGCCCCCCTGGTTGGCAAGCCTGACGTCGTACCGAAGTCGGTGGCAGTCAGGTCAGGTACGGTCGTATGTGCGGCCTCTTGGTGCGGCACATTTCTGGCCGCGGGCCCGTATGGTGTTCGTGAGATCGGATCCAAATCGCAATGGCGGGCTCGGTGGCCCATCGTAGGCTACTGGTTTTTCCGACCCCGTCTTGCCGACCGTTTGCCCCTACCTTGTCCGCCGTCCTGCCTGCCCTCTCCAGTTGGGACCTTCCCAGCTCATGCCCATTGGGGTGATCGAGCCGTCACCCCCGATGATCTCATCTCTCGCCTCCTCCGGGTTCCAGGTCTGGCCAACGCCTCCTCGCTACACTGATCTGACTTGCAAACCCTACGCTGCAGCCTCAACGACCCTTGTCATTCCCCGTGCCCTGTAGCTCTCCCCCTTCACCGTCACGGCCCAGATGATGCGCGCCATCCTGTTGGCCAGTGCCACCGCAACCACCTTCCTCGGCTTCTCGTCCAGCATCCGCCGAAGCCAGGGATCGGTGACCTCCCCCCGCCGGATGGCACTCGAGATGACCGACGTCGCCCCCAGGTACAGGAGCCTCCTGATGTCGCGCTGACCCATCTTCGTGATTCGCCCCAGCCGCTGGCGGCCACCCGTCGAGGATTCACGCGGCGTGAGCCCTACCCATGCCCCGAAGTCGCGCCCCGTGCGGAAGCTCTCCATCGGTGGCGCAAAGGTGTGGACCGCCATCGCCGTGAGCTCTCCCACCCCCGGGATCGTCATCAGGCGCCGGAGCGCCTCGTCTTCCCTCACGATCCGACGGATCTCCCGGTCCATCTCATCGATCTCCGCATCCAGGTCGTGGATCCGCTCGATGAGGAGGCGTATCGCGGGGGGTACCAGCACCGGGAAGAACTCCTCACACTCCGCGTACGCCTCTTCCAGCCTCCCGACGTTGTGGATCCCGAGCGGAACGACGAGTCCGAACTCCGCGAGGTGACCCCGCAGCGCATTTGATCGTCTGCGTCCGCTGGCGCACCAGCAGCTCCCGGGCCCGGAACACCACCGAGCGTGCCTGCTCCTCCTCGGTCTTCACGGCCACGAACCGCATCGTCGGCCGCTGGGCCGCCTCGACGATCGCCCCGGCGTCGTTGGCATCGTTCTTCTGCCTCTTCACATAAGGCTTCACATACACCGGGGAAATCAGGCGGACTTCGTGGCCGAGCTCCTGGATCTGCCGCCCCCAATGGTGGGCGCTGGCGCACACTTCCATTGCGACCCGGCAAACAGGCTGCTTGGCGAGGAACTCGAGCAGCTTCGAGCGCTTCGTCTCCGGTGAGCCGAAGCCTAAATCACTCCCGGAGGCCGTCTGGATCAATCCTCCAAGCCCCTCCCTCACTACACAGGAGATTGCTCTCTAATTGATTCCCCCAAGTGTCTCATCCGGGTTGACAGGCTCCGTATCCGGGTCCGCCTTCACTCGTCGGGACACCGAATTGGCCTGCGGCAACGGAGCCTCCTGACGGAGGCACTGGAGTCGGAACCTCCGGTGCACTCAAGCATCCGCGTTCCGGAAATGGGTTCGTGAGGGCCAGCCTGCTCAGAACGTTCCCCGTGGGGTGAAGGTGCCCAGCGACTTCCCACTAGGGAAGCTCTGAACAAGACGTCGGATTGGTTATGACCGATGCACGTTGCCGTGCAGGTTCAGGAATGGTCCAAATCAAAGAGGGGGATGTTCATGGCACGCGCGATGGCGTTCATCCGGTGGTCATAGCTGGCAAGTGCGACCGACTGGTTTTGATTGCGCAGGTATTCGCATGACGCCAGATGCAGGGCATCAAGCGTGCGCACGGAAACAGACCCGGGAAAGGCCTCCAGAGCGCGTTCAAGCACCGGCGGCGACAGTTCCAGCAGCGCGATTTGTCCGGTGAGCCTGCGGGCCGACTCGCCGTGGGAATCGGCAAGCTTGCGCGCGTGCAATCGGGTCCAGACCTCGTACTCCATCAACCGGCTGGCCACCAGAGTCTCGCTCCAAAGCGAGGCGGGCGGGCGATGGTCTTCGGCCAGCAGCTGGGCAAGCACAACGGAGGTGTCGAGGTAGATCACCGTTCGCTTCTATCGCTCTCCAATTCAGCGATAAGGTCGCGGAGTGGTGCCACCGGTGCCGACGGAGGAGTCTCCTCGGAGACGGGCAGTACTGGCGGCGTTAACCAGCCCTTGCGCATCGCATCGGCAAGCATCGCATCGGCAAGCATCGGGCTCCTAGTTTCTCTCGGTGGCCCAATTTCCGCGACGACCCGGTCACGGTCTGTCACCAGAACGGTTTCGCCCGATGACGCCAGCCGCACATACTCGCTCAAACGGTTGTTGAGCACCTTTATTCCAACCGATCTCATGCGCGACAAGGTGGCGACTGGTTGCCACCTTGTCAACCCGGAATCTTGTCTTCCGTCGCCTGAAGAGGTAGCATGTGGGGCTGCTAACAGCTTGCAGATTCACTCGATGCGTCATGACCAGACACGCTAGGACCGCACTCATTGCCCTCGGCTTGACCGGCACAGCTGCCTGTGCGAGTGGGCCGACAGGTCAGCTCAGGGGCCCGGCACCACCGCTCCCTAATCCGGCTCCCCTTCTGGTGAACGGGATGGACATCGTGCTCTACCGAGGCGTAGACCTGGGTGCTGTCGGCTCAGTCATCGGGGGACACTATGACGGTTTGCTGAAGGTATACCAGGGACCAATTCGGGACCTCGACGCTCAAACCCTCACGGACGGGCACCAAGCACATCGGCGGCCATTTCCCACCCGAAGTCGCGAAACAGCTACGCCAACTCGCCGTAGACGAAGACACGTCCCATCAGAAGCTCTTAGGCGAAGCGCTTGATTTACTCTTTCAGAGCCGACGTCTCTCCACGATCGCCAGCAAATAATCGTGTGCCAGTGTGTACACCTGTCTGTCTAGGAGGACACTGTGAACGAGCCGCATAAACCGAAGCTGACGGACTACCTGACCGAGGCCTTGGCCAAGAGCCTGACCGAGGAGGGGCGTCAGAGCCTCCTCGAGGAGCGCGAACTCGTGGAGGCAGAGGCGCATCGGGAGCGGCTGGAGGCCCTTCGGATCCAGACGCGACCTCTGGACGCTCCGGAGGTTGGGGAGGAAGCCCAGACGCCTCCTGAGGTACGCCCCGAATCACGGCCCGACCCGATTCTCCCGGTCGCGGCATCCGTCCGGGAGCATCCAGCTCGGGAGGCCGGCCGGCTCGCCTTCGGGGGAATTGTCGACCTTGACCAAGACCTGCCGGCGGACGGGCAACTGCCCTTACTCCCGGCTCCGGAAGGTCCTCGCGTCCCCCTGCTCGAGCTCGTGGACCGCTACGGCGTCCCCACCATGGCCCAGGGCCGAGGCGCTCCCTTGGAACTGGCCGTCTACATCGGCGCGTGCATCCTGACGCCCCACCGTGTCCGGGTGAGCCGCGGGAGGCTCGTTACGACCGTCCGCGAGCTCCGCGACTTCCTGTTCGGCCCGACTTGGCGGCCAGGCCCGACCGGTAATCGGCCTGGCGATTGGGAGCGGGTCCGGGCCGCGGCGCTGAACGCTAGCGACTTGTGGCTGCCTCTGGAAAACGGCGACCTCTGGCGGGCCGTCGCCGTGAGGAAGATCCCCCCGGCGGACTACCGGCCCGAGTACCTGGACCGGCAGGTGATCTTCGACGTGGAGTTGCCCGACGGGGCGGCCCATGGCCCGGTGATCGACCGGCTGGAGCTGGCGCGGTTGCGGTTGGTGTCCGGGCCGAAGTTCCGGGCGTACATCGCGGCGCATTCCGTCGCCTGGCGTCCGGGCGTTACCCGCCGACGCCACCCCCGCAACCGGAGCGTCCACCTGTGGAGCTCCGACCCCGCGCACTACCCCGTTCTGACAGCGGAGGCCCGGCGGCGGCTGGCGTTCGGGTCCGAAGACAAGAAGAACCGTACGCGGGCCAACCAGGACGCCGCATGGGAGGACCTGGCTGGGGTCGAGATCCTGACCCGGACGGCAACCACCCAGGATGGTCGGCGCGGCTGGCTGATCGTCCCCGAGGCGGCGGCGGCGGCCATCCGAGGACCTGCGCAACCGGAGAATCTGACCTGCGCAACCGGAGAATCTGACCTACGCAACCGGAGAATCTGACCTACGCAACCGGAGAATCTGACCTGCGCAACCGGAGAACGGCGTTCGCGTAAGTCATTGCAGCACAACACCCCGACCCCATCTCCACCCCGACCCCGACTCCGACAGGAGGAGGGAGGGGAGGAGATGCCGGGCGGCGGCGCTCCCCAGAGGGTCGCGAGCGCGCCGCCGGCACTCCCTCTCTCTGTTAAAGACCGGTTTCGCCACCGAGCGCAGAGCCATAGCGAAAGAGAAAGTCCCCTAGATACCGGAAATCGCCTGGATCCGGCCGTCTCGGCCGAACTCGAGGCCCTGAGAGCGGCAGTCACCGGCTCCGGTGACTGCTTCCTGTCCTTGCGGAGTCCCCATTACAGGACATACTTTAGATTGTTATAGTTAGAGTAGCAAGATGTGTTTTTGCTATGCAAAAACCACTTGCCAGGGGTGGACCCCTGGACCCCCGCACTATGCGACGAAGCCCCCTTGCCGAAGCGGCAAGGCGCACTCTCAAGGAGGCTCGGCATGGCCCGTCCACGTCTAGGCGACGAGGAGCGGCGGACGCGCACGATCGGTGTGCGCGTCACGGAAGCCGAGGCGGCGGAGCTCGCGGAGCGAGCCCATGCGGCCCGGCTGAGCATGGGTGCCTACATGCGCCACCGGGCGCTGGGGCAGCCGGTGCGGATCGCGCCCGAGCGCCGGCTGGGTGCGGCGGATCTCCGGGAGCTCAACCGGATCGGGGTGAATCTGAATCAGATGGCGCGGGTGCTGAACTCCGGAGCGGCGCGGGCGCCGGCCGAGACGCGGGCGGCGGTGGAACGGGTCGGCGAGCTCGTGGCGGCACTCCTGGCCGGGGAGGCGGACTGATGGTCGTCAAGATGGCGGGCCTGGGCCGCTCGTTCGCCGGCGTCGCCGCGTACTGCCTGCACGATCGGCGGGAGCCGGGGAAGGCCCAACCCGAGAGTGCGGAGCGGGTGGAGTGGACCGATACCCGCAACCTGCCGACGAGCCGGGGAGACCGGGCGGCCGCGGTGATGGCGGCCACCGCGGAGGCGGCTCCGGAGCTCAAACGCCTGGCGGGGGGGTCGGCACGCGGCCGGAAGCTGGAGAAGCCGGTGTGCCACTACTCGCTGAGCTGGGCCAGAGATGAGGCGCCGGAGCGGCAGGAGATGAGCCGGGCGGCAGCGGAGAGCCTGAATGCGCTGGGGCTGGAGAAGCACCAGGCGCTGATCGTGGCGCACCGTGACGGACACCCGCATGTGCACGTGATCGTGAACCGGGTCGACGCGGAGAGCGGGAAAGCGGCGGGGTTGAGCAAGAGCAAGCTGCATCTCTCGAAGTGGGCGGAAGGATACGAACAGGGGCAGGGGCGGATCCGGTGCTTGAGGAGAGTCGCCCGCAACACGAGGCGCGGGCGAGGGGAGCGAGTGCGGGATTGGGTCTCGGTCTCAACGGGGCGGCACCGGCGGGAGAAGATGAACCCGCACCAGGAGCCGCGGGAAGCGATCGCAGCGGGTGTGAGCGAACGGGAGCGGGAGCGGGTGGCTTGGCGGCGGGCCGAGGAGCGCACGCACTGGGAGCGGTTGCAGCGCCGGCGAGGGAAGCAGCTCGGGGATCGAGAGTACCGGAGCAGGCGGGAGTGGGCGGAGCTCTACGGACGTCAGGGCCGACAGCGGGAGCAGCTGGCGAAAGACGGTCGCGGGGTGTTGGGGCGCTGGCGCCGGTGGCGCGAGGTGGGGGAGCTGCGAGAGTTCGGCGGGGCGCTGCGGGGGAGCGCGAAAGTGCTAGGACGGTGGCGCGAGGAACTGAAGCAGCGGCACCGGCGGGAGCGGGTGGCGTTGGGGAAAACGCACTTCGAGGAGGTGCGAGCGATCGAGCGCGGGGCGGGAGAAGCCTACCGAAGCGGCATGGAAGAGTCGGAGGAACGGGCCGAGGTGGCGGCGAGGACGGGCGGTTGGAACGTCCATATTCGCTACGATCCCCCTATCGATCACTGGAGACTCCGGAGCTTCGCGGAGCAGGAGCGGCTGCAGCAGGTGCGGGAGATCTACGGAGAGCAGGCTTACGAGGAACAGAAGCGGGCCCGGGAGAGGGCCAGCCAGCCTCCGGTGCCCTCGCGGTTCCCGTCGCACGATAAGCCGCAGCGCCGTGGGCCGGATCGGGACTCTGGGCCCAGCCGCTGAGCGGCACCCGTTTTGAGAAAGAGGATGTGATCAAAGGCAGCCGGCCCTCTTCGTCTCTTAGCGACCGAGTTCTTCCTGAACAATCGACGGGCGCTTTTCGATCAACGCAAGAAGCACGCGTGCCGACCCCACCGGCCGTCGTCGTCTCTGCTCCCAATTCTTGAGAGTACCAAGCGGAACGCCGATACTCTTGGCAAAAGCCGGTTGCGAGAGTCCCGTTTTGCCTCGGATCGCTACGAC
>CBDHCU010000003.1:0-20919 GCA_965261325.1 Dehalococcoidia bacterium
ACGCACCGGCCGTCGTGGGGATCAGGTGCCCGAAATCGTACCACTCCCGAACCGGGTACGCCTTCGCGGCCTGCAACTTCCGGACAAGCGCCAGTGCTTCCTGCCCGCTCCCGATCTCGTTGTCCATAGCGAGCCTCCCGTGTCAAAGTGGTTCCCTCCACTAATAGGGCCGGAGTGCGGCTCCGCAAGATTTCGCGCTTCCTTCGGGGGGACGGATCAGGCATACGAATCCGCAAACTCCCTCGACACGAGATGGCCCCCTTGTCTGACCCTGCACGTTTTCGCCACGCTTATCCAGGCGGATGCTCTGTCCCGAAGCGCCGGGGGGTAATCCTGGAGCAGCTAACGGTGCGGGCAGACTCGGGCCATGAGACCCAGACCTCGCCTTTGACGACCGTCCGCCCGGCGTCTTCTGCGGGCGCTGCGAGGGCGCGCGCAGGGCCGGCTCCCGACCTGTTAGAGGCTGGGAGCCAGCATACCCCCCGTGGCCACACTCCGGTGCGTCCCCTGCGGAGGCTGGCGGGGGGCCGTGCCCCCTCTGACCCCCGGAGATCGCCGCCGCCGCGGCGGCGCGAAGAACACCCTACGGACGGTCCCCGGAGGCGGGGTCCCGGAAGGGTGTCGAGCGCCGCTTTCAGGCGGCGGAGAACCCGTTCGCCGACCAGTCTGGCCGCCGGGCTGTTCGGCATCGCCGCGCAAGGACGGGACGCGGAGGGTCGCGGGCGGCAGCCACGCCGTCCCGGCTCCGGACGCGCTTCCGGGGACAGACCATGCCGGGCGGCCTTCTTGGGTCGCGCGGATGTCGTGCGGGGTCCGGGGGTGCCCCCCGGCCAGAGGTTTTTGTAACACAAAAACACATCTGACTCCACCGCTCCACCGCAAACCGCAGAAACCGACGGCCCGAGTCGCACCCGCCGCGAACGTGGACCGGGCCGCCAACTCTGGACGACGCGCCCGCTCGGCGCGAGGTTTCAAACGCGCAGATCGTGCGGTCCATCGAATCGAGAGGAATCGAACGATGGCACGCACGAAACGAAGTCGGCGCTCCTACGGCGCCGGAGAATGGGGCCGGAACCGGGTCAGGGTCTTCCCGGACCCGAAAACCGGCCTGTTCCAAGTCGAGTGGCGCGAGAACGGGCGAAGGCTTACCCGGTCGCTCGGGCACCGGGACTGGACCCGGGCGAAGAAGCAGGCGGACGAGTTCGCCGCCGGGTTCGCAAGCCCGGACCTGAACGGCAAGGCGAAGGCCGAGCCCGAGCCGCTCACCCTGGAAAGGCTTTTTGAAATCTACGGTGACGAGGTGACGCCCACGAAGGAGGAGCGGAACCGGCGGCACGACAGGGCCGCGATGCGGATGTTCCTCGACTTCCTCGGGCGCGACCGAAGACCCGAAACGCTTTCCCGGCGCGACTGGGACCGGTTCATCCGGGAGCGGCGCGCGGGCAGGATCGGTCCCAGTGGAAAGCCCGTGGGCAACCGCACCCTCGAATGGGACCTCACGTTCCTGATGGCGGTGCTGAACTGGGCGGCGAGGTCGAGGGACGAACACGGCCGCCCGATGCTCGACAGGAACCCGCTGAAGGGCCTCAGGAAGCCCAGGGCGAAGAACCCCACCCGCGTTGTTCTGACGGAGGAGGAATACCGGGCGCTTCTGAAGGTGTCCGGCCGGGTGGACTGGCGATTCCACGTCGCGCTCGTGCTCGCGCACGAAACCGGGCATCGGATCGGGGCCATCCGCAACCTTCGGTGGTTCGATATCGACTTCGAGGACAGAACCATCCTGTGGCGGGCGAAGCACGAGAAGACCGGCTACGAGCACACCACGCCGCTGACCGACGAGGCGGTGGCCGTCTTGGAGGAGGCGCGGCGGATGAATCCCGGAAACGGCGACGGTCCGGTGCTGCCCGCGTCGGCACATCCCGCGCAGTGCCTCGGTCGTTCCATGCCGCTGAAATGGTGGTACAGGGCCGCGACCCTCGCGGGGCTCGAACCGAAGCGCGGGCGCGGCTGGCACTCGCTCAGGCGGAAGTTTGCCAGCGACCTGATGGACCAGCCGCTGAAGGTGCTCTGCGAACTCGGCGGGTGGAAGAACCCCCAGACGGTCCTGACCTGCTACCAGCAGGCGAACACGGGACGACTCAGGACGGCTCTGGAAAGCCGGCGGAGGGTTCGCGCCCGATAGGATCCCAATCGGCGGGAATCAATCGGCGGGAGTCGAACCACCCAAACTCCCAAGTTACACGCTCACAACAACATGCGTCTCAAGCAGCACTTGCTGTTGAGGCTCCGCCCCGTCTCCAGGTCGCACCGCGCGGCGAGGATGTGGACGTGAGCGCCTCCGCCGCGCTCTCGGTGCAGCACGGCCGCCCAGGCGTAGCGGTCGGGTTCGAGCCCGGCCCAGGCCGTGTCCTCGAAGGCGTCCAGGACCGCCTCGATCTCGGCGTCGGTCGGCTCGTCCTCCGGCGCCCACGCGATCACGCCGGACGTGTACCTGTGCTCGAAGTCGAGCGAGTCAGCCACTTCGGCCACTTCGTTCGGATCGCCCCGGAGGACTTCGACGCCTTCGCGCGGCTTCCCGGCCGCGTCCCGCTCCCCGAGGAGGTAGTCCGCGGCGTCCCGCGCCGAACCGGTCCCGCGGGCCAGGAACTTAATCAGCATCCGCGTCCGGGCGCTCCGCGAGCTTCAGCGACGCGAGCTCCCGCTTGATGGCGATGAGGTGGGCGATCACTTCGACGGCCTCGACCGCCCCCTTGTGGGTATTCGCCCACCGAGCGATCTGGTTCAGGTTGTTCCCGATGCGCGACACCTGCCGGGTGCGCTCGCGCTCGACCTCGGCCGCAGGGACCGTCCACGTCCGCGTGCGCGCCATCGCCCGGCGTACCAGCGCCGAGAGCGGCACGCCGGCGGCCTTCGCCTTGGCCCGCCAGTCGGCGGACTCGCCCGGCGTGAGGCGGACGGCGACCATGACCGGGCGGCGTCTAGCCATCGGGCTGCGCCGCCACGGGGGGAAGGGGGGCGACGCCCCCGCCCGCGCAATCCACCGGAGCGCGGGTCTGTCGGGGATCGAAGGGGCGGAGACCCTCGCCAGCCCCTGGGTTATACCCAGGGTATGCTGGCTCCCCGGCCTTAGCCGCGTCCGACAACCCCGTCGCGGACGTGTCCGGGACCCGTCGTCGGCTGCCGCCAATACAGTGGCGGCGCACCACCGCAAGCGCTCCGGGGAACCCGTTCAGACGGGCCTCCCGAAGCGCGGCCAACGGTGGGATGGTGGCCAGCGATGCCGGGCCGTCCATGTACCCGCGAAGCCGGAGCGGCGACTGATCCCGCCAGCGCCCTTGGCGATGGGCACGGGGACCGGTTCCGCCGTGGGGTCGATCAACCTGACTACGTGCGTCTCCTCCGGTGTTTCGCCTCGTTTGATCGCGTTGCCCTTCACCCTTCGGTGACCCGAAGGGCGGCACTCTACGGATTCCATCCGCAATGGGTTTCAATCGATCCGTCGGGGACGAAGGTCTCCGAAGCCGATCCGCGCCCATCTCAGAGGTCGTTCGGGGGCGGGATCGTCCCCAGGGTCCGGATCGGAGGCTTCATCACGAATGCCATCGGGGACGGTGCGGCCGTGTCCCCGAGGGAAGTGCGGACCCCTGTGTTGAACTGGTGCTTCGGCGTCTCCATGCTGGAACGCTGAAGGGCCGCGTGCAAGGCAGTCAACCCTTCGGAAACGTCCTAATGTCTCAGGACGTATCAGGACGTTTCGTAAGGTATCCGGGCCATCGGATGTCGTCGCCAATGGGGCGGAAAAGCGCCCCCCGCGATGTCTCGGCAGGCCGCCCGTGCTCCTTTAGCCCGTCGCCTCGTAGGCCAGCCGGAAAGCGGTGTCCGCGAGCCACCGCTTGAAGTCCGGGTTGTCGGCGAAGAGCTTGAAGAGTTGGGTGTTGTCCTGCACCATCCCCAACACCGCCCGCTCCGTCGCCTTGTCGGACTCGACGCGGGCGTTCTCCCTGTCGGAGTTCTGCCGTGCGTTCTCGAACTTGGTGTCCTTCGCCACCGCAGCCGGGATGTCCACCGTGACCGTCCGGCTGATCCGGTCGGGGTCCCCCCATTCGATTCCGCCGAACAGGTCATTGAACTCCTCGATGATCGCCGACAGCCGGTCGGTCTCGATCTCGCCCTTGCCTCCGCCCTCGCCCGTGCTGACCGGATCGATCTCCGCGTCCTCGTCCTCAAGGATGATCTTCCGCATCCGGTGCTTCTCGACGCGGTAGCTGTCCATGTCGATCCTCTCGAGGATGCCCTTCGACAGATCTGGCTCCTCGGGTGCCGGCAGCTTCGGGATCAGGAAGTTCAGGAAGATCGAGCGCTCCTCCCAGCCCAGGTTGTTGTACGGGAGGATCGAGGACAGGAACGCGTAGGCGCGCACGAACGCCTTGGCCCTGCCCTTGAACCGGACCTGCCCGTCCTCGTCCAGGTCCTTGAGGTAGGCCGCCACGCACCGGTCGAGGATGGGGTCGAGCCGTCCGCGCTCCGCGCCGTCCAGGTACAGCTTCACGAACGCACGGACCTGATCGGGCGAGTATACCTGCGCCCCGTCAAGGTCGGCCTGTAGGTCGTGGAGCCGGTCGGGGTCGGTCTCGTCGGACAGGACCGTCGTCCGGTAGTAGTCCGAGAATGCCTTCGTGATGGTCTCGGTGTCGTTCAGGAAGTCGAGCACGAACACGTCCCGCTTCTCCGGGTGCGACCGGTTGAGCCGCGACAGCGTCTGGACCGCCCGGATCCCCGAAAGCGTCTTGTCCACGTACATCGTGTGCAGCAGCGGCTCGTCGTAGCCGGTCTGGAACTTGTCGGCGCAGACGAGGAACCGGTGCGGGTCCTGCCGGAACGTCTCGGCGATCTTTGACGAGGGAAGGCCGTTCAGGCTGGCCTCGCTCACCCTGTCCCCCCCGTAGTCGTGCTCGCCCGAGAACGCGACGAGGGCCTCGTGGGGGCTCCTGCGCTCCTTCAGATAGTCGCGGATGGCGTGGAAGTACTGGATCGCGCGCTTGATCCCGTTCGTGACGACCATCGCCCGCGCCTTGCCGCCGATCCTGTGCTGCGCCACCACCTGCTCGTGGAAGTGGTCCACCATGATTTCGGCCTTGAGCCGGATCGCGTGTTCGTGGCCCTCGACGTAGCGCCGGAGCTTCTTCCCGGCCTTCCGGACATCGTACTCCGGGTCCTCCTCGACCGTTTTGGCAAGCCTGTAGTAGCTCTCGACGGACGTGTAGTGTTCGAGTACGTCCAGGATGAACCCCTCCTGGATCGCCTGCTTCATGCTGTAGGTGTGGAACGGAAGTCGCATGACCGTGCCGTCGCCCTGCGGGTCCGGCTCGCCGAAGAGTTCGAGCGTCTTGTTCTTGGGCGTCGCGGTGAAGGCGAAGTAGCTGGCGTTGTCGAGCATCTTCCGGGACTCGATCTCGCGGTTGACGCGGTCCTCGTAGGTCTCGTACCCGTCCTCGCCGCCCGCCTCGCCGAGGGCGGCCGCCATCGCTCCGGCGGCCTTGCCGCCCTGGCTCGAATGCGCTTCGTCGATGATGATTGCGAAGCTGCGGTGGCGGTGTCCGCTCCCGATCTCGTCGAGGATGAACGGGAACTTCTGGATCGTCGAGATGATGACCTTCTTGCCCTGCTCGATGAGGGTCTTCAGGTCGGCCGCCCTGTCGGCGTGCCCGATCGTCGATCCCACCTGCGCGTACTGCCGGATCGTGTCGTGGATCTGGCCATCGAGGATCTTGCGGTCGGTGACCACGATGATCGAGCCGAAAACCGACTTGCCGTCCTTCTTGAGGGGGATCATCTGGTGAGCCAGCCATGCGATCGAGTAGCTCTTGCCGCTGCCCGCGGAGTGCTGGATCAGGTATCGTTTCCCGGCCCCGTGACGCCCCGCGTCGTCCAGCAGGCGGCGCACCACGTCGAGCTGTTGGTAGCGCGGCCAGATCTGCTTCCGCTTCCTCCTGCCGGTCTTCGGGTCCTTCTGCGCCAGCAACTGGGCGTAGTTCTCGATGATGTCCGTCAGGCTCCTGCGGGCGAGCACCTCGCGCCACAGGTACTCGGCCTTGAGACCGTCCGGGTTGGGCGGGTTGCCCGCCCCCTGGTTCCAGCCCCGGTTGAAGGGCAGGAACCACGAGGCTCCGCCCTTCAGGTGGGTGCAGAAGTGGACCTCGCTCTCGTCCACCGCGAAGTGGGCCACGCAGCGCCCGAGACGGAACAGGGGCTCCCTCGGGTTGCGGTCCCCCTCGTACTGCCGGATGGCATCGTGGACCGTCTGCTTCGTGAGGTTGTTCTTCAGTTCGAGGGTGAAGACGGGAAGGCCGTTGATGAACAGCGCGATGTCGAGCGCGCGCTGGGTGTCGTCCCGGCTGTAGCGTAGCTGGCGGGTGACCGTGAAGCGGTTCAGCTCGAACATCCGCCGGGCCGTCTCGTTCCCGGCCGACGGGGTGCCGTGGAAGAACTCCAGGTGGTGGGGGCCGTGCCTGACGCCGCGCCGGAGCACGTCGATGGTGCCGCGCTTGTTGATCTCGCGTTGAAGCCGGGACAGGAACTTCCGGCGCGCCGGGCAGTCCTCGGCGAGGCGGAGGGCGGCGGCGGACTCGGGTTGCGTGGCCACCAAGAACGCTCGGAGTTGGACCAGATCGACGCAGTACTCGCGGTCGTAGTCGTGACCGTTGCCGGGGGACCAACCGACGCCCCCGTATCCGGGGGTGGGCTCGCCGACCGTTCCGCCCGTCGGCGGATCGCAGGGATCGCCGGTCAGCGCCTCGCAGATCAGGCGTTCAAGGCCCCGTTCGGAAGTGTCCGTGGTCATGACGGAGGAGGTTCGCTCCGGTTCGTCAGCTTGGCCCAGCCAAGCCTGAACGACTCCCGGAGTGATCGACGAGTGGTTTCGGGCATTGCCTGTGGACCCAGAGTGACTCGGCACTGCGCCATGCAGCTGCCGTCCGGATCGGAACATAACGATGTCCATGCATTCCGGCGCGTAGGGAGCCTCCCCCCACCGCATGGCGCCGGGGCCCGGGGTCACCGAATTCCATCGAGTTGGCTGGGTGGCTACATTGGAGATCACCAGCGCTTCGGAATCCAAGGACAGACTTCCATGGCCAGTCCTCCGCTCAGTCGGACCCACAAAGCACCTTTTCGCCCACGGGCGAGGGTACTGCAACTGCTGGGCGATGAGTTGATCGGGAGCCCGCGGCTGGCGGTCTTCGAGCTGGTAAAGAACGCCTACGACGCGGACGCTAACGGGGTGGTCGTTCGGCTTGATCTGGCCTCGAATGGCGAGGCGTCCATTACGGTGACCGACGACGGGGAGGGCATGTCGCTGGACCGATTGCGCTCGGTGTGGCTCGTCCCTGGCGACGATCATCGGCGCAGACAGCGGGAGGAGGGCAAACGCTCCGCGAAGCACCACCGCCTGCCGCTTGGTGAGAAGGGACTGGGGCGATTCGCCGTCCACAAGCTGGGTAACCGAATCCAGGTGACCACAAGAGCCGCGAACACTCGGGAATGCGTCGTGGACATCGATTGGAATGAGTTGATCAAGAAGCCGTTTCTGGATGAAGCGCCTGTGACGATCCGCGAACGTCCGGCAGGAGTGTTCGCTGACGGGAAGACGGGAACGCAGATCAGGATCTGGGAGTTGCGCCCGCCCGAGTGGAAGCGAGGGGAAGTTCGGCGCCTTGGCAATCAGATCACATCGATCTGTTCTCCTTTCGAAGAGCCGGGCGGGTTCAGGGCAACTCTGGAAGTCCCCGGCAACGAGAGCTGGATCAAGGACCTGCCTGACTTCGCGGCGATTCTGAACCGAGCGATCTGGAAGTTCTCGTTCCAAATCGATGAAGCGGGACAGTTCGATTCAGATTACGAGTTCCGCCAGGTACCGGGCCTGAATCTGGACCGGCGGGCAGTGAAGAGGAACGGTGACAGGCTGAAGCTCCCGCGCCCGACCGGAAGGGGACGGATAAGGAAAGACGTGGTCGCCGCGGCCGATACGATGCGGGGCATCGGTCCCGTGAGCGGCGAGTTTCATGTCTTCGACCGTGACCGCGAGGTACTTCGGAAACTCGGAGATACCCGACTCGTGACCAAGTACTTGGACGAGAACGGGGGCATTCGAGTCTACCGCGACGGCATTCGGGTCTACAACTACGGGGAACGGGGAGATGACTGGCTCGGCCTCGATCTCCGGCGCGTGAACATTCCGACCCGGCGGGTGAGCAGGAACATCATCATGGGCGCAGTGCATCTGTCGCTTAAGCCGTCCACCGAACTGGTTGAAAAGACGAACCGGGAAGGATTCGTCGAGAACGATGCTTGTGACCGATTGCGCCAACTCGTGCTTGGTGCGCTTGGGGCGATGGAAGAGGAAAGGCAAAAGGACAAAGAGCGGATCAGGCTTCTCACTAAGAAGTCGGACGAGTCCGGCTTTTCTCGAATCGGCAAGCCCATCGAGCAGTTGAGACGTGTCTTGGACGAAAGGGGGGCCAGAGATGTTTTCGAGCCCTTCGTCGCGAAGATCGAACGAGATTACCTCGACATGCAGGAGACGTTGCTCGCGGCTGGCATGTCGGGTCTCAACCTGGCCGTGGTGTTTCACGAAGTGGATCGAGGTGTCCGCGTGTTGCACAAGGCGATCGTCGAGGGTGAGGATCTTGAAGGTGCGGCCCGCCAAGCCCAGGAACTGGTGCGAGTCCTGGACGGTTTTTCGACACTGCTGCGGCGAGACAGTAAGCGACGGCACCGCGCCAGCAAGCTCGTGGGGGTCGCGGAGCGGTTTAACCGCTCGCGGTTCCGATTCCACCGAGTCCGGTCTGAGTTCCCAGTGCTGAGGGGCGAGGGTGACTTCGAATCGAGCTTCTCATTCGGTTTGGTGCTCGGAGCCCTCAACAACCTGATTGACAACGCGCTCTACTGGATGCGAGTCAGGTGGCCCGGATCAGCCGGCGACTCCGCGGTGCCGACACGCAGACTGTTCGTGAGCACATCACACGACTTCGACCAGGGACCCGCCATTGTCGTCGCGGATAACGGGCCAGGATTCCAGGATACCTCAGAACATCTCGTGCGACCGTTCTTCACACGCAAACCCGACGGCATGGGACTCGGCTTGTACTATTCGAACTTGGCCATGGAACTCAACGGCGGCCAGCTCGCGTTTCCTCATCGAGGTGAAGTGGTTGTCCCGGATGAATGTGATGGTGCCATCGTAGCGATGATCTTCAAGAGGTAGCAGAGGATGCTTGGGTCTCCACGGATCGTAGCGATTGATGATAATGACACTCATCTGGCTGGTCTGGCCGACGGCCTAGGCCGGAGCGGAGTTGCGTGTGTCCAGATTCACTTCACAGGAGATATATCTGGATTCCAGACTTGTCCGGATGTGCGCATCGTCTTCGCGGATCTCCACCTCGGGGCTGGAGCGCTCTCCGACCCCAAGAGGAACTTCGACACGATCACAGGGATCCTTGAGTCCGCGATACAACCGTCGGGTCCGTATTTCGTCGTTCTGTGGACGCGATCTCCCGATCACGCTCCAGCGCTTCTCACCCATCTGGAAGAAAGGCTCGGTTCGGGAGTTACGAAACCGTTTGCTGTGCGCCCGCTGCCGAAAGCCGACCACATTGATGATGAGGGACGAATCAAGGACCAACCCAAGCTGATGGAAGCCATCAGCAGGATAGTCCTGAAGTCGCCGCAGGTCGGTGCTATCGTCGAGTGGGAAAGGCAAGTGCTCGATGCTGCGGGGCGCACAGTGTCTTCAATCGTGGATCTTGCGTCAGGAGAGAACAGTGAAGTACGGGCGCGAAAAGTCGGGAAGATCCTGGGTCGACTCGCGGTGGAAGCTGTGGGCAAGGATCATGTGGATCAAGATCGCTTCCGGGCGGTCAACGATGCGCTTTTGCCGATCCTGGCTGACCGGGTCGCGAAGATGCCCTCCGGCCAGATCGACGACCAACTCTGGCAAGCAGCATTGACGATCCCGGAAGGACCGACCATGGCGTCGCTCGAACGTGCGGCCAAGCTAAACCGACTGGTTCACATTGCGGACCCAAAAGGTGTTGGCGGCACGGAGCGAGGTGTTGTTGTTCCACTTCCGGCCTCGCACCGTGTTGATTTCCGCGACCTCTTCGGGATTGAGGAGAAAGATGCAGCGACCACGCGGTTCCGATGTAAGAGCGGGACTTTCGATCCGAACCGCGACCGTTTCCGCTGGGTACTGGTTCAATGCCAAGCTGCGTGCGACTACGCGCAGTCCAACCCAGGCTCCGTGCCCTTTTATCTCGGCCTCGACTTCCCGGAGGAGTACCGAGCGAGCAAGAATCCTCCTGATTCAACATGGCTGGGGCCAGTTTTCGAGTTCGACGGCGAGATCCGTCGCTTGCGGGTCAACGCTGGTTTCCCCTTGGCCCTGGCTTCCAGCGTGCTTCAGGACATCACTCCGCTGTATCGACTACGCGAACAGATTCTCAATGACTTGGCTTACCATCTTCACAGCCACGGTGCCCGTCCGGGGATGATGTCGTTTGGCAAGAGATGAGCGCCGGAGTGCTTCGAGCTCGTTCCGCACCTATTCGAGGAACCGAGAACTTCCGCTCAGTCTACTGAGATAAGGGACCGAACCACGGACTCCATCACGGGCGGACAGACTCCATTACCCAATAGCTTGATCCGGTCCCTGCGAGTCCCGACCGGCAGCTTGAAGTCGTCGCCGTGTCCCATCGCCCGCTTTAGCTCGGGAACCTGTAACATCCTCATGCTCCACATGTCACCGTCATGCTCGACGAGGGCGAATCGGTCCACTGTTGTGATAGTCCGCAGCGGGCGGTCAAGCGGCTGCCAGCCGCCGCTGCCGTCGTTACCATAGTAGACCAGCAAGAAGCTCGTTCCTTCCTCCAGCGCGGCAAACGCACGCTTTGCCTTGGTGATCGTTGCCTTCGCTCTCCGTGGGCTGAACAGTGGTGACATCCTCCACGTTCCGGGATCGTCGAGGATGGACTTGGCGGCGACTGGGTCTTGGTCCTGCTCTGGAACATCGAATTCGGGTTTACGGTCACGATCTCCCATCAGGAACAGCCGTCGGCGCGATTGGGGCACACCGAAGTCCGATGCGTTGAGCACGTATTCCGCGAGCTTGTAGCCAAGCTCTCTCAAGGAGTCCTTCAATTCGCCATAGCGAGACCACGGCCGCATGTGGATCACGTTTTCCAGGACCAGCCACCGGGGCTGGAATGCCCGAGCGTACTCGATGGTCAACAGGGCTGTTTCCCGGCTGGGCTCGTCGAGCGGCGCCGCACCGCGAGCACATGTGTGGTTTCTACACTCCGGCGATGCCAGCAAGAGATCGACCGAACCGATCCGGCGTTTCAGGTCCGGCAGGGCGACATCTTCAAGTAGGCCCGTGACGACCTTTGCATTCGGGAAGTTGGCCTTATAGGTGCCAGTGGCGACTCGGCAGGCGTCGATCCCTGCGACGATTTCCGCCCCTGCGGCCTCGGCGCCCGCGCTGCTGCCGCCCGCTCCGCAGAAGATATCGAGGGTGCGGACCATGTTTGTCACGGCGGACCCAGGTTAGCAGAGCTTGAATTCTTCGGACGGTCGGCAGGTCCGCTCGTGTCGTTCCCGGCAGACGCTCCGCCACGCCTCCTCAGATGGGCCAAGAGCTGCGCTCGGACAGCGGCCTGACTCTTCGTCTCGCACTCCCAGATCACAAGGACTCGCCAGCCCAGATCACGCAGCGCTATCTCGTTTCGTGCGTCCCGCGCTACATTCTCCTCGAACTTCTTCGTCCAGAACTGAATCCGAGACTTGGGGCGATATGCGTACTGACAGCCGTCATGCCGATGCCAGAAACAGCCATGGACGAAGACGACGGTTCGATAACGTGGGAACACCATGTCCGGTGAACCGGGCAGATCCCCGCGGTGCAGCCGAAAACGGAACCCGAGCCCGTGCGCGATGCGACGGACGATCAGTTCTGGCTTGGTATTACGTCCCTTGATGCGCGACATGATCTCGCTGCGTTTCGCGGCATTCACGATGTCAGTCATCGGTCTTTCGTGGCAGCGCTGTGCGATCCGCACTCCAAAGGAGGATCATGCCCGGAGTCAAGAGTGTTGCCGGAAACTCCTTGGCCACGGAGCGACTGGAGGCTGGTTCGAGGCGGCGGTCGAACCGCTGCCGCGCGCACGTCGAGCTTTCCGGTGACCACGTCGGCGATGAGGCGGGTGCGGTACTCGTCAAGCAACTCCAAACCACCTTCTGCCGAGGCTATCAATCCCTCCATCTTTGTCACCTGGATTCCGACGTACTCCAGTACGGAAACCTGTTCGTGCTCAGGCGGCAGAAACACGGTCGTCGAAAGGAACACGTCATCATACAGACGGAGGAAACCAGCAGTTCCCGTCCCCAAGCCCGTGGAAACCCGCCGGAAGTGCGAACGATAGGCCGATGTCCTCAACAGATCGCTCAAGTACTCCATCTGGAGCGGTCCCGTCTTATCGAACACAGAGTAGTCGGGGCTGACGAGACCATCGACACCCGAACAGAACACAAGCCCGTTGTTGGCCTGCAAGCGATTAACCACGAGCTGCCCTACAGCAAGCTGCTTGTACCCTACCAGCGTCCTTCCTTGTGGGGGCCGGGCAAAGTGCTCGGAGTAGACCACCACTCCGTGGTCTCGCCGCAACGACAGCAGCGTCTCTGCTCCGGTAGTGGACCGCCGGTCGATTACACGGAGAAGGGTCTTCAGGCGCCGTCTCTCCCAATGCTCCGGCACCTTCCCCAGCCACTCGACCCCGGAGTCCTTGTAGGCCGGATAGGGCTGGCCGGTTCGGACATCGATCCTGCCCGTGACGGCCTCGTGGATGAGCGCCCGCTTCCGCTCCTCCAATAGCTCGATCAGCCGTTCTTTCGCCCGGATGTAGCGCCGGATGCGTCGGTCGGCATGGTCTAGAAAGCGGACGATGGCGTCCTGTTCCAAAACGGGTGGTAGTGGGATGCGAACAGACCTAATGGCATTGCGCGACAGTCCGTAGCGGGTCACTCCATTTGCGGCGACTCGGAATTGCATTGCCACACCCGAGTCTCCGAGCGCGCGAAACAGGTATCCCGAGTCCAAGAAGGCACCGCTTGGGCGCAACATCGCCAAGTGATACCCGCAGACCAGATCGTCCGCAGCGTACTCGACCAGGGCGGGCACCCCGATGTCCGTCCAATCTTCGGAATCCTTGGTCAAGAGCACATCACCAACGGACATACGGAACCTTCGGATTTCGGCCTTCTTCGCAGTGGCTGGCATGAAGGAGATGTGCGCACGGATTCGGTCGTTGTGGTACACGTCAACGTAGTTGCACAGCCGGATTGGCTCCTCTCCTTCTCTGACGTGCTTATCCACATTGCTGACCCGCATCTCAGCGATGTTCGCCACTCGCCGCACCTTCCAATGCTCCGGCACCTCCCCGAGCCAGTCCAAACCGGAGTCCCTGTAGGCCGTATAGGGCCGGAGGCCGTTGACGCTCATACCGACCGGCCCAGTATCTCAACGAGCAACCCCTCCGTCTCCCGCTCGACCGCCAGAATGTCGTCCCCGATCTCTTCGAGCGTCCGCATCGGCTCGGGCTTGTGGAAATACCGGTTGAAGCTGATCTCGTAGCCGGTCTTCACGCTCTTCGCGACGTACCACGCGTCCCCGGCGTAGGGAAGCACCTCGCGCCGCAGGAACCCCTCGATTCCGCCCTCTTCCGTGAGCGGGATTTGCTCGGTGTCCCTCAGCGCCGTGTCAGATTCGTACTCGGCGGCGCGCCTCTTCGAGCCGTCGCGAGACTCGTACAACCCCCTGATCGGGTCCGGCACGGTGCCTCGCCGGTGGACCCTCTTGACTACCCGCTCCGCCTTCTCGTCCCGCTCGGCGAGCACGATCTGCAACAGCTTCTTGCGCTTGGCGGTGAGCTTCGCGCGACGACCGGACATATCGGCCTTGAGCACGTCGAGAAAGACGTTGAAGTCGAGGTGAGGCCCCGGGCCGAGTGTCTCGGCCATCCGCTCGACGGCGTTCGCGAGCGCCTCCTCCCCGGCATCGCGGCACGCCTCGGAGAACCCGGCGCAGCGCTCGGGCGACAGATTCACTCTGAGCCGCAGCGGCCGCTCGACCGTAACCTTCCAGTACCCCAACTCCTCTTTGTCGAAGATCCTGCTCTCCTCCGTCTCCTCGAAGTCGAGGAACGTCCGGCAGATCCTCTCAATGTCCTCCGGCCCGAGTTCGCAGTTCTTCTTCCCCAGGTTCTTCCTGAGCGGTCGGAACCACTTGGTCGCGTCGATCAGCTGCACCTTGCCCCGCCGGTACTCGGGCTTGCGGTTGGTCAGCACCCAGACGTAGGTGGCGATCCCCGTGTTGTAGAACATGTTGAGCGGCAGGGCGACGATGGCCTCCAGCCAGTCGTTCTCGATGATCCACCGCCGGATGTTGCTCTCGCCCTGGCCCGC
Organism: Dehalococcoidia bacterium; assembly: GCA_965261325.1. Taxonomy (GTDB): domain Bacteria; phylum Chloroflexota; class Dehalococcoidia; order Lucifugimonadales; family CAJWER01. The sequence continues at coordinate 14,515 of CBDHCU010000003.1, forward strand.
CGATCCGGTGAACAGCGAACTGCCGTTGTGGACCTCGGCAATCCGGCTGCCGAGCGGGGTGTCCCGCTTCATCTTCGACAGCTTGTTGGCGAGGAACAGCATCTGGCCGTCGCTTGAGCGGGTGACCAGCGAGTACTCGGGATCGCCCGCGTGCTCGATCAGGAAGCGGTGATCGTGCATCCCCTTCTTGCCGCCCATGCGCTGGAGGTCGGTCTTCCAACTCTTTCCGTACGGCGGGTTCGAAAGCATGAAGTCGAACTCGCGCGTCGGAAACGCGTCGTTCGAGAGCGTCGAGTGCTCCGGGCCGCCCACGATGTTGTCGGCGGCCTCGCCCTCGCCCTTGAGGAGCAGGTCGGCCTTGCAGATGGCATAGGTCTCGGCGTTGATCTCCTGGCCGTACAGGTGCGTGGACACCTGCTTCCCCCGCACCTCCGCGAACCGGTGCAGCACGTCCTCCGCCACGGTCAGCATGCCGCCGGTCCCGCAGGCCCCGTCGTAGAGCAGGTAGGTGCCGGACTCGATCCGGTCGGCGATGGGCTGGAATACGAGCTTCGCCATAAGCGTCACGGCGTCGCGCGGCGTGAAGTGCTCGCCCGCCTCCTCGTTGTTCTCCTCGTTGAAGCGCCGGATCAGTTCCTCGAAGACCGTCCCCATGCCGTGGTTGTCGAGACCGGGATGCCGGATCGCGCCATCGGTGTCCATCACCGGATCGGGACCCAGGTTGATTGCCGGCGAAGTGAGCTTCTCGATAAGCGAACCCAAGGCGTCGGCCCTGTCGAGGCGCGGGATCTGGTTCCGGAACTCGAAGTTGTCGAGGATGTCCTGCACGTTGGGCGAGAACCCGTCGAGGTAGTCCACGAAGTCGGCCCTGAGTTGTTGCCTTCCGGCTCTCGCCCGGAGGTCGCTGAGCGTGAACTCCGAGGTGTTGTGGAAGGCCTGCCCGGCCGCCTGCCGGAGCGCGGCGTCCTGGTTCGTGACCCCGGCGGCGTCCAGCGTTGCGTTCATGTCGAGGACGGCCCGTTTGGTGGGCTCCAGCACCGCGTCCAGCCGCCGGAGCACGGTCATCGGCAGGATCACGTCTCGGTACTTGCCGCGCACGTAGACATCGCGGAGCACGTCGTCCGCGATGCCCCAGATGTAGTTGGCGATCCAGTTCAGGTTGGGTGCGGTCATGTTGTGGAGTCGTGGTCGCTCTCGGGTTGGGAGCCGCCCGCATCGCGCGTGGGAACACCTGTACGATAACGTACCGACCACGAGGCGGCGCTGGTAGCGCGAGTGAGCGCCGTCACCGAGCGGGCAACCGAATCAATCGGTAGGCGACCCTCTCCCGTCGCTGGCCGATTCTGGCTTGGAGGAGGTTCGTGTGGACCCGGGTTGCGGGTCGTGCCCTCCTCACCCTTACCGCGTAGGATCGTGTGCTACGTTCGTACTCGGTCTCGGACCGTATTCGTCACGGGGACCCGTGATGTCTGTGGCTCGCCTCTAAGGGGGCCGGGGAACGCAGCGTGCTCACGGCTCTGGCGAAGCCGCGGTGAGGAGGGTTGTGAGGGGAACGCGATTCCCGCGAATTGAGGCGATTTCCCCGCTGTTTCTGGACGACGGAAGCAGATGCGATCCAAGGGCAGAAAGCGCAGATCGTGCAGCCCTATAAGTAGTTAGACGATTCCCTGCCTTGATTCGCGCCATTCTCAACCTGTCGGCCCGTAGGTTGCCCGAAATGCCCCCGGAACCCGCAGAAACGGCCTCTGAGCCCGTGGGGCAGCGGCCGCATCGCGGCTCGGACGATATAGCTTCCCCAGGACGAGGGAAAGGAGGGCTTCCGGGACCTTCGGCGAAGCGGCGGCGCGGATGCGGGAGTCCCGCCATTCAAGTCCGTTTTTCCCGCTTTCGCGGCACGGTCCAGCAAGGTCCAGTCCAACGGCAGGAAACGCAGATCGTGCAGTCCTGTAATACTTTAGACGATATCCTGCCGGGATTTAGACCACCGACAGTCCGCTGTTTCAGCGACCGGGTGAGCCTGCGCCCGTTCTCGCGCCACTCCATCTGGTAAAGGCCGGTCTTCGGGTCAGGGAAGACCCTCACCCGGTTCCGGCCCCATTCGCCGGCGCCGTAGGAGCGCCGACTTCGTTTCGTGCGTGCCATCGTTCGATTCCTCTCGCGATTCGATGGACTGCACGATCTGCGTGCCTCAAACCTCGCTCCAGAGGGCGTGTCTGACCAGTGGCAGATATTCCGGCAGGTCCTCGCAAACGATGGCGCGCTGTGGCGCTCAGCTTTCGAGCCCACGATGGGCCGATCCTAGCGGTCTTGGTGGCATTTCGGCTGTTTCCCGAGGCTTACGGATGGTGAGTGTTCCCGGCAAGGCTGCGAATGCGCTCGATTGGTCACCGGGCTGTTGATGCAGTACGATACGGTGTGGTCCGTAGCCAGTCAAAGCGAACACCGAGATGAGTGAGTGAGATGTGGGGACGTAGGCAGAAGACCAAGCTGGCGCAGTCTACAACTGCCGGGAGAGCGGCAACCATTGGATGGGCTACCGCATGCCGTCGCACGCTCCACGGGTCCCCGGTCTTCGAGTTCTTCGGCCAGTCCGCCGGCGTCCGCCAACGTCGATCTGAATCCCGCTCACGCATGGGGATGTGTAGAGGGGATGAGCATCTTGTCACACAGGAGGATCAGTATCCCGGCGTGCCGCGCTCGCACCGACCTCAAGGAGGCAGAAAAGCCCAACGGCCCATCCAGGGACTCCCGCCACTTCGATACGATTTCCCCGCTATTTCAGTATGAGAGAATCAGACGTGGTCCAACGGCAAGAACGGCAGATCGTGCAGCCCGAGTTGAACTTACGTGATTTCTTGCCGTGATCTTCGCCACCTGCAACCCGTCAGCCCGGCAATTCACAAGTTCCTCCAGGAGTCATTCCCCGAACATGAGCCGACCACAGCCTTCCGTGAGGCCCATAACCCCGGTCATCGGTGCCGAAATTCACGGCATCGACCTGGACAATCTCCGCGATTCGGACTTCAAGGTGATCCGCGACGCCCTCATGGCCCACTGCGTCATCGTCCTCCGGGATCAGGACATCTCGATCGAGAGCCAGAAGGCGCTTGGGGCGAGATTTGGCGAGTTGGTCATCCACCCGAACGATCCCGGCCTCGATGGCCACCCGGAAGTCATGCTGATCCACGCGGATGAGAACTCCGTGCGGGCCACCGGCGAGCAGTGGCACTCCGATGTCTCCTGCGACCCCGTTCCGCCGATGGGCTCGATTCTGCGGATGCACGCCACGCCCGGTGCCGGCGGCGACACCCTCTTCGCCAGCATGTACGCCGCGTACGACGCACTTTCGGACCGGATGCGAGGGCTGCTGGACGGGCTGCGCGCGGTACATGACGGCGGCCCCTACTACCGGGAGGTGAACCGGCTCATTGGCCGTGACGACGGGGGACGTTCCTATCCGTCGGCCGAACATCCCGTGATCCGCACCCATCCGGTCACGGGGCGCAAGTGCCTGTTCGTGAACCAGATGTTCACGCAGCACATTGTTGGGCTTCCGCCGGGAGAGAGTCGCGCGATCCTGGGTTTCCTCTTTGATCACGTCGCGCGGCCGGACTTCCAGTGCCGCTTGCGCTGGCGGAAGAACACCATCGGGATGTGGGACAACCGCTGCACGCAACACCACGCGATCTGGGACTACTGGCCGGCCACGCGGACGGCATACCGGGTTACGATCAGAGGCGAGAATCCGGTCTGATTCTTCGGCGAAAGGAAACGTGGCCGATATGAGTTCAATGAAGCGGGGCTTGTGGTTCCAGTGGGTGTTGGCAAGCGCCATCGGCTGCGCGGTTGTCTCGACCGTGGCCCGCCGCGTGAGCATGGCTGTGGGGGGCGCCGCAGGGGACACCATGGGACCGCTGGTGGCTGAAATCGTAGTCGGAGGTTTGGCGCTCGGCGGCGTGATGCTCGGGATTGCGGTGGGACAATGGCTGGTCGTGCGGCGACGTGTCCCCTGGGCAGGGCGGCTGTTGCTGGCAGTGGCCGGAGGGGCCGCGGTGGCCGGTGCCGTGGGTCTCGGCCTGTTGGCAGCGCTTTCAGGCGTCGCCGGCGAAGCCGCAGGTGTGGTCGTGGCAGTGGTCGTTGGCCTGGCCGGGTTCGGGACTACACAATGGCTGGTTCTGCGGGGGCACGTCCCCGGGGCCGGTCGGTGGGCGTTGGCAAGCCTTGCGGGCCTGGCCGCGGCCTCGTTCAGCATGGGCGTCATCGGAGCCGTGGCCGAGGAGCTTACCGGAGGCGTGATCGGGCAGGCGTTGTTCGGGGCCATCTATGGGGCTGTCGCCGGACACCTGCCGATTTCGGCGGCGGTACCCTCGGGGCTATCTGCGCCACGGTGAAGTCGCCGCCGGGCGTGTGACCGATGGGCCAGCGGCTATGGTCCGTTGGTGGCGGGTGTACTGGTCCAGGTCTTACCGGAACCAGCCTCGTTCTTGGGCTGATGCTTGAGAAGATCATCGGGTAGTGTGGCACCACCAGCGATCCACCTGGAAATCTCAAGCGAACCGACGACTCGAAGGATCTGTACCTCGTCGCTCACCAACCGGCTACCGGAACCATACTGGCGAAAAAGCACAACCAATTGAGGAGTAAATGATGGGCCTGGGAAATCAACGATGACGTATCGTAGCAAACCAGTTCCTGCCCTGGATCCGCCAACTACCATTTCGTCAAATTGCCCTTGGCCCATCCTGTCCAAGAACGCTACACCCTCCTGTGGATCTGGAGTTGCCCCGCTACGACGGACACCTTTCCATTTGGGCCAACCAAGGAGGTGTGCCATGGCGGGAAGAGGACGAGGGCGGTATCCGCCCGAGTACAAGGAGCAGATCGTCGAGCTTGTGAGGGCCGGGCGTAGTCCGGGATCGCTCGCGCGGGAGTTCGAGCCCTCGGAGCAGACGATCCGGAACTGGGTCAAGCGGGCGGACCTGGACGAGGGCCGCCGTAGCGACGGGCTGACGACCGAGGCGCGCCTCGAGCTGCTGCGTCTGAAGCGGGAAGTCAAGCGGCTGCGGATGGAGCGGGACATCCTAAAAAAAGCCGCGGCCTGGTTCGCGAGGGAGAGCGACTCGATCCCCAGCGGGGGTACGCGTTCATGAAGGCGTACCGGGCCACGTTTCCGCTTGCGGCCATGTGCCGGGTGCTGGGTCTCTCCACCAGCGGGTACTACGATTGGCTGAAGCGTCCTCCCTCGGCGCGGACGCGGCGCGACGTCGAGCTCCAGGGCAAGATCCTGTTGATCTGGGGCGGCAGCCGGGAGACCTATGGCTGCCCTCGGATCCAAGCGGAACTGCAAGCGGCGGGCGAGCGGGTGAGCCGGAAGCGCGTGGCACGCCTGATGAGGGATTTGGGCATTCAGGGCGTGACGCGGAGGCGCTTCAAGACGGCGACGACCAAGAAAGACGCGAAGGCCCGGCCTGCGCCGGACCTGGTGAACCGCAACTTCTCGGCCGACGGGCCCGACCAGCTGTGGGTCGCCGACATCACGCAGGTGAGCACTTGGTATGGCTGGCTGTACCTCGCGGTCGTGCTCGATGCCTGGAGCCGCCGCATCGTACTGCGCTCCTTAACCTACCATTCGAAGGTCGTTACAGCGGGCGCTACTTCTCCCGTTATTGCCTGTATCCTATCGGCGGATACCCCGATTATGTGAGGCAGTCCCTCACCGACATATGCTCCAGACCCACTGGCCGCTAGTACCACGTATGTATCCCGTCTGTACACTTGCCTCCTTTGACGACCGTTCTCCTCCGACGCAGGGCCAATTCGGTTTATCTGGACGAGGAAAAGCCCCTCACCCACGCCGAACATCCCAAGCACCATGTCGTCAGCGCCATTGGAGTTGCGGCCGATGCCGCCGCCATCGTGAAGCTGGACTTCTGGAAATGTGAAGTCTTTCAAGAACGCCGTCCAGAGCTTTTCGCCGGTTGCTCCGTGATATCCGTAGAGCAAGGGCATGTTGTCGAAGTACGTTGACACATATGGTCCGGCGCAGCCCAGGCCACCCATCGAAAACAGAGCGCTCACATCGTCTCGCAAGTGGTCAAACATGTTACCGTACCAATTGAGCTCCCCCCCTGCTCGATCCAGGACACGAACGGTACCAGCGCGGTCAAAAGGAGCCACCCGAGTGACGATGTTCCGGTCTGCTTGACAAACTGCAGTCACCGAAGACCTCGCAGTGATCTCACCGACTTGCTCGAAGCTCGTTGGTCCGCCGGTAACCAGTTGAATTCGATCATGAGCGTACACGATCAGCGTATCGCCGGGGATCATCGACACACCCAGCGGCGTGCGCATCTCGAGGGGGCCGTCCCCGGCACGCAGTGTGCTGCCCATGAACTGCCCGTCGGG
>CBDHCU010000004.1:0-17740 GCA_965261325.1 Dehalococcoidia bacterium
GAGATGCCCAGATTGCCCTAAGACCCTCCTTGTGAATCAATTCACCCGGGTTCTCCCGCACGACGCTTCCGGCTGAGGTGCGCGACCCATTGGGCGCACCCGCCGTTGACTCCAGTCGGAACGCCACCGATTCAACCCTCGCTTTCGGTCAAGGACATGACGTGGTCGATGATCTCGTCGCTACGGTTCCTGGACGAGCTGAACTCCGCACCCAGGACACTCATCAGAGGTCGGCGAGGGCATCAACAAGGTCATCGGCCGGCTCGCCGACGCCAACGACTACCTGCTCAAGGGCGTGATCGACCAGGTTGCCGCGGGCATCGATATCCACGTTCACGCCGTCAGACACTTCCCTGGTCTCCACGCCGGGGCTATGGTCTGAACCGCAACCCCGATGGCTTCCAAGCATGACGTTGCGGTCGCTGACAACCCTTCCGCCCACTGGAACAGTGGAAGAACCGATGACAAAAGAAAGCCCGGACCGATCAACGCGGCGACGACGCCCCGACCTTGTCGTCAGTATCGCGGTACTGCTGACTCTGGCGATCGTGCTGCCTAATCCATCGATAGCCAGCCTCGCCAAGGCCACGCCTCATGGTGCTACTCAAGCGTTGGCCCGTCTTTCCCCAACCCCAATTTTCGATTCCCGAGAACATCCCAACGTGGCCGTCTCCCTAATCGGAAGTCTGTCACGAGGGAAGTTCGTCCACGACGAACGCGTTGTGCTGTTGGACGGAAGAACGCTCCTGTTCATCAACCCCTGGACGGGCGAACTGTGGACCGCAGGCGGACAGGGCGAGGGACCTGGCGAGTTTCGCGGTTCCGGGCTGGAGCTCTCCTTGTTCCGGGGGCAGGATGAACTCAGGGTCTGGGATCCGAACAACGATCGACGCCTGACGATGTTCTCGGACACCGGTGAACTCCAGGACACGAGGCGCGTTAACCTGTCAGGCGTCGCCTTCCGCCACTGGACGGCCAGTATGATGGGAGTGTTCCCGGACGGGAGCTTTGCTTTCATTGACCGTGAGCCTCCACCCATTGTAGGTGCTTCCGACGGAAGACAGCGTACTTTGGGGTACGTTGTCGAGGTCAATGAGGAAGGGAAACGGAGGGTGATCGCCGAGTTTCTGGACTCGGAGGGGGGAAGCGTTCTGTTCCGCTACCGTACAGTGATTTCGTTTGATGGGGACCGGGTATCATTGGCCGACACGGAATCGGATGAGATCAGGATCATCGACCGAAGCGGAAGAACCGTATCCAGGATTCCAATGCCCGGTCAAAGAGTCCGGGTGTCGAGCGCTCAATTGGATGCAGCACGAGCCGAGGCCCAGGTGCGTTTGAGACGCGGTCACGAGGATACTCTAAGACAATTGGAGGCGATGGGATGGCCTACCACAGAGAACGTCCAGTCTCGGGAACGAGACTATCTCCACAACGAAGTCGCTCCCTCCGTTGACCGCACTCAATTCGATGCGGACAAGCGTTTGTGGATAAAGCACTACGTCATGCCTGGGGATGAAACCACCCGGTGGACGGTTTGGGGTAGCGAGCAGCACGTGTTTTCGCTCGAAATGCCCGCTGGCTACAGCTTGTTGGACGCCCGTGGAGATCTCGTGCTCCTCCGAGTCCGGGACTCACTGGGTGTCGACAGAGCCGAGATTCGGAGATTGGTTTGGGGGTAGGGGCGAGGGCTGACTGTTAGCCCTTCAGCCCACCACGCCAGCCTGGCATGCAAGAATCGCCGGGATGGTGCGGACTCCAAGGTAGCGAGGGGGCGCGGGCGCCTGGATGGCCGGATGGGCCGGATTACCCCGACATAACCCCTGTAGGTGTAGTGGTCGCTCACTTGAGGCCCTCCAGTTTTTCGATTGCCCGGATGACTTGGCGGACCTGAGGGCAGCCAGGATGTCGTGCCCTTCTACCGTGAGTCGCAGGGCCGCCAGAGTGGTCGTCCGCAGCCATGAGCCGCTCGGCCGTTCGCTGGAACTCGATCAGGAACATGACTCTCCCGCCATCGACGGTTTCGGCGGACCAGATCAGGTCGGGATGGCGCAGCTGCAACGTCTTCTTGCTGACGAGCTGGCCGGGTTCCTCCGGTCATCGCCCGGTTCGTACTGCAATCCCAAGGGAATGACCCTCACTTGGCCATCCGACCTGCACGCATGGTCGCCGGGACAGTGGAAAAGCACATAACGGTGCCTCGCGGGAGATTTTCCGACTTTGGCGATGTCCTTCTTCAGCTTCTGGTTCGACGCTGGATGAGTCGCGGAGAACACCTCTGCGGCCACTGAACCATCAAGCGATTTAATGTCAAATCCTGGGGCCGTGCCAAGGTTGACTCGAAAGGGCGCGGCTTCAGGGTGATGGTCGAAGAGGAATTCGACAGCGCGGACGCTGACCAGAGCCGTGAAGGTCTGATATGGCGCGAGGCCATCCGGGCCCACCGGGCTGGAGAGCCAGGGATTCCCGCGAGAGAAGCGATCCGCGACCTGGCTGAGGAGCTGGGCCTGGAGTCGTGAGCCGATATCTCGCCGGCGAAGCGCCGCTCGCCACCGGCCGCGTGCAACATGGAATGGTTCGATCCGACCGCAGGGAGTACCTTAGGCGTGTCGCTCACCGTACGTCGCAGGATGGCTGACGCATGAAACTCTTCCTGAAGGTCGTGTTGTTCACGGTCGTGGTGCCCGGCACGTTTGCGGGTCTCCTGCCGGTTCTCATCGTGGGTGACCGAGCCGTTGCCGGCGGGGCGACACCGGGATTGGCCTGCGGCCTCTTCGCGTTCGGCCTCGTCCTCTATCTGCGCTCCGCGTGGGACTTCGCGGTGTTCGGGAGCGGAACCCCGGCGCCGATAGACGCCCCGAAACGACTTGTGAAACGGGGGTTCTACCGCTACACGCGCAACCCGATGTACGTCGCGGCGCTGACCGTGGTCATTGGGTGGGCCACCCTCTTCGGAGCCGCCGTTCTCGTAGGCTACGCAATCGTGCTGTTCGTCGTTTTCTCCCTCTTCATCCGGCTCTATGAAGAACCGCGCCTCGCCCGGAAGTTCGGCGAGGAATACGCGACGTACGTGTCGCAGGTCGGGCGCTGGCTGCCTCGTCGCTCCCACGGGCAACTGACATGGGTGGTCGCCGTCGCGGCCCTGGCAATCATCGCGTGTCGCGGGTCAGAGACGGGCTCCGCCGGAGAGGTCTCGTCCGCCACAGAGGGAGGGGTCTTCGCCACCATCGCCCCGTTCAACAGCTACGGCCACGTCCACGACGCCGACAACGTCGAGGCCATGCGGCCGCGGGTCATGGGCACCCACGGGGTCATCTCTTCCGGGCACTACCTGGCCACGCAGGCCGGCTACGACGTGCTCAAGGCCGGGGGCAACGCCTTCGACGCGGGGGTGACCGCGGGGATGGCGCTCAAGGCGCTCAAGATGGACTACGCGGGCTGGACCGGGGTCGCGCCCCTCATCCTCTACAGCGCCGCGGAGGATCGCGTGATCACCCGGGTCGGGGCCGGGACCTCGCCCGCGCTCGCTACCCTTGACTACTTCCTCGAACACGGCAAGTCGCCCGTCAACAACGCGCTGATTCCCGCGGACGTCGATGTCTGGCTCGCCGCGCTCGACCGCTTCGGCACCCTCAGCTTCAGCGAAGCCGCGCAGCCGACCCTGCGCATCGCCGAGGAGGGCTATCACCTCTACAAGATGCAGAAGTGGATGATCGAGGATCAGATGGAGGGGATCCTCGCCTTCCCTTACAACCGCGACTTCTGGTTCCAGAACGGGGTCGGCGAGCAGCGTCTGGGCGATCTGATGGTGAACGCCGACCTGGGGCGGCTCATCCGCTACATGATGGAGGCCGAGGAGCAGGCGCTTGCCGCGGGCGGAAGCCGCTCCGAAGGGATCCGCGCTGCGCGGGACGCCTTCTACAAGGGAGATCCCGCGCGCGACGTGGACCGCTTTTTCCGCGAGCAAGGCGGGATCGTTCGCTACGAGGACCTGGCGGGGTACGAGAGTCGTTGGGAGGAACCTTTGGGCACGAGCTTCCAGGGCTACGATGTGTACACGGGCGATGGATGGAGCCAGGGGCCGCGCATCGTCCTGATGCTCAACATGCTCGAGAACTACGACCTGCGCGCGCTCGGCTACAACACGCCGGAGTACATTCATCTCGTGTCCCAGGTCATCAACCTGGCGATGTCGGATGCCCACAAGTACGTCGGCGATCCGGACTTCGCGCCTGCGCCGGAGGGGCTCTACGGGAAGGAGTACGCGCGCGAGCGCATCGGGCTCATCGACGAGAAGAGCGCGTTTCAGGACATGCCGCCGTGGGGAGATCCGGCGGCGATGGCGGCGGTGGCGGACGGCGCGCCGACGAGCTTCGTGATGGCGAGCGGGGAAGGGGATGGGTCGGCCCGTTCCATCGACACCTCGTCCCTCAACGTCATGGACGGGGAGGGCAACCTGTTCTCCCTCACCGAGAGCGACGGCCACACCTCCACCCCCATGATCCCGGGATGGGGGTTCGGGCTGGGCAACCGCATGGGCCAGTTCAACCTGGACCCGGAGCTGGCCAACGTGATGGCACCCGGCAAGCGCCCGCGCAACACCAACGCGCCTCTTCTGGTGATGAAGGATGGGCGCCCGTTCATGGGACTCTCCACCCCCGGCGGCGACCAGCAGCTGCAGTCGCTCCTGCAGGTCTTCCTGAACGTGGTGATGTGGGGGATGTCGCCCGAGCAGGCCGTGGACCAGCCCCGCTTCGGCAGCTACAACTTCCCGGCCTCGGGCAGCGAGGTGAACCGCAGTCCCGCGGTGCTCCGCCTCGAGGACCGCATCCCGACCGAGACGGCGGAAGCGCTGCGGGCGATGGGGCACGACGTGCAATCCTGGGGCCTGTGGAACTGGCGCGCGTGCGCGCCCACGGTGACTTGGCGCGATCCGGAGACGGGCTTGATGATCGCGGCAGGTGACGTGCGGCGGGAGACCGCGTCGCTCGGGTTCTGAACGGAGATCCATCGCCACGGCCGAGGCGGATTCCCGGCTTTGTCCGCCATCTTGGCCCGGTTTTGGCGGACAAATCACCCGGACCTGCTCAGGCGTGAAGGGCGGGCTGTATTGCTCGCACTTCCGGGCGTGGCGGAGGGCTGCGCCGGACCGTTTGACTGCGAGTGGCGGCTCCCGGAGCCTGACATGCGATGCGCGGTTCCCGACGCCTGCCGAGACGAAAGTCAGAGTTAGATTCAAGCTGCGGTTAAAGGAGGGGCGTCTGGGCCAGACTGGCTCGGAACCTTGCAGGTGTCCTAGAACTCTTCACGAAGTAAAGCCGCTTACACCAACGCGGAGGCAACCAGAAACTCGATGAACGGCACACTGACATCTCTGAACGAGTTCCTCCCGAGCGACCGGCTGTTCGAGATCCCCATCTACCTGATCGACTCGAACAACGAGGGCAACTAGGATGCGCGGGGTCCTCGTGGCCGTCATGGTCCTAACGGCCTCGCCGGCGTCCTCGCAGGTGGGCCTGCAGTTCGGCCCGCTCGTCAGTGCAACCGACGACTTCCAGGACGCGAGGCTCGGTCTCCACGGAGGCATATCGTTCAACCTGAACGACAACCTCTCCATCGGCGCGCTCTACGTTCAGAGGGGATGGGAATGTTGCCTCGTTCACTCCGTCGAGGTGCCCGTGGTGTACAGACGCAAACTCGACCAGGTGTCGCATGTGCTCGTCGGAGCGGCGCTGAGCTACGGCGAGTTCCCGGAGGTGAGCGCACTGCTTGGCCTGGGCGTCGAGATGTACGCTTCGGACGACCGAACCGTCGAATTCGAGGCGGCGTTCACCCATGGCCTGATCGGCGCCTTCTACGAAGATGACGCCTCCCAAAGGGAGCGTGACCGCACGTTCAGGGTTGGGCTGAACGTGCACTGACGTAGCACGTCCGCAGGCCCCGGGTAAGTTACGGGCCGTGGGATCGCTCAGGATCGACAACCGCCGGTCCCCGAGGGGTACGGGTAGGGCGGAACGCGGCGGCGCGGCAGAGTGCAGCGCGGTCGCCGGGGCGTGACGGGTCGCCATCGCCGTCCGTGAGGCTGGCGGCCAAGAGGCCGAGGAGCTTGCCCGCCACGCCCCGGCGGGCACCGTTTCCGGGGGGCCGAGAGCTGGTCTTCGTCCTTCTCCACATGAAGCTGCTCGAGCTTTCGGGCGACGCCGTCGAACTTCCGCTTGTATTTCTCGCCCCGGTAGGCGTACTCGATCGGCCCCTCCTCAATGCTCCTGCGCCGTTCGCTGGTCCAGGAACCTCCGAACCAGCGGAGCCAGCTCTTCACCGTGCGTATAGTGAGGGAAATGCCCCGCCTCTTGAATGGTCACGACTTCGCTGCCGGCAATCCAGCCGCCGTAATCTTCAGCCACCTCGATGGGCTGAAGATCGTTGCCGCCGTGAACGATGAGCGTCGGGGCGGTGATCGCACTCAGTGCGTCCGAGAAGTCGTGACGCCGGCCCATCGAGAAGTATTGGGCACGAGCGTGCCAAGCGCCCATGAGATGTGGAGGCGGCGAGACTGCGGCCGGGGCGTGGCCGCCGGCCGCTTCGAAAAACGGGAACAGTTCGGCATCCCGGGCCGCGAGTTCGGCTTCGGTACGGGCGAAGATGCCACCAAAGTCAAAGTACTCGGCAACCCACGCGTCGTAGCCTGGCATCTCGTCGGCGGACAACCGCTCGCGCAGATTGTCGAACAGTCCGCCGCGCGGCGATGGGAAGACCACGAGGTTGGCCGGTGCGATGAGCACGAGGCCCCGTACCCGGTCCGGCATTTCGGCGGCGTAAAAAGATGCGAGGAAAGCGCCGTAGGAGTGGCCGACGAGCAGCAGCCGGTCTTCACCGAGCAATCGGCGAATTCGTTCGATGTCGGCCAATTGCTGCCCGATGCCGAGCGCTCCCTCAAGCGCCTGAATGTTCTCCCACTGACTGCCGGAAAAGTCGAAAGCCGGACGGAACGATTCACCGGACCCGCGCTGCGCGTAGTAGTGGAAGCGATACGCTTCGGCGAGCGAGTCGAAAGCCGGTGCCGACGCGGTCTGCGGCATGCCGGGCCCCCCGTGTACGACGAGGACGCTTTCACCGTCTCCGACCGAGAAGAAGGCCAGTTCGACGCCCGGCTCAACCTCCCACCGGCTCCGCGACACGGATCCGGGGTCGCTGCCGGGTTCGGTGGACACGCCCACCGGATCGTTCAATATAGACCGGTCCATCGGCTCGGATGGTCCTGCGCACCACCACCTACAACGTTCTCGCGGTCCAGGAGCTGATTGAGCACGACAAGGAACTGGCACGCGGTGAGCGCCAACTCGCCGTGGAGCCCCTCGTCCTCCACCACGGGGACAGGGAATGGAACGCCCCGACCCGCTTGCGCGACCTGTTCCGCAACTCCGCGCCGGATACCTACCGCGTGGTCGGGCACCTGCCGCCGGACGCTCCGCCACCGGGGCCCTTGGACCTGCCTCAGATGATGCTGGGGCTCGCAGGCGTGGCCGCCGAGACCGACATCAGTTTCGGCACGGCTGGGACAGACAGGAGGGAATCGAAGTGGGGCGCGAACAGGGGATCGGAGTGGGGCAGGTGAGAATTCTGAGCGATCTCGCTACCCGCAAATTCGGGCAAGAGACCGCCAAAGAGCTGTCACGGTTGCTCGCGCGAACCACCGATGGGGAGCAGATCAACCGTGTGGCCGCGGCGATTGTGGATTGTGACGTCCCGGACGACTTTCTGGCGCCGTCGACGTAGTCCACGCCGCCCGCGTGGTCATGCAGAACGCTGACCCAGGCCCTGTATCACGTAGCTGGGACGACGAGTATCGCCTCGGCCGATACCGTGGTGAGCCGCCGATCCCGTTCGTCGGGCGCATCGTCGACATCCTTCGCGATCGACCGGAGACCATGAGGGGCAAGGGCCTGTACGTCGGCTGCGGCAACGGACGGAACTACGTCGCTCTCGTCGATGCGGGACTGGATTTGATCGGGCTTGACGTCTCGAAGGAGGCCATCGCACAACTCCGGATGGGCCACCCGCATCTGGCGCCGGATTTGGTCCAGGCGGACTTTCGCGAGTTCGATTCGGAGTCGCTGTTCGACTATATCGTCGCCATCCAGGTCTTCCCCAAGCGCGGGTCATGGGCGCAGTGGGAAGGCGTCTGGGTCAGGCGGTAGGTGACGACCGGTCCCCCTGTTGCCTCGTCGCTCCCACGGTTCCTGAAGACGATCATCCCCAGTCGGAAAGCGACGCGGGACCATAGGAAGAGGAGGTCATCGTGAAGCTGGGATTCTGAACGTGAGCGCGTCGGCCGACCCTTTTTCCTCGCCGAAGACTTTGATGACGGAACCCTGATCGCACCTCTGTACCCTCCTCCCCCGGAACGGGTCGCGCACCCGAGAGCGGGGAGGTATGATGTGTCCACCATGCAGACTCAAGCACCCTCGACGTGGGAGGATGTCCTGCGGATGCCGGACGACGGCAACCGCTACGAGTTCATAGGGGGGCGCCTGTACATGACGCCCGCGCCCGTGACCCGGCACCAGCGCGTCCTGATGCGTCTTTGGTCAGCTCTGTCGCGGATCCTGGTCGACTCCGGACGCGGAGAAGCGTTCTGCGCCCCACTCCTGGTCCAGTTCCCGGGAACCGGCGACCGGGTCCAGCCCGACCTTCTGTTCGTGTCCAACGAGAGGCGGGCGATCATCGGCGAGAAGCAGGTTCTGGGCGCACCCGACCTCGTCGTCGAGATCCTCTCGCCGTCCACCGCGCACCGCGACCGCGGGATCAAGCTGGATCTGTACGCGCGTCACATGGTGCGGCAATACTGGATCGTGGATCCGGTCGAGGATCTGGTCGATGTCTGGCGCTTCGGGGACGAGCCGGGGCACGAGCGCTTCTCCGGCGAGCTGCCCGTTCGGCTTGGTCCCGAGCGCTTGGGCCTGATCGACCTTGACGAGGTCTTCTCGCGTCATCTGGACCTGTGGGAGAACGGAACATAGGGTCAGACGCTCCAGCCGTCGCCTCGCCGAACCTGCGGGTGACCTGCCGGTGCAGGACCTGTGCCTGACCTTGCCGGGCCCCCTTCTGGACCAACTCATCAAGTCCCTGCTGAAATCTGTCAACCATCTCGGTCATCGTCTTCGTTTCTCCCAGCTTCAGTTCCTCCGGGTAGCCTCTTTGTTCGCCAATTCGAGCCTGATCTGGCGGACAATCGGCCGGTCGGCGGGGGCAGCTTCGCCGACATGGTCGCGCTCAAGGGCACCAAGGAGATCGGCGACGGGATCAACAAGGTCATCGGCAGGCTCGCCGACGCCAACGATTACCTGCTCAAGGGCGTGATCGACCAGGCTGATTTCAACGACGAGAGCAAGCTCGGCAGGGGCAAGGAGATGCAGGACCGCCTCTCGAAGCTGGTGGGGATCTTCGAGTGGCTCGATTTCCGTGCCAACCGGGCCCACGGGGACGACCTCCTGGGCGACGCGTACGAGTACCTCATGGGGCACTTTGCGACCCAGTCGGGCAAGAGCAAGGGGCAGTTCTACACCCCGGCGGAAGTCTCCCGCATCATGGCCCGGGTGATCGGCATCGGCCCGGACACCAGACGGGATCACACCGTGTACGACCCGACCTGTGGCTCCGGGTCTCTTCTCATCAAGGCCGCTGACCTGGGTCCGCGATTGGGTGTGCCCCGAGATTCAACAGACGCTGTCTGCGGAATCTCCCGAGGGGTGGCCCGGCGCTTGTCGGTGACGATGGTCATCTCCGACATGGACACAGAGGCGACCGCTCTTCGCTCCTCCCTCGATCAGTCGTTTCGGGCCCAATGCGGAACCTCAGGTTGCCCCGCGCGTTGGGAAAGCTGGTGAGCCCGAACGAGCCATCCCTCGGGAAGGGCGACTATATTGGTCTACCCTCAACCCGCACCGGAACTCATGATCCGAAGCTACACCGAAGACGAACTCCGCGAGCTTGGCCAGCTCCCCAAGAGGGTGACCAACCCCGGCGCACGCTGGTCCGAGAAGCCGACGGCGCACCCCGTCCACAGTCAGCGTATCTTCCAGGCGACGGGAACCACCGGGGACACTCGACAACACCGCTTCCTGATCTATCAGCGACAGAGCCTCCACGACGAGCCCAGCTACTCGTGCGGGATCGTCTATCTCCCGCCAGGGGGGCCGCGGCTCACACTGGCTCGGTACAACGGGCCAAGCCACCAACACGGGGAGATCCGCTACAAGCCTCACATCCATCAGGCTACGGAGACCGCCATCCTCGCCGGAAGGAAGCCGGAACACGCGGCCGAGGAAACGACGCGCTACGAGACTCTCGAGGGCGCGCTTGCGTGCCTGATCGAAGACTTTAGACTGTCCGGAATACGAGCCAATCCCGATCATCCGAGTCTGTTCAATGGCCATCAGTCCTGACGACCTCCAACAGCGACTATGCGACCAGCTCTGCGCGGCCGTTCGCGTGGAGCGACGTCCCGATGGCGAACTCATGCTCGCGGCTGACTTCGAGTTCCCTGACGGGGACCGCTACCCGATCTACCTGTCGGAAACCCCGGGTGGCGTCCGGCTGTCCGACAAGGGCGACACGTTGACGCGGATCAGTTACGACCACGATATCGACGCTTTCCTCGCCGGAAGCCGCGGGTTGCTCATCGAGCGGATCCTGGGTGAGGAGCAGGTCGGCAAGGACGGAGGCGTGTTCTACCTGGATACGCCCACAGATCGTCTTTCCGATGCCGTCTTTCGGTACGGCCGTGCCCTCACCCGGATCTACGACCTCACGCTTCATTCGCGGTCGCGGGCGGTTTCCACGTTCTACGACGACCTCGCGGACCTCCTCCTTCAGACGACCGACGAAGACCGTATCCAGCGCGACCACCTGCTTCCGGACCTGCCCAACTCAGAGGCCTATCCGATCGACTATCGATTGGAGGGGGATAGCGGCGGGCAAGTCTTTCTTTACGGCGTTCCGAATCGGGATAAGGCCCGCCTGACCACGATCATCCTGTCCTACTTTCACCGAAACCACCTCGACTTCGATTCGATTCTGGTCTTCAGCGATCAGGCCGAGATTCCCCGGATGGATCTGGCGAGGCTCTCGGATGTGGGAGGGGACATGGTCTCGTCGCTGGCGTCGAGCGAGGATCTGCGGCGGAAGCTTGAGCGGCGGATGGCGTAAGGTCGGACAGACAACCGGGCTCCCAGGCCTCGGCCAAAAGCTGGTTTTTCCGGTCCCGTCTTGTCGACCGTTTGCCCTTACCCCGTTCCTCGCGTCCTGTTGCCCACTGCCGCCATGCCCGCCCGGCCCAGGCCCATCCAACTGGCCGGGGTTCCGCGACTCGGCCATCTTGCAAGATCCCCACCATCTGAGAGGCAATGTACCGGACCTGCATGTTCTGCAAGGAGCCCCTCGGGTCCAACGAGGTCGTGGAGGCCTTCCCGGTCGGCCGTCGCCTTGCCTTCGATCCGGCGAAGGGCCGCCTCTGGGTGGTTTGCCGCAGCTGCGAGCGCTGGAACCTCACCCCCATCGAAGAGCGCTGGGAGGCGGTCGAGACCTGCGAAAGGTTCTTCCGCGCGACGCGGATCCGCACTTCCACTGAGAACATCGGCCTGGCCCGGCACACCGAAGGCCTCGAACTGGTGCGCATCGGCGAGCCCCTCCGTCCCGAGTTCGCTGCCTGGCGCTACGGCGACCAGTTCCGCCGTCGGCGTCGGCGCTGGATCGCGGCTGGGTCGGCGGGCGTCGTGGCAAACCTCGCTACCTCGGTGACCATTAACTTGGCGACGGGCGGGTTGATCGGGGGAGTTGCGGCAGCTGGACTGGGCGGCGGCGCCGCCGGGGTGGTCTTGGCGACGGTAGTGAGATTGCTGAACAGGCAGGCCCATGTAGCGCAGTTCCGGCGCTCCGACGGCACGCCCTACACGCTCGCACGGGAGCACGCCACCCGATTCGCCCGGATACGAGCCGACGACGACGAACCCGGCTTTCGCATCGAGATCCACAAGGGACCGCTCTCACGGAAAGGCCCGGACTCGTTCGAGGGTGACGATGCCGGGCGAGCCATCAACGCTGTCCTTCCCCTGGTCAACGGCGCAGGCGCTACGGCTCACGACATCCGGGAAGCGGTGTCCCAGATCGAATCCCACGGCGACCCGCATCGGTTCATCGCCGATTCCACCGAGCGAGGGTCCGCTGCTACTACGCGCGAATTCCCCACGCCCGGGCGCGGGAGGAAGGTCCGGCTGTCCGGGCCCGGATGGGTCCGTAAGATGCCCAGGCCCACGCGCCTCGCGCTGGAGATGGCGCTGCACGAAGAGCAGGAACGGCGCGCGCTTGAAGGCGAACTGGCGCAGTTGGAGCAGGCGTGGCGCGAAGCCGAGGAGATCGCGGCGATCGCCGACAACCTGCTCCTTCCCGAGCACACCGACGAGTTCCTGGACCGCCACTCACGCCGGGGAAGGTCCGGCCCGAAGGGCACCGGCATCAGTCCTCTACCAGATCGAGGCGAAAGGAGCTCACCATGAGCATCAGGCAGCGTCCCTGGAACGTCGTCGCGTTGGCCCTCGCCACCGTCGCGCTGAACGCAGGCGAAGCGGCCTCACAGCTGATCACCGACGGCGAACCGTTGGAGGCGTGCGAGGTTCTCCGTCTCGGTGAAGGACTCGATGTTCCGGAGTGGCTCGCCTTCGTCAGGACTCCGGACCTTATGCTGGATGCAATGGGCAGAGTCTACGTGCGGGGAGGCCAGGACGCGGCAATCGCTGTGCTCGACGCGGAGGGCGGTTTCGTGCGAACCATCGGTCGCAAGGGCGAGGGACCAGACGAGTTCGTACATTCCCGCCAGCGGAACCCATAGCGAATCACGGGTGCGCCTGCCGATGACGGTCGGAAGCCGCTCGGATGAGTCGCGCGACACGCTGGGTTTCAAGTTCGACGTCACTGACATGTCGATCCCGGGCGTCGGCGTTTTCTACTACAGTGCCACGACCTCCCCACCGGTCTACCGAATCGATCCCGAAGGCAATGGCATCGTCATCGCCGAATGGGTGCCCGACCGGCCTGAAGGCGTCACCGTCCGCCGCTTCGACGAGTACGGCCGCGTGACGCGCGCGAGCACCATTGGGGCTGAACTGCGCCCGATTCCGTCCGAAGTGAAGAGGGAATTCGTCGAGGAGGGCATGAAAAAGGCGGAGGGCCCGTACGAATCCGCTCGCCGGATGGGTGAACGGGTCCCCGGGAACCTCAGGGCCGCGGTCGAGGAGGGACTCATCCTGCCCGACTACTACGCGCCCGTCCAGGGCATGCTGGTGACGCGCGCGGGGCGTGTTTGGCTGCGGGAGACGACCACGCCGGACGTCTATGAGGGACAGTGGGTCGTCCTCGGTCCCGCGCATCGATGTCCACGTTCACGCCGTTTGTCACTTCCCTGGTCTCCACGCCGGGCTCTTCGCTGAACTCGATGTAGAGACTGTCGGTCTCGGGGTAGTAGTGGAGCTTCATGGGGATTCTCTCATCCTTCGAGGGCTCGCACGACGGCTTCAGGATCACGGTCGATGACGGTCAACAGGACCCGAGCCGCCCGGTCCGGGACGCGCCGTCCCTGTTCCCAGTCCTGCACCGCCCTGGCATCGAGGCCGAATCGGTCTGCGAATCTCTGACGGCTGAGCTTCATGCGCTTGCGGAGCGCCACGATGCGCTCTGCGGCGGGATCATCAACGATGCGGCAGGGAAGCGACGTTTCCCCTCGCACATGGGCAAGCACTTCGCCAAGAGCCGCTTCCACCTCACGTCCCAGATCTGTTCGCCCGGTCGTCATCGGTTCCGTTCCTCCTTCTTGATAGCGGCCACGAGCCGCGTGAACACCTTCCTGTCCGCTGGACGGAGGTCTTCCCGATCCGCCTTCGCGTAAGCGGTCAGCAGATAGATCGCGTCCGGTCCCGCGTGACGATAGTAGATCGTGCGGATTCCGCCCCGCTTTCCCCTGCCCGAGCCCGCCCAGCGCAACTTCCGCAGCCCTCCGGTTCCCCGGATTACCGGCGACGCACCCGGATCGGCGATGATGGCCGCTTCCATGGCCCGCCGGTCTGCCTCCGGTAGCAGTTTGCGAATGGCGCGCTCGTAGGTTCGAGTGGCGAAGATCCGCACTGAAGAATGTGCGGCAGTGCCGCACTTGGGGCAAGTGGGAGTCGGGCGAAAGGGGTCGTGCATGGAGTCTCCGGAATGGTGGGGACTCCAAGGTGGGGGAGAGCCGTGGGCGAATGGATGGCTGGATAGGCGGGGGACACCCGAAGTGGATGAGTCAGGTTCTCGGGGAGCGCGATGGCAGCCTTGGAGGCCGACGGACGCCTATTTGATGTCCACTATACATGACATTATGTAACTCGCAGTTGACATTTTTCGGTCGCTTGGCAGCACATGCCGGTTGCTGGAACCCCGGAAGAGTTTCACCTTCCATGTCCTCGCGCCTGGAACCAGAGAGCAGAGATCCCCAATGGCCTCCCAACAATGACGAGACTGCTTCCTATAGACGCTGAATCGGCGTGACAAAAAAGGAAGACGACATGACTGCCAACCGCAGGACGCTTCTGGCGCAACTCGCGCCAATGTTCGGCCCGCAGACAGAGAACCTCGCCGTGGAGGCGCTCGGACACATTCTGTCCGGATCTGAGGCGGCACGCAGCGCTCTCTCCGAATTGTTGCAGGCCGGCGGCGCGGGGGTCGGACAAGTCACCCAGGTACGCACCCAGGACGCTGGCGAGGATGGCGCCCGACCCGATCTTGTGGGATCGGATCAGGATGGCAAGGACCGCGTGTTGATTGAGGCCAAGTTCTGGGCCGGACTCACCAAGAACCAGCCGCGTGGCTATCTCAAACGACTGAAGACGGTTCCACAACCGTCCGTCCTTCTGTTCGTCGCCCCCGCCCAACGACTGGACTCGCTTTGGCCGGAGCTGTGTCGTTTGTCCGAACCGGGGTCAGACGTTGCCTTGGAATCCGACGCGGAGGGGCTTCAGTCCGCCAGAATCGGTGCTGGGCCGTACCTGATGCTCACCAGTTGGAGGAGCCTGCTCGGTCGCATGGCCGCAAAGGTCTCGGCCGCAGCCGACTCTCACACGGAGACCGACATCCGCCAGTTGCAGGGGCTCGCTGAGCAGCAGGACAAGGAGGCATTCCTGCCACTCCGGCAGGAGGAACTCGGTCCGCAGCTTGCGCGTCGAGTTATCGACTTGACGCGAATCGTTGACGATGCGGTTCATCGCGTCAGGAAGACTGAGTGGGTGAGCGTCAAGGGTGCCAGGATGGCGGCAACGGCCACGAGCTACGGTATCTGGCTGACGTTCCCACGCGCAGAAAAGGTGTTTGGCAAGTTCAGTTCGTACTTCGGTGTCTCGTATGGCTCCTGGGCTCGATATCGCGACACCCCGCTGTGGCTTCGTTTCTCGAACCCCCCGGCGGACTTGCGCCGCAGGCTGGAACAGCTACGGGACAGAAACCGGCTTGAGCTCATTGGGACCGGCAGGAAGCTCAGAATCCCGATTGAGTTGCCGGTCGGGAAGGAGCGGGGAGAAGTACTGGACGCTGTGGAGGCGCGGGTTCTGGAGATCGCGCGACTGATTACGCCTGAGTGACGGCCGCTTCGATGTGTCGTGGTCCGGTGCCACCGGCGAGAATCCGGCGATCATACGTGATCGTCAGGACTGTCAACTACGCTTGACAGTGCGCCGTGGAAAGGCGCGCTTTCCTGGTGGGTGCGAAGCCCACCCAGCAACAGTCGTTCCGGCTGGTAGCGGCCAGAGCGGTTCATGGAGGTAACGACATGGATTGAAGCACTCTGGAGAGAAGGGCCGCCCTGGGCGGCTCAGCGACCATGCAGGCCGGAACGCGAGTGAACGCCGAGCAGGCCTCGAAACAGTTAACGCGGAAGCCGACCCTCCTGTCATCAGGGGAAGGCCGCCGACCGGCTGGGAAGAGAGCGACGAAGCACCGGCCGGTTTCCGCCGGGGTAATGGCGTCGGCATGCATGGAAGATGGAAGGCGTAGCAACACGGGAACCCCTGACGGTGCCGTGCACGCGGCAACCGGAACCCCGCGAGGGGCAGGCCGGGCCGGCAGGGTGGCGGATGGGCCCGTAGTACCGGAGACGCGGGGTAACGCCCGTCGAGGGAAGGGGCCCTGAGTCGGGAGCGGTACGGAAAGGAGGCAGGGACATGACCACTGGCGGGAGTCTAACAGGGTCGGCGAGCGTTCGGAAACTCCAGACCGTGCTACATGCGAAAGCGAAGGAAGAACCTGATCGGCGCTTTCACGCCCTTGTCGACAAGGTATGGCGGGAGGACTTCCTGCTGGCGGCATGGGGGATGGTCCGGCGCAACGGCGGAGCGGCTGGAGTGGATGGTGTGACGGTCGCAGATGTCGAGGCGCGCGGGGTGAAGCGCTGGGTTGGGGAACTGTCGCGGGAACTGAGGGAGGGCACCTACGAGCCGAGTCCGGTGCGACAGGTGCTCATCCCGAAGAAGCAGCCGGGGAAGTTCCGTCCCCTGGGCATCCCATGCCTGGGGGACCGGGTCGCGCAGACGTCGGCGATGCTGGTGTTGTCGCCGATCTTCGAGGCGGATCTGGAGCCGGAGCAGTACGGATACCGGCCGGGACGAAGCGCCAAGGACGCGGTCAGACGGATCCACTGTCTGCTGCACGGGGGCCGTAACGAAGTGATCGATGCGGACCTCTCGAACTACTTCGGTGAGATACCGCACGCCGAGTTGATAAAGAGCATCGCGCGCCGCGTCAGCGATGGGCGTATGCTTGGGCTCATCAAGGCGTGGCTGGAGATGCCGGTGGTAGAGGAGGACGGGGAGGGCGGCACACGCCGCACGAACCGGGCGCGAAAGGAACGAAAGGGGACTCCGCAAGGGGCTCCGATCTCGCCGCTGTTGAGCAACATCTACATGCGGCGGTTCATCCTTGGCTGGAAGGCGCTGGGCTATGCCCGGCGCTTCGGCGCGGAGATCGTGAACTATGCGGACGACTTCTGTGTGCTCGGAAAGGCCCCGGCGGCGGAGATGCTGGCGGTGGTCAACCGGCTCATGGAAAGACTGAAGCTACCGGTCAACGCGCAGAAGACCCGATGCCTCCGATGCCCCGAGGAGTCTCTCGAGTTCCTTGGGTACCGCATCGGCTGGAACTATCGCCCCACGGACGGGAGCCGGTACGTCGGGACCCGGCCAAGCAAGGCGAGCGTTCAGAGCATCTGCCGCAGGATCAGCGAGCAAACGGACCGGCGGTACGTGGGCCGGTCCGCAGGGGGGGTCGTAGGGCGCCTCAACCGGATGATGTCCGGCTGGGCAAACTACTTCACCCTCGGGCAGGTCAGCCCGGCCTACAAGGCCGTGGACAGGCACGCGACCCGGCGGCTGCGACAGTGGTTCTGGCGGAAGCACAAGGTGAAGTCGGGAAGATACGTGCGATTCTCCGACGACAGGCTGTGGCACGGCTGCGGCCTCACGCGCCTTGGGTCAACGCCCCGAGACCTTCCGTGGGCGAAGGCATGATCCGGGATGAGAGCCGGATGCGGGAAATCCGCACGTCCGGTTCGACGAGCGGGGGAGTGGAAACGGACCGTATGGGAGCCGGACTGAGCACCCAAGCGAAAGCGCGGACAAGAAGCACCGGACCCTACCCGGCACCGCGCCACCCCCCGACTCTACTAATG
>CBDHCU010000005.1:0-25792 GCA_965261325.1 Dehalococcoidia bacterium
TCTACCGAATTTTCGATCGCAGTCGCAGGCGGCGATCCCGGTGCACAGGCGAGTTGGACGTGCGTTTCCTCCAACGGCGGCGTGGCTTCCACCGAGGTAACGCCGAGCGGGTGTCAAGCCACCGGTCTCGCCACCGGGAATACCACGATCTCCGCTGCAGTGACCAGGGGGGCCGATCGCGTGAGCGCAGAGGCGACACTCGAGGTGACACAGCCACTCGGTTCGGTCGTTGTCACGCGCATCGAGCCATCGGTACTCATCGAGGGAGAAGGGGCAACCATTCATGGGACAGGGTTCTCGCCGTCGGCATCAGTGAACCAGGTGACGGTCGACGGACTCCCGGCAGTCGTCACATCGGCCACGGCCACGCGCATCGCCTTTACCGTCCCGAGAGCCGATTGCCTTCCTCCGAGAGAGACCGTGCTCGTAGTTTCGAATTCGGTGAGGAGCGACTCGCGGAGTGTCGGCGTCACACCCCTCGCGCAGGAGCACATCGACATAGACGCGCGCTCTTACCGGTACACCTTTGCAGGCGATGGATGCCTTCATCTTCCGGGTAACGTCAATGGCGGGGA
This sequence comes from Dehalococcoidia bacterium, assembly GCA_965261325.1. Classification (GTDB taxonomy): domain Bacteria; phylum Chloroflexota; class Dehalococcoidia; order Lucifugimonadales; family CAJWER01. The sequence goes on from CBDHCU010000005.1 coordinate 576, forward strand.
GTACCTGCTCGGCGTGACCTCCACGTCAGAAGTGCCGTCTTCGCTCACTCCCGTCTCGCTTTCCGGAATTCCCGGAAGCCGGAACGTCGTCGCGACATCGCCCACGAGGGCCCCTTTGGCCGGGATCGCGACGGGCGGGAACGCAGGATTCGTGGAGGCGGTCCGGCCGAGCGGCGGGACACTGCTCCAGAGGGCAGATCCGGAGCGTGACGGGGCGAGTGACGTGGAAGAGATCGTCGCGAACCGCAGAGAGGCCGAAGCACGGCTAAGGGCACAGGAGAAATCGGAGCTGGCTACGCTCGCTCGGCCTCTCGCACCGTCCTCGCCGTCTAGGGCCCCGGCCAGAATCGCCCCGGGAGAATTCGTCACGCTTTGGGGAGATCCCGGCAGAACCTGTACGACAGGGACCCAGGTGCAGGCGGTCGTTCGGTTCATTGGGACCCGAACCGTGTGGCTGGAAGATCTCGCCAACCCAAGCGGCACGTTTACCAACGCGGAGCTCGCAAGTCTCGACAACTTCTATGCTTCACGGGTCGAGTCCGTCCATGACCGTTACTTCAGTGAGCTGTCAGACGTCGATCTCAACGGGCACGTCCTGATCCTGCTCACAAAGGAGGTCAACGAGGAAGAGGACCTCGCCGGTTATGTCGCTTGGAAAGACTTGTATCCAACGACTCAATGCGCGACGAGCAACCATGCCGAAATCTTCTACGGCTACGTGCCGGATCCGGACGGTGTCTTCGGGGAAGCCCGAACCAAGGAAGCCTTGCTCAGGTACTATCCCAGTCTTCTCACGCATGAGATCACCCATCTCGTTCAGAGCGCGGCCCGCACGCTCGGAACTGCAGGAGACAAGGTGAGCTGGGAGATCGAGGGAGGGGCAGATCTCGCGCAGCAGCTCGTAGCGTACGATCTGTTCGGGCACAGATCGGGCCAGGACCTCGGCTACGCGCAGTACAACCAGTCGGACGAGAGTCGGTATTGGTACTGGAATGCGTGGCTGGCGGACATGTTTAGGTTCTTCGGGTGGGACACGTCGGGGAGCGCGACGGGCCGAGTACGCGATGCACCGGAGGAATGCACTTGGATCGGCAGGGAAAAAGAAGGTAATACCGGGCCGTGCAAGGGGGCCCATGTCTACGGCGTGCCCGCCATGGTGCTTCGTTTCGCCATGGATCGCTGGGGAGACGACTTCCCCGGCGGCGAAGCGGCGCTGATGCGACACCTTACGAACTCGCCTTCCTCCGGCTTCACGTCACTCGAGGAGGTGAGTGGCTGGAGGATCGAGCAGATTCTCGCCGAGTTCTACATGGCCCTCTGGGGGGACGGGCGCATCTTGAACTTCTACGGAATGTCTTCGTGGGACCTGCACGACATCTTCAGTCACTACGGGGACGATTATCAGCTCCAGGTACGAGCCACGTCGTCCTCCAGCCCCAGAGCATCCGCCAGCGTCCGGGGAGGATCGAACTTGTATGTGCACTGGACGCCGGATGGCAGCCTAGCCCCGACCAGCATCAAGGTGACCACGCCATCGGGGGCGGGGGTACCCGGGAACGCTTCCGTGTGGGCCTTGCGGATCCGGTGAAGATGGTCGCCGTGGCGCTGATCGTTTCGGGATGCGCCCTCCCGCTTCCCGACCGGCCCGCCGTCGGCCAATCAGTCAGCCGGTGTGCGACCGGTATCGTCGGCACCACGGGTCCGGACCCCTTCGCCGAAACCGTGCTTCGCCGCACGGGGGAAGGAGCCCTTGTGCTCGGGGGAGCTGCGGTCGAGCGTCTCCGGCTCCTCGTAGGTGCCGTGGTGACGGCATGCGGCACGTCGGAAGCCGACGACGGCTTGTCCGTGGATGCGTGGGAGCTTCGTCAGATCGACGGGATGCAGGCGTACTTCGGGCGAGTCGAGGCAGCGGGTGAGACGATCCTCCTCGGCCCCGGGGGGGATCGTCCCCCGATCCCGCTCGATGACGTTCCGAATGACCTGCGGCGCTCGGGCGGGAGAAAAGCTTGGGTAGCGGGGCTCTGGATGGGAGGGGCTTTCTCGGTCCGTTCGTTCGGAGTTTTGCCCGCACCGTGACGACAAGCCGGGTGATCCCCGTCCACGCAGACCGAGGCGACTCATCCGTTCTCTGGAGGACGCAGACAAGCTCGATGCGGTCAGGGACGCGCTACGCGTTGGCGACATCCAGTGTGTCGCAAGAGCACCGAAGTGATGGACGGGATGAATCGCTTCCGTCAAGACGGGAGATCGAGGGGGGGAGCGGCGGACAACGCCAGACCTAAGGTAGTCACGCCGTATCACGGACCTCACGCTACGGAAGCGGCTCGACCTTCCGAAACATGGCGTTGCTCTGTAGCGTCATCTAGAGCTCACAAGCTTTCCACAATCGGCACGCGGATGGGCTGGACCCACTCCCCATAGCGGAGCTTGGCGACTGCGCTGCGGGTGGCCAGGTATCCGGAGACAGGGTCGTCGGGGTCATGATTCCTCCTCGAGGGCGGGTTTCCTCGGGTCCTGTAGGGCGTCCGCTCCGGAGATCGTCCCTCTGAGGGCCTCTTTATCGGCCGGGGAACTCGGGATCGGGGCTGTTTGTTGCCGGTCGTCCGTGGGCCTCCCGGGACGTCCGGGCGGTTTCACTCGTCCGGGTACAGCTCCTCCAGGTGATCCCCCGCCGGCCCGACGTGGATGTCCGGATAGAGGCCGGGCTCTCCGGCGCCGGGGCGGGTGGTCCAGTACTATTGATAAAATACATTATCGGTAGTAATACCGAGCATGGACTCACCCGAGCTGCACCCCGCGGGCACGGTCCGGCGACCCGGTGCCGGAAGCTCTCGGCCGTCTCCTCCCTCTTCCGCTACCTCTGTAACGCCAACGCCGTCCATGAGAATCCCGTCTCGGGCGTCAGGCGGCCCAGGATGGAGAACGCGAACGAAGGCCGGACACCGCGGCGCCGGCAAGGCGCAGGAGCACCACCCGGCCGGCCTCGCTGCCCCGCGCCGCAGGGCCCGGGGGTGAGCGCCACGTCGACCGTGACGTCGGGTGATACTGCGACGAAGCTGTGGCGCTCGACCACCAGGTCGTCGCCCAGCTCCAGGCGGGCCGCAATCAGGCGGCAGGCTGGGCCGGCCGCGAGGGCGAGCTCGCCCGGGCCCTCGTAGCGGTGCATCGAGCTCGCGGCCGCCGCCTGCCGCTTGGCCTAGTTCACGATCCGGCCGACGAGGTTTCGGCCGGTCGAGGCCAAGGGACCATCCTACACCTCCTCTCCGGTACAGCAGCCCCCCCGGCTCGGCCAGGAAGCCCTCGTCCGGCCGGAGGGTCACCACTACGCCGCCGCCACGGCCGGCGATGCGGTACTCCGGCCTCTCCGGGGCTCCAGATGATAATCCGTTCACGTCTTTCTCCGTTTCTTTGTGGTCACTCCTTGACCTTCTGTCACTACGGTGTGTAGACTCACTACGGTGTGTAGACTCACTACGGTGTGTAGAGTTCCCTCGTGACGGATTGTGCCGATGCCTTCTCCTGCGGGGATCGTGGGCTTTGTGAACCAGAAGGGCGGGCCCGGCAAGACGACCCTGGCGATGCATCTTGCCGGGACCTTGGGCCGGCGGGGGGAACGTGTCCTCGTCGTTGACGCGGATCCCCAGGCCACGGCCAGTCGCTGGGCGGCGGCCGCGGCGTCCCGACGGCCGTTCCCCGCCCAAACCGTGGGCGTCGGCCCAGAGCCCGGATCTCTTCACGCGACGCTCCAGCAGCATCTCGCGGCTTACCATTGGATCGTGGTCGATTGCCCACCTTCGGCCGACTCCCCCCTCCTGCACACCGCCCTACTAGTGTCTGACCTGGCTCTGGTGCCGGTGATTCCGTCTCCCCCCGACTTGTGGGCGGGGGTCGCGATCCGCCAGGTCCTCGATCGCGCTATGTCTATCAACACGGGTCTCGTGGCGAGGCTCGTCGTGAATCAGTTCGTTCCTCGCACCCTCCTCGCCGCCCGGACCTTGGCGCTCCTGCCCCGCTACGGGATTCCGGTCCTCGACACCCGGATCGGTGACCGCCAAGCCTATCGCCACGCGGCCGCGGCCGGGCTCACCGTCGCGGACTTGCCTCGAACTCGGCAAGCCGCGGCCGAGATTGAGGCGTTCACCGACGAAGTGGTCCAGCTCGTCGCTGGGGCGAGGGCCGGATGAGTTCACCGAAGGATCCGCTAGGCGGTCTGGACGACTCGCTGTCGGCCGAGGAGGAGGCCGTGGCCCGGCGCTTTCGCGCGGCCGCGCCCTTCACCGGGGGGCTCCCGCTGGATGTCCATGCCGCGCCGGAGGGAGAGGCGCCCGCGCCGCGGCCGCCTCCGGCCGGCCGCGCGAGACGCGCCCAGTTCAGTTTCCCGGGCGCAGACCTTCAGCTCCTCGAGGATCTCCAGACCCGCGCGGCCAAGAGCGGTGTGGTGCTCACTCGGAGCCAGCTCGTGCGCGCCGGGCTGCACGCTCTCGGCTCCATGACGCCGGCCGCTTTCGGCAAAGCCGTGGCGCAGATCGCGCCTCTGGCAAAAAAGGGCCGGCCGCGGCCCTGAAGGCCGGCGGCAGGAGGTGAGCCGGGTGGGGATGCGGGCACCCAGAGTGAGGCTGCAAAAAGAAACGCCCCTTGCGGGGCGTCGGGCCAGCGATCCTATCACTGGCGGGGTGAATTCAATTCTAGTGCTAGTCATGACCATACGCAATGGCAATAGTCAACTGACGGGCGCCCCACCCACATGACACGGCTCACCGCCTACATCGACGGCTTCAACCTCTACTACGGCCTCCGATCCAAAGGGTGGCACAGCTACTATTGGCTTGATATCCACCGTCTCGTCGAAAATCTGTTGCAGCCTGGCCAGCGGTTGGTGGCGGTACACTACTTCACCGCTCGGATCGCCTCTCGGCGCGGGAACCACAATAAGCGGCGACGCCAGATGACGTTTCTGGAGGCACTCGAGACGCTGCCGGGCGTGCGCCTCCACTACGGACACTTCCTCGTGAAGCCACGCGAATGCTTCGAGTGCGGTGCCACCTGGGAGATCTTCGAGGAGAAGATGACCGACGTCAATATCGCCGTTCAACTGCTCGGCGACGCCCAAGATGACGTGTTCGACACCGCCCTCGTCGTGTCAGGGGACAGCGACCTGACAAAACCGGTACAGGCAGTCCGGACGCGCTATCCGGACAAGCGCATCGTCATGGCCTTCCCACCTGATCGGACGTCCGTGCAATTATGCAAGGCGGCAACAGCAGCGTTTGTAATCGGCCGCAAGAAGCTCAAGGACAGTCAATTGCCTGATCGAATCGTCAAGAGCGGTGGTCACGTCCTGACTCGCCCTCGGGAATGGTGCTAGCACCGTGACCTCGATGCGACTTTCCGAGAGGACCCGGAGCCCGGCGAGACCGTGGTCTGGATCTGGCGAACGGCCGACTTCCTCGAGGCCCTAGACGGGGCCTGCGGCAGGAGTCGCTGGTCCGTCGCGGGCGAACATGGCTTTCAGGAGGACGCCGGATGACAGAACGATCGTGGACCGACTGGCTGGATGGGACTGTTCCCGAGGAGGAGGTCGCGGCCTCGGCCGCCGCGATCGAGCAGGAGGCCGAGAAGGCGCATCAAGCGGCCACCCAGCGCCAGAAGCCGTCTCCGGAGGCCGAGGAGGACCCCCAGCCACTTCCGGAAGGCTCCCAGGAGCCCCCTACGGTGCGGCCCGAGCACCGGGTCGACCCGATTCTCCCGGTCGTCACCGTCCAAGAGCCGCCAGCTCGAGAGGCTGGCCGGCTGGCGTTCGGGGGAATCAGCGACCCTGAGGACCTGTCGGCGGATGCACAGCTGCCCTTGCTTCCGGCTCCGGAAGGTCCTCGCGTCCCACTGCTCGAGCTCGTGGACTCTTACGGCGTCCCCACGATGTTCCGAGGCCGAGGCGCGCCCCTGAAGCTAGCCGTCTACATCGGCGCATGCATCCTGACACCCCACCAAGTTCGGGCGAGCCGCGGGAGGCTTGTTACAACCGTCCGGGAGCTCCGCGACTTCCTGTTCGGTCCAACTTGGCGACCGGGCCCGACTGGCAACCGGCCCGGTGACTGGGAGCGTATCCGGGAGGCGGCGCTGAACGCCGGCCGCCTTTGGCTGCCCCTGGCCAACGGCAATCTCTGGCGGGCTGTCGTCGTGAGGGAGATCCCCCCGGCGGACTACCGGTCCGAGTACTTGGACCGGGAGGTGATCTTCGATGTGGAGCTCCCGGCTGGAGCGGCCCACGGGCCGGTGATCGACCGGCTTAAACTCGCGCGGTTGCGGCTGGTATCCGGACCGAAGTTCCGGGCGTACATCGCGGCGCACTCTGTGGCCTGGCGACCGGGCATCACCCGCCGCCGTCACCCCCGCAACCGGGGCGTTCACCTGTGGAGCGCCAATCCCGAGCACTACCCAGTCCTGACGACCCAGGACCGGCGCCGGCTGGCCTTCGGCGTAGGAGACACCAGAAACCGGACGCGGGCCGATCAGGACGCCGCATGGGAGAACCTGCCGGGCGTCGAGATCCTAACCCACTCTGCGACCACCCCTGACGGGCGCCGCGGATGGCTGATCGTTCCTGAGGAAGCGGCCGAGGCGATCCGCAAGGGCGAAACATCGAGGGAGGAGAGAGAGTGACGATCGCTGGTGCTCGGCCAACTTCGAGGAGGCCCTCGAGGTCGGTCACGAGATGAGACTCCCGGCCACAACCACCTTAGCGGAGGCCACGGACATCGAGGACTTCGGCAGCTGACCGACGGTCGGCGCCGACCTGTCTAACCGGGGACAGCAATCCCCAGCCATTGCAGAGCAATACCCGGACCCTGGTTCAACCGGTCGCGCGCGACCGGTTGACCTACGCAACCCGAGAATTTGACCTACGCAACCCGAGAATTTGACCTACGCAACCCGAGAATTTGACCTACGCAACCCGAGAATTCCATCCTCGTAAGTTGTTGTCCTGTATGAAATCGACCTCATCTCCACCCCGACCCCTACTCCGACAGGAGGAGGGAGGGGGGGAGGCGCGGGGAGGCGGCTCTCCCCAGAGGTCGCGAGCCCACCACCACCACCACCTCCCTCTGTCAGTTGTTTTTCGCCACCCAAAGAACCACAGACAGGACTCGAGGGTCTGGCCTTTCCCCCGCTGATGTTCACGATGACCGATGAAGAGCTGGCGATCGTGTGCTTGCGGGTAGAGGAGCTCGATGCGGCCCTGGCGGCCGTGCACGACATGGGGCTGCCGGTCGCAGTGTCCTCGACCGTCGCCTTCGGCGGATCGCGAACGGCTGGGCTTCCGGCCTAACCTGCAGCTGCGCCAGTGGACACCATGCCGCCGGCATGGTACCGTTCAGTAGATTAGCCAGCATACCCTTTGTGGCCACGCTTCGCGTGTCCCCTGCAGGGGCTGGCGGGGGGCTGTGCCCCCTCTGACCCCCCCAACGGCAACGGCATCATGGGCGCTGGCCGCGACGTGTGGGTGAAGATCCGAGCCACCTCGGCGGAGCGTGACGAGTGGCACGCCAAGGCCGGCGCCGCGGGGCTCACGCTGTCGGATCTGGTGCGCCGTGCGATCGACCGGGTGCACGCCTGGACCGTGGCACACGCCGAGGTCGAGCGCGAGCGCACCCGCGAGGTCGCGCGGATCGGGGCGAATCTGAACCAGATCGCCCGCTGGGCCAACACCTTCAAAGCGAATGCCGAGGCGGTGGAGGTCATCGTCCACCTGGTCGCCATCGAGCGGGCGCTGGACACGCTGGCCGTCGAGGGCGAGGGGGACCGCGAGCGATGATGGTCAAGTTCCTCGCGCATGGCACCCAGTCGGCGGCCGCGGCCGCGGCCTACCTTCTCCGTGAGGGCCACCACGAGAAGGATCCCGACCCGGACCAGACTCCGGAAGAGATCACGGTGCTGCGGGGCAATCCCGGCCAGGTGACCGCCGTGGCCGACGCGCTGGCGTTCGAGCACAGGTACACGTCAGGCCTCTTCGCGTGGGCGCCGGAGGACGCCCCGAGCGACAGGCAGATCAGCCGCGTCCTGGACGAGTTCGAGAAAACCGCGTGGGCGGGGCTCGAGCCCGACCGCTACACCTGGGCAGCGGTCCAGCACCGCAACGCGGACGGGGGCGTGCACGTGCATATCCTGGCGGCTCGCTGCGATCTCGCGACCGGCAAGAGCCTGAATATCGCGCCGCCCGGATGGGAAAAGACGTTCGGGGCGTTGCGCGACTGGCAGAACCATGAGAACGGCTGGAGCCGTCCGGATGATCCGGAGAGGGCGCGGGATCTGCAGCCCGGCCATACAGCCTACATCGAAGCCGCCCAGCTCCGGGCGGGGCTGACGACAGAGCCAGACCCCCGGAGGCTGATCACCGACTACGTGCGCCAGGGCATCGAAGCCGGGGTCATCGAGGATCGGGCCACGATGGTAGCCGCCCTACAACGGGCGGACCTCGAAGTCCCTCGCCAGGGCAAGGACTATCTCACGGTGGCGGACCCCGCGAGTGGCGGCCGGTGGCGGCTGAAAGGAGCGATCTATGACCGAGAGTTCTCACGTGAGCGCCCTGGAAGCCCGGCTCAGGAAGCAGGCCGAGGCGGAGGCGCAGATGCACGAGCGCGTGACCAGGAGCGCGCTCAAGCAGCTCTCCGACAGCTGCGCGAGCTTCGCCGATCACGAGGCGCGTATCATCGAGAGACGTATGGCGAGAGCGCTGTTCAGGGCGTGGGCGCGCCCGGTCGTGATCGGCCTGTTGATCTCTCTCGGCATCTTCGCCGGGAGCTGGGGCCTGACGCGCTCCCTCGCGTTCCGGATCCAGACCCTCATCGGGACGCGGGACGCGGTGATGAGGTCGATCGAGCGGGAGCAGGCACGGCACCGGGAGCTTCTGGACCAGACGTGGGGCGTGTGGCTCCACGAGGCGGACGACGGGGAGAGGTACGTAGTGATGCCCCCCGGGACGTCGCTCGACGGCATCGGCTGGCCCGACAGCGTGCAGGGGCAGCCTGCCGTGCTGCTATCGAGAGAGTGAGGGTGGCCTATGACCGAGTTAGAACAGCAGTTGTTGAACGCCTTGACCGCGCTGTCGCAGCAGTACGAAGAGGCGATGAAAGCTCACGACGATCGGATCGCCGACTTGCAGAGGCAGATGCTGCAGCTCGAAGAGGCCGTGACGCCCTTGCAGCGGCAAGTGGCGCTCTTGCGGAAGGACTACAGGCAGATCGCCGACGTGTTGAGCAGGGTCTGAACGTGATCTGGCAGCGGGCAAGGGCACGGTTTCGCGGGCCAGGACGGGACTCTGGCCCCAGCCGCTGAAGGACGCCAGATCAATCGAACATTCCGCCGAGCTCGAAGGCCTGCCCCCCCATGGCGTTCGGTCGCTGGCGCTCCCGGCCTCGTCCGTCGCCGGCTACGCTGCAGGGGGTCCTATGATGGGCCGCCCGCCCGCCGGGGCGGTAGCCATGAGGGAGGCGGTGGGGGTATCGTATGGTGGATGGTTTCACGCATTCAGACACTGCGGAGGCTTGAGGACGCCCGGGTTCGAGCGTGAGCAAGCCGAAGCCCTCCTGGAGTCCTTATCAGGAGGCCTTCGCGATTCACGAGTTCCACCACGCAGCCAACCCATTCACCAGCGAACCGAAGGATACGGTAGAAGTCGATGCCAAAGGTTCGTGAGGCCATCAGGCTGATCGAAGCCGATGGCTGGCGGAAGGTGACCACCAAAGGCAGCCACCGTCAGTTCAAGCACCCGATGAAAACCGGACGGGTCACGATTGCGGGACGGCTGTCGGACGACTTGGCACCAGGCACGTACAACAGCATTCTGAAACAGGCGGGACTCAAGGAGTCGTGATGCATCGCTTCCTCATCGTGATCGAGAACGCTGGCGAGAACTTCTCCGCGTACTCGCCGGACTTGCCGGGCTGTGTCGCAACTGGCGACACTCGAGAAGAAACCGAACGACGGATGTACGAGGCAATCCAGTTGCACGTCGAAGGTATCCTTGAAGACAAGCAACCCATTCCCGCGTCCACGTCGTTCGCTGAGTACATCGTCGTTCCTGCCTAAGTTCACAACGAGTTCCACCACGCAGCCAACCCATTCCACCCGGATCGGAAATCCCCTACACCGATCCTCTCGGCCGAAACAGGCTCCCCAGAGCCCCAGAACGGCACGATCTCCGGAGCGGATGGGCTCAGGGCCACCCGAAACCGGGGCAGATCCGGGGGCAGCGGCCGCAGAGCTTGAGCTCGAGGCCAGCAGCTGCAGGTCGTTCCGGCTGGAATGAAGAGTTTGGACCCGAGTCACCAGAGAAGAGAAAGCGAACGGATCGGAGCTCGGCCGCCCCCGCGGGACACCCCTAGAGGTTTTCGGCCGGACTTGGACGATCGGAAATCCCCTACACCGATCTCGACGGACGAAACGCGGCCTCTCAGAGCCCTGGAGCGCGGCCGGGTAGTGGTACGGTTTGAATGGGGGGCGGTTACTGCCGGGTAATGGTGGCCACCAGTGTCACGGACCCACAGAACGTGGTCCGGTAGCCTTCCTGAAAGGTTAGCGTGCGTCCCGCGAAGGTGAGAGACTGGCTGGTGAGCGTGAGGAGACCACAATCGCCCAAGGTCGTCGGAGGCCCGGGAACGGCTCCGCTTTCGGTGAGCGTGAAGAACCCGGTCTCGTTGATCGTTCCGGTGACAGCCGGCAGCACGACTTCCACTCCCTCGAACGTAAGCGATCCATTGATCGTGATCTGGTTGCCGGACTGCACGACAACGGCCCGTCCGGACCCCGTGAGTGTTGTGCCCGTTGATACCACAGTAATGATCGCAGGTCCAGTGTAAGTGCCTGCGACTTGCGGGTATCTCGGGGATGGCTCAACTGGACTTCCTCCGTCACCGCCTCCGCATCCAGCGAGGACGGCCACAACGGTCGCGATTAGCCACGGTGAGGTTTTCATAGGGGCGGAGAAGAGTGGATTGGGCTCTGGATGTCAAGAACCCTTCAGAGCTACACCGCGCGTTGGCGACACGTGCAGCATTGAACCACGTTTCGATGAACCCCTATTCGGGCAGCATCTCAAGGAGATCGTCGGACAACCTGCTCCTAGGAGTCTGCGCCATAGAAGATTCAACGGGTTGTGTCGTGGTGGCAGGTAGCGAAGCTATCGCGCCGTCGGATGGGCAGGTGATTTGAGGCGAATCGCACACGCGAGCGGAAAAGGGGGGGACGGGCCGCTCCAAGAGCCCCGATTGCGTCAGAAGGGCGGTCACGGCTGGCGTGACGCCCTGCCTCTACGTGGTCAGCAGCGGTTGTAGGCGCTTGACGTTCAACGCCAGACACACCAAGTCCCACTCGCCCTGGACATTGGCAAGTCCCCGCAGGCTGAAGCGTCGAAAACCCAGCACATGCTTGATCCACCCGTAGGGAGCCTCGGACAACCACTTCCGTTCCGCATACGCTGCCCGCCCCTCCTCCGTCGTCAGCTTCTTGATCATGCGACCCGTCGCCGGATGCTTCTCCAGGTCGCGGGTGGCGGCTGTCTTACCCTCCCGCCCCGTGGCCACATACGCGTCAATGCTCCGCGTTTCCAGGTCCGCCAAATCTCGCTCGTTGCAGTACCCTGCGTCGGCCAGCACCGTCTCCGGCTGCGCGTCGAACGTCTCCTTAACCGCGTCGAGCAACATCGGCACCCCGCCCTGGTCACTCCCATTCGCTGTCACTTCCGTCGCCACCACCAGCTGGTGTTCGCCATCCACCGCTACCTGCACGTTGTAGCACTGCTGGAATCCTTCACTGCTCGTCTTCATGATCCCGCTTTCCGGGTCCGTGAAGTTGCTCTGCGCCTTCTCTTCCGGCTCGCCATACGCCCGCTTGTACGGCGGGCCTCCCTTTGGATTGCGATCCTGATCCGGCTTCCGGCCGCGGGCATCGTCCGCCGCCCGCTGTTTCGCCTCCAACCGCGCCTGAGCCGCTTCCATGGCCGCCAACAGGTCCTCCCGCCGCCGCAACTCCTCCGGCACCTCGTCGCCGCGCACCTCCCGGCCCAAGTGCATGTCCTCGGACGTATCTGCGGCGTCCGCAGCGCCCACCAAGGCCGCAATCTCATCCTTCAGGCGCCGCTCCTCCTGCTGCATTCGACCGTAGCTCATCGCCTTGCGCTTGCTAGCGTTAGCACGAACCTTCGTCCCGTCGATCGACAGCTTCGCGAAGCCGGCAAGGCCCATCTCGCGCGCCAACGCGACCACGCTCACGAACAGCGTCTTGAAATCCGTCAGGTGCCGCCGCCGAAACTCGCACACCGTCCGGTGCTTCGGGAAGTTGCCCGCCGCCAGTATCCGGAACGCCACGTCGGTTTCCAGCTTGCGTGCAATCTTACGCGACGAAAACACACCCGTCGCATACGCGTAGATCAGCACCTTCAACATCATCCGAGGCTCGTACGGCGCATTGCGCCGCCCGTCCCCCTCATAAGGAGCATAGAACGCCGTCAGATCCATACGGTCCGCCAGTTCGCTTACATGGTGCGCCAGGTCATCCGCTGGTAGCCATTCCCGCATGTCGGGCGGCAACAGCATCAATTGATCCGGCTCGTATGAACGAAACGTCGTCGGCATCAGATCCTCCCGCTCAGATCTCGCTTAAAGTCTGACTCCGCTCCAATTGATCTAACACTGTCTGGCGCTCTAATCTAGCACTGTCTGACGCTGTCACATCCTGCGTCAATTTCTACGGCGCAGACTCCTAGGGATCCGAACAGCGCCGACCACCACCGGCCGCCGCCGGCACCGCTCCGGAGTTCAGCACTCGCGCCATCTGATTCAGATTCACCCCGATCCGGCTGAACTCCTCGAGCTTGGCTGCCGCTGCCCCTGGATCTGCCCCGGCTCCGACCCCAACCGCTCCAGAGATCGCCCCATTTGGGGGCTCTGACGTGGCCGAGGAGCCGGGTTCGGGGGTTCTGATTTCGGCGGCTCGATCTGCGGAATCCAAATGCATCAATCGGACATTCATGGCCAGGGCACTCACCGGCGCAGTGCTAAACCGTTGGTGAGCTATAGACTTGGGTCCGGGCGAAGACCTCCTGTCAGTCTACCCCGGTGCCTGCCCTTCAGCCTAACTTGTCGTTGGACAAGGCTATCGGGAGCGCGGTGTAGGTTGAGAGTCGTTTGAGCGGACAGCTTGCCACCGTGCAAGAAAGCTGCGATAGCTTTCATTCGGACAGTGATCTTACCCTAGCGTAAACGAATCCCCTCCGGAGATGATGCGGATATATGAAAACGCTTTGGGCGGTGGCCCTTCTGACACTCTGCACTGCATGCGTAACTGTGACCAGTACTGTGCTGAGGGATCGGACGGCTAGCCCTGTGCTGGAGCGCGAGGTGTACATCTATCTAGTTGATGATGAGCTCCCGGAGGACTGCGAGCGAGTGGCGATTCTGCACGGGTCGGGAACTCAGGACTGGACGGATGAGACCGACATGCTGAACAAGCTCCGCGAGGAGGCCGGTAAGCTTGGTGCGAACGCTGTCCACATGCAGTCGATGGAAGACGCGGGGACTGGAGAGAGGGTTGTGGCCGCGTTGTTCGGCGGGGTTACAGATCGGGACTCCGATGCACTGGCGCTCTACTGTCCGAGTAGGGCAGGTGACCCCTGATCTCCGTACCGATCAATTCCGGTCGCGCTTCTGTCGTCGTTATCCCCCCCCCTGACGGATCGTAGTTAACCGGGCATTAGCTTGGCCTCAGTGCGCTTTTCCACGGCGCACTGAGATTGGATGGCTACTTCTGTGAGATTCGGCAGGGATGGATTCCGAGTGAGAGCGTCGTGTGTTCCGGTATCCACGTTACGTCGGGATCCAGCGCGGTGCACCGGTCTTGCAGCTGTAAGCGATTTTTCCTGAAGGTAATATACAAATGACGAGTGCACTTAATGTTTTTTAATGTACTACGATTGCAACTGGGCTGGTTATTGCGAAGATTCCGTATTGTCCTTGCCGTGGTCGTCACACTGGCGTCCTCCTGCGGCGGCGGTGATATGACAGGGCCCACGCCAGCGGTACCGACGCCATCAGCACCGACGTCTCTCACGATCAGTCCGCAGGCGGTTACCCTGTCATGGATCGGAGAGCCGGCCCAGCTTTCCATCGAAGTACGGGACCAGAACGGCAACGTGATGGCGGGTCAAGCCGTGGCCTGGTCCTCGACGAACCCAGCTGTTGCAACCGTGGCAGCGGGCGGCCTGGTTATCGCGACGGGTGCGGGGCAGGCGGCGGTCACGGCTTCATCAGGGAGCGCGAGTCAGGCCGTGCCCGTCAGCGTCACTCTAGTCCCACATTCGATGATTAAGGTCGCCGGCGATGCCCAGCGTGGCACCGTGGGATCTCCACTGCCGGACAGCTTAGTCGCAGAGGTACGGGACCAGGGTGGCACACCCATCGAGGGGGCGGCTGTTTCGTGGAGCGTCTTGAGTGGCAGTGGCGCCATCACATCGTCGCAGGACCGGACGGACGTCGCAGGTCGTACCTTCGCTCGGTGGACTCTCGGGGATACCGAGGGGAACCAGGAGGTTACGGCGCGATCTGGGCCACTCGACATCGTATTCACGGCCGAAGCGACGCCGGCGCTCCAGGCTTCGATGGCTCCGTCCTCGACGAGTATACCGGTGGGGGGGTCTACCGAATTTTCGATCGCAGTCGCAGGCGGCGATCCCGGTGCACAGGCGAGTTGGACGTGCGTTTCCTCCAACGGCGGCGTGGCTTCCACCGAGGTAACGCCGAGCGGGTGTCAAGCCACCGGTCTCGCCACCGGGAATACCACGATCTCCGCTGCAGTGACCAGGGGGGCCGATCGCGTGAGCGCAGAGGCGACACTCGAGGTGACACAGCCACTCGGTTCGGTCGTTGTCACGCGCATCGAGCCATCGGTACTCATCGAGGGAGAAGGGGCAACCATTCATGGGACAGGGTTCTCGCCGTCGGCATCAGTGAACCAGGTGACGGTCGACGGACTCCCGGCAGTCGTCACATCGGCCACGGCCACGCGCATCGCCTTTACCGTCCCGAGAGCCGATTGCCTTCCTCCGAGAGAGACCGTGCTCGTAGTTTCGAATTCGGTGAGGAGCGACTCGCGGAGTGTCGGCGTCACACCCCTCGCGCAGGAGCACATCGACATAGACGCGCGCTCTTACCGGTACACCTTTGCAGGCGATGGATGCCTTCATCTTCCGGGTAACGTCAATGGCGGGGAGTACCTGCTCGGCGTGACCTCCACGTCAGAAGTGCCGTCTTCGCTCACTCCCGTCTCGCTTTCCGGAATTCCCGGAAGCCGGAACGTCGTCGCGACATCGCCCACGAGGGCCCCTTTGGCCGGGATCGCGACGGGCGGGAACGCAGGATTCGTGGAGGCGGTCCGGCCGAGCGGCGGGACACTGCTCCAGAGGGCAGATCCGGAGCGTGACGGGGCGAGTGACGTGGAAGAGATCGTCGCGAACCGCAGAGAGGCCGAAGCACGGCTAAGGGCACAGGAGAAATCGGAGCTGGCTACGCTCGCTCGGCCTCTCGCACCGTCCTCGCCGTCTAGGGCCCCGGCCAGAATCGCCCCGGGAGAATTCGTCACGCTTTGGGGAGATCCCGGCAGAACCTGTACGACAGGGACCCAGGTGCAGGCGGTCGTTCGGTTCATTGGGACCCGAACCGTGTGGCTGGAAGATCTCGCCAACCCAAGCGGCACGTTTACCAACGCGGAGCTCGCAAGTCTCGACAACTTCTATGCTTCACGGGTCGAGTCCGTCCATGACCGTTACTTCAGTGAGCTGTCAGACGTCGATCTCAACGGGCACGTCCTGATCCTGCTCACAAAGGAGGTCAACGAGGAAGAGGACCTCGCCGGTTATGTCGCTTGGAAAGACTTGTATCCAACGACTCAATGCGCGACGAGCAACCATGCCGAAATCTTCTACGGCTACGTGCCGGATCCGGACGGTGTCTTCGGGGAAGCCCGAACCAAGGAAGCCTTGCTCAGGTACTATCCCAGTCTTCTCACGCATGAGATCACCCATCTCGTTCAGAGCGCGGCCCGCACGCTCGGAACTGCAGGAGACAAGGTGAGCTGGGAGATCGAGGGAGGGGCAGATCTCGCGCAGCAGCTCGTAGCGTACGATCTGTTCGGGCACAGATCGGGCCAGGACCTCGGCTACGCGCAGTACAACCAGTCGGACGAGAGTCGGTATTGGTACTGGAATGCGTGGCTGGCGGACATGTTTAGGTTCTTCGGGTGGGACACGTCGGGGAGCGCGACGGGCCGAGTACGCGATGCACCGGAGGAATGCACTTGGATCGGCAGGGAAAAAGAAGGTAATACCGGGCCGTGCAAGGGGGCCCATGTCTACGGCGTGCCCGCCATGGTGCTTCGTTTCGCCATGGATCGCTGGGGAGACGACTTCCCCGGCGGCGAAGCGGCGCTGATGCGACACCTTACGAACTCGCCTTCCTCCGGCTTCACGTCACTCGAGGAGGTGAGTGGCTGGAGGATCGAGCAGATTCTCGCCGAGTTCTACATGGCCCTCTGGGGGGACGGGCGCATCTTGAACTTCTACGGAATGTCTTCGTGGGACCTGCACGACATCTTCAGTCACTACGGGGACGATTATCAGCTCCAGGTACGAGCCACGTCGTCCTCCAGCCCCAGAGCATCCGCCAGCGTCCGGGGAGGATCGAACTTGTATGTGCACTGGACGCCGGATGGCAGCCTAGCCCCGACCAGCATCAAGGTGACCACGCCATCGGGGGCGGGGGTACCCGGGAACGCTTCCGTGTGGGCCTTGCGGATCCGGTGAAGATGGTCGCCGTGGCGCTGATCGTTTCGGGATGCGCCCTCCCGCTTCCCGACCGGCCCGCCGTCGGCCAATCAGTCAGCCGGTGTGCGACCGGTATCGTCGGCACCACGGGTCCGGACCCCTTCGCCGAAACCGTGCTTCGCCGCACGGGGGAAGGAGCCCTTGTGCTCGGGGGAGCTGCGGTCGAGCGTCTCCGGCTCCTCGTAGGTGCCGTGGTGACGGCATGCGGCACGTCGGAAGCCGACGACGGCTTGTCCGTGGATGCGTGGGAGCTTCGTCAGATCGACGGGATGCAGGCGTACTTCGGGCGAGTCGAGGCAGCGGGTGAGACGATCCTCCTCGGCCCCGGGGGGGATCGTCCCCCGATCCCGCTCGATGACGTTCCGAATGACCTGCGGCGCTCGGGCGGGAGAAAAGCTTGGGTAGCGGGGCTCTGGATGGGAGGGGCTTTCTCGGTCCGTTCGTTCGGAGTTTTGCCCGCACCGTGACGACAAGCCGGGTGATCCCCGTCCACGCAGACCGAGGCGACTCATCCGTTCTCTGGAGGACGCAGACAAGCTCGATGCGGTCAGGGACGCGCTACGCGTTGGCGACATCCAGTGTGTCGCAAGAGCACCGAAGTGATGGACGGGATGAATCGCTTCCGTCAAGACGGGAGATCGAGGGGGGGAGCGGCGGACAACGCCAGACCTAAGGTAGTCACGCCGTATCACGGACCTCACGCTACGGAAGCGGCTCGACCTTCCGAAACATGGCGTTGCTCTGTAGCGTCATCTAGAGCTCACAAGCTTTCCACAATCGGCACGCGGATGGGCTGGACCCACTCCCCATAGCGGAGCTTGGCGACTGCGCTGCGGGTGGCCAGGTATCCGGAGACAGGGTCGTCGGGGTCATGATTCCTCCTCGAGGGCGGGTTTCCTCGGGTCCTGTAGGGCGTCCGCTCCGGAGATCGTCCCTCTGAGGGCCTCTTTATCGGCCGGGGAACTCGGGATCGGGGCTGTTTGTTGCCGGTCGTCCGTGGGCCTCCCGGGACGTCCGGGCGGTTTCACTCGTCCGGGTACAGCTCCTCCAGGTGATCCCCCGCCGGCCCGACGTGGATGTCCGGATAGAGGCCGGGCTCTCCGGCGCCGGGGCGGGTGGTCCAGTACTATTGATAAAATACATTATCGGTAGTAATACCGAGCATGGACTCACCCGAGCTGCACCCCGCGGGCACGGTCCGGCGACCCGGTGCCGGAAGCTCTCGGCCGTCTCCTCCCTCTTCCGCTACCTCTGTAACGCCAACGCCGTCCATGAGAATCCCGTCTCGGGCGTCAGGCGGCCCAGGATGGAGAACGCGAACGAAGGCCGGACACCGCGGCGCCGGCAAGGCGCAGGAGCACCACCCGGCCGGCCTCGCTGCCCCGCGCCGCAGGGCCCGGGGGTGAGCGCCACGTCGACCGTGACGTCGGGTGATACTGCGACGAAGCTGTGGCGCTCGACCACCAGGTCGTCGCCCAGCTCCAGGCGGGCCGCAATCAGGCGGCAGGCTGGGCCGGCCGCGAGGGCGAGCTCGCCCGGGCCCTCGTAGCGGTGCATCGAGCTCGCGGCCGCCGCCTGCCGCTTGGCCTAGTTCACGATCCGGCCGACGAGGTTTCGGCCGGTCGAGGCCAAGGGACCATCCTACACCTCCTCTCCGGTACAGCAGCCCCCCCGGCTCGGCCAGGAAGCCCTCGTCCGGCCGGAGGGTCACCACTACGCCGCCGCCACGGCCGGCGATGCGGTACTCCGGCCTCTCCGGGGCTCCAGATGATAATCCGTTCACGTCTTTCTCCGTTTCTTTGTGGTCACTCCTTGACCTTCTGTCACTACGGTGTGTAGACTCACTACGGTGTGTAGACTCACTACGGTGTGTAGAGTTCCCTCGTGACGGATTGTGCCGATGCCTTCTCCTGCGGGGATCGTGGGCTTTGTGAACCAGAAGGGCGGGCCCGGCAAGACGACCCTGGCGATGCATCTTGCCGGGACCTTGGGCCGGCGGGGGGAACGTGTCCTCGTCGTTGACGCGGATCCCCAGGCCACGGCCAGTCGCTGGGCGGCGGCCGCGGCGTCCCGACGGCCGTTCCCCGCCCAAACCGTGGGCGTCGGCCCAGAGCCCGGATCTCTTCACGCGACGCTCCAGCAGCATCTCGCGGCTTACCATTGGATCGTGGTCGATTGCCCACCTTCGGCCGACTCCCCCCTCCTGCACACCGCCCTACTAGTGTCTGACCTGGCTCTGGTGCCGGTGATTCCGTCTCCCCCCGACTTGTGGGCGGGGGTCGCGATCCGCCAGGTCCTCGATCGCGCTATGTCTATCAACACGGGTCTCGTGGCGAGGCTCGTCGTGAATCAGTTCGTTCCTCGCACCCTCCTCGCCGCCCGGACCTTGGCGCTCCTGCCCCGCTACGGGATTCCGGTCCTCGACACCCGGATCGGTGACCGCCAAGCCTATCGCCACGCGGCCGCGGCCGGGCTCACCGTCGCGGACTTGCCTCGAACTCGGCAAGCCGCGGCCGAGATTGAGGCGTTCACCGACGAAGTGGTCCAGCTCGTCGCTGGGGCGAGGGCCGGATGAGTTCACCGAAGGATCCGCTAGGCGGTCTGGACGACTCGCTGTCGGCCGAGGAGGAGGCCGTGGCCCGGCGCTTTCGCGCGGCCGCGCCCTTCACCGGGGGGCTCCCGCTGGATGTCCATGCCGCGCCGGAGGGAGAGGCGCCCGCGCCGCGGCCGCCTCCGGCCGGCCGCGCGAGACGCGCCCAGTTCAGTTTCCCGGGCGCAGACCTTCAGCTCCTCGAGGATCTCCAGACCCGCGCGGCCAAGAGCGGTGTGGTGCTCACTCGGAGCCAGCTCGTGCGCGCCGGGCTGCACGCTCTCGGCTCCATGACGCCGGCCGCTTTCGGCAAAGCCGTGGCGCAGATCGCGCCTCTGGCAAAAAAGGGCCGGCCGCGGCCCTGAAGGCCGGCGGCAGGAGGTGAGCCGGGTGGGGATGCGGGCACCCAGAGTGAGGCTGCAAAAAGAAACGCCCCTTGCGGGGCGTCGGGCCAGCGATCCTATCACTGGCGGGGTGAATTCAATTCTAGTGCTAGTCATGACCATACGCAATGGCAATAGTCAACTGACGGGCGCCCCACCCACATGACACGGCTCACCGCCTACATCGACGGCTTCAACCTCTACTACGGCCTCCGATCCAAAGGGTGGCACAGCTACTATTGGCTTGATATCCACCGTCTCGTCGAAAATCTGTTGCAGCCTGGCCAGCGGTTGGTGGCGGTACACTACTTCACCGCTCGGATCGCCTCTCGGCGCGGGAACCACAATAAGCGGCGACGCCAGATGACGTTTCTGGAGGCACTCGA
This sequence comes from Dehalococcoidia bacterium, assembly GCA_965261325.1. GTDB lineage: Bacteria > Chloroflexota > Dehalococcoidia > Lucifugimonadales > CAJWER01. The sequence continues at coordinate 20,805 of CBDHCU010000005.1, forward strand.
GACGCTGCCGGGCGTGCGCCTCCACTACGGACACTTCCTCGTGAAGCCACGCGAATGCTTCGAGTGCGGTGCCACCTGGGAGATCTTCGAGGAGAAGATGACCGACGTCAATATCGCCGTTCAACTGCTCGGCGACGCCCAAGATGACGTGTTCGACACCGCCCTCGTCGTGTCAGGGGACAGCGACCTGACAAAACCGGTACAGGCAGTCCGGACGCGCTATCCGGACAAGCGCATCGTCATGGCCTTCCCACCTGATCGGACGTCCGTGCAATTATGCAAGGCGGCAACAGCAGCGTTTGTAATCGGCCGCAAGAAGCTCAAGGACAGTCAATTGCCTGATCGAATCGTCAAGAGCGGTGGTCACGTCCTGACTCGCCCTCGGGAATGGTGCTAGCACCGTGACCTCGATGCGACTTTCCGAGAGGACCCGGAGCCCGGCGAGACCGTGGTCTGGATCTGGCGAACGGCCGACTTCCTCGAGGCCCTAGACGGGGCCTGCGGCAGGAGTCGCTGGTCCGTCGCGGGCGAACATGGCTTTCAGGAGGACGCCGGATGACAGAACGATCGTGGACCGACTGGCTGGATGGGACTGTTCCCGAGGAGGAGGTCGCGGCCTCGGCCGCCGCGATCGAGCAGGAGGCCGAGAAGGCGCATCAAGCGGCCACCCAGCGCCAGAAGCCGTCTCCGGAGGCCGAGGAGGACCCCCAGCCACTTCCGGAAGGCTCCCAGGAGCCCCCTACGGTGCGGCCCGAGCACCGGGTCGACCCGATTCTCCCGGTCGTCACCGTCCAAGAGCCGCCAGCTCGAGAGGCTGGCCGGCTGGCGTTCGGGGGAATCAGCGACCCTGAGGACCTGTCGGCGGATGCACAGCTGCCCTTGCTTCCGGCTCCGGAAGGTCCTCGCGTCCCACTGCTCGAGCTCGTGGACTCTTACGGCGTCCCCACGATGTTCCGAGGCCGAGGCGCGCCCCTGAAGCTAGCCGTCTACATCGGCGCATGCATCCTGACACCCCACCAAGTTCGGGCGAGCCGCGGGAGGCTTGTTACAACCGTCCGGGAGCTCCGCGACTTCCTGTTCGGTCCAACTTGGCGACCGGGCCCGACTGGCAACCGGCCCGGTGACTGGGAGCGTATCCGGGAGGCGGCGCTGAACGCCGGCCGCCTTTGGCTGCCCCTGGCCAACGGCAATCTCTGGCGGGCTGTCGTCGTGAGGGAGATCCCCCCGGCGGACTACCGGTCCGAGTACTTGGACCGGGAGGTGATCTTCGATGTGGAGCTCCCGGCTGGAGCGGCCCACGGGCCGGTGATCGACCGGCTTAAACTCGCGCGGTTGCGGCTGGTATCCGGACCGAAGTTCCGGGCGTACATCGCGGCGCACTCTGTGGCCTGGCGACCGGGCATCACCCGCCGCCGTCACCCCCGCAACCGGGGCGTTCACCTGTGGAGCGCCAATCCCGAGCACTACCCAGTCCTGACGACCCAGGACCGGCGCCGGCTGGCCTTCGGCGTAGGAGACACCAGAAACCGGACGCGGGCCGATCAGGACGCCGCATGGGAGAACCTGCCGGGCGTCGAGATCCTAACCCACTCTGCGACCACCCCTGACGGGCGCCGCGGATGGCTGATCGTTCCTGAGGAAGCGGCCGAGGCGATCCGCAAGGGCGAAACATCGAGGGAGGAGAGAGAGTGACGATCGCTGGTGCTCGGCCAACTTCGAGGAGGCCCTCGAGGTCGGTCACGAGATGAGACTCCCGGCCACAACCACCTTAGCGGAGGCCACGGACATCGAGGACTTCGGCAGCTGACCGACGGTCGGCGCCGACCTGTCTAACCGGGGACAGCAATCCCCAGCCATTGCAGAGCAATACCCGGACCCTGGTTCAACCGGTCGCGCGCGACCGGTTGACCTACGCAACCCGAGAATTTGACCTACGCAACCCGAGAATTTGACCTACGCAACCCGAGAATTTGACCTACGCAACCCGAGAATTCCATCCTCGTAAGTTGTTGTCCTGTATGAAATCGACCTCATCTCCACCCCGACCCCTACTCCGACAGGAGGAGGGAGGGGGGGAGGCGCGGGGAGGCGGCTCTCCCCAGAGGTCGCGAGCCCACCACCACCACCACCTCCCTCTGTCAGTTGTTTTTCGCCACCCAAAGAACCACAGACAGGACTCGAGGGTCTGGCCTTTCCCCCGCTGATGTTCACGATGACCGATGAAGAGCTGGCGATCGTGTGCTTGCGGGTAGAGGAGCTCGATGCGGCCCTGGCGGCCGTGCACGACATGGGGCTGCCGGTCGCAGTGTCCTCGACCGTCGCCTTCGGCGGATCGCGAACGGCTGGGCTTCCGGCCTAACCTGCAGCTGCGCCAGTGGACACCATGCCGCCGGCATGGTACCGTTCAGTAGATTAGCCAGCATACCCTTTGTGGCCACGCTTCGCGTGTCCCCTGCAGGGGCTGGCGGGGGGCTGTGCCCCCTCTGACCCCCCCAACGGCAACGGCATCATGGGCGCTGGCCGCGACGTGTGGGTGAAGATCCGAGCCACCTCGGCGGAGCGTGACGAGTGGCACGCCAAGGCCGGCGCCGCGGGGCTCACGCTGTCGGATCTGGTGCGCCGTGCGATCGACCGGGTGCACGCCTGGACCGTGGCACACGCCGAGGTCGAGCGCGAGCGCACCCGCGAGGTCGCGCGGATCGGGGCGAATCTGAACCAGATCGCCCGCTGGGCCAACACCTTCAAAGCGAATGCCGAGGCGGTGGAGGTCATCGTCCACCTGGTCGCCATCGAGCGGGCGCTGGACACGCTGGCCGTCGAGGGCGAGGGGGACCGCGAGCGATGATGGTCAAGTTCCTCGCGCATGGCACCCAGTCGGCGGCCGCGGCCGCGGCCTACCTTCTCCGTGAGGGCCACCACGAGAAGGATCCCGACCCGGACCAGACTCCGGAAGAGATCACGGTGCTGCGGGGCAATCCCGGCCAGGTGACCGCCGTGGCCGACGCGCTGGCGTTCGAGCACAGGTACACGTCAGGCCTCTTCGCGTGGGCGCCGGAGGACGCCCCGAGCGACAGGCAGATCAGCCGCGTCCTGGACGAGTTCGAGAAAACCGCGTGGGCGGGGCTCGAGCCCGACCGCTACACCTGGGCAGCGGTCCAGCACCGCAACGCGGACGGGGGCGTGCACGTGCATATCCTGGCGGCTCGCTGCGATCTCGCGACCGGCAAGAGCCTGAATATCGCGCCGCCCGGATGGGAAAAGACGTTCGGGGCGTTGCGCGACTGGCAGAACCATGAGAACGGCTGGAGCCGTCCGGATGATCCGGAGAGGGCGCGGGATCTGCAGCCCGGCCATACAGCCTACATCGAAGCCGCCCAGCTCCGGGCGGGGCTGACGACAGAGCCAGACCCCCGGAGGCTGATCACCGACTACGTGCGCCAGGGCATCGAAGCCGGGGTCATCGAGGATCGGGCCACGATGGTAGCCGCCCTACAACGGGCGGACCTCGAAGTCCCTCGCCAGGGCAAGGACTATCTCACGGTGGCGGACCCCGCGAGTGGCGGCCGGTGGCGGCTGAAAGGAGCGATCTATGACCGAGAGTTCTCACGTGAGCGCCCTGGAAGCCCGGCTCAGGAAGCAGGCCGAGGCGGAGGCGCAGATGCACGAGCGCGTGACCAGGAGCGCGCTCAAGCAGCTCTCCGACAGCTGCGCGAGCTTCGCCGATCACGAGGCGCGTATCATCGAGAGACGTATGGCGAGAGCGCTGTTCAGGGCGTGGGCGCGCCCGGTCGTGATCGGCCTGTTGATCTCTCTCGGCATCTTCGCCGGGAGCTGGGGCCTGACGCGCTCCCTCGCGTTCCGGATCCAGACCCTCATCGGGACGCGGGACGCGGTGATGAGGTCGATCGAGCGGGAGCAGGCACGGCACCGGGAGCTTCTGGACCAGACGTGGGGCGTGTGGCTCCACGAGGCGGACGACGGGGAGAGGTACGTAGTGATGCCCCCCGGGACGTCGCTCGACGGCATCGGCTGGCCCGACAGCGTGCAGGGGCAGCCTGCCGTGCTGCTATCGAGAGAGTGAGGGTGGCCTATGACCGAGTTAGAACAGCAGTTGTTGAACGCCTTGACCGCGCTGTCGCAGCAGTACGAAGAGGCGATGAAAGCTCACGACGATCGGATCGCCGACTTGCAGAGGCAGATGCTGCAGCTCGAAGAGGCCGTGACGCCCTTGCAGCGGCAAGTGGCGCTCTTGCGGAAGGACTACAGGCAGATCGCCGACGTGTTGAGCAGGGTCTGAACGTGATCTGGCAGCGGGCAAGGGCACGGTTTCGCGGGCCAGGACGGGACTCTGGCCCCAGCCGCTGAAGGACGCCAGATCAATCGAACATTCCGCCGAGCTCGAAGGCCTGCCCCCCCATGGCGTTCGGTCGCTGGCGCTCCCGGCCTCGTCCGTCGCCGGCTACGCTGCAGGGGGTCCTATGATGGGCCGCCCGCCCGCCGGGGCGGTAGCCATGAGGGAGGCGGTGGGGGTATCGTATGGTGGATGGTTTCACGCATTCAGACACTGCGGAGGCTTGAGGACGCCCGGGTTCGAGCGTGAGCAAGCCGAAGCCCTCCTGGAGTCCTTATCAGGAGGCCTTCGCGATTCACGAGTTCCACCACGCAGCCAACCCATTCACCAGCGAACCGAAGGATACGGTAGAAGTCGATGCCAAAGGTTCGTGAGGCCATCAGGCTGATCGAAGCCGATGGCTGGCGGAAGGTGACCACCAAAGGCAGCCACCGTCAGTTCAAGCACCCGATGAAAACCGGACGGGTCACGATTGCGGGACGGCTGTCGGACGACTTGGCACCAGGCACGTACAACAGCATTCTGAAACAGGCGGGACTCAAGGAGTCGTGATGCATCGCTTCCTCATCGTGATCGAGAACGCTGGCGAGAACTTCTCCGCGTACTCGCCGGACTTGCCGGGCTGTGTCGCAACTGG
>CBDHCU010000006.1:0-123374 GCA_965261325.1 Dehalococcoidia bacterium
TAGAATGGGCTCCCACAGTTGTGCAATTGGGCCCACCCTTCCGTGGATGCGGGCGCACCAGACCTCTTCTGCCCGGAGAACATGCGTCAGGATCAGAGCGGCCGTAGCAAGTGGGTTGCCCGAGCCCTTCGGTCCATCGGGGCTTGTGGCATTCTGAAGGAGGATGTCTAACACCAGATTGTTGGCCCAGGCGTTGTATCGGTACCTCTGTCTATGGGCTTCCAGGAGAGCGACTTGGTTCATTTCGGTCCTCGAGTGAGTGAAGGTGTCGGGTCTGTCTCTTAGACAACCCAGTTTGATGCGCCGGTGGAGGAACACGCCATGACAGCGACCTTTGGCTGACAGCGGGGGAGCAACGGTATCGCCGGCGGGTTCGGATAATGAGGAAAGTGGATGTTGTCATCTCTGAACAGCGACGACTGCAGATCGGTTTCGGCCGGCCCGTCCGTTTTCCTCGGCAACGAGTCCACTGCCCTTCCCGCCACCCCGGCCCGTTCACTAATTTATGATCCCGGGTGTCTCATCGGTGTTGACAGGTTCCGCCCGTCGAGAATTCACGCGGCGTGAGTCCTACCCATGCCGCAAAGTCACGTCCATTGCGGAAGCTCTCCATCGATGGCGCGAACGTGTGCACCGCCATCGCCGTGAGCTCTCCCACCCCTGGGATCGTCAACAGGCGCCCGAGCACCTCATCTTTCCTCACGATGCGACGGATCTCCCGGTCCATCTCATCGATCTCCGCATCCAGCTCGTGGATCCGCTCGATGAGGCGGCGTATCGCGCGGGGCGCCAGTGCCGGGAAGCATTCCTCACACTCTGCGAACGCCTCCTCCAGCCTCCCGACGTTGTGGGTTCCAAGCGGAACGACGAGGCCGAACTCCGCGAGGTGACCCCGCAGCGCGTTGATCGTCTGGGTCCGCTGGTGTACCAGGAGCTCCCGGGCCCGGAACACCACCGAGCGTGCCTGCTCCTCTTCGGTCTTCACGGCCACGAACCGCATCGTCGGCCGCTGGGCCGCCTCGACGATCGCTCCCGCGTCGTTCGCATCGTTCTTCTGCCTCTTCACCCCGGATCCTGCGGTGCCGGAGTGACAATAACTCATTACCGATAACTCCCGACGAAAGTCGATAACTATACGAATAGTTTTCGAAGCCAATTCACGAGCATTCCACCAAGTTTTCCATCGATAGGCAGGTCGTTTGCTCCAATAGCCGCGCCCATGCGACCGGGTTCCGATCGTGTGGCTAACCAGGCGTAGAACTCAGCCTTCAATAAATGTGTCCCAAATTTACGATCCTCTTGGGGAATGTCCTCGATATACTTTTCTGACCTCGGCCAAACCGGGTCATTCGAGGGAATCATGCTCTGGACAAAATCCTCAATTTCACCGGGCGAATAGTTGTTCGGCATCAACCAGATACCGATCCGAGGTAATCGACCTGTACTGACTATCGTTCCATCAGGATCGGGATTGACCGGGCAGTGGATGTCTTGCTCATCGAGCTGTTTAACTACTTGGGCCCATCGGGACTGCGGATCACCGTCGGCATCTACGACAATGCCGAGAGCTTTCCGGCCGGAAACCTTGATCTCTCCGCTAATCCCTGAGATAAGTTTGCCCGCGCCACCCTTGTCCTCAATATGAAACCGGGGCAGCGGTTGACACTTCCAGCAAATATGTTTAATGACATGCCTATCGTCCTGACCTTCGACCAAAAGAATGTTCTCAGCATTCGTGGTCGGCAGTTGGATTCTGGTGTCATCCATGCGCCTATCGAACCTCGATACCTTGCTCGGCGGCAGTCGCAAGTTCGCTTTCTGAATACTCGATGACGCGCATTGCTTCGTTCTCCTTCTCAAGGCGAACAAGGATCCCGTCGACATCGCCTATATCCATTGCAGCTTGGGCGAATCCTCTTATGCAGTCCCAGCCATGGGTCGTAGCGAGGACTTGTACATTGTTAGCATATGCTGTTTTCATAACCATATACCAAAAATCACGTTGCACGGAATAGTGGATGCCGTTCTCTGCTTCGTCGATGAGCAGAAAACCATTGCGGCTATTGGCAAGGGCCAAGGCGATACCCAATAGGCGTGTCGCTCCATCGCCAAGGCTCTTCAGGGGAACTTTACGATTATGATTACGGAGCTTTACAACCGCCCGTCTCGTGTTCCCTCGTGAGTGCAGTCTACCACCCCCTACCATTACCACATCTTCCACATCTTCTAGGACTAACTGGAGAGCTGTCACAGCGTTAACTTCCTCGTTCGCCACAGAGACCTTATCCCAGAAGGCTGCCAGGTCATCATTTTGTAGGAGGCCTGGACCCAGAGGTATACATTCTATTGGAGGTGGCGGGTCACCCTGGTTGAGAAGGCGCTGTAGACGGTGTGAGCGCGAAGCTGTCATCCTGCGAGAATGCCATTCGCCTTGCCCAAGTGGCCAAGGAGTTAAAAACTCCATATTCCGGAATACGACTTTGAGCAGTCTCCAGTCATCACCTACCAAGGTGTTAAGGTTCATGTGTTCCATCAGATCTTCATGTTCTTCACTGGGATGAACGATCTCGATTCGAAGTAGATCACTAGACGAACCGATCTCAATATGACCGTTCAGAGAAATATCCCGCCCGTGAAAAATAGCCTCCAGATCTGATATGTACCTGCTATGCCCATCTTCATCGGTGATTGCGAAGTATTCTTCATGTTTGCTTGCCAAATCGGATAAAGCTAGCAGCTGGCCGCGCGCTGCATAGACTTGACAAGCTTCAAGCACCGTTGTCTTCCCAACTCCATTTTTCCCGGCGATGAGGGTTACACGCCCGAGGCGTGGGATCTGCAGCTCGTCGATACCCCGGAATCTCTTTATCAATAAGTCGGGGAGACGCAGGTCGTGCGGTTGTCCTTCAGACATTCTGTCTAGGCCTCGGATTTACCGGACTCAATGCCCTACCCGACCCGGGAAGAGCGGAGACCAGTTGACATGAGTGTTGTCAGTTGGGCTGGAGCCTGCTGACGACCCGAATTAATCCTAGTCATGTTTGACAGGGGAAGATAGGCAATTTGCCCCAGTCGCGGAAACTGGAGCGGACGCTGTTCGCGTGATCGATCCGGAGTTCCAGCGTGTCCTTGATCGAGACGATGCGTTCGTCGGGCGGCAGGAGCTCGATCAAGGCGTTGAGCAATGTGGTCTTTCCGCTCCCGGTCCTTCCGGAGACCAGGATGTTGCCCCGGCCTGCCAGCGTCTCCCGGGCGACGTCCAGGAGCTCGGGGGTCAGGGACCCGATCTCCACGAGCTGCTGCGGCGAAAAGGTGCGCTTGCCGAAGCGCCGCACGGTGATGGCGACCTGTGGCGACGCGGGTGTCACACAGATGGCGACGCGAGAGCCGTCAGCCAGGCGGGCGTCGAGGATCGGCCCTTCCGGAGGATGGGCCCGTCAACTCACCAGGTGCGTAACACTGGATGTCTCCAGGCCAACTCAGCTTCCGAGAAAACAGGTGCCGGCACTGATGTCTCTTTCGATTGGAGAGGCAGGTTTGTGAGTCGTAGTTTAAGATACGGATGATGAGACCGCCCGGGGCATGGATTCGACTCCGTTCCCGGGCGTCACAGAAACGGTCGTTTTGGAGACGCCAGTGCTGATCGGCTACGCGCGGATCTCGAAGGCGGACGGTTCCCAGAGCCTCGACCTGCAGAGGGACGCTCTGCAGGTCGAGGCTCTGAGAATGCGGAACCACATCCGATACCGGCCGTAGGCAGTGAAACAGACGACGCGAGGTCGATGATCGTCCGGGATTGCTAGACTGCTCGACCGCCTTACGTTTCGCCCTTTAGTGTCCCCCCCCCGTCCGCAGGAGCTTGAGACGATGGCAAGGCGGCGTGAGCCACTCGTCGGCAGCGACCACCGGTTCGACCCCGACAAGGCGGGAGAAGCCTGCCGAAGCGGCGTGGAAGGGTCGGAGCAACGGGCCGAGGTAGCGGCGAGAACGGGGGTGCGGGGCTTCCATATTCGCTACGATCCCCCTATCACTGGAAACTCGGGAGTTCTGCGGAGCAGATGCGGGAGATCTACGGAGAGCACGCTTACGAAGAGTGGAAGCGGGCTTGGGAGAGGGCAAGCCAGCCATGATCTTCCGGGGGGAAAGGGGCGGAACCGCATGGTCATACGGCCTGGATTTGTCTTGGTGGGGGTCGTTGCCACGGTGAGGGCGGCGCATACTGGACTCCACCTGGATCCCGGTATGTGAGACAGCGCTTAGTTGTGTGCTGGGACTGCGGACTACGGCATACGGTAGCGGCTGACAGGCAGGGAAAGCTCCCCCCCTTTCACCAAGCGTGCCAGATGCGGGAGGTGGGCGAGGCCCGTTCTGGCGAACGGGAACATGGCGGCGGCAGTCATCATGGGATCAAGTCTAGAAAGCACTCCGTGGGTTCTGCACGACCGCCTAGTTTCCCGCGAAGGCAGGTGAGATGGAGCGGGCGTCGCGTGCAGACGACATGGGGTCGGGCGAAAATCCAGCGATGGCTCCCCGGCTGGATAGCACCGGCATATTAGGCGTGAGCCGCCTTAATGAGGCCGAACTCCGTGAACTCAGCAGAGGAGCCGCGGCGACACCGGCATGGCTGCGGAGAGGGCAAGGGAGACGCGGACGCCCTCGCCACGGCAGGCACCCGGTAGGCTGCGGCCCCCGGTGCCCGAGCGCGGAGGGGAAATCGAGCGATGATGGAGCCCTGCCAGCAGCAGGTTCCAGAGTCTTTTCCAGTCGCCGATCGTGGTGTCGATCGTTAGGTTTTGTCGAGCGTTACAGCGACATTATCCCGGACCAGCCGCAGCCGGGTGCGATGGGTCGTCGGGTTGCCCCGCGGGCTCGAGTGCTGTAGGGAGTTCTTGCGCGGGCGAGTAGTCGACTTCACGGAGGAAGCATGAGCGGAGAGATCATCGCCATTGTCTCGGCGGCAATCGGAATGGCCGTGTTGATGATCGGCCTGTTCGCGTGGCTGCGGTCCGACATGGCCAAGGTGGAGGAACGGGTGCGCGGTGACATCAAGCAGGTGGAGGAACGGGTGCGCGGTGACATCAAGCAGGTGGAATCCCGTATCGGCGCGGTAGAATCCCATATCGGCGAGCTCCGCGAGCGCATGGCCCACCTCGAGGGGCTCCTCGAGGGGCTCCGGGAGGCCATCGTCCATCGGGTAGCCTGACCCGGGGATCGTCCCGCGGATGTGGCCTGGAGGCCCCCATAGCCGCCGCTCGGCAGGATAACTGCTCAAGCTCCTGATCCGCAGAGCTCCGGAGTTTCCAGTGATCGAGCAGCGGATCGGCAGGTCGAGTGCCTGCGTCCTCGAGATCGGTGCCCTCGGGTGCAGTGGACTCGGAAACCCGGAGCAGGCCGTCGGACATGACGGCGAGAAGGGCGGCGTCCCGTAGCCCCCGGAGGGAGCCCCCCACTGCTTCCGGTCACCGCAGCTTCGGCGTCCGCCTGCTCCCATCGGACGCCTGCCACTCGCCCCGGGGGCCGTCCTTCGCGCCTGGCCCCTGAGCTTCGCATAGAACCGGACCGCGGCAACGATCTGGCCAGCCACGGCCGGGGAGCGGCCTGCCCCGAAGCGGCGACGAGCTCCCCCGCTCCGGTCGCTCCGCTCCCTCTGCAGGTCAGCCCGCGGAGTGTGACATTTTCGCCAGCCATTGACACCACACGCAAGCTCAAGTGCATCGTGGTGCGCTCTGATCCGACCGCAGGCGGACGCAACGAGAACGAGGACATCCGTATCTTGGAACTCGAGCGTCCAGTCTCCACGAACCCGTCCAAGATCGCTCGCGCACTTGGCGGGGAGGGTCCAGCCCGGGTGGTCTTCTGCACCTACCCCTCATGGGGATTGTAAACCCGGCTTGTCGGCACCGACGGCCGCTGCGCCCTGGGACTCATTACCCCTCATGGGGATTGTAAACACACGATTGCCCCGCCGCCCAACACCGAGGTGCAAACCTCATTACCCCTCATGGGGATTGGAAACCGTCGCTTAGAGGGCCTTCCTGCGGCCTTCCTCCGGGCTCATTACCCCTCATGGGGATTGGAAACGACAAGAGCCAACTTACCAAAGCAATCCCAAGAATACTCATTACCCCTCATGGGGATTGGAAACCTTCGTAGTCATTACCAGAAGCTGGCCTTCCTGAGTCTCATTACCCCTCATGGGGATTGGAAACGTCCACGTGCAGGATCCAGCTGGCTATCAGCCAGAACTCATTACCCCTCATGGGGATTGGAAACGCGCGGCACTGGAGGCAGCGGTCACAGGCAACTCAGACTCATTACCCCTCATGGGGATTGGAAACTTGGTAATCCCGACAGTAGGAACAGAGTTTGATACGTGCTCATTACCCCTCATGGGGATTGGAAACCACCGAACAGACAGGCCCCCGCCGCGGGCTGGCGGGCTCATTACCCCTCATGGGGATTGGAAACCATCGTGCGACGGACGAACCCTATCATCTCCAACGGCTCATTACCCCTCATGGGGATTGGAAACTCGAAGGCCGCGCGCGTCCCCCGCGCTACGCATGAACTCATTACCCCTCATGGGGATTGGAAACGGGTTGAGTCCACCGGCCACGGATACCCGTACAGCGTCTCATTACCCCTCATGGGGATTGGAAACCCGGCGAGCGCGGCACGACACCAACCGAGGAGAGCACCTCATTACCCCTCATGGGGATTGGAAACCCGGCGAGCGCGGCACGACACCAACCGAGGAGAGCACCTCATTACCCCTCATGGGGATTGGAAACCCTCGCCAGCTCCTCCATCACCGCGAGCATCCTGTCCTCATTACCCCTCATGGGGATTGGAAACAGGCGGATGCCGTCGCGGTCGTTGCGAACATCCAGGCCTCATTACCCCTCATGGGGATTGGAAACGGCCGGATGGCTACGCAGACGATCGACGTCGGTGTCCTCATTACCCCTCATGGGGATTGGAAACCGGGCCAGCTTCCGTAGTAACCAGTGCTCCCCAAGTACTCATTACCCCTCATGGGGATTGGAAACGTTATGAAGAGAGCGTGTTGCAAAGAATGCTACGAACTCATTACCCCTCATGGGGATTGGAAACACCCGGAGCTGCTCACGTGGTTGCCGGTGGACCGGGTCTCATTACCCCTCATGGGGATTGGAAACCCCCAGCTTCATGATGAGGCCGTGGGGCGCGTTCATCTCATTACCCCTCATGGGGATTGGAAACTCGTTGGGCGTCTTCAGCCATGCGGTCGCCGTGGTCATCTCATTACCCCTCATGGGGATTGGAAACCCTGTCGCCTCCGCCGTAGGACGCCCCCAGGAACGTCTCATTACCCCTCATGGGGATTGGAAACCCGCAGCAAGGGTCATAGTCCCAAAGAACGTGGAAGACTCATTACCCCTCATGGGGATTGGAAACTGCTTGCCCGAGATCCGCTAGAGGCTTGGGTTTTAGTTCTCATTACCCCTCATGGGGATTGGAAACTACCGAACAAACCGGCTCCCGCCGCAAGCTGGCGGGCTCATTACCCCTCATGGGGATTGGAAACGTCGAGAGCGCCCGGCTGAATCCCGCATCCTTAATCTCATTACCCCTCATGGGGATTGGAAACCCCCACTCTCCGGCCAGCTCGACACGAATATCGTCCAACTCATTACCCCTCATGGGGATTGGAAACCCCCTGCCCCTGCCCCTGCCCCTGCCGGGCTTGCGGCTCATTACCCCTCATGGGGATTGGAAACGCGGTAGGCATCACGGGACGCCCGGTAGATCTCTTTCGCTCATTACCCCTCATGGGGATTGGAAACCAGATTGCCGCATTCACGGTAGCTTCTCAAGCGCGACTCATTACCCCTCATGGGGATTGGAAACCCCTCAAGCACCAACGATTTACAAGATCGCGGCTCCTTCCGGCACACGCTGAGAGGCAATCATTCGGACCGACAGTGCGCTTGGACCCTCTACCAAGAGAGGTTGTGTGCTCGGGCGCAAGGGCGATACAGATCAGATCACTGCCCAGTTCTTGCCATGCCATACGTCCGATTCTTGACTCATTTGCCCACCCAGCTCCTTCTTGGCAAGTCTGACGACACTCACATTGTGGCGGTTTTTGCAGGTTAGTTTCATAAGCTTGTCCTCTGGACCAATGGTCTTGGCAATCTCGGCAATCATCCGAATAACCTCGCTTTCGGGAAGGTCACCCATGAACACTGAGTACTGCTCGTGCATGAGGTATTCCTTGAGCAGCTTGCGGTACAGGCCCGTTCGCTCAGCGGGGACATCGTAGCAGATCATCACGAACATGGCTCAACCGCGCCATACGAACGGCTTGAAGTGCCCGATGCCCAGCGCCTCCCGTTCGAGCGACATACACTGACGGTAGATTTCCTGCCGCAATGTGACACCTCCGCTGTGTTCCTCGATACGCGACCAGAAGCGTTCCGTCACGCGGATGCGGCCTTTCTCACTGAGCAGGCAGACGCCCGGCGTGCGGACCCACCATGACGCGTCGGTATGCCGTCGGCGAAACAGTGACAGTATCAATGCATCCGAGAGCACCGGCCTGAACGGTTCCGCCATGTCGATGGACAACGAACGCCTCCCTGTCCCCGGCGCATGCAGAAACGACACGCTTCGGTCCAAGTGGGTCTTGGCCAGCTCGTTCGCGCACGCTGAGTAGAGCAGCATGTTGAAGAAGGACATCAGACAGTTTACTGGATCCGGGGGTGGACGCCGCACTCTTCGGGCCAGTGCGGCCTCGGGGGCCACGCTAGCGAAACCATCGTGCAAGAACGCGCGGGCTAACCCCTCTGCCCCCATCAGTTGTTCGATCGTGGCGGCCCGGTCGATGCCTTCGAGAGCACTTTGGATCCCCTCAAGCGGTGATTCCAGGGCAAGCGTACCGTTGCGCCTATAGCGCTGCAGCAGACTCCGCATCGACTTGACCTGCCCCACTACGATCCCTTTGGCGATTCGTAGCCGTGCGGATTGCTCAAGAAACAGCTCGACCTGACCGACGCGCACGCGACCGGACGGTCTCTCTTCCTCCGGTTCGAACGCGCCCAGAAACCTGCCGCCCGCGTCGAGCACCGTAAATCGGATACCGCGTCGTCCCATGTCCTTCAGTAACGGGAGGGTGATCGATCCACCGCCCATGCACAGAACATGCTTGATACCGTTCAACGGGATGGCCTTCCGTCCCGCATCGGAAGAGATGATCAGCGCGTTCTCGCTACGGTTCAGCCGTGCATCACGGGGAATGATGACCGTGTCCATTTCTCAGTCCTCATCCTTTTCGTCCCAGCACAGGGGGCTGCAGCTACATGCGTCGCACAGGCGAATGCGACGCGCGGCGGGCACTGACCCCGCCGCCAAGTCGATGCTGTCCCGAGCGTCCTGGATGAGCTGGGCGAGCACGTCGTCGGTGAGCTCGTAGGTTGCAGTCTTGCGTGAGCCGTAGACCTGGACCTCCGCACGCCACACCTCGCCGGTGGCACCGGTCATGAAGGCCGCGTAGAACAGCGCTTGGCGGGACACCGCGTCGCGGGCACCCGCACCGCCTTTCCGTTCCACGACCACCCGCCGCTCGAAATCGATGGCGTCCGGAGCGATGCCGAGGCCCTTCGGGACAGTGCCGGACCGTCTCTCGGTGTGGTGCATTGCCAGCCCGCGCCGAACGCGTGAATGATGAACGGCGTGGGTTGCGCCCATCAGGTGCAGCCATGCCCGCCGACGGCACAGGGCGACGTGCTGGAAGTACAGTCCATGCAGGCCATGCGTCTCGGCCAGTTCACGCAAACAGCGCGCTTTCTCGATCAGCATCTTCAAAGTCCTCATCAAGTGGCGGCCACCCCAGCTTCTCCACCAGGGCCGTGGCCGCGCCCATCACTTTCCTTCGTGGATCCGACACCTTCTGTCCGTGCTCGGGAATGGAATCCCTGAACCGGTGGCACCATTCCTCGACCAGACGTCGATTGAGACTCTCGGTGCCCTTCTCTCGTTCCCGGATCAAAAGCGAGAAATCGCCCTCTCCGATCGGCGACGGAATGTACAGCCTCAATCGCAGTGCCTCCCGCCGCGCGGTCACTTCGATGATCTCGTCGTTGAGGGGGCGGGAAGTCAGTCGGATGACATACTCCCCGTCTTCCTCGGTGCACACTACCGGGATGTTGGTGGCGCGGCGCAGGAACGATTCAGTCACCGTATGGCGCGTCCCATCGGGATCGACGACGCAGACGCTTGCTCCGATGTCCCGGTAGGTGAGGGCGGCGACGAGCAAGGCGTGCACCCATCGCTTGTGAGGCTGCGCCTGGCGTGGCAGGTGGGGGTTGACCCGCTCGACCGAGAGTATCTCGCCGATCTTTGCCTCGACGAATTTCACAACCCCCGGAGCGATCTCGCGCAGGTGAGCGTCGGCCCCGTGCTGGACCGTCATCTTCAGGCGGCGAATGGCGACGATGAACAGGGCCGCCCAGAACATGCCGCGCCACGAAGCGCGACGATAGAACGGCATGTCTTTCTCCGCTTGCGCGCCGGCGGCTTCGGCTTCCTTGCGCGAGGGCTCCAAGGCGCGGCGCACGTCGCGTAGGAACTCGCCGACGAACGTGGAAACGTCCACCTCGTCGTGCTGCTCAACCACGGACGCAATACGCCGCTTCCACGGGGTGCGACGGCGGTCGCGGTCCGACAGCGAAACGATCACCTGCCCGTCAACCGCGCCGCGCGCGACGCGCCCGACGCGCTGCACGAAGCCCGCGAGGCTATAGCCGGGTTCCGTGAACATGAGGGAGCTGCGGAAGGTGACGCCGTTCTCCACGGAGGAAGTGCACAGGAGCACATCGTACTTGTGGGGATCCGCGTACCGGCGGCCACGCGGCGGCTCGCCGGGCTTCCGTGCGGAGTCGTCGATGGAGTTGATGGACAAGATTCGGTGTTCGGGAACGCCGATGGCCCGCACCGACTCCCGTACCAATGGGGCGTCCTGCTTCAGTTGTTTGACGGAGTCATAGATGACGATGACGGTGTACCCCGCATCGATCGATGCACGAATCGCGTGGATGCTGAGTTCGATGGACTCGCGGATGGAGCACTCCTGCAGGGTCACCGCGACGTTGCCGTGGATCGGCCGATTGCCCGGAGCGTGGCCGTCTATCACCTCCTCGGCAATCAGCTCCAGGTCGTCGCTGCCCACACCCACTCGCGCAAGAATCGCGGTTACGTCTATCGGTGTAGCCGACAGGAAAGTGACCTTCGCGCGACGTTCGGTGACCGCCAGCAGCGAGACTAGGCAGGCCAGACCGAACGACCGATCGTCGATGGTGTGGAACTCGTCGAACACGATGTGATCGAACATGCGCACATAGAGGAACGGAGTGACGGTGCTCGCACCGGTGATGCGGATGCCGGAAATCAGTCTGACGACCACTTCCGGAATGGCGAAGATGATCCGGCCGTCGGCATCCGTCCCGCCAGCGAGAATCTGGCGGACCCGGGTAGCGGCCAAACTCTCACTTCCATCCGGGGTTTGATTGCCCGACCACTCGACAATACGCTCGCTGGTCCAAGCGTCGATCTGCGCGCCCGTCAAGCCGCGATCTTGAAGCCGTTGCCGTGCTTGGTCGCGGGCGTCGTCGATCAGGTTCTGCAGCAACCGTTTGGTGGGCACGATGAAGAGCACGTGCGCACCCTCGTCGAACACGGCCCGCATGAAGGCGTAGGACTTGCCCGAGCCGGTTGGCGCCGATACCAGCCGCACGAGTTTCTCGCAGTGCAGCAGGCGCTCCTGCATCGGTGACAGGCCGCTCGGCAGCGTGGGGACGGAGTGGGCGCGAATGATCATGGCCACGCGCTACTACCAGCCAGCGGTGATCCGCAACGCCTCATCGGCGTCGAGGGGACGGCTGGGCTGGATGTTATGCAGTCGGTACGGCCCCGCCTTCAGACCCACATCGGGATCGAACAGACGAGCCGTGTGCAGATTCAGGCACAGACCGGATAGCTGTGGGCAGCGTTCAAGCAGCCCAACCCCGTTCCGGCCCAATCCAAGACGGACCACGAGGCGGTTGACGGTCAGGCCGTAGCGTTCCTGGGCGATCAACAGCGGATCCGCATGCAGGAAGCAGCCGGAGAAGACGCTACCGGTAGCAACCTCCTGGATGTGATAGTAGTCCTTGATGTTGCCCGACGTACGTGCGGTGTGGACGCTCTTCGGCATACCGCACTCGGCGTCGAGGTTGAGGCGCCGCGCCAGCGGTCGGTTGAGGCGGTTGTCTTGCCCTTGGAACAGCGTCGTCTTGAACGGCAGGGCCGCCAGGTGTCTCCGGTAGTCGGGCACCGACGGAAGACAAGGCGAACGCGGCATCATGCCGACGGCTGCCGCCGCCGCAAAGGCCATCGCAGCGTCGGTCACAACGTCGTTGAGCGTCGCGGTCCCCGACGGCACGGCGAGTCCATGCCACGCCCAAGGGGAAAGAGCAGTGAGTCGAAAGGGTACGACGCCCTCCGCCATCGGTCACACCTTCCTTGGGCTGAAGTACTGCTCGAACAGATCGGCAACCTGCGCGGCGCATTCCACGTAGCGGCTTCTCAGGTCGGGATCGTCCTGTTCGAACGCCATCACGAGTTGCCGTTGGTAGGCTGTCGCCGCGCTGCTGTCGGCGTGGACCTGAAAGTGCCCCGCCATGGTCTCGACGATCTGTGCGGCAAGCTCGGTTACGGAGACTCGAGTACGAGTGGTCCCACCCTGGGCACTGGTTTCCGGTAGCTCTCGCAGCAGTTCGTACGGAGAGGACAGCGGCGTCTCGAGGCGCGCCGCAAAGATCCCCGCGATATGCGTGCGTACGTTGACTCCGGTGACCGAGGTCTGGCCGCCGTAGGACCCGGCAAGGCCGAGGCTCAGCAGCAGGTGATCGAGCCCCAGCGGCGGAAGCTGCCGCCCATTGCTGGTCAACACCTGGATCAGCAGCGTGCCAGGCAGGACGAAGTGGCGGGTGAATAGCTTCTCCGTGTTGGCCTTCTTTTCCGCGTCCCATAGCGTGCCGGTCTCGTCGCCGCGGTGGTGGAAGCTCTCGGATACAGCATCGCGGTAAGCCACGGTGCTGAGAGCGTCGGAGTATTGCACGGCCGCCTTCACGGGGAGTACTTGTTTACCCCACATCGCAGAGTCACCGAAGACCAGCGTGTTCAGATCGAATGCATCACGTACCGGCATGCGCTCGCCAACCGCAGTACGGTTCTGCGGCAGTCGACCGCCGACATCCCAGGCGCGCAGCACCAGAAGCCCGCGCCCGCGCTCGCCGAACTTGAACTTGCTCGGCGTTGCCCGCACGCGGCGGATGCCGTCCCTGTCCTCGATGTCAGTAATCTCTTCTTCCGCGTTGCGGAATACCGCCGGCGCCGTGATCTCGCGGATCAGGGCGATGGCCACGTGTCCGGCGTTGCGGCGCGCCGGCATGACGTAGGTGTCCCTGCCATTGGCAGCGACCACCTCTTCGACGAGATCGCGGTCGTTCAGGTAGGGCATGAATCCGTCGATCATCCCACTGGTATTGGCCTGTTCGTTGAACATGTCAGTCCTCAATCTCACTGTCTGGGGTGGCCTCTGACGTCGACTCGGGAATGGCTCTTTCGCGGTACGTCTCGAGCAGGGCGAAGCGATAGATCGCGGACGCCCGGCGCTGCTCCTGCGAGGTAGGCTCCCTGGAGAGGAAGACCTTCGCCCAGACTTCGCCTGCAAAGTGCCGTGCGAAGTCGATGCAGGCTTTGTCGAGCGGCTGACCGTCGCGGTGTTTGGCTGCGGCAGCATCCTTCTCCCCCCGCGTGAGCCTTTGGTGCAGCGTACCCGCGAGCCCCAGGATGAGCGCGTTGGTGTCGTTGCTGGTCGAGCGCTCGGCGCTGGGGTAGAAATCCATCGCAGTTTTCCAGCAGAGAAGTTGTTTGTTGGTTCCGGCGCCGATACCGATACGACTCTGGATCCGTGTCGCCAGCCAGGCCAGCCGAATCAGGGGATCCTGGTTGTCCTTCAGGTTCACGTGTTCACCTCCATGGCGCTGGATGAGAGCGAGAGCCGCCTCGCGTGTCTTGTCCCTTATGAGGAATTGGGCGTGACTATTACTTGTGTCACCGGCTAGCCGATCAATTGAATGGGCCCAGGCCACGCACAGCGCACCGAGTCTGACGGAAGCGTCTGGATCGGCAAGATGTTTGGCCCACTCAATGCCCAGGCCGGGCGTCTTCGAGATGCTCTCATACAGTGCCAGCTTGTCGAGAGCATGGGGAACCTGCTCGATGCGCAACGAGTCCCCGCCTAGCAGTCGCAGCAGCCACGGCGGGAGCGTGTCCATGTAGAAGATGGCGGGGTGCCGGTGCGGTGCCCCACGGAAGATATGGATCGGTCGTCCGACCCGCCGCACCGCCTTGAGCGTCATACGCAGCTTGGCGACGAGCTCCGCATCCGTGGCCGGCAACTCTTCGAGCCTTGCCAAACGAATACGCCGGGTCTGGCAATCGAGTCCCTGGTACACGGTGCCCTTCTTGATGGCCAGCCGATTGAGATCGTTCAGGCTCATCGACACATCGGCTGCTTCGTGCTGAAACGCCAACCCTCCGAACAGCCCGGTAGCCAACGGCGACGAGATGAGCGGGGGCAGGTCGCCACTGCCCTTGAACTCCTCTTGCGCCTGCTGCCGCAACTGCAGCTCCGCCAGACACACCGGGCACAGATGGGTGTCGCGGGACGGCGAAGAGAGATGGTCGTTGCGGCCATCTCGGCCAGAGAATGCCGTTGCCTTGATGCCGTGCGCCCGGGATGCGGTTTCGACCTTGCGGGCGGTGGCGACCGGTTCGTTGCACAGGATGCAGCGCTTGGCCACGCCGCCGTCGTGCACCGCCTCTGGCTGGCTGCCGTCGAGATACGCGGTGAACCGTCGGCACAGCGCGCCCTTGATTTCGCTCGCGATGTCATCGATCTCGTCCACCAGCCCAGTCCGGGTGTCGTTGCCCTCCAGCCACAGCCCGACCAGCCCGTCACGACCGACGATGCGGTCCAGCATCTCCTGGCCCTTATCTCGGTCGGTGTCGGTTGCGCGCCACACCTCGGCGATCGCCCACAGGCCCAGCACCACACGGCGTGCGCGCCCATCGTGCACCCGCTCCGGCGCAATCATCGCTGGCGCATGGCCGCCGTGGTCGAGCAGCAGTTCCCTCAACTCCTGCTCACGGGTGTCGGCGTCGGGCGCGGCACCCTTGTACTTGGCGTCGGCGTGGTTCAGCACGATGATCAAGAATACGAGCGCATGCGCCGGCTCCAGATCCAAGTCGCCGGGCTCTCCACCGGGATGGTCGAGCGCCGGCTTTACCGTTGCCCCTGGGCCACCCGCCAAGTCGCTCCACGACGTAGCCAGTCCGGCAGCGTCGAACAGGTCGTCGATCGCCCGTTGATGCGCAACAGCAAACGCGCGGGGCAAAGCCAACAGGTTTACGAATCGGCGCCAGTCGGACGTACGTCTCATCAAGTCACGGCATGACTGCCATGACGCTGCACCTCCAACGAACTTGGCTGCCAGACGGTTGTTGACCGAGAAGTCAAGGCGATACGGGAGCTCGTCCAGGAAATGATCGATGGCGAACTCCCCAATCTTGGCCGCATCCTCTTGCGGAATTACACAGAGCAAGCGCCCGTCGTGAACGATCTCGACCAGCGGGAGGTGGCCGGCAATCTCGGTGCAGGCCGCTGAGAGCGCGCGATGGAAACGGTCAAGCAGGAAGACGTGCAGGTGGTCATGGATCTCGATCTTGCGCCAACGCCGCAGCGTCACGTCCCGGAGCACCGGCCAGCGATTCGGATCCCACAGCGACGCGATCACGCCATCGACCCCTGCATCAGCCGTGCGGCTAAGGAACATTCCCTCCAGCTTGTCGGCCAGTTCCACGTACCGGCAGGTTGCCGCGGTCCGGCGGTCGTAATCGGACGACACGGGGCTCCGCGCCGCCTGGGTGCCCTCGACCTCTTCGATGTAGTTGCGCATCGCCGCCGGTGAGATCCGCACCTGGTGGTTGCACAGGAAGTCGTCGATCCCGTAGCGGCGCATCCGTTCGGCCACGGCCTCCACCGGGATCCGTGTGCCGCGCGGCAGCTCGAGGTCCTTGTCGATGTCGTGCAGAAAGGCGATGCATACGAGCGCGTGCGCAAGGCGCTCGATCTCGGCGAGGTCGACATCCGTCGACCAGGGACGCGGGGCGTCGGCCAGCCAGAACATGAGTGCGCCGCGCGCCACGGACAGGACATGATCCAGCAGGCTGATGTTGTCGTGCTCGGCCCACCGTTGCGCAAGATCCGGATCTTTCGACCAACCACCCTTGCCGCTGAGGGTCACCAGACGGACCGGTCGACCGTCGATCTTGGCTTTGGAGGGCTTGGGCGGCGAACCAACGCGGTCCTGGCTGACCCGCGCGGCCACGCACTCGACCAGGAACGCGCCGTATACTTTGACGGCCGCGTTGTGAGCGCAGCGGTTTGGCTGAATGCTCATGATCATGCACGACCTACCGCATGTCCGATACAGCCGAAACCGTAGCGATTCTTCTCGCCGATCCCGAGCGCCCAGGCCGAACGGAGATCGTTCTCGCGGCCGGTGATCATGAGTGGGCACATGGTTCCGATCACGAACGCCGGCCTCCCTCCGGCCACCGCCCGGGTCCGCACCAACGTCGAGTGTCGGGGATTGGCACGGAGGTAGAGCCCGTCAGGCTCGATGGTGAGGCGGACGTCGCGACCGGTCTGCCGCGAGAGCCGGAAGTTGACCGCCTGCTGAAGGTTCGCTCCCGCTTTGGCCAGATCGTCGTGCCAGCGGCCCTTCCGGCCGCGCACAGAGAGGGCCAGCGGTGACAGCATGATCGCGGGCAATGTTGCCGACGTGCG
Source organism: Dehalococcoidia bacterium (assembly GCA_965261325.1). GTDB lineage: Bacteria > Chloroflexota > Dehalococcoidia > Lucifugimonadales > CAJWER01. The sequence continues at coordinate 16,937 of CBDHCU010000006.1, forward strand.
GGGAGAACTCACGATCGGGAGCTCATCCGGAGCAAGATCCCAGGCGGACAAGTCGATGGTGTCCCCGTTCCGCGAGGACTTCCGTATTGTCTCGGGCTTCAACTTGGAGAGAAGCGTGGCCAAGGTCGGACCCTCCGCACCCACGACCACTGATTTGAGTAGAAACGCCTTGCCGGTGGGTCTGCCCACCCCCCCGAAGGACCAGTTCTCTGCTTCGTAGCCCACCACATCCCTGGATCGAGCGCCGCAGGAAGTCCATCCGCTGACCAAGGCGGCGTGCAGGCTGTCTAGAAACCGGAAGCTGACCCGTGCCCCAATCGGGGCCGTGAGTCTGATTCTCATCGCTCTCCCTCGCTGAGCTCTGTTGGCGAACGGAGAACGAAGCTAGCATGATATCCTAGAAACATCTAGATATGCAATAATTGCCGGTATACTAGAGTATGGGATCTGATGATACTGACATGTCCCTGCGGGACCGCGTCGGCCTTCGCTTTGCCGAAACGATGCTGTACTGGCGCGGCATCCTCCCGACCCGAGAGCTTCAGGCCTTCCTTGACGTCTCCGAGAGGACGGCTCGCAGCCTGGTTCGTGGCTGGCGCCAACGCGACATGCTGGCTTCCCACCGACCGGGTCACGCCCGCGGCCTCCTGCCGATCAACGGATTCGAGCCCGGTCCCTCCGTTACGGATCCGAATATCGCACTCTCGCTACTGCTCACCGCCGATCTCTTGCCGGGGAACCCCTTCGCAATGACTCCCATGGCCGCGGCCGGCCACGATCTGACAATGACCGCACCCCTTGCTACGCTGGCCATACGGGAGGTCGTGGCTGCTGGCCTGGCGCGCCGCCCCGTATGGCTGGTGTACGCGGCCAAGACCGGTCGGCAGGAATTCGTCTTCCACCCGGCAGCTCTTGTCCGCTCGCGTGGTCGCTACCACATGCGAGGGTACCGCTCGAACGGTTACGGGGAGGCACGCCGGCGATTGAGTGAGCGATACGTGGATGTGGTTCCCGCTCGTGCGGTGGAGGCGCGCGCGGTGGAAGCGAACCACTTCGTGGACCTAGGCGATGATGAGGAGTGGAGGGAGTTCGAACGGCACAGCTTCTCCCTGTCGCCGAAACTGTCCGACGACGAACGACTGTGCTACGAACACGAGTACGGAATCGCCGATCGAGGCTATCTGGTCGTCGAGTGCCGTCGTGCTCTTCTACCCTACGTGCGGCAAGAACTGGCAGAACGCCGGTGCTGGCGCGGGGACGGTACGCATGTCGCGATCTGGGATGCCTCCGGTACGAGGTGGGTCGAAGGAGGGGGATAGTAACCGCGGAACCATACATTCCAGGCTCTCTGTAGTGGTTCTACCAATCCCCCTCGGTGTTGGCCACTGTCCGCTCTCTGGTGGGCATCATGGTCAAGTCCGCCCTCTTCAGTATTCTCAACGATAGCGGACGTCTCACAGGTATTGGCAGAGAGGGAATCCCGTCCTCGGACGGAAGTATGCCGCGCTGATCGATGCGTGGGCTGGCTCCCGTACGCCAAGCGAACTCGTCGTCCGACGCTCGGAAGCCTGGATCATCAAGTCCTCCAAATACCCATACGTGGCAGAGGCTGTGAGGAGGAGCTGATCATGGCTGTGCACATCTGTCGCATACCGGTGCCCTGAGCGGGACCTGACCGGTCGAACGGTTTCCGTCCGTGTTCAGATCGTTAGAAGCACCCCGCAGGGAAGTCCCCCAAGGTCGCCATCATGAGAAAGCTCGTCGTTCTCGCTGTTACCGGCCATGCAAAATTGCACAAAGTGGCCGTCGAAAATGTCACACTTCAGGTGCGGCGGTCCGCGGGGGACGCACCGCCCGCTGCGGCGGCAGCCGCGCGCAACGCTGGGGGTTCGAAGGGGGGCGCAGCATCCCTTCGCCAGATCGCAATGTTCAACATTTTCGTCGTGGTGGCACTTCCGCGCATGTGCCGAGCACGAGCCCGGCTTGCCGCACTTGCGCGACGAGGTCCGTCCAGATCGAGTGCAGTTGAGCGGGCGTGCGTCTGCGGGCGATCCCCTTGGGACCCTGTTTGTGGCGGGGGTTGAAATACTCGCTTTGCAGGTCGATCACCGGTCGCGGAAAGTCTGCACTGCCACCGGCGGGCCGCGCAGGGAAGAAGCTGAACATTTCGTTCACCGGATCGTCTGGCGTCGCGCCCCGGTAGAGCCTGAGCCACTCGTCCGCCGCGCAGCCGGCTTTGTCGTGGTTGGCGGAGAGCGGTCCGCCGGTCACGATACCGAACACGTCAGACGTCCAATCCTTTAGGACCCGGTCCGCCCCGGATACGGGATAGAGATCCGAATTCGCGACCACGAACACGGTATCGAGCCACCATCTTCACTCGCCCCCGACTCCCTTCTTACCGCTGCCAAAGGCGATCACGGACCCCTCACCGAGGCGCATCAAGCCGGGCTTGGCCTCTTGCCCGCAGTTTGAATAGAGGAAGCGCTCCCCGAAGATGAACGGGTCGGTGTTGTGCAGTCCTCGGTAGCTTTTCTTCGGAACGTAGTACGGCTGCCAAAGGAAACGCGGATAGTCCTGGTTGCTGCGGGGCTGGTCGAGCTTACGAATGAGGCGCGACTCGGGCTCCCACTCGCCCCACGCCCACAATTCACCGCGGTGCGGCCTGTCGTCCGATCCGATCCACTTGCCAGGGAACTGCATGAATTTCCGCCCATGCTTCTTTTCCAGGGGGTGCCACGCCTTATTTCCGCATCGCATACAGTCAGGTCCGTGCTCGCCACCCGGATGCGAGAACTGAACGAAGCAACGCTTACCGGCCATCTTGATATGCCTTCAGTACCAACGCGCCTACCCTGCCCTTCCGGTTTTTGTCGAGCAGCTGAAAGGGCGTAATGGCTGCTCTGCCGAAGATGAATAGCGTCCGCTCTCCGCCTACGTCGTACCATCGCCTGCGGATCTCGTATGGTTGGGAACGAAGGTCGCCGTTGGCTTTTCGCTTGAAGGCATGGATGACCTCGCAATTGGTCAAGGGCGTGAACGTGATGCGTTCGAGGTGAGCCTTCGCCACCGATAGCGCCACGATTTGTGGTCGCATCTCTTCCAGAAGCATGTGCCAGAGTCGGCGACCGTCGGACTCGAGTTCCGCGCGATCAGCCTTGTCTAGGCCTCAAGCAAGCGTGATGGGGTTGTGGGGCCTTGCGTAAAGTACCGGAAAGGCTTATCCTGGAAGTAGTTAGAACGATTCGGGCGCGGTTCGCCGAATCCAACCAGGAGGCCTTTCCGGTGAAGGCAATCTCGTACAAACAGAGTCGAAAGAACAGTGCCCAGCGGGGGCGGAGGGCGAAGGCGCGCCAAGCCAGGGCACGGGGTGGGCCAGCTCGGTCGAAGCCGGTGTTCGGGCTGGGCCGGATCCAGCTTGAAATCGGGAACCGGATCGGCGCGATGAGCTTCGGCGGGATCGGGGTGATACGCAGGCTGGTCTCGAGGCTCGGGCTGGTGCGCGAGATCGACCGGCGGCTGCACCTGCTGAAGCGGCACCTGCCGTACCACGAGTCGGACCATGTGCTCAACATCGCGTACAACATCCTGTGCGGGAGCACACGGCCCTGAGGACCTCAACGGTTTGCGCAACAACGTGCCTTATCTGGATGCGCTGGATGCGGAGATGATCCCGAGCCCGACGGCGGCGGGGGACTTCATGCGGCGCTTCAGGGAAGCGGACGTAGTCGAGTTGATGGAGGCGTTGAACGCAGTGCGGCCGCAGTTGTGGAAGGGCCGGGCCGCGATCTGTTGGGGCCGGTGGCCTATGTGGACGTGGATGGGACGGTGGCGCCGACGCAAGGCGAGAAGAAGGCGGGGATGGACATGTCCTACAAGGGCGTGTGGGGCTACCACCCGCTGGTGACCTCGCTGGCCAACACGGGCGAGGTGCTCTACCTGGTGAACCGGCCGGGCAACGTACCGAGTCAAACGGGCGCGGGGGAGTGGATCGACCGGTCGATCGACCTGGTGGCGCCGCATGTCGAGCGTGTGTGTGTACGCGGGGATACGGCCTTTTCGCTGACGGCCCACTTCGATGAGTGGAGCAAGAAGGCGGACTTCATCTTTGGCTACAAGTCGAACCCGACACTGGAGATGGTCGTCAACGTGCTGGACGAGGAGGAGTGGAAGCCCCTGGAGCGGCAGCCGCGCAGGGCGTCCCGGTCCGGGCAGACGCGCGCCAAGCGCCCGAACGAGAAGCACCGGATCGTCAAGGAGCGTGGATACGAGAACTTGACGCTGAACTGCGAACACGTCGCCGAGCTCAAATACCGTCCGGCCAAGTGCGGCAAGAAGTACCGGATGGTCGTGGTCCGCAAGAACATCAGCAGGACGAAGGGCGAGAACGCCCTGATCGACGAGATCCGCTATTACTACTACATCACCACGCGCACGGACGTGAGCGCGGAAGAAGTCGTCCGGCTGGCCAACCAGCGCTGCGACCAGGAGAACCTCGTCGCCCAGCTCAAGAGCGGCGTGGATGCGATGCGGGCGCCTACCCACGAGCTGGTCAGCAACTGGGCCTACATGGTGATCGCGACGCTGGCGTGGAACCTGAAGTGCTGGTTCGCCCTGATGATGCACCGCAAGGCCGATCGCCGACGCTACGTCGCCATGGAGTTCCGCACGTTCATCCGCGAGATGATCCTGCTTCCCTGCCAGGTCATGCGCCGGGCGCGGCAGACAACGCTGCGGATCATCGGGTGGCAGCCCTCTGTCGACAGGCTGTTCAACGTCTGGGGCGCGACCGAGCGGACCGGCTTCGGGTAGTACCGCCCCGAACGCCTCGCCCCACCTTGCAGCGCTGCGCGCACTCTCGGCACCGCTGTCTCCGGGCACCAGGAAACGCGCCCCAGGGACCTCGGGAGCGACCGGGAAACACCCCGTCTGCGCACGCAGACCCCGCGTCCGCAGCCTCTCGGACCGCAGATCACCTGAAATCTGCACACCTCACAGCCAAGACGGTGCCCCGAAACCCAATGCGCTTGTTTAAGGTCTAGGTTGTTCCACGTTGGGTTCGTCGCGACGGGTGAGCAGATGTCCGTGTGGAGCGCCGTCGATGCGCCGCCCGGGTAGTAGCTCGCCCTCATGCCCTTGAGCAGCGGCTCGAATGCACTGAACCACTTGACGTAGGGGTCAGTCCGAAAATAGGCGGACATTGCGTCAAGGTAGCGGGACGGTTCCCCGCCGAGGCTGCCTTCTGCGAGCGGGAAGCGCCGGAACGGATCGTCAGCCGGGAACTCATGCAGCGAGGGATTCAGTCCGACCGTCAGCACGCGTAGCGGCGAAGCTCGGTACGCGTCGAGATCGCCGAAGAACAGAATCGGCACAGCCGGTTTGACGCAACATGTCCAGCGGGCGGCGCGGTCGAACGCGCGCCTTGCTTGCATCACTGCCTGAACAAGACTCATCTGCCGTGAACTCCTTCCCAACATCCCTTGAACGCAGCATAGTCGGTCATCAGCGAGTTGCTATAGATTTGAACCCGTTCGAGACATGTTGATGCTCGGGATCCGCCGCTTCGGCGAGCTTCCCCGCGTCCGCCGCGCCCACGTCATCGCCTGGCGGAAGATGCTTGAGGCGCGCGCGCTCGGTCCGGCGACCCGGTGCCGGAAGCTCTCGGCCGTCTCCTCGCTGTTTTCCTGGTCCGGGGGGGCGTCGTCCTCGACGATCGGGATGGATCGGCCGCTCACGCGATCCCTCAGGCCTCTCGGGCGGATGGCCCCGTAGCCCATCGGCCGGCGCGCTGCGGGGGTTCGATCCGGGAGGCGGGCCGGGTTTTGTCGAGGCACGGCGCTGGCGGCCCGCAGCGGGGCGCTGGTGAGGCGGCGGGTGATGGACCGGTCGGATGCATTCGGCGGGGGGAACGAGGGCCGCCTCCATGGCCGCGAGTTCGAGCAGTTCGCGGGTGGCCGGGACGTTCGGGCTCATCGGTGTCCGCTCCGGGTGAGGGTGCCGGTGTCCGTTATGTGTATATATCGGACAAGAACTAGCCCGGAAAAGTCACCAGGGGCGTGGCGATGGTCAAATCTCCGTCCTGGGAGGGGCTGAGGCCAGATCAGGGTGCGTTGCGGCCACTCCAGAGATGCGGATCTGGGATCTCGATGCTGTGACTGGCCTCTTTTTGCTCGACCGGGATGCGATCCGGGAGTCCGGGGCATGCCAGGGCACGCCCCGGAGCGAAGCCGTCCGGGGCGGAAGGTGGGAGTAGGTCAGCGCGGCGTTACGCAAGTACCGGGCGTAGGCGTTGAGCAGCGGTCGCCAGCTTCCGAACGATCCGCTCGAAGAGTTCACGCAACGGGTAGAGCGTGGAGAAGGAGACCCGGATATTTCGCGTCGTCACCCTGATGGATCCGGCGATCTTCAGGAGCCGAGTGCGGATGGTCCCGGCCTGGGCTCTCGCCATCGAGGTGGATTGCAGGCCGAACTGGCGGATGATCTGCATCAGAACACCGGCGAAGGCCGAGAAGCAGGCCCGCAGCTGGTTGGTTCGCATCGTGGTCGCCGAGGTCCGGTCGGCAAACAGATCCAGCTGCTGCTCCCTGATCCGGTTTTCCATCTCGCCCCGTGCACAGTAGAGATCCTCGTACAGGGGCTTCGCCCGGATCGTCACCTTGGGGATGTTGGTGACGACGAATCTGGAATTGTAGCCACGCGGCCCCGGCAGCCACTCCGCCCTGGCTACGACACGACGTTTGCAGCTCCAGCCAGCGAGCGTTCGATAGCGGAAATCGCGGAATCGCCGAGAAGCCTTGCCGAGCATCACACACCGGCTCCCCGCTTTGCTCATCTACCGTCTTATCTTTCTTTGTAGCCTGGGGTTACGCGACAAGCCGAACACATACCAGATCCCGTTGTCCTCGCACCACCGCATGATCTGATCACGGCAGAAGCCCGCATCGCCGCGAACCGTGATCTTCACCTCCGGCCAGCGCGCCCGGATCCGCGCGACCACACGCTCCAGCTCCTCGACCGAACCCTCCGAGGCATCGATGCGCGACGGACGAAGCCGGACAGACAGCACAGGGTCCCCACAGGTGATGTATAGAGGCAGGTAACAGTAGTGGTCGTAGTAGCCGTTGAACTGACCCCCTTCCTGTTTGCCGTGCACCTTGATGTCCGTCGCATCGGCATCGAGCACGATCTCGCCGAGTCCATCCGGATGCATATCCAGGAAGAGGTCCACGAGCAGCTCGTCGATCGCATCCGCGTCTGCCACGATCTTCTTGTAGCGATCCTCTTTGGCCGTCTCCGCGCACCCCAGCTCCATCCGATTCAACGTGCTCGATCCCGCCAGCGGATACGCCCGGTCACGCGCCCGCGCCCGCTGCCGGCCCGTCAGGTCCTTGCGGCCCACCGCCAGCGCGAGCGTGCTGTCGGTGCGCAGCCGGTCATGGTCGGTGAGATCCTCATAGCCGAGTACCAGAGCCATCACGCGCTGCGCGACCAGGGCCTGGACCGAGTGTTCCGTCCGCGCCTGGTCACGGTGATCGACAAAGCACTGCGCGATCCGCTCGGTCACACCCAAGACACGGTTCGCCTCCCGCAAGAGCGTCGCCCCCGCGTCGGATGTCAGCCGTCCGCCATTGAATCGGCCTGTAACCTGACGTCGACCCGCGTCTTGAAATACGAGCCTGTCTGTTGCACACTGTGCCATGATGGGTTTCGCTCCACGGTCAAGGGTAACTCATTATGACGACTACCCTTAACCCACCTGAAAGGTCCACCATCGACTGGCTTGGTGACTTGTCCGGGCTAGGCACCGGCGCGAAGTACGGGCCCGGGGCAGGGGCCAGGTGGTGGGCCGCCGGGGAGCAGGCGGCCGTAGCGGTCGAAAGCAGTGGAGGGTCCGTCAGGGGGCTACGGGACGCTGCCCTTCTCGCCGTCATGTCGGATGGCCTGCTCCGGGCCTTAGGGGTCCAATTGGAACGTACCCTCGCCCAGTGGGTGTTGCGGCACCTGGGCAAGTGGCATCGGGAACTGCCTCAGCCACGTTGGCCGCGGCGAAGGCCGCGGCCAGGGCAACGTTTCTTCCGGCCGGAACCGGCCTGTTGGACCCGATCCGCTCTGGAGATCGCCCCGCTCCGGGGCTCTGAGCGCCTCGAGCGCGAGCTCACCGGCCCGGCGAGGGCCTCCTCGAGGTCAGCGAGCCAGCAGCACCACGAGGAAAAGAGCCAACGCACCGACGACCGCCCAGGGGAAGGCACAGGACCGGCGAGAGGCCGGGGCTGCCGCCGCCTCAGCCTGCCAACGCTCCTTCGCCTCCGCGGAGTGCGCGGCCGCGAGCGCGCTCCGCTCGGCCCTGTGCATCACCCGCATCGTGTCCGACCTCGTCCGGAGCTCCTCCCCCCTGCACTCTCCCGCCAGCTCCTCCCGCTCCCGTTCCTGCCGGGCATAGACGTCCGCCCACTCCCGGGTGAACCGACGCTCCAGCGCCAAGAGAGGCCCCCGGCCCGGCCCGGCCGGCCGTTCGCGCCGGTACCGCCACCAGGGAAGCGCTCTACGGGGCCGCTCCCGCTCGTCGGTCGCGTCGGACTCGGTGTGGTCTTCGCTCATGCTCCCTTCTCCTCCTGTGGCCTGTGATCCTGCCGGCGACGCCCATCCGCTCCAGACCTCACCTTCCTGGAGGCTTCTGTTTCGGCCCTTGGGATCCTGACCGGCGTGTTTCAGGGGATCGCCGCGCTCGGCCGGCCGAGCGCTCCGGACCGCGACCGAAATCCTCTCAACGATATTTCGGGTCACGCGCCTCGCTCGACGGTCATAGACCTGGGTGGTCGCCGGGTGTTGGTGGCTGGCGAGGTACTGCACGTCCTCGATGGGGACGCCCTGGTCGAGCAGGTCGGTCACGACCATCACCCGAAAGCGGTGAGGGGTGAAGATCGGAGGCAGCCCGGCATCTTTCAGGCGCCGCTTGAGGAGCTGCCGAATGGTCCACGGCCCGATGCTCCCGGTGCCGAGCCGCGTCTTGGTGTGCCAGTTGCCCCGGCGAAAAAGCGGCGACTCCTTCGCCTGGAGCGGGTACTCGAGTACTCGAGCGGTCGCTCCAGCGCGGAAAGCCTAAGGTCCTGGACCCATCCGCGAGGGAGATCGCCCCATTCTGGGGCTCTGAGGGCCTCCGGCCCGGGCTCTCCGGCCGCCTCCCGATCGCGGCCGCGCTTTCGCGCGGGGCTGTACCTGGTGCTCGGCGCGACGTCCAGGTTACTGGAAAAGCGAGCAGGGCAGCCGGCCCGCGGGAGCAAGCGGCGACGAGGGCGGCACAGACCACGTCTGGAAAGGAAAGGCGGAGAGGTGAACGGGTCATCATCGGAGCTCCCGGTGAGGGGGGCCGTCGCCGGCGACCTGGAGTACCGGATCGCCGGTCGCGGGGGCATCGTCGTGGTGACCCTCCGGCCGGGCGAGGGCCTCCTGGCCGAACCGGGGGGCCTGCTGTACCGGCGAGGCGGTGTGGGATGGTCCATGGCCTCGACCGGCCGAAACGTCCTCGGCCGGTTTCTGAATCGGGCCATGCGCCGGGCCGCGGGCGCGAGCTCGCTGATGCACCACTACGAGGGACCGGGCGAGCTCGCCCTCGCGGCCGCCCCGGCCTGCCGGCTGATAGCGACCCGCCTGGAGCCCGGCGACGACCTGGTGGTGGAGCGCCGCTGCCTGGTCGCCGCCTCTGCCGGCGTCACGGTGGACGTGGCGTTATCCCGAGCGCTCCGTCGCCGCGGCGAGGCCGGAAGGGTGGTGCTCATGCGGCTCACCGGCGTCGGCGTGGCGTTCCTCCAGGCGGCTGAAAGCTCGATCGAGCTGAAGCTCGCGGAGGGCGAAGAGCTGGAGGCGCCCGTCGCGACGGTGGTGTGTTTCGAGGGGACGATCGAATACGAGCTCCGCCTCGCGCGGATCGGTGTGGGCCTCGGCCGTCGAGCGGGAGTGGAGTGGATGGCAGGGCTCACGGGGCCCGGTCGCGTGAGGCTTGAGACCGCCTCGCCACCGTCTGCGTGAGCCAGGCGTTGTCCTCGGCTTGCCAGCCGTGAAGGAGGAGGCCCTCCTCGACCAGCCTCCGGCCCTCCACCCGCGTCATGTGGAGGACCAGCGCGATCCCGTCGACAACGCTCCGGCACACAACCTCCCAGGGGAGATCCCCGGCCTGCATCGCGCAGCTGGCGAGCCTGGAGAGAGCGGACGTAGCGTTGTTCGCGTGAACGGTGGTGAGGGAACCGCCGTGGCCCGTGTTGAGCGCCTGGAGCAGGTCGGCGGCCTCGGCCCCGCGCACCTCGCCTACGACGATGTGGTCCGGCCGATGCCGGAGCGAGTGTTTCACCAGGTCGCGAATCGTCACGCCCCCGGAACCGAGCTCCCTGGCCTCGAAGCGGACGCTGTTCGCGTGATCGATCCGGAGCTCCAGCGTGTCCTCGACGAGACGATGCGCTCATTGGCCGGCAGGAGCTCGATCAGGGCGTTGAGCAATGTGGTCTTTCCGCTCCCGGTCCCTCCGGAGACCAGGATGTTGCCCCGGCCTGCCAGCGTCTCCCGGGCGACGTCGAGGAGCTCGGGTGTGAGGGACCCGATCTCGACAAGCTGCTGCGGTGAAAAGGTGCGCTTGCCGAAGCGCCGCACGGTGATCGCGACGTGAGGCGACGCGGGAGGCACACAGATGGCGACGCGAGATCCGTCCGCCAGGCGGGCGTCGAGGATCGGCGCAGCCTCGGGGTCGAGCCCCAGCGGCCGCGCGATGTGGATAGCGGCCCGGTGGAGGACGTCCGCCGTGAGCTGGGGAGCAGCGATGGGCCGAAGCCCCTGGCCCGAGCGCTCGACCCACACATTGCCGGGCCCGTTTATCATCAGCTCGGAGACGTCCATGTCGTCAAGGATGTCCGCCAGTCCGGGAAGGAAGGGCTTCAGGTGGTCCATCCCGACGCTCATATCTGGCCGGCCTCCCGAGCCCGCCAGTACGGCCGATCGTGCGGCAGGTAGCAGGGCTTCAGGTAGAGCCTCGTCGCCGGCAGGGCCCGAGAGCCATCGTAGGGAATGGCGATGGCCTGGCAGTTCTCCAGGAGGGCGAACTGCCGGGCGTGAAACATGGGTTCCCGCTGGTCCCGGAAGCTCTTCGACGCCCCGATGGATCCGCGGCCGCCTCCGGCCGTTCCCGATACCACGGAGAAGCCGGGCTTGGCCTGCTCGCTGAATGAGTAGCTCGCCGTCATCCGGGCCACCTTGCCGCACATCGAGCTTGCGAGATCGGCGCTGCTGTCGTCGCTGAGGGAGAGGAAGATCCGGGTGCGGAGGGTCTGGAGGAGAGCCCGCCATGCCTCCTGTCCGGAGAGCACGGAGCGGAGCGACGAGATGGATTGTGTGGCGACGATCGGGATGCAGCGCGACTGGCGCGTGAGCGCGAAGCTCTTCTCGTCGCCACTCGGGTCATCCTCCCCCACGGTGGCGAAGGACTGGTATTCATCACAGATGAAGACGGCCGGCCGAAAGTATTTGCCGGGGTGAGCCTTCTGCTCGGCCGGCCGCTTCAGGAGGGTCTGGAGCCAGGCATTCTTGAGCATGACGCCCACGGTCCGAGAGAGGGCGGGACTGGCGCCGGCCGGCATGTTGAGGGCGATAACCTTGCCGCTGTCGATGAGATCCCAGAGCGGCGGGAGCTGCCGGAGGACGGCGATGCCAGGCGGCGGGGCGCCACCCGCCGCGCCGTCCTCCTCCAGCTCTTCGTCCTCGCCCAGCTCTTCGTCCTCCTCCAGCTCGCCGTGAGCCTCCGGCTCTTCGTCCGCCTCCGGATCCGGACGCGGAGGAGGACAGAAGACCCGGGCGATGTCGGGCAAGTCGAACATGGAGAGGAAGACGCTCAGGCCCTCGACAATGGAGGTCCGGAGCTTGCGGTCGAGCTTCAGCCAGTCGAGGCGGTACCATCGGTCCACGGCCGCGACGCGGGCTTCCCGGTCCAAGAGAACTCGCTCCCCCTGGGTCGGCTCGGGCTTGAACCTGTTCGCCAGGAGGTGGTCTATGAGCTCCTGGTCGTAGGCGGCCCGCACGACGCCGGGCCCGCACGACGCCCAGCGGTGACAAGAGAGCTTGGGGTCCTCGAAAAAGAGCTGCTGCCGGCCATCGACCGCGACGTCAATGGTCCGGGACGGTGTCTCCCCCTCCTGTGGCTCCTGCGCTTCCTTGATCTTCTCGGCGAGGAGCGTCGGGTCGATCGCGCAGCGGTAGAGATCGCGCAGCGTAACCCACCCGCCAGGTAGCGTCCGGTGGAGCTCGATGGTCCACCGGATCAGGTTCGTGTACGCCTGCTGCCAAAACGGCTCCTTGCCCTTCCCGAAAAGCTGATTGAGGAGAGATGCGACGCTGTAGGCCAGGGAGTAGCTGTCCATATCCGAGTCGAGGGGATTCCACTGCCAGCTCCCGCCGAGCGCGATCTCGATGTAATCGTCTCCCCGGCCGGCATCCTCCAGGATCCGCCGCACGTCATGGCAGAAGTCGCCCTTGACCTCCAGGACGAGCCCCGCCGCCCGCCGCTTGGGGTCGTCCGCCCGCCAGTGGAAGATTTGCCGGGCGTAGGGGTGCATACAGGCCGAAGTCTTGCCAGAGCCCACGGCACCGAAAATGGCTATCCCGGTAAAGAGCCCCCGCTCCGGCAGGGTGAGCCACTGCGGAGCTGCGACCTCCTTCGCATCGGTCGGGTGGTGGAGTTCGCCGAGCACGAGCTGGAGCTCGGCGTCGTCCGCCTCGGCCGGCCAGCGCGGCAGCGTTCCGCGCCCGGCCCGCCGCGAGCCCCGCCGCGACTCCAGCCACACACGCCAGCTCCCCGAGAGAATCAGCCCGCCGCCGAACGCTGCCAGGCCGGGGACCGCGAGACACCACAGCCGGATCGTGTAGTAGGCCAGTGGATCTTCGAGGGCGATGAGGTCCAGGATCGGATTCTCCCCGAGCCGGGGGAAGGGCAGGACGCGCTCGGCCCATCCATAGGCCGCGATGCCAGCGACCAGAGAGAACACAACGCGCCAGCTCAGGGCCCGGCCGAGCGCCTCCAGCGCCGCCATGCCGGCGTCGTGAAACCGGCCGAATGCCACGCGGCCTCCGCGGCTGAAAAAGCGAGTGGCGAGCTCGCCGAGGACGAGGCTCGCCGCGAAGACGACGCCGGCCGGAGCGAGGTAGTACCAGGCCCGGATCACGGCGTAGAAGCGGGGGGTCTCGATCGAGACCAGGTCGAGGATCGGCACCAGGCCGAAGGCGGGGAAGTCGAGGAGACTCACCGCCGCCAGCTCGACCGAGAGGGCGGCCACCAGAGCGTAGAGTAGGCCCGGTGACACGCGGGAAAGGGCGTCCTCGAGGAAACTCACGGGCGCCGACCGCGTCCACGCCCACGGCCTGGGTCGTGGTCCAGCGCGGCTCGCCGCGCAGCCTTCCCGCAGGGATAATTTCGATGGGAGCGACCCCCTCGGGCGGGCAGGTTTGCGTGCAACACTACACGCAACACTGCCCTCTCCCCCGCGACGCAAAGCGTAGCGAGCGGGGGGGGTCGCTCCCATCCCCCCCCCGTCGCGCTTTACGACGGGGTGCTGTCCGGTCAAGACCGCCTAACCACAGAATAGCACGAGAGATATGCAATCCGGAGTCTGCAACACTCGACGCCGATTTTCTGCAACACTGGGGGGTCTGTCTGTGTTGCATCCGCGTGCGGCACCGGCTTCGACACATTCGGACCCTCCGGGCCCTCGGTCTAGGCACCGAACGCATCGTCGCTGACCCGCTCCGCCAGATGCGTCTCAAAGCTGTCGATCTGTCCGCCTCCACGCCCGGCCGAGCGACGCCGAAGGATGCTGACGATCCTCGACGCCGCCATGAACCCGCCCAAGGAGTCCAGCGCCTCCAGGTCGCCGGTATCTATCGCCTCCACCACCTCGGCCAGGCGTTGCCGTTCCGCGTTGTTTAGCGGCCTCAACTCCGGATCTCCCCTCCACCTCCCGAGGGCGGCCTCGTAGAGCTCCAGCGCCGGCCAGGAACGGACGGCGACCGCCACGTGGACGGCCATCCCATCCCCGCGGAGCCGGACCCACAGAGGGCGATGCTGCTCCCCCCAATGGGTGAGTTGTCGAGTGGTGTCGGCACCGGGATCGGCGTAGACGAAAACCGCCCGCCCGGCGTCCGCGTCCACGGCCACAGGGAGCTTCAGGTGGAAGTAGCGCCGCGAGCGCCGCGCGGCCCCTCCGTAGACGCGCTGCGGAAGGGAGGCCCGCTTGATCCCGAGCTCCGCGAAGCGGGCCACCTTCTCCTGCTCGGTGGCGAGCCAGGGGAGGTCGGGACGCTCCAACACGAAATCGAGGGAGAGGAGGCGCCGGAAGACGACACCTTCGGTGCCGAACCGTCGATGGCGGATGTGCTCGACGCCGAGCGCCCGGTACAGGCCACGTCCGAAAACGTGGCACAATCGGGTAGAAGTCGGGAGGAGATCGGGCCGCGGCTGCTCGGCGGCAACCCCCGCCTCGACCAACCTCCGGACGAAACGGAGGGCAGCGTATCGCTCCACGTCGAAGCGGTGGCAGTATTGGGCCCGCGTGAAGACGCCGCTGTGGAGACAAACGAGCGCGAGCCACTCCGCGTCGGCCCCGGTCCAGCCGAGCGCCTCCAGCGCCTCCACTCGGCCGGCCAGGTGAGGAATCGGAGCCGTCGCCGTCATCAGAACCCTACCGCGCGGTCGGCCTGGAGGAATGTGACAAGCAAGCCCATGGGATTGACGGGCAGGAGGTCGCCGGGGACCGTCTCCAGGAAGGTGAACTGAAGAGAGACGGACCAACGCTCCCGGGCCGTCTCTTCGCCTCGCACGAGCGTCACCAGGTCGAAGTCGGCCGCCGCCCCGTGCGGCGGCTCAGGCTGTGGTTGGATCCGGAGCACGACCCCCTGCACCTGCTGCTCCTCGGCGGTCACGCCGGCCGCGACGGCCGCCACGCCTTCGCTGTCCGCCCGGAAGGCCGCGTTGGCGAGATCCACGGTCAGGAAGCGCAGGCCGCGAGCCCACGCGGTCTGCGCCGTCGCCGTGCGGCGAGAGTAGTAGTCGGTCAGAAACTGGTTTAGGAAGTACTTCGTGGTGGGGTCCAGCGGATCGGCCTGCGCCTCGACCATCTCGTAGGCGAGCGCCTCGGCCCGGCCGACTTCGTCGACGCGGATCACGATGGGATTGGGCGCATCCACGCCGGCCAGGCGGACCACGACGACGAGCAGAAGAAAGGCGACGCCGCCGAGCACGAGGGTGAAGAGGCGGAGGTGGCGCGCGGACGCGACGGCCTCCCCCCAAATCTCTGCGAACTCCTTACCGGGATCGGATTGTGTACCCATAGGATCAGACGCCTCCAGCGCCGCCCTTGACAGCGGTCGCGGCCAGCCGGCCGCCACCCGAGGCTCCCGCGGCGGCCCCGGCGAGGCCGAGCGCTCCCGAGCCACCGCCTCCGCCACCGCCCACGATGGTGCTCGCGAGCTCGCCCACTTTGAGGGCGCTGAGGACCGACGCGATGAGCAACGGGAAGAGGGCGACGAGCCAGAGGGTCGCCCAACCGAGGCTGTCGAGGTTGAAGAGGGACGTGTTTGAAAGGGTTGTGACGTAGCCAACGACGATCCCGCCCCAGATCCGTAGCAACGCGCCCGCAATCACGGAGTAGAGGGCATACGTGAAGAGGGCCCGGAACCATCCCCAAAAGAGGAAGGACAAGGGGGGGACCATCATGAAGGGAATGAACATCGGGCCCAGGAAGATGAGAATTGAAATCGCGATCATCGCCCACACGACCTGGCCCATCGTTATGGCGAAGATGAGGATGAGCACGAGTATGAAAGTCCCGGACAGGGCGAGGCCCCCGAAGAACGTGAACAGCGCCGAGCCTCCGGTGCGAAGCAGCGCGAAGAGGTTGAGGTTGGCCCACTCCGTCGCGAATCGGGTCTGGTAGGTGTCCACCAGGCCGGTGAGGGTCTCTTGCAGCACGGCCACCACGTCGCTCCGGAAGCTCGCCCCGAGCCAGTTGGCGCCCGCCGTGACCGTCATGGGAAAGCTGAAGGCGGTAAAGGGAATCGGGTCGGCATAGAAGGTCAGCATGACCCAGGGGAACCAAAGGCCCATGAGGAGCCGGACAATATCCCACGGCGCGAAATGCCCGCTGTAGGCGACCTTCAGGCCGGTCCATACGACCATGATCGTCGCGAGCCCGCGCCACAGGGTCATGCCGTCACCGAGGAGGGGCGGCGTTACCGGCGTGAGGATGTCGCCGAGGACCTGGTCCAGCACAGAGACCCAGGCGGTGAGATCCTCCTCGGGGATCAGGACCGGGACGTTCGGGTCGATCTGCTGGAGCAAGAGCACGATCAGGGCCCATTGCCGCCCTGCTCAGGCAGGAGCATGGCGTCGCGATAGACCTGCGTGCGGGCGGCGTTCGCCGCCTGCGCGTCCGCCGTCCGCTGCTGCGCCGCTCGCTCGGCCGCCACCCATCGCTCCAGGTCACGCCGCCGCATGATCTCGTCCTGCTGGCGCTCCAGCGCGTCCCGGATGTCGGTGTAGGCCGCGAGCTGCGCCTGCGCTACATCGACCTCGCCGGCGGTGAGATCGGTGGTCACCTGCGCCTGCTGGAGGGCGGTTGGCGAGAGATTCGTCTGAGCGCGGATGCCGGCGAGAGAGAGCTGCGCATCACCCAGGGTCTCGGTCAGGCGCTCGGCCGCATCGAAGGCCGCGTAGTCGAAGACGCGCTGTCGCTCCGCGGCCTCGCGCTGTGCGGCGAAGCCCTCCGCGACCTCGATCCCGATGAGCGGATCGGTGAAGAGCCCCGCGATGTCGGCGCCACCCACCACATCGGCCGCCGCGAGATCCGTCCGCCAACGGTTTGTGAGGGCATTGCCCGCGTCGCTCATGCTGGTGAGGGCCTGCACATGGGGCAGGGCGTCGGCGCCGAAGTCCTGCGCCCACGTCACGACGCCACCGCCGAGGAGGCTCGCGGGGTTGGAGCTCATTGAGTCGAATGCATCGGCCAGCGCCCCGACCTCCCCGAGCGCTTCGTCGCGCATCTGCGTCAGCGTGTCCTCCAGGTTGCTCACCTGGTCGCGAGCCTCCCCGAGCGTTGAGATCTGGTGGCCGATCTGGGTGATCTGGTTGGCGATCATGACGATGCGCTGCGTGAGGCCGGCGGGGTCGGTGAATTGGGCATGAACGGGGGTGGCGGGGACAGGCAGAAGAGCCGTTGCGAGGAGGACGCGGAGGACAAGGGGTCTCATGGCATGGCTCCCGTGGGTGCGGAGGACAGCAGAGCTGGCGGAGCGCCAGCTCGCGGGAGAAGGGCATCGCTGGTGAACCAGATACGCAGCCGGTGGCCGGCGCGAATGGTGATCGTGGGGAGTCGGTTGAGGAAGCGGTCCATGACCCGCTCGGCGGCCTGGCCGAGCCCCTGCCCGGCGCTCGCGATCCCGGCCCCGGTGGTGGTGCCGGTAAAGGGACTGGCGCCCGCGAGAGTGAGGCCGCTCAGGATCCCGACGCTCCCCGCTGCCAGGAAGGTGCTGAGGTAGTGGCGGTCCACCAGGTCCTTGAGGGCGCCCTCCCCGATCTGATCGAGGCCCTGGAAGTGGAGCGGGAGGTAGCTCCCGCCCGGGAAGACGAGGCGGTGGAAAGCCACGGCGAGACGTTCCTGGTCCCGGCCGCGGACCTGCTGTGCGGTTCCGACGAAACGAGAGCCGCGAGGGATCAGGATGCGCTGCCGATCACCCGAGTAGAACGGCACCGCCACCTGTGCCAGCACGGGCGAGGGAAAGTCTCCGGAGAGTTGGGTCACGAGCACGGCCTCGACAAAGGACCCCTCGTAGACGCGTTCCCAACCCTCGGGGTCGGAAGGAGTGACAACCCGCGTCGGGTTCGCGTATGGGTCATCCGCGGCCACCGCCATGCCGGCGAGTCCGCCCGTTCCCGTCCTCGTCGCCACGGTGGGAAGGGGGGCGTCCAGCTCGCCGGGCTCGGGGCGGTAACGGTCGTTCCCTCCGGAGAGCGCCGAGAGATCGCCGGCCCCTCCTGTGAGGTCGTCCGCGAAGGCTTCGGGCCCAAGCCCCGTCAGGAGATCGAGGATCGGATTGCCGCCCAACCCGCCGCTCTGGTCCTGGAGTGCCTGCTCGATGAGACCTGCGATGTCGCCCGGAACCCCCGGAGCGTCCGGATCGCGGAGACTCAGGACAACGGGCCCTGCCCGGAGCGAGCGGAAGCGCCGCTCGATCTCTTCCAGGCGGAGCCCGCGGCGCAACTCACCCTCGTCGGGATCGAGAACCGCGCCGGTCTCGGGATCGAAGACGGGCATCTCCTCCCCCTCCATGACGCCGGCCCCCTGAAGACCTTCCAGCGCCGCCGCCGAGATCCGATCGCGCTCCGCCTGCCGCTCCGCGGCGTCCCGGACGAGCTCTTCCCGGCGCTCCTGCTCGGTGACCTGCGCATCGAGACGCAGCCCGACCCCCTCGTCCATTGTCTGCTGCCCGGCAGGGTCCACGCCCGGGGCGGCCTCGTCTTCTCCACCGCCACCGAAGGACACGCTCACGATCAGCCCGACCAGGAGGACCATGAGGAGCAAGGCGCCCGCCTTCGTGACCAGGTTCTGCGGCAGCGCTCCGGCCGGCCGCGTGGAGACTTGTTTCCAGAAGGTCATGGCCGGGCCCCGAAGCCACGGCGTATGCGCGAAGGTGCGCCGGAGGACGGGGTCGAGTACCCGATGCCCGCAGCCCCCTCCGGGTCCGTCAGCCAGTCGAGCGGGCGGTAGCTCCACCGGACCTCATCTTCACCGATCCGGATCAGACCCTCGCCGATGACGCGACGCACGATGAAGAGCCCGTCTTCGGTGAGATCGTACGCCACCAGCGAAGGCTCGCCGCCGATCTGTTCGTAGATCGCCGGGGTCTCCTGGGCCCGGCTGCGGAGGTAGGTGAACTGGCCGTCGCTCCACATCGCCTCGACGAGGAAGGGCCAGGCCGCCGCCGACTCCGGAAGCCGGTAGGGGAAGTGGATCCGGGCCGGGAAGCTGCTCCGGAAAGCCTCGACGTCGCTGTCCGCCTTCGTCACCGCCGCCGCGACGTCGATGTCCGCCTGGGCCCGTACCGCGACGGCCTCGGCCTGGGCCTGCTCGGCCATCGTCTGGAAGCCCTGCACGCGCGACCGGGCGACGAAAGCGGGCTGGTAGTCACCGCCCGCGGCCGCGAGGTCGCCGAGCCCCCCGAAGCCGCCGCCCGCGGCCACGCCGCCGAAGCGGACGACGAGATGCGGCGTCGCCAGGCCGTCCTCGGAAACGAGGAACGAGTAGATGCGCCCCGACTCGCAAACCAGAGCGATGTTCGTCGAAACGCCCTCGGCCGAGGGCTTGAGGAAGGCGACATTGGCGGAGCCGGTGAGGGCCCAGTACTCGGGATCGCCGACCACGAAGTCGAGGATGGACTCGCCGGCCGGCAGGGTGATGACAGTCGTATGGCGAACCTGTGTAATGATCTCGTAGACGGACTCGGCCGGATCACCCTCCAGCCGGAGGATCCGGGGGTCTTGAGCGAGTAGCGCCCCGCCGGGGGACCACAGGAGAAGAGAGAGAGTCAGGGCGCGAAGTCGGTGTGTCATGTCGGTCCTCACCTCCATTCAGTAGCGAGCGCGGTCAGGCCACCCCGCAGGCCATGCTCCTCGACGGCCGCCGCACGGCGCACCTGGTCAACGGGGCTGCTGGTGTAGAGCCAGTAGCTCTCGGGGTCCACCTCCAGCCGGACGACGCCGGCCTCCTGGGCCCGCCGCAGGTAGAGCTCGCGCTTCGGCAGGAGCCCGCGGATCGTCGCCATCTCGGCCGGGTTGAGTCGGAACGTTTCCGCCACGGCGTCGGGCAGGTCCGGGTTTGCGAGGAAGAGCTTCGTGGGCATGGACTCGAGAAGAGCCCCCGCGCCCCTGGTGGACGTCACGTCCACTGCGCTCTGCGTAGCGAGCACAAGGGCGGCATTGCGCTTCCGCCACGTCTTTGCGGCTTCCGCGAGATAGGCGAGAACGGAGGGATCGTTGAGGTAGCGCCAGGCTTCGTCCACGACCATGAGCTTGACGCGGCTGGCCTCGGCCGGATCATCCAAAGCGATCCGGAGGCGCTCCAACAGGTAGAAGAGCGCCGCCTCACAGAGGTCCTCGTGCTCGGCCGCCCCGGCCAGGTCGATCACCTGCCAGTCCGCGAACTTGAGCTCGTCGGCGCCGGCGTTGTCGAAGAACGGGGCCCACGTTCCGTCGCCGTGCCACCGGCTCATCGCGGGCCACATTCGCCGCGGCAGCGAGGCCACGAACACCGAAAGGCGACGATCCGCGGGCGGGAGGGTGTAGATGTCCTCGACCCGCGCCCGGAGCTCGGTCGCATCGGCGCCCTCCGGGGTGTATCCCCCGAGGCGGAGGAGCCGGGTCACCCAACCCGTGAGGAACCCATGGGTACGCTCGGTCTCGGGCAACGAGAAGGGTTTGAGGGCAATCCCGGTGGCGGCGACGGTCTCAGGCGAGAGCTCGAGGTAGCCGCCACCGAGGAACTGCGTGAGCCAGCGGTAGGAGCCCCCCAGGTCGAGCACCAGGACGCGCGGGTTGTACTGGAGCGCCTGCACGAGGAGGAAGTTGAGGAGGAAGCTCTTCCCGGCGCCGGTGGCGCCCAGGATGAGGGTGTGGCCCACGTCGCCGCAGAAGAGGTCGTAGTGGTAGGGGGTCCGCCACGGCGTCTCCAGGACGGCGAGGGCGGGTCTCCGGAGGTGCCGGCTCTCGGTCTCCCCCTTCGCGGGTCCGAAGAGCGGAGCGAGGCAGGCCGCCACGCCGGCGGACGCGAAGACGTGGCGGATCTGGCGCCTCCGCGGCTGCGCGGGCATCCGGGAGAACCAGGCCGCGAGCTGCCCGTATCCCTCGCGGATCACCTTCGCGTCGCACCCTCCGAAGATCCTCCGGATCTCCGCATCGAGCGCCTCGATGCGCCCGAGCTCACCGTGGAGCGCGACGGTGAGCCCGATGTCGCCATACGCAATGCCGTCCGCCTCCAGCTCCACGAGGGCGCCCCCGAGGCGGCCGGATTCGGCGTCGGCCGCGGAATCGACCATCGCCGACGCCGTGCCCTCGGTCTCCTGAACGTGCGCCATCATCGAGTAGCGCTTGCTGAAGTAGTGGCGTTGGGCGCCCCGGATCTTGCGGCGAGCCGCTTCCAGGGAGTACGGCCGCCACTCCAGCGACACGGTGATCTGTCCCGGCAGGCAAAAGAGATCCTGAAGGAGGTTCGCCCGCGCCTGGGTCGGCGGAGACAGGAGCGAGTAGAGGATCAGGGGTTCCCCGTCGAGGCGGAGGTGGCGCCGCTCCGCCTCCAGCTCCGACAGCGCCAGGCGCCAGTTGAGGGCGCTCGCGAGCGCGTCACCGCCGTGCCAGGGCAAGCCCGGCCGGTTGACGAGCTCCGAAAGGAAGGCGCTCGCCTCCGGAGCGCTCAGGACGTCCAGAGGCGTCACGTCCGACGCCATCGCACAGCTCGCGTCCACGAGCTGCCTGAAGGAGTCGGCGGCCGTGAGGACGTGGCGGAGGAGAAAGGCGCCGAGGTCCGGGTTCCCCTTCTGGCGGATCCAGTTCCTGACCGTGTCAAGCCACCACCGGCCGCCCTCGGTGCCGGCCCGGCCCGCGGGCGCCAGCTGCGGGTCGTGGCTCCAGACGACATACGTCTGGAGGTCCTGTACGCGGTCGAGCAGGAAGGTCCGGCGATTGGTCCTGGAGAGCTCCGCGACCCCCTCCAGCCCCTCGACAGGATCAAGCCGCCCCGGCCTCCGGAAGAGGTAGAAGTGGAGGCGGGTCTGTGGATCCAGGGACGAGAGGAGGCGCTGCCAGCGGTGGACAACCCGGTCGAGCTGCTCGGCAGTCCGCCCGTCGAGGACCGTAGGGGTGAGGCGAGCGACGGAGAAGAGCTCACCCGAGCGGGTGATGCAGCACGGGAACGGCAGACTCTCGCGGATCCAGCCCCAATACGGCAACTCGTCGGCAAGAGACCCGGCCGCGTCATGATCGCGACGCTCCTCCGCGATATTCATTCGATGATCTCAAGGTGCCACGCCGGCACCTTGCCGCCATCGTAGCGAGCCCGGCTGTTGGACCCCGCCGCGACGATGGAGAGCATGTTCGGATCTCGCTTCCACGCGATCCAGCCAGCGCCGTAGAGCCCGAGGAAGATGACGCCCCCGGTCACAATGGCGTTGAGCGCGTTCCAGATCGCGAGCCCGAGCGTCAGACTCAAGAAGAACCACTTCCGCTCAACCCCCATGATCGTGAGTGGCCGGCTCAGGGTCGGATGGCCGTACCAGGTCCGGGCGCCCTTCACGTTCCGCCCCCGAAGCCCATCAGAAGAGCCACCCGAGGAAGTTGGCGGCGCCCATCGCCATGCCGAGGCCGAAGATGATGCCGGCGAGCGCCTTCTTGGATCCTCCCTCCCCGAAGGCGAACATGAGCCCGCCGATCACAATGGAGATCAGAGAGAGACCCCGGGCGATCGGGCCGGTGAAGGCCTCCTCCAACACCTCGATGGCGTCGAGCCACGGACTCACGCCCTGCGCGAAGAGGGAAACGGGACCGACCAGAATCCACGCGGCCCCGGCCGCGATGATCCGGCCAACCCGTCTCCGTGCGAACTGAGCCATGCGCACCTCCATTATTCGGAAAAGTCTCCCCGGTCCTCTTCCTGGAGACGGCGGGAAAGGTCGGGGTCGCCCTCCCCCCTCCGGATCGAGCGTTCCACCAGGTCCACCGTCTTGCCGACATCGACGAGCCCGACGCTCCGCGCCGTAGCGCCGATCAGGACCACGAGGGTGAACAGCGCTGCCCCACTGTAGAGCAGCACCGGCAACCAGTACTGCCGCACGATCAGGCCGCTGTATGGGGCCAGGTACTCGAATCGAGGCAGGAGGAGCATTACGGCCACGGCCGCGAAAGCGACCGCGAGTCCCACGGCGACCTTCGATGGCTGCATCGTCAGATCTCCACGCTGGAGGAATCGCGGTCGTTGCCTCTACCACCTCCACCTCCACCGCCTCCCCCTCGCCCGAGCGCCCGAGCGAGCTTCCCGAGGCCGGCTTTGGACATCGCGCGGCCGGCCTTGCCGTTCGCGGCGAACACCGCGAAGCCAGCCGCGGCCTTCGCCTGAAGGTGACCGCCGCGGTAGTGCTCGCTGGCGACCTCGACGTTGACGCGCCCCGAGCTGGGCCCCTCCCCCCCGTCTCCAGAGCGCTCCCACTCGATCTGGGCGTCGGGGCAGGCGACGCTGCCATTGTCCTGGATGGGAAGCTCGAGCTCGCGAGCGGCCACCCACCTCTCCTCGTCGGCGGCAACCTTGCCGCCCTTCACCCTGGCCGCCTCGCTCCTGCTCGCCACCTCACTTCGGAGCTCTGCGTCCAGTCGAACCCTCCGCACGGTGGCTCCCTGGCCCGCGAGTTGTTGCCGTGCCTCGATCACCGCCCGGTAGATCGCGACGTCATGGGTGACATCCTTCTCCCGGCCGATCCCGGACCACGCCTTCTGTGAGGGGCCGAAGCCATGTTTTTCGGCGAGCTTTTCGGCGACCCGGGCGCCCCCCTGGGTAGCTGTGAGGACCTTGTAGCTCCCCCCCTTCGGCCCGGCCACGGTGCGCTCCCGGAGGAGCCCCGCACGGGTCAGGCGGTCGATGCCCCGACGCGCCGAGTAGGGGTGGCCGCCGAACTGCGAGTCCACCAGGTCGGTGTATGCGACGACGCGATGGACGGCGACGTCCACCACCGCCGCGTTGAGGCGCTCCTGAAAGGGCCGGCCCTCGCGCTCCCGACTGCGCGAATGCCGGTGCCCGGGCCGCGGATCTTCCCGCGACCGGTCGGCCTCGACGGGTGGGGTGAACTCCACGCGCGGGGCGACCGGCCGGCCAGAGACTTCTCGCGTGTCTCTCATCGGCTCATCGAGGCCGCCGAGCGGTCATGCGTCGGCGGCTCGGGGGCCCGCGTCTTCGACGGGGTCAAGGCGCGAGCCCTCGGCGCCGCCAGCTCCTGCGCCTTGTCCTGGTGCTGCTTCTCCAGCGCGACGATCCGCTTCCGCGCATCCTTCATCAGGTGCTCGGTCATCCGCTCGGCCTCACCGGCCGCACGGTGGATCTCCCTGGGATCGTCTTCGAGCGCCGAGACCCACGCCTCGACGTATGCGGCGCCTCGGGCCGGGTCATGGCCCACGCCCACCTTCTCGCCCGTCATCATGGCGCTGATCTCGGCCCGGAGCTCTTCGCGCGCATAGGCCGGACTGCCGAATCCATCATCCATGCCCTGCTTCAGGGACTTGCGGTCCATCCGCTTTTTATGGCCGGTGCTGTGCCCCAGCTCGTGGAGCGCCGTCTGGTAGTAGTGATTGGCCGAGGGGAACTGCGCCCGCTCCGGCAGGGTGATCGAATCGCTCTTGATGCTATAGAAGGCCCGGTCTCCCGAGACGTGCCGGACGGAGACCTTGCTCTCCTCGATCACCACCTCAGCCGCCTGGTGCGTCTGCCACAGCGGGACCTTCCGGCCGCCCTGCCGCTCCAGCTTCAGACCGTCCGCCTGTTCGGCATTGAAGACCGCGAAAGTCTTGATGAACGGGACGTCCCGCTTCACTGTCTGGTAGACCTGCTTCCCTTCGACCTTCTTCGGCTTGCCCTCCGCATCGGTGACGGCGATCCGGCGCTTGTTATCGAAAAAGAGGACCTGTTCCCCGCGCTCTCCCTTCCGTACCTGCCCGCCCGCTGCCTTGATCTGTTTGTAGGTGGCCCAACGGTTATCCCCGAAGCCGCGCTGCTCTCCGCGCATGTTGAGATAGAGGCTGTTCCCTCCGGTGTAGGGCCGCCCGGTCACTGCGTTCGATGGCCGGTAGCTCTCTCCCGGGCCCCAGGGCTTTTGCCAGGGGGCCGTGCCTTTCCGGATCTGCTCGATCACCGCGTCGGCGAACTTCCGATGGTACTCGTCCTGACTGTCAGGCTTTCTGCGAAAGGCCATGAGTGACCTCCTTCACGCCTGGGCAGGTTGGTGGATGCGCCGCATCCGAGGGATCACCGGCCCCGACCCCCCGCCGCCCGGCATGAGGTAGGCGCTGCCCACCTCGCCCGGAGCCGAGATGTCCGCCAGGGTCACGCCGCCATCGGCGTGGCCGGTCGACCACCCCATGTCGCGAGCGAGCGCCTCCGGCGCCGCGATCACCTCCCCGGTCTTCTCTGAGATCCGGAGCGCCTCGCGGAAATCCTCCTCCGTCTCGACGGCGAGCACGACCTGCCCGTCCATCTCCTTCTTCTCGATCGCCATGGCGGTCACCCGTGTGTCTCCTTTCCCCCGTCAGCGACGGGGTGTGATTGCTGAAGGCTCTCGACGGCCTTCCGTACGGTGCGCCGGGCGTAGTCAGCCGGCTTCCACTTGTCTCCGCTCCGGCGCTCCGTGAGGACGGCCACCAGCTCCTCCTCGGCCGCGCCCTTCCGCAGCTCGCCCCGGACAAAAGCCCAGTCGCGCTCACTCTGGCTGATCTCTCCGCTTGCTGGCGTCGCCCGCGGTGTCGCCGGCGCTGAGCCGGTCGTCGGCGCCTCCGGCAGGTGGGCGAAGGCGTCCTGAGCAACGGGCGGGCCCTCGTAGTCCGTCCAGCTCACGAGGGCATTGCCCCGGCCCGGCTTCCGGTTCCGGAATCCCGGCAGCCGCATCACCCGGGCGACGTCCGCCACCGCCGAATCCCCGCCGTAGCGAGCCGCGAGGCGACGCATGACGTCTTCAGCCTCCTCGGCACTCCAGCCAGGCGCGGTGTGCCAGAGGACCTGGTAGTTGTGGTGGGAGCTCCGGATCACGGCGGCCGGCTGGGGGAGCCGGCCGCCGCCCACGTCCTCGAGGACGCGGGCCAGTGAAGACGCCCCGCTCCTGTCGAGATCGAGCTGCAGGCGGCGCACGGCCACCACGTCGCTCTTCTCGCGCTGGCCCCTGGCCGGCTCAATCGGGTTCATGCTCACGAACAGGTCGTAGCCTCGTGCGTTGAGGTGGCGCAGCCAGCCCTGGTAACCGCCTTCGACGAACGCGCCGGCCGTCACGATGCGCTGCTTCACGGCCTCGAAGCCGGGGACCCGGCCGACAGCCAGGAGCGCAAAGTGCTCGCCGGGCGCATAGAGGGCCCGGACATAAGCGGCACCCTGCTTTTCTCGAGATCCGGACATCGCTCTTCGCCACCCGTGCGAACACACCGTCGCCGGTACCACACATGCGGCGTGCTAACGGCAACCGAGAGACGTATGATACTGACTTCGTCTCGGTTATCACACAACACCGAAGGGGGGAAGAATCAGCCCCCCATGCGGCGAACGCAAGGGGAAGACAAGCAATGACAGGGACTCCGAAGGCACCAGCGCATGTCGGCCAGATCATCCAGTGGGACCCCGTGCTCGCTGATATCACCCTGACTCAGCCCGAGCGCCGGGGCTTCACGGTGAACGACCAGCTCGAGCGCCTGCTCGAGGCCAGCAACCTCACATCGGAGTTTGGGGTGATGCACCAGGTGCTCGCGCTCTGCGCGTTGCCCCGCACGGATCCGGGCGAAGAGCGCCAGTACAGGCGAGATAATGGGTGGTGGACGCTGTACATGACGGCCACCGGCGTGCCGGGCCTCCCGTATGGCAGCTACCCGCGGCTCCTCCTCGCCTGGGTGAGCACCGAAGCGGTGCGAACCCGGTCCCCGGTCCTCTCTCTCGGCGACAGCCTGGCGGGGTTCATGCGGACCCTCGGTGTGTTCTCGCCGAGCGGCGGATCGCGGAGCATCCGAAATCGGCTTCGCGACCAGATGTACCGGCTCTTCAACACGTCTATCCGGCTCGACACCCGGCAACGGGACGGCGACAGCCACGGACACTCCAGCGTGTCATCGCAAGTCGCCAGCCATACCGAGTTCTGGTGGGAGCTCGACGACACGGGGAAAGAGCAGATCGACCAGGGGAAGATCCGGCTCGCGCACGACCTTTTCGAGAACCTCCTGGCTCACCCCGTCCCCGTCGACCTCCGGACCCTCCGGGCCCTCCGGAGAAGCTCGCTGGGGATCGACCTCTACCTGTGGCTCAATTATGTGGCCTTCAAGCTCCACGGCCCGAAAAGCGTGACCTGGCCGCAGCTGTACCGGCAATTCGGCAGCCACCCGTTGCCGCAGTTCGATCGGCGGGCGATACAGAACTTCCGGAAAAGCGCCCTCCGCGAGCTCAAGAAGATCCAGGTGGCCTGGCCCGAGCTCCGGGTCGCCGTCATCCTCGGCCGCGCCGGTACCCACGGCAGAGGGAAGGCGGGGGGGCTCCGGATCTATCCTTCACCGACGAAAATCCAGCCGCGGTCACGCGCCCGGTGACTCTCTCTCTTCTCTCCTGTGGTCAGCTCTCGGCCCCCGAAGTTTTCCACAGCCGAACTACTTGGAAGTACCTACTTGGTAGTACCTACTTGTAATGGTATGCCGTTACAGCGTCGGAAACGGGCTTAATGGTATGCCGTTACAGCGTCGGAAACGGGCTCAATGGTATGCCGTTACAGCGTCGTCCGCCTGGCCGTCGATCGGGCATTGTGGAAAACTTCCCGGCGCCTGGAGCGAGAGCCCCGGCGCCCGCGGCTCGCCACAGGGCACTGCTGTCGTCGCTGTTTGCGATTCGTGATTATCGCCTGTCTGCGGGGGAGGGCCGGGTCCCGGACCCTGAGCGATAATGACGGACAGAGGAACCGGGGCCTCGAGTGGCGACGCGAGAAGCAGCGCAAGCATGACGCCCGGGTGGTGCCGCGGATCGCGGCGCTGCTGGAGCTCGACGGCTATCCTGCCCCTCGCGGGCACCTGGACGGCGAGCGTCGTGTCCAGTTGGATCGCCAGCCGGCCGGCGGCAGCGGAAGCGAGGATCAGCGAGCTCGCGGAAGAGCTCGACACCGGCGAGCTCACGGTCGACGACCTGGAGGCCGCGCTCCTGGAGGTCGCGGAGCTCCGGGAAGGCGAGGAAGCGGAGCCCGCGGCCCGCACACCCCCTTCCCCCTCGCCGCCGCGGCCGACACCTGCGAGAGGCGGACAGTTCCTCGAAGCGGTCAGCCAGGCCACCCGCGCGGCGAACGCAACCGAATCGGACCCCACGACCCCCGCGGCGCAGGCGGGGGCCGCCGCTGCGGCCGCGGCCCGGGCGACGGAGTGGTCGGCCTGGGTGTCGGCGGCGTCACAGGCGTGGGAGGCAGGGGAAGCGGCGAGGCGTGCCGTGCGAGAATGGGACGAGACGCCAACGCCCGCCACGCGCCGACGTCCTTCAGGCGCCTGGAGCGGCGCTGAGCGAACCTGGAGCCCCGAAAGGAGCGAGGCGGACATGATGACAACCAGACTGATGGCGGCAACGCTGATGGTCCTCACCCTGGCCGGGTGCCGGCCCGAACCGTCCCGAGAGGATGTCGAGGCCACGGCCAAGAGGTCCTCAGCAACGTGGAGACACCCGACGACCTGAAGGCCGCGCTCTCCGAACTCATAGAGTTGGAAAGCCGCATCCCTGTCGAGGAGCGCCGGGCCGAAGCCGCCGCGCGGATGGCCGAGCTCGAAGAGGCACACACCGACGAGGCGGAGAAGCTCGGGGCCGGAGTGGTGCTGCGTCAGACCGAGCGCAACCAGGCCGAGAGGATGGAACGCCTGCGGCAGGGCATGAGATCGGAGACGGCTACCGAGGTGGAGACGGCGATCCAGGGCGCTACCAGCGCCGCCACGGAGGCGCGGCTTGCCCTGGAGCGGGTCCGGGCGGCGTTGGAGGCGCTCCGGGGCGCAGACTGAGAAAAGATAACGAACGGCCGCGCTGCTGGCCGACGAAGTCTCCGCTCGTGCCCCTAGATCGGGATCCTCTCCACGATGTTGCGGGTGACGCGCCGAGCGCTACGGTCATAGGCCCGGGTGATCGCGGGGCGTGCGTGACCGGCGAGGTACTGCACGTCATCGACAGGGACGCCCTGGTCGAGCAAGGCGGACACGACCAGCACCCGGAAGCTGTGTGGGGTGAAGACCGTCGGGAGCCCGGCATCCTTCAGTCTCCGCTTGAGGATATTGCGGATGGTCCACGGCCCGATGCCCTCGGACCCGAGCCGCGTCTCGGTGTGCCAGTCGTTGCGGCGAAAGAGCGGCGACCCCTTCGGATCGTCACGGATCCCGGCCGTATCGAGATACTCGGTGAGCCAGCCGTCCAGATCGATGCGGACGGGGATCTCCCTGTCCGCCCCTCGCTTCTCCCGGAATGCGAGGGCGCGGTACGGGCCGTAGTCGCGGAGATCCTGGAGCCGGAGCTGCGCCACAGCGCCAACCCGGGCGCCGGTGTAGGTGAGGGTGCCGAGCACGGCACGATCGCGCAGGCCGATCGACCGGGAGGTGTTGATGGACGCGAGCAGCTGGCGGGCCTGCTCAACCGTAATCTCGGGCTTATTGCTGCGGTGGGTCTCGCGGGGGGGTACGCGGACGTCCAGGAACGGATTGAGGGAGACCGCATGGCGTGTCACGAGCGCATCGAAGAACTGGCGGAGCGCAGCCAGGGCCTGCCTCTGGCCGGTCGCGGACTCGCGGAGGCCGTCTATGTAGGGGTCCGCGACGCCAGGGCTGACCTGCTCGAGCGTCAGCTCACGCGCCTCGCACCACGCGAGGAACTCGCGGACGCACCGATCGTAGGCGCGACGGGTGTTGGCGTTCCGGATGCGGACCGCGAAGAACTCGTCCGCGGCAAAACACGCCGCGGAGCCGGCCTCTCTCAGGATCGCGGGGAAATGAGCGAACGCATCCCCCTCGAGCGCGGTGGAACCCTCGGCGGGCAGCCGTCTGGTCATTGCGTGATTCATTTTCGATAGCTGCCCCCATGGAAGGACCGGTCCCCCGTTCCAGTCCTCGGGGAAAGGCTCATCGTCGCTGTAGCCGAGAGCGTAAACGGCACCTTCCAGCTCAATTCTTCGATGACATCTGCCCAGTTGAATGCTGGCCCTTGAATGCCCGACTGCCCTTGAGGCCCGGCTGGGCCCTCCCCTGCCGGCCCCGCATCACCCGGCACACGCCCCGAGCAGGAGCCCGGCCGTCAATGCAGACACAAAATGTGCCGTGGTGATCTTCATGTGGTCAGACGGCTTATGCGTCAGCTGACCCGACGGAATATCGGGTCATTTACAGCCATCTCGCAGAGAATGCGGAAGGTTCCTGCCTATTCGCCTGGACTTTGGGAGCTACCCACAGTCGAGTAACGGCTGTTGTATTCAGCAGGTAACCCGACTAACGAAAGCCGGCTCTCTGCTCAATGGCTGCGTCGGGGAGATTCCCCATCTCAGATCCGAAAGTCAAGCAAGACACTGCGCTTCCTCTCCTGTTCGATAACCGGATCCGGGCCATGGCCGCCGCCAACGGACCCGGAGCGCACGTTCGCGGGACACTTGGGACGGGCGGACGCCGACCCCAGCGATGAAGGTATTCCCGAGCCTCGAGCAGGTGGTTCGAAGGAAGAGCTGCGCTTCGGGGGCACCCGTACCAGGGTCGCCCTGCTCCACGGCCATCCACCACCGGCGCAGCGGAGGCCTTCCCCAGAGCCCCTCAAGGCAGCGATTAACGGGGCTTGGCCTGCCGTCAGCTCGGCCACGGGCAGATCGACAGCTTCGAGACGCACCTTGCGGTGAGGATCACCGACGATGTCTCAGGGCACCCTGTCTGTTGGAGTGACTTTGACAAGAATTGCCGGATAACTCCGGGCAATAGTGTGCCGGGGTCGGGCCGATCTCACGGTGCTCTCGCCCACAGGTGACCGTTTCATCAGTCGAGCGGCAGGAGAAAGGGTTCCCCTGACCGCAGAGCCGCAGCTACCTCTCTCTCGGTCCGAACCACCGGAAGGGAGGCATCCTGCTGTTCCTCGCCGGACGCACAGGTGACTGTGACGTGCATCGGCGAATAGAGGCCAAGCGTCAAGACGCCGGAGAGCTTGTTGAGGAACGAAAGCTGGGTCTCCACACGGGCTACACCGCTGCTGCACTCCTCCTCGGCATCCACGACTTCTGGTGGCACGAGGCCGTAGAGGAAGGAGTGGGCCCAAGGAACGTCGATTTGTTGGGGGGAAGGCGCACGACCAGTCTCGATCGTCGTGTGATAGCACCCGGCGAGCAGAGAGAGGGTGGCGGCCAAGAGGGCGTGCCTTGTCATGGGATGACTTCCTTGTCGCAGGTGTGGTGACATTTGGGTAGTTCGGTCAGGATGCCTGGCCCTCCTCGTAGCCGCAAGGAGGTCCTTTCGGTCTGCCAGAAAAACCACCGGACCCCCCCAATATTGGGGGCGTAAGCCCAGGCATAACTCGTATAACTTTTACCGGGTTAGTTGAATTTTCGTCGATTTGTTTTCCGGCACTCGTGCACGCTCGTCGGGAGATCGGGGGACAGGGACCGTCGGTCCCGGAACACGCCCGGACGTTCGTCGCCAGCCGCAGCCCGGGGTCATCGAATGGATTCGAGAGTTGGAGACGCGGTCGTGCCGCGCACATCAGCGGCGAGGGCCGGGTGGATGGGGCTGTGGATCGGGAGAGCCGGTCGGGCGGTTTTCGCCGCGGGCACCGGGACCGGCACGATGACTTTGGCCGGGCAGTGGACGGATGCACGGCGCGCCATGGGTCGGCTGCACCGATGCGGCCCCCGCCGGCCCCCTGAATCCTCCCCGCCCTCTCCGGGCGGATTCTCTTCCGCGTCCAACCGTCGCGCGTCCCGCCCGTCGGCCGGGGCGGCGTTGTCGCGCGCAGGCTCCGTAAACTCTCCCCGATGGCGAAGGCGTGGTGAAGCGCTCGAGCGCTTCACCCGCCAGGCCCGCGCCGTCGCCACGGGCAGTGGGCCTCCGGCAGCATCGGGGCGCGGGGTTGCGGCGGAGCATCAGCGAAACGAGGGAGGGTTCCTGGCCCGAGATCCGATCGGAATCGGGGTGGCCGACGGTTCGCAAGCGCCGGCGCGCCGATGAGCGAACGGGAGGCGTTTGACGCCATCCTGGCCTCGCTGCACGAGACGGCGCTCGACCGTGCACACTGGTCGAGTGCCACCGCGCTCATCGACGACGCCCTGCGCACGCACGGCAGCAGCATGGTGTTCGGCGACGGCGACTCCGAAAAGGACATCCGGATCGTCTTTACGTGGTCGTTCGTCCGCGGACAACGGGACCGGGCAGTGGAGCGGGAATACTTCGAGAACTACTACCACCGGGACGAACGACCCCCGCGCCTCCGGCAACTGCCCGACAGCCGGCTGGTCCATATCACCGACCTCTACACCAGGGAGGAACTGAAGACCTCCACGGCGTACAACGAGCTGATGGCCCGCAACCATGCCGGCAACAGCATCAACGTGCGCCTGGACGGGCCGCGTGGCTCGCGGATCGTCTGGGTCGTCAACGACCCGATCGACGGGGACGGCTGGTCATCCGCCCGGCTCGACTCGATCCGGCGTCTCCTGCCCCATATCCGCCAGTGCGTGCGCGTGCAACAGGCGCTGGCCGGGGCCAGTGCGCTGGGTGCGTCCGTGGCGAAGCTGCTCGACATCACCGGGTTGGGCATCGTGCAGCTCGACGGGCGCGGGCGGATCGTGGCGGCCAACGACCGCGCCCGGGATGTGCTCCGGACCGGCGAGGGTCTGTTCGACGCGGGCGGGTTCCTCCACGCCCGCTCGACGGAGGACGACGCCGAACTCCAGGCGGTGTTGGCGCGAGCGCTGCCGCCGTTCGGGGTTCAGGGCGCCGCCGGCTCGACGATGGTCAGCCGCCCTCCTCCCCTGCCGCCGCTGGCGCTGCACGTCAACCCGGTGGGCCGGCCGGAGACGGACTTGCGGATCTGGCCGGTCGCGGCGCTGGTGCTGGTCGCCGACCCGGCGAGCCGGACCCGTATCGATCCGGCCGTGGCGGCGGAGGCGCTCGGGCTCACGGCGACGGAGAGCCGCGTGGCGGCGCTGTTGGCCGAAGGCATGACCGTCCGCGAAGTCGCCGCGGCGATGGGCCGCGGAGAAAGCACGATCCGCTGGCATGTGAAGCACATGTTCACCAAGCACGGCCTGTCGCGGCAGGCGGACCTGGTGCGGCTCGTGCTTTCGCTGGGCGCCGCTCCGGAATCCCGGCGCTGAAGGCGGAAGCCGCCGCGGATCGGCGCTGACCGCGTCCGCCTTGTCGTAACTACCTGAATATCCCCAGAAAAAGACGCAGCCCCCCCAATATTGGGGGCGTGCGCCCGGGCGTAACTCATATACATTCCGCAGTTTAGTTGAGTTTTCGTAACTACCCAGGCACCGCTGCTCATGTGGCGGTGATGGGGTGATGGTGTGCGGGGTCGTGGTTGGCGTTTCGAAGACGGTGCCTCGGCTCGGGGATGGACGTTCTTGTGAGTTTTCGATTGCGGGTCGCTGGCCTTGACACGATAGGACGGTCCTCCTATATCTGATTCCGGGCGCGGCAGCCGGAACGGACGGGAAGGGGGAGCGGATGGCGTGGTTCGGATCGAAGGCGACATCGGGGTTGTGCCAGCCGTTGATCGCGATGATGCCGCCGCACGACGTCTACGTCGAGACGCATCTGGGTGGCGGTGCGATCATGCGGCGCAAGCCGCCGGCTCTCCGGAACATCGGCATCGACCTGGACGCACGTGCGATCGAGGGTTTCAGCTGCGACTACCCGGTCGAGCGGGTCCACGGGTGCGCACACCGGTTTCTGGCCGGGTTCCCCTTTGAAGGCCGGGAGCTGGTCTACAGCGATCCGCCGTATCTGCATCGGGTCCGCCGCGGGAGGCAGCGTTACCGCTACGATTACGGGGAGGCCGATCATGTGGCGCTCCTCGATCTGCTGAAGGGACTGGCCTGTCAGGTCATGCTCTCGGGCTTCCCTTCATCGTTCTACGATGAGCAACTCGCCGAGTGGCGGTCGATCTCGCTGCAGGTGATGAACCGGGCGGGGGTGGTCACCGAGAAGATCTGGTTCAATTTCGAGCCGGACCGGTTGCACTGGGCGCGCTTCGCGGGCAGGAACTTCACGCATCGTCAGAGTGTCAAGCGCAAGGCGGCCAACTGGGGCCGGCGCTACGCGGCGATGCCTCGGGCCGAGCGCCTCGCGGTGCTGGGGGCCATCATGGCCGCCGAGGCCGGGGACCCGTGACGGTGTCGTGCCATCAGGAGGATCTCGCCACCCATGCCGAGGCCTTCGAATGCCTGCAGGAGCTTGTTGACTCCCGGTCCCCGGCGATGACGTTCGTCGAGGCTATCCGCATATGGGGCCGCAAGATGTTGCGCCTGACCGAGGCGTTCGTCCGGGAGAATGCCGCGCTCGAGCGGGAGAATGCGGGGCTGCGCGAACGCATCGCCGAACTCGAGCGGAGTGCGGCGCTCGACAGCACCACCAGCGGCAAGCCGCCTTCCAGCGACGGCCTGAAAAAGAAAAAGACCCCGAAGCGTACCCGGAGCCAGCGTCCCGCGACGGGCAGGCCGAGTGGCGGCCAGGCGGGCCACGAGGGAACGACCCTGAAGCAGACCGACACCCCGGACCATGTCGTGGATCACGACCCCTCTGCCTGTTCGGACTGCGGCGAGCCGCTGTCGGACACCGGCCGCCACGGTGCTCCCGTCTGCCGGCAGCTCTTCGACATCCCCGAGCCGCACCCCCTCGAGGTCACCGGACACCGTGCCCACCGCTGCCTCTGCGGCGCCTGCGCGACCGTGACCATGGCCGCCTTCCCGGACGGCATCACCGCCCCGGTCCAGTACGGACCACGCATCACCGCGTGGGTGAGTTATCTGCTGCACGCCCAGTTCGTGCCCGAGAAGCGCCTGCGCGAGCTCATGCACGACCTCTTCTCCGTGTCGCTCTCCACGGCCACGATCGCGGCCATGGGCCGGCGCACCGCCAGGCGCTTCGAGAGCTTCCTCGCCCGTGTCACCGGGATCATCAGCAAAAAAGCCCCCGTCAAGCACCTCGACGAGACCGGCCTGCGCGTCGCCGCACGGATCCGCTGGCTCCACGTGCTGTGCACCCCGCTGCTCACCGCCCTGCGCATCGGCACCGGGCGCGGCTATGTCGGCAAGGACCTCGAGGGCATCCTCATCCATGACGACTACGCCTCATACTTCACTCTCGAGGGTGTGGGCCACGGCGCCTGCAACGCCCATCACCTGCGCGGACTCCAGGCCCTGATCGACATCGACAGGGAACAATGGGCCCGAAGTATGCACCGCCTCCTCCGGCGCGCTCACAGGGCTACCCGCTTCGCTCGTGAGAAAGACCGCGAAGTGCCCGCCTCCCTCGTGGCCCGCATCTCCTGCGCATGGGATCGGATCCCCGATGACGCCATCGCCTTCCACGAAGCCCAGCCGCCGCTCAAGACCGGCAAGCGCGGACGACCCAGCCGCCGCGTCGGTCACAACCTCGCGCTCCGCCTTCAGAAGCACAAAAAAGGATGCCTGCGCTTCCTCTCCGACCCCCGCGTCCCCTTCACCAACAACGAGGCCGAGCGGGATCTCCGCATGGCCAAGCTGCGCCAGAAGATCTCAGGTGGCTTCCGCTCCGAAGATGGCGCCTCCCACTTCGCCACCCTGCGCGCCGTCATCAACACGGCCAGAAAGCAGGACTGGAACGTCCTCCAGACCCTGGCCCATCCCGATCCGATCCGGCTGATCCCCACACTGCGCCTCTGAAAACCCGGCGCCCGCGCACCCACACACACCGATCGCCACCATCCCCCCGACATCCCAGCGCGCCCACCCGCATGAGACCCGGGGAGTCACACGGACCGTAACCCGTACTGTTCAGCTGACCTGCCCGCCTGGCTGTGTCACGGTACCTGGGTAGTTACGATCGAACAGCCTTGTCTAACGA
Organism: Dehalococcoidia bacterium; assembly: GCA_965261325.1. Lineage (GTDB taxonomy): Bacteria > Chloroflexota > Dehalococcoidia > Lucifugimonadales > CAJWER01. The sequence goes on from CBDHCU010000006.1 coordinate 52,824, forward strand.
GCCACAGGCGATGAGTCCCACCCGATCCGCCGAGATCTCCTGGTACCGCACATGCATGAAGTACTCAAGGCTATCTGGATTCGTTGAACGGATCGCCCCCTGGTGGTCGAGCAAGAAATGCCCGAGCTCATGACCGGCGACGAAACTTATCTCGAGGTCATCCAGAAGTTCAACCATGGAAGAAGAGAACCTCACCACACATTCGCTTTCCGTTGTGGCCAGGCACTGAGCCTGGATTTCAGGTGAGGCGTAAACGAATGCCTGCACGGCTGAGGCTGGTAGTTTCAGGCTCTGGTAGGCACGGCGCAGACACCGCTCCAGATCTGGAGTTAACGATTCGCTGATCTCCAGGTCGCTCTGGGCATAAAGGCCACGCGCCTTCCGAAAAAGAGCCGGGTCCCCATCGGCCCCGCTCCTAAGCGTGTCTCGAGAGAAGCGAACCGACTGAGCGAGCAGACGCCCTTCAGTGAGACCCTGGCTCAGCATATTTCGTGCGGGCCTCAGCCAGGAGGTCTAGCATGCGCTGCGCGTTCTCACGCTCCACCCCTTCCGGCAAAGCATTTAGGCGATTGCTCCATTTCTGATATTCTGTCCGAATGTGGTTCAGGGTATGCCCACGATCCCACTCTGGGGCAATACCCAGGAGGACCTCGACATCGGCTTGTTCGGATACACTAGAGTCCAATCCTACGATGCGCTGGTCACGCATTCGCTCAATTTCGTCATAATCCAATTCTAGGGACTCCGCCACGCTTCGAATCAGCTTGAGCTCTTCCGAGTCGGCGGCGCCGTCCGCAGCCATGACGTCAAAACAGAGTTCAACCGTCTCGTACTTTGACGCTCGATCACCTACGGCGTTGAGTCGTTCTGTGAGCGCGCTAAGGCTAAGGACGCCGCTCTCCGCTTGCTCATATCCTTCGCGAAGCGCGGCGTTGTAGGCATCCTTCAACTCCTCCCGCCAGGTACCTGAGAAGGGTTCAATACTCCTCAGGATCCAATCGCGGATGGCTTCACCCTCTGGTTCCTGGAAGGATCCGTCCGACGCAGCCACGGCCACCGCGATCTTGATTCCAATCCCCTGGGCTTCGGTGCGATCCTCAGTCTCCTCCTCATATCCCTTGAGTTCGAAGTCATACTCTATTTCTTCGCCTCCTATCCATAGCAGCCCGGGATGGTCCCCTCCGCCGAACCCGTTGTTGATGGGAGGCGAATTCGACACATCTACCATGCGACTAACAACCCGGATGGTCCTCTTCCCTGATCGCGGTGTCTGTATTATTCCCGGAAGGGCGACACCAATACGAAGCCACCCAACAAATCCATGGTTCGGCAAGACCTGTCCCGCTGTGACCGTTTGCTGGTAAACGATGCTGGAGGGCTCCTGGAAGTCCTCCAGCACGGAAATAACCGGCTTTGGTTCTTCATCTGTCACATCGAAAACAGAGGTGACGAAGCCCATAGTTGTGGGGCGGGAGATCGGAAACAGTCCTCGCCCCTCGACCTCGATCATTACTGGACTATCGCTCTCCTCACCCACCCGACCAATCTTGAGTCGAGTCTGGAACGGAGGAATCCCCTGAAACGCTACCTGGAGGTTTTCCGAAAGACTGCCTTTGCCAACGGCGGCTCTGCCGGCTGCCCTGACTGTTCGGGCCCCGGCGCTCACTATGGTCGCAAAGATCCACCAGCCCACCGCTAGCACGATAAGTCCGAAAATGGCTTCCATCCGCTACTCCACTACAAATCTATCGATCGGAGACGAGCTTCGGCTTCCCGCCTCAACCATCGATAGGTCGATCCGCTGCTCGCGCCCAGTACCGACATCAACGAACGAACACTTCATCACCTGATTCGCATCGTAGGCGAACGTTACCCGGATCTCCTCCCCAGCGGGACGCCCAGGGGGAAGCTCCAACTCCCCCTCCCAAACGGTCCTCACAAAGCGTGGATCGGTTTCCGGCGCTACTGACTCGGTCACGCGGCAGTCGACCGCCGTTTGACCGTCGGCCACGGTGAAGAAAGATTCAGTAACCGAGCACGGAATCTTCTCGCCTTTCCGAATCAGCACCGAATTGATGGTCCTGTACTGTTCGCGTTCCGCGTCGTGGTTGAGGGAGATCGTGCCGAAACACTGGCTCGTGGACTCGGATACCTTGATCCTCTCAATCGACGCCTTCTGAACCGCGTTTAGGCCTGACCGATCCCCCTTGAACGCGGCGTAGAGCGCCGCACCCAGGGCGACCACCTCATCAACGTTCGCCGTCGAAATCAGCTCCTGATCAAAAGTCCGACGCACGCTATCTCGGACTGCCGGAATTCTAGTACTACCGCCGACCAAGAAGACCCCCTGAATGTCAGTCAGCACGCTTCCCGATTCGAGTAACGTCGCCTCGCACATCATCTCCGTTTGAGCCAAGAAGGAGGAAATCGCCTCTTCGAATTCGGCCCTGGTTATTTCGAGCAACGCTCGCGCGACAGGAAAGGTGACCGAGTCCCGCTTGGAAAGGGCTCGCTTTTCGTCCTCGGCGTCATTCTTGGTGAAGTCGCTCTCATTGAGGTCCTCACCCGTCTGTTCCTTGAACTTCTCCTGTACGAGCTTTTGCAGGGCCCGGTCGAATTCGTCGCCTCCAAGCCTCGCGACGCCGTTTGTGGACAGTACTTCGACGTCCTGTCCATCTACCCGGATAATCGAGACATCGAACGTGCCACCTCCCAAATCATACACAGCATATACGCCGTGCAAGTCCGTGCCGCTCTTGAAGGCGTAGTACAGCGCGGCGGCCGTGGGCTCGTTTACGATGTACTTCACATCGAGGTCAGCGGCGCGCGCGGCGGCCATGGTCGCTTCCCGCGCATCGTGCGAGAAGTTCGCAGGGATGGTCACTACCACCTGACCCAATTCTCCGACCGCCTCCGATGTGTCTGCCGCAAGCTTCTTCAGGACGAGGGCACTGAGATCCGTTGGAGTGAATGTCTGACCTCGGGCGTCGTAGGTCGTCGATGTGCCCATCTCACGCTTGAACCTGCCCACCGCGTGGACGTTGGGAAGGAAGAGGCTGCGTCGCGCCAGTTCGCCGACCTCCGCCACGCCGTCCTCCCGAAACTGGATGCAGCTGGGCGTGACATTCGCACCGTCTCCATTGTGCACGATTATCGGTCGGCCAGTCTCGTCGATCGTCGCCACAGCAGAGAACGTGGTGCCCAGGTCGATGCCAATTAGAGCCGCCATTGATCCCTCCTCAGGAGCCCTTTGAGAAAATCGTGATTTCGACCTTCGCCGGTTTGATCACTTCGTAGCCCTGAGGCGTAACAAGGCGATATCCCTCTTGGAGGACACGACTGATACGGTTGTTCTCCTCCGAGCTGTCAGCAGGCACGGTCTTGGGGTTGTCCGCCACTCCCTCAGCATCCAAATAGCTCACACCGAGTTCGGGAGCGAATGGCTCGACACCGCACTCCTCTAGCGCATCCTGGAGCAACCTCTTCGTATGCTCTAGGCCTTCCCTAGCCGGTTCATCGACGGATAGGAAACCCTCGACGGCAGTGGCTACCCGCACGAATCGACGAACAAAACTCCGAAAGACATTGAGATCGTAACCCTCCTTCAACCGGCGTATTTCACGATCCTTGTCATCAAGGCTGCGCTGTAGAGTTAGGAAGGACGCCTGGAGCTCCGCGGTCTGCCTAGACAGATCGTTTACGTCCGCCCCCACTCCGCGTAGATATCTGCCGTGCTCCTCAGGCATAAGAAGGTGATGGCTCCCGGAGAGAATCCGTCTCCAACGGTACAGATAGAAACTCGTCCCGACAGCCACCAGCGTTGTGACGGACAAGAGGGCGAGGGCGACCATCAGCGATATCTCCAGACTCGGAGCCGCCGCGTCGGCGGCGGTTGAGACGGCCTGCTGGATCGGTTCAGGTGCGGATCCCCCACCGATCAGCCTTCTGAAAGCGATCACCGCGCCGATGACTACGATCAGTGCCAGTAGCAGTCCAAAAGCCACTCGACGATTCCACTTCATTGCCACGGTCTATCCGCCATGTTTGTCAGCCGACAGAATGCGTCTCTTCGGGAGTGTTTGTCCAACGCGCCCAATCCTGCACCCGGTACCGTTGACCTGTAATACGTAGTTGGCCTTGCTACCTTGCAACTCATTGGGTTACCTCAAAATGCGTCTAGCCTGCGGCCGCTGGCAAGCCCTTTCTGCGCAAGGAGCCCTCCTTTGGCGCGTCCAGAGTGTCTCAAGCGCTCCGCCCGCTAGCATCGGACGGATGTTCACCCCCCAAAACTAATGCCTCATGCCCCGGCCGCGCAGGTCACGCGGCGGTCGTCCACAGCCGATCCCGCGCCCGTTCCGCCTGCCTCTAGGCCCGGTCGCGTTCGATCCCCCGGCGTCATCTCTGTTGAACCCTGCGGGGGCGTTTGCCGTGCCGCTGGCGGCGGTGTCCAACAGCCCGGGCACCGTATGGAACGTCTTGGAACACTACGAACACTTAGGGCTTTCCCTACGGGTTGACTTGCTTGCGAACGGCTCTTCACCGTTCCAGGCATGGAGACGCTGAAGCAGCACATCGACTCGCAGGCGCGCGGGGCGGTTGCCCACCTGCGGGGACGCGATAAGGCGCTCGCGACGTTCGGCTGGACGGGAGAGAGGGCCGCGTGGATCGCCCTCGTCTGTCTCCACAGCGGCGCGTTCACCCGCGCCCAGTGCGCACGGTTCCTCGATGCGCACCCCGAACAGGTGCGGCGGGTCGTCCACGCCCTGATCGCGCAGGGTTTGGCCGCCGAGGAGCCCGTGCCCGGCATCCGGGGGATCGGCCGCGTGTGCCGGATCTACGCACGGACCCTCTACCGCGCGCTCGGAGCCGAGCACATCCGCCACCGCCGCACGGCGTCTCCCGGCGTGCTCATGCGGCGCCTGCTCTCGCTCGACTATGTGATCGAGCACGCGGACCAGCCTTGGCTTGCTACCGAAGCGGAGAAGGTCGCCGCGTTCGAGGCCCTCGACATCGACCGGGGGCTGCTGCCCGTCAGGGTGTACCGGGGAGCCGCCGGTGCGACTCGGCGCTACTTCCCGGTCAAGCTGCCGGTCGCGCTGGACGCCGAGCGCGCCGTCTTCGTCTACGCCGATCCCGGCCACGATACCGCGACCGCGCTCCGCTCCTGGGGCGTGGCGCACCGCCAACTCTGGTACGCGCTCCGGAGACAAGGCAGGTCCGTTGAGGTCGTCGTGGCCGCGCGCACGCATCGGGAGATGGAGCGGGCGCGGCAGGTCATGCGAGGCTGGGCCAGGCCTTCCGGCCACGCCGAACCCGCCCCCGAGGTCCGTGAGGAACTCGACCGGATCGAGCGGGCCATTCTCGAGGGTGCGGTCCAGATCCTCGAAGAGTTCGGCGGCCTCCAGGCCGCCATGAAGCGCAGCGTCGCGCTCACGAAACAGGCACGGCGACAGGCCGTCCACGGATCGATCCGCCGGGGCAGCGTCTGGCGAACCGCGCGCCTCGCCGGGGCTCGCTACCGATGAGCGGGGCGCGACTTACGGATGGATATTGTCCCGTCTTTACATCCCTTTTTAGGGACGGGAACCCTCTCGACCTCAGCGAACGTTCTCGGACAGGTTGTATGGGAATGCCAACGAGCGCTCGAGCGCTCGCGGTCGCATCAACCGCCATCGGAACGTAGCAAATCAGGCAGCTTCGTCCTCCACTCGCTCATGAGGATGAGCGCGCACTGAATGGTCTGGCCGTTGTCCACGACCAACTCGAGTTCTCCGGCGGGTGTGCAGTCGTCCCGCGCGATACTGCTGGACAGGAAGGCAAGCACTTCTCGCTTGTAGGCGGTGTCGAGATTGTCGAGGTGATCCCCCTTGGTCTCGAGAACGGTGATGCGACTGGCAGCCCCGTCCGTCCGCATGGCGAAGATGAAATCCGGATAGATCTTGCCCTTCTTCCAGCCCTGGATGGCGTACTGCGTGCGGGCGACGTTGCGGTGCCACCAGGTCAGCGCTTCCTCGCCGTCGAGATACACGGCGACATCGCGTTCGTCACTGTTCAACTCGCTATCGTACACGGGTGCGAACAAACTCTTCTCCAAGGGACCGCCGTTCCGGCTCACAAGCTGGCGGGCGTCGGGTGGCTCGGTCGTATCGATCCGGAACGGCATTTGCCAGTCACGGCCGTCGATACGCAGCCGGAACTGGATGCGCCCGGCGGCGACTGCGTCCTTGAACACGGCTTCGGCTCGCGCGTCGCGCTCCCGGTCCAACTCCCTCCGCATCTCTTCGACGACAAGGCGGGCAATCCCGCCCAGCTTCCGGTCGTCGAAGCCGCGGCCGCGAAGGGCGTCGAGCAGCCGACCTACGATCTCACGTCCCACAAAGGGATTGGGCACGATATCCAGCACCATGCGAACCGCATGGGCCGGATCGAAGGCGAGGATTTCGGTGCTCACGCCGACTGTCTCGCCAACGACCAATTCGTCGCCCTCCTCCGTCAGCCTGATGCGCCGCAACTGCGCATCGGCCGCTTGCGCGTTCTCCGGAATGCGGGCCGCGATGTTCTCCGGGCCGAAATCCCGCCAGTCGATGCGGGACAGAACATCCGTCTCGTAGTCGAGTTCACGCACTTGGCCGCCGTCTAGGACCACGACCTTCGGCAGGTAGATCTTCGTGGATGCGAAGGCGGGGCGGCGGTCGATCTTGCGAGTCCCATGTCCGGCCCCGGCGGCGGCGTCCTGGGAGACCTGAAGAACCAGATCGCCGAGCCCGTCTTGCTCCAATCCAGCCTTGATTGCTTCCACCACGGCAGCGGTCCCGGCATGGTGCGTGATGATGTGGCATTCGTCGAGTGTCCCGACGCCGGTCTTCATCGCGCCCGGTTGGCGAAGGATGCGGCCCACCAACTGGGTCATGGCGTTCAGGTTCGAGCTCGCGGCCAACGCACAGAGCACATAGGCGAACGGGCAGTCCCAGCCTTCCTGGAGCGCCTGCTTCGTGATGATCGCACGTACACGGTTCGTCCGAGATAGAAGGTCCTGGTTCTCGGGCTGGTTCAGGTCGTTCTGCTCGGCCGTCTTGATGGCGACTTCCGCCTCGTCGAAGCCGGCAGTCAGAAGCCAGTCTCTCACGTCCTCGGCGTGGATGTGGCCGCTCTCCCTCTGATCCTTGCCGGTGCGCTCGACCTGCACGAGCATGATCGGGCGGATATAGCGGTTGGTATCGGCGCGGAGCCTCTCGGCCGCTGCATCGAGCGCGTTCAGCCTGGTGAGTGCTGCATTCAACGTTGCCCGCCAATCAGTGCCTTGGCGGGGCTCGAGATTGAGGGGAATCTTGATCATGCCCTCGCGGTCAAGTTCCCGGCCCGTCACCTCGACCAACAGGTTGGCGTACCGCCCGGGCCTCGGGTTCCGCCCGCCTCGCGGCTGCACGTCCTTCGGCGTCGCCGTCAGTTCCAGCACGAAGCACGGGTTGAAGCCGTATAGTGTCTCGAAAGCGAGATCGGAGGTCGCCCGGTGCCCCTCGTCCAAGACCACAACGGGGCGGATGATACGCAAGGCATTGCCGAGCGAATCCTTAACCATCGGGAACAGCCTTCCTCCGTAGGCGTCCAGGTTTGGCGTCCGTTTCAGTGCCTTCCCGTGCGCCTGTTGCTCGCCCTCCGGGGGGAAAAAGCCATGCACGTCGCCCCGGTCCCGAAACATCTTGAGCGACTCCTTGGTTTGCCGGTTCGCCGATGGCAGCATCAGAAGCATGACGCAAAGGTTGGTTTCCACGTCCCGCGCGTCGAGCCGGTCGGTCTTCTCCATGATCCGCACATGCCCCGCGGCGGCGCGGTCGAGTGCCTGCCGGTAGGGGTGCTGGCGGTCCCTGAGATGCTTCAGCGTCTGCCTGTAGATCGCCTCGCTCGGCACGATCCACAGCACGAAGCCCGTGTTCCGTTCGAGATAGCGGCCCATGATGCGCGAGACGCCGGACACGGCCAGCCAGGTCTTGCCGCCGCCTGTCGGTACCTTGAGCACCGCGTTGGGCACCGGACGGTCGCACCCGTCCTTGCGCGGTGAGAACTGGATCGCTTTGCGCGACGCAGGCAACTTTCCCTTCGCTTGCAGCGCTCCCCATGCCTTCTTGTTGAAGTCGGGGATCGGCAGGTCCAGATGCGCCCTGCCGGCCGCCAGTTCCGCGATCTCGTCGGACCTCTGCTTCCCGCCTTCAGGTGCTCGACATAGGTGTCCAGCGTGGCAAGCACCCGGTCCTGATATTCCAGTTGGCGGAACCTCATGCGTGTCAACTCCGGTCGATGCGGTAGAGCGCGAACGGCAGCGGCACGAATTCGACCGGGACATTCTGCTCGACCAGCATCTTCTGGCTCACGTACCGGGCCGCAGCAAAGACAAGATGGCGCTTCTCGGGGTCCGTTGACGCGAAAGCCTTGGCGCGGGTCAGCGTCAGCGCACTTTCCGGCGATTTTAGCCAGTCCAGATCGGGCTTGTAGATCAGCCAGACATGCTGGCCGCCGGACTCGCCAAGGTAGCAATCCGTTTCCCGCACTGTCTCCGCATCCAAGGCGCGATTGGTCGCCATGTGGAAGAGTGCCGCGCCGATGCCTCCGAAGGGCGGCAAGGTCTCCCCAGTCAGCAACTTGTCGAGTTCCACGGGATCGCCAAGGGTGCAATAGGTGAAGGAACCGCCAAGCCCTTCGGTCCGTTCCGCAACCACCGTCTCACCGGTGAGAATCAGTTCGCCGTTCTTGACCTGCTTCCTTATTCGGTCGTACTCGTGGCCATGCAGGTTTTCGATTGCTTCGACCGCTTCCATCAGCTTGCGGGAGTTCTTCAGCTTCGACCAAGTGACTCTCTCCCGCATTAACTCGGTTTTATGAGTGCCAGAAAACTCGTATCCATGGATGATTCGACGGACGCGCTCAGCCGTTAGATTGTCGGCGTAGTCCTCCATTTCAACGAGAATCACACGGCGGGTACCTCCGTCTCGCCTATTGGCCTCGAGCACGGCATGTGCAGTAGTGCCGGAGCCAGCAAAGCTATCAAGAATCAGGGCATCACTTGCTGATGCGATTTCCAATATTCTGAGCAACAATTTCACTGGCTTTGGAGTTTGAAATACGTCATCACTCTCAGGAAATAGCCGCTTAAGAAACTGTTTTGCACCTTGATTGTGTCCCACCTCACGATGCCACCAGAGTGTTTGTGGAACGACACCAAGCTGTACTTCAGATAGAAAGCGCTTAATTCTCGGAACATCATTCAATCTAGTTTCACCCCACCAGACGCGATTATCATGGACGTTACTCTGATGTTGTGTCGGTGAATAACGCCAAACAGCAGTGGGTGAAGGCCAGATTTCTTTGCCGTCCGCAGGTCGTATTATTGGAAACCAGCTATTCGGTCGTTCATTCTTGGACTTATTAGACACATAATTGTCAGAAGCCCAATCACCTCTCGGGTCAGAGTCTGGATTAGAGTAGCGTGCGAGTTGATCCTCGGTTCGCGGAATAAGTCCGCGATGCCAATTCCTCTTGTCTCTTGCGTAGACGAGTAAATAATCGTGGGTGGTCGAGATATATTTCTCGTCATTAGACGGAGAGAATCTTTTTTGCCATATGCAAGTGGAAACAAATCCGTCAAGGCCGAATATCTCATCGAGCAAATGCCTAGATCTGTGAAATTCGTTGTCGTCCAAAGTAATCCAAAGACTACCCGTATCGGCCAGTAGTTCGTACAGGATCCGCAGCCTCGGCCACATCATCGCGCACCACTTGTCGTGGCGAAGGCCGTCTTCGATTCCGATTGGATTGGCCTCAAGCCATTCTTTGATCATCGGAGCATTTACGTCGTCGCTGTAGTACCAGCTCTCGTTGCCAGTGTTGTAGGGCGGGTCGATGAAGATGCAATCCACCTTCCCCGCGTAGTGCGGTAGGAGAGCTTTGAGGGCGTGGAGATTGTCCCCATGAATGATCAGGTTGCCATCACACGATGGCTCACCGATTCCCTTCTCTGGGTGGATTACCAAGGGCCGGAACGGAACAGAGAGGTGGTGGTTGTATACGAATTCCTTGCCCTTGAAGTTCAGTTCACTCATGCGCTCTAGACTCCGTGCTGTCGTCACTCATCGACGGGATTCATCTCCTCCCGCTTTCTCCCTGCTAATGGATTAGAGCCGGCTGGGGATATCTGAGAACGACGCCATCGTGCCAAAGATAAGCGTCGAACCGATCTCTCGTCACAGATCTGCGGGTTCGTCTGTCCAAAGCACCTGGCGTACGCGCGCGCCGACGCCCTCGATAATCCTATCCACTGTCTCTAGGCAGTGGTCGGTGAACTCCCTCGACATATAGAAGATCCAAGGATTGCCACCTGATTCGGCTCTGGTGAAGCAATCCGTCCATCCCTTTGAGTCAATTAGGTTGGCGAACTCCTTCAGATCCTTATCCGGCCATTCGAGGCCGCAATGGAACATCTTGTTGCGATAGGCGAAGAGAACCGACAGGGTTCTCTCCAGATCGGCAGGAAGATGCCTTTTCAGGTCGATGGATTCGGCAAGCTGCAGTATTCCCTTGGCGATGCAAGATCGCCGACGACCGCGCTTCCACACGTACCGATGATCCCATCTACCGTCGAGTTGCCATCGCTCATGGCCGCTCTCCAACAAATACGACTCCCCTATCGCCCGCTTGAGGTAGCGGAAAGCCCGATCAAACAAAGACTCGATGAGCGGGGCAATCATACCGACGGCCGCCATGCTGTGCGCGGCATCAAGGAATGTGGAGCCGTGCAGGGGGCTGACCCAATGATCTACTATCCATGAGTTGCCACGGCGCTCCTGTATTTCGGCTTCGAGTTTCTCTATCTCTGCAGATACCTTCTCTTCGGCCTCGTGATTGTGTTCAAGGACACTGCGAATCGCGACCAACTGAGACTCGAAGTGCGGTTCCAGAACTGCTTCGCCGATGTCTTGGTCCGTGATCGTCTCGAGGCCAACTCCTGCGTGGTCACACAAAAACTCCAGATACTCCTCGACTGCAATTGTGGAATCGTGGTGTTCGGTCATGGGCACGAATGTCCTTCTTCATTCACGAAGTATGAGGAATCCCGCAGTCGGGGGTACCTCTTCCCTGCTTCTCGAACGTTTCTCCCGGAAGGCCCTCCACGCCGCGACCCCCCACCAGGGCACCATTTGTGGCGCTTGCTCTGCTGGCCGAAGCCGGACTTCTCCTTGCTCTCCACGATGCAAGCTCCCGGGTCGCCCAGGGCTCCGCTGTCGGCAACCACAGCGACGGAGCCGGGGAGCAGGCAACTCCTCGGCGATGGCTCCATGTCGACGAGTCCGCACACGGTCGCGCGTGGACATGGGTCCTGCAGCGCAGTGTCCTGAGTCGCGGCGCTGGACGGAACCCCAGGCGCGGCAACCGCACCTGCAGCCGCAACGGCTCCGTACCTCGCCCCCCACGCCTCCACGCGTTCAAGCCCATTTCAGTATTGGAAATAGCTGTCGTCTTCATAGTCCCTCTTAATAGGTTCCCGTGAGCACCCCAATCTACTTCAAACGGGGCATGCCCTACCATCTGTAGCTCCTTGGCGATGGGTCGTGGGTGGAGGCCGGGCGTTCAACGAATGGATCACTGCGTTCGGTAGTTCGTAGTGGAACGCGGGCTCGACTCCCCTGGTGACGGGCACGCTGCCGTTCCAGGTCTACGGGGACGCCTGGCGGGATGCGGCGGCGCATGAACAGCCCCGTATCGAACGCAACGCACCCATCCGCGATCAAGCTTCTCCTGCGGGTCTCCGGGAGGCGATGGAGGAGCCGTTGCCGGAGGCCGATCCGCCGGCAGGACTACGCTGGAACCCCCGGGACATCGCCTCGTTGCGCGTTGTTGACACCGCATGAAGCGGGCTCCTCAATGTACGGGTATGGAGATTCTGACGGCCCGGGTTTCCCAGCGTCGGCGGACGAGTTGGTTTAACGGACGGGAGCCAGCCCACGCAATGTTAAACATTGCGATCTGGCGAGGGGATGCTGCGCCCCCCTTCGAACCCCCTGCGTCGTGCGCCGCTGCCGGAGCAGCGGGCGGCCGGGGTGCTCCGCCCCCCGAACCCCGTCGCCGGTGCGCTCATGGCTGATCGCCGCACCGTCATGGTCGCCGCCCGCGTCACGCCAGCGGGAACATGCCGCCTGGCAAGACAAGGCGGCCGCGGCAGGTGTGTCGCCGTCCGCACTGCTGCGGCAAGGGATGGCGCGGACGCGAACGTGGACCGCGCCGGCACTGGCCATCGAGCGCGAGCGCAGCCGCCAGGTCGCGCGCATCGGCAACAACCTGAACCAGCTCGCGCGCTGGGCGAACACGCACGCCTCGGCGGTCGAGGCCGCCGCGGTGATCGCCCACCTCGTGTCGTTCGAGCGGTTGCTGCTCGCCGTGGCCCGCTTCGACAGGGACGGCGGCGATGCACATTAAATGGGGATTATATACAAAGGTTGACAAACAGGCCAAAAGGTGCTAGTTTCATAATACACCATACAGGTACACAATGAAAGGGGAGAGACGCACCGATGGCAGGGAAGGCACCCGGCAGGGCCGACCGCACAGGAATCAGCCTCCTGGAACTGGCTGAGCGTTTCCCCGATGAAGCGGCGGCATTGAAGTGGTTCGAAGAACAGGCGTGGCCGGACGGCGAGCGATGCTGCACCCGATGCGGCTCCCTCAACACGGCTGTTGCCAAGCATCGGACCATGCCCTACCGTTGCCGTGACTGCCGGAAATACTTCAGTGTCAGGACAGGTTCCGCACTGGAAGCGTCAAAGGTGCCGCTCAGGAAGTGGGCCTTCGCCATCTACCTTGAACTTACAAGCCTCAAGGGCGTATCAAGCATGAAGCTCCATAGAGACCTTAGAGTCACACAGAAGACTGCATGGTTCATGCTGCATCGGATCAGGGAGGCGTTCTATAGGGACACACCCGCTTTCGAGGGGCCGGTAGAAGTGGATGAGACGTACATCGGGGGTATCCGCAAGAACATGTCGAACGCACAGCGCAAGGAACTGGCGAATACGGGCCGGGGAGCGGTGGGCAAGACAGCGGTAGTGGGAGCGAAGGACCGAGCCACGAATCGTGTGGCGGCTCGGGTGATAGAGCGCACGGATGCGAATACACTACAGGGGTTCGTAAAGCACGTAGCGGAAGATGGCGCTACGGTCTACACGGATGGTTCCTGTGCCTACAAGGGCCAGGAGAACCACGAGGCTGTCCGCCACAGCGTTGGGGAGTACGTCCGGGGCATGGTACACACCAACGGCGTCGAGTCGTTCTGGAGCATGCTCAAGCGCGCGCACAAGGGTGTCTACCACAAGCTCTCGGCCAAGCACCTTCAACGTTACGTGGCTGAGTTCGCCGGGCGTCACAATATTCGGGATCTGGATACCATCGACCAGATGAACGCAGTGGTCGCCGGAATGATCGGACGGCGGTTGCTGTACAGGGATTTGATTGCGGATTGATTTAAGGCGAAGACGCGCCGAAAGATTGTACGATAGCTTGGTATATCTGAAATTCTCCGGCCCGACTTGCCTGTTCGAGGAAGGAGAATGAGCAAATGAGGGATTGGTTGTGGATTCCTGGAGCCATACTTGTCCTCCTAGCTGTTAGTGGGCTCGTATTCAAAGCTGGAAGATGGATAGAAAATCTCAAGAATGATCGTGAAGACTTTGCTAAAGGCATCAAGGCGAACCAAAAGAGCATTTCGGAGATAGCACAGGAAATCCGCACGGACATCAAGAAGATATTTTTACGGCTGCCACCGCCTAGCGTAGCTGAAAGTCAGAGCCCTGCACGGTTGACGGACTTCGGCAAACAAGTGTCACATACGATTGGAGCCAAAACATGGGCTGAAAGCTTGGCACCGTCGCTAAAGGATAAGATTGTAGGTTTGGAGAATCACCAAGTAGAGATGTTTTGTCGAAAATACGTGCGCGATGGGTTCCCCGACGATAACGACCGTATATCACTCGGTATGTATGAACACGCGATTTCTCGGGAGCCGGTACTGGCAGTACTTCGCATCGTACTGAGAGATGAGCTACTGAAACATCAACTCCAAAGTTCAACCGATGAAGAAACCTGACCTGAAAGAGCCCACCCGCTACCCTCCCGCCACAGCAGCCAACGGCGCTACAGCGGAAGGTATTGTCAAGGCTTTGCTCAAGCCGGTTCCGAAGAAAAAGGCGTAGTCAACAACACGCCACCCGATCCTAACTTCCGCAGGAGCACGAAGCGATGGCCACGCCAGAGCATCTTGAGACTCTCTTGCAGGGGCATACCCGTCGCGCCCAAGAGCGCAACTCCATTCGCGATGAACCGGCTGACATCACCCGCGAGGCTCTTGTGCAAATGCACATTGCCGAGGCGCTTGACGGTATACTGTTCGTGACGCTGTGTTTCGGCATCGATGCAGGCGTGTTCAAGGACGGGTGAAGCTGCTTCGGCGGTAGCTGGCGGTATCAATCACTTAATACCCCTCTGTTCCTGAAGTTCCCGCAGGTAGAAGCGTGTAGCCGCAGTGACAACCTGCCCCGGCTTGATATCCACGCCCTGATCTGCTTTCACCAGCGCGATAATGGAGTCAATGACATACGGCTCGGTGTGCCGGACCATTCGGACGTTCGGGTTCTTCTTCGGGTTGGTTCTGGCCTTCGATATTTCTAGAGTGCTTGTCTTCGCCGCCGCCATGTGCCCTCCCCGGTGAAAAGGATTTGCCAAATGTATTGTAAAGTGCTATTCTTGATGCTGTGCTGGAGTCCAGATTTGTACCACGACATGGAACTATAATGACTACATACCGAGCCGTATTCATCAACGGAGAAAAGCGGGAACTAATAATTGATGCAGACAGAGTAGTAGAGAATAAGAACACCATGATGTTCTACAAGGACAAGCATGTAGTGGCAGTCATACCGCGTGATAAATTCCTCTACATTACTGAGGTAGAGACGACTGACTAGCTACAACCCCTCTCTCCGCTGGTACTCTTCACAGTCGCTCGAAGGCATGGTACCGCAGAATGTTGCCAGCGTAAATATGTCAATCAAGTAGTTAATTCGGTTCACATTTCCACGATTGATAGCAGTTACAAACTCTCGTAAGTCGCTGTCACATACAAATGCATCCGGATAGCGTCCCTTTATGTCGAAGGGTACTATATCGAAGCACATCTCTATAGGATTGGGACGACTTGCTATGTGGCTGTCCACTCGCTCAAGCCAGTAGTAGGGATCTCCCGTTGCGAAACCCCCGTGCCCGTCTCCCGTGAAGACTCCCGTATTTATAATATCGACAATCTCCATGAACAGGTCAGTCGTCTTGTGCTGGTACGGTGTGGCTGTCTGAGCCTGGACGGGTCCAGCGAACGCGAAGAGGGCCATGAAGAGAACTGGAAGAGCAGTCACGGAACACCTCCTACTGAAGGTCCACTGTCTGCCCTGGCACCTTGAAACCCCCAGGTGCCGGGCTATTCACAGAGTCTCTTCGGAAAAGAGGAGTCCCCCGTCTATTCGCCCTGATTCGGGGGAGCTACCCCCTCATCGTAGTCAGGCTGTTATATTCAACGGGTAGCCCGACTCAAAGCGGGGTTCCCGAAGAGACTTCTGTGTGTGGAGATACTAGAAGCTGGACGAGGCTAGGTCAAATGCTTTGATCTTTCACGCGATCATAAGGTCTGAAGCGTTTGTCAACCTTTGTATATAATCCCCCATTAAATGCCTCCGGCGCGGCAGGGGCTCGGCCCGGGCGGCGGTCGACTATCTCGTCGGCGAGCGGGACGCCGAGGGGCACAGGCGCGAAGGCGTCGAAGTCCTTCGCGGGAATCCGGACATGGTGGCCGGTGTTGCCGACTCGCTCGAGTTCGAGCGCAGGTACACGTCAGTCGTGATCGCGTGGGCGCCGGACGACCAGCCGACCGAGGAGCAAATCGAAGCCGTCCTCGACGAGTTCGAGAAGACGGCGTGGGCGGGATTGGAGCCGGACCGCTACTCCTGGACGGCGGTCCTGCACCGCGAGCGCGGCGGCGGCGTCCACGCGCACGTCCTCGCCGCGCAGTGCGACCTGGAGACGGGCCGCAGCCTGAACATCGCGCCGCCTGGCTGGCAGAAGACCTTCGACCCGCTGCGCGACGCCTTCAACCACGAGCACGGCTGGAGCCGCCCGGACGACCCGGCAAGGGCCAGGGCGCAGCAGCCGGGCCATCGCGCCTACATCGAGGCGTCGAAGCTGCGGGCCGGACTCGAGCACGAAGCCGACCCGCGCGAGTTGATCCGTGACTACCTGGTGCAGCGCGTCGAGCACGGCGCGGTGCAGAGCCGCCCCGACGTGGTCTCCG
This sequence comes from Dehalococcoidia bacterium, assembly GCA_965261325.1. Taxonomy (GTDB): domain Bacteria; phylum Chloroflexota; class Dehalococcoidia; order Lucifugimonadales; family CAJWER01. The sequence continues at coordinate 69,202 of CBDHCU010000006.1, forward strand.
GATTGGAGGCAGTCGGCTTCGAGGTGCCGCGCCAAGGCAAGAACTACGTCACCGCCCGCGATCCGGACAGCGGAAAGCGGTGGCGGCTGAGAGGAGCGCTGTACGAGCATGACTTCCAGCCCGAACGACTTGACTTCCCGGCTGCGCAGCCGGCTGGAGGCCGACCGCCGGCAGATGGAGGAGACGGCCGCGCGCGAGCTCGAGCAGCTCGGCGAGAGCTTGAGCGCCGTCGCAAGCGACGCGCTGCGTTCCATCGAGGCCGATACGGCGGCGGCGACCGCGCGGGTGAGCGTCCTGCTGAGGCGCGCGTGGCTCCGGCCACTGGTGATCGGCCTGAGCCTTTTTCTCGGGTTCAGCGGCGGCAGCTGGGCGACGATGCACTGGTTGTCGATGAGCATCGAACGCCGGATCGAGACCTTGGCGACGCTGAACGTGCAGATCGAACAGGCGCGCGAGACGCTGGCCGAGATCGAGAAGACGACCTGGGGCGTGACGCTACGGGAGATCGACGGGGAGCGGATCGTGGTGCTGCCGGCCGGCACGCTGGACTATCCGCCCTTGACCTTGGGCGGACAGCCTGCCGTGAAGCTGTCGAGAGAGTGAAGGAGCTGTATGACCGAGCTAGAGCGGCAGTTGACGGCGGCCTTGGAGAGGTTATCCGCGCAATACGAGATGGAACAGCGGCGGCACTGCGAGCAGGTGGAAGCCTTGCAGCAGCGTGTCGAGCGGCAGGCCGCGCAGAGCGAGACCTTGCGGCGGCAAGTCGAGCGGCTGGACGGGCAAGTGACACCCTTGGCCCGGGGCTACAGGACGCTCGCCGAGACGTTGCGCAGGCGCTGGGGCTGATACGACAGCCCGGCCGAGAACGCGATCATGGTCCGAGCCGCTGATGGTTCCCGGCAGCGGAATCGCTCGGCGCTCAAGAATGGGCGGAGATCGTTCGGTGGCGCGGCGTAGCCTCCGGGTCTCAGCTCCGCCATCCTAGTCGCTTCCTAGCGATTACTTCATTAGATCCTTCTTCCCGAGACGGACATTCACTCGACCCTTAATCGGAGGTCCGTGAAGTGGTTCCAGCTGGTCACTTGAGGCCCCGACGCCGAGCAGCAGACGGATACGTAGATACGTAGCGGGTCCCCCCACGAAACGGCCCATGGGGGCCCTGCGGAACACTGCGGTCCCTTCTGCCCCTGCGGAAGTCTGCACCTTCGCTTGACTGACTCCGCCGCGCTCCCCGCTCCGTCGGCGACCCGCACCGCCGCAATGGCGAACGCTCGGTCCTTTCCGCAACGCTGGCCTGTAGCTGATTACACGCACCGGAAGGCCTCAGGTCGACCACGGCGAAGAGCGTCAACGCTGAGCCGTCGTTCTGCTGGTCGCGCGGCATCCCAGGCCACAGCCCAACGCCCATCAGCCCGTAATTCCCGTAAGCGCCCACCCCTTACACGAAACCCACAAGGATCCCCACATAAAGAGGGAGAGAGAGACCCACTTACAGACGTCTCTGACGGCACATATCCTAGGTGCCCACAGAGGGACTCCTAGAACACGTCCCTCCGGTGGTTGAAAACCGTGATTCTCGTAAAGGAGTTCACACCTACGCCGACAGATGTTGTGTGTTACCGCAAAGCCCAATCCAACCACAAAGACTGCAATGGCACCGAATACTGCCTTTAAGAGGTCTTGGTACATGGGTTGGCCCATGATGGCCTGAGCGAACGCAAGCAAAGCAACAACGCCGCCGCTATTGAGTGTCAAGAGCGCTTTGACAGTAAGGTTATCAATCTCTGTTCTTCGATCAATGCCCGTATTGTCAGCCACGGTATGTCTCTCCAATGATCACAACTGAGGCGGTGTGGACGCAACACCGAGACGCCCAATCGTCCATCAAGACTCAGCGGTGCTCGAAATAATCCGTGCGACCGTAGGCCACCTCAACCTTGTTTCAGACCACATACGCCAGCGCCGCCCCGATGACTTCATGTCAATGGTTCATCGCTTCTGTAGCCAGAGGAAACAAGCAAAATCTCACACCGTTTAGTTTTCCAAACGATTTTCACGAATATTCCTGATATCTTTCAGAAACCACTCAAGCATACCGAAATTGTCAATCTTCGTAGATTCATTACCCATACTCTTTCTGATTTCTAGAAGAAAACTGCCCAGTAGTGAAATTATTTCTTTGACGTCATGTGCAGACGATGGAGACGCATCTGGCCTATCGAAAAAATATTGCATCAGATTACTGTAAGAACAAACTACGGAGTCTGAACCAATAAGCGAAAGTTTAAAAGACGTCCTTCTGTATTCCAAAGATAGCATCCTTGATGTCGCCTCTTTGAATTTATCCTTCCTTTTGTTCTTTGGATCGGATGCCCAAGCCGCATCACTCGTTAGCAAGATAATAAAGGGATCTAGAATCTGGTTATATGTTTCAATTCTATCGTCACGAAGTTGTTCTTCTAGTCTTATTTTGCGCTCCATAGATTGCCGATACTTCCACACTATCGCACCGAGAATCGAAAGGAGAACCGGAGTCGCTATCGTTCCTATCGCTACAAAGTAATCGAGCCACCCTCTCTCTTCCATGATCATTACCTCTGCAATTCTCCTGACATAGCCTAACGGTTCGCCGATGCCTGGCTGTGCTCGGCAGCTAGGCCTTCGCGTCGCCTTGGATGTGACACCTCTATCCAGTCCTCAGCACGAAATCGTGGCGCTCTCCTGTAAGCCAGTCGATGGAGTCGCGGATCGAACCGTACAGCCAATTGGGCGATTTAGAGGCAGAGCGCCGATGAGCGCGCGCGCGTGATCGTCAACTTATTCGTGCGGCCTTCGCTCCTCAAGTCGATCCGGCCAAGTAGGCCGCCCACTGATCCATCAGGACGCGCCGCCGCTCGAAGAGGTCCGTGCGCCGATAGGCCGCCTCGATCGGGTTGCGGACCCTGTGTGCGAGTGCCGCCTCCGCCACCTCACGGGGATGATCCGTCTCTTCGGCCGCCCAGTCGCGGAACGACGACCGGAAACCGTGGGGCACGGCCGCGATCTCGATCTCCCTGAGCAGTTCGGACAGCGCCGTGCTCGCCACGGGCTTTCCGTGCAGGCCCGGAAACACGAGCGGGCTGCCGCGACCAAGCGCCCGCGCCTCCTCGAGGATCTCCAGAGCACGCCGGCACAGCGGGGCCCGGTGCTCGCGATTCCCCTTCGTGCGTGGGGCCGGGATGATCCATGCACCCTCGTCCTGATCGATCTCTGCCCAGAGCGCCCCTCGGACCTCGCCCGAGCGTGTCGCCGTCAGCACGAGGAACTCGAAGGCCAGCTTCACGACCGGCCGCGCCCTCGACGCCCGCACCGTCTCGATCTCCGACGACACCTCGCCGTGTGGCAGCGCCCGCATGTGCCGCGCGACCTCGGCCTGCGAACCAAGCACCGGACCGATCCGGTCGCATGGGTTGCCGGCCAGCTGGCGCCCGAGGGGCCGAGACGATGGCGCCGCTATGCTGGATCGCAATGGATGCTGATGGCGAGCGCTGGATGCGGGTGCGATTATGGGGCAACTCTGGGGGCACAATACAGATACCCCGACCAGATCAGATTGTAACCACAATGACTTACGGTCTCTTTATATAGGCGAGATCGACGCGGCGTCCCAGATCGGCGAGCCCTGCGGCGCGCGCGACGGCGTAGAGGGCGGCCAAGACGGCGGCCAGCGCCAATGCCAGGTGGAAGGCAATTGGAACGCCGTGGTCCGCCAGGATCAGTGGCCAGAACGGCGCGAGATACTCGAGGCGCGACCCGGCGAGGAGGACGCCCGAGCCGACAAGTGCGGCGCTGAGGCCGGCGCTGATACGCCAGGGTTGCATGGGGGTGTGCTAGAGCTCGAGCGCGGCCGGGTCCCGCTCGGCCGGACCCCGTAGGGAGGAGCCATGATCCTCGCAGCCGAGCGCCCTAAGCACCCGCGCTCCGGCCGGCCCGTTTGCGTGCATCCGGAACCCGGCCGCGGCCTTGGCCCGGACAGATCCCTGGCGGTAGTGGCCCGAGGCGACCTCGACATTCACTCGGCCGCTCCGCCCCTCGGCGTCGACGTACTCGATCTGCGCATCGGGGTAGAGAACACGTCCCTGCTCGTCGATGGGGAGCTCCAGCTCCCGGGCAGCGCGGTGCCGCTCGGCGTCCGCGGCCCGGCGACCGTCTCTCGCACGCGCGGACTCGCTCCGGCGCGCGACAGCGCTCTTGAGCTCGCCGTCGAGCCGTACACGCCAGATGGCGGCGCCCCGCTCGAGCAAGCGTTGGCGTTCGCGGCCGCAGGCCCGGTAGATGGCCGTGTCGTGCGCGAGCTGGGCGTGTTGGAGGAGGCGGGCGGCGGACCTGATGTGCTGTCCGGGGTCCAGGCCGTGCCCGGCGTCCAGGTCGCGGATGGCGACCGCTCCCTTGCGCGTGAGCGTCAGCACCTTGAACGGCCTTCCCTTTGGTCCCTTGGCCGTGGACTCCTTGGCGAGCCCCTCGCGGGTCCAGGTGTTCACGGCCCGCCGCGCGGAGGTTTCCGCCCAGCGGGCATCGTCGAGCGCGGCTTCGTGCAACGATGCCAGGATGCGGTCGAACGTGTCTCGTTCGTTCACGACAGCGCCTTCACTGCCGGATTCTCCGTGGGGTCAACGCCCGGCTCCACCAGCTCGGCCGGCGAGCGCTCTCCTCCCCTCATCCCATCGCCTCCTTCCGTCCTGCTCATGGGCCCTGTCACCACCAACCCGGATCGTGCCCTGGCTTGCAGCGAAAATCATCCGCGCATCCTCCGGGTCGGCCGGAGCTGACGCCGAAGCAGGGGCGTAACGGGCCCGCCATCGCATGGCGTCCATGCCTCAGGCCCTGACGCAGCGGACCGGCAGGGACCCGAGGCCTCGTAGCACCATGCCCCTGCGAAACCGGGGGCGATCGCCAAGCAGACGCATCGACCCGAACCGGTCGAGCAGCATCTCGAGAACGATCCGGCCTTCCAGGCGCGCCAGCGGGGCGCCGAGGCAATGGTGGATCCCGCTCCCGAACGAGATGTGGGACCTGGGGTTTCGCCCGACATCGAGCCGGTCCGGATTCTCGAACACGTCCGGATCCCGGTTGGCCGCGCCCAGAAGGAGCACGACGTTGTCGCGTTTCCGCAGCGGAAAGCCGCTCATCTCGCAGTCGGCGAGCACGCGCCGAAAATCCGCCTGCACCGGAGAGTCGAATCGGAGGAGCTCCTCGACGGCCGCCGGGATCAGGCTCGGGTCTTCCCTGAGGCGTTCGAGTTGATCGGGATGACGAAGCAGGGCCAGGATGCCGTTTCCGATCAGGTTTGTGGTGGTCTCGGTGCCGGCCGCGAGGAGCAGCCGAAGCATGTTGAGCACCTCCCGTTCGCTAAGCCGTGCGCCTTCGTCCTGGGCCCGCACCAGAGCACTCACGATATCGTCGCGCGGCGCGACCCGACGCTCCTCGATGATCGGCCGGAAATAGGCATCGAACGCTCGCGAGGCCGCCTCGCCGGCCTTTCGTTCGCGCCGACCGATCGTCGGTTCCAGGAGACGCGCGCGCTGGGCCGACCAGATCCTGAACTGGGCCCTGTCTTCAGCCGGCACCCCCAGCATCTCGGCGATGACGATGATCGGCAGGGGCCGGGCCACCGCCTGCATGAGATCGAACGCGTCCGGGTCCTCGATGGCGTCCAGGAGGGCCGCAAGGATGCCGCGGATGCGGGGCTCGAGCGCGTGGACCGTCCTCGGAGTGAACGCCTTGCTGACGAGCGCCCGCAGCCGTGTGTGGTCCGGCGGATCCAGAATGAGCATCGTGTATTCATGCGGCGGAGGCAGCATGGCCAGCTGTCGAGCCGACAGCGTGCCCTTCCGCGGGTCGTTGCCGAAGCGCCGGTGGTCGCGCAGGATGGCGGCCATATCGGCGTGGCGCGTGAACACCCAGGAATTCAGCAACCGGCTCCGGTGCACCGGAGCCCGGGCGCGGAGCGCCGCATAGACGGGATAGGGATCCTGGGCCGTCCGGGCCGATAGCGGGTTGTATGCCACTCCGCTCTGCCAGCGTTCCCGCAGAAGCAGCACGTCGACGACCGCGGATCGTATGGCCTCATCCACAGAAAGCATCATCTCTTCCTCCGGGCAGCCGCCTGAAAGCGCTCGGCCGGACCCTCCCGGTTCACGAGCGAACCGAAGGCTCCGGAGTCTCCACGGGCTTCGGCGAACCTGTCGTCAGCTTTCTCGGCGCCACGAGAGCCGCGTCGTCATCATACACGCCTGACGCGTTCACCATCCAGACGAATTCATCCGCCCGGTCCATGCCCCTGGCGTTCTCCACCTGACGGTCCCGAAGAAAGCGTCTCCGGTCCACTCCCGGCACTCTCGTGTCCGCATCAGCTCGTGCCGATCACTGACAGGGTGCGGTGTCCGCCTACGGAAATGGCAGGACCGAAGTCCGTCCAGTCGGGCTTAGCCATGAGTCCTCCTGCGTTGCTCGAGAACCTCCTTGAGCCGTGTCTGGTCTGCCCGCTGGTAGCACTCGAAGATTGTGCGTGACGTCTTCCAGCCGCCGAGTTCGCAGAGCACCTTGAGCGGCTGGTCCATGAGGTCCGCGGACGATGTGGCCGTTGGCCACAGTCCCCTCTGGAGCGATGAACCGACCAGACCGCTCCTGCCGACAAGATGAAGAAGATTAGGAAGCTGCCGTCAATGGCGAAGGAGCGAAGCTTGCCGGAGGGCGGTTTGTCGATGGTCCCTGTACTCGGCCATGGCCTGCCCTCCTCGATTATGGCTCTGCGCTCCAATGAGGTAGCTCTGCCTCGAGCGTAACCCACGCCCTCGAGGCAGGTCAGGTCAATCCATGATGTCTGGCAAAGACGGGCTGCAAGTACGCAGAGTCCTGAGTCCAGACACAACCTGCCGGGACGTCCGACCTACACCGAGATCCGTTCGACGAGGTTGCGCGAGACCTCCCTGCCCCGCCGATCGTAGATCTGGGTGGTGGTCGGGCGGGCGTGGCCCGCGAGGTACTGGACGTCCTCGAGCGGGACCCCCTGCTCGAGCAGGTCGGTGACGACGAGGACCCGGAAGGAGTGCGGACTCAGGATCGTCGGCAGGCCGACGTCCTTCAACCGTCGCTTGACCAGGCCGCGGATCGCATATGCGGCGAGGGGCCGGGTCGTGAGACCACGCCTTCCCCCGTGACCCTTGTATTGCGCAGCGCGAAAGAGGGGACCCGCCGCGTCTCCCGCATCGAGGCCGCAGCTCTCCATGTATTCGGTGAGCCAGCGGTCGAGATCGATCCGGACGGGGATCTCCCGCTCCACCCCTCCCTTCTCGTGGAACCGAAGGACGCGGTGGTCCCCATAGTCGCGGAGATCCTTCACCTGCAGGCCCTCGATGGCTCCCACTCGTGCGCCGGTGTAGGTCAGTGTCCCGATCACGGCGCGATCGCGGAGGCCGATGGGCGTCGAGCAGTCGATCGACGCGAGGAGGCGGCGCGTCTGCTCCACAGTGATCGCGGGCGTCTTGCCCTCCAGGGCGGAGCTCCGTGGCCCGCGGACGGAGAGGAAGGGATTCAGGGCAACGGCGTGGCGCGTGACCAGGAGGTCGAAGAAGTGGCGGAGCGCGGCGAGCGCCTGCTTCTTCGCCGCAGCGCCGCCGTCGAAGTCGTCGATGAAGCCGGCGGCGTACCCTGGAGTGACCTGCCTGAGCTCGAGCTCCCGGGCTTCGCACCAGACGAGGAACCGTCCGACGACGCGGCCGTACGCGCGCCGCGTATGCGGATTCGTGACGGAGGCGGAGAATTCGTCGGCGGCGAACCGGCCGCCCGGCCCGGCCCGCTCGATGATGGCCGGCCAGCGTGCGTCCACCGTGCCCGGCAAGGGAAGCACCCCGGTGGCCGGAAGGGTGCGTGGGAGAGCGTCAGTCATGTTGCGATAATGCCCTTTATCGTAGGCTCAGACTAGCCCACTCCGGGGGCGGTCATCGCCGTGCCCGAAGCCATCACCGGCCCTGGTGTCAGCACGGTGGGTCGGAGTCCCTAGGTTCACCTGGCACAAACTTCGTAGGCCGACGCCATGCACGCACGAGCCAGTTTCGTCGCATGCGCGATCGGGGCATCGGTCATTTCATCTTCGATCCGGTACCGCGCTTGCTTGGCAGGCTCGGATCCATTCGCATCCGCAACCGTTCGACAGCTGGCCACGGGACGGCCAGCGAAGGACAAGGGCGCGCGCGACGACGAGCGCTAGCCCTTTCCGGGCCGGAAGCTGGGGATCCCCACTCCCCTGCCCTTGCGCTGGTCCGGCGTTGTCCTGCATACTTCTATAAGGAATCTCAAGAACCCTTAAAGTATCATAGTAGCAAAGTATACCTTTCGAGTTTCCTACACGAAGACCATCGCTCTCATCGCTCAGAAAGGCGGCACCGGCAAAACCACGCTGGCACTGAGCCTAGCGGTCGCCGCAGAGCAAGAGGGCAAGCAAGCGGTGATTATCGACCTCGACCCCCAAGCTACAGCCCGCAGGTGGAGCGATAGACGCCAAGCCGAAACGCCTGTGGTCGTCGACGCCCAGGCCGCGCGCTTGGGCAAAGCGCTCAAGGCCGCCGAGGAGCGTGGCGTTGATCTGGTCATCGTTGACACCCCTGCTCGCAATGCCGCCGCTTCGCTCGAAGCGGCGAAGCTGGCCGACCTGGTCGTGCTTCCCTGCCGTACGCAGAATTACGACCTGGAGACGGTGCCCAGCAGCCGCGAGCTGGTGGCCGTCGCTGGCAACACCCCTACCCTGGTCGTTCTCAACGCGGTGCCGCCACGCGGGAGCCGCGCCGAGCAGACCCGCAAGGCCATCACGGATTTTGGCCTGCCTGTGTGCAGCGTCACTCTTGGCCACCGCGCCGCCTTTGGCGATGCAGCGACCAGAGGCTTGACCGCCCTGGAATACGAACCGTCCGGCAAAACGACCGATGAAAGTCGGAAAGTCTACAAGCATATAAGTAAGTTTATATCAAAAGCTTGACACGGGGAAATAGGAAATGGGTAAACCAGATTTGTCAACAGCGCTCGTTGACGCCGGTGGCGGCCGCCGTTCCAAGACAGCGAAGGCCGAGATCCGCTACCGCGCTTGCTTGGCAGGCTCGGATCCATTCGCATCCGCAACCGTTCGACAGAGTGCTTGCATCAACGGGGGCATTCATATACAAATAGTGTTATAGTATACCTTTAGAGTTCCCTACATGAAGACTATCGCTCTCATCGCTCAGAAAGGTGGCACCGGCAAAACCACGCTGGCGCTGAACCTAGCGGTCGCCGCAGAGCAAGAGGGCAAGCAGGCGGTGATTATCGACCTCGACCCCCAAGCTACAGCCTGCAGATGGAGCGATAGACGCCAAGCCGAAACGCCTGTGGTCGTCGACGCCCAGGCCGCGCGCCTGGGCAAAGCCCTCAAGGCCGCCGAGGAGCGCGGCGTTGATCTGGTCATCGTTGACACCCCTGCTCGCAATGCAGACGCTTCGCTCGAAGCGGCGAAGCTGGCCGACCTGGTCGTGCTTCCCTGCCGTACGCAGAATTACGACCTGGAGACGGTGCCCAGCAGCCGCGAGCTGGTGGCCGTCGCTGGCAACACCCCTACCCTGGTCGTTCTCAACGCGGTGCCGCCACGCGGGAGCCGCGCCGAGCAGACCCGCAAGGCCATCACGGATTTTGGCCTGCCTGTGTGCAGCGTCACTCTTGGCCACCGCGCCGCCTTTGGCGATGCAGCGACCAGAGGCTTGACCGCCCTGGAATACGAACCGTCCGGCAAAACGACCGATGAAAGTCGGAAAGTCTACAAGCATATAAGTAAGTTTATATCAAAAGCTTGACACGGGGAAATAGGAAATGGGTAAACCAGATTTGTCAACAGCGCTCGTTGACGCCGGTGGCGGCCGCCGTTCCAAGACAGCGAAGGCCGAGATCCGCTACCGCGCTTGCTTGGCAGGCTCGGATCCATTCGCATCCGCAACCGTTCGACAGAGTGCTTGCATCAACGGGGGCATTCATATACAAATAGTGTTATAGTATACCTTTAGAGTTCCCTACATGAAGACTATCGCTCTCATCGCTCAGAAAGGTGGCACCGGCAAAACCACGCTGGCGCTGAACCTAGCGGTCGCCGCAGAGCAAGAGGGCAAGCAGGCGGTGATTATCGACCTCGACCCCCAAGCTACAGCCTGCAGATGGAGCGATAGACGCCAAGCCGAAACGCCTGTGGTCGTCGACGCCCAGGCCGCGCGCCTGGGCAAAGCCCTCAAGGCCGCCGAGGAGCGCGGCGTTGATCTGGTCATCGTTGACACCCCTGCTCGCAATGCAGACGCTTCGCTCGAAGCGGCGAAGCTGGCCGACCTCGTCGTGCTTCCCTGCCGTACGCAGATCTACGACCTGGAGACGGTGCCCAGCAGCCGCGAGCTGGTGGCCGTCGCCGGCAACACCCCTACCCTAGTCGTTCTTAACGCGGTGCCGGCACGCGGCAGCCGCGCCGAGCAGACCCGGAAGGCCATCACGGATTTTGGCCTGCCTGTGTGCAGCGTCACCCTTGGCCACCGCGCCGCCTTTGGCGATGCGGCGACCAGAGGCTTGACCGCCCTGGAATACGAACCGTCCGGCAAAGCGGCCGACGAAAGTAGGAGAGTCTACAAGTATATAAGTACCTTTGTCTCAACAGCTCCAACTGGGGAGATAGGAAATGGGTAAACCAGATTTGTCAACAGCGCTCGTTGACGCCGGTGGCGGCCGCCGTTCCAAGACAGCGAAGGCCGAACCGGCCGCGCGAACGAAGGCCGCGCCGAACAAAGCGCCCGGGCAGGCCAACAGGGCCGCGACCAAACCCATCACCGTGCACTACCCGGGCAACGTGCGCGACCAGCTCAAGATTCTAGCGGTGGAGCAGGGCCTTACGATGCAAACGCTTGTCGCTGAAGGCTTCAACATGCTGTTTGCCAAATACGGCAAGCCAGAAATCGCGCCGTCGAAGGAGCAGGGCTCTTAGCGCCGTCGACAGACGCCCGTTTCGCCCAGCCGCCGGACAGGAATGCTGGCAGAGAGGTTCTCGAGCGAATGAGCAGGCAGGGGAGCGATAAAGACGGCATGCAGCCGATTGGCAACATCATCAAGATGTCGGACCTGTCCAAACGCATCAAACGGGAAAGCCGCTTGATGCTCGCCGCCGGTGAAATCCACGACCTCACAACCCTAGAGCGCGACGACGTTTCGTACTGGCCGCGCGGGCTCGTGCAATGCACCTTTCCGCATTCCAATCCGGGCAACGTGCGTGCCTATGTGCGGCGATCGGGCAACTACTTTTTGATGATTGCGCCGGGCACCAAGATTGACCGCGAGACCGGCGAGCTGGGCACCCACGGTTTCCCCTACGGCTCGTACCCGCGCCTGGTGTGCTCCTACATCGCCCGCGAAGTGCGCCTCAAACGCAGCCGGCGGGTTTTCCTTGGTGACAGCCTCTCGGCCTTCATGGCCGAGTTAGGGCTTGTGCCGACCGGCGGGCGCTGGGGCACCATCACCAATCTGCGCAAGCAAATCATGGCCCTGGTCAACGCGAAACTCGCTTTCGGCTACGCCGGCGATGAGAACGTTGATGCCGGTGGCCACCAACTTTTTGCCGATGAATGGTCGCTGTGGTGGCACGACAACAAAGGCTCGATAGAGCAGGGCTCTTTGTTTCCCAACTACATCGATATCGGTGAGAAACTGGCGGAAGACATGGCAAAATCCTTTCCGGTCGATATGGCCATCTTGAAGGCGCTCAAACAATCATCGCTGGCCCTCGACATCTACGCGTGGGCAACCTCAAAGGTCTACGGTATGACGAGCGCTACGGCCATTCCTTGGACGTCAATGCACGCGCAGTTCGGCAGCGACTACACCGGCCCGCACGGCGTTCGAGACTTCCGAGCGAAAGCCGTCAAATACCTCAGCGCCATCAAGGTGCTGTATCCAGATTTCCGCTACGAGCTGCCGCGCGGGCGCATCGTCATCCTGCCGTCGAACCCGTCCGTGCTGCCGATGCCGATGCCGCCCCGCGATTAGCCGAATCGCCTCAGCGGACACTCGGGAAGAGAACCCGTCCGTTCGCCTCTCCCAATCGGGTCGACAGGAAACTCGAGGAGAAGCAACTGCGCCGCGTGCTCCGGAAGCACAGGATACCGGCCGTGCCGCACGGCTTCCAGTCTAGCTTTCGAGATTGGGCGACCGAGGAGACGGATCATCGGCTATAGACGATAGTCCTATATCGTCGTAACTATATGACTCATAGCGTTTTATAGATGCTCTAGGTATTGGACCGACTGGTTTGTGCCGTATATTGTCCCGTATATTCTTAGCGCGATCACATGGGAACCTACGGTACGTGTTGGCGGAACCCGTGACAGGTGCGACCTTGGGCGCCCCAGGCGTCACGTGGGGCTGAGAAAGACCACGCAGATGACGATCCGGCGATCTCGAAGATTGCATTTCGTCGCCACCGCGCGGGCGTTCGGAACGCACCGGTGGCGGGCGATGAGGCAATCCTGAAGTAACGGCGCGCCCGGTCACGTCCGGGAAGCGCGGTTGTCATGATGGACGGGTTCGAGTTCCACCCCCAGGCGCAGACTTAAGGTTCATGAGCCAGCCCACGCAATGTTGAACATTGCGCTCTGGCGAGGGGTGGCTCCGCCCCCCTTCGATCCCCCGGAGGCCCACTCTGCGGCGGAGTTCGCGGGCGGGGCGCTCGCCCCCCGTCCTTCGTGCCGGCGCGTCCTGATGGCGGAGCGCCGCACGGTCACCGCCTCCGGCCGAGCTCGCCGACTGGCAGGCCGTGGCCGCTGGCGTTCGCTCCACCAGAACTCCGTGCGGCGGGCGATCAGCGCACTCACGCTTGCCTCCCCTCGCTCAGCGACACCGTGCAACGAAAGAGCCGCCGCATCTGATTCTTGAGCCGCGTCCGCTCGCCGTGTGCGCCGCCGCTACGATCCTTTAGCCCGAGGTTTCGCATGAACTATAAGTGCGCTTTCCTCGTTCTGGTGAACTCGTCAAGAGGGCTCGTGCTACGCTCTGATTATGGCTAAACCAGCGGATGAGCGGATCGCCGAGCTCGAAAAACAAAAGCAGCAAATCGCCAACCGGATCGCGCGGCTGCGTACCATTGAATCAACCAGGGAACGGAAGCGCGACACCAGGCGTAAACTCCTCGCTGGCTCCTGGGTGCTCGCCCGCGCCGACCAGGACCCGGACGCCGCCTCCAACAGGGCCTCGATGCTTTCCTGACCAAGCCCCAGGACCGGCGTGCGTGCTCGCGGGTACAACACCGACATGGGACTAATGCCATCCGGCGGCGGGGCACGATCGGCGGCGCGCGCGGGCCTCTCTGCGGCGCTGGGCCTCTCACTCCTGGGGCCGGCAGCGCCCGCGCGCGGCCAGACCGACCAGGACGGCTTCTATGTCGGCCTCGAGGTGGGGAGGGCGAACGCGTCCACCCTCACCTCGGTCGTCACCGGGGTCAACCACCCGACGCGGTGCGACCGGCTCCTCTATCCGGCATCGACCAGCCCGCCGGCCAGCGACGAGGCGTGCCGCGCCAGCACGCCGACGGCCATCCTGCGCAACGCGTTCAACCCGGGGGGCGGGGTCGTGAGCGGCCTCCTGTTCGGCTACCGGGCCGACCGGGTGCGCGTCGAGGTGGAGTATCTCACCCGGTCCCAGGGGCCCGCCACCGCGGCGGTCGGGGCCACCACGGACGTGGCGCTCCAGGGCAAGGACACCGAGTGGAGCGACGACCAGCCGCCGCGCGAGTGGATCCGTGACTACGCCGCCCACCAGATCTTCGCCAACGCGTACTACGACTTTCCGAACGAGTCGCCATGGACGCCGTACGTCGGCGGCGGCCTCGGCGTGGCCATCACCACCCTGAACTATGCCAACCAGTTCATCCGGAAGCCGGACGTCGAGTACCTGCGCATCGACTTTGAGCCGGACTGGCCGGACGCCGCCAAGCCCGCCGCGGCGGGCACCCTCAGCTCCCTCGATACGACGGTGCGTCAAGAAGCGTTTGGGTTCCAGGTGCTCGCCGGCGCCGACTACGCGCTGACCGAGCACACCTCGGTCGGCGTGACAGGGCGCTGGGCCCAATTCGGCCATATCACCGACGAGGCGACCTGGGATCTTATCCGCAGCCATGCGCCCGTGCAGGCGGACGGCGTCACCCCATTCGACACCACGCAGCGATTCGAGGGCATCAGCTACCTGGCGGTAACGGTCGGCCTGAAGTACTACTTTTGACGGATCCCGGGCCGTCGGATCGAGCGGCTGCCGTCTGCTCGCTCACGTGGGCCTGCGGTGGTCGTCTCCGCGCGTTTCCGGGTCGTGTGTGGCGAGCCGGAAGGGCACCTTTCAGCCCGACGCGCTGGGTGCGGGGTCCGAGTAGAATCGGTAGTGGTCCAAGGATTCAGGGCAAAGGGGAGGGCGAGAGAACGACTCCACCCCTCACCGTGTCGTAGTCGAAGCCGTAAGGGTATTCTCGACCCCTAGCGAAGGCGCCAGATGCTCGTGTCGTTTCTGTTCCACGTCGCTTCGGGTCAGCGACGGCCCCTTGGGGCGTGGGGCACGTCGGCCTCCAGAGTATCTGAGGTCGGACAACGGACCGGAAGTTCACCGCGAAGCTCGTGCGGCGGTGGTTGGGGCGCGTGGGCGTCGAGATGCTCTTTATCGAGCCGGGCAGCCCGTGGGAGAACGGCTACAACTGATGCCTTGACAGGACATAAAATAAACGTTACACTGATATTGTGTCCGGTTATGGCGGGTGGAGGGAGGGAGAACTCATGGCGAAGAAGCGTAACCAGCACGTTGTCCCAGCGAAGGACGGATGGGCCATCAAGGGTGCAGGTAGCCCGAAAGCAACAAAAGTGTTTGCCACGCAAAAGGAAGCCATCGAGAAGGCGATAGAGATCGCGAAGAATCAAGGGTCTGAGATGTTGATCCATAGACGTGATGGTAGAATTCGGGAGAAGAACACATATGGCCACGATCCCTACCCACCGAAAGGGTGAAGCGGTCGGGTGCTCCCGGAAGTAGCTCTTGGGGCTGCTTCGAGCGTTTGAACTAAGTGGTGTTCGCTTCTGGTTTTATACTGGCGACCACGCACCGCCGCACTTTCATGCAGGAGTAGTCGACGCGTGGGAGATACGTGTGTACTTCCTGCGAGAGCCCCCGCAGGATGAGGTGAAGTTTGCAGTGAAACACGTTTCCGCGAATACGGTGAGAGAAATCTTGGAGCTAGCTGCTGCGCACCGCACGGAATTGCTCGAAGAATGGGAGCGGAATCAGAGCGAATGAGCTACGCAAAGCTATTCAGACACATTGCTTTTTGTGGGACGGTGGAAGATTGCTTGCCCGACGCCGAATTTCGCTCTCTGGCGAGACAGCTATCCACTATCACACACACTGGACTAGCGCAGAGCCTGGTTGTGGCTCGAGCAAGTGAGCTACTGGGTCCGGAGCGGCTCAGGTTGCCGAAGTGGGTGGATACGGGAACACGCTACCTGGTTGTTTTGGACGTACCGGAGCAAGCGACACTTCGCCTCGCCTCGACACTTCGACTTCATAAGCCAGATCATCGGCTGCAAGTATGCCGGGATCCTTTGGTTGTGAAACGTCTGGTCATCGCGCTTACGAGGCCCGCCCCGTGGGAGGGCATCCTCGACGCATATTTCCTTGAGGAATCTCTCGTGGTAGTCCTTGGGGACATGACCGCACGGGAGTTCCCGATTGGTAAGCTTCCCAAAGTAAGAGGGTTTGAGCCAGCAGCGCTCGGTCACTTCGTGATTGATTCGGCCGGTTCCTACTTGTATTGGCCCGATCGGGATGTGCATATGGGTCCGTCTCAGATGCTACAGGCAGTAGATCCGATGCATCTATCTAATGTGGAAATTCGCCGGTACAAGATGGAGAGTATGTCAGTGATCTTGCTTGCCATGAGAAATGGTCGGAAACTGAAGCAAACAGAGATCCCGGGGCTATCTGAGAGGCACGTCCGGCGATTGGAAAATGAGGAAGTGCGCCTGACCGTCGATGCGGCGACCAAGTTCGCTAGTGCGTTCGGACTGACGCTGTCCGAGTTCCTCGACGAACTGAGTGAGCGAATAACGGCTCTGCAAACGGCCGATGAAGTCAACGTGGCCGTGTGACCATCTGGCAGGGGAGTAGAATTCGGAGCGGAAATGGTGGCTCCCGGTGTGAACCACTACCAGCCGACTGTCCGAGCCGCCGCCGAGTTGGAACAGGTCATACTGGTCATGGGCAGACACCCCCCACTCAAGGAAGCGAGGTACGGGTCGACGAACGTCGGATCCGTCCCGGGTTTGTGGAGGACTTGCCAGACGGCGCCGCCGGAAGCTACGAAGGTACCGAAACCGCCGTTGCACACGTCGTCTCCCTCCGCCAGTGCCCTGTGTACGTCCAACCCCCTACATATGCCCTATACGTAACCATTCCGCGAGATGAACCTGCTTCCCTGCCGGTCACCCGCCGGGCGCGAAGGTGCTGACCACGCTGCGGATCATCGGGAGGCAGCCCTCGGTCGACAGGCTGTTCAGCGTCTGGGGCGCCATCGAGCGGACCGGCTTCCGATAGCACCGCCCCCGAACGCCTCACCCCACCCTGCGGCGCTGCGCGCACTCTCGGCACCCATGTCCCCGGGCACCAGGAAACGCGCGGCCCGTGACCTTCGCAGCCACCGGGGACACCCCGTCTGTACGCGCAGAACCCGCGGCTGCGGCCTCTCGGACCGCAGAGCACCCCAATAATGTGTATAACCCTGTGCAGTCAACGAGTTACCCACGCATAAACGGTCTACTTCCGGTGTGCCGAAGGATCAAGGACTTAGGGATTTTGCCACGCATAAACGGTCTACTTTGCCACGCATAAACGGTCTACCATCTAATACTGGACTGTTAAAATACTACCTAGTAGCAGGGGCTTCGCGTCTGTGGAAAAGCGGTCGCACCTAGTCGGCGTGTGCTCATTCGGACTCACCTCCCCCTCTCTGCCAATATCAGTGGCACATCCGCTACCTTTAGAATTACTGAGGAGGGCGGAGGTGGACAACGATGGCAGACGGGAGAGATACGATGATCGGTATGGGTGTGAGTGCTCCGGCCTTGGGGGGCGAGGAGCGTAGCGACGAGGCCCCCAGGGCCAGAGTCGCCGAGCGGAGTCGGGCTCCGGATCCGGAGGTTGTGGCCAAGCCGACGCGCCGACGGTTCACCGCGGCGTACAAGCTCAGGATCCTGGAAGAGACCGACGGTTGCTCCGAGCCCGGCGAGGTCGGGCGGATCGTGCGTCGGGAGGGTCTGTACAGCTCCCACCTCACGGCCTGGCGCAAGGCTAGGCGCGCGGGCTCTCTGAAGGGTCTGACGCCGAAGCGGCGGGGCCGCAAGCCGACCCGGCACAACCCCCTCCAGAAGAGGGTGGATGAGCTCGAGGCCGAAGTGGCCCGGCTCCACAAGCAGCTTGCCACGGCGGAAACGATCCTGGAAGCCCAGGGAAAAGTTGCGGGGCTGCTGGGGTTGAGCTTCGACAGCGGGAAGAACTCCTGATGGCCGCTGCCACCCTGGCCCCGGAGGTCGGCGTCGCGCCGGCGTGCCGAGCACTGGGTGTGGCGCGTACCACGTTCTACCGGCGTCAGAAGCCCACTACCGGGCACCAGCAGCCCACGCAGCGCCCAAGCCCGGGCTCTCGATGAAGCCGAGCACGAGAAGGTTCGTGAGACCCTTGCCTCTCTCGCCGGCTCCGAGCTTCGCCGCCTCGGAGGACGTCAGGGTGACGCACTCTGTCGCGGTGTTGGTTACGACACACTCGGGTTCGCCTCAGCCGACGCCAGGTCGGGTGGCCAGTCATGCCGCAACCAGCGTGCGAGCGCCTTGCCGGGATCAGCGATCTCCTCGATCGAGCCGTACCACGCGGCTTCCCAGCCGACCGCGGGCAAGCCGGTGAACAACAGCAGATTGAGCGGATAGTCCTCGCAGTCGGTGCACCGGCGAAAATCGTCTCTGAACAGGAACACCGGCTTCTCCCACGCGATCGCTAGGCCAAGCTCCACCATGACGCCCTCATCCGGCGGACAGCCGTTGACCACGGCGAACAGTCCATCGGCCTCGCGCACGTCCCGCAGATCGGCCTGCCCGATCCGATACGCCCAGCCCGCACTCGCCCGGTCGATCTGGTTGTTACGGGCGAACGGCTTCCACACGTCGGCTCCCATCGACTCCAGCGCCCCGACAAGCTCGGGTAGCGGTCCGCCGCGCTGTTGCGCGGAGAAGCCATAGGGGTTCGCCAGATAGAGGGTTTTCCTCGTTGTCATATGCATGGGGGTGGTGGTCATCTGCCGCTTTATCGTAGAGGCACCGGCCACGGGTTAGGGGTTCGCCAGATAGAGGGTTTTCCTCGTTGTCATATGCATGGGGGTGGTGGTCATCTGCCGCTTTATCGTAGAGGCACCGGCCACGGGTGTCGAGAGAGCCTGTGAGAGAGACAGGCACACGGCCTTGCTACCTGCAGCAGGTCACGGAGGCAGCTCTCGAGGTCATCTACGTCGCGGTTTTGGCAGGGCAGGGGAGTGCAAGGCAGGGATCCGGGCGTCAGTAGCTAACCCGGAACGTGGGGCTGTCCTCGGGCCGCCTGTCGCGTCGGTCGTAGAGCCGGGTGGTGCTGACGTTGGCGTGGCCGAGCCAGTCCTGGACGCGTGCGATGTCGGCCTCGTGCTCGAGGGCGTTCGTGGCGGCGGTGGCCCGGAGCGCGTGGACGATGCGCTCCATGGGGATGGCGGCGAGGGAGGCGTACTTCCGCACGAGCTTGTAGATGCCGTCGCCCGTGAGCGGCCGGCCGGCCCAGCGGGCCTGGGTCGGCTGGAACAGGGGTGCGTGCCGGTCGCTGCGGTGGCCGGCGAGCTCGAGGTAATCGCCGAGTGCCGAGAGCGCGGCCGGGTGGACCGGGACGGGACGGGTCTTGGAGCCCTTTCCGGTGACCCTGAAGTGCGGCACGCCCCGGTGCTCGTGGAGCGATCCGACCGTGAGGCGGGCGACCTCGTCGCGCCGGAGTCCGTGGTAGAGGAGGACGGCGAGGAGGGCCCGGTCGCGTTGCGCCTGGAGGCTCTCCCCCTCCGGAGCGTTGAGGAGCCGCCGGGCCTGGGCATCGGAGAGAGCCGGTGTGCGGCCTTCGTTCGCGTTCTCCATCCTGGGCCGCCTGACGCCCGAGACGGGATTCTCATGGACGGCGTTGGCGTTGCAGAGGTAGCGGAAGAGCGAGGAGACGGCCGAGAGCTTCCGCCGCCGGGTCGCCGGCCCGAGACCCCGCTCCTCGAGCATCTTCCGCCAGGCGATGACGTGGGCCCGCCGGACGCCGGGGAGCTCGCTGAAGCGGCGGATCCCGAGCATCGACATGAACTCCCCCACATCGGTCCCGTACGCCTGCCGGGTGTTCGGGTTGTCGACGTTGGCGAGCCACTCGGTCGCCGCCGGTACGTCGGCCAGCTGCTGGAACTCGGCCGCCGAGATCAGCCGCTGGCCGACGTCGCCCCGGACCGTCAGTTCAGTCGACGTTTGCCCCGTGCCCGCGGGGTGCAGCTCGGGTGAGTCCATGCGGGATCCTGCTACCGATAATATATTTTATCAATAGTAATGAGGGAGAGAGCCAGAGCTCGCCGATCGCCAGTACGGATGGGATCCAGGACGTCCGGAATTGGGGCAGATCCGGGGGCACCGGCCGCCGGCCTCGAGGACGGACCCGGCAGATGCGAGTCGTTCAGTCGACCGGCTCCCATCGATGTAGGCCCTGAGGGACTCCTGGCCGGGTTCTCCGGCCGGGAGACGGCACGAAAGTTGCTACTTTCGGCAATCGGCGTCTCCTGGGCCCGGCTCCGGAGGTAGCCCAGCGCACCGGTGCAGAAGGTCGCTGCGAGCCTTGCGCACATCCCGCGCTCGGAAGTGAAGGAGAACCACGTATGCGCTTTCTGATACTGGCGGTCGCGTTGGCCTTCACCGCCTCGCCCGCGCTCGGGCAATTCCGGCCGGAGCTCCCCCAATGGGCCGAGCAGGGGAACGTCTCGGTCCAAACCCCCCTCGGACTCATGTACGATCTCGACTGGGACGTACCGCAGGACGATACGGAGGGCGTGCGCTGGAAGCCGATCCTGATTGGCGCTGGGATCGGACTGACCTTTGGATTCTGGGGTGGGTGGCTGGGAGACAACGCCGAGAACTCTACCCTGGCGTGTCGAGTGGACCCCTCAGCAGTCAACGGCTGCGCCCCTAGGGGTACATCCTATCAGTACCGCATCAAAGGAAGTCTGATAGGAATCGGGGCAGGAGCGGCACTCGGCTGGCTGGTTTCGGTCACATGGAACAAAGCTCTGTGAGGACTCACCCCGTTGTCGATTCCCAGGGTGATGGGTGTCACCTGTGACAATTAACCATCGGATGGTGCCATGCGAACTCCCTGCTCAGGCCGATCCCTTCTCATCGTCGCGCTCGGCATAGGTGCGCTCTCCGGCTGTTCAATACTTGAACCGGAGAAGGTCTGTACGCTCCTGCCCTGTGGACACGGATTAGTGGTCCAGCTAACCTCGCTACCCACCGAACCCCACAGCGTCGAAGTTCTCATGCGAGGAGTGCCGCAACCCTTCTCCTCCTACGAGTGTAACTGGGATCCAAGGTGCCTACAGGAGAGCTATGAGTGTGACGGGGGGCCATCGTGCCGACAGGAGATCTATTTTTACCGGCTGACCTTGCCACACATATCGGTCAGGGTCACGACGAGCGCCGGTTCACTAGTTACAGAATTCCAGAACATCGTTTACCGGAAAACCTATCCGAACGGGCGCAGCTGTGATCCGTGCCCAATAGCGACTGTCACTGCGGAAGTGCCGGCAGGACTTCTGGACAGGGGATAGGGGTTGAGCGTATATCGTTACGGACAGGGCAATTTGTGCGCTGTTCTGAACTGCGTCGCTCACAGTTGCCATTTGCTATGACCACACAACACCGCTTGGCTTCACTGACACTACTGGTGCTGGGAACGGCCGCAGTGCTTTCTAGCTGCAATATTGTTGGCCCGGGGGCGGGGGATTGCCTTCCTATATTTGTACCTAGCGTGATCGTCGAAGTCCGTGATCCCGCGACCGGTATGCCAGCCGCTCGCGGGGTGACGGGCAGATCCGAGCATGAGAGCGGAGTCGTGACCGAACTCGGCGTTGGCTATGACCTGCGTCTTCTCGGTATGTGGAAGTACGAGCTCCGTGGAAACCACACGATCCTCGTTCGCAAGCCCGGGTTCCTGACGGACACCGTTTATGTTTACGTCGACGGTAACAGATGCAACGTTGAGCCTAGAACAGTCCTGGTCCACATGGTGCCTGACGCCCGAGCGTTGCCCCAACACCCCGTCTCCTTCATCGAGGGACCGGAAATCGCAGCCGGGTATCCAAGTTCGAGAGTGCAGGGAGTGCAAGTCTACGGTGACACGCTAGAGATCAAGGGCTTCGCTCTGACCGACTGCACTGAGCTTCGAGTCGTGGCGTTTCGCTCGGACAATGGACTCCACGTGCAGGTTGAGCCATCCGACATCCAATTGGACCCGTGTGTCGGACCGCGGCAGTTCGAACTTAGATACACACTGCCACCTGAACCGACTCATCTCCTGGTTACGAATAGCTCCTCGTTGCCTGCCGAGCTCTTCAGCGGGCAAGTACGGCAATCTGATGCAGGTTGAACCGACAGTGCGGGAAGAGCCCCGGAGCTTATAGGCCTGTCCGACGTGCCCTGCCCTACCACGGCACGTCCGAACGCTTACATCCGTTCGCTTTCTCTTCTGCAGAACGGGCCGCCTAGAGAACCTGTTGAGTCGGGTCCAGACTCTCCATTCCAGCCGGATCAGCCCAAGATGCCGGCCTCGTCCCCCGAGCTCGAGGACCCGTTGCCCCCAAAGATGCCCCGGTTTCGGGTGGCCCTGACCCTGAGCCCATCGGCTCCGGAGATCGTTCCGTTCTGGGGCTCTGGGGGAGGCCGGTTTCGGCCGAGAGGATCGGGACAGCGGTTTTTTGAGCTCGAGGAGGCCAGGCTGGCCGGACTAGCCCGGAAAAGTCACCAAGCCAGTCGATGGTGGACCTTACAGGTGGGTTAAGGGTAGTCGTCATAATGAGTTACCCTTGACCGTGGAGCGAAACCCAGCATGGCACAGTGTGCAACAGACAGGCTCGTATTTCACGACGCGGGTCGACGTCAAGTTACAGGCCGATTCAATGGCGGACGGCTGACATCCGACGCGGGGGCGACGCTCTTGCGGGAGGCGAACTGTGTCTTGGGTGTGACCGAGCGGATCGCGCAGTGCTTTGTCGATCACCGTGACCAGGCGCGGACGGAACACTCGGTCCAGGACCTGGTCGCGCAGCGCGTGATGGCTCTGGCACTCGGCTATGAGGATCTCACCGACCATGACCGGCTGCGCACCGACAGCACGCTCGCGCTGGCGGTGGGCCGCAAGGACCTGACGGGCCGGCAGCGGGCGCGGGCGCGTGACCGGGCGTATCCGCTGGCGGGATCGAGCACGTTGAATCGGATGGAGCTGGGGTGCGCGGAGACGGCCAAAGAGGATCGCTACAAGAAGATCGTGGCAGACGCGGATGCGATCGACGAGCTGCTCGTGGACCTCTTCCTGGATATGCATCCGGATGGACTCGGCGAGATCGTGCTCGATGCCGATGCGACGGACATCAAGGTGCACGGCAAACAGGAAGGGGGTCAGTTCAACGGCTACTACGACCACTACTGTTACCTGCCTCTATACATCACCTGTGGGGACCCTGTGCTGTCTGTCCGGCTTCGTCCGTCGCGCATCGATGCCTCGGAGGGTTCGGTCGAGGAGCTGGAGCGTGTGGTCGCGCGGATCCGGGCGCGCTGGCCGGAGGTGAAGATCACGGTTCGCGGCGATGCGGGCTTCTGCCGTGATCAGATCATGCGGTGGTGCGAGGACAACGGGATCTGGTATGTGTTCGGCTTGTCGCGTAACCCCAGGCTACAAAGAAAGATAAGACGGTAGATGAGCAAAGCGGGGAGCCGGTGTGTGATGCTCGGCAAGGCTTCTCGGCGATTCCGCGATTTCCGCTATCGAACGCTCGCTGGCTGGAGCTGCAAACGTCGTGTCGTAGCCAGGGCGGAGTGGCTGCCGGGGCCGCGTGGCTACAATTCCAGATTCGTCGTCACCAACATCCCGAAGGTGACGATCCGGGCGAAGCCCCTGTACGAGGATCTCTACTGTGCACGGGGCGAGATGGAAAACCGGATCAGGGAGCAGCAGCTGGATCTGTTTGCCGACCGGACCTCGGCGACCACGATGCGAACCAACCAGCTGCGGGCCTGCTTCTCGGCCTTCGCCGGTGTTCTGATGCAGATCATCCGCCAGTTCGGACTGCAATCCACCTCGATGGCGCGGGCCCAGGCCGGGACCATCCGCACTCGGCTCCTGAAGATCGCCGGATCCATCAAGGTGACGACGCGAAAGATCTGGGTCTCCTTCTCCACGCTCTACCCGTTGCGTGAACTCTTCGAGCGGATCGTCCGGAAGCTGGCAACCGCTGCTGAACGCCTACGCCCGGTACCTGCGTAGCGCCGCGCTGACCCACTCCCACCTTCCGCCTCGGACGGCTTCGCTCCGGGGCGTGCCCTGGCATGCCCCGGACTCCCGGATCGCATCCCGGTCGAGCAAAAAGAGGCCAGTCACAGCATCGAGATCCCAGATCCGCATCTCTGGAGTGGCCGCAACCCACCCTGATCTGGCCTCAGCCCCTCCCAGGACGGAGATTTGACCATCGCCACGCCCCTGGTGACTTTTCCGGGCTAGGAGGCCAAGCCGGGCTATAGATGTACCTTCTTCCGCGCTACGACCGGTTCCAGGCTATGAGGTCGATTCGCAAAGCCTCGAGTTCATCCGTGTCGATAACATCGAAACAGTCATTCCAATGTTCTCCGATGCTGGCGAGGTATCTGGACGAATATATGAGGAGATGGGGCAGGAACCGATGGTCTTGCATCGGGATGGGGGACATCGAATACCGGAACGTTTGTCCCTCGTAAGATCCGTGGGCAGTCGCCGACAAGAAAGTGTAGTCTGATAGATAGAGGTCTTCGATTCCGCAGTCTGCAAACATATTACGCCAATTTGGGCCCCACCTCTTTTGTGTCGAGGGCACTAAGTGCCCATACGACTTTTCCACAGATGACCATTCCTCACGAATCCTGTCAGGAAGACGCGTCCTAACGTCGTTCGGCACACTGCGCCAGAGATATACGAGGTAGCGTCCAGCCTTCTCAGATCGGATATCCGGATCCGATTCTCCGCCGATATATACTGCCTGCACACTGAGTTCAAGTAGTCGGCGAGCAAGGGTCGCACCGTCCTCAACCAACCCGTGTTGAGCGACCAGCGCCACTGAACTGTGAGTGTTTACTCCTTGAAGCATGAGCATGTCTAATGCTAGGTGGAGATTGGATGTAAACGACCGAGTCGTCCCAATCCCCTGACGGAACAGGGCAGACGCGGCTTTCCAGATCCTCAGTTCGTCCGGATAACAAAGGACTATCCTTTCCCTGTGCTCCGCGGAAGATTCAATTGGGAGAATTTGTGTAGGGAGTTCCGATTCAGCGGCGGCTCTAGGAGCAAATAACGACTCGGTTATCATCGTACCCTCCACGAGGGTGTCCTAAGTTTAGTTGGAATTTGAAGTGACCTCCGACCTCGGGTAAGGTGGGTGTGAGGAACACAACACCGAACCATGAGAGGAAGGAGGCCACCAATGGAGAGAGTGCCACAGCTTGTACGTCGAGGCAATAAGGACCGAAGGATGGGTGCGCCGAGTGAACTGGACTGGGAAGCGATCGAGGCGCTGAGGACCGAGATGCGGGTGGAATTGATCCAGGAATTGATACCGCTTGGGCTGGCGGAGGTGGGGCGGGTGCTGGACGAAGAGGTCGAGCGGTTGGCGGGTCCGAGGCACGCCCGCAAGGGAGAAGGAGAATTGATCTACCGGCATGGGAGCAACCCGGGCTCGGTACGCCTGGGTGGGCAGCGTCATCCGGTCCGGGTCCCTCGGGTGCGAGGTCTGGAGGGAGAGGCGCGTCTGGAGGCCGACGTCGGTCTGCGGCAAGCTTCCTCGGCGATGTCCGGTCCCCCGTCTTCCCGCCTCCGGGGTATCGGGATGTCTGCAAGGGCTTGGCGCTCTCCCTGCTCCGCCTGGCCTCGTGTTCTCGCGGTTCCCAACTCCTTGAGCCCTGCTGGCGATCAGTATACCCTGTCCTCATGCAGTGTCACGATCACGGGCAAACCTCCTAGGAAAGGAAATGGCGCATTGGTGAGGTAAACGTCACCGTCAAGGTGCCCGGTCTCGAGAAATTAGTAAACGTTGTCGCCAGCGGAATCGGTGCGGTTGCCGGGCCGATGCTTGCTCCTTGGACGGCCAGACAGCATGCTAAGGCCAAGCTCATTGAAGCAAGCTCTCAAGCGACTAGCTTACAGACTATCGCTCAGGCACAGGCAAGTGCGCGGCGAGCTTTGACCGCACGCGATGCCACGAGTGGAACGGTGGAGATCACGCGAGAGCAGATTATCCAACGTCTGGAGTTCCAAGAACAAAAACGACAACAGAATATCGTTTCTGTGGTGAGGCAAGCCGCGGAGGAGCTAGGCGACGAGGAAGTGATAGACGATGAACCCGATCACGACTGGACAGCGAGGTTCTTCGAGTATGTTCAGGATGTATCCGAGGAAGACATTCGGAGTATATGGGCCAGAATTCTTGCCGGGGAGGTCCGGACTCCAGGACGCGTGTCGCTTCGGACGCTCTCGATCTTGCGAAACATGTCGCGTCTTGAAGCCGAGCTGTTCTCGGAGGCCATGCGGTACGTCATCGACGACTTTATCGTCTGGAAACACTGCGTGAGATCATCTGACAAACTGAAGCGGAACGACTTCTACTTCAGGTTTCCCGACATGGGGCTTTTCTACTCGCCGGTGGAGCTTCGGCCGCCCCGTGGCTTTTCCGTGGGCAGCGAGGGCATCGCCCAACTCGTGAATGCGGATCACATCCTGATCCTACGTGGCACCCCAAACCGCTCAGTCGACGCTGATAGCGACAAAGCCATATTGAAGAGACCAGCTATCGAACTCTCCGCATTCTGCGAAGCCAAGTCGGATCCGACCTACCTTCGGCACATTGCTAGAGGGCTCGCCGCCAAGGACTGTACGCTCCTAGCCGCACCGATTGAAGAAACCACGGCGGCCGGCCCTCGTTTTGATCCACATAAGATTCTTACGGTCGAACCGATTTGAATTAGGATGCCTCGAACGGCGCTGGCGAAACGCTTCGTACGTCCCAGAAACGCGGGAGGGGCATGGGTGCGGATCGTCAAGGGCGATCAGGTCCAAGCTGAGGTTGGCTACCTGGCCACAAAAGATATTCAACCGCTACGGTCGATGTGGCGGCGCTCAGCTCGGCCACCGGCCCTGCTCATCGGCCCTACCGCCTTCCCGCAGAGATCGATGGACGGGGCTGACGACACAGGAGCGTGAAGAGCACCGGCGGCTGAACAGCGAGAACAGGCAGATACGCATGAGACGTTAAGTCAGGTCAAATATAGGATTCAGATCATGTTCGGACACACTGAATTAGTGATTGGCGGCGCAATAGCGGGGGAGTTTAGAGTCACGCGAGTGGAGGCTCCTGAATCAATAGGACCACGTCTTGCATTGTCCCTTGAATGCGTCCTTCACGACGTTCATGCAGAAGGGCTATCCGAGGAGCCGATTGAGGCGTACCGCCTGATCGGCCTGATCGGGGAACTTAGCCTCACTCGGGGAGAGAATCCCGTCGCAGTCTTGCACTGGCTCGGAGCAGGACACTGGGCTCGATCCGCCAACTATCTTCAACCGGTGAGTCTGGACCTAGTTGCGGATATTGATCCCGCTCGCGTCGAACGTCTCGCTTCGTTCGCCGGAGACAAAGGCCTCGATGTCTGGCTCAAACTCTGGCCAACCTTCATGAAGGCTGATCTCGAGCTAAGGGCAAGCGTCGGGCTCATGAGCGTTGAGATCCCAACGGCCAAGTGGGCGGAGCTCGCTTCTCGTTGGCGTGGATTCACACACGAGGTCGTCCTTCTCACGTACTCCATCGCCTATGCGGAAGAATTCCGTAGCGCCCTCGTGCATGTCCGCAAAGCTCAGGATCTGGTCGATGAAGCGCGGTTCCCAGAGGCCGTCCAAGCATGTCGGAAGGCCTTGGAAAGACTTGCGATTGAAACCCAGCAGCGAACCGGGGGAGAGGGGGTGGATGTCGGGCTTCGGTCCCTAGTAGGCCCCAAGAAAGCTAAGGCGTACGCAGGGTTCCTGGCGAAGCTAAGAGAAGTTGGCAATCTCGCTGTGCATGGTAGTAGCGAGGCCCATTTCAGTCGGTCAGAGGCGGTCTTCATGGTGCGATCCACGTTGAATCTTCTCGGACTCTACGGTTCGATTGTGTCGAGTTCTTAGGGTAGTTGAGAACCTTTATCGGAGCCTGTCAACGCCAGTGAGACACTCTTGGGAATTAATTAGAGAGCAATGTCCTGTGTGGTGAGGGAGGGGGTTGGAGGATTGATCCAGACGGCCTCCGGGAGCGGTTTGGGCTTCGGCTCACCGGAGACGAAGCGGTCGGGATGAGCGGCCCAGGCCTCGCGTAGCACGGCCTCCCTGCCGGCGATGACCTGATCTGCATTCCCGAAGTGGACCTGTTCGGGGGTCAGCATCGAGATACCACCATGGCGGTGCTCGGCGTTGTAGCAGCGGAAGAACGAGCGACCGAAGGTTTTGGCCTGGCCCTGATCCTCGAACCGTCCAGGAAACGAGGGATGGTACTTCAAGGTCTTGAACTGGGCCTCGGAGAACGGATTGTCATCCGACACCTGAGGTCGGCTCAACGAGCGGGTCACCCCGAGATCGGCGAGGAGCTGAGCCGTGCATTGGCTCGTCATCGGAGCTCCTCGATCGGAGTGCAAGGTCAGGACCTGGGGCTGGACGCCATGCTTCAGGCAACTCTGCTGGATCAGGCGCCCGGCCAAGGCCGAGCTCTCCCGATCCGCCACCATCCATCCCACGATGTAGCGGCTGAAGATGTCCATGATGACGTAGAGGTAGAAGTAGCTCCACTTCCTCGGCCCCAGCAGCCGTGTGATATCCCAGGACCAGACCTGGCCCGGGCCCGTCGCCATCAACTCGGGTTTCTGGTATTCGGGATGACTCCGCTGCGCTCGGCGCTCTCGAACTGGCACCTCGGAGGCCAGAACGCGATACATCGTACGTTCGCTGCACAGGTAGACGTCTTCGTCGAGCAGGGTCGCCACAACCTCGGCCGGGGACCGGTCCACGAATCGCTCCGAACACAGCGTGTCGAAGACCTTGTCTCGTTCCTTCTCGCTCAAGGCACGGGCTGGGGTCGGGCGGGGCTGCTGATGCCCGGTCGATGGCCTCCGACGACGATAGAACGTGGCTCGGGCGACCCTGAGCGCATCGCACGCGGGCTTTACCCCTACGTACGTGGCCAGCGCCTCGGCCGCCTTCACGAGTTCGTCCCGTCCTCGAGGCTCAATCCCAGCAGCCCTGCAACCTTTCCCTGGACGTCGATGATCAGGCGCCCCTTCTCGAGTTCCTTCTCCAGGCGAGTGTTCTCGCGCTCCAGCTTGCGCACTTTCCCCTCCAGCGGATTCCGTTCGCTCGGCTTTCGACCTCGTCTCTTCGACAGCGCTCTCAGCGACCCGGCTTTCTGATGCTGACGTGCCTATTCGTTCTTGGGCTCTTTCTTCTCCAGCGGGTGAGGGATCCGAGGGCCGCTGCCGCGTGACCTCGAGGTTCGAGTATTCGTACTCCGCGCCTGTCCGACGCCAGGCTGACGGCCGTGCGACCGCAGGCTGACGCCAGTCCCTTTTCCCCCTAGCATGACACGCCCTTGGTCATGCAGCATGAGGCATACGGTGGCGGCGAACTTAGCGCGGGGGATCATGACCGCAAACTTGCGCTCGACACGGTCTCACTCGACGGTCGCTGCCGTATCAAGCGGACGCCGAAGAGCTTCGCTAGCCTCCATTTTCAGTTGGTCGAAGGGAATCTCGACCACGATTGGCCGGTCGGACAAGACTCCCACTCCATGTGCAACCGCCTGGCGGGAGGGCAGGCTAGAAACCACGCTGACGTGCTCCGAGCTGAATACGTTCGACAAGTAGTCGAGACTCGTCTTATCCACCAAGGCGAAGGAAAAAACTGTGTTGCACTGCGACAAGAGTGTCTTGCTTACGAGCGCGGTCCTCTGCGAGATCAGGAGTAGTCCAACGCCGTATTTCCGACCCTGTAGAGCGATTTGTCCCATCCGCGCAACCACAGCCTGAGTCCCACCCTTGTCGAACCCGAAGACGTTCATCTCCGGGATAATAGTGTGAGCCTCTTCGAGTACCAGGAGAATTCGCCGGGCCTGCCGGTTCGCTCGTGCCCAGGCGAACACGGTAGAGAGGTATAGCTCGGTAGCCCGGAGGGTCGCCCGGGTGTTGGCGATTTCTGTAAGCTCGACAACAGCTAGGGCAGCTCCGTCGGCTTGTAGAAACTCTTCTACCTGCGCCCTAAACTTGGGACGCACAGTCTCTAGGAAGGAAGTCAGCGCAAGCTTTTCATCTTCCGCCCCATACTTCCCGACTTCAATATCCTCAACAGCCGCCGTCAGACCCTTACTCTCCTCCTCATCCAGCCCGACCAGAGCTGGATCCAAGTCGGCGAGCCTCAGGCGGTACTCTCCCGTGAAGTCCACGCAGATCACCTTTTGTCCCGCCTCGACGGCCTGTCGAACAATGTCCAACGCAAGTTCTGTCTTTCCCGTCCCGGTCATGCCGAGGATGGCGGTGTGATGCTCCCGCATCCCCTCTAGAGAGCCCATCACCGGGATATCACTACCGGGGACCACTCCGATTTGGAGCCCGCCGGTAGCCTCTGTTTGGTCGCTGGGAAGTGCGCGCTCCTTGGCCAGAAACACGGGAGCGTTCATCTCTGGTACCCAGCCGAAACGGACAAAACCACGGTCCGTCCGTGGCGTCCCCAATTGTCCGGCTAGGACGATGTGAGTGCCTCTTGGATTCGCTTCAAACGTCTCTTCAGCGGTTCGAGCATCAAGGATCTGGTAGTAGACAGCTGCCTCGCCCTGACCGCAGAAGACCAAGTTTCCTTGTTGCAGAGTCTGTCCCCCAGCCACCTCAAACCGAATCCGGCTAATGCTCGAATCTTCAACGACAAAGCCGATCAGTTCCGCCTCGATGTCCACTTTCGTCAGAGCTTTAATCAGCTCCCCCCGGCTGGGAGGAGACTCCTGCTGATATACGTAGCCTTCAGCCGGTAGTCTTGTGGGCAGCGGAGAGTGCTTACAGCAAAGTCCAGTCCCGACGACATTCCCACCCTGGACTTGGGAGAAAAGGGGGAGAAGCCAACGACGACCACCGCCTGAAAGCGTTGTGGCCAGTACCGGGCTCGACTCCCAGGCGGTCCTGTCTGAAATTCTGAGGCGTACGATATTCGGGCTATCGACTCGCGAGATTTGCCCAACTACCGAAGTGCCACCAGAGCTACCGGACCCCTCTCGTAGCAACTTGAGGCCCTCAACCACGATTTCGACGGGTCGCATGGTCACGACGAGAACCCAAACGGCCACTTGGACACCAAGCTTCATCGGCTCTGCCTGAGAAAAAGTAAAAGCTCCAAGCAGTGCCGGAAATGCGAATAGCGCGCTAGGCGCTCCCATCGTTGTACTGACGCGGAATGTGGCCGAAGCGATTCCTGGATTCCGCTCCGGCGGCCTTCGTCGTGAGAAGCTCGCGACCCCTGAAACGGCGAGCGCGACAACGGAATATGCGAGACCGAGAATCCTTAAGCCCTCCAGCTCCCTCTGACCCACGACGGAGGGGATGGCCGTGCTCCAAAGTAAGAGGCCCGACGCAAGGGCTGCGGCAATTACATCGTCCGGGCGAGTGAAAAACGGGGCCGAGAGTAGGGCAAAGGAGAAGAACGCAACTACGCTCAAGAACCAAAGGCCCTGATCCCCTCCGGAAGGAATCCACGAGCCCACGAGCCAGACGTTCAGCGCGTAGGCTGCGACAAGGTACACACCGAGCACTAGAGTGCGCTCGACACCGGAGAGTGCACTAGGTCTGCCAGGCATTTCGGACCTTTGAGCTTGAGGAGCACAGATGCTGGCTGCGAGTGACCCTGGGGTGGTTACACGGTGTCTGAGCATCGACCGGCCCGCAAGGCGAGCTCACCCCGCTCAACGTTGCGGTGTGCCTTCCCAACGTGTATGATATCTTAAACGTTTATAATTTCCTAAATAACAATGAGCTACTGCCAACCTCCGGAAGCTAGAATCGTGTGGGACCGTCGCCGTCACTTGCAGGGCGTGACGATCCAACGAGAGATCGATGGCGAGTTGTATGAATGGCGGATCCCGTGGAACGGACTCGTGCCCCAGGCTATGGCCGCGGACCTGTTAGGTGTGAGCACTATGGCGGTCAACAAGTGGGTGCGGAGCGGGAAGATTCAGCACATCAAACTGCCAGGCGAGTCATCGGTGATTCCCCTGAGGGAGGTTACGCGGATCAGAGAGCTCCTTGCCGGTGGAAATCGTCTTCCGCCGGGGATGTAGGGTGGTCACCCCTTGGAGCACCGGGACGAGCGTCAAGGAAGCCGGAGAATACGGTCGTGCCGGCTTGCCGCAGCGCGGACTAGCCCGGAAAAGTCACCAAGCCAGTCGATGGTGGACCTTACAGGTGGGTTAAGGGTAGTCGTCATAATGAGTTACCCTTGACCGTGGAGCGAAACCCATCATGGCACAGTGTGCAACAGACAGGCTCGTATTTCAAGACGCGGGTCGACGTCAAGTGACAGGCCGATTCAATGGCGGACGGCTGACATCCGACGCGGGGGCGACGCTCTTGCGGGAGGCGAACCGTGTCTTGGGTGTGACCGAGCGGATCGCGCAGTGCTTTGTCGATCACCGTGACCAGGCGCGGACGGAACACTCGGTCCAGGACCTGGTCGCGCAGCGCGTGATGGCTCTGGCACTCGGCTATGAGGATCTCACCGACCATGACCGGCTGCGCACCGACAGCACGCTCGCGCTGGCGGTGGGCCGCAAGGACCTGACGGGTCAGCAGCGAGCGCGGGTGCGTGACCGGGCGTATCCGCTGGCGGGATCGAGCACGTTGAATCGGATGGAGCTGGGGTGCGCGGAGACGGCCAGAGAGGATCGCTACAAGAAGATCGTGGCAGACGCGGATGCGATCGACGAGCTGCTCGTGGACCTCTTCCTGGATATGCATCCGGATGGACTCGGCGAGATCGTGCTCGATGCCGATGCGACGGACATCGAGGTGCACGGCAAACAGGAAGGGGGTCAGTTCAACGGCTACTACGACCACTACTGTTATCTGCCTCTATACATCACCTGTGGGGACCATGTGCTGTCTGTCCGGCTTCGTCCGTCGCGCATCGATGCCCCGGAGGGTTCGGTCGAGGAGCTGGAGCGTGTGGTCGCGCGGATCCGGGCGCGCTGGCCGGAGGTGAAGATCACGGTTCGCGGCGATGCGGGCTTCTGCCGTGATCAGATCATGCGGTGGTGCGAGGACAACGGGATCTGGTATGTGCTCGGCTTGTCGCGTAACCCCAGGCTACAACGAAAGATAAGACGGCAGATGAGCAAAGCGGGGAGCCGGTGTGTGATGCTCGGCAAGGCCTCTCGGCGATTCCGCGATTTCCGCTATCGAACGCTCGACAGCTGGAGCTGCAAACGTCGTGTCGTAGCCAGGGCGGAGTGGCTGCCGGGGCCGCGTGGCTACAATTCCAGATTCGTCGTCACCAACATCCCGAAGGTGACGATCCGGGCGAGGCCCCTGTACGAGGATCTCTACCGTGCACGGGGCGAGATGGAAAACCGGATCAGGGAGCAGCAGCTGGATCTGTTTGCCGACCGGACCTCGGCGACCACGATGCGAACCAACCAGCTGCGGGCCTGCTTCTCGGCCTTCGCCGGTGTTCTGATGCAGATCATCCGCCAGTTCGGACTGCAATCCACCTCGATGGCGCGGGCCCAGGCCGGGACCATCCGCACTCGGCTCCTGAAGATCGCCGGATCCATCAAGGTGACGACGCGAAATATCCGGGTCTCCTTCTCCACGCTCTACCCGTTGCGTGAACTCTTCGAGCGGATCGTCCGGAAGCTGGCGACCGCTGCTCAACGCCTACGCCCGGTACCTGCGTAACGCCGCGCTGACCCGCTCCCATCTTCCGCCTCGGACGGCTTCGCTCCGGGGCGTGCCCTGGCATGCCCCGGACTCCCGGATCGCATCCCGGTCGAGCAAAAAGAGGCCAGTCACAGCATCGAGATCCCAGTCCGCATCTCTGGAGTGGCCGCAACGTACCCTGATCTGGCCTCAGCCCCTCCCAGGACGGAGATTTGACCATCGCCACGCCCCTGGTGACTTTTCCGGGCTAGGCCTGTAGCGTCGACCGTTGCCACCGAAGGATCGCTGGACTGGCGAGACCATGATCGAAGGAAGGGCCCATGGGTGCGGCTCTCCGGGGGCCCAAGTTCCGACGAGCAGCCGACGCCTCATGGGCGTAACACTCGGCGTGCGGCAATCCAAGACAGCCGTTCCGTGAGGATTGGCTTGGAGTCTCTGGTACTGACGGCGTGCCGGTCTTCGCCGCGGGCGAGTGCCGCAGGTGGGCCACGCAGTAGCAATTGGGAGGTTAGAGTCGCGTCTTCAGTTGACTACGTTAGAATGGGGCAGACTTTCGCGATGGGTACAGGCGATCTTCACACCCAAAGCCAATCTCAATCCCGCACGGTATGAGAACAGGGAGTAGAAGTGCTGAGTGCTGAAGTGCCCATCCGCGAAGGACAGGTCCTCACCGGACCCCTGTTCAGTGAGCCCATGCAGGTAGAGACCGTTCGTGCCATTGGTCCCGGCATCTGGGTGGCGGGCCTTGTGGGCCAGCGCTCGGAACGGTTCCGGCGAGTCACACTCACCTCCGCTGACATCGCGACGCTGAGCGTCGCCGATCCTGCTCTATCCTACGATGGCGATGGGCGGCTATTGCGGATCGCCCTCCAGGCCTATTCGCTGGGCATTGCCTGGGAGTTCGATCCCTATTTCGGACTCTCCATCTCGCGCGTGGATCCGCTGCCGCACCAGCTTGAAGCGGTCTACGAACACCTTCTCAAGCTGCCCAGCGTCCGTTTCCTGCTTGCCGACGACGCGGGTGCAGGCAAGACCATCATGGCAGGCCTCCTGGTCCGTGAACTGAAGCTGCGGGGCCTAATTGAACGGGTGCTCGTGGTCTGTCCCGCGAACCTGTCGTTTCAGTGGCAGCGGGAGCTGAAGGAAAAATTCGACGAGAAGTTCGTTGTGCTGAAGGGCAGCGACATCCGCGTTCAATTCGGCGTCAACCAGTGGATGGAGCAGAAGCAGATCATCACATCGCTCGACCTCGCCAAGCGCACGGAGATCTTGCCTGGCCTGCAGCAGGTGCACTGGGATCTGGTGATCGTCGACGAGGCGCACCGCATGTCGGCACGTGACGAGAGCCATAAGAGCCAACGCTACAGGCTCGGGGAGATGCTGCGCGACAGCACCGATCATTTCCTGCTGTTGACCGCCACCCCGCACAAGGGCGACCCACAGAACTTCACGCTGTTCCTGCAGCTGCTTGACCGGGACGCCTACGCCGACGTGAAGTCGATCCACGAAGCCATGGATCGGAGGCGGGCACCCTTCTACCTGCGGCGCACCAAGGAGGCGATGGTCTATTTTCCGGAGCGCCAGGCCGACGGAGCGTGGACCGCGAAGCCGGTGTTCACCAAGCGCATCGCTCGCACAGCTGCATTCTCCATCGATGGCCCAGAGTTCGAGCTCTACCAGAAGATCACCCGGTTCGTGAAACGGCAGAGCGCCCGTGCCGCAGCGGACGGCGACGATCCACGGGCTCGCGCGGTCGGCTTCTTGATGTCGCTATATCAGCGGCGCCTGGCCTCAAGTACGTACGCCATGCGGCGGTCGCTCGAGAATCGAGCAAAGCGACTGGAGGAGGGTCTCAAGCGCGCTCAGGAGCTGGTGCGGACGGCGCCGCCGGACCTACCCGACTGGGAAGAGCTCGAGGAGTTCGAGGAAGCCGAGCGCGAGCGCCTGGAACGAATGCTGGAAGCGGTCACGCTAGCCGGCAATGCCGAGCAGGTACGTGAAGAGGTGGCCGAACTCGTGGAGCTGGCCGGAGAGGCGAAGGCCGTCGAGGGCTGGGCCAACGAGGCGAAACTCGGACATCTTCACCAGATCATGCAGGATGAGGGATTCTTCGACTGCCCGGACCAACGACTGCTGCTCTTCACCGAGTTCAAGGATACCCTCGACCATTTGATGGAGCAGTTGAAAGCGTGGGGCTTCAGCGTGGGCTGTATCCACGGCGGTATGAAGCCTGGCTCGCGCGACGAACCGGGGAGCCGGATCTACACGGAACAGCAGTTCCGCGAAGGTGCGATCCAGGTGTTAGTAGCCACCGAGGCGGCCGGTGAAGGCATCAACCTTCAGTGCTGTCACATCCTGTTCAACTACGACATCCCATGGAACCCGAATCGGCTCGAACAGCGCATGGGCCGCATCCACCGCTACGGACAACAGCACGACTGCCTGATCTTCAACTTCGTTGCGACCAACACGATCGAGGGGCGGGTACTCCAGCGCCTCCTGGACAAGCTCCAGGAGATCCGCGATGCCCTCGATGACGATGCAGTGTTCAACGTCGTGGGCGAGATCTTACCCTCCGCTCACCTGGAGCGTGTGCTGCGGGACTACTACGCGGGCAAGCTAGGTGACGCCGACCTAGAGGAGCGGCTGCTCATGGATGTGGATGAGGGTCATTTCCGAGCCATTTGTCAGACAGCGCTGGAGGGCTTGGCAGCGAAGAAGCTCAACTTGGACATGCTCACTGAGCGGCGGGCCCGGGCCCAGGAGCGACGTGTCGTTCCCGAGAGCATTGCTCGGTTCATCAAGGAATCTGCCCAAGATGCGGCCTTCGCCTTGAAGCCGGCGAGGGATCTGGCTCATACGTTTCAGCCGGGTCGGACACCGCCCAGCCTAAGAAAGTATGAGCGTGAGCCGGACTGGCGTCTCACCGATTTGGCGAATCGCTATCCGCGCATGTCAACCGATCGCGAGACTGCCGAGAAACACAATCTCGAATGGGTGACGCCCGGACATCCGCTATTCGAGGCTCTGCGCCGGCATAGTCTCGACCGCGGCCTGGAAGCCTTCGCCAGGGGCGCCTGCTTCCACTCGCTGGCGCACGACGCGCCAGCGCGGCTCGATTTCTACCGGGCGCGTGTTGTGGACGGTCTCGGTCAGGTCATCCACGAGCGACTGTTTACCGTGGAGCTGACGGCCGACCGGTCGCCCCGCCTCCGTGAGCCGGATGTACTCGGTGACATGAGTCCCACCGTCTTGTCCGATGATCTACCGCCCGTGGCCACTCTCGCGGAGCCGACCGCTTGGCTCAACGAGAATGCCCTGGTGCCCTTTATCGAAGAGGTTCGCGCCGAACGACTGGCCGAAGTCGAGCGGATCGGCGAACACGTTGAGCTCTCGTTGACCGAGGTTCTACAGCGGATCGACGAGGAGATCGGCCGCGCCGCAGATGAAGTAGCTAACGAGATCACAGGCGCGGAGGGACGCCTTACACAGGCAGAAACCCGCCACGCGGAGGTGTTAGCGCGGCGCGAACGCCGACGCGAAAAACTCAGGCGGCAGCGGGCCGTAACACTGCAGGGTGTCGAGCGGTTGGCGAGCGTACTCATCCTGCCCCATCCGGAAGGCAGTATCCTCGATGTCCGACGGCTACGCCCACATCCCGAAACCGAGATGACTGCCATGCAGGTGGTCATTGAGCACGAGACTGCGCAAGGACGTCAGGTCTATGACGTCCATGAGAAGAACCTGGGCTACGACGTGACCAGCCTTGATCTCCAGTCTGGTGAGCTGCGCCTGATCGAGGTAAAGGGTCTCGCAGCCGCTACCGGGAGCATCCTACTCACGCCGAACGAACGCCGCGTTGCCGAAGATCGTCCGGACTGCTTCTGGCTCTACGTGGTGACCAACTGCGCGAGCAGCCCTGAACTCCGGGAGCCGATCAAAGACCCGGCCCGTTTCCCCTGGCATGAGGTCACCAAGGTTCAACACTACTGGCTGGACGTCAATGCGATGGCGCAGCCCCCGAGAGAAAGAGAATAGGCCAGTGTCTGGATCCCTCAACGAATCAGTGGATGGATCGACAGACGGGCATCTCCCAGGAAAGGCCCAATGATTCCCAAGAAGTGCAGGCGCCTCGTGGAGGTCGACTTCCCCATCGCTCAGGTCGGACAACACGCTTTAGCAGAAAAAGCCCGGAGAACGGGGACACCGAACCAGTTGCATCACTGGTGGGCTTGGCGACCGTTGGCATCCTCACGGGCCGTACTGATGGCTCTTCTCCTCCCAGATCCATGCGATGAGCGCTGCCCGGCAACCTTTAAGAGAGAAGCCCGGCGGATTCTCCTCGACATACACGGGCGACCGCAAGGGTGGTCGGACACCATTGATACGGATGAGGGATTGCGCGGAATCATCCTGAAGTTCATTGCCGACTTCGCTAACTGGGACCGTGCTGCCGACCGCGCCTATCTAGATGTCGGCCATGCGCTCGTGAGGGCAGCACACGGTGAAGAACCTCCCCTGGTCGTCGACCCGTTTGCCGGCGGAGGTTCGATCCCGCTGGAGGCGCTGCGGCTCGGCTGCGAGGCATTCGCCAGCGATCTTAACCCGGTGGCTTGCCTGATCCTGAAGGCCAAGCTTGAGGGCATTCAGAAACGGGGGGGGATGTTGGCCCGGGAGTTGCCCCGTGTTGGGCAGAGAATCAGGGATCAAATCGAGAAGGAGCTAGCACATCTCTACCCGGCTGACCCAGACGGTGCGACACCCATTGCCTACCTCTGGGCGCGGACGGTGCGTTGCGAGGCGCCGAACTGTGGCGCAGAGATTCCACTCATGCGCTCCTTCTGGCTGTGCAAGAAGCCGAGGCGGAAGTGGGCGCTGCGACCCCGGGTCGAGCGGGCACAAGGCGCACTGCCGCGAGTCGAATTCGAAGTGTTCGAGCCCGCTGCCGAGAAGGACGTTCATGGAGGCACTGTGACAAGAGCCAGGGCGACCTGCCTTTGCTGTGGTGCGGTCTTGGCACCTGATCGGGTGCGGCCACAACTAGCAATCCAGCGGGGCGGGGCGGATGTCGTCTTCGATGAACAGGGCCGCCGAGTAGGCGGAGCACGCATGACGGCGGTCGTGACACTCCGGCCAGAGGAGAGGGGACGACACTACCGGCTACCCACGGATGCAGACTACGCGGCGGTGTATAGGGCACAGGAGCGAATCGCGACGATCCTAGACAACTGGGAACGCGGTGGGAAACGGGGGCTGTGTCCGGTGCCGGATGAGCCGCTGCCGCCGATTGGGACCCTAGGCTTCCGCGTTCAACGCTACGGAATGCTGCAATGGGGTGACCTGTTCACGGCGCGGCAGAAGATTTTTTTCTTACAACTGGCGTCCGCGATTCATATGGATTATACGAGCGGATCGTTGTCTTCAGACTGCGCTTCTCTTCTGGCGATGGTATGCTCCAAGTTAGCGGACCGGTGCAGTAGCCTTGTCAACTGGAGCGTCGGCGTTGAGTGCCCCAACCAACTCTTTAAAGGGAATGCGGTTCCGATGGGATGGGATTTTGCAGAGAGCAATGTCTTTTCTCAGGCCAGTGGTTCCTTGGCTGCGGCCTTGGCCGCGACAGCCCGGAATGTTGCCGCCACCCCAGTACCAGAAGCTCTTCCATCCTCTCCGTTGCTAGCAGATGCAACGAAGAACCCGCTTCCCGATCAGTCAACTCACGTGTGGTTTACCGATCCACCCTACTACGACTCTGTACCCTATGCCGACCTCTCTGACTTCTTCCTAGTCTGGCTCAAACGCGCGTTGCCGGATCACCCTCTCCTGCAAGACCCTTTCGATGCATCCAACCCACTATCGCCTAAGACATTTGAAATAGTACAGGACGGAACCAAACAGGCCGACGGCCAGTGGAAGGATCACGATTGGTTCGAAGAGACGATGGCCAAGGCCTTTGCCGAGGGTCGTCGCGTATTGCGTGAGGACGGCATTGGTGCTGTCGTGTTCGCCCACAAGACCACCGAGGGCCGGGAAGCTCTCCTCTCCGGAATGATTCGGAGCGGCTGGACCATCACTGCCTCTTGGCCGATCGCCACTGAACGAGCGGCTCGTATGCGGGCCCGTGACTCAGCTGCCCTCGCTACGAGCATCCACCTCATTTGCCGGCCCCGCCCCGACGATACGCCCGTCGGCGACTGGGCGGACGTCCTGCGCGAACTGCCCACTCGCGTGGCCGATTGGATGGAGCGGTTGCAGGGCGAGGGAATCCGAGGCGCAGATCTTGTCTTCGCTTGCATCGGGCCCGCACTCGAGATCTTCAGCCGCTACCGTGCGGTCGAGACCGCGGAGGGCCGGAACGTAGGCTTGCCCGAGTACTTGGAGAAGGTCTGGGAGGTTGTCGGCCACGCGGCGCTTCAGCAGGTGCTCGGCACATCAGAAGCGCGGGCGCGCAACGGCCTGACGGGTGCACTGGAGGAAGACGCACGCCTGACCGCGCTCTTCCTCTGGACACTGCAGAGCACGGACACCTCCGAAGAGAACAGCAAGAAAGACCAGGACGAGGAAGTCGTGGCCAAGGTAGCGGCCAAGGGATTCAGCCTGCCCTTCGACGTCGTGCGCCGCTTCGCCCAACCGATGGGCATCGACCTCGATCTCTGGATCGGACGCATTGTCGGGCAGGAAAAGGGCGTGGTGCGCCTGCTGCCTGTTGCGGAGCGGGCCAAGGAGCTGTTCGGCGGCGATGGCGCGGGCGCCGCCGCCGACTGGATCGAGAGCGACCCGAGTGGCAACGTACAGGCGACACTCTTCCCCGACTTCGAGCCCACGCCAACGCCGAGGCACCGTCGTCCCGGACGGCAGAGCATCCTCCACAGCGATGCGGAGCTCCAGGAGATAGACGCTACAACGCTGGATCGTGTGCACGCGGCCATGCTCCTTCAGGCCAGCGGCCACGCCAATGCGCTGCGGAAGCTGCTCGGCGCCGAACAGGATCGCGGTCCCGAGTTTCTGCGGCTTGCCAACGCTCTGTCTTCCCTGTACCCGCGTGGTAGCCGGGAAAAGCGGCTGCTCGATGCCATGCTGTTGGCGGTACCACGGTGACGGCACGGCAACCGAATTGAACGGGCGCGCCACATGGCAGGTATCTGCCGGTCCGGTCGACCGATCCTACGCTGATCAATTCTTGGAGCACGGCGTCGCACTGATCGGTCCCGGGGATACAGGGCCTTGGCGATCTGAACGGTCTGACGAGGAATTCGAAGGTGGGTTCGTTCGGCGTTTCGCCGCCGAGCTTCGCTTCGGGGACGTATTGCTGCTTCGGACGAGTCTGTCGACCATTCGTGCGGTTGGCCTGGTTGCATCGGACTACCAGTACCTACCGCAATTCGACGATGTAAATGGGTGGGACCTACAGCACGCCCGGCGCGTGCGCTGGTGTGCGCTTCCGGAACCGTACGATCTCGGCAACCGGGTGTTCGGCGCCAACCCGCCCCGGCTCTCACGTATTCAGGCAGAGGAAATTGTCAGGTACGCGAATCAGGTTGTTCAGTCACCACCCACGGATTGGCAAGCGCGCGCCTTGCCGAGCCTACCGGTGGAGGAACCGACACTCGGGACACCACCGCCCGAATTGCGGGAGCTCGTGGCTCAGGTAAATGACCTATTACCACTCTATTGGGACACGGTGACGTTCGGCGAGCGACCCATGGAGGACGAGTTGGTCGTGCACTACGTCGTTCCTTTCCTGCGTGCGCTGGGATGGCCCGTCGAGAAGATTGCGGTGCAGTGGCGCCATGTTGATGTCAGCGTGTTCACCAGGCTGCCCAGAGTCCCAGAGCATTGCCACTACCTGATTGAGGCCAAACGGCTGGGTGCGGGTGTTGAGGGTGCGCTCGGTCAGGCGCTCGCGTACGTCTCTGCCCTCGGCATCCAATGCGACGTCGTCGTTACGGACGGCATCCGCTACCGCATGTACGAGGCAGCCAAGGATTTCGCGCCCGTCGCATACGCGAATCTCTCGCGCCTCAAGCAGTCGTCTCTGGACCTGTTCAACCGTATGCGAAGGCCGTAACTGGAGGAGAATCGTGGACCCGTGGTACAAAGTCGTGACCCTCCGTCAGGAAGTCCGGGAAGGCCGCTCGTTCAGTCCGGACGAGTTCGCCATCGCCCTCGAGCAAGTGGTCGCACAGACGGCTCCCGAGGATTACCGCGATCCGGCGCAGTTCTTCTCGCGGACCTGCTTCACCCGCGCGTTGGAGGAGCATGCCGGGATGGTGCTCCGGCGACTCTCGGGCAAGACCGAGAACACGGCGCCGGTCCTTACGCTGATCACGCAGTTCGGTGGTGGCAAGACGCACACACTCACCTCGCTGTACCATCTGGCCAACGCCGGCGCGGAGGCCTCTGAACTCCCCGGCGTGGCCGATCTTCTTAACGAGGCTGGGATAGCGGAAGCGCCTTCCGCGCGCGTCGGCGTATTCGTAGGCAATGCCTGGGATCCGGCGGAGGGACGGGAGACGCCCTGGATCGATCTGGCTCGCCAACTGGCCGGCGAAGAGGGCGTCGCTGCGCTTGGTGCCGCCGCCCGGACCACGCCACCGGGAACGGAGTCACTGGCGAGAGTATTTGCTGCCGCTGACGCGCCCGTTCTTCTACTGTTCGACGAGGTACTGAACTTCGTCAACCGCCACCGAGGCATGGCCGAGAGCTTTCACGCCTTCATTCAGAACATGACCGTCGCCGTCACAGGCACCAGGCACGCTGCAGCCGTCATCAGCTTGCCTCGCAGCCAGGTCGAAATGACCGATTGGGATCAGCAGTGGCAGGACCGGATCAAGAAGGTGGTCGGGCGCGTCGCCCGCGACTTGATCGCCAATGACGAATCCGAGATCAGCGAGGTCGTGCGTCGCCGGCTGTTTGAAGACCTCGGTGCCGTGCGCGTTCGCAAGAAGGTCGCCAAGGCCTATGCGGACTGGTGCTTCGAGCGTACGGCCCGCCTTCCCCCCGAGTGGCTGGCAGTCGACACGGCGACGACAGAGACCAAGGCAAGGGAGTTTCTGAGGGGCCGGTTTGAGGCGTGTTACCCGTTCCATCCAGCGACCCTATCCGTCTTTCAACGGAAGTGGCGCGCACTCGCCCAGTTCCAGCAGACTCGCGGCGCACTGGCCATGCTTGCGCAGTGGATTTCTTGGGCCGCTCGCGAGCACTTCGGAAAGGCACGCACGGAGTCGCTCATCACGCTCGGATCGGCGCCATTAGACGTGCCGGAGTTCCGCGCCGTGGTCTTGGGCCAATTGGGCGAGGCTCGGCTCGATGTGGCCATCGACTCCGACCTGGCCGGTCCGATGGCGCATGCGAAAGCCCTGGATGTGGACGCCCAGGGTGTTCTGCGCGACATCCACCGCCGCGTGGGCACGACCATCCTATTCGAGTCCTCCGGCGGACAGGTAGACAAGGTGGCTCATTTGCCCGAACTGCGCTTCGCGCTTGGTGAGCCAGAGGTCGATACCACCACCATTGACAACGCTGCGGCCGCCCTGGAGATATCCGGGTTCTTCATTCGCAAGGTCGGGACGGACGGCTACCGCATCCACCACCAGGCGACATTGAAGAAGGTCGTCAGCGACCGGCGTGCTTCGCTGGACGAAGAAACGGTGATCAGACCGGCAGTCCGCAAGCTCGTCGAGAGCGAGTTCAAGCGTGGTGCAACCCTGCCCGTCGTCGTCTTCCCGGAGGACAGTGCCGCAGTCCAGGACTCGCCGCGCCTCGCATTGATCGTCGTCGACCCGGAGACGGAATGGAAGGACAGTGACCAGGTAGTCGAGCGGATCGGCGAATGGACGAAGGAACGGGGCAAGTCCCCACGGCTCTACC
The DNA here is from genome assembly GCA_965261325.1 of Dehalococcoidia bacterium. Classification (GTDB taxonomy): domain Bacteria; phylum Chloroflexota; class Dehalococcoidia; order Lucifugimonadales; family CAJWER01. The sequence goes on from CBDHCU010000006.1 coordinate 112,431, forward strand.
CTGGCTCGTTGGTCTGGTGCGCCAGGAAACCAGGACGGGAACTTCGCGAGAAGGTTGAGTTGTGGCTTGCTTGGCAGCGTGTGGCGCGCGAGGTAGCGGAGGGTGTCCTAGGTGCCGAGTTCGACCGTGCTGACCGTGCCGAAGTCCAGGTCAAGGTCAGCGAAGCGGAGGAAGCCTCCAAGGACGAAGTGTGGGCCAGCTATCGCTTTGTGGCACTGTCCGATTCAGAGGCGCAGTACGGTCTCAAACGCATCGACCTCGGCGCCGGTCACGCCAGCGCGAGCGAAACGCTCTGCGGCCGCGTCATCGGAGCGTTGAAATCCGCGGCCCTGCTGAACGAGAGCGTAGGCGCCGGTTACATTGACCGTCATTGGCCGCCCACGTTCCAGAGCACCGGGGCATGGCCGCTCACGAGCTTGCGACAGAGCTTCCTCGACGGCTCGCTAACGCGGTTGATCGACCCCGATACCATCCTCCGTAGGCAGATCACAGCGTTCGTGGAGAACGGAGATTTCGGCTTGGCATCCGGTGCCAAAAACGGTGGCACCTACAGTCGGCTGTGGTATGACGAGCCGATCCGCCAAGAAGAGGTCGTCTTTGAATCGGGTGTCTTCCTGTTGACAAAGGAGAAGGCCGAAGCCCTCAGAGTCACTCCCGAGCCCGAGCCTGACCCTCTACCACCACCAGACCCTCATCCTGACCCGTTGCCGCCCCCCCTACCGACCGTAGACGAGGGGCACACGACACTCCGAATTACTGGCACCGTGCCTACGGAAGTCTGGAACAGGCTTGGAACCAAGATCTTGCCGAAGCTGCGACACTTAGACGACCTCAGCGTCGGTATCGAGTTCCGCGCAAGCGTCGGCGCCGTGTCGGTTCGGACGCTCGAGGCGGAACTGGAACAAGCCTTAGATGACCTGGGGCTGAGTGACCGAGTTCGCGTGGAAAGAGGCGAGTTCCGCTCAGGCCAATCCTAGCTATCATTCCGCGCGTGCCGCGGTTCACCTCATGCCTGGACCGGAACTCGAAAACGACCTCGGCCATCGATTCACTAATGGCCCCGGCGGCGATTCACAGAGGCATGACTCACGATCCTTGCGGTTACACCAGGTCCTGCCCGGTCGGCGCGGGCCCATCAGGGCGCGCCAGCTACTTACTCTATGTGTCCCCCCGATCCTGCGCGCGATCCCGGTCCACCGAACCCTCGTCTGGGCGCCGCTTACTCACCGCTCGATCCGCAAACCAGTAGGTGATCACTCCGGTCGCGATCGGTAGGACAGTCATGAAGACCTCCTTCATGGCGATGACGTTGGCGTCACCGGCCTTCACCCATCCAGCGCCCAATGCGAGGACCAGCACCGCACCGCCCCCGAACACGAAGGCTGCGGCGAGATGCGTGACGCAGACCCGCACGCGACTCTTCGCCAGTTCTTTCCTTGCCTCGATGAGTTCTGGCGTCTCGTCTCTCTTGACCATTCGTTCCCCCGAGGATCGAGGACGCGCCCTGAAGACGCGCCCCCACCATGACCCACTCATCGACCTGCCCAGCGTCCGAATCCGCCATGCATGTTGACCGCCTCGCCCCAATCGTGGGTGGTCGCGGTCACTGTCTTGGCCCTTGGCCGGAGCTCCAGTACCACTGCCGGTGATGAACCGGTGTCCGCCAACATCCAAAGTGCCATGTGCTTTCTTGATTGTACCGCTCTTGCACGCACCCTCGGAAGAGTCCTCCCAGGTGAAGGCCCTACGCTCCCTCGGGTTGCCAGCGGTAATCTCGCCGGTCAAGGTACTGGTCATAGAGCTCTCGGTCGATCCTGATCCCCGCCCGGGCCGCCGTCGGGCACCCGGACAGCGTGCCCGACGGCGGCCACCCAAGCGAAATGAGGCAGGACGAGTGGCGCCGACCTCATCGGCTCGACGGCCTTCCCGCAGGGATCATTGGACTGGGAGCGACCCCTAGGAGGAGGGTGGCATGGGCTTGCACATGTCATCCCTCCCCGATGCCGATCGAGGCATCCCAAAAGGGGGGGGTCGCTCCCGTCAACGGCCGCGTGCCCCGGAGCGGCAACACCGTATCCGGCGGCCATGTCGCAACTGCAAGAGAACCAGCCACATACGTAAGCGCTGGCACGCACATGGAAATGGCGTTTCGGTGCACATGCACCCCGATGTCTGATGTTAACCCACCGATCAGCACCCACCCTCGCCGATCCGCGTTCAAGATCCGCCTCCAGGGAGCCGTCTCGTGCGCCGTGTGGTTGAGGCCGTCGATCATCGTTCCGGCGCTCGAGAATCGGTGGAGGTCCTTCAACTCGACGATCCGCTTGAGGCAGGCCTGTCGGTCGCCATACTCCCCGAGCACCCGGGTGACCCGCCTGACGGATGGCCCGCCCGGTCCGGGCGGTCTCGCGGCGGGCCGCTTGGTTGGATGAGCCGGACGGGTCGGATGCTCGGGCTCCAGGCCCCACAACCCCATCACGCTTGCTTGAGGACTAGCCGGGATCGCTCACTAGGGCTGGGTGTGATGGGACGTCTAATTTTTCCATGAGTTCATGGTCGGGAAGCTTGTCTTTTCCATTTTTCGGTATGTCAGTTGCTCTGCAGTTCCAGGTCACGGGGAAGGCCTGGGCTGTTCGGTGCCCGCGGAGGCGAGCGTAGAAAGTATGGAAGGGCCGGGGTGTGTCCGGGAAGATGTCGGGGTTGTCGCTGTTGTTGAAGCGCCACTCCAGTTCTTCGAGGTACCAGGCTCGACCGAAAAGACGCCACGTGGACGCACCCTTGCCGCCGCTCGGTCCCAAGACAAACCGGGCCGGGTCGGTTCTGCCTCCACCGCTGAGGCGGCAGGACGACAAGGCGTGGTCCAACTGATGCGATTCACGGCATGAAATCCCCTAAGTTCAATTAGGACTGCACGATCTGCCGCATTTGCCGTCAAGTCGAGGTCAAGCTTTGCAGTACCCAAATGGCGGGAATCCAGGTCGAATCTCATCCCATATGACCTGCCCGTCTCTAGCTCCTCTCCGCTGGGTGTGGTCGATCAGCTGTGAGTGTGTCTACACCGCATGGGCGCCGTGAGCCGACCGGATTGGGCTGCCTGCTTGGCTGGCGGGTCGCGCTCACAGGTGCTCCCAGGTGCGGGCCGTTAGTGGCAACAGCTCCCATCGGCTGCACCCGTTGCTCAGCGCGACCAACCAGCGAAACGCGAAAGTGGTGTTCTAGTTCCCTGGTCACCGGCACTCGTCCGCCGGAAACGTGACCCGCTCGCCCTACTCCCCGGGTGGGGCACCCAACACGAGTCGTGTAACGCCCCGTGTCTCCGGTCCATGGCTCGCCTTCGCGCCTGCGGTCCCCGGCGTGGGAAAGTCCGAGAACCGGGGGGCCTCCTCTCTGACACATTCTCTCGCTCGCCGCGCAGTAGGGAGTGAGAGCAATGCGTCAAGCACATGTAACCAGACGAGGTCCAGCCGAATCGATGTCACAGCCATGTTCAGTCGTGCATCTCAGTCGTCAGCCCAAGGCGGATACCCGTGTCCTCCTGTTCACGCGGGCGGGCGGCAGGTGCGAGTTCGATAACTGCAATCGCTACCTGCTGACACACCACATCACGCATCGAACGGGAAACTTCGCTCAGATGGCGCATATCGTTGCGTTCCGCCAGGCCGGGCCGCGTGGAGAAGCCCCTCTCTCCTCCGCCGAGCGGAACGATCTGTCAAACCTGATGTTGCTCTGTCCCCAGTGCCACAAACTGATCGACGACAATCCCCATCTCTACGCGGTCGAGGCCCTCCAGGAGTTCAAGAAGGACCATGAAGCTCGGATCCGAATGCTCACCGCAGCGAAAGCCGACAAGCAAGCTGTGGCCCTCGTACTGACGGCCGTCATCGGGTCTTCGCCAGTGGCAATCCCGTTCGCCGACATGCAGTCGGCCATCGTACCGTTCTACCTTGATCGGCGGGAGGTCCACGCCATCGACTTGGCTCCCGCCATGGAAGGCAGGAACGAGGCCTACTGGCAGTCGAGCGTGGATACCATCCAGCACAGAACTCAACGATTCTATGCTTCCCTTCGTCAGACCGGCGTCGCGAACATTGCAGTTTTCGCGTTAGCGCCGATTCCCTTCCTCGTCGCACTCGGCAACTGTCTTTCCAACAAGTTCCCTACATCCCTGTTTCAGCGCCACCGAGATACCGACGACTGGCGGTGGAAGGAGAACGGCGATCCGGTTGAGTTCAAGTGCCGGATGCTCCATGAGGGCACCGAACCACAACGGGTCGCGCTGGTCTGTTCCCTCAGTGGTGCCGTCCCGACAACGGACTACCCAGGCACCTTGGACAGTTCGTTCACGGTGTACGAGATCACGCCTGACGGCTTGACCCCCTCCTTTGACTGTCTGCGGCTCCGGGAGAGCTTGGAGGCCTTCCGTGCGTGCTACAGAGGTACACTGCAACGGGTCACTAGCAGGCATCCCGGCGTGCAGGAGATCCACCTGATACCGGCAGTGCCCGCACCTGCAGCCGTGGCCATGGGGCTGGACCGGATGCCAAAGGCGCATCCTCGCCTCGTTGTGTACGACAAGCGCGGGGACGCGGGCTTCGAAGAGACGATCGTGGTCGGGAAGCATTGGGACCGCCCGTGACGAATTCCTTATTGGCGTGCGCAGTATCCAGTACGGGCCTCTTCAATCAGACACACACGGCGTCCGGGCCCGAATGACCATCATCTCTTGCCTAAGGAATTCGAATGACAACTGACCAATACCTGAAGACCGTACTCTCCCGGCAGCGGCTCACGAACAAAGAGCTCAACGAACTACGCGCGCACCGCGCCGATGTGCAGACCGCGCTGGAGGACCACTTCAGCGAGTCGAGTCCGGACATCCGATACGCGGGGTCCTACACGAAGAAGACCATGATCCGGGACGCGTACGACCTTGATGTAGCGTGCTACTTCGGTCACGACGACACTTCTGCTGGCCAAACCTTGAGTGAGATCTACGATGCCTGCGCAGAGGCGCTGACGGAAGACTACCATGTTCAGCGGAAGCGATCCGCTCTGCGCGTGATGGAAAAGGGCGCTCTGGTCTCACGCACGGACTTCAGGATCGATGTCGTGCCGGGAAGATACACGAACGAAAAGCGTGGCGACGCCTTCCTGCATCAGGAGGGGGGTGGCAAGGCACGCCTGAAGACCAACCTTCAGGTACACGTCGAGCACATCCGGGACAGTGGGATCCGTGACGCGATAAGGCTCCTGAAGCTGTGGCGGTACCGACGCGACATCGGGATCAAGACCTTTGTGTTGGAGCTCCTCGCCGTCGATCTCCTCAAGTACCGGAAGGCAACAAGGCTGAGTGCGCAGCTGGAACACGTCTTTACAGTGTTCCGCGACAACCCCGATGGCCTCCACGTAGAGGATCCGGCCAACTCCAACAACGATCTCAAGCCGCTCGTGGACGAGGCCCGATCAGACCTCGCCGCATGGGCCTCGCTTACCCTCGAATCCATCGACAACCACGACTGGGAGTCCGTCTTCGACAAGCTGCCCAAGGAGGTGAAGACCGAAGCTGCGCTTTCGGTTGCGATCGGGCAGGCCGCCTCCCGCACTTCACCTAGCCGACCGTGGCTTCCAAAGAGATAGCCCGTCCCTGGTACGAGGAGAAGCCGGATCTCGCCGACGATATCCGGAAGGACCTTCGACGCCACTATCCAACGCTCCGGCTCGACACCAGCGTCGGACGAGCCGAGATTCGCGGGACGTTCCCGATCCTCGATGCCGACGGCAGCGTCCTTGATCGCTGGGCAGTGTCCATCGAACTGCCACGCGACGATCCGTATGGCCTGCCGATTGTGAGAGAGACTGGGGGCAGGATTCCAGCCATCCCGGACAACCACATGATTGGCACGGATGGCACTGCATGTGTGTTGCTTCCCGAGGAACGATATCGATCCTTCCGCCGCGGAGCTCCCTTTAGATCCTACCTTGACGGCCCGCTGCGTTCGTTCTTCACGAACCAAAGCCACCGGGCGCGGGGTGGATCCTGGGTACACGGCGAATGGGAGCACGGTGCGATCGCAGCCGTCCAGTTCTACAAGGAGCTGCTGGAATCAGAGGACGACGTTGTGGGATGGCGGGGATTGATCGCGATGGGCCTCGGGCTGCTTGACCAAGATCCATGTCCCTGTGGTCGGCGGAGACCCGTGGCCCGGTGTCATGTGGACCTGATCGAGGTCCGAGACAACCTCGGCCAAGCAGCTGCGGAATGGCGACTGGTGAGGGCGGTGCAGGAGCGATTTGACGTCGAGGAGGATGTTGTCCTCCGGTTCCTTGAGGCCATCCGGGATAGACCGATGGGCCATTTCGGATGTCCGTGTGGTAGCGGGTCACGGGTGCGCGACTGTCATCCCGACCTCAGAGAGTTGCGTGATGCCTGGCCTTTCTCCAGAAGACGGAGGAGGAAGGCCCGCCGATGATTCCTTGGCCGCAACGCCCATTCGTCGTATCGTTGCCTGCCGACACAAGCTTACCGCACTTGACGCTCGGAGTACGAATTGGCTGGAGAAAAAGATGCTGCGCTCGCAGGAAGCGCCATCACATCTCTGACAAGACGCGACCAGGAGCAGTTGATTCTTGAGTTAACCGACTACGCCAACTTCCTCATCTGTACCAGGACCCGGTGGATCCCCCGTGGCGTGCTGCCGCAGGGGTATGATGCCCCGGGCTTGGCGATGGAGGCGCTTAGCCGCGTCCTAGATGGTCGGAGACGGCCTTGGGATCCCCAGAAGGAACCCACGCTAACCGCGTATCTTAAGAGCGTCGTAAAGAGCATCTTCTCAGAGATGCTGAAAGCAGCTGAGAGGCAGAGATCCGAGCTGGCTGCGGTCGATCCCGAAGGTCGCGACCTAGTCGCGGCAGCCGTGTCACCAAACGCCGGTGCCGATCTCGAGCTTGAGAGAGCGCAGCTTGAGGAGAAGATCCTCGGGGAGTTCCACGACGACGAGGACCAACTCGTCCTAATCTGCTTGTTCCAAGAATTTGTCAAGCCGGCCGAGATTGCAAAGGAAACGGGGCTCGGCGTTGCAGATGTGTACCGCATCAAGCAGAAGATCAAGAGGCGTCTGGTCCGTCTGCAGGAGGGAGCGTAGCTATGTCATCCGACGACTGGAGGCTCGACTTCTTCTCGCAGCTCCATGAGAACCTTGCTGATCAATCTGTCGGCCTTGATAGCATCCGGCGTTCCCTCGAAGCGAGCGGGATCGATGTCACTGCAACCACCACTGCGGGCCTCAAACTTATTGCGGACCACAAGAAGCGCATGCGCCTGATTGAAGCGAAACGGAAGCTCGCACGGGTCCGAGAAATCGTGACGGAATGGTCCGGGTATCGCAAGGAATCCCTCGATTCAGCCTGGGCAGATGTTGCACGTGCCCTTGCAGGAGAAGCCGGCGGCCCTGTCTACGAAGCTTACCATCGCAAGCTTGAGAGGTACACTGCCGACGATCTTGCGAGCTTCCAAGAGGACGCGGATCTCATTGAATTTCTCAATGAGATTGAGGCCGATAGGGGCATCGAGGGTGACATCTGAGTACCGGAGGTATCGGATAGCTGCGTGGACTGCACGTTGCCTCGTCGAGGATTATGCAATTCGGACTCCGGCCGAAATCGACATCGAGGCGATTGCGCTGGATCAGGGTCTCTACGTGACCACCGGCCCGTTGAGCGGTTCATGGGCTCGTTTGGTTCGAAAAGGCCCCCGGGGCGTGGTACGCGTGAGCTCATCGATCAAGTCTGAGGGCCAGCGTCGCTTCTGTGTCGCCCACGAGATCGGTCACTTCCTGTTGCACGCTGGTCGGAATCAAATCGAGCAATGCAGGTTTGAGGACATGGTCCCAGGCCATGCTCGAAGGACCGAAGAGCCAGAAGCGAACGCTTTCGCTGGCGAGCTCCTGATGCCCCAGATGATCTTCCGATCCTACCTTGATCCGAACCAACTAACTCTCGCGACGTTGGACAATATATCGAGCGCTTTCGAGGTCACTATCTCGGCGGCCATCCATCGCGTCATCGATGTGGCCGTCCACGTCTGTGCACTGGTCCGTTCGGAGGCTGGGAGGCTGAAGTCGTTTCATGTGTGTAGTGACTTCCCCTTCCGCATTCGCGACATGGGGTCCCGACTGGACCTCCGGTCGTGCGCCGGGGAATTCTTCCGGGACGGATTCGTCGAAGAGCGGGAGGACGAGGTACCTGCCGACGCTTGGCTGGAGGATCAGCGCCTACAGGGACACGAAACCGTTCGCGAGCTAACGGTGCCGATGCCGAGCTACAACACCGCTCTCAGCGTCCTCTGGATAGTGCCCGGATCGCCCCTCGACTACCTAGCGGCTGAGTAGGGCTCCACGTTTCCCACACGAATCCAGCGACGGTGCTCTGGCGGACGGTCCAGAGAGTTCTCCAGTGCTACCAGCGGGCCGACGAGAACAGGCTCAGGCAGGCCCCTCAAGGGTCGCTGGAGGCCCGGTCGTCACCCACTGGCGGGAACGAACCTCGTTTCCGCCAGTCAAATGGGCTTGGGTAGACTCGAACTACCGCCCTCACGCTTATCAGGTGTCTCCAAGATGGCGTGAATCCCGGCAATAAATCGTCTAAGTCTAACTAGGACTGCACGATCTGCCGTTCTTGCCGTGAGGCCGTGACCGGGCCTGTCGTGTTCGAATGGCGGGAAAATCGGGGCAAAATGGCGGACATTTGGCGGGACCGTGGCGCTGCCCTTCACAGGGGTACCGGTGCGATGGCATGAAGGAGCCGTGCCCTCCACCGGCGAGAGGCTGTCCGGTACGAGACGGTCTTCGGCGTCTGCTTCCGCAATCGTCGAAGCTGCCGGAGGTCGGCAGCCCGTTCGGTCAACGCCGAATGACCGCGGCGTACTGGTTGATCGAGCGGCTCGCGGGCCGACCCCTCGGCTCGCCAGGGCCGCAGCTTCTCGGTCGGACCGTGTGGCTCATGTGTGCCACCTACCCTGATGGCCGATTCTGCATCCATCCCGTTGGGGCGTCTTGCGGGGCAGTCTTACATAATGTAAGATAGCACCATGGACGAGATTCCGAAGTTGTCGAAGAAGGAGGCGGTCATCCTCGACCTCCTGGTGAACCAGGGCAGCATGTATGGCCTGGAGATGATCCGTGCGAGCGACGCATTGAAGCGCGGCACGGTCTATGTGACTCTGGGCCGGATGGCGGACAAGGGCTACGTCGAGTCCAGACTGGAGGATGCACCCGAGGGTGGAGTGGTGCGGAGAGTCTATCAGGCCACCGGGCACGGCAAGCGCGTCCTTAGCTTTTGGGAGCGGATGCGGTTGCTCGCCCCCTCCTGGAGCACGGCATGAACGGCTTCCACGACACCTCGGGGCTCCTTCGTCAGATCGAGGCTCTGAGCACCGGGATGGAGAGCATTCGTCGAACGCAGAAAGCGCTGGAATGCTCTCCCGTGTTGGAAGGATTCCGAAGAGCGCAGGAGGCCATGGACAACTCCCAGCTGTCCGAGACCATTCGCCGGGCGCAACAGGCGCTCGACTGCTCTCCCATGCTGGAAGGATTCCGAAGAGCGCAGGAGGTCCTGGACTACTCGAGCCTGGCCCTTCATAGAGTCATCCGCCAAGTGGCGAAGGCAAACGCTCTGGACTATCGCGTTGGACATGCTGGGGAGCGCCTGGTTGCTCACGTAGAAAAAGCGCGGGGACCTGATCTTCGTAGGCGGCTAAGGGAATTCGGGCAAACCGCAACGAATTGGCTGGTGCGATTGGCGAGTCGCCAAAAAATCCGACGGCCGGTTGGTTCCTTACTGCGCGGCGTCGCCGAGTTCGTTTGCTCCAAGAAGTCCTACGAGCAAATCTACGACCCGCTGATCAGTGACCTGCGGTTTGAGTATTGCGAGGCCTTGGCTGCGAATCGCAGGGGGAAGGCACGGTGGGTGCGCGCGCGGGGATACGGGAGCTTCTTGGCAGCGGTGTTAGCCCACGTTGCTGTGTCGGGCGGTCATCTTGTTGTTCGGGTGTGGCGAATCTTCCAGGCAGGCGGATAGAGGAAGGAGTACGGCAGTCGCCCGAAGCCCGGCGTCGCCGAGTTCAGGATCTGTTCGGCTAGTTGCCGCCTGCGGACCGACGAACACTGGTTTTTTCTGGCCCTGCACGGTAGGCGTAGCGCGCCGCGACGGTGGAGGTCGCCCATGCCCACGACCTTCTGCCGATCAGATATCCCAGATGGCGTGAATCCCGGCAAGGAAGCGTTTAGGTTCAATCAGGACTGCACGATCTGCCGTTCTTGCCGTTAGACCATATCAGAGTCCATCGTCCTGAAATAGGGGGGAAACGGCATCAAATCGCGGGCATCCAGATCGTACTAGAATCCCCGTGCTAGCCGCCCGTGTTGAGGTCCTGACGCCAGCGGTTGCGAAGAGCCTCCAAGAGGTCTCTTCCGACCGTGGTATCCCTGCGGGAAGGCGGTCACTGCGATGAGGCGGCCCGCGACGCTGATCCTGGCTTCCGCCGCCACGGTGGCTGTCACCGGGCACGCTTGCTGGGCACCCGGGAGCAGTGCATCCGTTCGACCGCTCGATGCTGGCCAGGCTACGGGTGGAGCTCGGACGGTAGACCAGCTGGCGGGTCCTCAGCGACCGGCCGAGGCTATTTTCCGCCCGCTCTCTGATAGGTGATAAGGTCCGTGACGGGAGGAGCGAACCCCGCTTGGCGTAGGAGGAGGACGATCTGGCCACGGTGGTGGGTGTTGTGGTTAGCGACGTGGTCCAGTACCTCGCTCAGGCCCTGCTCGAATCGCTCACCCTTGCTGTTCCGATAGGCGACGGTACCCGCCGCAAGGCTGCTGGCCGACAGGTCGGCAAGGAAGGTTTGCCAGCCCCGAGCGCATGCATCGGCGAGCGGGGATAGCTCCTCGA
>CBDHCU010000007.1:0-762912 GCA_965261325.1 Dehalococcoidia bacterium
CCCTGAAGACGGAGACGGAGACCGGGGTGACGGGCCGGCGGCGCTGGCGATCAACCGAGCGGGATACGCAGGACATGGCCCGGCGAAGTATGCCCAGGCGATCCCCGCTCCGCAGTCGGTTGGCGATGTGGCGCACAGCCCCTGTGAGGTATATCAAGTGATGCACCTTGCAAGCTCCGCTGAAATGGAGGGGTGGGGACCATGTGAAGGGGGTGTACAGGAGATTGAGTTTGGGGGCGAGACGGCAGAAGGGGCGAATTCGTAGCTGGAATTGGGGCAAACGGCCCCCTACACGATGTGAACAGTGAACACTCTGTGAAAGGCCGCAGTTCGGTTTGAAGGGCTGAAATTCGATGGATGGTGGGGGGCACGACACAACGCGAAAGCGGCGCCTGCGATGGAAAACACGGCGCAAACGGCTATGGATGTGGGGGTGTAGCACGTGGGCTTTGGGGAGCCGGCTGAGGCTGTCCTTGCCTCTCTGAACAGGGTAGACGCCGCATTCATCGGTCGCTCCGGGTCTCGAAGCTGGCCTCCCAGGGCTCCAGGTCGTCGCGGTTCCCTTGCGACGACTGATCCATAGGGCCTGGCGAATGACATTTGCAGCTTTCCAGCAACGTCAACTAAGTTAGGCGGTACCTTGGTGTCGGATTCTATGCACAACCCAGCAAATCCCTCCCGCTACTGCTCCTAGTGCCATTCCAATGGAATGCCCCAAGATTGATTCCCCGGGGCCATCGCTGACGCCGGCGATGAAAGAGCACAAGAAGAACAGCGATACTATCGCTGTACCTAACAGCCTCTGCCACCTCTCAGAAGCTAGCCTGAACAACCGCTCCTTCAGGACAAAATCAATAACGAAGAATGAACATAGGACAAGAACGGCGTAGACAACAATGCTAAACCCCACGGAAGGAAGATCGCCGGTCCAGGGAGAATCAATGAACATCGGGGCGGTCAGCGTAGCAAGATAGCCCCCCAAGGGTACAAACAAAGCCGCCAAAACCAAGAGCCATCGACTTCTCATCCTCTCTTCGACAAGTCCCCCACATATCAGCAGCGAGCCGATATTCTCCAGAAGGTGCCTGATGTCGGCATGTAGAAAGGCGTATACGAAATAGGCCCCAACGTTGTCGTTGGGCAATCCAAATTCCAATCTAAGCTGCTCCCTAGTGCCAGTAACAGCGACAGCCACCTCGACGGCGAGAATCAGTACAGCAATAGCCAGCGAGACAGGTCCAGACTTCAGATAGTTCCAAACCCTCGGTATCACTGACCTTAGTGAAATGGGCTCAAGCCTCAATAGCCAGCTATTAAGAGCTGATATCACCAAACCACTAACTACGGCATAAATGACGATGGTGAATATGTAAGAAGTGACTGTCATAGATTGCTCATAGCGACGCTTCTTACCTCAGCACAAACCACCACAGGAGAACACTGGCGATTAGCAGCGCCAACAGCACGAAGACGGCCACGCGGACTGCGATGAACAGCTCATTCTGTCAAACGCCAGGAACTATGTACCAGTAGATAGAGAGATCGCCAGGAACTATAGACCACTTCGCCAGGTGATTGACCACCCTGTGCGCCGGATTGGCGACCATTGCTGCATCTTGGATGTAAGGAGCAGCAATGGCGTACAGGGAGGTGTCGAGAGTGGAGATAGCAGAAGTGGTGCGGCGCTGGCAGTCCGGCATCAGCCAGCGAGGTATATCAACTGGTACGGGGCTGTCGCGAGCGACAGTGCGCAGGTACATCGAGGCGGTCGTGGAGGCGGGGCTGGCCCGGGACGGTCCTGCTCCGAGTGAGGAGCAGCTGGCCCGCCTGGCAGGGCTGAGTCTTGCGGGCCCTCGGAAGGTGGAGATACCGACCGAGGAGGTCCTCGCCCCCTGGGCGGACCAGGTCTACGAGTGGCTCACCGCCGACCGCCTGCAGGTGACCCGTATCCATGAGCTGCTTGCGGGCCGGGGCTGCCGGGTCTCGTACACGTCGTTGAGGCGGTTCATCCAGCGACGGGGCTGGCAGAGGCGAAGTCCGGCGACGGTCCGGATGGGGGAGAGCGCGCCCGGCGAGGTGGCGGAGATGGACTTCGGTCGGCTGGGTTTGATAGAGGACCCGGAGACCGGTCGCCGCCGTGCGGTCTGGGCGCTGATCATCGTTCTGACCTACTCGCGGCACAGCTTCGTCTGGCCGACGTTCAGCCAGAAGCTCGTCGATGTGATCGAGGGGTTGGAGGCTGCTTGGGCCTTCTTCGAGGGCGTTCCCAAGTACCTGGTGATCGACAACTTCCCCGCAGCAGTGGCTGGTGTCGATCCGCTCCATCCCCGTCTAACGCGCGGCTTCCTGGAGTACTCCCAGCACCGCGGCTTCATCTCAGACCCGGCGCGGGTGCGCCATCCCCGGGACAAGCCGCGCGTGGAGCGTGGAGTGCCCTACGTGCGGGAGCGGTTCTTCAAGGGCGGGGAGTTCAGGGGTCTGTCGGACATGAGGTCTGCTGCCAGGCGATGGTGCCTGGAGGTGGCCGGACAGAGGGTGCACGGCACCACCCGCAAGCAGCCCCTGGTCGTCTTTCGGGATGAGGAGCGCCACGCGCTCGGAGAGTGGGACGCAGAGCCCTACGAGATGACCGACTGGCGCACGGCCAAGGTGCATCCCGACCATCACATAGCCTGCCAGTACGCTCTCTACTCGGTGCCCTCTGCGACATGCCCGCCCGGGCAGAAAGTGGAGGTTCGGCAGCAAGCTGGTGCGCATCTACCACCGGGGAAGACTGATCTCCACCCGCGCCAGGATCGCGGCGGCAGATCCACCGACCCCGACGACTACCCGGCAGAGCTGAGCGTCAGAGCGCCGGAGCGATCAAGCGCAGCGCCTCACAGGGACCGGCCGTGGCAGCCTAGAGCGTCTCTTCGACGGTCCGCTGCCCTCAAGCTCAGACAGGGACACAATACGGCCGCTACTCCCCTGAGCGTCTCGATGCCGCATGCCGGAGGGCTCTCTCCGTAGACCTGATCGACGTGCGCCGTCTCGAGCGCATACTCGTTGAGGCCCTGGAGCAGGAGGCCACGCAGCCGGAGCCTCCACCGATGCCCCCAGGTCGATTCGCCAGGCCCGCCTCTTCGCTCGTGCCAACGGCCGCACCGCTCAATCAGCACAAGGAGAACGCCCATGACCACCACGACTGAACTCACCCCGGCTCAAGCGCCTCAAGCTCGGCGCCGTGCTCAACACCCTGCCGGAGAGGGTCGCTCTCGCACGCAGGGAGCAGCTCGACTACGCATCCTTCCTGCAGATCATACTGACCGATGAGATCAACCGCAGAGACCACAGGCGGCTCGAGCTCCGCCTACAGAGGGCCGGCTTCGAGCAGACCTGCCGCCTCGAAGACTTCGACTGGTCCGCATCCATCACACTCGACCGACGACTCCTGGACGCCGCCTTCTCCCTCCAGTTCCTGGACCGCAACGAGCACGTCCTGCTCGTCGGACCGGTCGGCGTGGGCAAGAGCTTCATCGCTCAGGCCCTCGGATATGCTGCCGTCAGAGCCGGGCACTCCGTCCGCTTCGTACATGCCGACGATCAGGGCCATGGCTCAGGCCAGGGTGGACCACTCCACGGACAAGACCTTCCGCTCCTTCTCGCCCCGGACCTGCTCATCCTCGACGACCTCGGTCTCCACAGGATGACCCAACAGCAGTCCATAGACCTCTACCTGGTCATCGCCAGGCATCGTACCGCCAGCTTCGTCATCACCTCCAACAGGGCGGTCGACGAGTGGCTCGGACTCTTCGACGACTCCATCCTGGGAAACAGCGCCCTCGACCGGCTCGCCAACGCCAGCTACCAGATCGTCATAGAAGGCGCCAGCTACCGCGAGCGCTTGTCACCACACAGGGCGCTGCTCGATCGAAAGGAGGTGGTTGACCCTCAAGGTGATAATAGTCCATCTACAGGCCCACAGGGTGGCTCAATGACCCTGGCGACGACTGGCCTATAGTGGCGATTGACACTCATTCGTCTCCTTGTGCGCGGCGACTTCCTTCTCGTACGTCCTCTCAAGCTCCCAATACGGCCGTCTGCTGGCGGACGCGGACTCCCTGGCCTCATCCCGCTCCCGCTCCAACTCGGATGCTCTAAGCTTCAACTCCGACACGTTTTGCTCCAACTGGCGCACGGCACGCTGAAGCTCGTCCTCCCTGGCGATGGCCCGGCGCAGTAGCTCCGCGTCGCTCAGATACTCCGGCCCCTGCATCCGCACGTAGACCCGGCGGCCCTCCCTGGCAACCTCGACCTCTCCACTCCTGATCTTCCGATCCAGGGTCGAGAAGGATATCTCCATCTCCTCAGCCGCCTCCGCTTTCGTCACCCAGCGGACAGGCTCATCCATCGCTTTTCCTTTCCTACCGGCTGACACGTCAGCGGTTGTATCGGGGGTACAAAATGTACCAGGAGTCACCCCTTATTTTAGCACAGTTTCCCATTTTGCTCCCTGACCGGTCAGGCGACACGTCAACCCCGTTTCGTAGCTAAAACAGGGGGTGATTTGGCCGTTGGCGGACAACGAAAATCGGGCCGGTTGTGCCAATTTGTACCCCCCAGCCAGCATAGAGGGGAGATAGGGACGCATCGGCCCTATCTATTTCCCCCTACAGGACGATGACGCATTCGGTGGTGGAGCGAGTCCCACTGGTAAGCTTCCAACTCGGACAGAGCGCGTCTCGGGGACTCCGGCTCCCACAGTGGACGCCACGACCGTCCCAGTATCCCTGTGTTGGACAGAGCGGCCCGGCAGGACACGAAGATGGGCAGCGACATCCGGCTCATCCGGGCGGCGGTGAGCACGTAGGTTGCCTCGACCTCCTCGGTGTCCACCACGAAGAGGGTGACGGGGTACGGCGGCTGGTCTTCCCTGGGCTCGTTCGACCAGTAGTAGTCCTCATAGGGGTCCAGGCGGGCGACGACTCCACTGGGGTGACGGGCGCGGAGCTCGTACTCAAGGTAGAACGGTATCTGAAGGCCCTGGGCGGTCATCCGCCCCACGGCGTCCGGGGCGATGGCCGAATCGCCCCAGTTGTAGGCCCGGTCGGACCTGGCGGTGGGGACGGACCACACCAGCTCGCTGTAGGCGTCGTCCCTGGCCTCGGCCTGAAGCTTCGAGAGGAACCAGGTGATGCCGTCTGCGTGCTTCGTCTGCCTCTCCCACGTCTCGATGCGGTGCCCCACGTGACGCCTGCGGCCCTGTTTGTCGGTGGTGAGGGCGGTGCTCCAGATGCCCCGCGTGGTGGGGAGCTGGGCGCGGTCCCGGTGGGTGACGTAGCGTATGCCCTCGGCGGACAGGGTGTAGCGGGTGTCTCCACGTTTGCCGTGACACTCGATGAGGCCCCAGGTATCGACGAGGCTGCGCATCATCTGGCTGACTCGCCCATCAGAGACGCCGAGCCAGTTGGCGAGGTGTTCACGGGGGATCATCGGGTGGTCGGTGATGAGGTCGAGCGTCCGTTTCTCCGAAGGGCTGACGCCGAAGGCCGGCGCAGCCTGTGTCATTCGCTCGGGACGGGGCAGCGACGCCCGCTTCCGCTCCGGCGACTCCGTGCGAGGCCCTCCGCCTGGGCTGGCGCGGGAGACCACGCCCTCCAGACTAAAGAACCTGCTACCGATCACCCACGAGGTGCAACACCAGAGGCGAAGGTCCCGTCCTTCCAGCGCATCCCTGGACTCCACGGCGACGTAGCAGTCACGGAGGTTCCGGTTCTCGCAAAACCTCGTCGTCAGCCTCTCCTCCCAGACGCTCGGAACCAGGATCAGAACGGTGTCGGGGCGGCGGGTGTAGTCGTACTCCGCTATGGCCCGCAGCCGGTCATAGAGCGACCGGCGCCGAAGGGCGAGGCCCTGGCGCACCACGCCGAAGGTGCGGCCGTCGTGGAGCGTGATGGTGGCGTCGAAGCGCCCCCGGCGGTGGAACTCCACCCGGGACCGGAGCCCGTCGATGCCGGGGGACATCGAGGCGGCGAGGCGGTAGACGCTGGCCACCGCGTCCATCCTGCGGATGAGCAGCACCAGCCACTCCCTGGACATGGGGTAGGCCCGCACGAAGTCCGAGGGAGTCGCAAAGCCGAGGACCCAGGCGGCTTCGCCGACGCCCTGGGCCGTCAGGTGGTATCGCTGGCTTGAAGGCAGGTGGGCGGTGCCGTGGCTCGCCCTCCCCACGATGCCCTCGGCCAGCAGGTTGCTCAGGGAGCGGTGGACCGTGGCATGCGGTTCGCCGAGGATGCCCGCCAGCTCCGTCGAGTCGATAAACGGCGTCCGGCTGAGGGCGTCGAGTAGTTGTCGGTCGGAAAGGGCCATGCCTCAGCCTACCAAAGTTGGAGTTGTATCCGACAGCACCAGTTGTCGCACTCATGGACTAGGCCGACCAGCCGGATCAGTCCCAACAAGCCGAAGCTGTCGTTAGAGCCGGTAAAGGCCATCTGCAAGTGAGTGAAGGCGGTGACTCTCGATGTCCAGTGTCCGGCTTGGTGCCAACCCGCCCCAAGAGCTCAACCGCGTTGACCGCCCCGCCGTGTCACTCCTCATTTGTCTGCTGTACACTGACCGGGTACAGCAGACCGTCCTTCCTCCGGGTTTGGTAGACTTTCGACACCACCCACCCTCCGGGGAATCCTACAAGAGGGAAGAGAGTTGAGAGCCCTCCCATGACAGGCGAATTTGATGAAGTAACGAAGCATTGGTACTTCAATTCCGTCCAAGAGTTTTGGGACGCTGAGGACTTGGACGGGCAGGTTGCTTACGTCCGGAAGGGGCGCTTTGAGGGCAAGTTGCAAAAGGGTTTAGTCGACGACGGTAAGTTGCGCGAATTTAGGCGCGTGGACTTGGAAGGCGGAATAGTACCGGATACGCTAATCGTTCTGCATGTACTAAATCACGACCGAGCAAGCAACTACGACAGGATACAACCTCCGCCACGCCGTACCGGACGATTCTCAGCGTTCATGGATGAGGTTGAGGAAGTCGCCATCCAAGCCGGATGTTGGTGGGTGTGGGTAGAGGATGTCTTCAGCGAGTTCTTGCCAGAGAAGCTCGAAAGACGCGGATACCAGAAAATACCGGGTTCCGACGACCCCAATCCGGATTACGTGAAGGTCTTGCCTCGCGGGTAGTTACATCAACTGCTATCTGGCAAGGGTTACGCGGTGGCCATCTTCCCTGCGAGCAACTTGCCCACACAGCCCTCCACCGCATTGCCTTCGGTCGACATGCGCAGCCACTTCCGCAGCTCGCGGCGGGCGATGGTTACGGTCAGCTTGTCGCCCCACTGTTCCCTGAGTTTCTCCAACTTCTTCCCAGCCTCGGCTGCCGCCGTTGCCCCGGCCTCGCCTATGGCTACGTGCAACTCCTGCGTCGGGTCGAACTCGGGGATGGGCAGCTTCCACAGGTGCTTATGCAGGTCCCGCGGTCCGAACTGGCCCTTGGACATCAACGGCTTCACGGCTGCTTGCAGGGCGTCGCTGTTGATGATGGCCAGCAGGTAGTTAGCCTCGTCAATGGTACTGCACGGAATCCAGTAGAGAAGATGGTCAATCAGTGCCTCACTGTCTTGAAGCAACGCTGCGGTCGGCTCCCCTGACTTGGTGTACACCACACGCAATAACCCGTTCCCCGCATCCTGCTGCCACTCCAGTTGCGACGACAGCTTGCCCATGTAGTCCAGTTGACCGAGCAGGTTCAGGTTGTTGGCCAGAGCCTTGTTCTCCTCCCACATACGGCTGACGGTTTGCCAGCGCTGCCGCATCCGCCGTTCCAGCCCGCCCAGCCGGATGCCGCCGGGGCCGTTGGGGTCGGTGGGTATTGCGGCGTCGCCCCGCTTCAGCGGCAGCAGCGCTTTCAGGGGCTCGAGCGTGACATAGGGCGCGATAGACTCTCCTAGGTCCACGCTGAACAGATGCCGCTTCTCCACTGTCTGGCTGGTGATGGCGGTCAGGTCAAGGTCCTTCCAGGGAGCCTTGTCCTGACTGCCTTGGCGGGGGTTGACCGTGACCGTCGGTGCTGCTTGCACAATTGCGGTGTTCTCTGTTTCGCTGACGAAGAACAGCACGCGGGGGACGATGGTCGCGCCCTGCCGGGAGTAACCGCCGTAGGGAGATTCGCCCGCCGCGCCGGTGTCGGTGATGCCCGCTGTCTCGCGTCGCACGTCCTCAGCTCCGGCCGTCCCTCGCCACCGCTCCACCGACCCGGCCAAAGGCTTGCCGGAGACGTCTTGTGAGAGCTTGCGAGCGAAGACCACCGAGGCGGGTATTGGGAAGAAGCTGTTGGGCTTCAGCTGTTCCAAGTCCCAGGCCGGTTTGAAGGTGAAGTCCACCGAGACGCTCGGCCCTGACTTGCGCGCCCGCCACTGACCACTGCGCCACTTGGAGTACTGCCCGGCCTGCAACGCGCTGTGGGGCAGCACGAAGCCGATTACGCCCCCATCCTTCAGGTACAGGTCAACGCTACGGGCAAAGAACAGTCCAGCCACGTCCTGGTGGGTAGCGTAGCGTCCTCCGGCCCAGATACCGTAAGCGTTCCGGCTCAGGTTCAGCAACTCGTCCCGCAAGATGTCGGCGGTCTGGTTATAGTTGATCCAAGGCGGATTGCCGATCACCACGTCCACCTTGGAGCGGGACAGCACCACGGGGCGCACCATATTCCGGGCGTAGTAGGCCCAGATGTGGTTCCGCCCCTTGTCGTGGAGCCGCTTCATGGTTGCTATGGTGTTGTCCATGACTCGGCGCTCAACGGAGTCGTAGATGTTGTTGTCGGCCAGGGCCAGGAACGGGTCGTCTCCCCGCTCGATGGAGGCCGATACGTCCCCCATCAGGGCATCGAAGGCCTCAGCCCGTTCCACGAGGCTTGTGGGGAACACCAACTCGGTGTTCTCCTCATCCTCTACCCGGACCGTGACGTTGTGCTCGGCGAACATATCTCCGGTGCGAAAGCGCAGTTGCAGGGCGTCGCCCAGGTAGACAGGGATGGACAGGGATGCGTCGAACCCGGCGGAGCTGGCGGCATTGATGGCAGGACGGGCGGCCAACGTCCAGGCGGACCGGGCAAGGTGCACCGCCACGGGGTGAACGTCGATGCCGGTTACCGCCTCTCGCAGCCTG
This sequence comes from Dehalococcoidia bacterium, assembly GCA_965261325.1. Lineage (GTDB taxonomy): Bacteria > Chloroflexota > Dehalococcoidia > Lucifugimonadales > CAJWER01. The sequence goes on from CBDHCU010000007.1 coordinate 9,144, forward strand.
TTGAGGACTTCCCCTGGGTTCCAGTTGGCTGCATTGGCGGCGGCGATGAAGTGGGACACCGCCTCGGCCACGAAGGTGCCGGAGCCGCAGGCCGGATCCAGCACGCGCTGACTCAGCGGGTCGTCCACCAACTCTCGCATCATGGCGCGGACCAGCCATGCGGGGGTGTAGTATTCGCCCAGCTGCCGCCGTTCCTCCGGCGGGATGACCGACTCGTACAGGGTTGCGGCGGTGTCCGGCGGGGCCTCGGCCCAGTCGAACCGGGCCACGCGGCGGGCCAGGGTTTGCAGCAGCGGCTTGCCGCCGACCTCGTTGGGCCATGCGAAGAAGTCCGACTCCAGCACCCCCTGCAACCCGGTGGCGCGGTACAACTCCCGGCCTTGGAGAAGGTCGGCAGGGTCGGTCTCGGCCAAGCGGCGTATGTCGATGCCAAAGGAGGCCTGTACCACCATGCCGATGACGGCGCTCAGGTAGGTGTGCCGGACGAACAGATCGTCCATCTCCTCCGGGCCGACGCCGACCTTGGCCAGTCGCGCTTGAGCCTCGGCACTCATCCCCTCCGTGGTGTAGGCAATCTCCCCCAGGGCGGTGCGCAGCAGGTCGTACCACAACCGCCGTTTGATCCGGATGGTTCCAAGGTCGGCGTTCTCTTCGTAGAGGGTCTTAAGAGCAGCGATGTCGCGCTGGTAGGAGGGGCTTTCCGGGCCGAAATGCCCGGCGATTCCCTCTCTATCGGGACTCTCTCCCTCCAGCGATACCAGGGCCGAATCCCGCAGCCACTCGTAGAGGGCGATCCAGCGGTCCGGCTCCTCCAGCGTGAGGGCGTAGGGCAAGGCCATCTTGACCGGCCCGGCGTTGGGCCAGCGCAACAACCACCGCTTGCCGTCGGTGAGTACGCCCATCCGAACCCGACCCTGTCCCGCCGACTGGGTCAGATAGTCGTCCAGTTGCTCGACGTACTGCGGGTTGGGTGCGCCACCGGAAGCCGTTCCGATGCGCCGCTTGAACTCGATGAAGGTGTCCAGCGCGGTCAGGTCAACAGCGCGGCGGGAAGCATCCGCGGGAGGATTCTCCTCAACCATCTCCTCGCTGCGGACCAGACCGGTGACGATGAGGAAGTCCCGTACCGCGCTGGTGATGTTCGCCTCTGGCTCGCCATTGTTGTACCGTCGCAGGATCTCAGCGGCGGCGTTGCGGTATTTGGGGTCGTCTATGTCGATGTGGATTGCCAAAGTCGTCCCCAGTTCGCTCAGGTTTACAGATGGCGAACAGCCAGGGCTACTCTTCCCCGTCCGCGAGGATGGAATGTTCCCATTCCCCGACGCGGGCGGGATCCAGCCTGTTAACGTCCTCCAGGCTGTCGAAGTCGGCGTCCGCCGAGATGATGCGGCCAGTTCCCAAGCGCTGCATCACCGCCGCGTGCACGAGATCACGGGCGCTCACACCAGGATGGCGATCCGCTAGCCCGGACGCTGCGAGCACGTCCTCCGCATGGACGGGTTCGATCCGGCCATGCATGGCCTCGGCGAAGGCCCGAAGTACCTTTCGCCCCAACTCCCAGCGTCCCAAGGCCAGGTAGCGGTGCAGCAGTTCCTGGAGGACCTCGGAGTCGGTTAGGAAGGGCCGCGGGTCCTCGGCCACACTGCGGAGAATCCGGGCGCACGGCTCCTTGAGGGGATGGTCCCCGCCTGCGGCGTAGATGGGGACGTTGGCGTCAATGAAGACCGCCGGGTTCATGGGCGGCCTCCAGTTCGCGCGAGAGGGTGTCGGGGTCGGGCGGGTCTTCCACGTTCAACCCAATCAGCCGTTCAATCGCCTCTTTGCGGCGGCTGCGCAGGATGTCTTCGTACGCCCCATCGATGAGGCTGCGCACGACGTCGGAGATGGCCGCTCCCTTCTCTTGGGCCAATTCCTCCAGCCGCCGCCGGTGCTCGACATCCAACCGTACGTCTATCCTATTGGTCATATCGCCTCTCCAACCGGTGCTATGCGTACGGAGGATATTATCCGGCGCACCAAGCCCTGAAGTCAACTCAGGGCAGCCTTAGCGCCGAGACACCGTTTGGGTGGCCTTAGTGCCGTCTACCGCCCGGACTCATTATTCAGAACCCTCGTAGTTCACTAGGCATCATCTTCCATCATGGAACCTGTCGTGTAGGCCCTATAGAACACACCACCACCAACAGCCCCACCTGTGATCACCGCTGGCAACAGGAGCAGGTATCCTTCTGCACCCCACGACGCAAGTGCGAACAGCGTGGCCAAGGCGACCCCTCCGGCAAGGACTAAACAGCCCGTGACGACTTTCTCACGCTTGGAAATGAAACGCGTCCTCTTGAAGTCTTGAACGCTGTCCGTCTGCGTTGTGGTACGAGTCTCCGCCCTGAATTCATTTTGTGATATTCGTCTTCTTGGTGGCGTCAATTGTCCCTGCGGAACCAAACGAGCGTATCTTGCCCGGAACTCATCATCGGTCTGCAATCCCTTGCGCTGATTACATGGTCGACAGATCACCTGTAGGTTGCTCTCATCGTTGGAACCGCCACGAACGACCGGAATGATATGGTCAATGTCCATGCTAGAGGCGATTCGACGATTCCCACAATAGACACAAGTATTGTTCTGGCGCCTCATCAACCGTTGCTTCAACCCCTTCGGCCAAGTAACCCGATCGGTGGGTCGAATCCGTCGCTCATTGGACCGGGTGAGCAGCATCGCCCGGATCGACACATCCGCTAGCCACAATGCGACAATTGCGACCCATGTCGCAACCGTCCGCAGTTTTTCCTTAACATCTGTTCCTCGTCGTTTCATTGGACGACACGCAGTCCCTGTTCATGAGTGGCTTAGGGCGCAGTTCTACATCTTCAACGTGAACCTTATCGTGAAAGTTCTTGATTTTGTCAAGTCTGGTGGCACGCCTGGGACTCAACAGTTGGCCCGTTGTTCGATATATAGGTGGCGCAACCCACCCGTTAGACACGGGAACTGATTGCCATGGATCTCAATCTCGACTTCTCGCTCAAGCATGTTCCACACCTCGGCTGGTATCTCCCCGCTTAGCTGGTTTTCGTGTAGAGTCATACTTTTCAGGTTATCGAGGTTACCCAACTCGGAAGGTATCTCCCCGCTTAGCTCGTTTTCGTGTAGATTCAGACTTTCCAGGGTATCGATGTTGCCCAACCCGGAAGGTATCGCCCCGCTCAACTGGTTTCCGCTGAGGTTCAGCGATTCCAGCCTGTAGAAGTTTCCCCACTCGGAAGGTAACTCCCCGCTCAGCTGGTTTCCGCTGAGGCTCAGACCTATTAGGGCCGAGAGGTTGCCCAGCCACGGCGGTATCTCGCCGCTCAATTCGTTACCCGAAAGGCGTAACTCCGTCAGATGGGGAAAGTTGCCCAACTCTGGTGGTATCGCACCGCCCAACTGGGTGCCAGAGATTTCTAGGCCATACAGAAGCTTGAGGTTGCCTAGTTCAGGCGGTATCCCCCCACTAAGCCCCTCACCACGGAGCAGCAGGTCGGAAAGGCTGGCCAGGTTGCCCAGCTCCGAGGGAATCCCCCCGGTCAACCCGTTCCCCTCGATTTGCAAATTCGTCAGGTTGGAAAGGTTGCCCAGCTCCGGTGGAATCTCCCCGGTGAACCCGTTCCCATGGATTTGCAAATAAAGCAGGTTGGAAAGGTTGCTCAGCTCCGGTGGAATCTCCCCCCCTTAAATCGACGCCATGGAAGCCGCCGGAGAGGTCCAGTATTTCCAGGGCTCCGAGGTCGCCCACCTCAGAGGGAATCTCCCCGCTCAACTCCTGTCCAGACCCTGACCCCCCTATCCGCAACCAAATCACGCGGCCGTTGTCGTCGGTTGTGACTCCAGACCATTCGCCCAACGGAGTGTCGCTCAGCCAGTTTCCGCTGTCCTCCCAGTTTGGTCCGTCCAGGGCATTGTAGACGGTGACCAAGATTTCCCTGTCCGTGGCGACGGAGCCCGGCGCAGGCGCACGCTCCCTCTCGGTCGCCTCCGTGGCAGGCGCAGCGGTGGCAGCATCTTCTCCAGGCGCTGCATCCCCGCCACAGGCGGCGAGCAGGGCGACCAGACTCAGCGCAAGGGCGGCGAATCCCGCAAGCAACATCCATGCAGAGCGTCCGGGGACGAGGTTATTCATCACTTTGTCGCTCCTTTCAATAGTCATAGGCCCGGCTTCGCCAGCGCATCTATCGACCGGACGAACGCCAAGCGACTATCTCCAAACTTTATTGGCCAAAGAACCCCAACCATTATAAACCTCGTTCCATATGAAAGGTAGAAGTATCGCCTCTCTATCTATCTGAATCCTTGTACAATCTTGCTCCCGGACGGTATATGGAGGCGGTCGATTACGTGGTCAAGCCCTTCTCGCCGACGGAGCTTGCGGCAAGAATCAGGGCGGCGCTGCGCAGGCGGGCCGCGCCGCATCCGGCCGAGCCGTCCGAACCCTACTCGCTGGGAGACCTGACCATCGACTACACCGGACACCGGGTGGCGGTGGCGGGGCGTCCGGTGCGGCTGACGCCCACCGAGTACGAGTTGCTCTTCGAGCTTTCGGTCCACGCCGGGCGGGTGTTGACCCACGACCAGCTGTTGCAACGGGTCTGGGGTCCGGAAAGGACCGGCGAACCCTGGCTGGTCCGCGAAGTAGCGAAGAGGCTCCGCCGCAAGCTGGGCGACGACGCCGGCAACCCCGCCTACATCCCTACTGAGCCGAGGGTGGGCTACCGGAAGCCGGGGGCTAGGGGGCAGGAACCGGAGATGGCATGACCGTGGCCGTCCCGCGCCCTGCTGCTGGCACAAACTGCCTTCCCGCATTCCGGCCTGGCGGCCAGCCTGCACAAACCGAAGCCCCCGCTGACATATCGGGGGCTTCTGCTGAACTCTACCCGCTACGGGAGTAACTGGCCGCCTGCTTCGAGGCGGGTTTCGCCGCTGGGCTGGCCCTATGGTTGCTTACAGTGCCAGATTGAAGGTAATGGTGAAAGTTCTTGATTTCGTCAAGTCTGGTGGAGCTGGGGGGACTCGAACCCCCTGCCTCTTCAATGCCATTGAAGCGCTCTCCCAGATGAGCTACAGCCCCATGTGAACAGACCGGCTGAGAGGATGGCTGGCCATATGTGAATATATCAGACGTACCCTGCCGCCGCAATCCGCCCGCCCGTTCATCAGGGCCTTTCCATTGTTGAGATAGGGTCGTACCTTGCCGTTCGGCCTGAGCTTGTCGAAGGCCCCAATTGTGGTTCGACAGGCTCACCACGAACGGACTTTGGAAAGGCCCTGCCCGTTCATAGACCCCGGCGGCCCCTGGCCAAGACTCGTCTCATACCATTTCATTTTGAGCGCGCCGTAAAGCCGTCATTCCCGCGAAGAGCCCGCCCCGTACTCGATACGGGGCGGGAACCCACTCCCTGGCCGCACATATACGGCGGCATCACGGTGACTCGTCTCAGTCAGCCCTGACACCTCGCTCAGGCCATCCCCGCTGTTGCCGGCAACAGGTGCGCCTTCAGGTACCGGCCCGTGTGCGAGTGCTCCATCTCCGCCAGCTCCTCCGGCGTCCCCTCCGCGATGACGTGCCCCCCGGCATCCCCTGCGCCTGGACCCAGGTCGATGATCCAGTCGGCGCTCTTGATTAGGTCGAGATGGTGCTCGATAAGTATGACGCTGTTGCCGGCGTCCGCCAGGCGGTGCAGCACCCTAAGCAGGTAGGCGCAGTCCTCGAAAGAGAGGCCCGTCGTCGGCTCGTCGAGGATGTAGAGCGTGCTGCCCGTCGCCCGCTTGGACAGCTCGGTGCTCAGCTTGACCCGCTGCGCCTCGCCGCCGCTCAGGTGCGTCGCGGGCTGGCCCAGCCGGATGTAGCCAAGGCCCACGTCGTACATCGTCTGGAACCTGTTCCTGATCCTGGGGATGTTCACGAAGTGCTCCAGGGCCTCCGTCACCGTCATGTCCAGCACCTCGGCGATGTTCTTGCCCTTGAAGCTGATCTCCAGCGCCTCGCGGTTGTACCTGGCCCCCTTGCAGACCTCGCACGGCACCGTCACGTCCGGCAGAAACTGCATCTCGATGCTGATATGGCCGTCGCCCGAGCAGGCCTCGCAGCGGCCACCCTTGACGTTGAACGAGAACCGGCCAGGCTTATACCCCCTCGCCCTCGCCTCGGGCACCGTGGCGAAAAGCTCGCGGATCGGCGTAAAGGTCCCGGTGTATGTGGCAGGATTGCTGCGGGGCGTGCGACCGATGGGTGACTGGTCGATGTCCACAACCTTGTCGATATGCTTCACGCCCTCGATCGCGTCGCTCTCACCCGGCCTGTCCTTGGCCCGGTAGAACTGCTGGGCCAGCTTCTTGTACAACACCTCATTGATCAGCGTGCTCTTGCCGGAGCCGGACACCCCCGTCACGCAGACCAGCTTGCCCAGAGGGATGTCGACGTCAATGTCCTTGAGGTTGTTCGCGCGGGCCCCCCGGATCACTATCGACCTCCCGTTGCCCGTCCGCCTCTCCCCGGGCGTGGGAATCACCCGGTTGTGGCCCAGGTACTGGCCCGTGATCGATTCGGGGGTCTCGATAATACCGTCGATCGTGCCCGTCGCGACCACTCGGCCTCCATTCTCCCCGGCGCCGGGTCCCAGGTCGACGATGTAGTCGGCGGCCCGCATGATGGCCTCATCGTGCTCGACCACGAGGACCGTGTTGCCGATGTCGCGCAGTCGCGACAGGGTTGAGATGAGCCGGGCGTCGTCGGCGGGATGCAGCCCTACGGAAGGCTCGTCGCAGACATAGAGGACGCCCATCAGGCCTGAGCCGATCTGGGTCGCGAGACGGATGCGCTGGGCCTCGCCGCCGCTGAGGGTGCCCGCAGTCCGGTCCAGGGTCAGGTAGTCGAGCCCAATGTCGATGAGGAAGCGAAGACGGCCCTCGATCTCCTTGATGATCTGGCTGGCGATGGTCTTCTCCCGCTCGTTGAGCTGCTCGGCCGTGTCCACCAGCTGCGGCCGGGCGCCATTGCCTCCGGCCTCCGCAATCCCACCCTCCAGGGCCGTGCTGCCGACCCCGTTCGTGCTTCGCCCGTGACTGTTGCCGGCCACCGCCGCCATCCAGCCCCGGGCCTCGGAGATGGACTTGGACGTGACCTCGGTGATGTTGAGCCCGCCCACGGTCACAGCCAGCGCCTCCGGCTTGAGCCGCAGGCCTCCGCATGAGTCGCACGGCCTCGAGGCCATGTACTTGGCTTCGATGTCCGCCCGCATGTTCTCGGACTCGCTGTCGCGGTACCGGCGCGCGAGATTATTGACGACGCCCTCGAACTCCGTTGCCCACTCGTAGACGTTCCCCCCCTTCGTCCGGTGGTTCACCTTCACCCGTCTGCCCCGGGTGCCGTAGAGAATGATGTCGACGTGCTTCTTGTCGAGGTCCTTGAACGGCCTGGTGACCGAGATGCCGTAGGCCCTCGACAGGGCGTTCATCTGGCTCTCCCACCACGGAGAGAAGCTGGTGCGCACCCACGGTTGGACTGCCCCCTCGGCAATGGACAGGCCCTTGTCCGGCACCACCAGGTCCGGATCTACCACGTGCCTGTAGCCGATGCCCGTGCAGTCCGCGCAGGCGCCGTGCGGATTGTTGAAGCTGAACGTCCGCGGCTCCAGCTCCCCGAGGCTGATGTTGCAGTGCACGCAGGCGAACTGCTCGGAGAAGAGCTTCTCGTCCCCGGTCGTATCGGCCACCAGCACCGTGCCTTCGGCCATCCTCAGGGCGCTCTCGACCGAGTCGGCAACCCTCGTCGGCTCCGCGCTGTCCCCGACGACCAGGCGGTCGACCACTACGTCGATCGTGTGCCACTTCTGCTTGTCCAGATCGACCGTCTCGGAGAGGTCGCGCACCTCGCCGTTGACGCGCACGCGCACGTACCCTGCCCGCCGGGCGTCCTCGAAGACCTCCCTGTGCTCGCCCTTGCGCCGCCGGACCATCGGCGCCATGATCTGGATCCGGCTGCCCTTGGGCATCGAAAGCACGGCGTCCACTATCTGCTGGACCGTCTGCATCTCGACCCGCCGGCCGCACTTGTAGCAGTGGGGCCGCCCCGCCCTGGCGAACAGCAGGCGCAGGTAGTCGTACACCTCGGTCACGGTGCCCACCGTGGAGCGCGGGTTGCGCGACACGCCCTTCTGGTCGATGGAGATGGCCGGAGACAGCCCTTCGATGTAGTCGACGTCGGGCTTCTCCATGCGGCCCAGGAACTGCCGCGCGTATGCCGAGAGCGACTCTACGTACCGGCGCTGCCCCTCCGCGTATATCGTGTCGAACGCCAGGGAGCTCTTGCCGGACCCCGACACCCCCGTTACGACCACCAGCTTGTTGCGCGGTATCGTTACGTCGATGTTCTTAAGGTTGTGCTCGCGCGCGCCCTGGACGACGATGTTCTCCAGCAGCAATCAGGCCTCCAAAAGCGCGGATGTGGACTTCGCCCATTCTAGCACCCGAACAAAGCCAATACATCCGTTCACCTAGGCCTCACGGGGTCAGGCCAAGCTGGTAGACTAGTACTGCTTCAATCTAAATATGACAGAACCCCTCGGATTACCGTCATTCCCGCGAAAAGCCTGCCCCCGAGTAGTCGGGGGCGGGAACCCAGAGGGGCGGGGGGGCTGGACGTTCGCCAAAACTACCTTGAATCGATACTAGCGGCGTTTCCCAGGCCGAGAATCGAGAGGAGTTCGCCTTGCCCCTCATAACCGCCGACAAGCTGACGGACGCCGTGGAGAGCATTCTCGTTGCGGCGGGCGCCGATACCGACAACGCCCGGAGGGTGGCCGGCGCCCTCGTCCTCTCGGACCTGAGCGGCGTTGCGACCCACGGAGTCCAGCACGTGCCCGGCTACGTCCGGTCCATTCGAGAGGGGGAGGTGCTGCCCACCGCTAAACCCTCGACAATCTCCGAGACCGAAACCTCGGCGCTCGTCTCCGGCAACTGGACATTCGGCTTCGTGGCCGCGAAGTTCGGGCTAGATCTGGCCATCGAGAAGGCGCGGTCCTACGGCATGTCCACCGTCTGCGTGGTCCAGGCCAACCACATCGGCCGGCTGGGGGAGTATGCCGAAGTGGCCGCTGAGAACGACATGATCTCGATCACGTGGGCCTCCGGCTACGGCAAGCTCAGGCCCGTTGCCGTCCCCTACGGCGGCAGCAAGCCCCTGCTGTCCACCAACCCAATCTCCATAGGTGCGCCCGCCGGTGACGGCCCCCCAATGGTGCTGGACTACGCAACCACCAGCATCGCCCAGTCGAAGGCGATGATCGCCGTGCGAGAGGGTCGCGAGCTCGGCCCGGGCCTGATAGTCGACCTCCAGGGCAGACCCGCGACCAGCCCCCAGGCCCTCTTCGACGGCGAAGCCCTTCTCCTCCCGTTCGGCGGCCACAAGGGTTCTGCCCTTATGCTCGCGTGCGAGGTACTGGGCCGGTTGCTCAGCGGATCGGACGCCTATGCTGAACCCGTCCGAGGCGGCGACGGCATGAAGTACCAGGGCGTGACGTTCATGCTGTTCCGTGCGGACCTCTTCCAGTCCATCGCGGACTTCACCACCTCCATGACCGGCTTCCAGGAGGAGGTGCGCTCTATCCCGCCCGCCGAAGGTTTCGAGGAGGTCGTCGTGCCTGGTGACCTCGAGGCCCGGTCCCGGGCGGACAGACACGCCAACGGAATTCCCCTGCCTGACGACGTGTGGGACACCCTCGTCCAAACAGCAGCATCTCTGGACCTCGAGATCGAGTGAACGCTGCTCTCGTCGAACGCGCGCCCCGTACTCGATACGGGGTGAGGTGATTCCTTCCTCGTAGGGGTGGATTTGCAACCCGCCCTCCCCAGATGGGACGGCCGGGGGCTGGTTCGAAGACCCGCCCATACTTGGCTTTGGTCAACCTCGATTCGACCGCATCCCTGGCAACTTGGCATAATACCAATTCATTTTGAGCGCGCCGTAAAGCCGTCATTCCCGCGAAGAGCCTGCCCCGTACTCGATACGGGGCGGGAACCCACTCCCTGGCCGCACATATACGGCGGCATCACGGTGACTTGGCATAAGCCAACCAATAGGGCCGTGCCATCGTTCTACAGTGCATGGGGCCTCGTTTGAATAGAGCCTGCTGCCTGCTGCTGGTCTTTGTGACCCTGCTGGCCGTTGCCTGCGGCTCGGACACTCCCGCGCCCTCCCCTGCAGCGTCGGCACAGGCCGAGGCGACAGCCTCGCCGGCTGCCGAGCCAGCCCCGGCTCCAACTCCCACCGAAGCGGCGCCCTCCCCTACTCCAACTCCCACTCCGCAGGTGGAGCCCACTCCCAGCCCGACTACGGCGCCATCTGCCACGGCAGTCCGAGAGGCAACCGAAGTCGACTCGGAAGTCGCTCGGTTCACGGACGAGACATGGGCGTTTCTCCGGAGGTTGACCGACGAGATGAGCCCCAGGGAGAGCGCGACCGACGAGGAGGAGGCCGCCGCCGAGTACCTTCGACAGGAGTTGGAGTCTCTCGGCTACGAAGTAGGGCTCCAGCCCTTCACGTTCGAACGCATGGCGCCCGAAAGGGCGTTGCGGCTACCCGATGGAGAGGCGCTGTTAGGCCTGCCCCTGCGCATGTCAGCCCTGGGAACGGTCTCAGGGCCGCTCGTGCACGTCGGCCTGGCAAAGGAGGAGGACATCCCCGACGAGGGCCTCACTGGGCAGATAGCCCTCATCCAGCGGGGTGAGATCATGTTCGAAGAGAAGGTGACCAGGGTCGCCGACGCTGGCGCAAGCGCCGCGGTGATATACAACAACGTGCCCAGGTTGTTCGCAGGCGTGCTAGGCAGCCAGGCGGACATCCCCGCCATTTCCTTGTCGCAGGAAGACGGCGAGCGGCTCCTGGAGATGATGGCTACGGGCGCCCTCGATGTCACCGTGTCCCTGGAAACGAAGACCTACTCATCCAGGAACGTGATTGCCGAGATCCCGGGATACTCCGGCAGCGACCGCGTGCTGGTCGTCGGCGCACACTACGACACCACGCCGGGCACCCAGGGAGCCAACGACAACGGTTCGGGCGTCGCCTCCCTCATGGCGGTCGCGCGTGAGCTGGCGGACGGACCGCCCCTGCCCTTCAGGTTGCGCTTCCTGCTCTTCGGGGCGGAGGAGGTCGGCCTGTTCGGCAGTAACCACTACATCGGCAGTCTCGACCAGGACGAGATCGACTCCATCGTCGCCATGATCAACATCGACGTGCCCGGCAGCGGGCACTCGCTCGAGGTTATCGGCGACACGACGCTGGCGGCCGAGGCCGTCCGGTACGGCAGGGAGCATGGCATCCCGATCAGGAGAGAGCAGTCTCTGGACGGCGCCAGCAGCGACCACGCCCCCTTCCGCGAGGCGGGGGTGCCCGTCCTGTTCGTCCTCGCCGACGACCTGTCGCGCATCAACTCGCCCCGCGACAACATCCAGTTCGTGAACCCGAACCGCATGGGCGAGGCCGTGGCAGTCGTCCTCAACGCCATAGACGCCCTCGCCCGCCGCAACTAGTAGACCAACACCCTAGTACTGCTTCAATCTAAATATGACAGAACCCTCGGATTGCCGTCATTCCCGCGAAAAGCCTGCCCCGTACTCGATACGGGGCGGGAACCCAGAGGGGCGGGGGGCTGGACGTTCGCCAAAACTACCTTGAATCGATACTAGGCAGTGTTGACATTTGTATTATACTGAGTATATGTCAAACATCACACTATCTCCAGAACGGTGGTCAAGGGTATTGGAGTTCCTTGGCAGCCAGCCCGGCTTGTACGTTGGAAAGGAAGCTGATTGCAAGCGGTTCGTCGAGGCTATCATCTGGATGAGCAGGTCCGGGGCCCCATGGAGGCTGCTCCCTGCCGAGTATGGTAACTGGAACAGCGTATACAAACGATTCGCCCGATGGTGCGATCACGGAGTATGGGAAGCGATGCATCAGCATCTTGTCGATGACCCTGACATGGAGCACCTGATCATCGACAGCACCATCGTCAGGGCCCATCATTCCGCTGCGGGCGCACCCAAAAAAACGGTGGGCAGTCATCTCAGGCTCTTGGTCAAAGTCGAGGAGGGTTCACTACGAAGGTCCATGTGGCCGTCGATGGCCTCGGCAATCCCTTGAGGTTCATGTTGACCGGAGGACAAGAGCACGATGTTACTCAGGCTGAGGAACTCATAGCTGGCATTGAGAGTGAGCATGTGATCGCAGACCGTGCATACGACTCCCGTCAGTTCCGCGATATGGTCATCGACAATGGGGCTATCCCGGTGATCCCGCCTCGCTCGAACCGGAAGGCGCAATACTCATACGATGAATATCTGTATCGCGAGCGGCATCTGGTCGAGTGCTTCATCGGCAAGATCAAGCACTACCGACACATCTTCTCCCGGTTCGATAAGCTGGCAAGCAGGTACCTCGGCTTCCTACATTTCGTGGGTGCCCTCATATGGCTAAGATGAAATGTCAACACTACCTAGTATTTAAGGGTAACGAGCGAATGACTAGGTAGGGGCGGGTTTTAAACCCCATCTGCTCCAACTAATTCACTCTCAAGATGTTTGCAGCGGGTCCGGGACACTTGCGGTTGGCATATCGAGGGGTGCGAATGAGTGCCAGTCCGGGTGGCGCAGGCAGGACTGCCTCGACAGGTATGTTCGGGGCGTGGATGAGCATTCTACGGGAAGGTCGAATGAAGCCCAGCTCACGCCCTCGCTCCACGAAGATCTTCACAGGATCCCTGCCTTCATAGGCATACTGTGGCGCATACTCGACCAGCAGGCCGATGGACACCTCGAACGTGTCCACCCCGGCCCTGTGGGCTATCTCAAGCCGCATCGACTGAAGAATCTGCGAGATTATCAACGTCGCCCATATCTGTTGCTGGATCACCACCAACTTGGCGGACCACAGAAGACGCAGCTTGAGGTGTTGCTTGACCAACTTGAGCGCCATCTCGATGTCCCACCTGCGAGCGTAGACCTCGGCCATGGATGCAATCGGGAATGTGTGAGGCTCCCGAACGTTGGTGATGTAGCGGCGCAGCGTATTGCCTTGTCTGAAAGTCACCAGCCGAACGGCGTGTTTGGCCCGGTCGGCGCGATGGGCTCCCAGCCACACGATGCCATCGAAGACGTCGCCCCGATGGTAGAAGGTATGTATCACCTTGTAGCTGGTCTTTGCTCTCAGCCTGCTCAGCCAGTGGTAACCCCTGTCCGTGAGCCAGTCGAACCAGGCGAAGCCGAAGTATCCCAAGTCTGCGACCACCAGTGTTCCCGCTGGCAGGTCTTCCACCAACTTCCGCGCCAACACCTTCTCGTTCTGATGTGGGTCCGGCTGAAACATGACGGTCCGCCACTGCTGGCCTCTCACGTCGAACACGCCAGCCAGCTTGCCAGGGAGCAGACGGCTATCGCCTTGGGGAATCTCTCTCAGAGGCGGAAGCCTTCTCGACATGGCGTCCAGTGTACTCTCGTCTATGCACACCACGCCCTCGGCGAATGGCGCCAGCTTCTCCGTTACCACACCCTGCAATCGTTGTGCCAATACGCCGCTGATCTGCTCGAAGAGTCTCTCCAATGGCTTGGTTCCCGCGCTATGGAGCCTCTTGTAGACCGCTTGGTCTGTAACCGGGAATCGGGGGAAGAACCAGAGCCCGCGTTCCGAGATAAGACGCCACACCGCCAATTGGCTGCCGAAGCCTCTCAGGACGCAGACCAGCAGCCCTGCCCACAGAGCCATTGCGGGCAGGACGCGCGGCCTGCCAGGGCCCTTGAGACTGTGGTCTGGCTCCATGTCCTTCAAACACTGCTGAAGAAACTCCTCTATGCTCCCGATGGTGGCTGTATCGTCCCCGGTACTGGTGGACATTTCGCTCTGTCCCTCCTTTGGAGTAGTCTTATCCTTATACTATCCAAAGGAGGACTACCCAAAGGAAAGGACGGTTCTTTTTATCAATTAGTTGGAGCAGATGGTTTGAAACCCGCCCCCGGCCCTGCCATCCGGCAAGGCTGGGCAGGGACCCTGCGATTATCCGATACCAACGTGGCCGGGCCTCACCCCACCACCCAATCGGGTGGTGGCGCCAACACGACGCCATCCAACTCATACCAATTCATTTTGAGCGCGCCGTAAAGCCGTCATTCCCGCGAAAAGCCTGCCCCGTACTCGATACGGGGCGGGAACCCATCCCCAGCACCGCCGAAGCAGGCCTGACCGTCATACCGGCGGAACCCGGTATCCAGGGCGGCGGGGATGAGGGCGGGCTCCCGCCGTCCCCCTCTCCCTTGACGGGAGAGGGCTGGGGTGAGGGTGAAGACGACCCGGAGCCCACCGACCCCGACCGCGGCTGCTACGACATCGACCGCAAAATCGCCGAAGCCCAGCGCGACCCATCCCACCCCATCCACAAGTTCGTCCAGGCATACGACGAGGTGGCCGCCGTCTTCCACGGCGAAGACAAGGAGAACGACGACGACGACGAAGTCCGCTACTGGATCTCCGGCGAAGTACCAGACGCGTACGGCAAATACATCTGGGAGTACGCCCCGGCATACCCCAGGTCGATCAGAAGAAAACTTCGCCCCAAGCGCCGCCGCTCCCGCGAACCCGGGACTACGCCCAAGGCCGAGAGCATCTGGATGAAGCGGCCCTTCGACAAGATGCGCGAGGCCGGCATCCCCAGACCCAGCCGGTTCAAAATCTGGGTCTGAACCCGCCCCGCCGCCCAACCGGGCCAGGCGGGGCCAACAACTTGCACACCACAACCGTCATTCCCGCGCGCATGGCCGTCATTCCCGCGGAGGCGGGAACCCATCCCCGGTCTTGAGGGGGGTGGAGCCTGCCCTGAGCTTGTCGAAGGGATGAGGGGGATGTTTGCGTGCCCGGCTGTAGGGGCGGGTTTGAAACCCGCCCCCGGCCCTGCCATCCGGCAAGGCTGGGCAGGGACCCTGCGATTATCCGATACCAACGTGGCCGGGCCTCACCCCACCACCCGATCGGGTGGTGGGGCCGACACGACACACTTATACCAATTCATTTTGAGCGCGCCGTAAAGCCGTCATTCCCGCGAAGAGCCTGCCCCGTACCCGATACGGGGCGGGAACCCACTCCCTGGCCGCACAATATACGGCGGCATCACGGTGACTCGGTATTACCAAGAACTTAGGTGTGGACCTGAGACCAGCCATCTCAGTTGACACAGTCACTGTCCGGCGTCCATAATCACGGCTCGGACGGGTGAAGCGGAACACCTGTCAGGTTTGTGCCCACCCTCGTCTAGCTGGCCGGAGATGGGAATTAGGCTGTGCTCGGCTACCTCATAAGGCGCTTGCTACTCGGCCTCTTCACCATATGGGTGATCTCCGTATTCGCCTTCGTCGTTATCGAGTTGCCCCCCGGCGACAAGCTGGAGAAGTGGTTCGACTACCAGACCACCTGGGGCCAGACCTTCGACAGGGACCAGATCCTTGCCCTGTCGTCCCACTTCGGCATGGACCAGCCCGCCTATGTCCGCTACGGCAAGTGGATGTGGAACATGCTGCAGGGCGACCTCGGCATCTCCTTCGTCTCCTGGGATACCCTCACGTCCACTAAGGACGTCATAGGCGACCGGCTCTGGTTGACCGTGGTGCTGACGGGCTTCACCGTGCTATTCACGTGGACCCTGTCGATACCCGTGGGCATATACTCCGCCATCCGGCAGCACTCGGTCGGCGACTATATCGCAACCTTCGTCGGGTTCAGCGGCCTGGCCGTGCCCGACTTCCTGCTGGGCCTGGTGCTGATGTACCTGGCCTACGCATACCTCGACTGGAGCGTCGGCGGCCTCTTCTCCGCTGACTATTTGAATGCGCCCTGGACCTGGGATAGGGCCATGGACCTGCTGAAGCACCTGTGGATTCCGGCCCTCGTCCTCGGAACTTCCGGCACGGCCAGCCTGATCCGCATCATGCGCAACAACCTGCTGGACGAGCTCGGCAAGCCATACGTCGTGACCGCCAGGGCCAAGGGCTTGTCCCCGCTTCGGCTGATTCTGAAATATCCCGTCAGGGTCGCCGTCAACCCGCTCGTCAGCACCGTGGGCTATCTCCTGCCAAGCCTTGTGAGCGGCAGCGTGATAGTCTCGGTCGTCCTCAGCCTGCCGACCATCGGCCCCGTGCTGCTTGATGCCATCAGGATCGAGGACATCTACGTCGCCGGCTTCATCGTGTTCATCCTGGGCGTCCTCACGGTAGTGGGCACCCTGCTCTCCGACATCGCTCTCGCCTTCGTCGACCCAAGAATCAGGCTCGGCGGGCGGTAAGGCAGACCTATGGTTGCATACATCGCCCGCCGCCTCATCCTCGCGCTGTTCACCATCTGGGTGATCTCGGTGCTGGCCTTCGTGATCATCGAGTTGCCTGAGGGCGACGCGGCCGAGCGCGTGATCAGCGACCTTATGGCGGGCGGAGGCGTTCACGGCCACGTTGGCAACGCCGAGCTGGTCGTCCACCTGCGCGCCTACATGGACCTGGACAGGCCGCAGCACATCCGCTATCTCAAATGGATCTGGCGGATGCTCCATGGCGATTTGGGCTTCGCGTACACCGCCGGAGAGGCCTCCGGATACCAGGGAACCATAAAGAAGATCATCGGAGAACGCCTCTGGCTGACCGTTGCGCTCACGAGCTTCACCATAGTGGTCACCTGGACCTTCGCCATCCCGGTCGGCATCTACTCCGCCGTCCGGCAGCACTCCATCGGCGACTACACGTTCACGCTTCTCGGATTCACCGGGCTGGCCGTCCCCGACTTCCTGCTGGGCCTCGTGCTGATGTACATCGCCTACGCATACTTCGACCAGAGCGTGGGCGGCCTCTTCTCCGCCGACTACGCGAACGCCGACTGGAGCCTGGCCAAGCTCTACGACCTGATACAGCACCTGTGGATACCCGCCGTGGTGCTCGGGACCTCCGGCACGGCGGGCCTGATCCGCGTCATGCGCAACAACCTCTTGGACGAGCTTCGCAAGCCCTACGTGATTACCGCCCGCGCCAAGGGAGTGGTCTCCGCAAAGCTGATCATGAAGTACCCGGTGCGCGTCGCCATCAACCCGCTGATCAGCACCGTGGGCTACCTGCTGCCCTCGCTCGTCAGCGGAAGCGTGATCGTCTCCGTGGTCCTCAGCCTGCCCACCCTGGGGCCAGTGCTCCTCACCGCCATACAGCGGGAGGACACGAACGTCGCCGGATTCATCATCCTGATGCTGGGTATGCTGACCGTCATCGGCACCCTGGTCTCCGACCTTCTCCTCGCCGTCGTCGACCCGCGCATAAGGCTCACGGCCTAGCCCCAACCCCCTCTCCCTTGATGGGAGAGGGCTGGGGTGAGGGTGAAGGTGGGACTCTCGACCCGCCGTTCAGGCCCCACCAGGCCTGAAGAGTTATACCACGGTGACTTGGTATTACACCAATTCATTGAGCGCGCCGTAAAGCCGTCATTCCCGCGAAAAGCCTGCCCCGTACTCGATACGGGGCGGGAACCCAGAGGGGCGGGGGGCTGGACGTTCGCCAAAACTACCTTGAATCGATACTAGGTAGTGTTGACATTTCGTTTCATGTCATTGCTATGAAAATAGACAGCAGACAGCCACACCCGTCATTCCCGCGAAGAGCCTGCCCCCGAGCAGTCGGGGGCGGGAACCCATCCCCGGCAGGTGACTTGGAGCCTGCCCTGTGCCTGACACGGAGCTCAGCCGCCCTAGACTCCCGCCTTCGCGGGAGTGACGATGGGGTAGCCATTTTCATCCCCTTATGTGGCCTGCGCAAAGGCCATAGTGATTCTGAACGTAGCGCAGCGGAGTGAAGAATCTAGGTGGTAGCCTTTGTGCAAGGTTCTTAGATTCCTCGCTGCGCTCGGAATGACACAAATGTCAACACTACCTAGAAGCCTGCCCGCTTGTCGCACACGTACAGGAAGGACTCGCCCGCCAGGAAGCGGCGCAGGTTCTCCTTGAATATCTCCTGCCGCCCGCTCCACATCTCCGGCGTCAGGGCCGACGCGTGCGGCGAGATCACCACGTTCTCCATGTCCCACAGAGGGCTCTCGTCCGGCAGCGGCTCCACGGCCGTTACATCCAGACCCGCCCCCGACACATGGCCCGAGCGCAGCGCGTCGATCAGGGCGCCCTCGTCGATGATTCCGCCCCTCGAGATGGCTATGACGTGCGCACCCCTCTTCAACGCGGCCAGCCTTCCCGCGTCGATGAGGCCGTCGGTCTCGGCCGTGAACGGGGCCGCCACAACGAACCAGTCCGAGATCGACAGCAGCTCGTCCAGCATCTCCAGGCCCCAGACCTCCTCGACCCCGGGCGGCGGGGTCCGAGGATGCTTGTCCACGGCGTAGACCTTCATCTCGAATCCGAGGGCCCGCCGGGCTATCGCCATGCCGATGTCGCCCAGCCCAAGGATGCCCATCGTGGTGCGGGCCATCTCCGCGAACCTGCCGTCGTACTTGCTCATTGTCCAACGGTGCGCCCGCTGATCGTCGCGCATTTCCCACATCCGGTGGGCCAGGCTCACCATCATGCCGACGACGTGGTCCGCCATCGGATCGGCGTGGGGTCCGCGGCAATTCGTGAGCACCACGTCGCTCTCGACAAGCTCGGGCAGATCGAGAAGCCAGTCGACGCCCGTGCCGATGTGCTGTACCCACCGCAGCCGTTTCGCGGCCCCGAAAGCCTCGCCCGAAAGCGGCGGCCCGTAGTAGACATCCGCGTCGCGGATGCGCCCGACCTTCTCCTCGGGCGACCCCGCAGGCTCGAACTCCACATCCACGAACTCGGCCCTCAGGGCCTCCATCAACATATCGTCGCCCGTTCCGACCAGCACCTTCATGTCGACCTCCATTGCAGCCGGCGCCAGTTTACCACCTCCGCCAGCGCACATCTCTGAACCCATCAACGCCAATTCCGACATGGGCTGGTATGGGCTAGAATGGCTCCGGCCAGCGAAGTATTCCCAATGCCGCATTGGGCCTATCGAGGTGACGTTGCCTGTTCTGGACATCGAAGCCGCGCGCCGCGCCCTCTCGAACAGGACGATCGGCAGCCGAATTCTGCACTACTCGTCGCTCGACTCCACCATGAACGAGGCCGGACGGCTCGCGGGCGGAGGGGCTCTGGAGGGTCTCGTCGTGGTCACGGAGGAGCAGGCGGCTGGCCGGGGGCGGTTCGGCCGGTCGTGGATCTCCGGGCCCGGCGAGAGCCTGCTCCTGTCGATTGTCCTCAGGCCCACCGCCGAGCAGCTACCACAGGCAAACATGGCCGCGACCCTCGCCGTTGCCAGCACGGCAGACAGGCACGCCAACGACCCCGTCACCATCAAGTGGCCCAACGACGTAAGGATTGGTGGCCGCAAGGTGGCGGGGATACTCATAGAGGCCGACTCCCAGGCAGGACGGATCGCCAGCGCCGTGGTCGGCATTGGCCTCAACATCAGCGTCGACACGGGCGCCCATCCGGAGATCGCAGGCACGGCAACCAGCCTCGTCGAGGAGGCGGGAGCGCCTGTGGAACGCACCGAGGTGCTGATAGATCTGCTCCGCCAATTCGACGACCTCTACACTCGTGTGCGGAGCGGTGGGTCACTGACGCACGAGTGGTCCTCCAGGCTGGATACCCTGGGCCTGGAAATAGAAGTGCGGCGGGGCGGCCAGGTGTTGACCGGCGTTGCCCGGGCGGTCGACGACCAGGGCAATCTCCTGCTCCAACGCCCCGACGGCTCCACACTCACCGTCGTGGGCGGCGAGGTGACCCTCCAGGCATAGGGGCGCCATCGAGCATTCGTCCAGGGCCTACCCCATTCGATCTCTCAGGCATTATCATCCCTACATGATCGAGCCAGTACTACAGTCCCTCAGCCTCGAAGGCGCTGTTGCCATCGTCACCGGAGGAGGCTCCGGCCTCGGCAGGGAAATGGCGCTGGCCCTTGCCCGCGCCGGCGCCGACATCGTTCTCGCAGGCCGCCGGCCGAAGCCCATTGAGAGCGTCGCCGACGAGATCAGGGCCATCGGCCCGAGGGCGCTCGCCCAGCCGACGGACGTCACCGACGCCGGGCAGGTGGGGCGCCTGGTCGAAAGGACCGTGCGCGAGTTCGGCCGTGTCGATGTCCTCGTCAACAACGCGGGCATGGTCGGCGGACAGGGAGGAAAGCCGATCTGGGACATCACCGACGAGGAGTGGCGAACCGTGCTGGACGCCAATCTCTCCGGCGCCTTCTACTGCGCCAGGGCGGTTGCCCGCACCATGGTCGAGCGCGGCAGCGGCAAGATCGTCAACGTCTCGTCGGGGTTCGGGCTCCGCGGAGGGCGCGACAACTACATGTACGCCTGCTCCAAGGGGGGCGTAATCCAACTCACGCGGGCCCTGGCCACGAGCCTCGGGCGGTACGGGGTCACCAGCAACTGCATCGTGCCAGGCTTCTTCCCCACCGAGGGCACTGAGGCCTCGCGCGAGAGCCTGCCGACCGCAAAGTTCGTTCCCCTGGGCCGGGTTGGCGACCCGCGAGAGGTGGGGCCGGTGGCCGTCTTCCTGGCCTCCCGCGCGTCCGACTACATGAACGGCGAAATGTTCGTGATCGACGGAGGCGGTCTTGCGGGGGGCTACGCGCCCACCGGTCACGCGCCCGTCATACCACTCGAAGAGTAGCGCCATGCCGATTCTCTCTGAATGGAGCCTGGCCGGCAAGACGGCCATCATTACCAGCGACAGGCGTGGCTGGACACCCTACCTCGCCGCCGCTCTCGCGGAGGCGGGCGCAGACGTTGCCGTTGCCGGTTCGGCGGCCTCCGACGTGCGCGACGCGGCAGCCGCGGTGCGGGCTGCCGGACGCCGGGCAGTCGAGCTGGAGGCGGACCTCACCCGCGCGGGCGATGTCAGCGCGATGGTCGAGTCGGCGCGCGACGAGCTGGGCCGCGTGGACATACTGGTCAACAACGCAAGGGTCGAGTTCGGCAAGCCCTTCGTCGACGTGACCGACGAAGAGTGGGATACCGTCATCGCCTTCAACCTCAGGTCGATGTTCCTCTGCTGCCGCGAGGTCGGCAGGCTGATGCTTGCACAGGGCGGCGGGCGCATCGTAAACGTCGGTACTGGACTGGCGGAACGCGGTCTGTGGAACTCAGCCGCCGCCTGCGCCAGCCAGGGAGCCGTCCGCCAGCTCACCGCCGCTCTCGGTCTCGAATGGGCGAAGAGCAACGTGCGCGTCAACGGCATCGGCGCTGGCTGGATGACCACGCAGCCCCGTGCGGAGGGAGCCGAGCCTGAGCTGCTCGAGCGCTACATCCCCTCACGCCGCAAGGGACACCCGGCGGACCTGGCCGGATTGCTCGTCTACCTGGCCTCGGACGCCAGCGACTTCATGACCGGCCAGACTGTCTACATCGACGGCGGCGCGATGGCCCACGCCTGATGGGGGACGCCGGGGCCGCTTCGTCGGATGCGGTCTGCCCGCGATGTGACCGCTCCAACCGCCTCGCGGCCACGTACTGCGGAGGCTGCGGGGCGGAGCTTCCTCAGGACCGGCCCTGCCCGCTCTGCGGGTCCCCAAACCCCCGGCGACACCGCTACTGCGAGATGTGCGGCGGCGCGATGTTCGCCCGCGATGCGGGACGGGAGCCCGTACCCGCCGTAGGACCGCGCCCTCCTCGGACGGCCACCTCTGCGGTGGTGGGGCCGCCTCAAAGTGCGTTCCAGCTGCGCCTTCCCGCTAGCCTGGGAAGCACCGAGGTCTACGTCGCCGTCTTGACGGCGGCTTCGGCCGCGCTCCCCAGGTTCTTCCGTCTCGACTCGGTCCCCGCCGGGCTCTCGGCCATCGAGCGCGTGTTCGCGGCATCGGCCTCCCGCGTATCTCACGAGGGGTGGATAGGCCTGGGCCCAGACGCGGTCGCGGGGGAGCCCCCTGGGTTCGCCTACCTGCTGGGAGCATGGTCACTGCTGGCCGGAGACTCGACCCTCGCCCTGCGACTCCTCCCTGCGGGCCTGGGCGTCGCAACATCAGGCCTCTTCTACCTGCTGATTCGCCGTCTTCTGGGCGTACGCACGGCGCTGTTCGCGTCGGTATTCCTGGCCCTGTCGTTCTGGCACCTCCAGTTCAGCCGGCTCATACTCCCCACCATGCTGATGCTGGCGGCCGGGCTGGCGGCTGCCAACCTGCTCACCGCGGCCCTCGACGAGACGCGCAGAGACATTCGTCGCAGATTTCTTGCAGCTGCGGCCGGGCTGGTCGTCGGGTTGACGCCCTACATCGACAGCAGCTTCCCCATTCTCGTTGCGGCAGTCGCCCTCTTCTGCCTGGTGCAGTTTGCACGGGGGAACCAGCACGCCGGAGAGGTCGCGTCCGCCCTCTGGATCGCAGCCGTCGCCTCAGCTCTCCCCTACCTGTTCATCGTAGCTTCGGACCCCGGCGCCGCCCTGGAGCCGATCACCGCCTATTCCATCACCGCTAGCCAGGAGTACCACGACCTGCAGGGCATCACCGAGCAGACCAGGTACATGGCCGCCAATGTCGCGAGCACGATTGTGCGCGTCTTCTTCGGCGCGTTCGGCGGCGAGCACGCCAGGCTGCTGGATGCCGTCACCGGACCGTTGGCGGTCGTGGGGCTGCTGGCGAGCGCCGTCCGGTGGCGCGAGAGGGGCCACGTATTCCTCCTCGCATTCTTCGGGGTTGGCGTCGTGCTGGCAGGCCTCACGACGGAGGAAGGGGTCTACGCAAGGCTCGTCGTAGCCCTGCCCGCAGCCCTTGCAGCCGTCGGATTCGGACTCCACTGGGCCATGACCTGGTTGAAGGGCCGGTTCTCGGACCCCGTCGTCTATGGTGTTGCGGCCCTGCTTGTCATCCTCATCGCATACAGGAACCTGAGCGCCTACTTCGGCGCCGCTCCGATAGTACAGTGAGCATTCGCCTTCAAGTCCGCGTGCGGCCCAGGGCGCACGCCAACAGGGTCGAAGTCTCGGACCTGGGCGAGGTGCGGGTATACGTGACCGAGGCCCCCGAGGGTGGAAAGGCCAACAGGGCAGTTGTCGCGGCCATTGCAGCGGCGCTGGGTGTGCCCAAGAGCGGAGCCGCAGTCATTCGCGGCAGGACGTCCAGAGACAAGTTGCTCGAGATAGACGGTGTTGCGTCCCCGGACGAGGCTGTACGTAGGATTCGAGGATAGGGAGGCTACCGTCAACCGAGGCTGCTGACGACCCTTCCTATCAGCTGGAGCACGACGATGGCGATTATTGGCGAGAAGTCGAGGGTCGTCTGCGGCAGGAATTGTCGGATAGGCGCAAGTATCGGCTCGGTTATCTGGATCAGGATAGTCGATACAGGGTCGTCGCCGCGAGGGGATATGAACGACATGAGCGCGCGTCCAATGACAGCGATCGTCAGCGCCCACGTGAGGAGATCGACAAACCGAAGTAGGAAACTCACCTGGCTACCCACCCAGCGCCTTGGATTTCTCGTACGCGGCCGCAACTGCTTCGATAACCACACCCTTGAACGCGCCCTGCTCCAGGGTCAGCAGCGCCTCTGCCGTCGTCCCGCCGGGAGAGGTCACCATATCCTTGAGCTCGGCCGGGTGACGGCCGGACTCGCGCACCAGTTGGGTGCTTCCCGCGACCGTCTGGAGGGCAAGGCGCGAGGCCATGTCACGCGGCATGCCCAGGTAGACTCCCGCATCTATCAGAGCCTCGATGAACAGGAACACGTAGGCAGGGCCGCTGGCGCTCAGGGCCGTCGCCATGTCGATGAACTTCTCGTCCTCGACGTACACCTCTTCTCCCAGCGGCCCAAGAATACGCCGTGTAGCCTGGACCACACTCTCGGACACGCCGGATGACGCGGTCCACACCGACATGCCTGCCCCGATCTGGGATGGGGTGTTGGGCATGACCCTGATGACCGAGTCGTGCTTCAGCCCAGCCGACAGCGTCGACAGCCGCGCGCCGGCGATGATCGAGACTACCGTCTGCCCGGCGTCGAGACTCCCTGCCAGCTCCGCCATCACCTCGGACAGATTCTGAGGCTTGACGGACAGCACGATGATGTCGGCCCCGTCGAGCACTCGCATGTTCTTGGCATGGCAGGCCGTCCCATACCTCCCCTCCAGGTACTCGCGGCGCGACTCCACGGGCTCGCCTATCCTGATGTCCCCGGAAGCCGCGATCTCGGCGTCGAGAATGCCCCGAAGGATGGCCTCGGCCATCACGCCCCCGCCGACGAACGATATCTTCATTCCTGTGCCTGCCTCGGTATCTCGCTCACTTGAGAGTCGGGATGCTCCATCCTATCGAAGCCTGCTCTCGTTCGCCAGGTCCACGGCAACCCCGATGGCCTCCATCATGCTCTCATGGTCGGCCACGCCCTTGCCTGCTATGTCGAAGGCAGTGCCGTGGTCGACCGACGTCCTGATGAACGGCAACCCGAGGTTTACGCTGACGCTCTTCGCCCAGTTGTGGACCTTGATGGCAATGTGGCCCTGGTCGTGGTACATGGCCAGGACGACGTCGAACTTGCCGTCGATAGCCTGGTTGAACACCGTGTCGGGAGGTACGGGCCCGATCGCGTCGACGCCCCGGGACCGCGCCGCCTCGACGGCTGGAGTGATGTGCTTCTCCTCCTCGTCGCCGATCAGGCCGCCGTCGCTGGCGTGCGGGTTCAGGGCCGCGACCCCGATCCGGGGAGCGGGGAAGCCCCACCGTATGAAGTGCTCGTGCGTCAGCATAGTCTTGGCGAGCACGTTGTCCCTCGTCACGTAGTCGCACGCCACCCGCAGAGAGCGATGTGTCGTGAGGTGGACCACCCGAAGTTGGTCCGCCATCAGCATCGTGGCGACCTCCTTGGCTCCGGTCTGGCTCTGGAACACCTCCATGTGGCCGACGTCCTTGTAGCCTGCCAGGCTCGCCGCTTCCTTATTTATGGGGGCCGTGACGATGGCGCTGATCCGGCCGTCCTTCGCCAGGTTACCTGCCTCCAGCACCCACTCGATTGCGGCGCGGCCCGCGGCCTCCGATACCCTGCCCGTCTCGATGCTGTCGTAGTCGAGATTCTCGATATCCAGCACGTCGACGCCGCCCGCGTCGCCGCGGACATCGTCGACCGAGCGCACGACCCTCGTGGCCATGCCGCCCCCGGCCATGTCGCTGGCGGCCCGCATGGCAGCGGCGTTGCCCACCACGAACGGCCTGCACTTGTCGTACACGCTGGCCTCGCGGAGGGCCTTGACAGTGACCTCAGCCCCGATCCCCGCGGGATCGCCCATAGTAATCGCAACGAACGGCCTATCGCCCACCTACCGGCTCCTCTCAGTCGACGTGCTGTCGGTCTGCTCGTCTACTCGCACTTGTTGTACCCGCACTCGGGGCAGCGCTTGCAGCCCTCCTGGTACACGAGAGTGCCTACTGAGCACTCAGGGCACCTGCTGCCGTTCGTGGACACGTGGCCGTTGGCCGGTTGGTCGACGGTGAGCACCATACCCGGCTGGGTGGCCCGCGCCTCCTCGGAGGCGGGAAGGACTTCGTCGTCCAGCTTCAGGTTGCGCTTCAATACCAGGGCAAGCGCGTCGGGCGCCGACCTGACCAAGGTGCCGCCGTCCCAGGCGGGGCAGCACGTGATGCCCTCCAGGTGCTTCACGACCTGCTTCGGATCTATGCCGGCCCTGAGCGCCAGGGTCGTCAGCCTGGATATCCCCTCCAGCTGGGCCGAGTCGCAGCCCCCGGCCTTCCCGACGGCGATGAACACCTCGAAAGGCTCCTCGTCCCTGTCGTAGTTGATGGTCACGAACATGTTGCCGTGACCGGTGCGCACCCTCTCCGTGATGCCCTTGATGACCGAGGGCCGCTGCCTCTCGACCAACATGGCCTGCCCGGCGTCGGACTGCTCGGCCAGGGAGTCCGCGGTGTCCTCAGCGCCCTGCTCCTGGCCCGCCGTCAGGACCTCGGCCTCCCGGCTGCCCGCGCGGTAGACGGTGATGCCCTTGCAGCCCAGCTCCCAGGCCAGCAGGTACGCACGCTCGACGTCGTTCTCGGTGGCGCTGTTGGGGAAATTGATGGTCTTGGATATGGCCGCGTCGACGCTATCCTGGAAGGCGGCCTGCATCCTCACGTGCATCTCCGGCGAGATGTCGGCGGCGGTCACGAATAGCTGCTTGGCCCAGTCTGGCACGTCGTCCCTCTCCTGGAGCGAGCCGCCCGAGGCGAGGAACTCCATCAGGTCGTCGCTGTAGAAGCCGCCTTCCCGCGCGGACTGCTCGAACTGCTCGTCGACGTAGATCAGGCTCTCGCCACCCAGGATGTTGTGCTTGTGGTAGCTGAGGGCGAACAGCGGCTCGATGCCGCTGGAGCACCCGGCGATCATCGATATGGTGCCCGTGGGCGCGACGGTCAGCCGGCAGGCGTTGCGCATCTTCGGCTGGCCCGGCGCGTCGTAGATGCTGCCCTCGAACGCGGGGAAGACTCCCCGCCTCTCCGTCAGCTCCTCGGACATCCTGTCGGCCTCGTCCCGGATGAATCGCATCACGTCGCGGCCCAGCTCCAGGCCCTCCTCGGAGTCGTAGGCCACACGCATCTTGATCAGCATGTCGGCGAAGCCCATCACTCCCAGGCCGATCTTGCGCGTCATTCTGGTCATCTCCTCGATCTTGTCGACCGAGTAGGAGTTCGCGTCGATCACGTTATCCAGAAAGCGCGTCGTCGTGCGGACGACGCCCCTGAGATGCTCATAGTCCACCCCAGGGCCGTCAGGGCCGTCTACGACGAAGTTGGCGAGGTTGATGGAGCCCAGGTTGCACGATTCGTAGGGCAGCAGCGGCTGCTCACCGCATGGGTTGGTCGCCGTCATACGGCCGATGTGGGGCGTCGGGTTCTTGTGATTCACCCAGTCCAGGAAAATCATCCCGGGCTCGCCGTTGCGCCATGCGCCGTGGATGATCTTGTCGAACACCTCGCGCGCGTCGAGCCTCCCCACCTCCACTATGGGGGAGTCGTCGTCGCTGGGGTTCTCCTGCGCCCGCAGTGGGTAGTCGGTCCCGTCCCTCACAGCCTCCATGAACTCGTGGGAAGCGCCGACCGAGATGTTGAAATTGTGTATCTCCCCCTCGATCTCCTTGCAGTCGATGAACTCCAGGATGTCCGGATGGTGCACGTCCATGACGGCCATGTTCGCGCCGTCGCGCTTCCCTCCCTGGGTCACCAGCTTCGACACGGAGGAGAGATGCCGCAGGACCGATATGGGGCCGCACGCCTGGCCGTGGGTGGTCGAGATTCCGGAGCCCTTGGGCCTGATGGGAGAGAGCGCGAACCCCGTTCCGCCGCCAAACTTCTGTACCATGGCCATCTCCTTGGCCGTGGTCATTATGCCGTCCATCGTGTCCTCGAGCCCCATGACGAAGCAGGCCGAGAGCGTGCCGGTGCCCGAGCCGTCCTGCAGACCTATGCCCGCGTTCATAAGCGTCGGCGAATTGGGCACGAAGTCGAGCTTCGCCATCACGTCGTAGAACTCGTCCTCCCAATGCGCCGCGTCCGCCCTCGTGCCGTATATCGTTTCGGCCTGCGCGATGGCGCGGGCGACCCGCCGGAGCATCAGCTCAGGCGTCTCGACTATGTTGCCGTCCCCATCCTTCCTGAGGTATCGCTTCTCCAGCACGACGAGCGCGTTGTCGCTGAGGTCTACCTGCTGCTCGGATGCTGTGTTGGTGGCTGGGCTGGGTCTCTCTTGAATCAGCATACTCTCGCTCCAGTCTCGATCCTGTATTGGAATGTCACAAGCAATATTAGCTTAAGGCGAACATCAGGTCTAGGGCCGCCGGGACGCTTAGACCCCGGCCGGCCTCCCGGCTTCCGGCAGCTTCTGAGGTCGCCCTCGGCGTCGGGGCGTCTGAATGATCTCCTCTTCGAGGTATGTTAGCTGGCTGCTCGACTCGGCGGGCTCGGCGGGAGGCTCCAGAAGAGAGTCGATCTCCTCCCTGAAGGTCTCCACGTCCTTGAAGTCCCTGTAGATGCTGGCGTACCTGATGTAGGCAACACGGTCCATCTCCTTCAATCTCTCCATGACCAGCTGACCTATGGCCTCCGACGACACTTCCCGGCGGCCCGAATCCACGACTGCCATCTCGATCTCCTGCACCAGCTTGTCTATGCTCCCAATCGGAAGCGGCCTCTTGGCGCACGCTTTCGTGATGCCTGAAATCAGCTTCTCCCTGTCGAGATCCTCGCGCCGCCCGTCCCTCTTGACCACCATCAACTCCCGGACCTGGACCCGCTCGTAGGTCGTGAACCTGCCGTCGCAGCCGAGGCACTCCCTGCGTCGCCTTATGCCGGCCCCCGCATCGCGGGAGTCGATGACTTTCGAGTCCTCGTGGCTGCAGAACGGACAGAACATACGACCACCCAACGAATAGGGCCAAAGCACAATCTGTCGTGGGGCCAAGCGAGGATAATACTATATGTAGTGGCCTGTCAATGGGTCACGTCTTAAACTCTGGGTAGGATTTTCCCAAGTCGGCCGGGCGCCTCCACGAGACCCAATCTCCTCCCGGCAACGCATCCCCCGATACCCCGGAAACGTCGATTTCAGGCAGCGGACGTCAGCCCAGATCCACCACCTAATTTGGACGGATGGCGTGACGGACTGCCTCTGAGGCTATGGCTGTGCACCTTGCCTGGGATGGGTTCCCGCCCGACTGCTCGGGGGCAGGCTCTTCGCGGGAATGACGGAGGTGGGGGATTTGGGGTCAGGTGGCCGGTTGTGAAGCGAGCGGCGAGCCCGTATCATTGAAACGGCGGCGGGGTGTGGCGCAGTTGGAAGCGCGCGTCGTTTGGGACGACGAGGTCGCTGGTTCAAGTCCAGTCACCCCGACCACCACTCTCCCCTGCATCCTGAACCCACCTGCGTAGGGGCGGGTTTTGAACCCGCTTTTCCCTGTCGACCGCGGCAGCAACCCGCGGCGAAACCCCGACTCCCAATTCCTAACTCCCCATTGGATCCCCCTCTGCGCCCTCTGCAGTGAAAACCTCCCCCTTCCCGACAGCCGAATCGTCATTCCCGCCCGACGGATCGTCATTCCCGCGAAGAGCCTGCCCCGTACTCGATACGGGGCGGGAACCCATCCCCAGCCCCGTCGCGACAGACGACCCGCACACTGCAGACGCAGCCGAATCGTCGTTCCCGACAGCCGAATCGTCGTCCCCGACAGCCGAATCGTCATCCCCGACAGCCGAATCGTCATCCCCGACAGCTTCATCGTCATTCCCGCGAAGAGCCTGCCCCGTACTCGATACGGGGCGGGAACCCATCCCCGGCCCCGGCCCCGCCGATACAGACGACCCGCACACTGCAGACGCAGCCGAATCGTCGTCCCCGACAGCCGAATCGTCATTCCCGCGAAGAGCCTGCCCCGTACTCGATACGGGGCGGGAACCCATCCCCGGCCCCGTCGATACAGACGACCCGCACACGCCAGACGCAGCCGGATCGTCATTCCCAGCAGTCGAATCGTCATTCCCGACAGCCGAATCGTCATTCCCGACAGTCGAATCGTCATTCCCGCGAAGAGCCTGCCCCGTACTCGATACGGGGCGGGAACCCATCCCCGCCCCCGCCGAAGCAGGCGACCTGGAAGACCAGCGCGGCAGCTACGACATCGACCGCAAAATCGCAGAAGCCCAGCGAGACCCGTCCCACCCCATCCACAAGTTCGTCCAGGCCTACGACGAGGTAGCCGCCGCCTTCCAGGCCGAAGACAAGCAGAACGAAGACGACGAGGTCCGCTACTGGATCTCAGGCGAGGTCCCCGACGCGTACGGCAAATACATCTGGGAGTACGCCCCGGCATACCCCAGGTCGATCAGAAGACGGCTCCGCCCCAAGCGCCGCCGACGCTCCACGCCAAAGGCCGAGAGCGTCTGGATGAAGCGGCCCACCGACAAGATGCGCGAGGCCGGCATCCCCAGACCCAACCGGTTCAAAATCTGGGTCTGAACCCGCTCCGCCACCCACCTGGGCCGGGCGGGGCCAACACAATGTCAGCCAGCTCAGATCGCCGGGCGGCCTCTTGCCCCTTCTCCCCTGGCGGGAGAAGGTTGGGATGAGGGGGATGTTTGCGTGCCCGGCTGTAGGGGCGGGTTTCAAACCCATCTGCTCCAACTAATTCACTTTTGAGGTGTTTGTGGAGCGTCTGGAGCATTTGCGTTTAGCATATCGAGGGGTGCGCATGAGCGCCAGTCCGGGTGGTGCAGGCAGGATTGTCTCGACGGGTATGCTTGGGGCGTGGATGAGCATTCTACGGGAAGGTCGAATGAAGCCCAGCTCACGCCCTCGCTCCACGAAGATCTTCACAGGGTCCCTGCCTTCATAGGCATACTGTGGCGCATACTCGACCAGCAGGCCGATGGACACCTCGAACGGGTCCACCCCGGCCCTGTGGGCTATCTCAAGCCGCATCGACTGAAGAATCTGCGAGATTATCAACGTCGCCCATATCTGTTGCTGGATCACCACCAACTTGGCGGACCACAGAAGACGCAGCTTGAGGTGTTGCTTGACCAACTTGAGCGCCATCTCGATGTCCCACCTGCGAGCGTAGACCTCGGCCATGGATGCAATCGGGAATGTGTGAGGCTCCCGAACGTTGGTGATGTAGCGGCGCAGCGTATTGCCTTGTCTGAAAGTCACCAGCCGAACGGCGTGTTTGGCCCGGTCGGCGCGATGGGCTCCCAGCCACACGATGCCATCGAAGACGTCGCCCCGATGGTAGAAGGTATGTATCACCTTGTAGCTGGTCTTTGCTCTCAGCCTGCTCAGCCAGTGGTAACCCCTGTCCGTGAGCCAGTCGAACCAGGCGAAGCCGAAGTATCCCAAGTCTGCGACCACCAGTGTTCCCGCTGGCAGGTCTTCCACCAACTTCCGCGCCAACACCTTCTCGTTCTGATGTGGGTCCGGCTGAAACATGACGGTCCGCCACTGCTGGCCTCTCACGTCGAACACGCCAGCCAGCTTGCCAGGGAGCAGACGGCTATCGCCTTGGGGAATCTCTCTCAGAGGCGGAAGCCTTCTCGACATGGCGTCCAGTGTACTCTCGTCTATGCACACCACGCCCTCGGCGAATGGCGCCAGCTTCTCCGTTACCACACCCTGCAATCGTTGTGCCAATACGCCGCTGATCTGCTCGAAGAGTCTCTCCAATGGCTTGGTTCCCGCGCTATGGAGCCTCTTGTAGACCGCTTGGTCTGTAACCGGGAATCGGGGGAAGAACCAGAGCCCGCGTTCCGAGATAAGACGCCACACCGCCAATTGGCTGCCGAAGCCTCTCAGGACGCAGACCAGCAGCCCTGCCCACAGAGCCATTGCGGGCAGGACGCGCGGCCTGCCAGGGCCCTTGAGACTGTGGTCTGGCTCCATGTCCTTCAAACACTGCTGAAGAAACTCCTCTATGCTCCCGATGGTGGCTGTATCGTCCCCGGTACTGGTGGACATTTCGCTCTGTCCCTCCTTTGGAGTAGTCTTATCCTTATACTATCCAAAGGAGGACTACCCAAAGGAAAGGACGGTTCTTTTTATCAATTAGTTGGAGCAGATGGTTTCAAACCCGCCCTCGCCTTGCCGTAGAGCGCCGAGACGGCATGGCGCTCCTGAAGTCGTAGGCGCTAAGCCGCCAGCACCGTGTTCCTGCCCGTGTACTCGACCCTCTCTGAATAGTCGGTGACGTCGGTCCGGCCATCGCCCTCTCCGACGGCAATCGGCTTGCGCAGTATCAGCTCGCCCCTGTCGAACAGGTTGTAGACGACGTGGGCGAGGTCGAACCGCGCCACAGCCAGCTCAGCCGTCGACGCGAAGTCGGGCACGATGATCGGACCCGTGTCGATCTGGAACCGCACCGGGCTCCTCAGCACGTTCATAGTCTTGACGGGGTACTCGAGGACGGCGCGGGACCCCGACGCCTCGTCCACCAGCTCTGTCCTCGAGACTAGCGGCCTGTTCTCGAGAGTGGCGTCGACCACGGCCTGCTGGCCCTCCAGCTCGGTGAAGCTGTCGAAGCGGGGTACGTCGAGCCTCACCTCGTCCCACTTGCCGCCGTGAAGCCCCGACTCGTCGAGAACTCGGCCTCCCGTGGTGTCCAGGCCCGGGTCGCCAAGGTAGCTCGGGGCGCTGACCCAGTGGGTGCGGATAATCCGATACTCGCTCCGTCCGAATATGCCGCGGAAGTCGTAGTTGGGCATGACGATGAGCTGACCGTCGGAGTGGGTGTGCTCCGCACGGCATGGCGCAACGAGGTAGAAGGCGTCCTCCGAACCGGTATCGTCTATCAACGTGCAGGCGGCTTCGATGTCAATCCTCGATATGCTGCCTCCCGCGGCGCCGAACCAGGTCATGTACGAGTTGGCGAAGTCGATCACGAGTGTCCTCCCAGGCGCTTCCCGCGTGGATGTCAGGCTACATGTTACGATAGCGGGGTGAATATCCACACCCCTGCGAGGGATCGGAGCCGGAGGTAGATTGATGTTGGCAAGAGAGAAGTGCGTGGCCTGCCGGCGCGACTCGCCGCGGGTGACCGACGACGAGATTGCGGAGCTTCACCCGGTCGTACCTGGCTGGCAGCTTACCGAGGACGACGGCATCAAGCGGCTCGACCGCTCCTTCAAGTTCGCGGACTTCATCCAGGCAATGGTCTTCGCCGACTCGGTGGGTGAGGCCGCCGAGGAGGAAGGTCATCATCCCCGGCTTACCGTGGAGTGGGGGCGCGTCAACGTCGCCTGGTGGACCCACAAGATCAGGGGCCTCCACCGCAACGACTTCATAATGGCGGCCAAGACGGACGACCTCTACTCCGCCCTCGGTTAGCGGGCGCTGCGGCCCGCACCCAGACTCACCGACGGAGCAAAGGTCACTTCGACCGCTCGGCCACCCCTATGCCCGCGAACGTGTCGCCGCAGTAGTACAGCAGGTCACGGTCGGGAAGCTCTACGATGCAGGGGTACTCGGTCATGACTGCGTCCCATCCCGACTCCGACGCGTCGACGACCACGTTCGGGTCGATGTCAAAGTGAATCCCGTCACGGCTCTCCGCATACCGCAGCCGGTATTTTTTCCCAGCGGTGTTGTACCAGAGCTCGTAGTGATCGCCCTTGTCATATATCGCAGGCTTGGAGCAGCAGAAGTCCTCGAGAGGATTGCCCAAGTCGGGCTTCAGCAGGGCGCCCGCCTCGTGAGGCGTGAACGTCCATCCGTCGGGAGACGTTGCCAGCGCAATGCTGATGTACAGGCCGCGCGGGTAACCCGGGCCGTCCCTTAGGGCGGTGTAGTACATCCGGTACTCGTCCCCTGCCCGTATGACCGCGCAGGAGCCGCTAGCGGCCTCGTGAGGCGCACTCGCCTGCGCCAACGTCGATGATGGGTCCCAGCCCACTGCGCCGCCACGTTATGCCCGCATCGTCGCTCACGGCCAGCATCGTGTACCAGGTCTTCTGCCCCTCGCGCCAGAACTCGCCCCCGAACCCGGCGTAGTACATGTGCCACCGGGTCTCCGTGATCGGGACGACCCAGGGGTAGGCGCACCACACCGAGTCCGGCTCCCCGGGCTCGGCCAGGTCGAGGACCGGATTTCCCTCGTGCTTTGTCCAGGTCAGGGGATCGTCGACCGACGCCTCCGCGAACCCAATGCGAATCCTGCCGTCAAGCCGGCCATGGTAGTACATCCGCAGCGTATCCCCGACGCGAACGATGTGCGGCGCCGACGGGTCTTTCTCCCAGTCATCCGTCTCCCCGCACCTGAAGAGCCCCTCGGGCGTGATCTTCCGCCATATGCCTGCGTCCGCCATTCGCGCCACCTCACCGGCAGGGCCGGTCAACTCTGAACGTCGGCGCATCATATCGCAGCCCGGGCAGGTTTGACACTACGTTCACCCGGCCATACAATTCGCCCGATCCTCGCATGGAAGGGGCTGCAAGCCGTGAGACCTTCTCCCGAAGCCTACGTCAGCAAGGTCGAGAAGCCTGTCGACTTCGACGAGTTCTGGGACGGCGTCTTGGCACAGGCGGCCGGCGTCCCCTTGAACCCCGAGACCAACTACTCGGACCTCCGCAGCGACGACAGCGTCGCGGTCTACGAGACCTTCTATGACAGCGTCGACGACGTGCGGATCGCCGGGTGGTACTGCGTGCCCAGGGGAAGCGAGGGCAAGCTGCCTGCGATGCTCGCGCTGCCCGGTTACCAGGGCGAACCGGCGATACCCAAGGAGTGGGCGCGCAAAGGATATGCCGCACTGTCCGTGGCACCCAGGGGCAAGCTGCGAAGCAACAGCCAGTTCAACCCCGGCTACCCGGGCCTCCTGACGCACAACATAACCGACCGCAACACCTACTCCTACAGAGGCTTCTATGTCGACGCCTGGAGGGGGGTCGACTACCTGCTCACCCGCGATGAGGTCGACGCAGACAGGATTGGAGTGACCGGGGGCAGCCAGGGAGGCGGCCTCACCGTCACGACCTCGGCCATGCGTCCTGAGGTCAGGGCGGCTATAGCGGGCGCGCCCTACCTGTGCGGCTATGTCGACTCCATAGAGCTTACCCGCACATACCCCTACGAGGAGATCAACGACTACCTCCGGCTCCATCCCGGCAGCCGCGACGAGGTCGTCGAGACGCTGGCGTATTTCGACGGCATCAACTTCGCTGACAAGATCACCTGCCCCTTCGTCATCTACGTCGGGCTGCAGGACCAGGTCTGCCCCCCTGAGACCGGGTACGCCCTCTTCGACGCCGTCGGCAGCGCGGACAAGAAGCTGTACGCGGCCGACGGGCACGGCCACAACGCCGGCAAGCACAACATCGACAAAGAGCTCGACGCGTTCTTCGAGAAACACCTGAAGGCATAGCCGAATGAATGACAATAGGCCCGCCGGGTTCGACGGTTACTGGCAGGACGTTCTGGACGAGCTCGCCCTCTATCCTGCTCGGGTCGAGGTCGAGGCCATCCCGATTCGCACCAACGATTCCGCGACCATGTACGGGTTGCGTTTCACCAGCTTGGGGTCCTACAGGCTCTTTGCCTACCTCAGCATTCCTGTTGGCGAGGGCCCTTTCCCCGCCATCTACTGGGTGCCGGGCTCCGGCAGCGTCATCTCGCCCATACCCCAGGGCTCGGCAAGCCAGCTGCGAAGCCGCTTCGTCGCCTTCTCGCTCGCGGCCCGGGGCTTCCGCAACGCCGACAAGCCCTACGCCGCCGCATTCCCCGGTCTCCTCACCGACGGCATCGAAGACCCCGGCGCCTACAGGTTCAGGGGCATCGCGGCCGACTGTGTGCGGGGCCTGGAGGTGCTGCTCTCGCGGCATGAAGTCGACGCCAGCCGCGTCGTGGTCCAGGGCGGCGACCTGGCGCTGCTCACCGCAGCCCTTGGAAAGGGCGCGACGCATCTCGTGTGCAAGCCGTCGATCTTCTACCGCACCCTGGAGGCGGCGAAAGGGACGGACGGCTATCCGCTCGGAGAGATCGCGGACCACCTCAGGCAGAGTCCCGGCGCCGAGTCGGCAGTCGCATCCACCCTCGCGAACTTCGACCTGCGCTGGTTCGCGCCCCGCGTGACGGCCGAGACACTGATCGAGACGGCCCCTCCCGGCGGATTCTCGGACAGGGACGGCCTGTCTGCCCTGCTGAGCGCGTTCCAGACTCCCCCTCACGTGTACGAGTCCCAGCAGTCCAACTACAAGGACGGCATGTTCGTCGAGCATTGGGTCTCGGACCGCTTCGGCTTCGACGCGCCCATACTACCCGAGCACTGGCGCAGCTAGATGGTCGACCGGGTTGCCGTCCTGGGCGCCGGCACCATGGGCTCGCAGATCGCGGCGCTGCTGGCCGACCGGGGCATCCCGTGCGACCTTCTGGACCTCAGGGGCGGCGGCGAGCCCGACGGCCTGGCGCAGGCAGCCATCGATCGGCTCAGGACTCTGAGACCCGCGCCCATCAGCAACCCAAACGCCTTGGAGCTGATCACCCCGGGCAACTTCGACGACGATCTCGACCGCCTGTCAGGCGCAGACTGGGTGATAGAGGCGGTCTCGGAGGACCTGGAGATCAAGCGGGCGATATGGTCGCGCGCGGCGAAGCACGTCAGACCCGAGGCCATCATCAGCACGAACACGTCCGGCATTCCGGTATCCTCCATCGCCGAAGCGCTGCCGCACGGCCTCCGCTCCCGATTCCTGGGTGCTCACTTCTGCAACCCTCCGCGGTACCTGCCGCTGCTGGAGCTGATCTCTACGCAGGACACCGACCCCGGCGTAGCATCGACCGTGTCCGACATCTCCGCGAATGTCCTGGAGCGGGGAGTCGTACCCGCGCACGATGTGCCCAACTTCATCGCTAACACCGTCGGCGTCTATGCGCTAATGGTAATCGTCCACGCCGCCGACGAGTTCGGATTGGGATTCGACGAGGTCGACGCGATTACCGGGCCCGCGATGGGCAGGCCTGTGAGCGCGACGTTCCGGACGCTGGACGTGGTCGGCATCGACGTGTTCACGGCGGTCGCCGACAACTCTCACGAGGTCGCGTTGGACGAGGGCGAGCGCCGGATACTGGCGGTGCCTGAATATATGCGGGAGATGGTCTCGCGGGGCTGGACCGGCCAGAAGGCCGGACAGGGCTTCTACCGCCGTGTCGAGACCGAACGCGGGCGCGAGATACTGGTGATCGATCCCGAAACCCTTGAGTATGGGCCCCGGTCGAGCGCAAAGGCCCCATCGTCGGGGGGCGGCGACTCGACCGATCCGCGAAGCCGATTATCCGCTCTCGCGGCCTCGGACAACGACGCCGGGCGCTTCGTCTGGCGCGTCCTGTCCCAGATGATGGCGTACTCGGCGAACAAGATGGGCTTGGTTGCCGACGACATCATCTCAATCGACCGGGCCATGCGCTGGGGATATGCCTGGGAGCTGGGCCCGTTCGAGACCTGGGACGCCGTCGGGCTGCCCGGCTCCCTGCCGCGCATGGAGGCGGACGGGCTGGAGGTACCCGCTTGGGTGCAGGACCTGGCCGCATCCGGGGGTTCCTTCTACAGGGACGAGCCGGGCGGGAGGCTACAGGCAACCGTGTCTGGAGGCTACGCCCCCATTCCCCCGCCGACAATCCCTGAATAGGCGCGGTCGCCGCATCGAGAGATGCCTCTATCCGGCAACGGATGGTGTACGCCGCGCATCTAATAGGACGTAAGGAGCGACAAGCTGGCGCATTCGGGCAGTCGACTCCCGCAAGAAACTGGTCCCGGAGTGGCAAGATGTTCTCAATCGACGTACCGTTGGCGTTCGCCTTCGTGGCCGGGATGGCGGCCGCATTCAATCCATGCGGGGCCGCGATGTTCCCGGCGTACGTTGGGTACCAGCTAGACACATTCAGAGACGAAGAGCGAAACACGCTCGTGTCCAGCGCCAGGGGGGTACTCCTGGGACTGGCCGCAACCGCGGGATTCATTGTGGTCTTCGGGGCGGTCGGTCTGATACTCGCGGCGGGGGGAAGAGTAGTAGGCAAGTTTCTCCCCTTTGCCGGGCTGGGAGTGGGGATCTTGATCGCGGGGGCAGGGCTCTACCTGCTCCTATCGAAGCGCAAGTTGGGAATCATGGCCGCCAGCCGCGTCAACCTCGGTCAGGGCAAGGGGCTCCGGCAAGTATTCCTCTTCGGTATTGCATACGCGATAGCGTCGCTGAGCTGCGCGCTCCCCATATTCCTGGCGGCCATCGGATTCGTCGCCGGCCAGTCACTTAGCGCGGGGAGCCTCCTGGAGCCGATAATCGGCTCGATCACCTACGGACTCGGTATGGGCGCCGTACTGGTTGCCGCGACCCTAGGCGTCGTCCTGTTCAAGGACCTGGTGCAGCGCGGTCTAAGGGCGGTCTTCCCGTATATCGAGCCCATAGGAAACCTGGCGATGGTTTTGGCCGGCCTCTACCTCGTCTGCTACTGGGCCTTCTGGACGGGAAGCGAGCTACTTGCTCTGAGGGTGGAGGAGCTCTTCTAGCGCTTCACTGCCCGGCCCAATTCAGGCCGGCTGTGAGCACATGTCAGTGGGCACAGTTGACGCGGCCCCGCTTCCGCCATAGCGCACAGTGACGGTCGTATGAAGACCGCCGCGCACGTTGTAGTCCAGCGTGACCGTCATGCGCTTCGGACTGCAGGCGGCAACCAGGTCTTCGAGTATCCGGTTGGCGGCGTGCTCCTGCACGATTCCCACGCCGGCATACGACAGCAGGTAGAACTTCAGGGACTTCAGCTCGAGGCAGGTGCGCGCCGGTACGTAGCTGATGGTGAGCTCACCAAAGTCCGGCAGCCCTGTCCACGGGCAGACCGCGGTGAACTCGCAGCTGTCGATCACGACATCCGCGTCGCGCCCTTCGTATTCGTAGTCGAACGCCAGGAGGCAGGCGGCGTCGATACTGGCCTCAGGCTGCGTCTCCATCCGGCGGTCCATCTGCTCGTATCTGGTCTGCAGCGCTTCTATCTTGGCCATCTCGCACCTGCACTCCGCAATTGCCCCTGCTCGTCCATCTATACTACAGTGGCACGCTGTCAATGAGAAGCTACGACCCAGACCTAGACCCTGCGGGAAGCGGGAAAGCGCCCTCGCATGAGAGCGGTCCCGACCGTCCTAACACGACCCACCATGCCGTGGAGGCGACTGGTGTCGCGAAGTCCTTTGGCAGGAACGAGGTCCTTCGCGGCCTCGATCTGACCATCGACTGGGGTGAGGCGGTCGCCGTGCTGGGGCCCAACGGCTCCGGCAAGTCGACCCTGATCAGGCTCCTGGCAGGACTCTCCAAGCCCGACTCGGGAGACATCCGAGTGGCCGGTCTCGATCCGGCGCGGTTCGGCGAGAGGGTGCGACGCACCGTGGGAGTCATGACCCACGAGCCGCTGCTCTACGACGACCTGACCGGCTGGGAGAATCTCGAATTCGCGGGGCGCATGTTCCGCCTGGACCGGGTCGAGGAGCGCATCGAAGCCGTGGCGAAACAGTTAGGAGTCCATTCCCGGCTGCACCAGCGCGTTGGCTCACTCTCCCACGGCCTCCGCAAGCGTTTCTCCCTAGCCAAGACGCTGCTCCACGAGCCGCGAGTTCT
This sequence comes from Dehalococcoidia bacterium, assembly GCA_965261325.1. Classification (GTDB taxonomy): domain Bacteria; phylum Chloroflexota; class Dehalococcoidia; order Lucifugimonadales; family CAJWER01. The sequence goes on from CBDHCU010000007.1 coordinate 48,321, forward strand.
GCTTATGGACGAGCCCGAGAGCGGCCTCGACGGACGGGCCCTTGCAGTCCTGGAGGACCTGCTGAATGGTCACGCGGCGTTGGGAGGAGCGGCGCTGTTCACGACCCACGACCTCGACTGGGCATCCGAGCGAGCCGACCGAATTGCCATCGTAGGAGCGGGCCGCGTGTCACAAGTCGTCGTGGGCGGCGATCGCGCGGCGGCCAGGGAAGCTTATGGCGCTCACGCTGAGGGACCTCCTTGAAGCCATACTTTGGCGCCGTCTGGACGATAGTCCGCAAGGACGTGATGCTCGAGCTGAGGACAAAGGACTTCGTGGTATCGGTCTTTGTCTTCTCGCTCCTCGTCATCGTGATATTCAGCTTCGCCATCGAGCCGACGCCGCAAGTGGTGGAACGTGTGGCCCCGGGAGTTCTCTGGACGGCCTTCGTTTTCGGCGGAGTCCTGGGACTCACGCGCTCCTTCGCACTGGAGCGGGACGGCGGCAACCTGCGAGGCCTGCTGCTGGCGCCGGCTCCCCGCGACGCGGTCTATATGGGCAAGATGCTGGCCTCGTTCCTCTTCATGATGGTGGTGGAAGTCCTCGTGTATCCGGTGTTCGGAGTGATCTTCGACCTTCCGCTTCTGCAGCCGGAGCTGATACTGGTCGCGGTCCTTGCCACGTTGGGAATAGCTGCGGTCGGCACGCTCTTCTCGGCCATGGCGGTCAACACCAGGGCGCGTGAGGTCATGTTGCCGCTGCTCTTTCTGCCCGCTGTCGTACCGGTCGTCATCGCGGCCGTCGAGGCATCCGCGGCCTCTCTCGGAGGCGGTGGCGCCAGCGAAGTGCTCCCGTGGCTTCCACTCCTCGCAGCCTACGACGCAGTATTCGTGGTCGCCTGCGCTTTCGCCTTCCACTTCGTGGTGGAGGAGTAGCGTCCGGGCGCCTATGTCTGGTGGGCGTCCAACCCCCGGCCTGCCTACCAAATCGGGCTTGAGTGAGCCTTCACGCCGGCCACTCACAAAGCATATTTGGATGTACCCCAAATCCCCCACCTCCACATTCGGCGCCATATCTATCAGCCATCACCCCGTAGGGGCTGGTTTCAAACCAGCCCTCCCCTTGCCATTAGGGCGTCGCCGCCATTTAGGTGGGGGATTTGGATGTACTCAATGTAATTGCCTTGTCCAAATACATATGCTAGCATGAACCTATAGTACCCTTGCGAAAGGACACATTTCACAGCCTTGACTTTGGGAGATTTCGCCGACATCACGGGTATCGTCAGAGACATCTTTCTCATACTGATCGTGCTGGTGTCTCTCTTCATTCTTGTGGGCGTGTACCGGAAGCTGGCGGCAGTCCTGGAGTCGGCGAAACGCACCGCCGCCAGCGTAGATGAGATGGTTGAAACGGTCTCGGAAAGGATCGTCGGGCCCGCAACTGCCGGCTCAGGCGTCGCCTACGGACTGGGCAAGGCAATGGCGTTTTTTTCAGGGAGGAAATCCAAAACTCGAAAGGAGGATGACTGATGGCAAATGATGACAACGGTGGATCGTTCATAGCGGGATTCTTGCTGGGGGGCGTCGTAGGGGCAATCGTGGGCATTCTGGTTGCGCCGAGGGCCGGTTCGGAGACGAGGGCCCAGTTGCTGGACCAAAGCGAAGCCTTGCGAGAGAAGGCCGAGGAGATGGCAGCCCGGATGCGGGAAAACGTAGGGCCGACCATGGAGACGGTCCGCGAGCACGTCAATCCCGCCATGGAGTCGATGCGTGAGCACGTCAGCCCCGCCGTGGAGACAGTGCGAGAGCGAGTCGCTCCCGTGACCGAGGCGGTAGCGGCCCACGTGCCAGGCCGTAAGGCCGATTCCGTGGACGGCGCCGACTCCGCAGCCCAGACGGGACAGAAGACCTAATACCAATTCATTTTGAGCGCGCCGTAAAGCCGTCATTCCCGCGAAGAGCCTGCCCCGTACTCGATACGGGGCGGGAACCCACTCCCTGGCCGCACATATACGGCGGCATCACGGCGAATTGGTATAAGTCGAAAGCCGACAATGTGGCCCGTTCCGTAAGAGGATGGGCCTGTAGAATCGAAGAGGAGAGGCGCTGAGCGCCTCTCCTCTTTGTCTTGGAAGCTCTATCCCTGAGACGCCGGCATGATATACCGCGGGTAGGAGCCGAAGATCTTCAGAGTCGAGGTCTGGCGCTCGATCTCCCGCAGAGCGTCCCTGACTATGCCGTCGTCCCTGTGCCCCCCAAGGTCTACCAGGAAGATATAGCTGCCCAAGGCTTCCCGTGTCGGGCGGGACTCTATCTTGGCCAGGTTTATTCCTCTGGTGGCGAATTCGCCAAGCACCGAGTAGAGGATGCCCGGCGCATCGTCGTCGAATGAGAAGCAGATCGAGGTCTTGTCGTCCCCGGTGAGTTGGTGGTCGGTCGGCGCCAGCACAACGAATCGCGTCATGTTGTTGGGGAAGTCTTCGATGCCCCGTTCCAGGACATGCGCCCCGTACAACTCGCCCGCGTGCTCGGTAGCAATGGCGGCCGAGGGCAGGTCCGCCGCAAGCATCTCTTGGACAGCCGCCGAGGTGCTTAGGGAGGCCACCGGCTCGGCGTCGGATAGGTGCGCGGCGATATAGACCCTGCACTGCTCCAGGGCCTGGGGATGAGAGTATATGACCCGGATATCGCCGAGCCTAGTCGCTTCCCGCCCGAGCAGCGTGTGAGTGATAGGCGAGACGAGCTCGTTGCGGATTGCCAGTCCCGACCCGTGAATTAGCAGGTCGAGAGTGACGCTCACGGAACCCCCGACGCTGTTTTCGATTGGCACGACCCCTTCGTCCACGCTCCCCGACTCAACAGCGCCGCCCACATCTGGAATAGATGGGTAAGGGACACGGGCCGCCGTCCTGTCATATGCGAGGCAGGCCAGCTCGGTATTTGTGCCGGCAGGACCCAAGTAACCGAGACGCTTGGGCTGGGTCACTCGTCCACCCTCAGGAGAAGGCGGCTGAGCGCCTCCCTGTCTTCGTCAGTAGCAACGGCGATCACCTCGTCTCCAGCCCTGATGATGGTCTCCTCCGTGGGAACGACTGCTGTGCCGTCGAGAGAGACGACGAGGGACACCACGACGCTGCTGGGAACAGGAAGATCCGTCAGCCGCTTTTCGGCTGCGGGGGAGTTGGCCGGGACCGTGAAATTCAGGAGTGAGCGGCCCCCCGGACCCGGCACGGGCAGGAGTCGGACGAAGCCCTGGGGCAAGGCGCCTCTATGAAGGTCATCTACAAGAAGGTCCGTTACGTCCACCACCGTATCCACGCCTGCGAGCCCGAATAGGTCACAGAGGTCCGGGTCGTTGACAAGAGAGCTGGCCCGGGGAACGTTGAACCTGATCTTGGCCAGGCGGCAGATTACCAAATTGACATCATCGCTACTCGTCGTAGCCACCACAAGGTCCGCCCTGGTGATACCAGCCTCGGTCAGCACGACGGAGCTCGTCCCATTGCCGGGTACTGTTACACTGCCGAGAGTTTCTTCCAGCCTGCGACAACGCTCCCGGTCCCGTTCGACCACGGCGATCTCGTGTCCAGTCGAGAGCAAAAGGCCGGCGAGCCTAGAGCCAACAGTCCCAGCTCCAACGATCACCACATGCATGGCGGACTACCCCAGCACGGCTTCGATGGCCATGCTGGCGATGAGCTGGGCGGACCCGATCGCATTGATGCCGATCTCATTGTAAGTGGCCTGTATGGAAGGGTCGTCTATCCTGCTTACGATAGTAGGCACCTGGAATATGCTGTGGGCAATCTCGGAGGCAAGGGCGTTCCTCGTATCCGACTCCGAGAGGGCCATGAATACGTCCGCGTCCCGTATCGAGACCTTAAGCAGGTCCCTCTGCGAAGCCCAATCGCCGACGACTGGCACAATGGAACCCGACTCGCGCTTAGAGCCCGGTATCCTTTCGAAGGACTCTATCGTTTCGTCGAGGATATGGACGGAATGGCCCATGTTTGAGAGCGAAACCGCTACTGACGCGCCCGTATTGTTGCACCCCGCAATTACGACGCGCTTGGGCCCGACTCGGGTGTGCTGAAGCATGGGGACCGGCCAGAGGCGGGCGCGAACGCCGCACCGCCTACCCGACAGCCCCCGACGGTGACACCCCGTTCCGCCACAGAATCACCTTGCACGGGGCGTTCTCGAGGAGGTATGGCACAGTGGATCCAAGTGAGAAGGAGCCGTAGCTGGTGGCATAGTCCGCCCCAACCACGATGGCGTCCACCTGCCTTTCGGCGCTCGCCTGAACGATGGCCGGCCCCGCCTTGCGGGACTGAAGCATCTCTGCTTGGACCTTGCACCGATGCGGCTTTGCTACGTCCTCCATGGCAGTGAGGACCTCCTCGGCCTTCCGCGTCGCTTCGGAAACCTCAGCGTCCAGAGGCAGACTACGGTCTACTTCGATGATGTGCATGACGTAGACGGTGCCCTTCCAAACCGATGCAAGGTTGCATGCCAGCTCTACGGCTGCCTGATCCGAGGAGCTCCCCTCGACAGGTACTAGTACTGACGTAAACTTGCCGTTCTTGAGCTTGCGAGATGCCAAGGAATCTGTTTCCTACGACGGAAGCCCTTCGAGAAGCTCGTCCCGCCCGGCGAGAATCAACACGTCGTCTCTCCTGAGCGTCTCCTCGGTATCGGGGTTCAACGTAACCTCTCGTCCACGCCGGACAGCCAGGACCGCGAGGCCGTACTTGTCCCGCGGCCCTGAGAATCCGAGCTCATTGAGAGTCTTGTCGACGAACTCATCCGGGACCCTCATTCGACTCAGCCCGAAGTTAGGAGCCATCTCGAGGTACTCCTGTAAATTCGGGTTGAACAGGTTATGTGCCAGTCTAGTCCCGCCTTCGGACTCGGGCTGGATCACCTTGTCCACACCAATGCGCTCCAAGGTGATCCCGTGCAGGTCGTTGTTGGCGCGGGCGACGATATAGCCGATGCCCATCGTCTTAAGGAGGACGCAGGCCATGATGCTGGCGGGGATGTCAGTACCGATGGCGACGACAGCGGCGTCATAGTCCGGCACACCCAACTCCCGCAGCACGGTATCGTTGGTGGCGTTGCCTGTTACCGGGTACGTGACGTGCCCCATCATCCCCTGGATTCTGTCGGTGTTCGAGTCTATAGCTAGAACATCGTGCCCGAGGTTGTAGAGCGACCTCGCAACACCAGCCCCGAATCTGCCCAGACCGATCACTACGACCTGTTTCTTGGCCATGTTTCCTGTCAAGGAATTATACAAGAAACCCGCGATGGACTTCTACCGCTCCCCCGGCAGCCCAGGGCCTTTCCATTGTTGAGATAGGGTCGTACCTTGCCGTTCGGCCTGAGCTTGTCGAAGGCCCCAATTGTGGTTCGACAGGCTCACCACGAACGGACTTTGGAAAAGCCCTCCGTGCCCTCTTGGCTGAAAATCCCCTTGACAAACCCCCATTTACCCCTATAATAGAACCCATGTACGACAACACCGAACAGTCCGAGCCACCCACACTAGCGGACATCGTCCGCCGAGAGACCAACAACGGCGAGACCATCGTCCGCTTCTACCTCGACGTCATCGAGGGAAAGCTAAACGACGACGGCTTCGAAGTATGCCACAGGCTCGAAGCCGCCGAGCAGATCCACGCCATCGCACCCGGGCTCGTCTCCGAATACATAGCCCAGCTCACCGGCCTCGAATGCAACCACGCCATACTCCGCAAGCGCACCCGCGACGCCACCCGTCGTTCCCGTGGCGACGCCACCGTCATTCCCGTGGCGACGGGAACCCATCCCCGGCCGGACGCCGACTGCGCCAAAACCGCCCGCGCGCGCCACGAGGCACTCGAATACCTGGCCTCCGCACTCGCCGCGCCATCACTGAAGGACGACCCGCGCGTAGCCGGCATCGTCCACGAGAGCACCGACCACGGCAAGACCGTCGTCAGCTTCCTCATGCACGTCATGCACGGCGTAGTACGAGGCTTCAGGCCCCGCCAGAGGGTCGATGCCGCCAGCGAGCTCCTCGGACACATAGCCCGCGACGAGATCGCCCGGGCCGACTCCGCTCGCATAACCGTCATTCCCGCGGCGGCGGGAACCCAGGGTGGCCGGGATGAGGATGGGTCTCCGTCGTCACGGGAACAACGACAAGACGCTTCACCCCAACCCTCTCCCGCACCAGCCGCAACCGAATCGTCGTTCCCAGCAGACGAATCGTCATTCCCGAGAAGGCGGGAACCCATCCCCAGCACCGCCGAAGCAGACCTGACCGTCACACCGGCTTTCCAGGGCGGCGGGGATGAGGGCGGGCTCCCGCCGTCCCCCTCTCCCTTGACGGGAGAGGGCTGGGGTGAGGGTGAAGACGACCCGGATTCCCCCAACTCCCAGCGCGGCTGCTACGACATCGACCGCAAGATCGCCGAAGCCCAGCACGACCCGTCCCACCCCATCCACAAATTCGTACAGGCATACGACGAGGTGGCCGCCGTCTTCCACGGCAAAGACAAGGAGAACGACGAAGACGACGAGGTCCGCTACTGGATCTCAGGCGAGGTGCCCGACGCGTACGGCAAATACATCTGGGAGTACGCCCCGGCATACCCCAGGTCGATCAGAAGAAAACTTCGCCCCAAGCGCCGCCGCTCCCGCGAACCCGGGACCACGCCCAAGGCCGAGAGCATCTGGATGAAGCGGCCCTTCGACAAGATGCGCGAGGCCGGCATCCCCAGGCCCAGCCGGTTCAAAATCTGGGTCTGAACCCGCCCCGCCGCCCAACCGGGCCGAGCGGGGCCAACACCACGCCAGCCAACGAATTGGCGCCATCTGCACCCTCGCCACACCAGGGCCTTTCCATTGTTGAGATAGGGTCGTACCTTGCCGTTCGGCCTGAGCTTGTCGAAGGCCCCAATTGTGGTTCGACAGGCTCACCACGAATGGACTTTGGAAAGGCCCTGCCGGCAGCCCTGCTGGGCCGAAATCTAGCCCACGGTCACGCGCTCTAGCGCGTAGCTGTAGAGGGACTTCTCCCCACGCCGGAACATGAAGATGTCGAGAGTGAACGGGCCCACCCTACCGACTAACATGGCAGCAATTAGGATCAGGCTACCCCAGTTGGACATGGTCGCAGTCAGACCGGAGCTGAGACCAGCAGTCCCCAAGGCGGACACGGACTCGAAGAGGATGTCGATGAAAGTGGCGTCGCCCTCAGTGAGGTCGAGCGAGAGTGAGACCAGCAAAACTGTAACGATGGCGGTCGCCCCAATCGTCATCGCTCGCTGGACCTGCTGGTGCCCGATGTGGCGGCCAAACGCCGTAGCCTCTCTGTATCCTCTCAGGGTCGACAGCACCGCCACTGTTCCGATGGCCAGTGCGTTTACCTTCATCCCCCCTGCGACGGACCCGGAGGCGCCGCCTACCAGCATCAGGCCAGCAAAGACGTACTTCGTATGCTGCTCGACCGCACCGGGCCCCCAGCCAACAGTCGAAAACCCGGCCGTCCGCCCACTTATGGACTCGAAGACCGACACAAGGATCTTTCCGACAATGCCAAGTCCGCCGATGGTGGCCTGGTTCCCGTTCTCCGAAATCAGGAAGGCAATTGCACCGCCTGCAATTAGGGCCAGGGTGAACACAATCACCAGCTTGGAATTCAGCATGAGCCGGGAGAAGCTGCGCCGCAGAGCCACGTCTAACATCACCCAGTAGCTGATCGCGCCGAGAAAGATGAGGACAGCGGATACGCCCAGCACCGCGACGTCCGATTGGTATGCCGAGAGACTGCTGCCCTCTGAAACCACTACGAAACCGGCGTTGTTGAAGCTCGAGACCGAATGGAAGGCAGCTTGAATGACCGCCTCCCCCGGAGGCAGTATGACGAGTAGGCGCGCGAGCAGCGCCAGAAAGCCAACGAGCTGTATGCCAACCACCACTGCCGACAGCCTCGCCGCCAGCCTGGTCAGTCCCTCCAGACGATCGATCTGCAGCCTGCCGCCGTCCAGTATCCGGCTGGGCAATGAGAGACGCTGCCCAGCCGCAATCGACAGGAATACAACCAGTATCATGAAGCTCAATCCACCGACGAAGATCATGCCGAGGATGCAGACCTGTCCTGTGCGAGTCCAGTAAGCAGCCGTGTCATGTGCCGATAACCCCGTGAGGGTAAGGGCAGAGACCGCAGTGAAGAAGGCGTCCATGAGCGAAGCTGAGCCTGGGCCGCGGTGCATGAACGGGAGCAGCAGGAGTAACGTCGAGACGCCTACCAGGCCTGAAAACACATAGGTCAGCATTAGGGGCGAGAATAGTGTCTGGGAAGGAGACCTCAGCTTCGATATCGTGAGTCTCAGGGGCATGATCTGCCCTGCGCGAGGATGGCGGACTACCCTGTCACCGGGTCTCGGCTGCCAGGGTCGACCGGGTCCGCCCGTCGTGCCAGTTGGGCCGCCATTCGAAGTCATGCCAAGGCTGAGAAATGCAAAGCTACGCGTCGGAGGAAAGGTTGCCGGGATTCTAGGCTACGCCGAACTTCAGTGTCAATCTGAATGCGCGCGGCATCAGGGCCTTTCCAAAGTCCGTTCGTGGTGAGCCTGTCGAACCACAATTGGGGCCCTCGACAAGCTCAGGCCGAACGGCAAGGTACGACCCTATCTCAACAATGGAAAGGCCCTGGCGCGGCATACCTCGCCGCAGGCCTGGGCAGCAAGAGTTTGACTTGGCTGTCCACATCATGTTAAAAGGACAGCATCTTGCGGCGGAGACCGCAAACATTTGGAGGCAAAATATGTCTGTTACGACATTCGCAAACCGCCCAGTGCTCATTTTCGCAATTATTCTGGCGATGGCATCGGTCTTGGCGTGCGGAGGCGCCGACGAAGCCTCGACCGGCGCCACTGCGCCGTCCACTTCCGTCGCGCCGGCGCCCACGGCAGCCCCGGTTGCCAAGGTGGAGCCAACGAAGGCGCCGGACAATATGGCGGGCCAGGCGGCCGTGGCGCAGCCGACCGTAGAGGTAAAGACCCCGGCGCAGCCCATCGCAATGGAAAAGCCTGAGGAGGCCTTCAAGTACGAGGCCCCGCCGCAACAGCCGGGCGTCTACTGGGACTATGTGTACCGGGGCCCCAGGCCCACTGAGTTCAATGAGAACCCGCGCTTCGCCGAGATGGTGAAGGCAGGACAGCTGCCCCCAGTCGAGGAGCGGCTGCCTGAAGAGGTCAAGGTCGTACAGGGGCCTCACGGCATCGGCGTGTACGGCGGCCGCCAGCGGATTACGTCCACCGGAGGCGGTCCGAGCAACAGGCTGTACTGGGACAAGAAAAACTCGAACGAGATCGAGCATCTGCCCCACGTCGGCTTCTACGAGATCAGCGACGACGGCAGGGTGTATACGTTCCGCAACCGCAAGGGCCTCAATTGGTCCGACGGTGCGCCGATGACCATGGACGACATCCGGTTCGCGTGGGAAGACGTGAACCTGAACGAGAGACTTCACCAGACGCCTCAGACGCAGTGGATCGACTCGGTCACGGGCAACATCATCAAGTTCGCCATCATAGACGACGAGCGGTGGACGCTTACCTGGGACACACCCGACTTCACGCTTATGGAGGGCGAGGTTAGACCAGGGTCCGTCTGCACTGCCTTCTACTTCTGCTTCTACGCGCCGTCCCACTACATGAAACAGTTCCACGAGGACTACGCGGGTGCCGACAAGCTGAAAGCGATCATCGACGAGGAAGAGGCCGGGGACTGGGTCAGGCTCTGGGGCATAAAGAACAACCTGGGCACCCACGTCGAGATGCCGGTGGTTGGGCCCTTCGTCCTGACGTCCCAGGCGGACACGCTGTCGACCTGGCGCTCTAACCCGTTCTTCTTCGAGGTCGACCCCGAAGGCAACCAGCTACCCTACCTGGACGGCGTCGACGCTCTCAGAGTGGAGAGCCGGGAAGTCGGCGTCTTCCGCAGCATGGCGGGTGAGACCGACCTGCACGGACGGGACTTCAGGCTCGAAGAGCTTCCGCTGTACCGGAGCAATATGGGGCGTGGCGACTTCAACATCAAGCTGTGGCCGCTGCCTGGCCCCGGCGACATGGGCATGATCATCTGCCAGACCTGCAACCAGGACCCCGAGACGGGCAAGTGGATGAGAACCAAGGACTTCCGCAACGCCCTGTCCCTGGCAATGGACCGCGGTGCGATTAACGACACGGTATTCCTGGGTCTCGGCGTCGGGAAGAATTGGGTGCCTCACCCCAGCACCCCCTACTACCCTGGTGACGACGCGGCCTTCAACAACACGGAATATGACCCGGAGAAGGCGAACGAGATCCTGGACGGCCTGGGATTGACGGCGAAGGACGGCGATGGGTTCAGGCTCAGGACCGACGGCTCCGGCGAGAGGTTGAGCTTCCTCAACCTGGCGGAGCTGAACAATGGCGACAAGGCGGCCGAGCTGATGGTCGACTACTTTGCCGCAGTCGGAATCGACATGCCCGCCAAGCCTATGAACGCCCCGTGGACCCTGACGTATCCGGGCAAGGAAGCCATATCGACCCTGCGAGTCGTCGGCAACTATGGAGCGAACCCCTGGTTCTCCAGTTGGACACGATGCTGCGCGACCGGCGCCGGCCCGGCATTCGTGCCCGACATCGGCGACCTGCCCCGCAGCATGAAGCGCGGGCCCAACGGCGCGGTACCTATGGAGGGCGGCTACCAGCCCAGGTGCGACTGCGAACAGAGCCCGATATGGGAGCCCACGGCGCCGGACCACACATACCCGGCAGACCCCACCGGCACCATCGACTGGCTGAACGAGAACTGGCACAAAGGCAAGGGCTTCGCACGCCTGTCGCCCGAGCGGATCGAACTTGGCCAGAAGGTCTTCCGCCTGCACGCCGAGGAGAAGTACTACAACATTCTCATCGCCCACTCGGGCTTCTGGCGCGGCACCGTCATCAACAGGAACAACTTCCTGAACGCGCCCGAGACCCACGTGGCAGACGTGGTGGGCTGGTACGGCGAGCTCTACTATTTCGCCGACGGCATAGACAACATCCGCAACTAGCGCAGGGGGCAATCCCCCACCGCTGAAGGAGCCAGCGGGCCCTCCCGGATGATCCCGGGAGGGCCCGCTGTTCGTTTTGGACCGACGCTCCCGTGCATGGATATGATACCTTTGAGCGGCCTTACGGGAGCGGACCCTCTATGGAACCGATCCACCTCGATTCGCCAACCGCGGCAATCGAGACTCACGGCTGCAAGCTGAACCAGGCCGACTCGACGGCTCTGGCGACTGACCTTATCCGTCAGGGGTTCCGGCTGGTCGCGCCAGGCGGTCAGGCCGACGTATACGTCGTCAATACCTGCACGGTGACCCATGTCGCGGACCGCAAGGCGCGCCAGGCCCTGCGTGCGGCGCGGCGGCGCAACCCAAGGGCGACCATAGTGGCGACCGGCTGCTACGCAGAACGCGATCCGGAAGCGCTGGACGCCCTCGCCGAGGTCGACCTCGTCATAGGCAACACCACGAAGTTGGACCTCGTACAAAAGGTCGCCGACTGGAGGCGCGCGGAAGGCATACCCTGCTCAGAGGGTACGGACGGAGGCACGGCGTCTCCCGGCGCCTTGCGGACCCGCTTGATGGTCAAGATTCAGGAAGGATGCGACCAGGTCTGTGCCTACTGCATCGTGCCGAAGGTCAGGGGCCGTGAGCGGAGCGTCCCGCCGGGCGCGATCGCCGCTCGCATAAACGAGCACGCCTCCGCGGGATACATGGAGGCAGTGCTAACCGGCACGCAGCTCGGATCATACGGCTTCGACCTGGACGGCATCGACCTCGAAGGCCTGATCGCCAGGGTGTTGGCGGAGACGCGTATCACAAGGCTCCGCGTGTCGTCCCTGCAGCCCCAGGAAATTGGACCGGGGCTGCTCGACCTCTGGTCGGACCCGCGCCTGTGCCCCCATTTTCATCTCCCGCTTCAGAGCGGGAGCGACGCCGTGTTGCGACGGATGAGAAGACGCTACACGGCAGAACGTTATCTGGAGGCAGTCGACGCGATCAGGTCGTCTGTTCCGGGGGCGTCAGTCACGGCCGACGTAATCGTCGGCTTCCCCGGCGAGACGGATGAGGACTTCGAGGCGACGTATTCGGTGTGCGAACAAGCCGAATTCTCCGCAATCCACGTATTCCCTTACTCGGTTCGGCCTGGGACAAGCGCAGCCCACTTCGATTGCAAGATTGGGCCGGCGGTAAAGTCCACCCGAATGGAGCGGCTCTTGGAGCTTGCCGAGCGGCAGTCGAAGGCGTTCAGAGGGGCTATGTTGGGGTCCACTCGTCCTGTGCTATGGGAGGAGGACACCAACGGGGCCGACGGCCGCATCTGGCACGGGCTCACCGACAACTACGTCAGGGTTGCGGCCCGAAGCAGTGAGGCGCTGCGGAACCTGATCACGCCAGTGCGGCTGGAGCATGTAGACGGTGAAACCGTGTACGGGAGCATCGCCGCTTACCAGGCTGACGCTGACTAGGCAAGCCCTCGTAACGGCGGTGGAGGAAGCCCCAGAGGACTACAGCTCCCTGACCGAGAACTGGGACTTGCCGTTGCGTTGCTGGAGGTACCCGGATTTGGGCTCCTGGGAGTGTCCGAATACGAGCAGCAAGCCCTCCTCCACAGCCATCTTCAACAGTACCCGCTTGGCCTCGAGCGTCTCACTAGGGGAATAGTCCAGGGCGGAGATGCTGGCAAGAGGAAGATGGTATGGCGTGGGGATGAGATCTCCCGCGAAGGCGATCCGCTCGCTGCCCGTCTCTATGTACACGATCTGGTGACCCTTCGAATGAGCATTGGTCACCTGGGTACGGATGCCGGGAGCAACCTCCATGTCTCCTTCGAGGAGCCGGAGCACCCCGGCCTCCTCGAGCGGAACGAAGTCCTGCGGATAGTAGGACGCCTGGCTACGTTCGTTGGGGTGTCTGGCCTCTTCCCAGCTTGCCTTCTGGACGACGTACTCCGCGTTGGGGAATGTCGGTATGGCGCGCCCGGACCTGTCGAGCTTTGTGCTCCCCCCCGCACTCTCGAAGTGGAGGTGTGTCAGTATTACCGTGTCGATCTCCCGGGCCGTGAGTCCCAGCTTCCTCAGCTCCTTCAACAGCTTGTTGCCGTTGAGTCCGTGGGCCTCTCGCATGCGGTCGACACGTTTGGCGCCCGCGCCCGTGTCTATCAGGATGTTTCTGTCAGGAGACCGCACCAGCATGCAGTTCAACCCCATGCGGACCCGGTTCTTGCGATCGGGCTTGAGCCGCTGCTCCCACTGCACCTTGGGCACCGGTCCGAAGACTGCCCCGCCATCCTGAAGGATTGTTCCGTCACTGATGACGTTTACAGATATACTGCCGAATTTCAACTAGTGTCTGCCTCCCAGTATCATGAATCATATTGGAAGTATTCCCGAAAAATGTCAAGCCAAAATCCAATACCTTTTCTAAGACTTTGGCAAAATAGACCCGCTGGAAGACGACCTCAGGCAAGGTAATGCCAAGTCACCGTGATGCCGCCGTATATGTGCGGCCAGGGAGTGGGTTCCCGCCCCGTATCGCGTACGGGGCAGGCTCTTCGCGGGAATGACGGCTTTACGGCACGCTCAAAATGAATTGGTATAACAACGCTTGGGGCAAGGGCCCGTGGACGGCTGTACAGCCGAGGAGCGGCTTAGGGCAATACTGCCGAGCGGCAGTTGCAGCTACAGCTCCTCCAGGGCCGAGCGCCAGGCCGAGACGGTCTGTTCGACCTCTGCGTCGCCGTGTACCGTGGAGACATAGTACTTGGTGTTGTTCTTGAAGACTCCCCTGCCCCGCAGCAGCTCATTGAGGCGCATGAGTTTGGCCTGGTCGCGGTCCAGCGTGTCCCTGTAATCGCCTACTACGTGGTCGGTGAAGACGATGTCGAACATCGGCGGCTCGCCAAGGACCTGGGCCGGAATCTCGGCCTGGTACAGGAGCTCCTTGAGGGATTCCTTGAGCCGGGTTCCCGTAGCGAAGAGGTGCTCGTACGTGCCCTCCCGGCGAAGCACTCGGAGAGTGGCCAGTCCTGCAATGGCGGCGACAGGATTGCCGTTCAGCGTTCCCTCCTGCATCACGAACTTGTCCCCGTGAGCCCCGGCGGCGAAGTGGTCCATGATGTCGGAGCGCCCGGCGATGGCCGAGAGAGGGTAGCCTCCCGCGACCGCCTTGCCGAGCGCGCACAGATCGGGCACTACGCCGTAGTACTCCTGTGCGCCGCCGTAGGCGAACCTGAACCCTGTCACTATCTCGTCGAAAATAAGCGGTACTCCGTACTGGCTCGTCACGTCGCGAAGGCCCTGGAGAAAGCCCGGCTTGGGGGGGATGATCCGCTGGAGAGGCTCCACGATGACCCCGCCAAGCTCGTCGTGATGCCGCTCGATGATGGCCGAGGTCATCTCGATGTCGTTGAACGGGGCTATGAGCACGTCGCCCTCGATCGAACCTGGGATACCCATGGCATCCGGAGCTGGAGCGGGAAAATCGAGCGGTTCGGTGGGCGCCATGCTCATCAGGCCATAGTCGTTCATCCCATGGAAGCCGCCCTCGAACTTGAGTATCTTGTCCCTGCCGCGATACGCCCTGGCAACCCTCATTGCGAAGAACGTCGCCTCCGTACCGCTGCTGGCGAAGCGGACCTTCTCGGCGCAGGGCACGGCCCGGACGATCTCCTCGGCGAGGAGCACGGCGCTTTCGTTGAGGGCGAAGAAGGTCGTGCCCTTCGACAGCTGCTCCTCCACGGCGGCGACCACTTCAGGGTGGGCGTGACCTATAAGCATGGGCCCGGAGCCGAGAGCATAGTCCACGTACTCGTTGCCGGTCATGTCCCAAACGCGCGGGCCCTGCCCCCTCGCGATGATCGTGTCCATCGTGACCGTGTTTCCGTTGCTCCCCCCCGGGAGCAGGCGCCCCGCCAGGTCGAGTATCTGCTGCTCTCGTTCGCCGACATGTCTCCGAGTCATCTCGTCCTCCAAGGGTCTCAAGGCCTAGCGTATAGAGTACACGGGATGATGCCTGGAGGCCACATTGCCCAGCGTGAGGCAGGGCTTTCCCATTGTTGAGATAGGGTCGTACCTTGCCGTTCGGCCTGAGCTTGTCGAAGGCCCCAATTGTGGTTCGACAGGCTCACCACGAACGGACTTTGGAAAGGCCCTGAGCGTGAGGTAAGTGTTCAGTCTGGTGCGAGGAAGGCCCCCCACCCCTGGATACCCGCCCCATATCAGGTACGGGGCGGGTATGACGATGGGCTTTGCGCATCCAGTGTCCCACGAAATCTGAACAGCTACAGCGTGAGGGCATTCGCCGGTGCAGATCACCCAGACCGCCATTCCCGCGCAGAGCCCGCCCTCCTGCAGGTCGTGGGCTGGATTCACGCCCTGCCCCGCCGTAGTCGCCAGCAGGCAGCGATGTGGCGGCACGACCCCAGGCAGTGTCTTCCCCCTCCCGGCCGATGCATCCGGATGCACAGGGAAGGTCCCTGATATATGATTGAACGGCGGAACGGCCTCATAGACAGGCGTTCAGCCGTGACTTCGGGAGGGATACTGATGGAGATCAAGGTCGAATCGAATAGCATCACCGATGTACAGGCCGGGGCTATCGTCGTAAACCTGTTCGAGGGTGTAACTCACCCCGGCGGCGCGACCGGCGCGGTCGACAGGGCTCTCGGAGGCGCCATATCGACGCTGATCGCGGACGGCGAGATCAAGGGCAAGCTCTCGGAGACCACGGTGATTCACACCCTGGGCAAGATGCCCGCCGCGAGGGTGGTCGTGGCTGGCCTGGGAAAGGCCCATGACTTCGACACCGACCGCGCGAGGCAAGTTTCGGCGACCGTGTGCAGCCGCATCCGCAAGACCGGCGTAAAGGACATGGCGACCATCGTCCACGGCGCGGGAATCGGCGGCCTGGACCCGCACAGCGCCGCTCAGGCAATGGCCGAGGGAGCGTTGCTCGGCCTCTACCGCTTCGACAAGTACAAGTCAGACGCGGAAGACAAGAACGATATTGAGACTATGCGGGTGGTGGAGTTCGACGACGCCAAGATTCCGGACATCAGAGCAGGCCTGGAAACCGGCGCGATGCTTGCGGAGGCGGTCAACCGCTGCAGGGACATGGTGAACGAGCCGGCCAACGAGATGACTCCCACGCAGATGGCGGAGGGCGCACTGGAAGTCGCCCTGGCAAGCGGTCTGGAGATGGAGGTGCTCGACAGGGGCGACATGGAAGAGTTGGGGATGGGCGCATTGCTCGGAGTTGCGCAGGGATCGGACGTGCCTCCCAAGCTGATCGTCATGCGCTACAACGGCGACCCGGACGACGAGTCAAACACTCTCGCCCTGATTGGCAAGGGCATCACCTTCGATTCGGGCGGGCTGGACCTCAAGCCCGCGGCAGGGATGCGGCAGATGAAGCGAGACATGTCCGGTGGGGCCGCAGTGATAGCGACAATGGGGGCCATCGCGAAGCTTGGCCCAAAGATCAACGTCACGGGCATAGTGCCCGCCACCGAGAATATGCCAGGAGCCCGGGCGCAGAAGCCCGGGGACGTTGTGAAAACCATGAGCGGCAAGACTATCGAGATCGACAACACCGACGCCGAGGGCCGCCTCGTGCTGGCCGACGCTCTGGCTTACGCGAGGTCGCTCGGCATCGAGCGCATCGTCGACGCGGCCACACTGACGGGCGCCATCCTGACGTCCCTGGGGAAGGTGCGGATGGGCGTGTTCGGCAACGACCAGGGGCTGGTCGACGACGTGATAGCGTCAGCCGACGAGGCGGGAGAGCTCGCGTGGCAGTTCCCGATGGACGACGAGTACAAGCAGCAGTACAAGAGCGACGTTGCGGACATCAAGAATACTGGCGGGCGTGACGCTGGCTCGATCACAGGGGCGCAGATTATCGGCGAGTTCGCCGACGGTGCGTCGTGGGTTCACCTGGACATCGCCGGCGTCGCCTATGGAGACTCGTCCGGCGGCTACAAGCCCAAGGGAGCGACGGGAGTCCCAGTTCGCACACTCGTGAACCTGGCGCTCAGGCTGGCCAAGTCATAGCCGCAACGGACCACTGACAGAGGTACAGTGCCGGACCCGTGAACGCGGCACGGCCGAATTGTGTCAGTTCCGCTACACAGATTGCTGAGGCCTGCCTGTGAGCCTGACCGGCTAGACTGGCTATCCCAAATCCCCCACCTCCGTCATTCCCGCGAAGAGCCTGCCCCCGAGCAGTCGGGGGCGGGAACCCATCCCCGGCAAGGTGCACAGCCATAGCCTCAGAGGCAGTCCGTCACGCCATCCGTCCAAATTAGGTGGGGGATCTGGGTGGCTATCGGGTCGTTGTACGAAACTGAGATCGTGTGATAGAATCCGTATAAATCCCCGCCAAAGGTTGCCGTTGATTGAAAGATCGCCTAGGTGGACATTCATCACCAACCACGGACTGGTGTTGAGCTACATCTTCCACAATCCCAGCCACACCGCCCGAGAGATAGCGAACCACGTGGGCATCACCGAGCGCACGACTCACAAGATCATCTCCGACCTCGAAGCTGGCGAGTACATCATGCGCCGCAAGAGCGGCCGTCGCAACCTGTACAGCGTGGACCCAGCCCAACCTCTGCGTCATCACACGAAGCAGGACGTGCTGGTGGAGGACCTGCTGCACGCCCTGACCTCCCCCCGCACTGACGACGCTGGGTCCGCTTAGAACTCGTCCGCGTAGCGGCCCCTCCCCCCTTCTCGCTAGCATCCCTGTCCTGTTTCTCGTTGACCGCCCACTTTGCCGGGTGCTAGAATCGATCCACTGCGGTGAGCGTGGCCAAGTTTGGTTAAGGCGCCAGGTTGTGGCCCTGGAGATCGAGGGTTCGAATCCCTTCGCTCACCCCACCCTCGCCGCCGACTTGGCAGCGCCGCTCCTCGCTGAGCGAGAGTCGGTGCTCTTCAGACGGGAACGCGTGCGCCCGTAGCTCAGGGGACAGAGCATCGGTCTTCGGAACCGAGTGTCGCGGGTTCGAATCCTGCCGGGCGTGCCACCTCTCACTGATCAGGGTCGGCCTACTCTATCCACGACACTTTCGCATGATTGATCGGCACGCTTCACAGTTGAGCCGAAGCTTCTTCATCGCGCCAGCTTGATTGGGCCGTCGCGTTATGGGAAGCTGATGCTTATCGGGCTGGAAGTCAGCTCCCAATTCGCAATACGCAACATCCTCACACATGCTCCTTGGTGCGATAGAGACGGGTGGCAGCAAGGTCGACTGCGCGGTCGGCACATGGCCGGACGACGTTCGCGACCGCATACGCATCCCGACGACCTCTCCAACCGAGACCGTGGTCAGGATCAAAGACTTCCTCCTGCGGCATCACCGCGAGACTCCACTGGCGGGCATCGGGATCGGCTCCTTCGGCCCGGTCGACCTGCGGACTGACTCTCCCAGCTACGGCTACGTCACATCGACCCCCAAGCCGGGATGGCAATACGCCGACCTCGTTGGCCCCATCAGCGAGGCCCTGAAACTGCCGGTCATGCTCGACACCGACGTGAATGCTGCGGCCCTCGGAGAGTATCGCTGGGGAGCGGGCAAGGCTCTCGACAGCCTGGTCTACATCACCGTCGGCACGGGTATCGGAGGGGGAGCCGTCATCGGTGGCCGTCCGGTCCATGGCGTGAACCATCCAGAAATGGGGCACATACGCATCCCGCACGACCGTGGGGCCGATCCCTTCGACGGATTCTGCCCCTACCATGGAGACTGTCTCGAAGGACTGGCGTCCGGCCCCGCGATGGAAGCCCGGTGGGGTTTGCCCGCCGAGTCGCTGCCTGAAGACCACGCGGCATTGGGCCTGGAAGCGGAGTACCTGGCAAGCGGTGTTGCCAATATCATAGTAACCTTGTCACCACAGCGGATCGTCATGGGTGGAGGAGTGATGAAGCAGCGCCACCTCTTCCCGTTGGTCCGCGGGCATTTGGTCGAGAATCTGAATGGCTACGGAGTACCGGAGGAAGTCTTGAACGCCATCGACGACTACATCGTCCCTCCCGAGCTCGGCAACGATTCCGGTATCGCGGGAGCGTTCGCCCTGGCGCGATTGGCGCTCAGCGCCCCGGGGAATCTCACATGACCAGGCTCCCGACGGCAGTCCTCGGAAGGACCGGAATCGAGGTCACTCGGCTCGGTTACGGCGCGGGCCACCGAAAGCCGATGACAGAGCGCCAGAACCAGGACATGGTGCGTCTCGTCGTCGAATCCGGGATCACCCTGGTAGACACAGCCAACGACTATGGGAACAGCGAGGAGATGATCGGCCTCGCCATATCCGACAGGTACCCGGCTGTCACCGTCGCCACCAAGTGCGGCTGCTCCCCCACGGGACATGCCTGGTCGAGCGAGAACCTGTTTCGCGGGGTACACGAAAGCCTCGAACGCTTGCAGACCAATAGAATCGACATCATGCAGCTCCACGGCGCCAGTGTCCGGGACTGCGAGGAGAACGGGACGGTCGAGGCGCTCCTGGAGATGCGGGAGCAGGGGCTCGTATCCTGGATCGGCGCGTCCACAAACCTGCCCGACCTGCCGACGTTCCTCGAATGGGGGGTGTTCGACATCTTCCAGCTCCCCTACTCCGCCCTCGACCGGAGTCACGAGGACTGGATCACGAAGGCCGCCGAGTCCGGGGCGGGCATTCTCATCAGGGCGGGTGTGGCCCTCGGCGAGCCGGGCATCGGCAAGGGAAGCCATTCCCAATGGCAGGCGTTCCGGGACGCCGGCATCGACGAGCTGCGCGAGGACGGCGAGAGCCGCACCGCATTCATCCTTCGCTTCGTCGCGAACCACCCATCCGTCCACTGCAACCTCGTGGGCACGACCAGCCCAGCCCACCTGAGCGAGAATATCGAGTCGATTGCACGCGGTCCTCTTCCCGCCGACGTGTACGCCGAGGCGAAGCGCCGTCTCGACGCCGTCGGGATCGTCCCCTCCCCTATCTAGCGCTGGGCGGCTCAGCGGGACCGCCTTGGGGGGCGCTTCCCGGCTCAAGCGGCCAAGGATTTGGTAGCAGGCCACCGCCCTGTTAGAATCCATTGAGCCGCCGGGTATTGAACCCCAGATCCACCACCTAATTTGGACGGATGGCGTGACGGACTGCCTCTGAGGCTATGGCTGTGCACCTTGCCGGGGATGGGTTCCCGCCCCCGACTGCTCGGGGGCAGGCTCTTCGCGGGAATGACGGAGGTGGGGGATTTGGGGAACGCGTCCTGCTTGACATACTCTTCCTAGGAGCCGCGCCATGTATTTAGTGCCGAAAGTGATGAGCACCCAGCACCCCGACAATGCCACGCCGGCCCCCTTCGCCGACGATGCGGGAGTCGTGAAGGGTCAGGGCGAGGTGGATGAGGCCATCAGTGTGTTCGCCCTGGGCTGCGACGAGCAGATGTGGGACTCCGAGGGCAAGGAAGCCGACACCCAGGTCGTCCGGAAGCTCCTCACCAGTTATCCGGACTTCTTTCGGAATGAACGCCAACTCGGTCGCGACATTGCCCTCACGTTGCGTGTGCCCAATCCCAGCATTGAGCGCAACATGCGAAAGTCCCTGGTCGAGGCGCTCCAGAGCGTGCCCTCCGCATGGGATATGGCGCGAGGCTTCTACGGCGACGGCGATGTAGCTCCCATCCAGGAGGTCATCCTTCCCTTTACGACTTCCGCCGAAGAGGTCTCCATGGTCGAAGCCTACTACCGGAAGGTGGTTGTGGGCCAGGAAGACCAGACGCTCCTGGACGGCCAGTCTGTCAGGGACTGGGTCGGCGAGTTCCTACCGAAACGTGTCCGGGTGATACCGCTCATCGAGGACAGGGAGAACCTGCTCCGCTGCGACCAGATCGTGGAAAAGTACGTGAGGGACAGGGACCTGCCCCACCAGCGGGTCTTCTTTGCCCGGAGCGACCCCGCGCTCAACTACGGCATAGTCGGCGCCGAGCTGATCCTCAAGGTCGCCCTGCTGCTGCTGCACAACCTCGAGAGTAGACTGGGCCTGCCCCTGTACCCAATCATCGGCGCAGGGTCGGTGCCCTTCCGAGGCCACCTGACCCCCGTCAACGTCGAGCGCGCCAACATCGAGTATCCCACCGCTCAGACCCTCACGGTCCAGTCGGCATTCAAGTACGACTACGAGAATCAAGAGGTCCGCGCCGGCATCGCGCAGATCCGCGCTCGGGAGCGAGGAGAGCCCGTCCATGTCGATCAGGAGCGCATCAGCGAGATAGTCGACAAGACGACCGCCGAGTACCAGGCAAACGTTCGCCGGCTGCTTGGAGCCATCAGGAGCGTGTCTGTCCACGTGCCGAAGCGGCGCGAACGCAACATGCACGTCGGCCTCTTCGGCTACGGCCGCTCCTTGGGCGGAGTTGGCGGGGTGACCCTTCCCCGGGCCATCAGCTTCACGGCCTCCCTGTATTCCATCGGCGTTCCGCCCGAGCTCCTGGGCCTGGCCTCCCTGGACCAGGACGACCTGGCCTACGTGCGCGAGGTGTACCCGAGCCTCGACGGGGACCTGCGCGCGGCGCTTCGCTTCGCCAACGAGCGTCACGTCAAGGAGCTGCTGGGCGAACCCTACCTGGGCCTGCTGGGCCGGTTCACCGACGAGCTGGACCGAGTTCACGAGGGATTGACAAGCGCAATCTGGGCGAGTGTCAATCGCGACGACACGACCGTGCACCTCGGCCACTTCATCGAAGAGGCCGCCCACCTCCGACGCTTCCTCGGCTAGCCCAGGCCCGCGTTCTCACAGAAGGCCGCCAGCATCTCCCTGGACTGGGCCTCGTATATCGGCGAATAGGCCGCAAACTCCCGGAGGTTTGCCTCGGCCTCGAACGCGGGATCGAAGAGAGGGCCCATCTTCTCGTAATCGCCCACCAGCTCCCGGTTCCACACCTTCAACTCGTCGAGCGTGAGCTGCGGCTCGAACTGGAACCCGTATGAAGCGCCGTGGCGAAAGGCGAGGCTCTGCCTCCTGAAACTGCCGTCGCTGCACAGCATGTACCCGAACGCCAGCTCGACGGCGCCGGGAGGTACTGTGAAGCACTCGCCGTGCAGTGTGGGTACCAGGGGCACACGCAGCTTGCCGAATACGGGGTCCTGGCTCCCTTCCTCCGTGACCCACATCTTGCGAAGCCCGAACTCGTATCCGCCCGTCGGACTCACCTCCCCTCCCAGCGATCGGGCCATGAGCTGGGCGCCCAGGCACACTCCGAACACCGGAACGCCCGAGGCCATCGCGTCGGCGAAGAACCTCCGCTCGGAACGCAACGCCGGGTACGGATCGTTGGCCGACTGGGGACCTCCAAGCGCGATGATGAGGTCGACTTCCTCCAGGGCCGGTGGGTCGAATTCTTCGAGCTCCGGCGCGCCTTCAAAGACGTTGAGGGGACGAAGCTCCAAGCCCCGTTCAAGTAGGGCCGCAGTATAGTTCTCCGCCAACGTCTCAGGCTCGGCGTGGCGGATAATCAGTGCGGTCTTTGGCATCTGGCCTGGGTCCATCGGGCAAGCTGAGTGCGTAGCCCTCAGTCCGCCGCCCCGGCTCGCTCCGGAAGCTCTTCGGCCACCGCCTCGATCGTGTCCTTCAGGGTCCTGTTGCGGTCAATGGTCTCAGGGCTCTCGTCCGCGAACGGCGTGGACGCCAGCAGCCTGAATATCTCCGCCGCGCCCTGGTGAAATCCGGTCGTCACCCCGGCCGCGTCGAAGGTCTCGGCGATCTCCTCCATCTCACCGATCCACCGCCCCGAGTTGGCGGGCAGCCCCGGTATTCCCGACTCCATGGCCGAGAGCGCGTCGTTCTGGCTGAACTCCAGCTCCTCTATCAGCTCGTCGTACAGCCCGAGTGACTGCGCAGCGGTCAGCATCGCCACCCGAAGCGCGTTCGTCCCCTTCGTCAACGACGCGTAACACATTTTCATGCCCGAAGCCCTGTCTATGGAGGGGCCGAGGTTCCTGATAGCGATGCCCTTGCCGTCCAGCTCGTCCATGAACCCGGCGCGAGGGCCGGATGTGTAGATTCGCGGCACGGCGCCCCTGGCCGGTGAGCCGCCTATGATCCCGCCGTCGATGTAGTCTCCACCCGCCGCTCTGATGATGGTGGCCATCTCGGATGCCGACCTGGGGGACACGGCGTTGCAGTCGGCAAACGGCCTCGATACCCCACATGCACGCATCGCGTCCGCCACATCCCTGGCGACACCCACCGCCTGTGCGGGGACCAGGATCGACATGACGAGGTCTGCTTGGAGGGTCATTTCCTCCAGCGATGGGACGTCCAGGATGCCCGCCGTCTCCGCAAGGTCTCTGGTACGCTGGCTCCTGCCGGCCAGGCATGTTATCACCCGGTATCCATGGTCCACGAGAGCCTTCCCGACACCGTGACCCATGTCCCCAGGGCTCAGGATAGCAATAGTTTCAAGACCCATACGTCCGCTCCTACGACCCCTATGATCATCCTGCATCATTGACGGCGTCGGCAAGGCGTGCGATGCCCTCCCGGATCTCCTCCTCGTTGTTGAAGCTGAAGCACAGGCGGGCCTTGTTGCGGCCCGGGTCGTCGCCGGTGGCGAAGTTCGTGCCCAGGTCGTAAGTCACGCCGCGCTCGGCCGCCGCTTCCGCGGCGTCGACGAGGTCGACGTCGTCGGGCATAGTGAGCCAGGTATAGAGACCTCCCTCAGGCGTCCCCCAGGTCGCTGTCGTGCCAAAGTTCTCCGCCAGGGAGGCAAACATTGTGTCGCGCCTCGACCTGAGCACGCCGTTTATCCTTTCGAGATGATCGTCCAGCCTGGTGGTAGCGAATCGGTGGACAGCCAACGCCCCGTACTGCGTAACGCCCCGTGACCCCTTGATAGGCATGACCGTCTCCAGGAAGGGCCGCTGGGCTATCAGATAGCCTATCCGCATGCCGGGCACCACGACCTTGCTGAAGGTGCCTGTATGGATTACAACTCCGGAGTCGTCCTGTGCGGCGAGCGCCGGTACGTGCTCGCCCTCGAACCGGAACTCGGCTATGCCATCGTCCTCGAGTATCGGCACACCCTTTCGCGCGGCCACCTCGACAATCTCGCGACGGCGCTCGACCGGCATAGTCCACGTCTGGGGATTCTGGAAGGTCGGGATGAGGTAGATCATCTTGGGCTGCTTGCCGTCGGCTACGGCCTGGTCTATGGCCGCCTCCAGGGCATCCGGCAACATCCCTTCGGCGTCGCTGACCACGCCCCTGATGTCCGCGCCGAATCTCCTCAGGGACCACAGGGTACCGCCATATACGAAGTCGTCGACGATGACGACGTCTCCGGGGTCGACAAGCGCTTCCGTGACGAAGTGGATGGCCTGCCCCGAACCCTCCGTAAGGAGAATGTCGTCGGGGTCCACCGACATGTTGCGCCGCTCCCCAAGGCGCTGCGCGATGAACTCCCTCAGGGGAGGATAGCCCTGGGTATCGGGATAGACGGCCGTAGTCGAACCGACCTCAGCGAGGGCCTCTCCCATGGCGGCGTGGGCCTCCATGATGGGCAGATTCGCCGGGTCCGGGTAGGACATCACGAACGGGTACTTGGGCATCTCCTTCCTGGCTCCGGGCAAGGGTGTGGGCTCCGGCGCCGTCTTCGACCTGAGCGGCCCAAAGTCGAGCTGGGAATCGTTCACTACAGCAGCCTCCTATACGTGCCGGTCAAGTAATGTACCACACCCCAAATCCCCCACCTCCACATTCGGCGCCATATCTATCAGCCATCACCCCGTAGGGGCTGGTTTGAAACCAGCCCTCCCCTTGCCATTAGGGCGTCGCCGCCATTTAGGTGGTGGATCTTGGCACACCCGGCCCGGGAGTCATGGGATCTCGTGTCCCTGGCTCAGGTGGCGGAACTAGGGCAGAGCGGGCCGCAGCCCGCAAAATGCCAATCGGCCCCCTCCATTTGGTATAGTTCGCCGGTACGCACAGATACTGACCACAGGAGATTCGATTCAATGGCAAGGTTGTCGCTTAAGGAGCTTCGGGAGCAGGTCCCGGTAACGAATGAGGTGGGATACTTCCAGACCGGCACGTACGGGCCGGCGCTGGCGTCGGTGGTGAAGGCCGTTCGGGAGTCGATGGAGTACGAGGCGATGCACGGCCCGGCGCGGCCGGCCACCCGTCAGTACATCATGGAGAAAGAGGAGGCGGCGAGGGCCAACCTTGCCGAGCTCCTGAACGTCGAGCCCGACGAGCTGGGGCTGGGATCTAATACTACCAGATCAATGCATCGGGTCCTCCGCAACATCGATTGGCAGGAGGGCGACGAGTTCGTCACCACGTCTATCGAGCACGTCAGCGCTGCCGATGCCTCGCGTGGGCTCGAGCAGGAGCGCGGGGTGGTCGCCAAGGTCGTCGACGCGGACTACAGCGACGCCGCGTTCCTCGAGTCACTCGACGGCGCGGTCACGGAGCACGCCAAGCTGATGCTGATCAGCCACGTGGCCTCGCCCAACGGCCGAATCATGCCGGTCCGGGAGGCTGTGGACATAGCCCACGACCGGGGAGTGCCCGTCCTGGTGGACGCGGCGCAGTCCATCGGCCAGTTCCCGGTGGACGCGCAGGCGCTGGGCTGCGATTACATCATCGGCTCGGGGCCCAAGTGGCTGCTTGGCCCCATGGGCAGCGGGTATGTATGGGTGGCGCCGGACCACACCGACGGCTTCCGGCCCTACTTCACCCCCGACGTGGGGTCCTGGAGCGTGCCGGGGGCCCCGCCTGAGGAGCCGACCGCGCGCTCGAGGGCGGAGTTCGGCACCTACAACCACCCGCTCGTAATCGGCCTGGGGACGGCCGTTAGGACGCTGATGGACGTTGGCCTCGACGTCATCCGGGACCATGTGGCCGGGCTTTCGAAGACGCTGCGCGAGGCCATGCTGGACACTCCTGGCGTTAACGTGCTGACACCGCTGGAGCCCGGAAAGTCGGCGGGCGTGACTACGCTCTCTTTCGACGACCACTCGGACGAGGACCTGCAAGCCCTCGTCGCGTGGCTCGACGCGGAGCGGAATATCCTGGTCAAGGCCCAGTGGCTGTCCGCGCCTCTGCGCCCCGGTCACTCCGGGATGCGCATCTCGGTCGCAGGGTTCAACACCGAGGAGGAGATACAGCACCTGATCGACTCCCTGAGGGAGGGCATCAGGCGATAGCTTCGGGGCGGCGCGGGAGCGCGAGGTTCCCCGCCCCTGCCGGTTAGCCCTAGCGGCTTTGCAGGTTGCGCATCTGCTCGGCTGTCCATCCGAGGGGACAGTGAGATGCTGTCGCGCGCTTCCCTACATGCGGCCGAACTTCTCCAGGACGTGCCAGAAGTCCAGTTGCTCGACGCCATGAGTCCTGTAAAGGCCAACGGCGTCCGCGCCGTTGGCCTTCGCAATGCGCCCGGCCTCCAGCATCAAATCGGGGTCCTGGAAGCTGCCGGGGTGGTAGCAGGACAGCTCGGCGATTACTCTACAGCGGCCGTTGATGACGTCCGCCGCGTGCCTCATCTGCCTCGCCAGCGCGTCCAGGTCGGAGTTCGTTCGGAACCAGAAGAACAACTCGTCGAACGCGCCGGCGCCTACCCACGCAGGCCAGTCGTGAAGCAGCTTGACGTAGTCGTCGGCTTCGCCCGCGATCATCGTCGCGGAGAATACCGCATCCGGCTTGACCGCCTTTACGGCGTTCCGCGCCTCGACCATGTAGCGCGTCACGTAGTCGGCCCTAAACTGCACCCAGTCAGGGTCGTCGTTCGGGATATCCTGGGGGTTCTTCCCATATGCTTCTTCGAACCTGGAGGCGACGGCCTCCTCGTAGCCGTAGGTGACCACACCGTTCTCGTCCTCGTTACCGAGCACGAACTCGATCTGCACACCGGTCCCATCCGTGTCTACGAGCGCGTCGGTGAACTGCTTGGTCTGCTCGGCCCTTACCTCCGGGAAAGCCAGGCTGAGGTAGAGGTCATGTCCGGGCTGAAGGGTGTACGACCGGTCCCGCGTGAGGCTCCTGTACTCGGGATGGGCACAGGCGAAATCGGTCATGGAGGTGTCGACCTTTGGGTTGTCGTAGATCGGGCTGTGGGCCTCGAGAATGGCCCTCGACTCGGGGGCGTCCACGGGCGGACGCAGGAAATCAAGAGACCAGCCCCAAGTCACCCTGGCCCAGCCGTGGCGAGGGAAGGAGTTGTAGTTGACGTAGGGGTGGACGTCGATGCCGTTGTCTCGGGCTACTTCAGTCAGGGCAAGGGTCTTGTCGCCGCCAATGATCCTGGATACGCCGGCATCGACGCACTTGCGTATCCATACCTCCAAGTCGTCTCGGAAGGACTCTTCGAGAGGACCGCTGGGAACTACGGGCGGCCCCCACAACATGACCTCTGTTGTCAACTCGGCCTCCACCAAGCAACGTCGCCATCTGACATTCATCTTCGTGACCGACAACAACTCAGGTTGCCGTTTTCGACAAATCAGACGCGCACAGCAGGCTATGATACGGCCATCATCCCAACCCGTCAAATGCAACGGCGACCACCCAGGGCTTTTCCAAAGTCCGTTCGTGGTGAGCCTGTCGAACCACAATTGGGGCCTTCGACAAGCTCAGGCCGAACGGCAAGGTACGACCCTATCTCAACAATGGAAAGGCCCTGGCGACCACCAAGCCTAACCGCTGGTGTAGCTTTGGTCACTCTGAGGCATTTCGCCAGCGAGCCAGCGAGACCCTTGAAGCAGGGGTGGGCAAGCCAAGTGGTACACTGCCGGGCGTGGAGGCGGCATGACCAAGGTCGGCCTGATCGTCAACCCCATCGCCGGGATGGGCGGCCGCGTCGGGCTGAAGGGCACGGACGGTGAGGCCGCGCTCGCCCGCGCCCGCCAGTTCCGTGCGCCGCAGGAGGCCCCGGCCCGCGCCGTCGAGGCCCTGAAGGTCCTCGCGTCCGCCGCCGGTGAGGTCCGCATCGTCACCTGCCCGGCGGACATGGGCGGGGATGAGGCGCATTCGGCTGGCTTCTCCCCCACAGTCATCGTAGACGCGCCCACCGGGCCCACCACCGCCAACGACACCCGCCGGGCCGCCCGAGAGATGGCACGGCACGGCGTCGACCTCCTGCTCTTCGCGGGCGGCGACGGCACGGCCCGCGACATCCTCGACGCCATCGGCGACACGACGACGTCCCTGGGCATCCCCGCCGGCGTGAAGATACACTCCGCTGTCTTCGGCGCAACCCCTCGCGACGCCGGGCGGGCGGCCCTCGCCTTCGTCAGGGACGGTCTCGGCGCCACACGCATGGCCGAGGTGATGGACCTCGACGAGGACGCCTTCCGCCGGGGCGTGGCAGCGGCGCGCCTCTACGGCTACCTGAAGGTGCCCGACGACAACACCCGCCTCCAGGCTGCCAAGGACGGCGGCGTCGAATCGGGCAACCGCGCCGTCAGGAGTCTCGCCGCCGCGGTCGCCGCGAAAATGGAGTCCGGCGTCACCTACGTCATGGGCCCCGGCAGCACCATCGCCGCCGTGATGGACGAGCTCGGTCTGGAGGACACACTGCTCGGCGTGGACGTGGTGAGGGACGGCAAGGTCGTGGCGTCCGACGCGAGCGAGCGGCGAATCCTTGGTCTGATCGAAGACAGGGACGCCAGCATCATCGTCACCGTCATCGGGGGCCAGGGCCACATCCTGGGCCGCGGCAATCAGCAGATCAGCCCGCAGGTCGTCCGCGCCGTTGGCCCCAACAACATCATCGTAGTGGCCACCCGCGACAAACTCGCCTCCATCCGAGGCCGCCCGCTGCTAGTCGACACCGGCGACCCAACCCTCGACTCCGACCTCGCCGGCTACATCCGAGTAATGACCGGCCCCGGCGAGTACGCCATGCACCGCATCGCCGGATAGCATCTGTCACCACTCCGTATCGCTGTGAGAATAGCCGGCCCACACCGTCATACCGGCGAAAAGCTTGCCCCGTACCCCGATACGGGGGAGACCCTTGCACAACCGTCGTTCCCGCGCAGAGCCTGCCCGTACTCGATACGGGGGAGACCCTTGCACAACCGTCATTCCCGCGCAGAGCCTGCCCCGTACTCGATACGGGGGAGACCCTTGCACAACCGTCGTTCCCGCGCAGAGCCTGCCCGTACTCGATACGGGGGAGACCCTTGCACAACCGTCGTTCCCGCGCAGAGCCTGCACCGTACTCGATACGGGGGAGACCCTTGCACAACCGTCATTCCCGCGCAGAGCCTGCACCGTACTCGATACGGGGCGGGAACCCATCCCCGGTCCCTGCCACCGATCAAGTGGCAGCGGCGAATCCTGCACCCAACTCTTCCCCTTACGTGGCCTCCGCCAAGCCATGGCGGCGGCCTGGGACTGGATTCCGGCGGGCGCCGGAATGACGGTACCAAGGGGCCAGGGCCTTTCCATTGTTGAGATAGGGTCGTACCTTGCCGTTCGGCCTGAGCTTGTCGAAGGCCCCAATTGTGGTTCGACAGGCTCACCACGAACGGACTTTGGAAAGGCCCTGCCAAGGGGCAGGTTGCCTCGCGCCCGGCTCCCCACTATGCTACGCCCGCAGAGAGGCCCGCCCCGGCGCGAGGGCGGCCTGCACAGGAGAGCAGCAATGGGGACCTTCGACGGCAAGGTGGTCATAATCACGGGCTCAGCCCACGGCATCGGACGGGCGACGGCAATCGAGTTCGCGCGGCACGGCGCATCCGTCGCCATCGCCGACGTAGACGTGGATGTGGGCAGGGAGATCGAAGCCGAGCTCAACAGGATCGGCCCGGGAGGCCTGCTGGTCGAGGCGGACGTGTCGAAGGCCGACGCCTGCAAGCGCGTGGTCGACGAGACGGTCGCGGCCTTCGGCGCAGTCGACGTGCTCTTCAACAACGTCGGCATCCAGTCCCCGTCCTCCTACCTGAACGTCGAGGACACGCCGGAGGAGTTGTGGGACCTGATCCTGGCCGTCAACCTGAAGAGCTACTACCTGATGGCCAAGTACGCGATCCCCGAGATCCGCAAGCGAGGCGGCGGCGCAATAATCAACACGGCCAGCGTCCAGGGACTCCAGTCCCAGCCCCTCGTCCCGGCATACGCGGCCAGCAAGGGCGGCGTCCTCTCGCTGACCAGGAACATGGCCCTCGACTACGCAAAGGACAACATCCGCGTGCTGGCCGTATGCCCGGGCGCCATCGACACGAAGATGGTCCGCACCGCCGCCGCCCTGGAGAAGGGCGACCCCGACGACATCATCGCCGAGTGGGGCAGGAGCCATCCCATAGGCCGAATCGGGCAGGGGGTCGACATCGCGAACGTCGTTCTATTCCTGGCGAGCGACAAGGCATCGTTCATGACCGGCGAGCACGTCAACGTGGACGGCGGCTACATGGCCCTGGGAGCCTGGGCGGGAGCCGCCGGCGCGGCTGCCGTGGAGGACTAGCGAGGGCTGCGTGTTGGCCTGGGAACAGCCACTCGCAGGTGTTAGATGATTGTGGGTTCGGACAATTGGGCGATGTGGTGGTTTTCGATCTGGTGCTTGACGACGAACGATGACACGCCGAATTCCTCTGCCAGTTCGTCGACGTCTTCGCAATAGACCACTGACTGCGTCACCTTCTCTTTCAGGCTGCGAGAGGGCGCCAGGAACTCGGCTGCGAATGCACGATTGCGCTGCTGCCTCTCGGAGTGCGACTTTGTGAGGAGTGCTCCCGATTGGTGTGACATAAGGACTTCAGCCAGAGCCCGGCAGAAACCGAACCGCCTACCTTGCTCGTTGAATTGCCGAAACGCGAAGGAGGCGCTTTGGTCGTAGTTGATGGTAACTAGGCCGTCGACCAAGGGCGCCTTGGCCAACAAATCCACCGGCCTGGTAGCTTCGTGCATGAGATCTTCGTCTTCGCCTATCGCTGCTGCCAACGCCCCCATCGTAGCTAGCGGCTGGCCATCCAGGCCCAGTCTCCGCCGCAGCCTGCGTGCCCAATCATAGCCCATACTCCATGGAGGTGCGTCCGTCGAACCCCAGCCAACATCGCCGGGCAAGGTATTGAGGTGCAGGAGAGTTAGACCGCCCTGTCGAGCATTGTCGATTGCCGATACGATTGCCGAGGATTGCTCGCGGAGACATGCCGGATTCACTGCTTGAACTGCTTCGTCTAGCAATTCGCCCAGCTCACTGGCGAGCAGCAGGACTTCGTCATGTTGAGAGTCATCCAAGTCATAGGGATCCCAGCCCAGCCCGGCTGCAGCTTCACAGAACCTTAGCTCAGCGTCATCTCCTTCGGTAGCCTGAATTGCGGCCCACTCTTCCTGCAAGAGCGTGTCTTCGATGCCCCGAGACGCCAGCCGTCGAATTACCCCATCGATCAGTTCAGTGCAGGCTTGGCGAAACTCCAACCTGTCCATCGACGCTTGCCCCTGGTCGAGAAACTCGACCCTGGTCCACTGTGGTGCGTAACTCTTCCAAGCCAGTCTTGTCAGGTCCCCAGAGGAAACCACTTCCAAGTCGGGAAAGGCATAACCCTCCCGACTTGCGCCGAGCGAGTGTCTACGGCGAAATTCGGGGTCACCTTGCCTGTCGGGATTTTGGAATTCGTTCGCTAAGAACCACCAGTTCGTTGCAAGCCACTCGGCAAGGGGATACAGCGGAACATACACAAAATCACGTACGGTCTTCGCTCGCTCGTCCAGAATCCGAGTGATGACTGCATCGCCAGCCGCAATCCTCAGGGAGGCCCACGTCGCGGAGAGCTCAGGCCCTCTTATTCCCTCGGAATCCACCCAATCGAAGTCAATGCTCAACTCAGGCATACAGAGCCTCTATGCCTTGGGGCCACTCGTCCGCGCTGATCGGATAGCCTTTGTAGGAGCCATCGCCGCGATTTACGAGTCGAGCTTCGAAGACCGTGTCGTCTTGCTTGTACCACACGTAGCGGGGGAAGTCGCCATTCCAAGACGCGCTAACGACGCCTCGGCGGATTGCTGACCGCAGCCATTCGGTGACCATTTCTGCATCCCTGATCTCTCGGGGACAACACGAGGCGTCGGCTCGCAGGCGGGGCTGTCCGGCGAAGCTGGGGAAGTCCTTGTGTTCTGGACTTCCCACGTACCTCACTCGGTTAGCCAGCTTGCCCACGTCCGTGTTTGGCGGGACGTTTATCGTTCGCTTTCGCGGACGCCTTCGTTTCGGCGCACGCATCACTTTGTCCTCCTTGGGGTTAGCGCGCACAGCAAGCAGAGTAGAGGGAGACCGAACGCGAAGGCCCATCTGCGAAACTGCCCTACTCAGTTTGTTCTGGCTGGAGAGTATATTGACAGTATATTGACGGGGCCCTAGCTCTGTCAAAGTGAATAGAGGCGGGGTTACCTGCATTACGTCGTGGTGGTATCCTAGCTCAGACTCCTTCGCTGCAGGCCGCTAGCGCGTTCTGGAGGTTTCGAATGCACTATCGAATCGAGAGGAACTACGGCTGCAGGATCAGCGATTCCTGGGCCTACAGGGGGCTCAAGGCGGCCGTCCTCGAAAACGAGCTGCTCAGGGTCGTCGTGCTCATCGACAAGGGCGCGGACGTCTACGAGTTCCTGCACAAGCCGACCGACACCGACTTCGTATGGCGCTCCCCCTGGGGGGTGCGCGATCCGTCCGTATTCGTCCCAACGACCGGATCGCCGGCCGAGCTATGGCTCGACCAGTACGAGGGGGGCTGGCAGACCGTGCTCCCCGGCGGCGGATTTCCTTCGCAGTACGGAGACGTGAATCTGGGCCTCCACGCCGAGGTCAACACCATGCCGTGGGACGCCTGCGTCGTCGAGGATACCCCCGGGCGCGTGGCGTTGAAGTGCTGGGTCAGGACGGCCCGCACCCCCTTCTATTTCGAGAAGACCATGACCCTCGACTCGGGCTCGGCCGTCCTCAGGACCGACGAGTTGCTCGTGAACGAGGGGGAGGAGACTGCCCACGCGGTCTGGGGCGAACACATCGCCATAGGCGAGCCCTTCCTCAACGAGGACTGCGTGATAGACCTGCCCGGCGGCACCATCCTCACCCACCCCGACGAGTTCCACCCTGGCAACAAGCTCAAGCCGGGCTTCGAGGGCCCCTGGCCGTGGACCGAGGGCCTGGACGGCAGCCGCATCGACGCTCGCGTGATCCCTCCCAAGGACTACCGGTCGTACGACATGGCCTACGTGACGGACATGCCGGAGGGCTGGTACGCCGTCCGCGACACCAGGCGGGGCGTCGGATTCGGCGTCTCCTACCCCAAGGACCTGTTCCGCTTCCTGTGGTTCTGGCAGTCCTACGGGGGCGGCTTCGGCTACCCCTGGTACGGCAGGACCTACAACATCGGGCTGGAGCCGTTCACGAGCTACACCAACATGGGCCTCGCGCAAGCCATCGACAACGGCACTGCCCTCGTGCTTGAGGCCGGCGCCCGCGTCGAGGCCTCCTACGCGGCGGTGGCGTACACCGGAGACGGCCCCGTCAGCCGAATCGGCCCCGACGGCTCCGTCGAGAGGGCATAACCCCCTCTCCCTCAATGGGAGAGGGTTGGGGTGAGGGTGATGAAGGCCGCTGCCCACAAGCTCCCATTCCGGCGAAAGAGGACCCCGCTCATATGCCAGGACTGAACTGTTACGAGATAGCCTAGGGGTCTTGCGGCATAGGCCGCACTGCGGGTAACGTAACGTGAGTACGATGACGGGAGGTTGCAGCCATGACTGACGCGTCGAATCACAGCCTGGTACAGCTAGGCGGCACGGTAACGCTGCCGGGAGACAGGGGCGTCCACAAAGCATCGCTCCTGCTCGACAGGGGAGCCGGTACCGTGAGCGTCAAGTTCGACGAACCCGTCGCCGGGTCCGAGACCTGGGAGGCCTCTTCCGTCGTCATCAAGCGCAGGCTCAAGTACCACGAAGTCGTCTTCAACACGGTCGACCTGCCGGTCGAGTCCCTCGATCTGGTTTGGAAGATGAACGTGGCCCTCAACCACAGGATGGCCGCGGGAGTCGTCCTGGTACGCCCGAACGACAGGAAAATCAAGGGCGAGCACGGCTTCACGTTCTCCGCGCCGGGCGAAGCCCCCGCCGGTCGGGTCAACTACCTGACGCAGCTTCCCAGCCATGTCTACAAGGCCATGGAGCCGGGCGCCTAGCCGCACAATTCCTTGAAGATTACCGACATCCGCACCTTCCACTGCTCGGACGGCGTTCGCAACAACATCTTCCTGCAGGTACACACGGACGAAGGCATCGTCGGGGTCGGCGAGCCGTACACAGTCGGCCCGGACGAGGGCGTCCTCAGCCTGATCGACTCCATCAAGCCCTGGTTCGTCGGGCAGGACCCGTCGCGGATCGAATGGCTGCTGAGGCGGGCCCGGAACACCATGCGCTTCCCGCTCGGCCCTGTCGGCTGGTCGGCCCTGTCTGGAATCGACCACGCCCTGTGGGACATTGCGGGCAAGGCCGCCGGCTTGCCCGTCTACATGCTCCTCGGGGGTAGGCACCGCGACAAGGTCCGCGTCTACCACGGGGTCAGCGGCTCCACCCTGGAGGAGCTTGCCGACAACGCTCGGGCGCTGATCGAAGAAGGCTACACTGCCCTCAAGACCTCGCCCTACGCAGCGGACTGGCGCGCCGGGCCCTGGAATGCGGTCGTCCGAGGCGCGGCCGCAAGGCTGGAGGCGCTTCGCGACGCCGTCGGCCCTGACGTAGACATAGGCGTCGACGTCCACGCAACCCTCGTGGAGCCCGTCCGAGCCGAGCAGATCGCCGATGCTATGTCGCCGTACAGGCCGATGTTCATCGAGGAGCCGGTCAGGCCGGAGCACTTCGCGTCGTTCGCGAGGCTGCGGGAGAGGCTCGACGTCCCGCTTGCCACCGGCGAGAACCTGTACGGCCTCGCCCAGTTCACTTCGCTCATCGACGCCGGCGGCGTGGACATCATCCAGCCCGACCTCTGCTCGGGAGGCGGTCTGCTGGAGGCCAAGAAGATTGCCGCCGTCGCCGAGGCCAGCTACGTCACAGTTGCGCCCCACAACCCGTTGGGCCTGCTGTCAACCGCCGTGTGCACCCACTTCGCCGCCAGCACCCCGAACTTCGTCATCCTCGAGTACCACGGCGACCACACCAGACCGGACAAGGCAAGGTTCGTCGACGACCCCTGGAAGCCTGTCGACGGCTGGATGTCCCTGCCGACCCGTCCCGGTCTCGGCATGGAGCTCGACATAGAGGCCATTGAGAGCAGCCCGCCTATAGCATGGGACCGCGGCTTTCCCGAATACGCCGACGGCAGCCCGGGGTTCATCTAGGATGAAAATCGCAGACATAACCTGCCATATCGTCGACGGAGGCGGGAGGAACATCCTCTTCGTCAGGACCGAGACGGACGATGGCATCGTCGGCTGGGGCGAGGCATTCAGCGTCGGGCCCGACCTGGCCGTTGCCGCCACGATCGACCACCTCGAGGAGTGGATCGTCGGCGACGACCCGAGGGACATCGAGCGCCTGTGGGCCACAATGTACCAGGGGCTTCGCTTCCCTCCGGGATCCGTGGGGCTGGCCGCGATCAGCGGAATCGAGCATACCCTGTGGGACATATCGGCCAAGGCTCTGGGCCTCCCAGTGTACCGGCTGCTTGGAGGACGAGTCCGTGACCGGGTACGCGTCTACCAGGGCTGCAGCGGACCGACTCCCGAAAAGGCGGCCGAGAAGGCAGCGGCGCTGGTCGAACAGTACGGTTACACCGCGCTGAAGATGAGCCCATTCCCACCCAATGAGCACCTCATGCCGTGGAACCAGGTCCTGCGCGAGGGTCCCAGGCATATGGCGGCCGTGCGTGAGGCCGTGGGCGACGACGTGGACATCGGCCTGGACGCCCACGCCAAGGTCTTCGAGCCCATGAGGGCGTTGGAGCTTGCGAGAGCCGTCGAGCCGTACAACCCCTTCTTCTTCGAGGAGCCTATACGCCCGGAAGGCATCCGGGAGATGGCCTGGCTGAGACGGAAGTCGCCGATACCCATCGCCACCGGCGAAGCCCTCTACGCCAAGTTCCAGTTCAACGACCTGCTCCGCCAGCAGGCCGCCGATATCATACAGCCCGACGTCTGTGTCTGCGGCGGCCTGCTGGAGATGAAGAAGATCGCCGCCATCGCCGAGGGGCACGACGTCGTAGTAGCCCCCCACAACCCCATGGGGCCGCTCGCCGGGGCGATCAACCTCCACTTCGCCGCATCGACGACGAACTTCCTCGTCCTGGAGTACAGGGCGCACGACAAGGGGCTGTGGCGCGAGCTCGTGAAGGACCCCTGGACTCCGGTGGACGGCTACCTGGAGATACCCGATACGCCCGGCTGGGGACTGGAAGTGGACGAGGATGCCCTGACCCGCTATCCGGCCGTCACATGGCGCAGGGGCAATCCCATCCACGCCGACAACAGCCCCGCCTTCATCTAGGATTGCTCACCCTGATTTCGTTACCCTTCAGGAGGGAGGGGTAACCTTGCGTGGACTGATGCTAGGAAGTCTCGCCGGTCTGTGCGCGAGCCTCGCGTTGACCGCCGTGACGGAGGCCATAGAAGCCGCGTGGGGCGTTCCAACCATCGTGGAAGCAGCCACCGGCTCTACGCCCGGCGCCGCTTATGTGGCCGGGCTCGCGGCACAGATCGCGGTAGGAGGCCTGGCAGGCATCCCGTTCTGGCAGGCCTCCTCGATGATGCCGAGGCCTCTCGCGACCGCATTGATCGCTCTCATGTTGTGGATGCTCACGGGCATCGCGCTCACACCGGCGATACTCGAGTCCGGCGTGGATGGGCGTGTCATTCTTTCTGCCTTGCTGGGATGCGTCGCCTATGCTTCGACGTTCGTATACCTCCAATCCGAGCTTACGTCTGAATCTCGGAGCGAATGGCCGGCACGGCGGACCTTCCTCCTCCGGTTCGCCGGCTGGGGCGTCCTGGCCCTTGCCGGAGCAGTTGGGCTGCGATTCCTGCTGGAAGGAGCCCAGTCCCAGGAAGCGGCCCCATATGCCCGGCCGCCCTCAGGGGGCCTTGCGACCGAGGTCACGCCCAATAACCTCTTCTACGTCGTCTCGAAAAACCAGGTCGACCCCACTGTCGAGCTGGACAGTTGGCGTCTGGAAATCGCGGGACTCGTCGAAAATCCGATGACGCTGACCTACCAAGACCTGAAGACGGCGCTGTCTGCCGAGGAGTACGTGACGCTGGAGTGCATCGGCAACGTGGTCGGAGGCGACCTGATCGGGAACGCCAGGTGGAAGGGCGTGCGCCTGAGCGCGATTCTAGACGAGGTTCGCCTTATGCCCGAGGTGATCGACATCGCCTTCGAGGCTGCCGACGGCTTCACTAACGCCGTCTCGCGGGGGAGGGCGATGAGCGGCGATGTGCTCGTCGTCTACGAGATGAACGGGCAGCCGCTGCCAGCCGAACACGGCTTCCCGGTACGCATCGTGGTGCCCGGGCTGTACGGGTACAAGAGTGTCAAGTGGCTCACCAAGATCGAGGCCGTCGACCACGACTTCCTCGGGTACTGGGAGAGCCGCGGCCGCACCGACAATCCCATTATCAAGACGATGTCCAGGATAGTGGCGCCGGAGCACGGGTCGAATCATCCCCTGGGGCCGCTGGCGGTCTCAGGAATCGCCTTCTCCGGAGATAAGGGGATAGCCACTGTCGAGCTGAGCACAGACGGGGAACGCACGTGGTCCCCCGTCGACAGGCTCAGCGAGCCGCTGTCGCCCTTCACCTGGGTGAGCTGGGATGCCGTCGTCGAGCCGGCAGGTCGGGGCCCAATGGTGCTGAGCGTCCGAGCCGTCGACGGCCAGGGCGTCGTACAGACTCCGGCAGAGAAGGGCGTGTACCCCGACGGCGCGACCGGGCTCCACAAAGTCCGGGTCCATGTTGGCCAGGCATGAGGGCTAGTTGGAAGTGAGGCCAGCTGAAGACCCCTTGGTGGACTACAAGGCCCTCGTGCAACGGTCTGACCGAATATGCGGACATGCTAACCGGACTCGGATTCAGTCTGCTGAAAACTTCCGATATCGGACACGGTTACTCGGAAGCCGAAGCGCCGCCCGAAATTCACCCGCTTGTGTTTGCCAGGAAATCACTCGGTTCTGCCGGTTAACTATAGAGGCTGGCGGCCGGAAAAACCTGCGTCCACTTCGTGCCAGAACTCGACCCTCGTCTCACCCTCCCTCCAGCACAGGTAGACCTCGCGGCCGTCGCTGATGGAGGGGAAGTCCACCAGCCCCGGCTCTATCCCCTTTACAAGGATGCCTCTCTCCGAGATTGCATCGGCCTTTAGGTTTATCTGTGATACGACCTCGTCGAGGAGAGTGCGCTGCTGCTCCAGCCGGTCGCGGGTCCTGTTGCCGCCGTTGCTTCCGATGCGCTGCTCCAGGGCAGTAGTCTCGTTCTCCAGCTCTTGGGCCCTCGCCCGGAGCGGCTTAAGGTCGGCGAAGAACTGCGCGAGCCATGGGACGTGCTTGCGGGCTTCGTCAAGTGTGAAGTATTTGTTCTCCACGCGCGCCTCCGTCAGTAGACTCGGTCCATTTCGCCGACTGGCACCTCTATCAGTGTAGGAAGGCCAATCTCCAGGGCCCCGTCCAGGGCCATGTAGAGATCCTCGGCCCCGTTCGCCCTCACCGCCCTCGCTCCGTATGCCAGGCCAAGGCTCACGAAGTCCGGGTTGTGAAGCCTGGTGCCCAGCACATGGCCCCGGAATTGCTCCTGCTGTGCCCTCAGCACGTTGCCGTACGCGTTGTCGTTGAACACGATGACCACAATGCCGATCCCGTACTGCACTGCGGTCGCAAGCTCCTGCGAGTTGTACAGGAACCCACCGTCGCCGGAGAGCACAACGACCGCCCGGTCCGGCGCGCCGAGCTTTGCGCCCAGTCCCACAGGAAACGCGTGCCCCAGTGTGCCGTGGTGGGACGCCGACAGATAGCGGCCTCCCTCATAGACCGGAAAATAGTTTCGGCTATAGTAGCCCATCTGGTTCATCCCCTGCACGACGATCCCGTCGTTCGGGACCGCGCGCCGGACCGCGTCCATCAGGGACCGCTGCGGCTCCAGCTGGTTGTGCGCAGCGAACCTCTCCCGGAGCAGCCCCGCAATGTCCGCCTGTTCCCTGTTTTCCCGCAGCTCCATCGACTCCGAAAGCGCCTCCAGCAGCGCCTCCAACGTAACGCTCGCGTCGCCTGTGAGTCCCAACGTATGGCGCCCTTGGCGCGCCGTTTCGGCGGTGTCCACGTCAATGCGTATCACCGTCCTTCCCTCCGCAGTTGGAAAGGGAGTGCGCGTCCCTACGGCCAGCACGACGTCGCGGTCCGCAAGCCATCTCGCCAGCGGCGGGTATCGCGTCTCCGCAAACCCCAAAGACAATGGGTGCCCGTCGGAGACGGCTCCCTTACCGTTGGCGGTCGTTACTACCGGGGCCTGCAGGTACTCCGCAAGCCGGGTGAGGCTCTCGGATGCCCGCGAGATATGCACTCCGCCTCCGGCCCAGATCACCGGGGACCGAGAGGCGGCGATGATCCGGGCCGCACGCTGTATCGCCTCCGGGTCGAGGGTGGGAGGCGCGTGCTCTTCGGGATCGAGAAGGGTCACGTCTTCCTGCAGAGCCAGGACTCCCTGCCCAACCTGCAACAGCGCTGGACGCGGCCTCCCGGTGCGCATCTGCATCATGGCTTCGTTCACCAGTTCGGGCAGGTGGCTCGCCTTTTCGGCCTGCGCCTGCCACTTCGCCAACGGTATGAGCCAGCCCGAATCGACCCTGTCGGCGTCGTGGCTGTATAGGTGCGTCCCCGTCACCACGAGCATTGGCGACGATGCGTCGTAGGCAGTCGCCAGGCCCGCGGTGGTGTTGAAGAAGCCCGGACCCTGCACGACGACGACCCCGGCGGCCTCACCGGTCGCGCGGAAGTAGCCGTCGGCCATGTACGTCGCGGCCTGCTCGTGGCGCACGGAGACGTAGGTCACGTCGTCCGCCTCCCACAGCGCGTCCACGATCTCGTACTGTCCCGCACCCGGTATCCCGAACACGGTGCGTATGCCCTCGCGTTGCAGCGACCGCACGAGGGCTTGGCCCCCTGTCATTCTCGTCAATGTGCTACCTGTTTTTTGAGAATCCTCAGCATTATACGCCCTCTCGCGGCGACTCAGTTTCCGGACCCTTTCCTCCGGTTGACAGTGCCGGGTGACCGGCCTACCATCCGCTTACCCGAAGCGCCGGAGGACCAGATATGGCTGAAGCACTGGAGTTGAAGTCGCAGCCCGACCTTGCCAGCCGTGTGGAAGGGATCGAGGAGGATGGATACGCGTACTTTCCCGGGGCGCTGAACGCCGACCAGGTGGCGGAGCTGAAGGAGGTGATGGCCCGCCTCACGCCCCTGGAGGCCAGCTTCAACCGGTACACCACGCCGGACAACGGCGGCTTCCTTAACAAGCACATCAACAATGTCTTCAACCGGGACCCGGTCTTCCTGCAGTACACGGACCGGGCCGACGTGATCGACCTTGTGGAGGCCCTACACGGTGACGATTGCCACATAATCGGCATGACGGCCTGGGTCACCGGGCCGGGTC
Source organism: Dehalococcoidia bacterium (assembly GCA_965261325.1). Taxonomy (GTDB): domain Bacteria; phylum Chloroflexota; class Dehalococcoidia; order Lucifugimonadales; family CAJWER01. Next base: position 89,003 of record CBDHCU010000007.1, read on the forward strand.
GCCCGGACCAGCACCTGCACTGCGACTGGCTTCCCGTCGAGCTCCCGGAAGAAGTGCTTGCCGACCCTCGCGTCAATATGCCCGTCTTCATCACCACCGCGCACTACTATCTCAACGACATGTACGAGGAGCTTGGCCCAACCAAGTTCATACCGGGCAGCCACAAGTCCGGACGCCGTCCCATGGGAGACACGGAGTGGAACGGGCGGACTGAGAAGAGCGTGCTTTGCAAGGCCGGGGACGCGGTGATGTTCAGATGCGAGGTCTGGCACCGGGGCACTTCGAACCGGAGCGACGAGGACCGCTATCTTCTGCAGGTCCACTACGCCAAGCGGATGATTACCCAGAAGTTCCCACCCTACCTGAACAAGTTCCAGTTCGACCCCGACATCATCGCTCAGTGTACGCCCAGGCAGCGGCGGCTCCTCGGCGACCACACGTCGAGCAACTACGACTAGGCGGGTAGGACGGGATGTCCGGCAGACCCGCATACCAGGTCGTAGCGGACTCGCGGCCCAGGGGCAGCTACCGCGGCGCAGTCGTAGGCTGCGGGCGAATGGGCAGCACGATCGACGACGAGCACGTGGGGATGCCCCATTACCCCTGGCCCTGGGCGCACGCGCCCGCAATGATCGAGGCGTCCGGCATCGAGCTGGTGGCCGGGGTCGACGTCGACAGGGCAAGGCTCGAGGACTTCGGCCGGTGCTGGGAGGTGGACGGGCTGTACACGGACATCCGTGAGATGGTCGAGCGCGAGAAGCCGGACATCGTAAGTGTTACCACTCGTCCACAGGAACGTCCTGAAGTCGTTGCGACCCTGGCGGAGTGTGGAGTCAGGGCCATCTTTGCGACCAAGCCCCTGTGCAGGTCGCTGGCCGACGCCGACGCGATGATCGACGCGTGCCGGCGGTCCGGCACTATCCTGTCGGTCGCCTGCCACCTGAACTGGTACGCTCCCTACAGGGCCGCGCTCGAGCTCATGGGGCGCGGCGACATCGGCCCCATGCGCTCCATTGTCTGCAGCACGCCCATGACACTGTCCAACATCGGCAGCCACTCGCTGGCGCTTATCAGGCTGTTCGCTGGCGCGCAGGCCCGTTGGGTCTTCGGACACATGGACGATGACGCTGAGGCATCAGGGGACCGGGACCTTTCGGGCTCCGGCTACATCCTTTACGAAAACGGCGTCAGGGCTATCCTGAACTCCCGCGCGCCTGAGGGAACGTGGTCCGTCGAGTTCCTGTGCGAGCAGGGACGCATCGTATCCCGGCACCACCACGCTGAGTTCGAGCTCTGGACAAAGGGAAGGACAGTCGGAGACACGAGCCTCAAGTACGAGTCGCGCCAGCTTTTCCCCTATCCCTGGCGCCCTCGCAGCTCCATGGTGGACGCGTTAGAGGGTGTGGCTCACTCCATCGAGGCCGGGCGCGAGGAAGTGTGCCCGGGCGAGTTTGGACGCGAGGCCCTGGAGATCGCCATTGCCCTCAGGGAGTCTCACAGGCTGGGCGGCATCAGGGTGGACCTGCCGCTGGAGGACCGCTCACTCTCACTGGGCAGGCCGTGAGACACAGCTCAAACTCCGTGCGTCGAGAGGGCAGGGCAATCGCATTTAGGCCGACCTAGTACTGCTTCAATCTAAATATGACAGAACCCTCGGATTGCCGTCATTCCCGCGAAAAGCCTGCCCCGTACTCGATACGGGGCGGGAACCCAGAGGGGCGGGGGGCTGGACGTTCGCCAAAACTACCTTGAATCGATACTAGTGTCACTCTGGCGGAAAGACGGAGGCCCCACCGCTTAAATCGGTCTCTCAGGTGATGGAAATTGTCAGATTCGGGCCGGATTCCCGCCTTATACCCCCGCCTTATACGGGGAGGATAAGATCATTGCAGTCAAAATGCGATTGCCCTGGTCGAGCGGCCAATCCCCGTTGACGGGCCGGGGACGCGGCGGTATACTTGTATGAGATCGGGTAATGTTTAGTCAGCCCGGTCGTAAGAATGAAACAGCAGAGGCCCCTTGGTGGTTCTAGCGAGACGGACCCACCCGTTCCCATCCCGAACACGGAAGTGAAACGTCTCAGCGCTGACGATACTGCACTTGCAAGGGTGTGGGAAAATAGGTCACCGCCAGGGGGCTTTTTGCATTTTCAGACCACCCGGCTGGAGGCACCCGCTCAAAACAGGGCCGAGCCTATGGCCGACGACCTGCTTTGCACGCCAACCGTGTGCTAGAATGACAACGAAGGCGCCGATACTCGTGAACTACGGAAGGCAGTAGCTTGACCACCGAACAACCGGATCCCGCCGCACCCCAGGACATGGAGGAGTTGCTCGACTCTGTCGAGCCGATGAAGCCCTTGGTGAGAGGGGATGTGGTCGAGGGTGTGGTGATGCGGGCGGACCCTGAAGGCATTCTGGTCAACGTGGGGCACAAGGCGGAAGGGATCATCCCTCCCGGCGAGATGCGGTCTCTGAGCCGCGACGACGCCAACATGCCGAACATAGGCGACGATATCGTCGCCTATGTTATTAGAGGGGAGAGCGCCGAAGGGGCAGCCATCCTCTCTCTGGACAAGGCGATCGGCGAACAGGGCTGGATGACCCTGCAGAAGGCCCTCGAGAGTGGCGAGAACCTGATGGGCAAGATCGCCGACTTCAATCGGGGGGGCTGCGTAGTAGACGTCGTCAATATCCAGGCCTTCGTACCCATGTCTCAGCTGATGAGCATCTCGCGAAACGAGCTCCGCAGGATTCGGGAAGCCCGCGAGAGCAGTCCTGCGTCCCAAGGGGATCAGGATACCGAGGCCCAGGATCCACCAGAATCCCCCGAGCAACGCTACATCGGCAATGAGATCGAGGTAAAAGTCCTGGAGTTGAACCGTACCCGTAACAGGGCGATCCTGTCCGAGAGGCAGGCCGTCCAGGGACAACGGGAAGTGCGCAAGGCGAAGCTGATCGCGGACTTGATGATTGGGGAGCGCCGGCATGGCACCGTATCGGGCATCAGCAGCTTCGGTGCGTTCGTAGATATGGGAGGCGCAGACGGGTTGGTCCACATCTCTGAGCTGTCATGGACGCCTGTCCGGTCGCCCGAAGACGTAGTCAAGGTGGGCCAGGAGGTCGACGTTCAGGTTCTCAGCATTGACGCGGTCAACAACAGGATCGCGTTGAGCATCAAGAGGCTGCAGCCGGAGCCCTGGGAGACGATCCACGAGCGCCTTCACGTGGGCGACATCGTGAACGCTACGGTGACCAAGCTGGCGGACTTCGGAGCCTTTGCCCGAGTCGAGGGGTCGGTCGAGGGACTGATCCACATCTCGGAGCTGGCCCCGAGGATGATTCAGCACCCCAGGGAGGTCGTCCGGGAGGGCGATGAGGTCCGTCTCAAGGTGCTGCGCATAGAGCCCGACCGTCGCCGGTTGGGGCTGAGCCTCGTGCAGGCCGAGCAGGAAGGCTACTACTAGGCGGTCTAATCGCCAGGAGACTCACATGACGAGCAGCAGCAGATTCGAGAAGTTCTCTGAGAGGGCGCGGAGAGTGCTCTCTCTCGCGAACGAAGAAGCCCAGCGCTTCAATCACAGCTACATCAGCACCGAGCATATACTCCTTGGCCTTGTCCGCGAGACGGACGGAGTTGCTGCCAAGGTGCTGACGAATCTCGGCGTGGAGTTGACCAAGGTCCGGTCTGCAGTGGAGTTCATCATCGGCCGAGGCGAGCGGGCGGCCACGGGGGAGAAGGGTCTCACCCCCCGGACGAAGAAGGTCGTAGAGCTCGCCGTGGATGAGGCGAGGAGGCTGAACCACCACTACATCGGCACCGAGCACCTGCTCATCGGGCTGCTGCGCGAGGGAGAGGGCGTGGCTGCTGGAGTGTTGGAGAGCCTTCAGGTAACCCTGGACAAGGTGCGAGCCGAGACGGGCCGAATACTCAGCCAAAATCCAAGCCAGAGCCAGGCCGGCGTTGGCGGCAGGAACCAGACCCGGACACCCACGCTGGACCAGCTGGGCATCGACCTGACGGCGTCCGCGCGGGCAGGCAAGCTCGACCCGACGGTGGGGCGTGAGCAGGAGATCCAGCGTGTAACGCAGATACTGAGCCGGCGCAGGAAGAACAACCCAGTGCTCGTAGGCGAGCCGGGTGTCGGCAAGACGGCTATAGTCGAGGCCCTCGCGCAACGAATAGCCAGGAGCGAAGCGGCGACGACGCTGCAGGGCAAGCGCCTCGTGACACTCGACATGGGTGCCCTTGTCGCGGGCACGAAGTACCGTGGCGAATTCGAGGAGAGGTTGAAGAAGGTCGTGGACGAGATCCGCGGCAGCGGCAACTGCATCCTGTTCATCGACGAGGTGCATACTATGGTGGGCGCCGGAGCCGCGGAGGGCGCCGTGGACGCCGCCAACATACTGAAGCCGGCGCTCGCCCGAGGCGAGCTGCAGTGCATAGGGTCGACGACTCACGACGACTACCGGAAGTACGTCGAGCGGGATCCTGCCCTGGAACGGCGGTTCCAGCCGGTGGACGTGAACGAGCCTACTACCGAGGAGACTATAGACATCCTCCGCGGCGTGAAGGGCCGTTACGAAGAGCACCACGGTCTTGAAATCTCCGATGAGGCGATAGAGACGGCTGCGAATCTGGCGACCGTCTACATCCCGGACAGGTTCCTGCCCGACAAAGCCATCGACCTCATAGACGAGGCGGGGTCCAGGGTGCGGATCAACTTCAGCACGGCCCCCCTGTCGGTCAGTGAGACCTCCCGGATGCTGGACAGCGTGAGGCAGGAGAAGGACGAGGCGATCTCCACCCGTCAGTACGAATACGCGGCCGAGCTGCGGGACAGGGAGTCCAAGCTGTCGGAGAAGCTGCAGGAGCTGGAGAAGGACTGGCAGGAGGAGATAGGCTCAGAGAAGCCCAGGGTGACGGCAGAGGACATCCGCGAAGTGGTCGGCATGTGGACAGGGATACCGCTGAAGAGCCTGTCGGAGACCGACACGGAGCGGCTGATGAAGATGGAAGAGTTGCTTCACGAGGTCGTGGTTGGCCAGGACGAGGCCGTCAAACTCGTGTCCAAGGCAGTGCGCCGGACCCGCGCGGGACTGAAGAATTCGAGGCGTCCCGTGGGTGCGTACATCTTCTCCGGCCCCACAGGCGTGGGCAAGACCTACTTGGTGCAGAAGCTTGCCGAGTTCATGTTCGGCAGCCAGGACGCCATGATCAAGCTCGACATGTCGGAGTTCAAAGAGCAGCACATGGTCGCCAGGCTGGTGGGCGCCCCTCCCGGGTACATCGGCTACGAGCAGGGCGGCCAGCTGACCGAAGCCGTGCGTCGCAGGCCCTACAGCGTGATTCTCTTGGACGAGATAGAGAAGGCGCACCCCGATGTCTTCAATGTCCTCCTTCAGATCTTTGACGAGGGCACGCTGACCGACGCGAAGGGGCGCAGGGTAGACTTCCGCAACTCCTTCATATTCATGACTAGCAACATAGGCTCGAACCTGATTCAACAGGACAGGAGCCTCGGTTTCACCAAGAGCACCAGCGAGGACAAGGCCGCCGACTACGAGCGTATGAAGGGCAATGTGCTGGAGGAGATCAAGCGCTTCTTCAAGCCCGAGTTCCTGAACAGGATCGATGGCACCATCGTATTCCACGCACTGAGCAAGGAGCACGTTACCCAGATAGTGGACCTCCAGCTGGACGACGTGAACGGCATGCTCTTCAAGGAGAGGGGCATCAGCCTCGAGGTGACGGACAAGGTCAAGAATTGGCTCGCGGAGAAGGGGTACGACCCCGTGTTCGGCGCGAGGCCTATCCGCAGGCTGATCCAGGACAGCATCGAGGACAAGCTGTCCGACTCCATATTGGCGGGCGACCTGAGCCCAGGCGATACGGCCTTCGTCGACATCGACGACGAGAACCAGACGACGATTGAGTCGAGGTCGCCTCTGCCCGCAGCCACCGTGTGACCCGTACAATAGCGCCACAGGAATGAACAAGAGGAGCCCGGGGCGATGTGCCCCGGGCTCCTCTGCTTTGGTCCGCCACTCGGCTCACGGCTCGCCGCGTGGTTCGGGGCGTCAATCCTGCTAAACTTGGATTGGCGGAATCCATCCTCTTACCGTGGAGTGGGAGCGAGGACTACTTGGCCAAGCCCAGGACCGTGTATGTTTGCGATAGCTGCGGCGGCGAAAGCCCCAAGTGGGAGGGGCGCTGCCCCTCGTGCGGGCAGTGGAACACGCTGGCCGAGCTCAGGCTGGACGGCCGGGACCGGGGCCACTGGACAGGCGCGTCTGCTCCTGCCGTCGAGCTGTCCGAGGTCCATGCGGACGACGTGCCCCGGATTGCGGTCGGCTCGCAGGAGCTCAACCGCGTGCTGGGGGGTGGCATCGTACCCGGCTCCGTCACTCTCGTCGCGGGCGATCCCGGCATAGGCAAATCGACGCTGCTGCTGCGACTGGCCTCGGACGCGGCGGAAGCGCTGGGCCGGTGCCTCTACGTAACCGGAGAGGAGTCCGCGTCGCAGATCAGGATGAGGGCCGACCGGCTCGGCCTCGCCGGCAAGGGTCTCTATATCCTGCAGGCCACCGAGCTCGCTGAGATCAGGGCCGAGCTCGAAAAGCGGAGACCTCCTCTCGTCGTCGTCGACTCTATACAGTCACTATCGGACGCAGCAACATCTTCGAGTCCCGGGAGCACCACGCAGATCAGGGAGTGCACTCGGGCGTTGCTGGAGTGGGCCAAGGGCGCGGGTGTGCCGGTGGTCATCACCGGGCACGTCACGAAAGGCGGAGACATAGCCGGTCCGCGCGTACTGGAGCACATGGTGGACGTGGTGCTGTACATGGAGGGCGACCCGATCAGCTCATGGCGCCTGCTGCGGTCTGCAAAGAACCGCTTCGGGTCTACCAACGAGCTTGGCGTGTTCGAAATGCGAAGCGAGGGCCTGGTAGACGTGCCTGATCCCTCCAATGTCTTCCTCGGACAGCGCAGGAAGGACGCGGTGGGTTCGGTGGTCGTTGCAACGATAGAGGGCACCCGACCCCTGTTGGTCGAGGTGCAGGCCCTGACCAACCCCTCCCTTCTACCGGCGCCCCGGAGGGTCGCGACGGGAGTGGACTTCAACAGGCTCCTGCTCGTATGCGCCGTGCTCACCCGGCGGACCGGGCTATCCCTCGCCGACCAGGACGTCGTGGTCAGCGTTACCGGAGGCCTCCGGGTCACCGAGCCTGCAGCCGACCTGGGTATAGCGCTGGCGGTCGCGTCGAGCATGAGGAACGCGCCTATTCCGTCTGGGCTCGTCGCCTTCGGCGAGATTGGCCTTGCAGGCGAGATACGGGCCGTACCGCAGTCCGAGCGACGGATCGCGGAGGCAGAGAGACTCGGCCTCACCCGGCACGTGTCGGCCCACCAGCCCGGCAACGGGACTGGGACCGGGTGTTCCGCGGAGACCCTGGGCGAGGCGCTGGCTTACGCCATCCCGCGCTCGCCGCGCCGGTCCAGGTCCGAGATCGAGATGGGCGAGGCGCCGAGAGGATAGACATGGCAGGCCGGGAGAAGATTCTCGATGCCGTCGGCAACGCATGGAAGGACCTGGAAGAGGCGCTCGCATCGGTCCCAGAAACCCGGATCGAAGAGCCGGGTGTCGTAGTGGAGTGGTCGGTAAGGGACCTGATCGGGCATGTGACTACCTGGGAGCAGGAGGCTATCCAGACCCTGCGCCGGTACCTCTCCGACGGCGACGTGAAGGCCCTCGTGACCTGGACGGACGTCGATGGGATCAATGCCCGCGAGTCGGACAGAAAGAGGGCGCTCAGTCTTGCCCGGCTGCGCGAAGAGTTCGAGGAGTCACATTCACAGCTCATCACGCTTCTGGCGGACTTTCCTGAAAACGATCTCGAGACGAAGGAGGTCGAAGCGCGCATACGGATCGACACCTACGAGCACTATGTCGAGCACGCCGGGCACATCCGTGATTGGCTGAGTGCTCGGTCTGCGGAGACGCCGGAGAGTTGAGGATCGGCTATCTCCAGTGCGTGGGCGGCGTGAGCGGCGACATGCTGCTCGGGGCCATCGTGGACGCTGGCCTGCCGCTCGACGAGCTGCGGTCCGCGCTGAGCAGCCTGGCGTTCAGCGGCTTCACCATCTCGGCGCGCAAGGACAGGAGGGGCGGCGTCGAGGGCACACTCGTGTCGGTGGACCCGGGCTCGTCACCGCGGTTCGATACCGTCTCGGACCTGGTCGGGGCGGTGGACGCTTCCGATCTCGGCCAGTCAGTCAGGGCGAGGGCGAGGGCGGTCCTGGAGCGGCTGGGGGAAGCCGAGGCCGCCATACACGGCAGCGAGAGCGCCCATCTGCACGAGCTTGGAAGTGCGGATACGCTCGTCGACGTGGTGGGAGCGGTGCTGGGGTTCGACATGCTGGAGATAGACCGGCTCTACTCGTCGCCACTGCCGACGGGATCGGGTGTCTTTGGGAGCGAGCACGGCCCGCTCCCGGCGCCGTCGCCGGCCACGACGGCCCTGCTCGGAATAGCAGGTGCGCCGACCGTTCCGCCTCCCGGCGGGGCCGTGGACGCGGGCGAAATGGTCACGCCAACCGGGGCGGCCATCGTGACGACGGTGGCCGAGTTCACACAGCCCGCCATGACCGTGACGCAGGCCGGGTACGGACTCGGCTCCAGGGATCCCAGCAGCTACCCGAACGTGGTCGCGTTGCGAGTCGGGGAAGGTGCGGGGGCGATCGGAGCTGCGACACTGAGTCTGGTGGAGACGAATATCGACGACATGAACCCGGAGGCGTATCCCTACGTGTCCGAGCGCCTGTTCGAGCTTGGCGCCCGGGACGTCTGGCTCGCCCCCATCAACATGAAGAAAGGGCGTACGGGTGTGATGCTCAGTGCGCTCGTCGATCCTGGGATCGAAACACAGGCGGTGGACCTGGTGCTGCGGGAGACGACGACGCTGGGCGTTAGAGTGAGCTCGGTGCGCCGCCACGAGGCGGAGCGGGAGTCCGTCACCGTTGAGACAAGCATCGGAGCGGCATCGGTCAAGGTGAAGCGGCTGGGAGGCAGGAACGCGTCCCTGTCCCCGGAGCACGAGGACTGCCGGCGCATCGCGCGAGAGACGGGACTGCCCATTCTGGACGTCTACCGCATTGTGACGTCAGAGGCCGCCAAAAGGCTCCTGCCCGATGGACCGTAGGCAGGCGCATGAGCGACACTCCACCCAAAGACGGGTACAAGCACCCCTTCGACATCGCCATACTTGTTGCCGCTCACATCCTGCTGCTTCCCGTCTGGGTGGTCCTGTGGACGGTGGTCCCTCTTGTGATCTGGCTAGGAGACCGAGGCCACGTGCTCTACGGCCAGACTCGTCTCGGCAAAGACGGACGGCCCTTCAAGATGCTCAAGTTCCGGACGATGGTAGTGGACGCGGAAGCCGGAGCAGGCGCAGCATGGGCCATCCGCCAGGACGAGCGTCAGACCGTGGCGGGGAAGATACTGCGGCGCTACAGGATCGACGAGGCGCCGCAGGTCATCAACATGCTGCGGGGCGAGATGAGCATAGTTGGCCCCAGGCCCGAGCGGCCCGAGCTCCACGCCGAGTTCGAGCGGTCCACGCCGGGGTTCGGGCGTCGGCTGCGGGTAAGACCCGGTCTCGCGGGACTGGCGCAGATGCGAGGCGGGTATTCCACTCCACCCCGCGACAAGCTGCGGTACGACTGCCTGTACATCGAAAGGATGAGCCCGCTGCTGGACCTCAAGCTGCTGGCGGCCTCTGTCTGGGTAACGATGCGCGGCCACCCTCACTAGGCGGCTTCGTGAATCTGAGGGGCAGCAGCCTCCACAACGCCTCGATGATGATGGCCGCGCTCAGCTTCGACTCGCCGCTGGCCCTCTGTGCGAAGACGATGGGGTGCTCGACCACACTATAGCCGAGCCGCTGGCACGCGCTGGTCTCCTCCGGGAGGAAGGCGAAGCCCCTGCAACGGAACTCGGTCATGTCCAGTGACGCGAGTACATCCCTGCGGAAACCCTTGAACCCGGACGTGACGTCCCTCGTCCTGATACCCGTAACGACGCGTATGCCCGTGTTCCCGATCATGCTCAGAGCGCGGCGCTTCAGGCCCCACTCCTCCTCGGAGCCACCGCCGTCCACGTACCTGGAGCCAACGACGACGTCGGCCGCGCGCAGTTCCTTCAGGAATCCCGGTATGTACTCGGGAGCGTGGGAGAGGTCCGCGTCCATGTGGACTATGTAGTCGGCGCCCGTATCGAGAGCGTGGGCCAGCCCGTCGAGATAGGCAGTGCCAAGGCCCTGCTTGCTGCCGCGTTGTATCAGCTCCACGCGGCCGGCGTACTCATTCCCTAGCTGCAGGACCACGTCGCCGGTGCCGTCGGGCGATCCATCGTCCACAACGATCAGGACGCAATCCGGTATGTCCAGGGCGAAGAGGCGGCTGGCGAGGATCGGAAGGTTTTCTGCCTCGTTGTAGGTGGGTACGACGACGGCAACCTTGGGATGCCCGGGGCCGTCCCCTTCCACCTGGGATGCTCGCGTACCCTCTTCAAGCGTCGATGCCACTTTTCCTCCTCGATGCTCTGCCAAAGATTCTCAGGGAATCCTGCCGGACAATCAAGAGACCCCGTAAACGTGGGGCGCCTCTCCCGCCAGGCCTCTGACCTGGACAGGCCGCCGGAGTCCTGGTCATCGGCAGTCGCAGCAGGTCTGCGCGGAATTTCCAGAAAATTGGCAGAATGAACGAGTATTAGAAACTGTACAGGCGCCTGTGTGCGTGCTATAGTCGCCCCAAGACTGCCATGCGTCTGACGATGACGTTACGGGCCGCTCATGCAGCCTGAAGGCCAAACAGATTTCGAGGAGTGAGGTTATGACAACGGCGACTATAGACAGGGTGAGAGCGTTTGAGGGTCGACTCGAGCGGGTGGATGAAGGGCTGACGCACCTGGGCCAGACAGTGCAGGGCGCCGGCAAGAACCTGGCCAGTGCCGACGAACGGTTGAGCCGACTCGACAACAGGATCGCGGCGATCGAGAAGGACCTCGAGTACATCATGGCCAACTCGGTGAACAAGAACGACATCAAGGACCTTGTGGAGGAGATCATCAAGGGCCTCGAGGGCAAGATCGTCGCCTGCTCCTGGCGCTAGCAACCCGACGCAAAGTCTCTACAGCGACGTGGCCGTGCTTCAGCGCGGCCACGTCGCTACTGCTTCCCTTCCGAAATGTACTCGGCAATCTAATACCAATTCATTTTGAGCGCGCCGTAAAGCCGTCATTCCCGCGAAGAGCCTGCCCCGTACCCGATACGGGGCGGGAACCCACTCCCTGGCCGCACATATACGGCGGCATCACGGTGACTTGGTATAACTACAACCCCGTGCACACTCTAGGACAACCGCTACCTGTATCGCACGGACCAGTAGCGCCGTCCCAGGGACACCTGGTTGGCTCGTCCCGGCGAGAGAGCCGGCTCAGCCCCGCCTCGCGACTGTAATGATCTCCGGACTCGTGTCCGTTAGCTGCTGCCGATCCCAGTCCCCGAACTGCTCCACGATCGACAGGCCAGCGCCGTGCAAGAACATGGACAGCGCGACCGCGTCGAGGAACCTCAACGTACTTCTGCTGGCCTGAGCCTCGTCCCAGTCGGGGGGAGGTGAAAGAGACCACATCTCCGGCAACTGGCTCCTCCACCTCGTGCGCCATCCGTACCACGCTTCCGCCATACTCGATCTCCACTGCATTCTCTGGAGTCCAGTTCTCCCATCCTCGTGCCAACGGATTGCGGGTCTCGAACACGAGGCGCCCGTCCTCTGCGAGGGAAGACCGCATTGAGGCAAGAGACTCTCGTAGCTCTTCGTCTTCGACCTGGACCTGGAATGCATGGCCGGTCATGACGACGAGGTCGAACTCCCGGCGCCATTCGACTGACGAGAGGTCGCCGAGCACCCACTCCACATCGGGCCGCTTCCGCGCCTGGTCCAGCATCGCATAGGCTGGGTCGAGTCCGCACAGTCGCCCTGTGTGCCCGGCTTCTCGCGCCAGCCGCAGCAGCTCACCGGTGCCGCAGCCCACGTCCAGCACGCTCTCTGCCGACATCACCAAGGGAAGGTAGAAGCCGAAGTCTGGCCTACCCGCGCAGAACGCGTCATACAACTCGGCGAGCATGGGCTCGGAAAACAGGCGGTCTACCACCTCGGGAGTGTGGCATCGGGCCCGGCCTGTGTCAACGAAGGGGTGATGGACCCAAATCCCCCACCTCCGTCATTCCCGCGAAGAGCCTGCCCCCGAGCAGTCGGGGGCGGGAACCCATCCCCGGCAAGGTGCACAGCCATAGCCTCAGAGGCAGTCCGTCACGCCATCCGTCCAAATTAGGTGGTGGATCTGGGATGGAGGTAAGTGTTCAGTCTTGGTGCGAGGAAGCCCCCCACCCCTGGATACCCGCCCCCGACTGCTCGGGGGCAGGTATGACGATGGGCTGTGCGCATCCAGTGTTCCCACGAAATCTGAACAGCTACTGATGGAGCCGGTACGCCGGGTGATTGAATCTGCGGCCCTGTCGGGATAACATCACTGCCATCCCGCGAATGGAGCAAGGAGATGGCTGGTCCAAGGCGTCCCCCCGTGATGACGCCCAGCGAAGCGTGGCAGTTCCACGAGGAAGTCCTCGTCGTGGACAGCCAGCAGCCCGGCGCGACGGCAGGCCTGCTGTTCAACGACGTGATGCGCGAGGCCCTCGGCGAGTATGTCGCGGAGGGCAAGACGAGGGGCGAGATACGCAAGCTCATGCAGGCGCTGGCGGCGCGTGAGGTACAGACCTCCGCTGATGCGCGCAGGGAGTACATAGGCCTGTGGGAGGCGTCGGGCGTCGACGTGGCGAGCGCGACCTACGCGGGGCCGGACCCCCCGGAGACGGCCTTCGAGACCTCGCTGACCGCCATATCCCAAGCGCGGGCGATGATCGACGCCCTCGACGACCAGCTCCGGCTCGTCCTGACGGCGGACGACATCGAGCGCGTCTACCAGGACGGCGTCCGGGGCGTCATATTCGACTTCCAGGACACGACTCCCTTCGGAGGCGACCTCGGGCGCATCGACCTGTTCCACAACCTGGGGCTGCGCGTCGTGCAGCTCACCTACAACCTGCGCAACCTTGTGGGCGACGGCTGCACCGAGCGCTACAAGACGGGTCTAACCTATTTCGGGCACCAGGTCGTCGAGAAGCTCAACGACCTGAGGATGTTGGTCGACGTCAGTCATTGCAGCCAGCAGGTCGGCTGGGACGCGCTCGAAGTCTCGAAGAGCCCGATCATCGTCACGCATTCGACCAGCAACGCCATCTGCTACCACGACAGGGGCAAGGACGACGACCTCGTGAGAGCGATAGCACAGCGCGGAGGTTTCTTCGGCGTCGCCGCCATCGGAGGTTTCATCCGGGACACCACCGACGCGACGCTGGACCATTTCGTGGACCACGTCGAGAACCTCGTGGACGTCATGGGCATCGACCACGTGGGCATCGGGTGCGACAAGTGCGGCCCGGGCCCGGGCACCGAGTCTAACGTCGAGTTCCCGGAGGCCCTGGGCCCGTTCGATACGTCGTTCCTGTACAAGACCGACCCCGACCCCAGGAGCACCAAGGGCGACTTCTCGTGGTCGGGATTCCGCCCGGAGCACCGGCTCAGCGACGATCACAGGATAGACGGGTTCGACCAGTTCACAGACTGGCCCAACATCACCGTGAAGCTCGTCGAACGCGGCTTCAACGAGGAGGAGCTTCGCAAGATACTGGGTCTGAACTACGTTCGCGTGTTCAGGGAGGTGGTCGGCTGATGGACCGGGCCGGCTCATTCGCGTTCTATGGCCGCGCGGTGGCAACGTGATGGCGAACGTGCATCTCCTTCCGTTCCTGAACGAGGTCTACGACCGGCAACCGCCCCGACACCGCTTCCGGGCCGAGACGCCTCAGGAGTGGCGAGCCTGGCGTTTGGGAGCGGGCGTCAGGCTGCGGGACCTACTGCGTCTGGACGCCGTCGAGAAGCATCGCTGGGCCGACCCGCCTCCCGCCCAGGTATCGACGCAGTCGGAGGGACCCGACTACAGGATCGAGCGGGTGCTGCTGCCCACGCTGCAGGGCGTTTGGATGCCGTGCCTCGTCCTGGTCCCGAACGCGCCTCCGCCCTATCCCGCCGTGCTGTGTCTCCACGGCCACGGCATGAGCAAGGACATCCTGGCGGGTGTTCCTCGCGACGATGCGGAGCGCGAGCGCATGGAGTTGCTGCGCGGAGACTTCGCAGCCAAATTCGCCCGGGCGGGCTACCTCACGATTGCACCGGACGCGGCGGGCTTTGGCGAACGAGTCGAAGAGGTCTCCCTGGCCCAGACGCGTAACAACTGCCAGCACCTGTCCGTCAACGCCCTCTCGCTGGGAATGTCGCTGCAGGGCATCCGAGTGTGGGAGATCCTCCGCGCACTCGACTACCTGAGCGGCAGGCCGGACGTGCAGCCGGACCGCATTGCGGGCGCGGGCCTGTCCATGGGGTGCGAGCACGCGATGTACGTCGCTGCCCTGGACGAACGAGTCCGCGCATCCGTGTTGAGCTGCGGACCGCGGGCCATCATCCCCGATGCGAAGCACATCTCCTGGTGCGCCTGCCTCTTCTCGCCTGGGATATTCAACGAGATGGACTGGCCGGACATCACCGCCCTGATAGCGCCGAGGCCCATACAGTTGCAGTTCGGCGACGTCGACTATATCCCGCTCGACCTCGCGCGGGCGACATATGCGACGCTCCAACGAGTCTATTCGCTCAGCGGCGCCTCGCCTGACGCGTTGGAATACGACGAGTTCCCAGGCGCCCATGAGTTCCATTTCGAGGCGGCGCTGCCGTTCGTAAACAGGTGGACCGGCGCCCGAGAGCTGGTTGCCGCAAGGGAGAGATGAGCCAATGGCCAAGTCCACGCTAGCTATAGACGGCGGCCCGAAGGCTGTAACTGCGCCTGTCGGAGACTCATGGCCGGAGGTCGGCTCGCTGGAGAAGGAGTACGTCAATCGGGTGATGGACGACTTCGGCAGTGCATACGACGAGATCGACAAGTTCGAGGAGGAGTTCCGGGATGCCGTGGGCACCAAGTACGCCCTTGCGATGTGCAACGGAACGGCGACGGTCCACTCGGCGATCTTCGCCGCCGGGGCGCGGCAGGGCCGGGAGGTGATAGTGCCCTCGGTAACGTGGCACGCGAGCATCTCACCCATCCTCCACTGCGGCGCGACGCCGGTATTCTGCGACGTGGACCCCGACACCTACTGCGCCGACCCGGCCGACGTCCGGTCGCGCATCACGCCGGAGACGTGCGCCATAGTCGTCACCCACACCTACGGCAACCCGGCCGACATGGACGGATTCCTCGACATCGTGGACGGGACCGACATCAAGCTGATAGAGGACGCGTCCCATGCCCACGGCGCGACCTGGGACGGCAGACAGGTCGGGTCGTTGGGTGACATCGGGTGCTTCAGCCTGCAGGCAAGCAAGGCCGTCTCCGGTATCGAAGCGGGCGTCGCCACCACGGACGATCCGGCCCTGTACGACAGGATGCTCGCCCTGGGGCAGTACGGCCGGGTCGAGAAGCTGGCCCAGACCGACGAGTTTGCCGACCTGCACAACATGGGGCTCGGCGTGAAGTACCGGGCGAACCCCCTGGCCATGGCGATGGCCCGGGCCCAGATGACGAGGCTCCCGGGTCTGAACGAGGCCAGGCGCAGGTGGTTCCAGCAGTTCGACGACGCACTGTACGAGATTCCGGGCGTCCAGGCGCAGGCGACATATCCCAAGGCCACGCGGGGCGGTCTCCTGCTGTACGCCGGCACCATCGACGCTGACGTGATCGGAGCCCCTGTGTCCATGGTCCTCAAGGCCCTGGTGGCGGAGGGCGTGCCGACTACGCCGGAGATCACGCCTTACGGCTACGGGGCCATGCACCTCGAGCCGCTGTTCGGCGACTTCGACTTCAATGGTGTGGGCGGGCCATGGGCAGACCTGCCGGCGGGCACCCGCCGTCCCATGTCCCGCGGCTCGCTTCCCGTCAGCGAGCGCATCCACCAGACCCGGTTCTGGCTCTCGACCCCGGTCGATCCCAGCCCGGAATGGGTCCGGCAGGTCGCCGAGGCCTTCTCGAAGGTGGCCGCCCACGGGGCGCGCCTGACCGAGCTTGCAGAGTCGCACTAAAGCGGCAGTCCCTGAACGGAGGATACGTTGCCGATACATCCGCTCGACTTCTTCGACGCCAATAGCGGCATCGGGCCCTACTACAACCCGCCTCCGGGCCACGATCCCAGCGCCCTTGCCCTGCTGCGCAAGATGGACGAGCTCGGCATTGCCGAGTCGGCCGTGTACCACTTCAAGGCGCAGCAGTACGACTTCAGGGAGGGCAACGCCGTACTGCTGGACGAGATTGCCGAGCACGACAGGCTCCATCCAGTGCTGATGGTCGGCCCCCACCACACGGGCGAAGCCCACTCGCCGGACGAGCTGGTCGAGCTGATGCGCCAAAGCGACGCGCGCATACTCAAGATGTTCTTCGGCGTCCAGCCCTTCGTACCCGGTCCCGACCCATTCCTGATGGCGCCAATCTTCGACAGGGTGGCGGAGCATCGGCCGATACTGATACTCGACTACGCGGACATCCACCAAGTTCAGTTCAACTGGATAGTGGACATTCTCGGCGGGTGGCCCGGGATCAAGGTCGTGCTGGTTCTGCCCAAGCTCGAATACCACGAGCGGTACTTCTACGCCCTGTGGGAGCGATTCGACGGCTTCTTCCTGGAGCTGGCGGGCAACCAGACGATGGGAACGCTGGAGAAAATCGTCGAGCGGTTCGGCCCGGAGAGGGTCGTCTACGGCTCCCGCTACCCCTACTTCACGCCGCTCCAGAGCATGCTGCAGATCATCTACTCAGGCATAAGCGAAGAGGCGAAGCGGAAGATCGCGGGCGACAACATGAGGTCGCTCCTGAAGGACGTGACGCTATGAACACGCAGAGCGAGATTCTGACAAGGGCGCTGGCCGGGGACCCGCTCGACGATGTACTGATCATCGACGTGCATGTCCACTGGGGCAAGTGGCTTACGATGCACCTTCCCGCTGCGGAGGAGGGTATCGTCGACGCCATCAGGCGATCGGGCGTCTCCAAGGCCTGCGTCAACGGGATACTCAATCCCGACGTTGCAGAGGGCAACGACCAGGTGGCCGCGGCCGTGGACCGGCACCCCGACGAGCTGATCGGGTTCGCGGCCCTGAACCCGTACCAGCCCAGGCCGATGATCGACGAGCTGAAGCGGTGCATCGAGGAGCTCGGGATGAGGGGCCTGAAGGTCCACCAGATGGTGGCCTCCCCCGGGTATACGCCGTTTCCCATCGACCCGCTAGACGAACAGTGGACGAAGGTCTGGGCCTACCTGAACGAGCACGAGCTTCCAGTGCTGTGGCACGGCGTGGTATCGGAAGAGGTCATCGCGGGGTTTCCTCGCGTGCCCTTCATGATGGCGCACGGCAGCAGCAGCCCCGGGACTTTTCGGAAAATGGCCCGCTACCCCAACTTTCACATCGAGACCGCTTCGACGCAGAATACTCGCTGGTACATGGCCGAGGCTATCGAAGCGCTGGGGCCGACGAGGGTACTGTGGGGCACGGACGCGCCCCTCGACGACTTCGCCCACAGGTGGGGGTTCGTTCTGGACAGCGACCTCTCGGAAGACGAGCAGAGGCTGGTGCTGGGCGGCAACGCCGCACGGCTGCTCAAGCTGTAGCCGTCGTCGATCATGTTGCGGTAGGGTATCGGCGGCTCGACTGCCGAGAGCCTGGTACGGACAGCCCCTCTTTACGATACAGTGGGTGAGGCAACACGCACGGCAATGAAGAGATTGACGGACATATCCCGACGGCTCACCGAGGCGCCTGCCTTCGAGTCCGCCATAATCGCCATCATCATCATCAACGGCGTGCTGCTCGGGCTCGCGACTTCCGAGACGCTGGACCGGCAGTATGGTGACTGGATAGCCTTCGGCAACCACGCGGCGCTGGCGATATTCATCGTCGAGGCGCTCCTCAAGATGACGGCGGCGTCGCCTCGCGTGGCCGGGTACTTCCGGGATGGCTGGAACATCTTCGACTTCCTGATCATCGTGTTCGCACTGATTCCCGCGACCGGCGAGCTTGCTTTGGTCGCGCGGCTTGCGCGTCTGCTGCGCGTGCTGAGGCTGGTGTCAGCGATCAGAGACCTGCGGCTGATCGTCACGGCGCTCGTCCGCTCGATTCCCAGTGTGGGCCACGTTCTCATGCTGATGAGCATAATCGTGTACATCTACGCGATCATCGGATTTCGCCTGTTCAGCGAGCACGATCCCGAGAACTGGCGGAACCTGGGAATCTCAGTCCTGACGCTGTTCAACATCCTCACGCTGGAGGGGTGGACGGTGGTCATGGCCACTGCGATGAAGCTCAACCCCCTGGCGTGGGTCTACTTCGTCACATTCGTGGTGATCGGCACGTTCGTGGTGATCAACCTCTTCATCGCGATCATCATCAACAACCTGGACGAGGCGAAGCTCGAGCGTCTCAGAGACCTGGAGCAGCCGGTGTCGCGTGAAGAGCTCCTGCGCGAGATCCGCACCACCCGAGATGTGCTCCGCCGGCTCGAGCAGCGCATAGAGGACCACTAGGAGCCAAAGTTTCGTGAAGCTGTCCGGGGGACCTGCGGCGCGGCTGACCGGGTGGGCCTTCAGTTTGGTACCATGTGCAAGACTCCAACAGAGTGAGTAGATCTTGGCAAAACTCTGGAACAAACGAGTCCTCGCTCTCGGACTGACGCCAATCCTGGCGCTGGCCGTCCTCGCGTGCGCCGGCGGCGACCAGGAGGAGGGCCCATTCAGGATCGGTGTGATGGAATCTCTGACGGGGCCCGGTGAGACCTACGGCACGGTCGCCAACCAGGCGAAGCAGATGGCCGCCGACGAGATCAACGCAGCGGGCGGGATCAACGGGCGCATGCTGGCGTTCGTCGTCGAAGACTCCAAGTGCGGCGCCCAGGACGCAATCGCCGCTTACAAGAAGCTGACCGACGCCGAAGGGATAAAGATCATCCTGGGGACCTCGTGCAGCGGAGCAATGCTCGGCGCCGCCCCGCTGGCGGAGGCCGATGGCATCATCCTGTTCTCGGGCCTGGCGAGCAACCCCGACATAGCCAAAGCCGGCGACTACATCTTCCGCACCCAGATCAGCGACGTACAAGTGGGCATCGACACCGGTAACGCACTATGGGCGGATGGCGTTCGAACGCTGGCCACCATCACCGAGTCGACCGACTACGCCGAGGGGGTGAGACGCACTTCGGTCGCGCAGTTCGAGAAGCTGGGCGGCAAGATCGTGGCCGAGGAGCGGTACCTGCCGGAAGTTACCGACTTCAGGTCGCAGCTGACGAAGCTGTTCGCGGCGAGTCCTGACGCGCTGCACCTGGCGCCCCAGTCGGAATTCTCCGCTGGCGCCATCGTCAAGCAGGCCCGCGAGCTTGGCTACGAAGGCCCCATATACGCCGAGACGATCTCGGTGGGGACGACAGCCCTGGATATCGCGGGCGACGCGGCGACGGGCATGAAAGCCATCACCGCGGACCTGGACCCGGACAACGAGAAGGCGCAGGAGGTCCTGGCGAACTTCAGGGAGCGCTACAATTATGTCACGCTGCCGTGGCACTTGGGCTCGGCGTACGACGACGTGTACATCGCAGCTGAGTGCCTCAAGCAGACGAACGACGACCAGGACGCGGACGGATTCCGCGACTGCATGTACGCGATCACCTGGAGCGGCGCAATCGGCGACGACTACAGCTTCGACTCCGACGGCGAGGTGGTAGGCCTCTCCAGGGTGGTAGTGGAGGTGCTGCCGGCAGCCGAGCGGACCGCGGACCGGAAGTACAAGGTGCTCGGCCCAGCGCCGAGGCCGTAGGCAAAGACAGACTGGAACGACATGTACCTAGGAGACATCAAGTCAAGGCGGGGGCGGCTCTCAGCGGAAGAGTACGGTGATATACAAGAAACTAGTACATGATGAGATGGGTCGGGACCAGTCGCTGTTCTACCGGGTCCACCGCCAAGGCCAGACCCTCCAGGGTATAAGCCCCAAGGAGGGCCGGAGCATGGTCTTCTCCGAAGACCACCAGAGTAGTGACATTCTCGCCGTCGACGCTTGCCCGGGCCTCCCCGTAGTCCATATCGATCCGTCGTCCGTCGGCCAGCAGGAATCTACGTTTGCCCATTGGCGTGATCCCCAATTCACGCAGCAGCCGGGCGGGCAGCGTAGTGTATGCGGCGCCGGTATCTACCGTCGCTTCTATGTCCCGAGCGTGCATGCCGTCCATGCTGGAAATCCGCAACGGCCAATTGAATGTTCCCACCGCAGATATCTCTCCTTTGCGCACTATGCGTCCTATTCTAACCCATGTCCCATGTCGCTGACAGGGGCGTCGACCCGCGACTTCGGTGAAGGGAGTGCCGAGCTTGCTCCCTGTCGGGGAGCCGTGTTGCAATGAACACCACATATCTCAGCAGACCCACATTGGCATCAATACCGGAGCGATGAGATGAACGCCGTACCCACACGCACGACGGTTGTGAAGACCGAGGCCCGCGCCCCGCACGGCATGGTCGCGACCAAGGACGTTCACGCGACGAAGGCCGGCGTGCAGATGCTCGAGATGGGCGGCAATGCGGTCGACGCGGCGGTGGCGGCCTGCTTCGCGGTCGGTGTCGTCGAGCCGGGGTCGAGCGGCATAGGCGGCGGCGGGTACCTGGTCTACCAGGTCGGCGACAGGGGAGGCGTGGTCGGGTTCCCAATGAAGGGACCGCTGGCCGCCCGGTCCGACATGTACGAGCTGTCGGGAGAAGCCTCCGTGGGCAACTTCGGCTGGGCCGGGGTGGTCGGCGACGAGAACCTGGACGGCCCGCGGTCCATAGCCGTGCCCGGCGCTGTCGCCGGACTCTGCGAGGCGCACAGGCTGCTGGGCAGGCTGCCGCTCGGAGACGTGGTCGCCCCGGCCGTATCCCTCGCGAGGGACGGCCATTCCCCCGGATGGCACAACATGTACTCGCTCGGCCTCATGGCGTCGAGGCTGTTCGAGTTCGACAAGCTTCGCAGCATATTCATGCCTGATGGGAAGCTCCCGACCGGTGATGTAGCCAGCCCAGCCTTGCTCCGGCAGCCGGAGCTGGCCGACGTGCTGGAGGCGGTCGGCCGGGAGGGTCCCAGCGCCTTCTACTCAGGCGACATCGCCCGCGCGATCGCGTCCGATATCCGGGCGAACGGCGGGATCGTATCGACACAGGATCTAGCTGAGTACCGCCCGTTCGTCTGGGACTCTGGGTTGGAGTTTGGGTACTCCGGCCATACGGTTCGCGTTCCGCCGTTCGCATGTGCCGGGACGACGTCGGCGATGACCCTGAGAGTGCTGGACGGATTCGACGTCAGGTCGATGGGGCACAACTCCGCCGACGCGCTGCACGCCTACATCTGGGCCGCCCGCCTGACCTACGCGGACCGGTATGAGTACATGGCGGACCCGGCCTTCGTCGACGTCCCCTGGAGAGGGCTGGTCTCCGACGGCTACACTGACCTGCGACGGGGGCTCATCGACGAGCGCCGCCTGGGCGCCATCGAGCCGGGGGACCCCTGGGCCTTCGACCCCGGCGCGCCGGGCGAGAGGATGCCGGCCAGCGTCCCGGCACTCGATGCCGGTACGACGCATCTCTGCGCGATGGACGCTGAGGGCAATGCCGTGTCGCTCACCAATACGCTGATGGCCGGGTTCGGCTCCGGGTTCGTTCCGAAAGGCACCGGCGTGGTGATGAACAACGGGATGATGTGGTTCGACCCCATCCCTGGGCGCGTCAACTCGATCATGCCTGGCAAGTACCCGCTCAACAACATGACGCCGGCACTGGTGATGGGGCCGGACGGGGTGCGGATGGCCGTGGGGGCGTCGGGCGGACGGCGCATAACGAACTGCGTCACACAGCTCATATTCAAGGTCGTCGACTTCGGCATGGGCCCGCAGGAAGCGATAGATTCGCCTCGCGTCGACTGCTCGTTGCCCGTCACTAGCGTCGATCCTCGCCTGCCTGCGGAGGTGGTCGCGGAGCTCGAGAGGCGCGGGCACCGGATCTACGTCATCGGCGACGACCACGTGCAGGGGGGCTTCGCAGGGTTCGCCAGCCCCGTCGCCATCGTCCGGGACGAAGATTCCGGCTTCCTGGCCGGCGTGGACACGTTCCACTCGGCCTATGCGGAGGGGGTCTGACCCGGAATGCTGGACACGATGTCTCACCCCAACACGGCCATTGTCACCCATACCCTTCCATTATCCTGAGCGACCCTGACTGACGGAGGACACGATGTCTCACCCCGACACGGCCATTGTCACAGGCGCCTTCAGCTACACTGGCAAGTACATCGCCAGGCGTCTGCTCGACGCCGGCGTGCGTGTCAAGACCCTGACTGGTCACCCCGACAGGCAGGACCCCTTCGGCGGCCTTGTGGAGGTGTCGGCCCTGGACTTCTCCGACAGGGAAGGGCTGCGCAGCTCGATGCAGGGCGCGGACGTGCTCTACAACACCTACTGGATTCGATTCGCGCGAGGTGAGACGACCTTCGAGCGCGCCGCCGAGAACTCCAGGGGGCTGTTCGAGGCCGCCAGGGATGCCGGCGTAAGCAGGATCGTCCACGTCTCGATCACCAACGCCGCGTCCGGGTCGAGGCTGCCGTACTTCAGGGGCAAGGGGCGCGTGGAGGAGACGCTGAAGGGGCTGGGCGTCCCCTATGCCATCGTCAGGCCGACCCTGGTCTTCGGCGCCGAGGACGTGCTGCTGAACAACATGGCGTGGGCCATCCGGCGCTTTCCAGTCTTCCCCATCGTCGGGAGCGGCGACTACCTCGTTCGACCCGTATATGTCGACGACCTCGCCGCCCTCGCAGTCGCCGCCGGTTCCCAGATGGAGGACACCGTCAGAGACGCCGTCGGGCCCGAAACCCTTACCTTCGAGGATCTGCTGCGCCTCCTGGCCGACGCAGTGGGGTCGCGCTGCCGGTTCATACACACGTCACCATCCGTAGGTCTGGCCCTGACCAGGCTCGTCGGCATGTTCATCCGCGACGTTGTGCTCACCCGGGACGAGATCGACGGCCTCATGGCCAGCCTGCTGACGTCCGACGACCCGCCGACGGGCACGACAAGTCTCAGCGCCTGGCTGGGCGACAACTCGGACGGCCTCGGTCATCGGTACGTCTCCGAGCTCGCGCGCAACTTCCGACGCTAGTCACCGCTGCCGCCGCTCGAGGTTGCCGCTCTTGACATCCCGCCGTTCGGGCGGCACGCTCTAGGCCATCCCTGCGGATTTGATGGAGGCGTTCCATGTATACGACCGATATGTATGAGGGCATGATTGCCGAGACGATCACGATTCGGGGCCACGGCGGCGACGCGATAAACGCGTATCTCGCGAGGCCGCTGGGGCCGGGGCCGCATCCGGGCATGGTGCTCGCCCACCATATGCCAGGATGGGACGAGTGGTATCGGGAGACGGCCCGCAAGTTCGCGCACCACGGCTACGCGACCATCTCTCCCGATCTCTACCACCGCACGGGCCACGGCACCCCCGACGACGTTGCCGCGAGGGTCCGCTCGGAGGGCGGAGCGGACGACGAGGCGGTGGTGGGCGACCTGGCGGCGTCCATGGAGTACCTTCGCTCGCTCCCCAACTCCAGCGGCAAGGTCGGCGCGTTCGGCACCTGCTCCGGCGGGCGCCATGTCCTGCTGGCCGCCTCGCGAGTCTCGGGGTTCGACGCGGTGGTCGACTGCTGGGGCGGGCGCGTCGTCATGTCCGACGCCGAGCTCACGCCAAAGACGCCGACCGCGCCCATCGACTACACCGCCGACCTCTCGTGCCCGGTCCTGGGCCTGTTCGGCGAGGAGGACGCGAGCCCGTCGCCGGAGCAGGTCGCGCTCCACGAAGAGGCGCTGAAACGCCACGGCAAGGAGTACGAATTCCACATGTACGCCGGCGCCGGGCACGGGTTCTTCTACTACGACCGGGCCGTCTATTGCCAGGAGCAGGCCGTGGACGGATGGCAGAAGATTTTTGCATTCCTGGCGAAGCATCTCGCGTAGGGGCCATCAGCGGCAGACGGAGGAGGACTGCGATGTGTACCATGATCACTGAGCAGGCTGCCGTAGTCGGCAGCGGCAAGGGCACGCCCGGCTGGATCAAGGTCGACCGGGTCAACGTCTCATACGACCACCCGGCCCACATGACGATAGAGCACACGCTGAACATCGACTTCGTGCAGCAGTCCGGGGACTTGAGCGACCGCGTGGCAGTCGAGATGACTCGCGAGTCGGCCCGCCGGCTCGTGGACCTGATCGGTGCGGCCCTGGAGAGGGGCGCGGAGGTCGACGGCCCGGAGCCTGTCCCGTCAGGCTAGTACTGCTTCAATCTAAGAAACCTCTGAACAACTCGCAGTCACAGCGAACTCCCCTATTTGGTATTCGCGGCCATCGAACTTGTTCAGACTATCCCTAAATATGACAGAACCCTCGGATTGCCGTCATTCCCGCGAAAAGCCTGCCCCCGAGCAGTCGGGGGCGGGAACCCAGAGGGGCGGGGGGCTGGACGTTCGCCAAACTACCTGGAAACGGTACTAGCTCCCGTCCTCCGGGGCGGCTGCCAATCCGTGAAGGCAACTGGAGAAACGGGAGGCCGTTCGGGCGGATGCGGGGGCAGGCTCTACGCGGGAATGACGTGAGGGGGGCGGGAATGGCGGTGGTGGGTATGACGGTTGTGCGGGATGCCGGGGCCGGGGGGATGGGTTCCCGTCGCCACGGGAATGACGATTGGGAGGCGGGTATGGCGGTGGTGGGTATGACGGTTGTGCGGGATGCGGGGCCGGGGGGATGGGTTCCCGTCGGCACGGGAATGACGATTGGGGGGCGGGAATGGCGGTGGGTGGGTATGACGGTGCGTGGGATGCCGGGGCCGGGGGGATGGGTTCCCGTCGCCACGGGAATGACGATTGGGGGGCGGGAATGGCGGCGGGTGGGTATGACGGTGCGTGGGATGCCGGGGCCGGGGATGGGTTCCCGTCGGCACGGGAATGACGGTTGCGCGGGAACGCTGTCTGGAGAGGGGAACACAGAATGAACTCAGAGCTGGTCTTGATTCGCGTGGTGCACATACTCGTCGGCGTCATCTGGGCCGGCTCGGCCATCTTCCTGGCTGCCATCCTCGATCCACGCCTGAGGGCCCTTGGGCCCGACGTGCATCGGAGGGTGACCGGGGCGCTCTACGTGCCGCTTCGCTTCGTGCTGGAGGGGGGCGGGGCCATCACCATCCTGGTCGGAATAGCCCTCGTGATCAGGCTGAATCGGATGGACGATCTCTTCGACACCAACTGGGGCTGGGCCATCACACTGGGACTCGTAACCTCGGTGATCGCGCACACCACCGGCGTGTTCGCGCTGTCGGCCCTCAAAAAGCTGCGCGGGGTCGAGGAGGAGGCCGAGGTGGGCCGCCTGTCCGACAGGGCCACGATGCTGGCCCGTGCGACAGCGGCGCTGGTCACGGTGGCTGTGGTCACAATGGCCGCGGCGAGGTTCGTGGGCTGAGGACAGGGAGATTCCAGGGCAGTCTGTTGCCTAGGTAGTGTTGACATTTCGTTTCATGTCATTGCTATGAAAATAGACAGCAGACAGCCACACCCGTCATTCCCGCGCTCCCTTCCGTCATTCCCGCGGAGAGCCTGCCCCCGAGCAGTCGGGGGCGGGAACCCATCCCCGGCAAGGTGCACAGCCATAGCCTCAGAGGCAGTCCGTCACGCCATCCGTCCAAATTAGGTGGTGGATCTGGGCTTCTTCCTTCGCTTCCCCGTGGTCTCCAACACGGCCCCGCCAGGGGAGAGTCGTCTTTGTGCGGCCGGGGATGGGTGGGGGCCGGGGGATGGGTTCCCGTCGCCACGGGAATGACGATTGGGAGGGGCCGGGATGACGAGGGGGGCGTGGGGATGATGAAGGGGGGGAGGGGCGGCGTCCTGCATACTGGCGGAGCCGGTATGCGGGGCCGGGGGGATGGGTTCCCGTCGCCACGGGAATGACGATTGGGAGGGGCCGGGATGGCCGGTGTCCTGCATACTGGCGGTGCGCGGGATGCGGGGCCGGGGGGATGGGTTCCCGTCGCCACGGGAATGACGATTGGGAGGGGCCGGGATGGCCGGTGTCCTGCATACTGGCGGTGCGCGGGATGCGGGGCCGCGCGGGATGGGTTCCCGTCGCCACGGGAATGACGATTGGGAGGGGCCGGGATGGCCGGCGTCCTGCATACTGGCGGAGCCGGGATGCGGGGCCGGGGGGATGGGTTCCCGTCGCCACGGGAATGACGATTGGGAGGGGCCGGGATGACGAGGGGGGCGTGGGGATGATGAAGGGGGGAATGGCCGGCGTCCTGCATACTGGCGGAGGCGGGATGCGGGGCCGGGGGGATGGGTTCCCGTCGCCACGGGAATGACGATTGGGAGGGGCCGGGATGACGAGGGGGGCGTGGGGATGATGAAGGGGGGGATGGCCGGCGTCCTGCATACTGGCGGAGGCGGGATGCGGGGCCGGGGGGATGGGTTCCCGTCGCCACGGGAATGACGATTGGGAGGGGCCGGGATGACGAGGGGGGCGTGGGGATGATGAAGGGGGGAATGGCCGGCGTCCTGCATACTGGCGGAGGCGGGATGCGGGGCCGGGGGGATGGGTTCCCGTCGCCACGGGAATGACGATTGGGAGGGGCCGGGATGACGAGGGGGCGTGGGGATGATGAAGGGGGGAGGGGGCGGCGTCCTGCATACTGGCGGAGGCGGTATGCGGGGCCGGGGGGATGGGTTCCCGTCGCCACGGGAATGACGATTGGGAGGGGCCGGGATGACGAGGGGGGCGTGGGGATGATGAAGGGGGGGATGGCCGGCGTCCTGCATACTGGCGGAGGCGGTATGCGGGGCCGGGGGGATGGGTTCCCGTCGCCACGGGAATGACGGGGGGGGGGAGGGTGGTTTTTGTGCGGGCGGGCGGCGTTATTGGCGATTATGAGACACCCATTCTAATTGACATAACGCGGGGGGCTGACGGTAGACTATATTCTACAGGGGCCTCCATGCGAGACGCGGCTCGGGCGCGTCACGCCGGTACCGGGACTTCCTCAATCGAGGCTCTACGGGGGATTCGATGAAACTGAACAACACCGTTGTCACTCTGGCCCTGCTGGGTGTGCTGGCCCTGGCGGCCCTCGCGGGGGGGCTGCTCCCTGCCGGAAACCCGGTCCACGCGCAGGAGGCGACGACGACCAACAGGCCGCCTGCGTTCGCCACCGAAACCACCACCCGTTCGATCGAGGAGAACACGCCGCCGGGCGTCAATATAGGCGACCCCGTTACGGCCACCGACCCGGACGAAGACAGCCAGGGCGATGACGACCGCGAGTTCGGCGAGACGCTGACCTACACCCTCGAAGGGGCCGACGCGGACTCCTTCAACCTCGACCCTCTGACCAGCCAGCTAAGCACGAGGGCCGCCCTGGACTTCGAGGCTCACACCGATCCTACCAGCGCCTACTCGGTGACGGTGAGGGTGAGGGACAGCAGAGGCCTCAGCGACACGATCGTCGTGACGATCGAAGTCACTAACGATGGTTCTGAATCCCCATCCGCCCCCGCCGCGCCGACGGTGGTATCGGGATCGGACCTCGGCACCTCCACCGAAATCAATGAATCGACCACGAGCCTCAAGGTGGTCTGGCATCCGCCCGAGAACATGGGGGACCGCACTATCGTCGACTATGAATATCGGTACAGGAGAACGACGGGGTCCACGTGGACTACTGGGGTCCCAAGTGTGGCGGACACGACTGTCACGATCTCGATTCCCCACCTCGTCGCCAACACGACCTACCTGGTGTCGGTGCGCGCGAACAGCGCTGAGGGCACAAGCCCGTGGTCACTCTCGGGGACGGGGGCGACCAACAGGACGGGCAACAGCCCCCCCGCGTTCGGCATAGTCACAAACCCCAGCGTGAATGAGGATTCTCCTGCCGGCCAGAACGTCGGCCTCGCGGTGAGGGCGAGTGACAGCGATACGGGCTCCCTGAGCTACCGGCTCGAAGGTCCCGACGCCGCCATATTCGACTTTATCACCTCGACGGGACAGATACGGACGAAGCGTGGAGTGACCTACAACCGTGAAGACCCGGCGTGCGGCTTCGTCGCTACGGCGGTTTCCCCTACCTGCACGTACTACGTGACCGTGGCGGCCTACGACGGCGCGGGCGGAAGCGACGCCGTGAGGCTGGAGATCGACGTTAACAACCAGTCCGAGGCCCCGTCCACTCCCGCCGCGCCCACGGTTCGGGCCATGGAGGGTGAGACCACCAGCCTCGACGTGAGCTGGAATCCGCCCGCAAACGCAGGCCCTCCCATCACCAGATACAACGTGCAGTATCGGCGCAGGGGCAGCACCGAGGACTTCTCATCCGATGGAGTCATCCCGGCAGGCGCCTCCGCCACAATTTCGGGCAATTCTGCCGAAACCGATGACGCTGGCGAGCTTATCCCGTGGCTCATGCGCGGCACTCGGTACGAGGTGCGCGTCCAGGCAGTAAATGCAGAGGGCAGCAGCCTCTGGTCGTCATTGGGCACGGGGAGCACCAATCTGGGCAACCTGGAGCCGAGATTCAGAAGGAGACCCAACACCGGCGATAGCAGTACACGGAATTCGACTCTCACCATCTCGCTGATCATCGCTGAGAACGCTTCGTCCGGCAGCCAGGTCGGCACGGTCGCGGCCGACGACGGCAACGGCGACGCCAGGACCTACCAGCTGAGCGGGGACGATGCTGCGGCCCTGGCCCTGTTCGAAATCAACGAGTCGACGGGGCAAGTACGGACGATGTCCGCCCTGAATCATGAGGACACGGCGTGTGGCTACGATGATGATGCTGCTACGACCGTATGCACCTATACGGTGACGGTGGAGGTCCGGGACGGCTATGGCCCGAACAGGGAGAGGGTGGAGGAGGCGTCCAACGCGCCCGACGACAGAGTCACGGTGGCGATCAGTGTGCGCGACGTGCGGGAGCCTCCGGCCAAGCCGACGGTGACGGTGACGTCGCCAACCAATGTGACTAACCTAATCGTGACCTGGGGCGAGCCGGTGAACACGGGGCCTGACATTACGGGCTACGACGTCGAGTACAGACAGGGCAACGCCGCCTGGTCGGACGATAACTGCCGAGGCACCACAGATACCAAAGATAACTGCGACGACATCCCACCAACCGACACCACGACCACGATCACGGGGCTCGCCGCCAACACGTCCTACAGTGTGCGTGTACGCGCTACGAACAGCGAGGGCGATAGCGCGTGGACGATGGTCACGGGGAGCACGAACAGGAATAGAGCAGATGATAGTGAGAACGATGCTCCCGTTTTCGACTCTGATACTAACTCCCGGAACGTGAATGAGAACACGCCTTCGGGACAGAGCATCGGGAACCCCATCAGCGCTGGTGCAGGAGACGAAGGCGACCGCCTGACCTACAGTCTTGAGGGCGCCGACAGGAGCTCGTTCAGCATCGACAGGAATACGGGGCAGATAAGGACGAGCGCGCGCCTGAACCACGAGGACCCGGCTTGCAAATACGTGAGTACGGCTGAAACAACTGAATGCACCTACAACGTGAGGGTGAAGGTCGTGGACGGCCAGGGCGGCAGCGCCTCTCAGTCCGTGACCATCACTGTCGGAGACTTGCCCGAGGTTCCGTCCGCGCCCGCCCCACCGAAGGTGACGGCGACGAGGGACTCTGGCCTGAGCCTCGAGGTCACGTGGAATGAGCCGCGGGACACGGGGAAGCCTCCCGTCACCGACTACGAGATACAGTACCGTTTGTACCGCCCAAGCAACCAAGAGACCTTCCAAGGGTTCGTCCACACTGGCACGGAAACGAGCGCCACGATCACGGAGCTGGATCCCCGCACTTCCTACGAGGTGCAGGTCCTGACGGTGAACCATGAGGGCAGAAGCATCTGGTCGAATGCTGGGCGCGGTACGACGGGAGCGAGCAACACGAGGCCGGCCTTCGAAGACACAACCGACGTGACCCGGAACGTGGTTGAGAACGCCCGGCCGGGGCAGGACGTGGGCAGTCCCGTCTCGGCCACGGACGAGGACGGCGACAGGCTGAGCTACAGCCTCAGTGGGCCTGACGCCTCCTCCTTCGACATAAACAGGAGCAGCGGGCTGATAAGGACGAGGTCGGGCGTATCGTATGACTTCGAGTCGAAGCCCAGCTACTCGGTGACGGTGAGGGTGGACGACGGGCAGAGGAAGGCCAACAGCGTCGAGGCCAAGTCGGTGACCATCGAGCTCGATAATCTGGACGAGCCCCCGTCGACGCCCAATGCGCCGAGGGTGACGGGCGTTCCCGGCTTGACGGACAGCATCCGCGTCACGTGGGACGAGCCCGCAAACACCGGCCCTTCCATCACCTTCTACAACTTGCAGCACGGCCCAGCCGGGACCGGATTCGTCCCGCTGCTACGGAATATTGTGGACAGGAGCACGATCATCACGGGGTTGGAGGCCGGCACGCGCTACGGAGTGCAGGTGCGGGCGCACAATGCCGAAGGGCAGAGCCAGTATTCGCGCTCGGGCACGGGGGCGCCGAACGCGGACGTGGCGAACAGGAACCCCAGGTTCACAGGCGGCACCCGCTCGTTCAGCGTGGCCGAGGACACGGGCGCTGGAGAAGCCGTCGGCGATCCGGTGGAGGCCATCGACGACGACGACGACCCGATGAGCTACAGCCTTGCGGGGACGGACGCGGCGTCGTTCGACATCGATTCAGTCAGCGGGCAGATACGGACCCGCGAGGCCCTGAACTTTGAGGAGAAGTCGAGCCACTCGGTGACGGTGAGGGTGCGGGACAACAGGGGCGGAAGCGGAACGGTCGACGTGAGGATAACGGTCACCGACGTCGACGAGCCGCCCGATACGCCGGACGCTCCGACGGTGACGGCGCTGTCGAGCGCGAGCCTGCAGGTGACCTGGGACGAGCCGGGCAATACCGGCCCGCCCATCACCGACTACGACTACCGGTACAGGGGACCGACGGGGGACTGGACGGAGGTTACCAACACGACGATCAGGGAGACCACTGCCACGATCGAGGGACTGACGGCGAGCACGTTCTATGACGTGTCGGTGCGGGCGAGGAACGCCGAGGGCACGAGCGACTGGTCGAACTCGGGCTTCGGGTCGACGAACGCCCCCGGGGCCAACAACCCGCCGGTGTTCACCGAGGGCGCGAGCGCCACGCGGAGCGTGAGCGCATCCGCGTCGGCGGGCACGTCCATCGGCCTGCCCGTCAGGGCGACGGACGCCGATTCGGGCGACACGATCACCTACACCATCGAGGGGCGGGACGCGGCGTTGTTCGACATCGGCGAGACGAACGGCCAGCTTCTCACGAGGTCCGGCGTCACGCTGATCGCCGCGGAGGCGTACACGGTCACGGTCGTCGCCGACGACGGGAAAGACAGGGCCCTTATTACGGTGACGATAGAGGCCACGGCTGCGCCGCCGAACAACCCGCCCGTGTTCCGCGAGGGTACGAGCGCGACGCGGACAGTGGCCAGGAGTGCGCCGGCCGGGACGGCCATCGGGCGGCCCGTGACGGCGACTGACACCGACGCGGGCGCCACGCTGACGTACAGCCTGGAAGGGACGGACGCGGCGTCGTTCTCCATCGTTGCTTCGAGCGGCCAGATACGGACGCGGGCGACGCTGGACCGGACCAGGTACACGGTCGAGGTCGTGGCCAGCGACGGGACGGCAAGGACGAGGATCACGGTGACGATCAACGTGACCCTGAACAACGCGCCCGTGTTCTCGGGCGGGCCCCGCTCGTTCACGGTGCGGGATAACGCGTCGGCGGGCACGCCCATCGGCAGCCCGGTCAGGGCCACTGACGCCGACGGCGACACGCTGACGTACAGCCTGGAAGGGACGAACGCGGCGGCGTTCGACATCCGGTCGAACACGGGCCAGATCGTCACGAGGGCCGGGGTCACGCTGACAGTTGGGACGACGCACTCGGTGACGGTGGCGGCGACCGACGGGAATGCGGGCAGAGCCACGGTTGCGGTGACCATCACGGTTATCCAGGGGGAGTTTGGCTGTGATACCAGGGGCGCGGTGTCGGACGCTTCGAACACGGGCCTGGTCTCGGACTGCGAGGCGCTGCTGGGGGCGAGGAACGTGCTGGAGGGGAACGGGAGGCTGAACTGGTCGGAACGCACGCCCATCGCGGAGTGGGACGGCATTCGGAGCGATTCGCTGGAGGGGACGCCGGCGCGCGTGACCCGGCTCTACCTGCATCGCAGCGGCCTGCGCGGGTCGATACCGGCCGAGCTGGGGCAGGTGAGCGAGCTGAAGTGGCTGTACCTGCATGCTAATGATCTGACGGGGGAGATTCCGGGCGCGCTGAACAACCTCTCCAAGCTGGAGCGGCTATACGTGTACGACAACAAGCTGACGGGCATTTCGGGGCAGCTTGGGTCCGGCATGGCGCAGCTGAGGCGGCTATTCGCCCAGCGCAACAGGATTACGGGGTCGATACCAGCCGGACTGGGCGACATGCCGAGGCTGGACTTCCTGCGCCTGGACAGGAACAGGCTGACAGGGTCGATTCCGAGCCAGCTTGGCAGCCTCTCCACGCTGCGGCGGCTGTACCTGCACGAGCAGGCTGGCTGGCGCGTCGGCGGCGGCCTGACCGGCAGGATACCTACCTCGCTGGGCAACATGTCCAGGCTGGAGTACCTGGTGCTCAATCGCAACAGCCTGAGCGGCACGATACCGGACAGCCTGGGCGGCCTGAGCAACCTGAAGTGGCTGGGCCTCTACGACAACAGCCTGAGCGGCTCGATGCCGTCACAGCTAGGCAACATGTCCAGCCTGGAGCGGCTGTACCTGCACGGGAACCAGCTGAGCGGCTCGATACCGAGCGAGGTGGGCAACATGTCCGCGCTGACTAACCTGTGGCTCAAGGGGAACCAGCTGACAGGCGATATACCGGACAACCTGGGCAACCTGAATCTCAACAGGCTGCGAATCAGCGGCAACACGGGCTTGACCGGGTGTGTGCCGGTCGGACTGGTGCCCACGCGATCGCTTACCGACAGCAGAGGCAGGGTGACCCAGCCGAGCAACGACATCGCGGAGTCCCATCTGGAGGTCTGCTCAGGGTCGTAGGGGGGGTTGTGCGCGGGAATGACGTGATGGGGCGGGAATGGCGGTTGTGCGGGATGGCGGGGACGGGGATGGGTTCCCGTCTGCACGGGAATGACGGAGGGGGAGGGGGCGGCGGTTCCAGGGACGGCCGGGCCGATTGGTCCGGCCGTCCCTGGTGTTCAGGCTCAGTGTGGGCCGGCTGGGAGTCGAACCCAGGACACTCGGATTAAAAGTCCGATGCTCTGACCAGACTGAGCTACCGGCCCGTCGAGGAATTGTGACTCCAAGGACCCGGCGCATGGGCGCCGGGTCCTGCGTGTCCCCTACCCTGACTATACACGAACCATGGGGCTGGCGGTCCTATTTTAGATTGTGAGGACCAACCCGCGTGGCCCGAAATCTTGAAGTGGGTTGGGGAGGGTGGGAATGGCGGTTGGTGCGGGATGCAGGGGATGGGTTCCCGCCTTCGCGGGAATGACGGTGGGGGGCGGGAATGACGTGAGGGGGCGGGATGGCCTTGCCTGTGCTTTGTGGTATGTTGATGCGGTTAGTGTGCAGGGAGGGAGACCTCTCGTGTGCGGGGAGGGGGACCTCTCAGAGGAGCAGGCAGATGGTCTCGGAGTTCGAGAAGGCACAGACGCGTCCGGAGTTCTACATGCCTCCGCCGATGGACTTCCCCGAAGAGGGGGCGTCGGAGGAGGAGGTGCTGGAGGGGGTCGAGGAGATACTGGGCTCCATCCCATACGAGATCGAGAACAACTTCGGCATCAGCTACGTGGGGCCTCCACACCCGATCACCCGGAAGGTGTACGAGCTGACGCTGGGCACGTTCTTCGTAGAGTGGGCCCGCGAGCTGCAGCCCGGCCCATACGAGATGGAGAAGCAGGCGGTGCGCATGATGGCCTCCCTGCTTGGGAAGCCGGACGCCGTCGGGTTCATAACGAGCGGCGGCACGGAGTCGAACATCTCCTCGCTGCGTCTGGCGCGCAACCTCTCCCCTTCGGTATCGGCGCCGGAGGTGATCATGCCGGAGTCGGGCCACTACAGCTTCCACATCGGCGCGGAGATGCTCGGCATACGCCTGCGCGAGGCGCCGCTGGGCCCCGACATCCTTCCCGACATGAACTACGTCGAGAGCCTGGTCAACAAGAACACCGTTGGCCTGGTGTGCTCGGCGCCCGGCGGGGCCTTCATGGTCATCGACCCGGTCGAGGAGTTCGCCGACCTTGCGCGGCGCAAGGGGCTATTCCTGCACGTCGACGGCGCCTTCGGGGGGTTCATACTGCCGTTCATGAGGGAGCTGGGGTACGACGTGCCGCAGTTCGACTTCAGCCTGCCGAGCGTGAGCACGATGATGACCGACGGCCACAAGCTGGGGATGATGCCGGTCGCCACCAGCTTCTTCATGGTCAGGGACGAGGAGATGCTGAAGGCCATCCCGACGGAGCGGACCGTGATCCACACCGTAACCGCCACCAAGCACGGCGAGCGGGCGGCGTCGGCGTGGGCCGTCCTGCGCCACCTCGGGCGCAAGGGCTACCTGGAGTCGACCAGGCACGTGCTGGAGGTCGTGGACTTCATGGCCAGGGGCATCGAGCGCATCGACGGGCTGCGGCTGGTCGTCCCGCCGTCGATCACGCTGGTGAGCTTCACGTCCGACGACTGCGACCTGAGCAAGGTGCACGACGGGATGGTCGAGCGGGGCTTTGGGCACACGTACGGCACGGTCAGCGGCATCGAGTACATCCGCCTGTCGATTCATCCGCACCGCGACCTGGAGCACGCAGCGCTCTTCCTCGAAGCGCTGGAAGACTCGGTCAGGGCCGCACGCGCCTGACCGACAGGCGACTACCCCACAGAGGAGGGATACCGTGCAACTGACGCCGGACCTGCTGCAGAGCTTTAGGTGGCGCAATATCGGGCCCTTCAAGGGAGGCAGGTGCGTGGCCGCGGCCGGCCACCCGACCGAGCCGACGGTCTTTTACATGGGCTGCGTCGGGGGGGTCTGGAAGACCGAGGACGCCGGGGCCTACTGGGAGAACATCTCGGACGGATACTTCAAGACCTCGGCGGTGGGCGCCCTGGCAGTGTCCGACTCCGACCCCAACGTGATCTACGCGGGCATGGGGGAGTCGTGCGTGGCGGCGCCGAGACTCCAGTGGACCGCGCAGGCGGACGGCGTGTACAGGTCCACCGACGGCGGGCGCACATGGGCCAACGCGGGCCTCAGGGATACGCAGCACATTGCCCGGATTCGCATCCATCCCGAAGACCCCAACCTGGTGTACGCGGCCGTGCTCGGCCACCTGGAGGGACCTGACGGCGAGCGGGGCGTCTACCGCTCCCGCGACGGCGGGGAGACCTGGGAGCGGGTGCTGTACGTGTCGGACCGGGCCGGCGCAATCGACCTGTCCATCGACAGCAATAACCCCCGCGTGCTGTACGCGTCGATGTGGGACGTGCGGCGCAGCTTCTGGTGGAGCCACAGCGGCGGCCCCGGGACCGGGATATTCAGGAGCGGCGACGACGGCGACACGTGGACCGAGCTTACGGGGAACCCCGGCCTGCCGGAGGGCACGATGGGCCGCATCTCCGTGGCGGCGTCCCCGCGCGCTGGCCGGGTATTGGCGCTCATCGAGGCCGAGAAGGGCGGGCTGTACCGATCGGACGACGGCGGGGAGTCGTGGGAGCTGCTATCCGATGACCCCGACCTGACCAACCGGCCTCACTACTACAACCACCTGTTCGCCGATCCGGTCGACCCGGAGACCGTCTACATCCTGAACTCGAAGGTGCACCGCTCGCTGAACGGCGGACGCACCTTCCACGGCGTTACGGCGACGCACGCCGACCACCACGAGCTGTGGATCGATCCGCGCAACCCCCGGCGCATGATCAACGGCAACGACGGCGGGGCCTCTGTTTCGTTCAACGGGGGCGAGTCGTGGTCGAACATATACAACCAGCCAACGGGAGAGTTCTACCACATAACCACCGACACCCGGTTCCCGTACCGCGTCTACGGCACCCAGCAGGACAACTCCGCCGTGTCTGCGCCGTCGAGGTCGAACCGGGGTGCGATCCAGTGGTGGGAGTGCCACAACGTGGGCTCGTCGGAGAGCGGCCATATCGCCGTACGGCCGGACAACCCGAACATCGTCTACTCAGGCGCGTACGGCAGCAACCGCGGGGCCGGCCCGGTCACCCTGCTGTACGACCACAGCTCCGGAGAGGTGCGCGGCATCTCCGCCTGGCCGGACGCCATATCCTTCACGTTCAAGGAGCGCAAGTACCGGTTCGCGTGGGACTACCCCATCGTCATCTCGCCTCACGACCCCGGGGTGCTCTACTGCGCGGCGAACGTCGTATTCCGCTCCGAGAACGACGGCTCGAGCTGGGAGGAGATCAGCCCGGACCTTACTCGCAACGAGCTGGAGGAGCCGGGCGACTACGACCCGCTGACGGACATCGCGACCTTCGAGCGGTGCACGATATCGAGATTCGCCGAGTCGCCGGTGACGCCGGGGGTATTCTGGGCCGGCTCAGACGACGGTCTCATTCACCTTTCGGTGGACGGCGGCTCGACGTGGACGAACGTGACGCCCTACGGCTTCCCGGAGTGGTCGATGGTGAGCAGCATCGACGCCTCGCACCACGACGCCGGCGCCGCCTACGCCGCGACGACGAGGTACCAGCACGGCGACTACAGGCCGTACCTGTACAGGACCCACGACTACGGCGCGACGTGGCGCCCGATTACCGGCGGCATTTCGGACGTGGACTTCACCCGCGTCATGCGCGAGGACCCGGCCCGGCAGGGGCTGCTGTACGCCGGCACGGAGGGAGGGGTGTACGTGTCCCTGGACGACGGGGAGTCGTGGAGCCGCCTGCAAACCAACCTGCCACCGGTGCCGATACACGACATGGTGGTCAAGGACGACGACCTCGTGGTCGGCACGCACGGGCGGGCGTTCTGGGTGCTGGACGACGTGACTCCCCTTCACGAGATGTCCAGCCGAGTGGGGGACTCCAGCGCGTACCTGTTCAAGCCAAGGGACACGCACCGCTTCCTGATCGAGCCGAACCCGTACGTGACGCCGGAGCCGGGGCCCGACAAGTTCTACTGGCTCTCTCTGGGGATGCCGGCGACCTTCTACACGGACGCCACGCCGGAGGGTGCGCCGGTGCGGCGTTACCTGGACGCCGGCCCGAATCCGCCGGACGGCGTGGTCGTGACCTACTACCTGCGGGAGCAGCCCGAGGGTGAGGTCCGGCTGGTCTTCCTCGATGACCGGGGCAACGAGATCGCGGTGGCCTCCAGCGAGCCTGAGGACCCGGACGAGGTGCGGCTGTCGACGGGCCAGGGCGCCAACCGCTACGTGTGGGACATGCGTTACCCACGCGGCCTGAGGCTGCCCGACGACAGGATCGAGGAGCGCCCGTTCCAAGGGCCCCTCGCGCCGCCCGGCGAGTACCAGGTGCGGATCGAGGTTGGCGGCGAGGCGCAGACGCAGACGTTCCGCATCATGAGGGACCCACGGGTCACCGCCACGGACGCCGACCTGCACGAGCAGTTCGAGATGCTGATCGAGCTGCGAGACAAGCTCACGGAGTCGCAGCGGGACGTGCTCAGGGCCAGGGCCGTGCGCGAGCAGGTAGACCAGTGGGTGCGCCGGGCCGAGGGACACACTGCGCACGAGCGCCTGAGCGAGGCCGCGTCGGACCTGAAGGACAAGCTACTGGCCGTCGAGGACGAGCTGGTGAACCGTCAGGACATTGGCTGGGTCGAGAGGAGGAACCGGGGC
Source organism: Dehalococcoidia bacterium (assembly GCA_965261325.1). Taxonomy (GTDB): domain Bacteria; phylum Chloroflexota; class Dehalococcoidia; order Lucifugimonadales; family CAJWER01. The sequence continues at coordinate 127,196 of CBDHCU010000007.1, forward strand.
ACCCTGTTCGCCAAGAAGCTGAACGGCCGCCTGGCCGACCTGATAGACACCGTGGCCATCTCGTACGCGGCCCCTCCCAGGCAGTGCCGCGACGTACAGGCACTCCTCTCGAAGAATATCGACGCACAGCTGACGCGCCTGAACGAGATCATGGACGGCGATCTGGAGGGCTTCAGGTCCATCCTCGAGGAGCTGGAGGTCCCGCCCATAGTCTCGTAGCGGGGGCTAGGTTGTGTTGACATTCGAGCGGCTCCCAGTCAAATGTCATTCTGAACGTAGCGAAGCGGAGTGAAGAATCTAAAGCGGTTGAGGTATCCTCATGCATAGGCCTTAGATTCTTCGTCGCTTCGCTCCTCAGAATGACATTTTGGACCGCTTGCTGAGTTATAAATGGCCTGGTATATCAAATGTCAACACTACCTAGCCGCTCCGAAAGGTCGCTAGAGCGGCTGCCAGTGGTGTTTCCCGTGCCGGCGTCCAACGCGCCCGAATCCGGGGCTGGGGAAGTGGCCTCCGAAGCCCACGGCGGCGTCGTTCTCCAGACGGTCCACCAGCGCGGCGCGCGTATCCGCCGAAAGGCGCGGGTTGTGGTCGGGCCTGGGCCGCCAGCCGGGCTCCGTGACCTGCGCGGGATGGTGGATGGCGTCGCCCAGGACGATGCCCTTCTGCTTGCCGGACGAGATGGCCACGGATGTATGGCCCGGAGTGTGTCCGGGAGTAGGGAGCGAGCTGACCTCCCCCGTCAACGCCGTCTCGCCATCCATCAGCTCCATGAGGCCCATGTCGGCCAGGGGCCTGACCTGTTCCCTGATGTAGTCGAGGGGACTGATCCTGTCCCGCCGGTCGAAGAGGGCCCAGTCCGCCCTGGGGACCCAGTAGCGGGCGTTGGGGAAGGTCGGCTTGGCCTCCCCACCTGAATGCGTAATGCTCCATCCCACGTGGTCGGCGTGGAGGTGTGTGAGGACGACCATGTCCACGTCTCCGACGCCGATGCCGTTCCGTTCCAGGTCGGCTATCAGGCCACCAGAGGTCCCCTCCCACGACCCCGGCGGGCCGTCGCCGAGGCCGGCGTCGACCAGTACCGTCTTCCCTTCCGACAGGAGCACGAACGAGCCGATGTTGAGCAGCAGCTCGTGGCCGTCCCCCAGGAGGTTCCGGTAGGGCGTCCAGGCCTCCCTGGGGACGTCGGGGAAGAAGTCGTCGGTCGCGAACGCGATGCTACCGTCGGAGACGGCGACCACTTCCACCTTGCCTACGGTAAGCCTGTTTCGCGTCATAGCAGGAAGTACTCCGCGGCCGGTGATGGCGCCGCTAGCCTGATAGTTGGGCCTTCACCAGGTCGCGGGTAAGCTGGGCCTGGCCGTAGTGCTCGGCAGCGTGGCGGGCGACTACGATCAGCAGCTCGCGGCCGGTGATGGTCCCACGGTGGGGGTGGTCCTTCTCACGGTCCAGCTCGTCTGGTGGCAGCTCCTGAATGGCCTCTGAAATCTGGTCCTTTAGCTCGTTCCAGCGCGCTTCGATCTCTACGGCGGAGTCACCCCTGACCATGAACTCGGCATCGCGGTCGCGAGTGACGGGCAGCTCACACAGCCCGTTCAGGATGTTGTGCCGCACGTTCCCCATCGTGTGGGTGGCAAGGACATAGAGGCTGTTGGCGTCGTCGAGGGGCCTCCAGTCCAGGGAGTCGCTGTCGAGCCCCTCAAGACAGGCTACGAGCTCGTCCACGGTATCCCTGATCTTGTGCCAGTAGAGGTCGATCTCCCGGGAGCTCTTCATATTGTCCTCCTAATCCAGATGGGAAGGGCGGTACCAGTGGTCCAACTCCAGGGCAGGCTTATTCTTGTGACAAGAGCCATCCTACCAGAGCGTCCACGAAGGCGTCGCCGTAGCCAGGTGAATGGCTACTGCCCACGCCCATCCAAAGCTCGATACTGATTCCCTCGGCGCAGCCCGATTCCAGGCGGAATGCCTGGGTTTCGGAGCCCGGCACATACTGGTCCAGGTCGAGGGTGGCATAGGCTGGGGGTCTTCGGGCCAGTCGCAGCCGGCCCGCCGGCTCCAGCGCATCACCATGTCCTGGGCCCCAGCGTAGAAGGCCCGCTCGCCGCCGTCCTTCGGATCGGGCTCACTCTCGTCGCCCTTGAACAGGATCACGTTGTCTGCGGTGCCGTGGATGTGCAACACGGACACGGGGGATGCGCCGTCGCAGGTGGAGTCCTCGACGTAGCTGGTACCGGCCAGGCTGGCCACGGCACGAAGGCCGGGCAGACCCCTGCAGGCAATGTGGTATGACATGAACCCGCCGTTGGAGTAGCCGAAGAAGTACACGGGCCCGAAGTCCCTGACCTTCCTTGCATTTGCCAGCAGCCCACTCAGAAAGGCGACATCATCCTCGCCGGTCTTGCCTCCTTCGCAGCACCGATCGGTGGGGTTCCAGAAGCGGTTTCCGGCGCCGTCGCGTGTCCCGTTGGGCAGCAGTAGAGCGAACCCCTCAGTGTTCACCCGCTCGTGAAGGGGCACGTAAATGGACTGGTAGGCGGAATCTCCTCCGAAGCCGTGAAGGGAAACGATGAGGGGAGTCTCGCCGTCGACAAAATCCCGAGGCGCAACCAAGACTGAGCGCTCTTCCCGTTCGGGGTGGTCGACGTAGTGGACCTCGCCTCCGGAATCCTCCGCCAGCCTGAGGGTCCTCTCCAGGGCGGTCCCCTCCGGCAGCGACAACCGCTCGGCCGTACCCTTGGACCACTCCTCCTTGGAGGGAAAGTCCAACTGGGCTTTGGAGGCGACTTCCTCGAGTTCCTGAAGCCGGGCGTCCCGATCGTCCAGGCGCTCGCTCAGGACCTCGATTTCGCCCTTGAGCTCAGCGTTCTCGTCTGCAAGGGCTTCGAGTGACGCTTCCAGGGAGCGGGCCTTTGCCTCCAGCTCGAGCACCCGCTCGTCCCTGTTGGAATCTTCGCCCCCACGGGTGCATGCAAGCAGAGTGGCGGCCAGCAGGATGTAGACCGCCACCGTGCCAAGATACCGCAGGGAGCCGGCCCCAATAGACGCCTGGAGGACCATCTTCATCGGTTACGCCAGGAACTCCTGCTATGCGCCGAGCTTTCGAATGGGTAGTGATCCTGTAGCTCATCGTGGCATCCCATCCGATGCTGGGTCTCCCCAAGCGCATCCAAACATTTGACAGGAACATAGCACAAATCGGAGTCCGCCATTACCGTACGAACTCCGCGTCCGCTTCAGCCAGTACATTACCGAACGGGTACAGCGGCTTGACGGAACCTGACTGCGAAATGGTATCATGAGGCACTTCGCGCCAAGGACAAGGCGTGTTGGCCATCTTCGGTCTTCGACCAACGATCCCGTAACAGCCAATCCGCTCCTGAGGCTCATTGATGTTGCAGTATATTCTCCGTCGTTTGGTTGTGGCCCTCATTACTATCTGGGCAATCTCCGTCCTCTCGTTCATCATAATCCAACTCCCGCCGGGAGACTTTATAACTACCTACATAGAGACCCAGGCCGGTGGGCCAGCGATGATGGGAACGCCGGCGGGGAGGGTCATCGAGAAAGCGTTACGGGCCGAGTACGGCCTGGACCGGCCCATCATCTTTCAGTACGCAAGGTGGGCGTGGAAGTTTGTCAGGGGCGACTTCGGGATCTCGCTCGAGTATAGAAGGCCCGTCAGGGAGATCGTGGGCGAGCGCCTGCTGATGACCGTCATCCTGGCAAGCAGCACCGCGGTGCTCGCGTGGGGCCTGGCGATACCCATAGGAATCTACTCTGCCATGAGGCGGCACAAACTGGAGGACTACACGGTAACGTTTATCGGCTTCCTGGGGCTGGCTACGCCCGACTTCCTGCTCGCATTGCTCCTATTGTGGTTCGGCTTCCGTCTCTTCCCCGAACACAGCATTGGAGGGCTGTTCTCGCCGGAGTATAGAGTCCACGCGTGGACGGTTGGGCGCGTGGTGGACCTCCTCTCCCACCTCTGGATCGCGGCCTTCGTGGTTGGCACCGCGGGGACGGCCGCCCTCATCAGGGTCATGAGGGCCAACTTGCTGGATGAGCTCAACAAGCCCTACGTCGTGACGGCGCGAGCCAAGGGACTGAGGGAATGGCAGGTGGTCCTCAAATATCCCGTACGGATAGCGCTCAATCCCCTGGTCAGCACGATGGGCTACCTGCTTCCCTTCCTGATGTCGGGCAGCATCATCGTCTCGGTGGTGTTGAGTCTGCCGACGGAGGGGCCGCTGCTACTCCGCTCTCTGCTCTCTGAGGACCTGTTTACGTCAGCGACCATCCTCTTTATCCTGAGTGCGCTGACGGTCCTTGGAACGCTGCTATCCGATATCCTGCTCGGGATTCTGGACCCTCGAATCCGGTACGTGAAGTAGGGCCATGGTTGTAGAAGAATACGAAGGCCTGAATCTCGGCGAAGGTCAGAGACCTCGGGGCGCGCCATCTTCGACCGACGAAGAGGAGCGCGTTTTCGTCGCCACACAGTGGCAGCTAATGTGGTGGCGGTTCCGGCGGCACAAGGTGGCGATGGGCTCCGCAGCGGTCCTCGGGGTCTTGTACATGTTCGCGATCGGCGCCGAGTTTCTTTCCAGCGCCCACCCTGTGGTCTCATACGTCGATGTCGCCTACCTGCCGCCCCAAAAAATTCACTGGTTCGACGACGGCAGGTTCAGTCCCTACGTGGAAGGCATTACGGGGAGCCGCGACCCCAAGACTTTCAAGCTGGTCTACGAGACACACCCAGACGTGAAGATACCGGTCTCTTTCTTCGTCCGGGGTTGGGAGTACAAGTTTCTTGGCCTGATCAAGATGGACCGCCACCTGATCGGCATAGAGGGCGGCGAGGAAGGCGAATACGCGCGGGCGGCACCATTCCTACTTGGCACCGACATCCTGGGACGCGACATGTACTCGCGCATAATAACTGGAACCAGGATCTCGTTGTCCATTGGGCTTGTCGGGGTGTGTATCAGCTTATTGCTGGGTATCGTCCTCGGTGGCCTCTCCGGCTACTACGGCGGCTGGGCCGACAACGTCATCCAGCGCATCATCGAAATCACGCGCTCGATACCGACGATACCCCTGTGGGTCGCGCTGGCGGTCTCCGTACCCAGGGACTGGAGTATCGTCCAAATCTACCTCGCCATCACCCTAATCCTCTCGGCAGTGGGCTGGACCGAGCTTGCGCGTGTCGTTCGCGGCAGGTTCCTTTCGATGCGCGAAGAGGACTTCATCATGGCGGCCCGCATCGCAGGCGCATCCGACCTGCGCGTCATCTTCCGGCACATGGTCCCATCGTTCACCAGCCACATCATCGCCGCCGCCACACTGGCCATACCCTTCATGATCATCGCCGAGACAGCCCTGAGCTTCCTCGGACTGGGACTCCGGCCCCCGGCGATTAGCTGGGGCGTCCTCTTGCAGGCGACCCAGAACGTCCAGGCGGTGGCCATCTACCCCTGGCTCATGATACCGGCGTTCCTGGTTGTCATCGCGGTACTGGCTTTCAATTTCTTCGGCGACGGACTCCGCGACGCCGCCGACCCCTACTCCACATAGGCGCAGGCGGCCAGGACGGCACCTATCCCAGGTGCGTCTAGCGGGGCGAGCAACCAGCGCCGAGCCGGAACCTTCGAGGCAGGCAGGCACTCGCTCCCCTACGAAGGAGGGCAAGTTCGACAGGGTTTGCCCTCAGGCTGAATCAACGGCGGCCCAGTAATCCAGCACCGCCCGTTCCTTGATGCCGCCCGCGGGAGCGGGGGCGATCAGGGCGAGTCCGGCGCTAGGACCTGGTCAAACCACTCCACGACCCACTCAAAATACTCCGGCAGGAACGTGTGGATCCCAGGAGGCCGGTGGACCCTGAAGAGCTCAGGGTGTCCCGCGGACTCGTATACGGGCGACACGACCCGGATAAGTTCGTCGACGCCCTCGCGCGGCATGTCGTCGTCCTCGGTCGGCGCGACCATCATGAACGGGCGCGGGGCGATGCACGCCGCCACGATCTCCGGGTGGTCGAAGTAGCGAAGCATGTGAGGGATGAATATGGCCGAGCTGTGGCGCTCTACCTGGCCGTAGTGGATGACCTGCTCCATGGAACCGACAACCCCGCAAACGGCGGCCGCGGTGCGGATCCACGCCCCGCACGACATGGCCAGCCATGACGCAAGACCTCCCAGCGACATGCCCGTGAGTCCGATCCGGTCCGGGTCCACACCATCTATGGCCCCAAGGACCAGCGACGCCCTCAACGCCTCGTCCGTCAGCACGCCAAGCTGAGACCTCGCGTAGGGAGCCAGAAGCTTTGCTTCCTCCTCCCACTGGGCCACGGTACCCCGACGAACCACCGTGCCCTTTGGCGAGAAGGAGAGCACCGCGTAACCTCGCTTCGCCAGCTCCCGGCCCCATCCCAGCAAGGGGCCGTGCTCGTCGGGCGGCTTCGTCCGGTACATCCGTTTGTCGATGACCTGCTCCCTGGAGCTACTCGTCCCAGGCATGCAGACGGCCCCCGCCAGCACGCCGCTCCCGTCGTCCAGCGGCTTGAGGACCGTCGCCGAGATGGTCTCGCCCAGATAGTTGGCGAAACTGCATTGGGTGAAGCTGAGTCCATCTTCCTCGTGGACCGGCCCAACTGTGAAGTCAGCCTCGGCGGGGATTTCATCGAGTCCTATGAGCTCACGAAACTTGGCAGCCACGCCATCCCGGGGAACTTCGACAGGGAAGGACGGGCGGATGTCTCTCGGTATGGTTTCGGTCATCAGTCCTCCGGTCGCCATCGGCGAAAAATGCCAGTGGCGCACCCCTGTATCGTGGGGTGCGCCACCGGTCTACTTACGAATCACTTGTGCCTGCTTAGGCCTTACTCCGTCTCGTTCTTGCCACCTTCCATGAAGAACTGCTGCGTCCGCGCGATCCCGGGGTTCTGCAATGCGGACTGGTTGGGCGCCTTCTCAGGCACGTTCCTGAAGTAGGTCTTCTTGACGATGACCCCGTTAAAGGCTCCGGAGTATCCCACCAAGCCGATGATCCACTGGTTGTCGATCAATATCCTCTGAGTCTCTTTGTAGTTCTCAGCGCGGTCCTTGTAACGCAAGTTCTTGGCTTGGTCGGTTAGCTCGACCATGCGCAGAATGTCCGGGTCTTTCGGCTCGGCTTGCGCGTTGCCAGTGAAGGTGCCGCCGGAGACGTACCAGTTCCTGTAGGCTGGCCCGACGTCGTACCACTCCAGGATGTTCGCCGCGTAGCGGTGCCCGCCCTGCCCTCCGGCGTACACGACCAGCTCATGCGAGTTGGCCTGACGCATGGCGCTGAAGGGAGACGGCGCCATCGCCTTAGGCAGCACTTCGATGCCGACGGCTGCCAGGTCTTCGCGCAGCAACTCGACTATCGACTCGAAGTCCAGGATGTAGTCTTTCAGGTAGGCCATCGTGAAGTTGATCCTGCCATCGCCGTCTTTCCTCAGGCGGAAACCCTCGGAGTCCTTCTCTGTATAGCCGAGGCTGTCCAGCAGGCGGTTGGCCTCGTCCCGGTCCTGATCGACGTACTTGGACTCGTACTCCTCGCCGAGATAGAAGGGGTGGTCGGAGTTGAATGTCTGCTGCTTCGGCTTGCCCAGACCCAGGAAGACTACCTGGTTGATCCGGTCGCGGTTCGCGGCCAAGGACAGCGCAATCCGGAAGTCCTTGCTGGCCATCAACTTCTGTCTCTCCTCGTCTACCTCGTACTCAACTTCTCCCAGACCGTAGCTGATGTTCGCAGTGATCCCTGCCACCGTGCCCTGGGTCTCCCAGAACTTGATCTCGTAGTTGCCCTGCTCGGCGTTGTCCTGGAACACGGGGACTTTGGCCATCTGGATGAGCGCGTGCTGGAAGTCGATCTCACCGGCGATGGCGCGCAGGTTCAGCACCTCCTGTTCCTCGGTGAGCTGCATCTGGATCCTGTCGATGTACGGAAGCTGGTTGCCTTGCGGGTCCACCCCGTAGTAGTAGGGGTTGCGCTCAAATTCCAACAAGGTGGAAGTGATGGGGCTCGTCATAACCCAGGGAGCCTGGGTGGGGACTTCCAGGGAGCGAAGGGGGTCTCCCCGCTCCTTGAAGTACAGCGGCCAGCTATCGAAACCGGCCGCCTTGACCTTCGCGTCGAAGGCGTCCTTGTCCTCTGCGAAGTCCCTGTGGACCGTCTTCAGAAACTCCGAAGGGCCGTAGAGCCCATCGGCGATGCGGCCGTGGAGCGTGTATCCCCCGGTGCGGTAGGTACCAAGCATGTCGAGGAAGCCCGCTCCTGGGTCTTCCAGGCTGAGTTGGACTGTGTACGTGTCTACCTTCTTGACGGAGGGGTAATAGCCGGACCAGCCTATCTGGCCTTCACGGCCCGGGTTGATCTCGTCATTCCAGATTACGTTTTCGTTGTACCAGACCCAGTCATCCGCCGTGAAGGGACTCCCGTCCGACCACTTCATTCCTTCACGAAGGAACAGCGTGTATCTCAGCCCATCGTCGCTGATTTCCCAGCCCTTGACGACATTGGGGATGACGTTGATGCCGTCCAGGTCAAAGTGAAGAATGTGGTCGCTCATCAAGCGGTCAGCGTTCTGGCCATTCGAAGGGCCGGTGAACGCCCTGCGCCAGATTCCACCATAGTCGCCGATCCGCTCGACGACCGGGATGACGAGGACGTCAGAGGCCACGGGCAGTCTCTCTTCGAGGGGGGGCAGAGAACCCTGCGCGACCAGCGCGGCCAACATGGGCGCCTCTTTGAACTCGGTGGGCGCTGGGAGATTGTAACTACTCCAGTCGAAGCTGCCGTTGAACGCGAACTCCATGGAGGCGTCCGCGGTCATGGCGGGGGCGTCGGGCACGGCGGTAGCGACGACAGCGGCGGGCACGGCGGTAGCCGCATCCGAAGCAGCTACCGGAGCAACCGTCGCTGCGGGAGCTTCCTCCTCCTGATCAGCGCTGCAGCCCAGTGCTGCGACCAACACCACCGAGAGTGCGAGGAGGCCTAACAATCGTAAAGCTTTGGACAAGATTTCGCTCCTTTCTTCTTTCCCGAGATACGGGGATCCTCAAACTGACAGAAACCTAGGGCCAAGACAGCCTTAGTTGCAGCATATCGTACCCGGACGCACGGCGCATGTCAATTCCGTGAACTGCCTCACGAACTATTAACGAAGGGGCATCGTAGCTTCAGATTTCATGCTATAGAAGGAGAACATGAGCGGAGAAGCGGCGTGATGGAGTACACGGAGAAGATGAGCTCGCTGGATGGAAGGCGTCTCGGCAAGAGAAGCCCACTGCTCGACGTTCACAAGGGCGACAGGTTATACCAATTCATTTTGAGCGCGCCGTAAAGCCGTCATTCCCGCGAAGAGCCTGCCCCGTACTCGATACGGGGCGGGAACCCACTCCCTGGCCGCACATATACGGCGGCATCACGGTGATTTGGTATTACAACCGCAGGTCGGCTGTCAGGCTGCTCTCGGGCGTCAGGCCCGGAAGCTAAAAGTAAGGAGACGAGGCTCACAACCCGTTCTGCCCCAAAGCTAGAAGTAGTAGGGGCACCAGGGAGCCAGCCGCGTGGCGAACATGGCGGCCGCCTGTCTTGCTGAACCTGGCGTCCTCTCCTCGACCCGCCCAGCTTGGACCAGGGTCGGGACTCCAACAGCGCCCAGGAATATCGAGGCGAGGTCGGCTGCCGAAATGAGCAGGTCGGGATCCGCGGTTGACCGCCTGACTTGCGCGCCTTCGGGGCCGGCGTCCAGCTCATATGTCCCTTCGTTCCAGGGGCAGAAACGGTCGTGCACCTCCAAGACCAGATGTCCGTTTCGCAAGTAACGGCGTTCGGCCAGAGCCCTACCGACATCGACGAGACGCACCCAGAGCTCCTCCTGGATCTGCCTCTCCAGCGACCGCAAGTCGTCGAGCATCCAGGGCAAGGGGTCGTCAAGCGGTCTATGCCCTATCTCGACGACGCTCATCAGGTCGACGCCGAGAAGATACTTCCACAGAGCCCGGTGAGCATCGCCGCTCACCGCCATCAGCTCCACCACGCGCAATGTCGACCCTGCGACACGATAGCTGGCATACCCGTCTACAGAGTCGTTGCTTTCGTACACAACGTGGAAGAGGGCGCTGCCGTCACCGCGTTCGCTCTCTCGATCGGCAAGCATCCAGTCCCACTTCATCTTGGGGCGTTCAATGGCCCCCGGTCTCCCGTTGACGGCACGTCGAAAGGTCTCAGGGAATAGAGCCGCGGCCTGTCCGGGACTTACGAACCTAACGGCGCCGGCGGCCTCTACCGTTCGTGGAATCGGGGCGTCCCTACGCTGGATCCTCCACTGCTCGTCGAGCAAAGCGAGCCCATAGCCGAATCGTCCATAGATGGGGATCTCCGAGCTCCACAGTGCCGCGATCGGCTCACCGCGCTCGTGCAGGTCGCCCAGCTGGTAGCGCTTCAGCCTGGTCAAGATGCCGCGGCGGGTGTGGGTCGGCTGGACCGTCACCGCGACTACACTGGCAGCGGGCATGCTGCCGCCCTCGACGCCGATCTCGCCAGGCTCGGAGGCGACGCCCCCGACTATGTCCCTGCCTTCAAACGCAGCCACGCAGCGGCCGGACGTGGCCCTCGAGGCGGATTGCTGGACTATTTCATCACTGGCGTGATCACCGAAAGCTCGCGTGGTCGCCCTGATGAAGGTCTCGTACTGATCGCTGACGATCGGCCGTATGTCGATGTCCATGTACCCGCCGCCGCTACGCGTCCAAATGCTCCTCGAGCCAGGCCGCGACCCACTCGAAGTACTCGGCCCGGTAGACGTGTGTATTCTCCGGCTGATAGACCTTGAACCGCTCGGGGTGTCCGGCGCCCTCGTAGGCCCGGCTGACGATTGGCTTCAGGTCTTCCACCCCGGAGAGGGGCATGTCCTGGTCCATGGTCGGTGCGACCATCATGAAGGGCCGCGGGGCGATGCAGTCCGCGACGATCTGTGCGTGATCGAAGAAGCGCAACATGTGTGGGATGTAGAAGTAGGCACTGGCGCGGTGGACGTCCCCTTCGTGAATGGCCCTGGCCATGCTCCCCACTCCGCCCATGACGGGTACCGCCGCCGCTATCCACGGCGCACACGCGGCCCCGTACCAGGTCGCACTGCCGCCCAGCGACCAACCAGTGAGGCCGATTCGCTCTGAGTCTACGCCTTCAAGCGACGCCAGGATCCGGGCCGCCCTAAGGGTCTCCTCCACGAGTACGCCCATCTGCTGCCGGCCATATGGGTTGAGAAGTTTGTTCTCGGTCGCCCAATCCTCAATGCTCGCTCGTCGAGTCACCGTACCCTTGACCGTTATCGACAGCGTGGCGAAGCCCCGCCGAGCCAACTCCCGCCCCCACCCATATAGCGATCCCGTCGACGGATCTTCGCGGAAATGGGGGGCGGCGACGGTCTCAGCGCTCCTGGAGGTGCCCGGTACGCACACCACTCCCGGGAGCCTATCCCCTCTGTCTTGAGGGACACACAGGATCCCAGGGACGGTCTCCCCCAACGAGTTGGCAAACCGGACGCTGCTGACGCGCAGTCCACCCTCTTCGCACGGCGGGTCGATAGAGAAGTCGACATCGTTTGGCAGGTCGTCCAGCCCGAGCAGCTCAAGCAGTTTCGGGCGGACGCCCTCTCCGACGACCGGTTGCGGGAACGCAGGTTTGATATTAGCGGGAACGTAAGGCATGGTTTGCTACTCCCTCAGGCGCGGCCCATGATATCGCGAGCCGTGTTTGTGTGGCAGATTCTACACCGGAAATAGCAGCCATGGGATTCCGTGTACTCGTTACCTGTAGTACGCATTCGGGGTGGGATGTTAGAATCGCCGGAAGCGTGAAGGCCTCAGCAGCATTGGGGGTGAACGATATGAAGCTGCTCATCGTGGGCTGCGAGTACGCCGGGACGACGACCTGGCCCACGCCATCGACGACTGGATGGCCGAGGCCATGGGCAGCCGTATGCGGCTGATTCACGACCACTGGAAGATTCCGTACACCGTGGGGCACCCGGCGAACATATCGGAGGAGGAGGAACGGCAGTTCCTGGCCCTCAGCCCGTGGCTGAAGGACAACGTCCAGAGGCACAACCTCTACTACCACGCGCCCCGTCAGAGCTCTTCGGGAGACGCCGCGGACAAGCTGGTGATCGGCATGCACGTGGACGACGGCATCTACGGCCCACGCTACTTCGGCTATGGCGGTCCGGGAGAGCAGTTCGACCGGAGGGACGTGGCAAGGAAGATAGAGCACCTGATCGTCAGCTTCGAGCCTGAGACGGTACTGGTGCTGGTAAAGGCGTCCCCCGAGGTGATCGCCCGGCGCATGGTGGAGAGCCCCCACAGGAACGGCGTTCTGCGAGAGGGCGACGTGGAGTATATCCTTCGCAGGTTCCAGGAGGAGTACGAGGCGTCCCAGATCGCCAACAAGATCACTCTGGACACCAGCGACGCGACTGCCGAGAGCACGGTGGCCGAGTTCGTGGGGAAGATGGAGCCCTACTTCACGGTGGCGGACAGGCTCAGGATGGTCTCACGCCGCCTGCCGTAGACGCGGCCATTTGTCCGGGCGAGCCCGGTCACCGGTCGGCCACGACCGGGTTCCGGAGCGTGCCTATTCCTTCGATCTCGACCTCGACGGTGTCACCGACCTCGATCTCGCCGGTGGACGGGCAGCCGCTGCATATTATGTCGCCCGGGTAGAGGGCCATCACCTCGGACACCCAGCTGACCAGCTCTGCCACCCCGAAGATCATTCCGCTGCTGTTGCCGTCCACGTCCGTGCGGTCGTTGACCCTGCACTGGACTCGCAGGTTGTCCCCATCCAGCCCGGTGGCGATCACGGGACCCAGGGGGCAGAACGTGTCGAATTGCTTCCAGCGCATCGTGCCGCCCCGCCCGATATCGCTCACCGTCATCTCGGAGGCGCTGACGTCGTTGGCGCAGGTGTAGCCCAGGACGTAGTCCAGCGCGTTCTCGGCTCTGACGTGCCTGGCGGTCCTGCCCATGACGATCCCGACCTCGGCCTCGTGGATCACCGACAGGCAGGTCCGGGGGTAGAGGATGGGGTCGAGGTGAGCGATGTTGGTGCCCGGCTGCTTCATGAATATGCCAGGGCCGTCCCTGTCGTCCTTCTCGCCGTAGTTAGCGGCTATGCCGATGACCTTGTTCGTACGCTCCAGAGGCGCGAGCAGCCGCGCCTCCGCGAGTGGTCCCAAGTAGGACCCGGGCCTGGCGTCCCGATAAAGGTCGCCCCTGATCGTCCTCACGTCCTCTCCCTCGACGGCGCCCCAACGGACGCGGTCTCGCCACAGGAATCGTGCCAGGTACATTGTTTCGTCTCCTGTGGTCTCTCCGGATGTGCTCTAGGAGAGTCTACCAGCCATGCCAGTATGGCACATATGTCTGTTGGCGTAGATGGGCCTGCCCAACCTTATACCAATTCATTTTGAGCGCGCCGTAAAGCCGTCATTCCCGCGAAGAGCCTGCCCCGTACTCGATACGGGGCGGGAACCCACTCCCTGGCCGCACATATACGGCGGCATCACGGTGACTTGGTATTAGTAACGGCTGCAATGTCAGTCCTGAGGCAGCTCGCCTTTCACCGCGAGAAAGCCTTGCAGCTCCTTCGCCAGCAGCTTGAGAGCGCCGGCCAAGTTAGCAGGCGATTACAGCGAGATACGAGGATGATCTCTGGGATGACGGTGGCATAGGAGGTTGCCCAGCAACCGTAGAGTACCTGAGTGATCCAGAGTACGTTCTTATGCTCTTGCCAGGATGTCAAAGAGTCCTCTTACAAGAGCCTCTGGGTGGGCGGGCATCAGCATGGCCACCTGCCTGGCGTACCATCGCCGAGACCCGGTAGGTCTTGCAGTGTTTCGCATGGGGATTCGTGCATTCATGGACATGCTCGGTCAATATCCATAGCCCCCCATCACTCGACACACGCGTGCCGATGGAAGCGGCCCAGGGCCATAAGCGGCCAGTAGCTCCTGTAGAGATCGTACCTGATCATGAATCCGGCAGACAGCTCGCTTCCCTGCGGACGTACCCCCTCGACCCTTTGGCCAACGCCGTACCCTGGAAACCCCGTGCCCGTGAACCAGGGCTCTCGCCACGTTCCGTCCTCTTGTTGCGTGACGATCAAGTACTCGATACCGTGCCGGACTGCCTCGTGCTCCCATTCCCCGGCCGCCATCAGGGCAAGCAAGGCCCATGCCGTCTGTGAGGCTGTGCTGGGGCCCTGTCCTGCCAGCCCCGGGTCAGCATAGCTTGCGCAGCTTTCGCCCCACCCGCCATCTTCATTCTGGTGGGCAACGAGCCAATCTACCGCCCGTAGCACTGGCTCTCCCTTCATGTCTTCGCCCATCGCTTCCAGCGCCGGAAGAACGGCACCAGTACCATAAATGTAGTTGACGCCCCAGCGGCCGAACCAAGGGCCGTCCGGTTCCTGTTCACTCAGCAGGTACCGAATCGCCCGTCGCAAGGCATGTGCGTCCACAGGGTAATGGAGCCGAACCATGGCCTCTACAACATGGGCCGTCACATCCGCGCTGGGAGGGTCTATCATCTCCCCGAAGTCGGCGAAGGGCATTTCGGCCACGGCCCGGCGAGTGTTGTCCTTATCGAAGGCTGCCCAACCGCCATTCCTGCTCTGGACGCCAAGAACCCACGCCGCTCCACGTCTGATCGCTTCCTCCTGTCTTCGAGAGTCATTCAGGCGGACTCCCTGTAGGGCAATGAGCACCTCCGCCGTGTCGTCGATATCGGGATATGTCCTGTTGGCGAATTCGAAAGCCCATCCCCCGGGTACTGTGTCGCTCGCCTTGACCTGCCAGTCCCCCCCCTGGGACACCTGCGCCTCCATAAGCCACTCGCCAGCGCGACGCAAGACTGGACTCTCGGGATCGAGGCCGGAATCCTCCAGAGCGATCATGGCGAGGCAGGTGTCCCATACCGGAGATACACAGGCCTGGACACGCATCGAGTCCATTTCTTCGATCACAAAACCCTTGAAGCCCTCTACCCCCTTCCGCATGACCGGGTGGTCAATGTCATAGCCCAAGATTTTGAGGGCGATGAGCGAGTAGACCCAGGGAGGTTGAATACCTCCCCAGGACCCATCCTCTTCTTGATGGTCGACTATCCACTTGACGGCTTTGCGGATGGCAATCTGCCGCATCGGATGCCAGGGTAGGGAGTCGTACCATTGGAAGAGTCGATCAGCCAGACGGAAAAATCCTGCCACACTTAACGGATTCTTGAATCCCTCGGTATCGGCGGGTACGTCCGCTCCCTCCGGCACAAGCTCAGGTACAGCGGCGCTGTCGGGGACTGGGCATATCGGCTTCTGAGAGAGCACTATGGCCAGAGGCAGCATCGTGCCCCTAGCCCAGCTGGAGAAGTCGTACAGGTTCATGGGGACCCAGCATGGGAGCAGCACCATCTCCGGAGGCAGCGTGGGCACTCCCTTCCAACTCCATTGTCCGAAGAGGGCGAGCCATATCTTGGTGAAGACCCGTGCCTGAGGGATGCCGCCCTTGGAGAGGATGAACTCACGAGCCCTCACCATCCGAGGGTCGTCGGTAGAGGCGCCTGCCAGCTTCAGGGCGAAGTAGCACTCAATGGATGTGCTCAGGTCGCCGGGGGAGCCGTAGTACTGCCCCCATGTTCCGTCTTCCCGCTGGGACCTGAACAGGTGGTTCGCCAGCTTCCTCCACGTATCCCCATCTCCAATTCCCAGGAAATGAGTCAGCAACAGGTACTCGGCCTCCATTGTGGAGTTGGACTCCAGCTCGCCCCACCAGTAGCCTTCGGGGGTTTGGCTGCGTATGAAGTAGTCCTGAGACCGGCGCACCGCCTCCTTGACTGCGTTCCGCAGCTCCAGCGTAACTCGCAACGTATTCGCTTCTACGACCATCGTCCTCCCTGCATGCAGCCATGATCCGTAAACCAGCGGACGGCCCTTTCCAGCGCTTCGGTCACACTGCTCTGGGGAAGCCCCAGATCGATGACGGCCTCGGCGCAATCCACCGCCTTGACGCGACGAAACCATTCACGATCCCTATCCCAGAAGGCATCGACCGCGGCCACGTGGAAGCCAACTGTGCACCCACGGAGAGCCGCTCTCAATGACAGCTCCGTGTCCGGGAGCTCAGGAAGCCCACGGTGAAGGTGGTCAGCGAGGCCCGTGCTACAGAGGCCGCACGAGCAAGGCGAATCAGCGCAGGGATAGACCAGGGACGGGCGATGGCCGGCATCGCCCGCTTCCACCGGCTTCCAAACTTGCCATCCTGCGTCATCCCGGCAACAAAGGGCGGCAGCGAACTCTCGGCCGTGTCGACTATGCACCGCACTGCGAGGAACGGCACGTTTCGCTCGCGGCACGCCAAGCCTACCCAGTAACTCTCCTCTTCGACAGCCACAGCACCGGTGGCAAGCCCGAGGCGCCCCTTCGCTTCAGGGCTCGATACGATGTGGGAAGCAGTCACACACGCTCCAACGCGGTGGCGCAGATCGAACGCCGCCAGGACACGCAGGGCCTCGTCGATCAACGATCGATCCGAATGGAGATGTTGCCCGTCCAGAGGCTGCTGCTTCCCGTTCGGCGCCCTGTGTGCAGGTATCAGAGTACGAGCTACCACCAAGTCTCCCGGACGCTGTCCGCCAGCTAGCGCCCCGGCAAAGCCCAACGAAAGGACACCGCTTGGACGACGATATTCCAGGACTTCTCGAACCGCAGCCTCTGCGCGGGCCCGTCCTACGCCGCTTACCGCAAGGACCACTTCCCGGACCCCAATGCGCCCCTCATACGCTGCCCGCGAGGCCGACGACTCCACCCTGTGCCACTGGCCTGCGTTGAGGATTCCCCGAGCTTCCTCATGCAACGCTGCCAGCAAGACCAAGCATTCACTCACCCGTCTAGCTGGCTCCGATGCCGGTTCGACTTCCGATCACGCCCTTCGCCAATGACGCGGCCCCCCGGGGACTGCTGAAGGCCTCGTAGATGGTCGCCGATTCAAACCCGCAGTGCATCATGCAGTTGGCGCATTTGCTGTTTACGCCCACCCCGTAGTTCTCCCACAGGCCCGGGCTGAACAGGTCGTCGACGTCGTCGGTGTGACGGTCGGCGAGCGGGTAGCACGGCTCCCGCCAGCCCTGAACGGTGTAGGTCGGGTTCGACCAGGCAGTGCACTGGTAGTCCCGCTCTCCTCGCAGGAAGCTCAGGTAGAGGGGGTTGTTGTAGAAACGGATGCGCCCCAGGGCGTCGTCGGTGAGCACTCGCTTGAAGACCTCTATGGACTCCTTTCGCGGGAGGAACATCTCCTGGGCCGGCCCATCGACGAAATCGTAGCCGGCGGAGACCATCACGCCTTCGAAACCCATGTCCGTCACCAGGGTGAAGAGCTGGTGCAGGTCCCCGGCGTTGGAGCCCCTGAAGAGAGTCGTATTGGAGCAGACCCTGTACCCCAACCCGAGTGCGAGCTTGGAGGCGGCCATCGCCTTCTTCCACACGCCCTTGCGGTTGACGGCGATGTCGTGCTGGGCCTCCATGCCGTCCAGATGGATGACCCATGCGAGGTACTTGGAGGGCGGGATTCTTTTCATGGTGCGCTCCAGAAGGAGGCCGTTGGTGCAGCAGTAGACGAATATCTTCCTCCTCACCAATTCCTCAATGAGATCCGGGAGCTGGCTGTACATGGTCGGTTCGCCGCCGGCGATGGACACTATGGGTGCGCCTGAGTCCTCGACGGCCTTGAGGCACTGATCCAGGGTGAGAGTTTTGGTGATGACAGGCAGGTATTCGCGGATGCGGCCACACCCGAAGCAGTCGAGATTGCAGGCCTCGAGGGGTTCGAGCATGGTCACCAGCGGGAAGCGCTCGCGGCGATGAATGAACTTCTGCCTGAGGATATGGGAGAAGGTCTTCCACGCCAGTTCAACAGGCCGTTTCGAGCGGGTTCCTCCCTCCGGCCGGTATAGCGGTAGAGCCTGCTCCGCCGTCCCCATAACCACTTGCTTAGAGTGCGCTTCCGCGACCTTCATTGCCGTTCTCCCATCATGTTGTTGCTATTGACCTATAGAATCCAGGCAGACTCCTCCCCGCCGAGGTCGGCTCACAGGATACAGCCGTCTTGTGTATTTAACGTGTAACATAATTCTGCCATTGTGACGTTTTACGTGTAATATACTGACTCCGGCCGGTATAATCGGGGGGACGGGATCACAGGGCTCCATTGCGGAGGCGGTGCGCCCTTCCATGACCCACTGTGCGTGAGTCGCCAGGCCAACAAGGGAAATGAAGAACCCCGACGAGCGTGATCTGGAGATTGCGGCCCTGAAGGACCGCTTGTTTCGGTTGAGCGAGGCAAGCCTGCGCGTCAACGAGAGCCTCGACTTAGATAAGGTATTGCAGGAGGTTGTGGGTAACGCCTGCGCGCTGACCGACGCTCGGTACGGCGGGATTACGATCCTGGATCCATCTGGTCAACAACGGGACTATGTCACCCACGGGTTGACCGAGCAGGAACGGACTGGCGGGGGGCTGGCTCCGGGGATGGAGCTATTCGAACACTTCAGCCGGGCTCAGGAACCGCTGAAGCTTGCCGACATGGCGGGCTACCTAGAGTCGCTGGGCCTTACCGACATTCTCCCGCAGTGCAAGACATTTCTGGCAACGGCGATACGTCATGGGGGAGCGCAGGTAGGCAACTTCTACCTCGCCGACAAGGGCGCCGACCGAGAATTCACCCAGGAAGACGAAGAGACCCTAGCTATATTCACCTCGCAGGCCGCTTTGGCCATTGCCTACGCTCGCAGGTATCAGGAAGAACGGCGCGCCAGGGCCGACTTGGAGGCGCTGATCAATACCGCTCCCGTCGGCGTCGTCGTGATCGACGCGAGGACGGCGCGCATAGTGTCGTCCAATCGAGAGGCGGACAGGATCTGCGGAGAGCTGTGTCTCCCGGGCATGGGCGGCGATTTGGAGAGCGTGATGGGAGCGTTGACCATCCAGCGCGCCGACGGGCGAGCAATACGACTGGAGGACTTCTCATCCTCCGATGGGCTCAGCGCAATCAAGGCCGTTCGCGCCGAGGAGATCGTGGTCAAAGGCCCTGACGGAGAACACAGCATCACGATCCTAGCCAACGTGACGCCTATCCTATCAAGTAAAGGGGAGATCGAGTCGGTCGTAGTCACGATTCAGGACATGACGCCCCTGGAGGAGGTGGAGAGGCTGCGGGCCGAGTTCCTCGGCATGGTTAGCCACGAGCTGAGGACACCGCTCACCTCCATCCGAGGTTCCGCAACCACTCTTCTGAACGAGGAGTCCGCCCTGGATCCTGCCGAGATGCGACAGTTCCACCGCATCATCGTCGAGCAAGCCGACCGCATGCGCGGGCTGATAAGCGACCTACTCGACGTGGCCCGCATTGAGACGGGCACCCTGTCGGTTTCTCCCGCGCTCTCAGAAGTGGCCACACTTGTAGACGAAGCCAAGAGCACTTTCCTCAGCTCCGGCGGCAGGAACAACGTACGCATTAAGCTCCCACCTAGCCTGCCCCTCGTTATAGCGGACAGACGCCGCATAGTGCAGGTCATCGGCAACCTGGTGTCCAATGCGTCCAGGCACTCTCCCGAGTCGTCCGTTATTCGGATTATCGCCGCGAGGGAG
Organism: Dehalococcoidia bacterium; assembly: GCA_965261325.1. GTDB lineage: Bacteria > Chloroflexota > Dehalococcoidia > Lucifugimonadales > CAJWER01. The sequence continues at coordinate 146,918 of CBDHCU010000007.1, forward strand.
GGTCTGCATGTCGCGATTTCGGTTGTTGATGAAGGGAGGGGTATCCCGGCCGACCGCCTGCCGCACCTGTTCCGGAAGTTCTCTCGAATCGAAGTGGAGGACCAGGGGGGAGAGACGGGCCTAGGTCTGGCGATCTGCAAGGGGATAGTAGAGGCCCACGAAGGACGCATCTGGGCGGAGAGCGACGGGCCCGGCTTAGGCGCTCGGTTTACCTTCACGCTTCCGGCAGGTAAAGAGGTAGCGACCGCAGCCCCGGAGGCAGATCCTAATCTCTCGGTCGGTCCTCCGCGTGCGGGATTGGACCGACCCCGCATTCTAGTGGTCGACGACGATCCCCAAACTCTAAGGTATGTCCGGGACATCCTGTCGAAGGCAGGCTGCGCACCGACCGTTACCGTGGACCCGAAGGAGGTATCCGGCCTTGTGGAGGGGGTGAGACCTCACCTAGTCCTGCTAGACCTGATGCTGCCTGGGACTGACGGTATAGAGTTGATGAAGGCCGTCCACGAGATGGCCAGGGTTCCGGTCATCTTCCTCTCCGCCTACGGGCAGGACCAGGTTATCGCCAAGGCCTTCAAGATGGGAGCAGCCGATTACGTCGTCAAGCCCTTCTCGCCGACCGAGCTCGCAGCGAGAATCGAGGCCGCACTGCGCAGGCAGGTCGCGCCTTTCGGTAACCAGGATACCGGTACTTACATTCTGGGCGACCTGGTCATCGACTACGAGCAACGCAGGGTGACAGTTGCCGGACTTCGGGTCGAACTTACTGCCATCGAGTATCGCCTTCTAGTCGAGCTTTCGACCAACGCCGGTCGGCTGATGACCCATGAACAGCTGCTGCGACGAGTCTGGGGACAGGACAAGTCCGGGGGCTCGGGGCCGGTGCGCACCATCGTGAGGAGGCTGCGCCGCAAGCTGGGCGACGACGCGGACAACCCCACCTACATCTTCACCAAGCGGCGCGTCGGGTATTGGATGGAGACTGGCGAAACAGACGGGCAAAAGGGCCGTGACGCTAGGCCTGCGCTCGCCACCCGCGGTTGGCCTTCTACCAACGCGGGGCGGGTCAGGCCCCAACCTGCGGAGCGAGTGGGGCTAGCGTAATGATCGTGCGAAATGGAACCGGGCATGAGGACCAATAGCGACTCAGGGCTTGAGTTCGGTGTGCAGTAAGAATGGGCTGGAAAGAGTACACCTGATCTCACTGTAGCCTGCGCTTCTCGGACTTGAGCCCTATCTTATACCAATTCATTTTGAGCGCGCCGTAAAGCCGTCATTCCCGCGAAGAGCCTGCCCCGTACTCGATACGGGGCGGGAACCCACTCCCTGGCCGCACATATACGGCGGCATCACGGTGACTTGGTATTAGGTGTGTGGTAGACCCGACTCTGGGTACATCGAACTTCGAGATGGTGGTGACAGTCAGGGGCATGTATTCAGGGTTCCGACATAGCGTTCAGCGGTTCAGACCTCGACCCTCGGAGTGCACCAAGGCGTCTACGTCTGAGAGCTCGAACCGCAGGGATACGACCACGGGCTGCCGGCCGGGCTCCAGGACGCAGTAGGTCGTCGATACGAAGGCGCCGCCGGGCAGCAACTCCAGACCGGCGTAGCCGGTGTCGCCCGGCCTGCCGTGGTTCTTCAGGAGCCAGCCGGTACTGTCCTGGGTTCCCTGCCACGATATCTTCGAAGGCGCCTATCCACCCAACGAAGTCGCCGTAGGTCTCGCTATCCCTCGCCATGTCCCTGAACGTCACCAGTATGCGGCAGGCCGGCCCATATCGCGCGATGTGCCTGTGGCCCGTCAGCGCCCACGGGAGCTCGCCTTCGACCTGGTCTACCTGCAGTAGGGTGGTACCCCTGCCCGGACTCGAACCGGGGCACACGGTTTAGGAAACCGTTGCTCTATCCGCCTGAGCTACAGGGGCCTGTGCGCGGCTAGACCTATATTGTAGCGCGGACGGCGTAGTCTCGCACCATCGGGGTTTCGCGTCTGCCTGTGCCGTCTAGCTAGCGGCCAGGCCCAGTGCGGACGAAGACCAGCCAGCATCAAAGGGCGTCCTCGCGCACGCTAGTCATGCGCCGCGAATACCCCGGAGGCTCTATCGGAATGGCCGGAGGTCGGACCAGCACTGCGAGAAACGTCCCCTAGCGATCCGCCTCGATCTTCGGTGCGCGGCTGAGTACGCGGGCGCGGCCATTCTCCATGACTACGATATCCTCGATTCGCACGCCGCCCCAGCCGGACAGGTAGATGCCGGGCTCGATGGTGAACACCATGCCGTCCTCGATAGCGTCGTCTCCGGTCGGGCCGACGCGCGGGTACTCGTGGACGGCGAGACCAACGCCGTGGCCGAGGCTATGGCCGAAGTTGTCGCCGTAGCCCGCCTCCGCGATAATGTCGCGCGAGATGGCGTCGACCTCCTTCCCCATCATCCCCGGCCTGACGCGCTCCTCGGCCTCGATCTGCGCTCGCAGCACAGTGCCGTAGACCTCCCCGAAGGTCTCGTCGGGCTCCCCCACCACTATCGTGCGAGTGAGGTCGGCGCAATAGCCCTCGTACCTGGCTCCCATGTCGATGACGACGGTCTGGCCTTCCTGTATGGGCGTCTCGTCCGCGAGGTGGTGCGGCAGCGCGCCGTTTGGGCCCGCGCCGACGATGATCTCGAAGGCCAGGCCCTCGGCCCCCTGCTCCCTCATCGACTTTTCCAGATCCCACGCGACCTCGCCCTCAGTCACCCCAGGCTCCATCGTCGCTGCAATCGCTTCGAATGCCCTGTCGGTGACCTCCACAGCCTTAGACAGGACTTGGAGCTCCTCGCGGTCCTTCACAGCCCTCATCCTGTCGACGAGGTCGCTCGTCTCGACGAGGTCCAGACCGGTCGACTCTTCCTGCTCTGAGATAGCCTTCCTGAAGGTGGAGTGGACTGCAACCGAGACGTCGCTCGCCTCGAAGCCGATCCGGCTGACACCCGAGTCGGCCGCCAACTCCGGCAGCCACTTCCATCCCCGGTCGGCTGTCATCCGCTCCATCTTGTACCCCGGCGACTGCCTCTCGGCCTGCTCCGCGTACCGGAAGTCGGTGACCAGGACCTGGCCCCCTTCGCTGATCAGCAGATACCCGGCCGAGCCCGTGAAGCCGGACAGGTAGCGCCGGTTCTCCGGGCTGGAGACCAGCATCGCGTCGATCTCATTTTCGCCCAGCGCCTGCCGGAGCCTCTCGATCCTCGCATCTGTGTTCATCTACCCTGCTCGACCTCCCCAACATGCTCGACCATGAACCTGAGCCCGTAGATGTACCCGCGCCAGCCCAGGCCGGCAATCTGACCGACCGCCAGGGGCGCGATGACAGAATGCTTCCTGAACTCCTCGCGGGCGTGGATGTTCGATATGTGCACCTCGACTACGGGCAACCCCGCGTCGGCCAGGGCGTCGCGCATGGACAGCCCATAATGCGTCAACGCACCAGCGTTGATGAGTATACCTGAAGCATCGTCCGCAGACCGCTGCAGGAAGTCCACGATGCCGCCCTCGTGGTTACTCTGGAACAGCTCGACGTCCACCCCGAGCTCCTCTGCAGCTCCCCTGATTCGACCCTCGATCTCCGCGAGCGTCGTGGCGCCGTATGCGCCTGGGTCGCGTCTGCCCAGCATGTTCAGGTTCGGTCCGTTTATGACAAGTATCTTCATGACTCCGGCTCGACCTCCACGCCGACATTGGCCCGCGGGTGTGTCGAAAGGTACACCTCTCGCGCCTTAGACTGGGTCACGTGAGTATATATCTGCGTAGTCGCAGGGCTCGAGTGCCCCAACAGCTCCTGCACGACCCTCAGGTCGGCTCCGCCGTCCAGCAGGTGTGTGGCGAAGGAGTGGCGGAGCGTATGCGTATGCACTCCGGACGCGAGACCCGCCTTGGCCGCGTAACGCCGGACCTTCTCCTGGATGCTGCGCCTGCTGAGCCGCGTTCCGAAGCGGTTCAGAAAGAGCGCCGCGCCGCTTCCGGGCTGCGACAGCTTCGTCCGCACGTCCCGCAGGTAGAGGGCTATCGCATCGTGCGCCGCCGACCCGATAAGCACCACCCGCTCCTTGGACCCCTTTCCAACTACGCGAAGCTCCCTGCTGTTCAGGTTCAGGTCGTGCACGTCGAGGTCGTGCACCTCGCTGACGCGGAGCCCGGCCGCATACACCAGTTCCAGCAGCGCACGATCACGGATCCCCAGGTCGTCGCTCGTGTCCGGCGACGATACGAGGAGCTCGGCCTCGTCCTGCGACAGGAAGCGGGGGAGTCGTTTGTCCCGCTTCATCACCCCGCGCCGCGGCAGCGGGTCCTTCTCTATCAGGTTCTCAGCCAGCAGCCAGCGTAGAAACGAGCGCAGGGCGCTCAGCTTCCGCACGACGCTCGACCGCTCGTAACCAAGCTCCACGAGCCACGCCAGGTAGCTTCGCAGCGCGTACCTGTCCAGCGTCCTCAGGTCCGAGATCCCACGCCCCTCCATGTAGTCGAACAGGGGTTTCAGGTCGGTCCTGTAGTTCCTGACCGTCAGTGCCGCAAGTCCCCTGTCGGCCTCGAGGTGCGTTGTGAACCGATCGAGGAGCGAAGCCCATTCCGTGCCGTTCATTATGGGGAGTTTTGTACACCCAGCCCGCCCTCACTTGGAAGGCTAACCGGTGGCACTTTCGCCCAAATGATGAGATTGGACCCACTCATGCGGGCGCGCCACTCCAGAGCCGGTACGACGATAGCGGCTAGGATGCGAGCTCGACGACCTCTTCCTCGGGGACCGGGCCCTTGAAGCCACAGGAGCCGCAGCGGGCGTTCTCCCTGCCAGAGGCGACCAGCAGCTTCCTGCAGTCGGGGCATGGCTGTGGAAGCGGCCGCTGGTTAGAAGTGAATGTGCATTCGGGGTAGTTAGTGCAGCCGTAGAACTTCTTCGGCCCGCGGCCCTTGCCCCTGCCCTGGCGCTCCACAAGCTCGCCGCCGTCCTCGGGACAATCGACGCCGGTGCGCTGCATCAACGGCTTGGAACTCCGGCAGTCGGGGAAGCCGCTGCACGACAGGAACCTCCCGAACCGCCCGGTCTTGATCACCATGGGCCGCTCGCACTCTTCGCACACCTCGTCGGACTCTTCGTCTATCTGGTCCCGGGGAACCCGATCCGCCTCCACGAGGGCACGCTGCACAGACTCGGCGAAGGGTCCGTAGAACTCCTTCAGCACAGGCGTCCACTCCCTCTCACCGCTGGCGATGTCGTCCAGCTCCTCCTCCACACGCGCCGTGAAACCCACATCCATGATGTCAGGGAAGTGCTGGGTGAGCAGGCCGCTGACGGCGATGCCGAGCTTGGTCGGCATGAGCCTGTTCCGGTCCTTGCGGGCGTAGTCACGCGCAAGGACGGTCGCGATGGTGGGCGCATAGGTGCTGGGACGCCCGATACCCTGCTCCTCCAGGGCGCGCACCAGGCTCGCCTCGGTGTACCGCGGGGGCGGCTGGGTGAAGTGCTGCAAAGGAGTTACGCCGCGAGACTCCAGTATGCCCTCCTTCTCCAGCATGGGAAGTGGAGCGTCGGCGTCCTTGTCTTTCGCAACATCGTCCCGGTCCTCCAGGTACAGGCGGCGGAAGCCTGGGAACTTGATGACCGAGCCGGTGGCTCGGAACTCGTACACCGCACCCGAACGCGCACCGTCTGCCTCGATATCCACGGTCGTCGCATCCAGCAGCGCGTCGGTCATCTGGCTCGCCACCATTCGGCGCCAGATCAGGTCGTAAAGACGCCGCTGGTCTGACCTCAGGAAACGGCCCACTGAGTCCGGGTCGCGCCGCACCGATGTGGGCCTGATGGCCTCGTGGGCCTCCTGCGCGCCCTTGACTCTCTTCGTGTAGGTGCGCGGCCGCTCAGGCGCATAGCCGGGGCCGAACCTCTCCCGTATGTAATCTCTCGTCTCGTGCACCGCGCTCATCGCGACGTTCGTCGAGTCGGTGCGCATGTAGGTGATGAGTCCGACCGACCCTTCGCTGCCAATGTCGATGCCCTCGTAGAGCTGCTGCGCAACCGCCATGGTCTGGCGAGTCGTGAACCTCAGCTTCCTGAACGCCTCCTGCTGCAGCGAGCTGGTTATGAAGGGCGGGGCCGGCTTGCTCCGTCTCTCCTTCGTCGCGACCTTGGCGACGCTGAATCCGGCAGGCTCCAGATCGGACGTGATCCTGGCGGCTTCTTCGCCGTTGGGTATCGATATCCTGCCCCGCTTGCCCTTCACCGTGCGGAGGCCCGCCTTGAAGGCTACCGGTTCGCTGCCGCCGTCTGCCCTTGCAAGCAGAGCCTCTATCGTCCAGTACTCCTCGGACACGAACGCGCGTATCTCATGCTCCCGGTCGACTATCAGCCTCAGCGCGACGGACTGAACACGTCCAGCCGACAGACCCCGGCGGACCTTCTTCCAGAGAACGGGGCTAAGGTCGTACCCGACCAGCCGGTCGAGGACCCTCCTGGCCTGCTGCGCGTCGATCAGCCGCAGGTCGATGCTGCGAGGGTGGTCGAACGCGGCCTTGACCGCCGGCGCGGTGATCTCGTGGAAGACCACGCGGCGCACCTTCGACTTGGCAATCTTTGCCGCCTCTATCAGGTGCCACGCGATGGCCTCGCCTTCCCTGTCAGGGTCGGTCGCGAGGTAGACCGTGTCGGCCGCCGCGGACGCCTTCTTCAGCTCGGCCACCACCTTCTTCTTGTCGGGCATTACCGAGTACTTAGGCTTGAATCCATTCTCGACCGCGACCCCGATCTCGCGCTTGGGCAGATCGCGCACGTGACCCATGGAGGCCATCGCCTCGTATTCCCTCCCAAGAAATCGTCCGACCGTTCGGGCCTTTGCCGGAGACTCGACTATCACCAGGTCCTTTGCCATTGTGTTTCCTAAACAGCCTGATACTCTGCAGGCTTCTCCTTGATTCTGATGTAATTCATGCCGCCCACCTGCCGCACGACGCCCTTCAACTCCATCATGGCCAGGGCGCCGCTGACGAGAGAGATGTCCATGCCGCTCGAGCGGACCACGTCGTCGATATGCACAGGGTCGTATGTAACGAATCCCAAGAGGGCCGTCTCGTTTTCGTCTTGGGGAAAGTGGGCAGCCATCTCGATCTGCTCGCCCACGTAGGACAGGTTGAGCTCTTCCAAAACGTCCTTGTAGTCTACCACCAGTTTGGCCGCCGAGTCCCTGATCAGCCGGTTCGTCCCCCGGCTGGTGGGGGCAAAGACGTTCCCGGGCACCGCGAAGACCTCGCGGTTCTGCTCGAGTGCGTGATGGGCCGTCAGAAGCGCGCCGCTCTTCTCCCCGGCCTCGATAACGACGGTGCCCAGGGTCATGCCGCTCATTATGCGATTCCTGCGAGGGAAGTGCTGGGCGCTGGGCCGCGTACCCAGCGGGTGCTCCGACAGGAGCGCTCCGTTCTCGGCGATCTGTCCCGCAAGTCTGTCGTGACTACCGGGATAGATGACGTCGACACCGCTCCCGAGAACGGCTACTGTCCGGCGCCCTGCATCCAGTGCCGCCTGGTGAGCGACCCCGTCGATTCCCAGGGCGAGTCCGCTGACCACCGTCACTCCCGATTTCGCCATGTCCTGCGCCAGATGGTACGCCGCCTCCCGTCCATACGCCGAGGGCTTGCGAGTGCCTACCACGGCTACCGAGCGCTCGTCGTCCGGAGACAACTCGCCTCGCACGTACAGCACCGGCGGCACGTCGTATATCTCCTTCAGCCGGGCGGGGTACTTGTCGTCGTGCCACGTCAGCGCCGTTATCCCCGCCTTCACAACCCGGTCCAGTTCGGCGTCTGGGTCGATGCGGAGCTTCTGGGTAGCTACCGTCGTGGCGGTCTTGCTGTCGAGGCCGGCGGCCCTGAACTCGGCAAGGCCCGCCTTCCAGGCCTGTTCCAGCGTGCCGAAGTGGTTCTCCAGCAACCGAATCCGGACTCTGCCTACCTGAGGCACCCTGTTGAAGGCTAGCCAGTATTTGAGCTCATCGGGCTTCATGGCGGCCACCGATTCTAGGGATGCTCTGAATAAGTCCCTGTGGTTTGCGGGATAGTAACATAGGGCCAAGGCTTGAAGACGTGGGAGGCGAGGCAATGAACCAGCCGACGTTTGCGGACTTGGACTACGAGAGCAAGAAGCGAAAGACTCGCAGGGAGAAGTTCCTTGAGCGCATGGATGGACTGATCCCGTGGGAAGAGTTGGAAGAGCGCATCCGACCATTCTATCCCAATGCTGGCCGAGGTCGGCGTCCCTACGAGTTGTCGGCGATGCTTCGCATACACTGCGTGCAGTTGTTCTACAACCTGAGCGACCCTGGGATGGAGGACATGCTCTACGAGGTCGAATCGGTGAGGCGGTTCGTAGGGCTGAGACTGCCTGGGCCGCTGCCGGACGAGACGACGATTCTGAACTTCCGCCACCTGCTGGAAGAGCATGAGTTGGGCTCGGGTCTGTTCGAGGAGATCAACCGCTATCTGGAGTCCAAGGGTCTCCGTCTTCAGGAGGGGACGATAGTGGACGCGAGCATCATAGCGGCGCCCTCATCGACGAAGAATCGGGCTAAAGAGCGCGACCCCGAGATGCACCAGACGAAGAAGGGTAACGAGTGGCACTTCGGGATGAAGGTGCACATCGGTGTGGACTCGCAGACGGGAGTGGTGCACAGCATGACCACGACATCTGCGAACGTGCATGACCTGACTGAGTTGCCCCGGTTGCTGCACGGTGGGGAGTCTCAGGTGTGGGGAGATGCTGGGTATCAGGGAGTTGACAAGAGGCTGGGCAACCGGGGCTTGGATGTGGAGTGGCAGGTGGCGATGAGGCCCGGCCAGCGTCGGAAGCTGGAGCCTGAGAGTCCTGAGGCGGTGTCGGAGAAGCGCAAAGCGTCGGTCAGAGCTAAGGTGGAGCATCCGTTCCTGTACATCAAGCGGCACTTCGGCTACGCCAAGGTCCGCTACAGGGGACTGTCCAAGAACACGCAGCGGCTGATGACGCTGCTGGGGTTTGCCAACTTGATGAGGGCCGAACAGTACCTGGCGGCGTGAAACCTTGTATAAGTGCGCCCAAAATCAGGCCTAACGGCGGCGAAACGCCCTGTCAGGGCCGGTTGTAGGCCGAGAATAACCCCCACCACGGCACCATGAGGCAATTCAACGCCCCCAAAACCACCCCGGTCAACTCGGCCCAGCCTGAAGCCGATTGTTCAGAGCATCCCTAGCACAGAGACGGGAAGTCATTGTCAACTGGTAGCCAACCTCCGCCCGGCGTCGACCGCCCCACTATCTGACGCTCACGCTGGAAACGCCACCGATGACCTCCAGGTATATCCAGTTACCGGACTCCGGATAGCCGGGCGACCGGAAAGCACGGCCCGATATGCTGGGGAACCGGGTGCTGACGTCGAAGGACGACATGTCGGTGATGTTCACGATGTGAGCCTCCACGCCCTGCGGTATCCAGACGTCTATGCTGGCGGCGTCGGCGTGTATAACAGCCTTCACGTGTCCGGCATTGGCGGGCATCCTGATGTCGACGCTTGCCGCGCCCCCGTTTATGTACAGGCTCTCCACCCTCAGGTCCGTCAGATCGAGATCGATGGAAGCGGCAGATATGCCGAGGTCCAGGGATGCCTCAGGTACACGCGACAGGGACAGCCTCCAGTCAGCCTCCCAGAGGCATAGCGAGAGACCGCCGGGGTCCATCTCGAAATCCAGGTCCTCCCTCTCGATGCCGAGATTGGCCGTACCTCCGTCACGTCGGAACGAGACCTCCGGCGCCATGCACTGCGACTCGAACCTTCCCTCGAAGAGGCTGGGAGACCCATCGGGCAGCGAGTCGATCCTGAAGCTTCCGAGGCCGAACGCCACCCACAGGGTCAGGCTCCTGGTCTCGCCAAGCGGCTCAGCAATATGGTCGACGACGGTCCTACCGTGGCTCTCCGCGAGCAGGGCGGCGCCAACGATCGTGCCCGATAGCAACGCGGCGGCGATTGCAGCCGAGAGCCACGGCAGCCGCCGTCCGAAGATCAGGCTCACCCCGATCAAGATCAGCAGGACCGGCCAGAACCGCCATATCTGGAGCCAAAGCTCCCAGCCGAGGACGCCCAAGTTCTGCAGCAGCAGGACCACGCCCGCGGCTATGAGCAGCAGGGCGAGCAGGGGGACGCCGTGCCTCCGGCCCTCAGCCATTGCTGCCTCGTCTGCCAATTCTCCGGGCGACGAGAAGCAGGCCCAGCAGTATCAGGACCACCGGCCAGAACGTCCCCCAGTCGAACCAGTACAGCAGACCGAAGTTCCACACCAGGAACAGCACGCCTATCACGACGAGCGCCGTCCCGCCGATCAGGCTGCCCCGGGTCGCCCCCGTCCTGTCGGCGGGAGGCATGTGGGCCGGAGGCTCGTCTCCGCCCCCGGCTTCCTCTGCGGTGGGGGCCGCCATCCGCTCTGGCACGATTATCACCAGAGCGATGTACGCCAGGAAGGCTATACCTGCCGACAAGATGGTGGCTGCCACCCAGGCAATGCGGACCAGGGTCGAGTCTACGTCAAGATACTCGCCCAGCCCGCCGGATACGCCGGACAGCATCCGGTCGGACGTGCTCTTGTACAGGCGTTCCCTCATTGCATCCCTCCCCCACGGCGCTTGTAGTCAACATGATAGCCAACCTTTGCGAGTCGTGCGACGAGCCCCTGCGCCCGGCGGCTCTTGATCTACCCGCAACTCCCTTACGGTTCTCGAGTTGGGCCGCGCAATCTGGACGCTGGAGCCAGATGGTGTCTCCAATGATGCCCAACGGCGTCTCGCGCGCCATTGCGCCAGAGGGCTCTAACTCCCTTATGTCAAGGATAGCAGGAATGGCAAGCCCTCGCACTTGACGCTGTGTAGGGTGTGACTTACGCTACCTTCCACGAATACCAGCGTCCTCGCCACGGTTATGCCCACGCTCCGCAGGGAGGTGTTCTATGACTCCCCGAATTCTCGACCGGATCGACGAACCGAGCGGCCTGAGAACACTCTCACTAGAAGAGCTCGAGCAGGTCGCTCAAGAGGCGAGAGACACGATCATCTCCGTCATAACGGAGCGTGGCGGCCATCTGGCTTCGAACCTGGGCGTCGTCGAGCTCACGCTGGCGCTGCACCGCATTTTTGACAGCCCCAAAGACAGCATTGTCTGGGACACGACCAACCAGACCTACACCCACAAGCTGGTGACGGGCCGGCGCGACGAGTTCCAGAACATTCGCCTGGAGGGCGGGCTCTCCGGCTTCGGTGAGCCAATGGAGAGCCCCCACGACACACTCTGCGCGGGCCACGCCGGGACAGGACTCTCCATCGCCCTCGGCATCGCCGAAGCGGCCGCCAATCGAAAGACGGACTCCTCGACCATCGCGGTAGTCGGGGACGGGGCGATGACCTCCGGCTCCAGCTTCGAGGCGCTGAACAACATCGTCCACCTGAACCCGGAGAAGTTCATCGTCGTCCTCAACGACAACGGGATGTCGATCTCCGAGAACATCGGCTTCCTTACCAACTGGCGCAAGCGGCTGATCACTCACCCCGAGTTCAACGCGATGATCGGGCGGATGAAGGCGCTTTCGAAGAAGGTCCCCACCGGCGAGCTGATGTATCGCGTCGTCAAGAGGTTCAACACCGGACTTGCAGGCCTAATCGTTCCCACCATGTTCTGGACCGAGATGGGTTTCCACTACCTGGGACCCGTGGACGGCCACGACTTCAAGCAGCTCGAAGAGACTCTCAGACAGGCCAGGACCCCCACCGGCTCGGTGCCGCTGATCCACGTGGTGACGCACAAGGGGCACGGGTACGAGCCCGCCGAAGACGACCCCGTAAAGTTCCACCAGCCAAGCTCGCCGCTGGGAGACTCGTCGGGCGCTCCCACTTACTCGAAGGTCTTCGCACAGACGATCACGAAGCTCATGCGCCGGGACGACTCGATCGTCGGAATCAGCGCGGCGATGCTGGAAGGCACGGGACTGGCGGAGGTCCAGCGCGACTTCCCTGACAGGGTATTCGACGTCGGCATCGCCGAGCAGCACGCCGCCAGCATGGCGGCCGGAATGGCATCGAACGGGCTCAACCCCTTCGTTTCGATCTACTCGACGTTCATGCAACGCGCATTCGACCAGATAGTCCACGACATCTGCTTGCAGAACCTGCCAGTCACCCTGATCGCGGACCGCGCCGGCATCGTCGGCGAGGACGGCAAGACACATCACGGCGCGTTCGACATCTCGTACCTGCGGTGCCTTCCCAACGCCGTCGTTGCGGCGCCCATGGACGAGAACGAGCTGCAACATCTCATCTACACCGCCTACAGACACAAGGGACCCTTCGCCATACGCATAGCGAGGGGAGCCGCCACGGGCGTTCAGCTAGACAGCGAGCTCAGAGAGTTGCCGCTCGGCAAAGGCCGGGTGGTCCGGGAAGGCAGCGACGTAGTGGTCTTCGCCCTGGGCAAACCGGCCAGCGCAGCGGTCGATGCAGCGAACGTGCTTGCCGACTACGGCATATCATGCGGCGTCGTGAACCCAATCTTCGTGAAGCCCCTTGACGTCGATCTGCTGCTGGACGCGGCACGACGTGTCGGCCGCATAGTGACGGTGGAAGAGAACGTGCTTGCCGGAGGGTTCGGCTCCGCCGTACTGGAAGCCCTCTCGGAGGCAAGGCTGGAGAACGTGGCGGTGCATCGCATAGGTATGCCCGACTCCTTCATCGAGCACGGCACCGCGGCCGACCAGCGGCGGCATCTGCAGTTGGACGCCCAGGGCATCGTCGACCAGGTCCTGAGTGTTTTCTTCCCCGAGGCACGCCGCACGGGTGGGGCTACCCAGGAAGTGGCGGCAAAGGCCTAGCGCACTCGTCCGAGACTACTGGCGGTCAGCGCCTTTTAGTCTTGGAGGGCGTCCGAGCAGCGGCCTGGCAGGGGCGGTTTGAACCCGCCCTGTCGTCGTAGGGTTGCTTTGCCTTCCCAGCCTAGAGGCTCCTCGCCCACCGCGCCAGCGCCTTGTCCGGGTTGGTTATCTCCTGCACCGAAGTGTAGAAGTAGTCCTCCCAGACCTCGTTGGGCATACCCGTGAACAGCATCAGGTTTAGAGGATACGTCTCGCTCTCGACCACGCGGCGAAAGTCATCCCGGAACAGGAATGTGGGCTTCCCGAGCGCGATCGCCATGCCCAACTCCACCATCACGCCTTCGTCCGGAGGAACGCCGTTGACGATGGCAAAAATCGCGTCCGCCGCCTCCACGTCCCTGAAGTCGCTCTGGCCAACTCTGTAAGCCCAACCAGTCTCCAGGAAGTCGACCTGGTTGTTCCGGGCGAACGGCTCCCAGACCTCCAGTCCAAGCTCCTCCAGCGCGGCCACGATGGGGGGCAGGAGGACCTCCTTCTGCTGGGCGGAGAACCCGTAGGGATTGGCCAGATAGATGGTCTTGCTCATATCGACCTGCTACAAGGGCCAGGCGGACAAGCAGCCCGGGATGATCCCAGGGCCACGGTTCCGCCGGCTATACGGCCAGCCCGTAGAAGTCGATTGCGTTGCCGCCCATGAGCTTGGCCCGCTCCTCAGTCCCTATGTCGCCGACGGCCTCCAGGGCTGAATTCACCACATCGTCGTAGCTCGAAGCGAGCAGGCACACCGGCCAATCGCTGCCGAACATGAGCCGGTCGAAGCCGAAGATGTCGACTATGTGGCGGACGTATGGCTTCAGGTCGTCGTACTTCCAGCTCTCGTGGTCTGCCTCGGTCACCATGCCAGAGACCTTGCAGTAGACCCCCGGTATCTCGGCCACCCTGGCTATGTCGGCGGCCCAGGGTTCCATCCCGCCGCTCGCTATCGGGGGCTTGGAGATGTGGTCGATCACCATCTTCAGGCCCGGGACCTCCTCTGCGATGGGGGGGACCTGCGGCAGCTGGTGTGGCCTGGTCAGGACGTCGTACCCGATTCCGCGCTCCGCAAGCTCCTTTAGCCCCCGGATCGACGCCGGACGGGTGAGCCACTCCTGATCGGGGTCGTGCTCCACCCCATGGCGAACGCCCACAAGCCCGGGCCGGGCCATCAACTCGTCGAGCACCCTGCCCACCCCGGGGTCCACAAGGTCCACCCACACAACGGCGCCGGCAATGAAGTCCTCGGTGTCGGCCAGATCGAGCAGCCATCTTGCCTCGTCCAGGGACTCGTGGGCCTGAACGACGACCGTCCTGTCTATGCCGTTCCGCTCCAGGAGCGGGCGCATGTCGTCGGGCAGGTAGCTCCTCTTCAGGACGTTGTCACCGGGCGGCATCCATGGGTAGTGCAGCCTGTCGATGTCCCACAGGTGGTGATGGCTGTCGACCGTTACCTGTGCCATGCGTTCACTCCCCGTCGAACCACTCTATGTCGAACGCCTCCTCCATCGAGGACCACCACTCGCCGGGCCTGGCGGCCGGCGCCCTCTGCTGGAAGGTCCTCATCAGCTCGTCCCACTCCTTCGCCCTGCCCGTCTCCATGTACCTGGCGAAGTCGCGCACGGGCTCGAAGTCGTCCGGCGTCTCGAGGTACATGAACAGCCGGTTGCCGCTCAGGAAGATCTTCATCTTCGTGATGCCGAGACCTCTGATCTCTTCGATCACGTCGGGCCATACGGCGCGGTGGTACTCCATGTACTCCGCGATGACGGGCGGGTCGTCCTTAAGGTCCAGGGCCATCCCGTATGACTTCATCAGCGTGCTCCGTCTCTAGCGGTAGTGGCCTCGTGCGGGCAGGTCCCAGACCGCCTCGAGTACTCCGCCCCGGATGGCGAACAGGTAGTCGTGAACGTTTATGGACCCCGCGACATCCATCGGCACGCACCAGATCCGGTCGCCCAGCTTCAGCCCGTGGTCGAGGTCCTCCGGCACCTGGATGCCCCCGTGCTCGGCGCTGAGCCCGCGGCACACCGCGCCCTCTACGCCTTCGATGCCCGGATTGCCCGCGTCGCCGCCTATGGCCTTGCGGCCTCCGTCAGTGATGATGTTGCCCGGTTCAGGCATGCTCGTCACGCAGGTCATCACCCTTCCCGCATTCTCGAACTGCGGGCGGTGCGCCCGGTACTTCTCGTCCATCAGGGCATACGACCCTGCCGGCACTTCGGTTACCCCGTCGACGGCGCCGACGATCTCGTAGTTGTGGGTGCCGCCAATGCTGAGGACGTCGACATTCATGCCCGCGGCTTCCACCGCCTCCCTCGTGTCGACCATGACCCCAGCCCACTTGAGCGACTCCGCCTCGAGCTCGTCCTTGCTGTCGCGAAGAATCGTGCCTTCGTACGTCATCAGGCCTGCGAAAGCGAGTCCGTCCGCTGCGTCCACTGCTCTCGCCAACTCGACCGCGGGGCCTCCCGGCTCCACGCCCACGCCGTTCTGACCCGTACGGACGTAGGCGACCACGTTCAGGGTGACAGATGCTGCAGATGCGGCCTGCGACAGGACATCGACCCCCGCAGGGCTGTCGGCTGCGACGGTAACCTTCGCCGTCCGGGACAGGGCGGAAAGACGCCTGGCCTTGAGCGGGGTGGCGACCACGTTCGCGACGAATATATCCCCAAACCCGTACCTGGCGAACACCTCAGCCTGACCCACAGTGGCCGTGGCGATGCCCTCGACCGTCCCGCCCGCAGCAAGCTGCCTGTGGGCTATGAATGGGCTTCCATGCCCGCTGACGTGGGGCCTCAAGTCTGCGGTATTGTCCCGGAAGAACGATGCAGCCGTCTCGATGTTCCGGTCCAGCTTCTCGACGTCGACGACAAAGGCCGGGGTGTCCAGCTCCACCTCAGGGGCGCCAATGGGCTTGAATATAGGTCGTTCCATGAAGTTGATGCTCCGAGAGTGTTGAGACGTGCCGTTACCTGTGTCCTGTCAACGGCAGGGCGGGCTAGAGAATAGCACACCGGCTTCGGCACAGTCCATCACGGACGCGGCACGTCTCAAAAGGGGCAGGGCCTTTCCAAAGTCCGTTCGTGGTGAGCCTGTCGAACCACAATTGGGGCCTTCGACAAGCTCAGGCCGAACGGCAAGGTACGACCCTATCTCAACAATGGAAAGGCCCTGCAAAAGGGGGAAACAACTGGAATTTCTGCCGTTTGGCCTGCGCTCTGCAGCGTGTTACCATCCAATCACTGGACAAGCGCTGAACTCGGCACATTGGCACAAGGCTCACACCCCATAGGCAGCATCTCCCTGGTCGAAGGCGAGCGTGTAGACTCGGCCATAGACCTGAACGGCGTGCGTGAGAGGGACCGCTCCGACACTCTCGTCCTGACCGACAGGCGGCTGATACACGTCGGCGCAGCCGGCAGGCGCCGAACGGCGTCCTTCGTCTCCATCAACGACGTAACGTCGGTCGAAGTGACGAACACGAGGCGCAGGAGCCTGGTGGGACTGGCCTGGGCCGCAGCGGCCCTGCTTGTCGCGGCCCTCGTATGGTCCATCTGGGACCATGCGATATTCTCTCCCCTGGCGGCCGCGGTGCTGGCGGGAATGGGCATCTACCTGGCAGCCGACAGGCTGTGGGGTCACGACAACGTTCGGGCTACTTTCCGCTCCGCCCGGGAGGAGATCGGCATCTCCATCGACGACGCTGGAAGAGACTCCGATGCCCAGATCAACAGCCTGGCCAACCGCATCTTCGAGCTGAAGGACGCGGCGGAGCCCGGCGTGAGGAAGTTCGCTCCACGCTGACGCTCCGGCCCGGGTACCTCAGCCCAACCTGAGCCGAGGGACCACGTCCATCCCCCACTGGTACTCCGAACCGCCCCGCAGATGGAACCACCCGGCCGCTCCAATCATGGCGCCATTGTCGGTGCACAGGGCCGGAGCCGGGATAACTGCAGGGACGGGAGACACCGCCAGCAGCTCGCGCCTCAGGGCCGTGTTGGCCGCAACGCCTCCTCCAAGCAGGACGCCCCGGACACGGTACTTGCGGGCAGCCTCGACGACACGCGTCACTAAGGAATCGACCACGGCATCCTGGAACGCCCCGGCCATCTCGGCCACCTCTCCAGCGTCGAGCTCCGAGCCCTCCGCGGGCGGATACCAGCCCCTCTCCTCCGCCCTTCTCACCAGCGCAGTCTTGAGTCCGCTGAAGCTGAAATCCAGCGAGTCTCTGACGCGCGGCCTGGGCAGTTTCGGCTCAGTGCCCAGGCTCGATTCCGCGGCCTTCTGGATGGCGGGACCGCCAGGGAATCCCAGCCGCAGCACCCGTGCCGCCTTGTCGAATGCCTCGCCCGCGGCGTCGTCGCGCGTCCGCCCCACCAGCGTGTACTGGCCGTGTCCGCGCATGAGGATCAGGTCCGTGTGGCCGCCCGACGCGATCAGGCACAGGAGCGGGAATCCCGGGTCGTTCTCCGGGTCTGAGTCATCGAGCCACGCCGCATACACGTGCCCTTCGAGGTGATTCACTCCTATCAGAGGGAGCTCTTCAGCCAGGGCCAACCCCTTCGCGGCGTTGACTCCCACGAGCAACGAGCCGGCGAGGCCCGGTCCGTTCGTGACGGCAATGCCGTCCAATTCTCCGAGCCGCATGCCCGCATCTCCGAGCGCCTGCCGCACGACGGGCACAAGCGTCACCAGATGCTGCCGGGAGGCCACCTCAGGGACTATCCCGCCGAATTTCGCGTGAAGCTGTGCCTGGGAAGCGACTACGTTCGAGATGATGCAGCGGCCGTCCTCCACCACGGAGGCGGCAGTCTCGTCGCACGATGTCTCTATACCAAGTATCTTCATGGGGATATTCCGAGTCGGATGAGCGCGATTCATGGTAGTCCACCCAGCGACGGTGCGCCACACTCACGGCTCGGCCTGTAGCTGTTCAGACTTAGAGCCTATCCGATAACCTTAATTGTTCTTGGTGAGTATCCGAGACTTTGCATAAACTTTCTCCATTCTACTTGAGTGGAGGAAAGACATGTCGGAGATCGATCATGGAGGCGTAGGCGCTGATTGGCGGATTCCCGATGCTCTGTGGGAGAGGATTGAGCCGATATTGCCTGCGGAGACGGCGGGTCCGAAGGGCGGGAGGCCGTGGAAACCTGCCCGCCAGTGTATGGATGGGATCTTCTACTTGCTGCGGACCGGCTGCCAGTGGAAAGCGTTGCCTCGGACGTTCGGTGCTCCGAGCACTGTGCATGACAGGTTCCAGCGTTGGCGAGTCGCCGGAGTCTTCGAGGAGTTGTGGGAGCGGGGGTTGTCTGAATACGATGAGGTGCAAGGGATAGATTGGCAGTGGCAGGCAATGGATGGAGCCATGACAAAGGCTCCGCTCGGGGGGTAAGGGCACTGGCCCGAACCCTACAGACCGGGGTAAGAAGGGTACCAAACGCAGCCTGTTGACTGAGGGGAACGGTATTCCCATAGGGGTGAGTGTGGATGGAGCCAACCGCCACGACATGAAGATGGTTGAGGCGACATTGGAATCTATAGTGGCACAACGTCCGGTTCCCCGGCCTGCACAACCTCAGCGGCTGTGTATGGACAAGGGCTATGACTTTGCTGAAGTCGAGCAGTTGGTGGCTCGGTACGGATACACAGCGCACATCCGCAGCCGAGGCCAGGAGCGGAAGGAACAACAGACCCTTCCAGGTTACCGCGCCCGCCGTTGGGTGGTCGAGCGCAGCCATAGCTGGCTGAATCGATTCAGACGCCTGCTCATCCGTTGGGAGAAGCGTTTGGACAACTATCTGGCTATGCTGCACTTTGCTTGTGCCTGGATAACATTTCGCGCTGCTGGAGTTGTCGGATAGGCTCTTAATGAGACCCTTTGGGAATCGCCCCTCCCTTTGGGAATCGCCCCTCCTTGTAGTCATTCTGAGGAGTGCAACGACGAAGAATCTACAGTCCTCTGAACCCGGGGCCGTCCCCTGACTACAGTCGTAGACTCCTCGCTCCGCTGGCGCTTCGTTCGGAATGACACTCGGCGAGGACCTCTCAGCTCATGGAGACTGAACAGCTACCTCGGCCTGGCTCTCGTTGACCCTTAGTGGGGCCGGTGTTACACTTCCACTCGCGCCCGGAGGCCATTTTTAAGCGACCGGGCGCCTGTTTCGGAGCGCAAGATGCGCCAGGGGAGACTAGATGCCCAGAGTTCTCGTAATAGCGGTGGCGCTGATCGCGCTCTTCTCGTTGGCTTGTGGATTCACCGCAGAGAAGCCCACTCCGACGCCCAGCCCGACCGAGGTACCGATACCCGAAGGCGCGAACGTAGTGGAGCACGCCATAAACAGCACTCCCATGTCCCATTTGCCTGCCACGATCAAGGCCGGCGACTTCGTACGGTGGACCAACAACTCGGGTCTCGCGCACACAGTGACACACACGCCAACCGTGGGCGGAGTGTCGAGGCTTTTCGAAACTCACCTTCAGTCCGAAGACTCGTTCGTCTACCAGTTCACTGAGCCAGGTGAGTACCGCTACGCCTGCACGATACACCCCGTACAGATGTGGGCAATCATCACGGTCACCGAGTAGCTCCGCGGCCTGAGACTGAGCCCCGGGCCCGGCGTTGCGCTAATCCGGGCTGGAAGCTGCGTAGACACGGGGCTGTGTCATAAGAACGATGAGAGCCGTCATCCGAGAGCTGTTCGAGACCGTAATCCTTGCCCTCCTCATCTTCCTGGGGTTCCATCTGAGCATCGGGAACTACCGCGTGGAAGGCTCGAGCATGATGCCGAGCCTTGACGAGGGCGAGTACGTCATCGTCAACAAGCTCGTATACGCACGGCCACCCGTAGACCTGCTGCCGTTCGTGGGAGAGCCGGAGGATCCCTATCTCTTCCACGGCCCGCGCCGCGGCGAGGTGATAATCTTCGAGTTCCCGCGGGACATTGAGCGGGACTTCGTGAAAAGGGTCATAGGACTCCCTGGAGACACCGTGGAGATCAAGCGCGGCCAGGTCATCGTCAACGACATCCCGCTGGACGAGCCTTACATCACACATCAAAGCAACGGAAGCCACCCGAAGACGACTGTGCCGGAGGGCTCGTACTTCGTCCTCGGCGACAACCGCCGCGCAAGCAACGACTCGCGGGACTGGGGATCCGTATCCGAGAGTAGGATCATCGGCAGGGCGTGGGTCAGCTTCTGGCCCCTGAACCGGTGGCAGACCATCGGCGTCCCCGAAACATGGGCCTCAATCCCCGAGTAGAAGAGGCAGGAGAGAACATTGGCGACCACCGCCGACAATCCAAGGTCATACAAAGTCATAGGCACCCGCCCCGTCCGGCACGACGGCGTTCCCAAGGTTACCGGAGAGGCGCAGTACGGGTCAGACATCCGGCTGCCGGGGATGCTGTACGGCAAGGTGCTCAGGAGTCCCCACGCCCACGCGGTCATCAGGTCGATCGACACGAGCCGTGCAGAGGCGCACCATGACGTGCGTGCCGTAGCCACGGCGGCGGACATTGGCGCAGAGGTGGGAAGCATCGGCAGGGATGTCGTGCTGGGCGCTACGCAGACGGACAACGTGCTGGCGAGCAGCAAGGTCCTGTACAAGGGACACGCCGTCGCGGCCGTCGCCGCAGCCAGCCCGCACTCCGCCGAGGAGGCCCTCTCGCTGATCGACATAGAGTACGAGCCTCTGCCCGCGGTTACCAACGTCGAGGACGCCATGAAGCCCGACGCACCCTGGCTGCACGAGGACTGGGCGTCGGACGACTCCGCAATTCCAAATGTCGCCGGCCACGAGCAGTACAAGTTCGGCGACCTGGAAAGCGGATTCGAAGCCGCCGACGTGGTCGTAGAACGGGAATACCGGACGCAGACCGTCCACCAGGGATACATCGAGCCCCAGAACGCCACGGCTTCATGGTCTCCCGATGGCCGGCTGACGATCTGGTGCAGTAGCCAGGGACACTTCGGCATGCGCGGCAACGTAGCGCGGATTCTGAGTCTGCCTGAGTCCGCCGTGAAGGTCGTCCCGATGGAGATTGGAGGCGGGTTCGGCGGGAAGCTGAACGCCTACCTGGAACCCGTCGCCGCGGTGCTGTCGAAGAAGAGCGGCCGCCCCGTGAAGATGTGGATGACGCGGGCCGAGGTGCTGGAGGCGACCGGCCCAGCCGCAGGCAGCTACCTCCGCGTCAGGATGGGAGCGACCCGCGAGGGCCGTATAACCGCGGCGCACGCCCACTACGCCTACGAGGCGGGGGCGTACCCAGGCGCTCCCATCGCGGGTGCGGCGGCCGCCGTATTCGCCCCCTACGTCCTGGAGAACGTGCAGATCGACGGATACGACGTCGTGGACAATAAGCCCAAGACCTCGGCCTACAGGGCGCCGGGCGCAACGGTGGCCGTGTTCGCCGTCGAGACCGTGATCGACGAGCTGGCCGAGCTGCTGCGATTCGACCCTGTCGAGCTGCGTCTCCTGAACGCCGCGGCGGAGGGGACCAGGCGGGCGGACGGCGTGATGAATGTACGCATCGGCGCCGAGGAGGTGATGCAGGCCGTGCGCGAGCACCCGCACTACTCCACGCCGCTGGGCACTCCTGCCTCTGGGAGGCTGAGGGGACGGGGCATCGCCATGGGCTTCTGCCGCAACAACACCGGCATGGCCTGCGTGGTGGCGAACGTGCTGGACGACGGCACGGTGAGCCTCGTCGAGGGATCGGTGGACGTCGGAGGGAGCCGGACGGCCGTCAGCCAGCAGCTGGCCGAGGTGCTCGGCTTGCCTGTGGAGGACGTGATTCCCCAGGTCGCCGACACCGACACGATCGGCTACACGTCGAACACCGGCGGCAGCGGCGTCGCATACAAGTCCGGTTGGGCAGCCCACGACGCGGCAAACGACGTGAAGCGCCAGCTCGTCGAGCGGGCTGCGCTGCTATGGGAAGCGTCACCTGACGACATCGAGTACGTGGACGGCGTGCTTCAGCACAGGTCCGACCCGGAGCTGAGAATGACGTTCAAGGAGATTGCCCCGCTGCTCCCGGAGACGGGCGGACCCGTAGTCGGCCGGGCCAACATCAACCCCGGCGGGCTCCACGGGTCCTATGCCGCGAACATAGTCGACGTGGAGGTGGACCCGGAAACCGGCAAGGCGGACATCCTGCGCTACACCGCGTTTCAGGACGTAGGCAAGGCTATCCATCCGAGCTATGTGGAGGGCCAGATCCAGGGCGGCACAGCTCAGGGCGTGGGCTGGGCGCTCAATGAGGAGTATTTCATGAGCGAGGACGGGCGGATGCTCAACGCCACCCTGCTGGACTACCGGATGCCCACCTCGTACGACCTGCCCATGATCGAGACGGTCCTAGTGGAGGTGCCCAGCGCTCTCCACCCGTTCGGCGTCAGGGGCGTGGGCGAGGCCAACATCGTTCCGCCGCCCGCCGCCATCGCAAATGCCATCCACAACGCGACGGGTGTCAGGATGCAGAGGCTGCCAATGTCCCCAGTCGCAGTCCAGAAAGCCCTAATGACGGCAAACGGAGAAGCCGACTAGGGGGGCAAGCAGCCAACTGCAACTGCGACCAACCACGCAGTCGGCCTCTAAAGTTGCGCTGCGGATCGCACGTCAACCCCCGCTGGGGACGCTGCCGTTGCGCTTGCCGTTGGCGGACACCTTGATCTCGCCAGTAGCGGAGGCGGGGACATCCAGCTCGCCGACGCACGCTATCGAGGCCACCGAGTCGCCCGGGTCCAGCTTGAATATCGTCACGCCCTGCGCCGACCTGCCCGTGCTGCGGATCTCGGAGAGGTTGGTTCGAAGCACCTTGGCCTTCGACGAGACCACGTAGAGCTCGTCGCTTTCGGTGATCACCTGTGCGGCGGCGACCTGTCCGGTCTTCCTGGTGACCTTTAGCGTCTTGACGCCCTGACCGCCTCGCCCCTGGACCTTGTAGCGGTTTAGGTCGGTGAGCTTCCCGTAGCCCTTCTTGCTGATCACGAGGAGCTTGCTGTTGGGGACAACCACATCCATGGCGATGACGACGTCCCTCTCGCGCAGCTCCATGCCCTTCACGCCTCCGGCCACCCTGAGGCGCGGCGTGATTTCCGACAGCGTGAACCGAATGGACTGCCCTTGCCGCGTGACCATCATCACGTCGTCTTCCTCGGTGGCCAGACGTGCCGTAACTAGCTCGTCGTTCTCCCGGAGATTCATAATGATCAGTCCCGCGCGGCGGACACTGGAGATCTGGTTGACCGTGACCCGTTTGACCAGCCCCTTCCTGGTAGCCAGGACGAGGAAGCGTCCTTCAATGCCAAGATCAGGCACCGCTACGACGGCGTTCACGTGCTCCCTGTCGATGAGCGGTATGACGTTCACCACCGGCACGCCGCGCGAGTTCCTCGAAGTGTCCGCCCTGAGCTCGTACGACTTGAGCGGCAGCACGCGACCGGTATTGGTGAAGAAGAACAGCGTGTCGTGCGTGTCGCAGACCAGGATGTGCTCGACGGGGTCGTCCTCCCGCGTCGCCATGCTGACGACACCCTTGCCCCCCCTGTGCTGGTTTCGGTACGTGCTGGCAGGGATGCGCTTGACGTAGCCGCCCTGGCTGAGCGTTATCACAATCTGCTCGTGGGGCTCCAGGTCCTCGCGCCTGAAGTCGCGGACGTCCTCGCCGATGACCGTGCGGCGCTCGCTGCCATGCTTCTTCTTGACCCCTATCGTCTCCTTCTTGATCTCCGCGTCGACCTTCTCGGGGTCCGCCAGAAGCTCCTCCAGACCCTTGATCGTCGCCTGGAGCTCCTTGTACTCGCTCTCGATCTTCTCGCGTTCCAGGGCGGCGATCCGCCTCAGCTGCATGTCCAGGATGGCCTGGGCCTGCACGTCCGACAGGTCGTACCACTCCATGAGCTGGGTCTTCGCCGTATCCGCGTCGGGCGCGTTGCGGATCAGCGCAATGACCGCGTCGAGGTTCGCCAGCGCGATCCTCAGCCCCTCCAGTATGTGAGAACGCTCCATGGCTTTCCGTAGCTGGAACTGCGCTCTGCGCCTGATCACCACGCGACGGAACCCTATGTACTCGAGAAGTGCGTCCCGCAGAGTGACCATCTGGGGTGTGCCGTCGACGAGCGCCAGCATGTTCGCTGAGAAGGTGCTCTGCATAGCGGTCAGCTTGTAGAGCTTGTTCAGGATCACCAGACCCTGCGCGCCGGACCTCAGCTCCATGACGATTCGCATCCCTCGACGGTCCGACTCATCCCGGATCTCGGATATGCCCTCCAGCCGCTTGCTCTTGACGAGGCCGGCGATCTTCTCGATCAACGTGGCCTTGTTGACCTGGTAGGGAAGCTCGGTGACGACGATCTGCATACGGCCCAACCGCTTCATGGGTTCAATGGTCGCGGTCCCACGCACCACTATCTGACCACGCCCTGTCTCATAGGCTTCCCGGATTCCCTCGTTGCCCATGATCGTCGCGCCGGTCGGAAAGTCGGGCCCTCGAACGCGTTGCATTAGCGCGCTCGTCGTCGCATCGGGGTCCCTGAGGAGCAGGTATATGGCGTCGCACAGCTCCGAGAGATTGTGAGGGGGGATGTTCGTCGCCATTCCCACGGCAATCCCGGACGCTCCATTGAGCAGCAGGTTCGGAAGCCTGGCGGGCAGGAGCACCGGTTCCTGCAGGCTCGCATCGAAATTGTCGACGAAGTCCACAGTCTCCTCGTCGAGGTTGACCAGCATCTCCTCGGCAGCAGAGCTTAGCCGCGCCTCCGTGTATCGCATCGCCGCGGGCGGGTCGTTGTCGACGCTCCCAAAATTCCCCTGCCCGTCCACCAGCTGCACCCGCATCGAAAAGTCCTGGGCCATGCGAACCATGGCGTCGTAAACGGCTGTCTCGCCGTGGGGATGGTACTTGCCCAGCACCTCACCTACGAGCCTGGCGCTCTTCTTGTAGGAGGAATTGGACCTCATGCCGAGTCCCTGCATCGCGAAAAGTATCCTGCGCTGTACCGGCTTCAGCCCGTCACGGACATCCGGCAGTGCCCGAGCGACGATGACGCTCATGGCATAGTCCATGTAGGACGAGCGCATCTCCTCCTCGAGTCTCTTCGGCATGATGAAGCCGTATTCGGTTTTGGTTACCATCAGACGCTCCCGTAGAGGTCAGTTTGACTAGGCCGGATGGCTGTTACGCAGATACGATTATACCATATTTTTGACTTGTCCGAAGACAGAGATAGCCGCCCGGCAGGGCCTTTCCAAAGTCCGTTCGTGGTGAGCCTGTCGAACCACAATTGGGGCCTTCGACAAGCTCAGGCCGAACGGCAAGGTACGACCCTATCTCAACAATGGAAAGGCCCTGGCCACCCGGCCCGTTCGTTGACAGCCTACCCTTGCCGACATAGACTTCCGCATAGAATTGGACGAGAAGGCAGAGGGACGGTGGCCGGCCGGCTCCGTCCCCAGGAGTCGATTCGACATGGACCTGTACGTGCTGAGGCACGGAGTGGCCGCGGACCGGAGCAGCGCTGAGTACACCAACGATAACGAACGCCCGCTCACCGAGAAGGGGGTCCGCAGGATGGCCCGCCAGGTCAGGGGACTCCATTCGCTGGGGGTCTCCATCGACGTGATCATTAGCAGCCCCCTTGTAAGGGCCGTCCAGACAGCCGAGATGGTACACGAGGGCCTGCACATGAACACCCGGCTTGTGATATCCAACGCTCTTGCGCCAAATGGCAGCCCATCCCAGCTCGTTAGCCAGCTTGCTACGGGATATTCGTCGGCAGAAGACGTGATGGTCGTGGGCCATGAGCCAAGCCTGAGCAGCCTGATATCCGTCCTGACCACTGGGAACCCGGAGCCCGTGATCAGGCTCAGAAAGGGGGCGCTGTGCAAGCTTAGTCTCCCTGCGCCAAGGTATGGGCGATGCGGGTGGATCGAGTGGTCGATGACGCCAAAGCAGATGGTCAACCTAAGTTGACCAAGGGCAAGCTCCACGAACCCATGGGAGGCTGGCACCAGCCTGTCGGCCTGCTAGCCGCCCGCACCATCGACCGGCGGCTAAAGAGGGTCGCCAAGCTCTTACCGCGTGCCGCCAGGCATCCGGAGAAGGACGTGGAGTACGTCCATGACCTCCGTGTGGCCTCGCGGCGGGCCGCGGCCATCATTCGGCTATTCGATCCCTGGTTTCCCCAGGGCGCTTCCGGAGAGGTGGTGTCACGCCTGAACCAGATTCGCAGGGCTGCAGGGCCCGCGCGAGACCTGGACGTGATCGAGGGGCGGCTGTCCCGGCTGGCGGCCGCGGGGGGCGCCAGTCCCCAGCTAGCGGCTGCCATCGACCGCGTGCGAAGCCGCCGCACCAAAGCCCAGAAGCCAATCAAGCGGTCCCACAGGAAGGCCAGCAAGCAGGGGTGGTTTGATGAGCGAGCCCTGCTGTCGGAACAGGTAAGGTGGCGGGGCGACGGACCCGAACCCAAGCTGAGCGACTGGGCAGGGAGCGCGCTTCTTCCACCACTCCAACGATTCGTCGACCGCTCGTTCGAGGACCTTACCGACTCACGCGCCCTGCACAGAATGAGAATCGCCGAGAAGCGCGTTAGATACTCGCTGGAATTGCTTGGCGGCGCGCTGGAGTCCCCCTTTGACGACGTTATGCCCGTGCTTGCGGAGCTCCAGAAGCGGCTCGGGGAGATAAACGATCATCAGTCTGCCCATTCCCTGATGCTGCGCTGGAGGGACAGATCGAGCGACGAGGACTTGAGGGAAGTCTTCGCACATCTGGCCGCCTTCGAGCGGTGGCTGGGCAGCTACGCGCACGACAAGTTCCTCGAGTGGTGGACTCCAGACAGGCGGCTCGATTTCCACGTACGGCTGAGCACACTTTGCACAGGCATGAGCAGCCCCGGCATTGATTCCGAGCGAACATCGGCGCTACCATATCCTCTCTAGCGCCTCAATGGGGCATGTCTGTCCCACATACTAATCGGAGAGGCGCGAGACAGCCGCGTCCCTGCGGACCTATTGCGGACTCGACATCCTCAACCTTAAAGGAGGCTCCCAGTCGTGTCATTCTGAACGGAGCGCCGCGGGGCGAGGAATCTAAGATGGTAGCCTCAGTGCAAGGTTCTTATACCAATTCATTTTAAGCGCGCCGTAAAGCCGTCATTCCCGCGAAGAGCCTGCCCCGTACTCGATACGGGGCGGGAACCCACTCCCTGGCCGCACATATACGGCGGCATCACGGTGACTTGGTATTAGATACCTCGCTGCGCTCGGGATGACACGAAATGTCAACACTACCTAGAGATCGAGAAGGAGATAAGCAGATGACCAAGCTTCTTCAACAGGCATTCGAGAGAGCCTCCGAGCTTCCACAGCAAGAACAGGACAAGTTTGCACGCTTCCTTTTGGCTGAGCTGGAGTCGGAGCGGCAATGGGCAGAATTGTTCAGCCGTCCCGAATCTGAGGACCTGTTGGAGCGGCTAGCCGATGAGACCGTGGCGGCGCACCGAGGTGGACTGACTCGACCTCTCGATCTGGAAGAGCTCTAGTTAGTCATGCGTTCTCTTGCGCATGAGAGCTTCTGGGATGCTTATCGACTCCTTCCCAGCCACGTAAGGCGACGGGCGCGCGACTCTTATCGTTTCTTTGCGTCGAATCCCAATCACCCCAGCCTGGACTTCAAGAGGGTGAGTCGGCGGCGTCCGGTGTACTCGGCGCGAGTGAGCATCGACTATCGCGCCCTTGGAGTCCTGTACGAGGGCGATATCATATGGTTTTGGATCGGACCACATCACGAATACGACAGGCTTCTCAAACGAATCTAGTACTGCTTCAATCTAAATATGACAGAACCCTCGGATTGCCGTCATTCCCGCGAAAAGCCTGCCCCGTACTCGATACGGGGCGGGAACCCAGAGGGGCGGGGGGCTGGACGTTCGCCAAAACTACCTTGAATCGATACTAGTAGGCCATTGGCAGCCGACACACCCGACATACTGAAGAAGATCTTCGACGTGGAGCGAAAGGACCTGGAGCTCCGGAGGACCGCTGCGCCGCTGAGCGAGCTCGAGCGCCGCGTCCAGGATGCGGGACACCCGCCGCCGCTCAATCTAGCCGGCTCCCTCATGGGCATCGATACGAGGGTTATCGCCGAGGTGAAGCGCGCTACACCTTCCAAGGGGGTTCTGCGCGAGAACATCGACGCGGCGGGGCTCGCGGCTACATACGCTGACAATGGGGCAGCGGCGGTATCCGTGCTTACGAACGGGCCCTTCTTCCAGGGCAGCCTCGAAGATATGGCTTCCATACATGGAGCACTCAGGCCTCGGCAGGTCCCCATACTGCGAAAAGACTTCCTGTTCGACCCGTACCAGGTGTGGGAGGCTCGGGCGCACGGAGCCGACGCCGTGCTGCTCATAGTGGCGATGCTGTCTTCCGATCAGATGTCCGAGCTCATGGACGCCGCCAGGCGTCTCTGGCTGCAATGCCTGGTCGAGGTACACACTGAGCGCGAGCTCGAACAGGCCCTCGATGCGGGCGCGGAGATAGTCGGGATCAACAACCGGGACCTGCACACGTTCAAGACCGACCTGGCGGTCACCGAACGCCTTGCGCCGGGGGTGCCGCCGGACCGTATCGTCGTCAGCGAGAGCGGAATAAGCTCCAGGGATGACGTGGCGCGAGTAGCCCAAGCGGGCGCACACGCCATACTCGTGGGCGAGGCGCTGGTGACCGCGGACGACCCGGGCGCGAGGCTGAGGGAGCTGGTGTGACGAAGTTCAAGATATGCGGCCTGCGCGACGCCGACAACGCGCTGGCTGCCGCGAAGGCAGGGGCCGACTTTCTGGGCATGAACTTCGTCCCGGGCGTGCGGCGCCGGATCACACTGGAGCAGGCCCAATCCATCGTCGAGCGCCTCCGGGCCGCGCAGGAGGACCGGGTACCCACACTCGTGGGCCTCTTCGCCAACCAGCCCGTCGACGAGATCAACCACATCGTCGAGCAGTGCGGTCTCGAGCTTGCGCAGCTCTGCGGCGACGAGCCGAGAGAATACTGGAACGAGGTCGTTGTGCCGGTCATAAGGCAGATCAAGGTACACGACGACATCCCCACCGACGACGCGGTAGAGAGGGCGGCGCGGCAGATCGAGGAGGTCATCGGCTCCGGTTACACCCCCATGCTCGACAAGTACGAGCAGGGCGCCCTTGGGGGAACGGGACGCACATTCGACTGGCGCATCGCCAGTGGGCTCGCCTCGCGCTACGACCTGATACTCGCGGGCGGGCTGACGCCCGACAACGTAGCCCGCGCCGTCGCGGAGGTGGGCCCGTGGGGCGTCGACGTGTCAAGCGGCGTCGAGACGGACGGTGTGAAGAACGCCGCCAAGATACGCCGCTTCGCACAGGAAGTGCGCAGGGCCGGTTGAGCGCCCCGCTACTCGCCCACTCGCGGAATCACCACCGTCATCGGCTCGCCGGCCGGCAAATTCGGAGTGTCACGGTGGCTGACCTGCCTCAGCACCCGCACTCCCTGCGGAGTCAGCCGAACGACCCTCAGATCGCTGCTCCCCAGCGGCCCCTTCTCCAACCTCAGCTCCATCGGCCCGCGCAGTACTGCTTCATCCACCGTGTACTCGACCTTCATGCCGATCCTGTGGGCACCCGACGATCCGGGACCTGCCTGACTAAGGACGAGGCCCTCGGTCGACGCAATCGCCTCGCCTGGCTCCCCTGAAGTCCCGACAAGCCGGACCGTCAGTATGTTGCCCGGGGTGGAGATGTCGACGGCTGCCCTACCCGCCGTCGTGCTGAACTCCATTTCGATGCGATTCCGGGCGGCGTCGGGGAGTCTGTTCGGGACGATGTGTATTGAGGCGGAAAGGGGTATCTCGCCCCGCAACACCCTGCCCGACTCGCCGCTCAGTCGCAGGAACCAGTCGCTGGGCAGGTCGTATCCGTCTACATCGAGTGACAGGAAATTCCCGCCAACCGGCAGCCCGCCAGTCCCCGGGACGAGCTTGAACATCGCCGTGCCGTCATCCATACCGTCGAACGACGCAATATAGAGCGCGTCAGCGCCCGCCGAAACGGCCTCGTACACCTGCCTCCAGTAGAACCGGCCACCGTCGCGCGGAACTGCGTTGAGGGGCGAGTCAGCGGTCCCGGAGAGGCCTGGCCACACAACCGGAGCGTAACCCACTCCGGCAGCATCCGCGTCCGCCGCACCGGGCGCCAGGACGGTGACCCCGAACTCCGCAGCACCATCCTCATTCCCGAACTCGCCTACACCCCAGGGGCTGATGTAGTCGACGCTCCGGTACAGTTCGGCCCACGATCCTCCCTCCTGCGATGGCCACCCGGCGGGGATCACCACGAACAGCGCAGGCTCCCCGCCGCCGGACGCAGCGGTCCGCAGGCGCGATACCAGTCCCAGCAGGTAATCAGGCCCGGTGGGATCCTGGGCAAGCCCCGATCCGTCGATGCCCAACACAGGGCGGCCGTTGTGATGCAGGTATCGATCGCTGCCAGTCAGATCGAGCTCGTCCACGACGTAGGCCCAGTCACTGACGACGTCTCCAGGAGCAACTCGATCCAAGACGTACATGATCGCGAAGACCCGGCCGTGGGCCTCAGCTCCTGCCATGACGCTTTCGGTCACCCTGTTGCGGAAGTCGGCCATCCTCCCTTCGTCTGGCTCCCCAACAGCGCGTCTCAGGAACACGCCGTCAAGGCCATGGGACGCCATCCACTGGAAGTGGCGGTCGACTGTGCGCCGTCTGGCGCTGGAGAAGATGCGTGCCTTGCTTCCGTCCGGCATCTCCATGTCTGTGCGGCACAACTCATCGGCAGGCAGGTCAGACACGTCCGGAAGATACGTAACCTCGGCGTATTCGGTCTCGGCGGGACCATCGAACCAGCCGGGCCACTCCTTCGGCCCTGCCTTGTCGCCGGGGCAGCCGAAGTCGCCCCTGTACTCGAACATGACCTTCATGTCCAGTGTGGCGGCATCCACCAGGCCGCCAATTCCGAGAGCAGGTCCAGGGGTTGCATCAGGCAGCGGCCCGGAGCCACCGGAGCACGCGACCGCGAACAGCAGCGAGACCGCGTAGGCGAGAGCGCTCAGGCGAACCATGCGCCGATTCTAGCGTAACCCTCCGCCAGCCAGCACCGGCTCAGGCGTGGGGAGAAGAGATGCAAGCCGAGGGGCTTGCGTCCCACGACTACGATGGGACCTTCGTGACGCGCAGGCGCTTGACCCGCCGGCCCGCCGTCGACAAGACCTCGATCTTCAACCCGTCGTGGACGACGGAGTCGCCAGTCTTGGCTATCCTCCCGAGACGCTGGTACACGAACCCGCCCAGAGTATCGAAGCCATCGCCCACGAGCTCGGTAGAAAGTATCTCTCCCGCTTCGTCGATGCCAATGCGGGCGTCGAGCATGAACTCGTTCTCTCCTACCTGTTCGACCCCAGGCTCCTCGACATCGAACTCGTCCGTGATCTCACCCACGATCTCCTCGAGCAGGTCTTCGATAGTCACCAGGCCCGACACGCCCCCGTACTCGTCGACGACGATAGCGATGTGGCGCTGCGTCTCCTGGAACTCGGTCAGCAGCTCTTCCAGCGTCTTGTATTCCGGGATGAAGAGGGCCTGCCGCACGATGTCCATTGTCAGGGTGCTCTGTGTCCCATTCCCATTGCCCAGCAGCCCGAGAATCTCCCTGGAGTGGACGATCCCCTCTATATGGTCCACGTCCCCCCGGATGACCGGAATTCGGCTGTGTCCCGACTCCATCATGGTCCGCACGACCTCCGACATGGGCACGCCCAGCCGGACCGTGACCATGTCCACCCTGGGCACCATGACCTCTCTGGCGATGGTGCGGTCGAGATCGACCACTCCACGGATCATACGCGCCTCGTGCTCGTCGAGTGTCTCCTCATCTCCATCGATCCCGAGGCCCTCAGCCGGTCCGTTGGATGTCGGCGTGCTCTCCTCGCCGAGTGGGCTCATCAGACTTCGCGCCACCCTCTCTTCAAGGGTGAGCAGCGGCCCCAGCAGCCTTGACAGCACCCTGACAGGCCTCGCCAGTCTGAGGGCCGCCCGCTCTCCGTAGAGCCTGGCCAGCCCCGCAGCCGCGACGTGCACGATACCTACCGCGCCGAGGCCTCCCGCACCCGCAAGGTAGGCAAGCGCCCAGTGGATGCCGCCGATCGCTATCGCGAGGGCTACGCCGGATACCAGGGTGGCGCCGAGCATCACGTACTTCAGGAGCGCCACCGAGCCAGAAGGTCCGAGAGGTGTGGAGTAGAGAGCCTCGAGGGCAGCGGCCCCCGGCACTTCGTGGACGACGAGCCACTGGACACGCTCGCGCCTCACGGAGGCGATGCTCGATTCGCCGAAGGATGCCAGGAAGAAACCTATCCCTGAGATGGCCAGCGCCACCCAGGGCAACGTACTGTCGCTCTCCAATTTAGGTTCTCTTCACGCTGCGCACACGGGCAGGTACCCCGACAACGAGCGTCCCCTCAGGTACGTCGCGCGTGACTACGGCGCCGGCTCCCGTGCGGGCGTTAGGCCCGACGTCTACCGGCGCCACCAGCATAGTGCCCGATCCGATAAACGCTCCGTCGCCGATTCGCGTCGCGTGCTTCTCCTTGCCATCGAAGTTGCACGTAACCGTGCCGGCGCCGACGTTGACACGGGCGCCCAAGTCGGCGTCGCCTATGTAGCTGAAGTGGTGGACTCGTGCTCCTCTGCCTATGCGGCTCCCCTTCACCTCGACCGACGTGCCGACCTTGGCATCCGTCTCGACGCGGGTGCCCGGCCTGATGTTGCTGAAGGGCCCAACCTCCACGTGGTCTTCCAGCTCGGCCCCGGCGACCATCGATGACTGCACG
Organism: Dehalococcoidia bacterium; assembly: GCA_965261325.1. Taxonomy (GTDB): domain Bacteria; phylum Chloroflexota; class Dehalococcoidia; order Lucifugimonadales; family CAJWER01. The sequence continues at coordinate 179,757 of CBDHCU010000007.1, forward strand.
CTGCAGTAGTCCCCTATTATCGAATCTGTAACCACGCTGTTGGGGCCTATTATGCACCCGCTGCCAATGCTTGTACGCCCGGTGACGTGTGTATTGGGCATAATCACCGTGTCGCTGCCTATCTCGACGCCGACGTCGATGTAGACAGACTCCGGGTGCGGCATCCCAACCCCGCGCAGCATCCACAGCTTGCGAAGACGCTTTCGCATTACAGCCTCGGCTTCGGCCAGCTGCACACGGTCGTTGACGCCCATAACCTCCGACGCCTCTCCGACCACCACGGACGCGACTTTGTCTCCAGACTGGACGGCCGAGGCCACCAGATCGGTCAGAAGCACCTCGCCGTTTTCGGAGGGCACCAGCGACGCCAGGGCGGGCCACAGCCAGGACGTACGCATCCTGTATACACCGCTGTTCACCTCGCGAATCGACAGGGTCTCCGAGTCCGCTGCCCCGTGTTCCACGATGGCGCTGACACCGTGGCCATTCCTGATCACTCGGCCCAAGTCGCCCGGATCGTCCATCATGGCAGTCAGGAGCGTGATGGAAGCATTGCTCTTGCGATGCTCATCCCCCACCGATTCAAGTGACTCAGGGCGGACGAGGGGCGCATCGGCAGTCATTACCGTAATCTCGTCGACCCCATTCAGGCTGTCGCGCGCCTGCAGAAGGGCGTGGCCCGTGCCCAGAGGCTCGGGTTGCTCGACATAGGTGGCATGGCCGCCGAGCAGGTCCCTGACAGCCGCCGCGTCTGGAGGAACGACCAGGATCTGGCAATCCATGCCCGCGGCTCTTGCCGCCTCTGCCACAAGGGCCACCATCTCCCTACCGCAAACGCGGTGTAGGGGTTTGGGCAACCCGGACCTCATCCGGGCGCCTCGTCCGGCGGCCAGGATAACGGCAGCCTGTCTGTCCATTGTCATTGGGGAACGGAGATCGCCGATGCTCCTTCGCTCATGCTAGCAACGCGCGCGAAAGAGTGTCAAGCCGCACGGGGGCTTCGAGCAACGCACTCCTGCCCAAGGGTCGAGGTCCACGGCGGACTCAGGGGCGCACATAGGCGGCACGCGGTTCGTAGGCAGAAGCATCTATGGTAAACTCAAAGCTGGCGCAAGTCGTGGTTTGCCCGGCGTCGACTGGCTGTCTGCAGCATAGCCAGGCACACAGAATCATGCTTCGGGCGCCATTCGCGGGGACATGCGATGAACTGGCTCGACTACGTCCTGCTCGGTACGCTGGCGGTCAGCGCCGCCGTAGGCCTCAAATTGGGCCTCATCAAGGCTCTGCTCGTAGCTGCAGCGGTCTACGTGGGCTGGCTGGTCGCCGGCCGGTTGAGCGGCGGCGTCGGGGAGTTCCTGAGCGGCCTGGTCTCGATAGACGGCGACGTCGGGGAGCTGCTGAGCAAGACTGTCCAGAACGAGACGATCCTGACAGTCGCCACTTACGTTGTCATCATCGCCGCATTCCTCCTGATCGCACGGATAGTGTCCAAGCTCGCGTTCGTGCTGAAGCTGGCGACGCTTGGGTTGTCCAGCGTCGTGGACCGTGGGGGAGGGCTGGTCCTCGGCTTCCTCATCGGAGTAGCGCTCACCAGCGCGCTTGTGGTTGGCCTGGCAGCCCTGACATATGGGACCGACTACGACGAGGCCCTGTCCGGCGTTCCGTCCAGCGCCGTAGACCTGGGACGAGTCGACAGAGTGGTGGACACATTCGAAGGTACTCTGGTCGGGTCCCCGGTGGTTTCGGTACACTTGGACGTATTCGACGCGCTTCCCGGTGACGCCCTGGGCTTCGTACCGCCCACGTTCACCCGTGCCGTCGACATCCTCGAGTCCGAGGTAGAGCTGGCGGAGCGAGTTTCTCCGTAATGGCTGCCATGATCCACGCGCCCGTACTCGTACTCAACCAGAACTATCAGCCTCTGAACATATGCAACGTCCGCCGCGCCATGGTCCTGGTCGGGCTGGGCAAGGCTGAGCTGATGGAGAACGGCCGCGGCGACATACGCACAGTGTCGGCCACCTTCGCGGTTCCGTCCGTCATACGGCTGGTGTACATGGTGAAGCAGCCGATTATCCGGCGTCGACTGTCCCGGCGGGCCATCTTCTACAGGGACAATTTCATGTGCCAGTACTGCGGTGCGCCAGGGAAGACGCTGACGCTCGATCACATAGTCCCCCGCTCGCGCGGCGGGGCCCACGAGTGGGACAACGTGGTCAGCGCCTGCGTTCAGTGCAACCACATAAAGGCTGGCCTCACGCCCAAGGAGGCGCGGATGCGTCTACTGAGGAAGCCTGCTGCGCCGCGCCCCGAGCCCTACGCCCTGTTCCGCCACCGCCCCATCATGGACGAGTGGCGCGAGTTCATCCCCTGGGTGACCTAGGTCGTACACCTCGGGATTGACGCACGTTAGCAGTCTGTCGCCCCTGATTCCGTTGAGCAGGTTGGTCGCGGATATCCTGGACATCTCGCGGCGGGTGGCTACGCTCGCGCTCGCCAGGTGGGGCACTATGACGCAGTTGTCCAGGGTGAGCAGCGGGTCGTCCACCGGAATGGGCTCAGGGTCGGTCACGTCCAGTCCAGCGGCGGCGATTTGCCCGTCCGCCAGCGCCCTGTACAAGGCCGCGGGATCGACAATGGGGCCCCTGGCGGCGTTCACCAGGACCGCGCTCGACTTCATCCTCGCCAGTGCATCGTCGCTGATCATATGGTGGGTCGAGTCGTTGAGCACGGTGTGCAGCGACACGAAGTCCGACTCGCGCAGGAGCGTGTCGAGGTCGACATACGTCAGGGGATAATCCGCCTCGAGGTCCTTGCGCTGGTTGAGGTCATAGTAGAGGATCTTCATGTCGAACCCTAGGCAGCGCTTCGCCACCTCCAGCCCGATCCGTCCCATGCCGACGATCCCCAACGTCGCGCCGTAGAGGTCCTGCCCAAGGTAGTGGAGGGGATGCCACGTCCGCCACTGGCCGGCGCGGACTGCCCGCTCTCCCTCGGTGATGCGCCTCGCCGCGGCCAGCATCAGCGCCAGCGTCGCGTCGGCCGTCGTCTGCGTCAGGACCTCTGGCGTGTAGCCCACGGGGATACCCCGCCTGGTCGCCTCGGCAATATCGATGTTGTTGTATCCGACGGCGATCTGGCTGATGACCTTGAGCTGCGGCCCGGCCGCGTCCATTAGCTCGGCGTCTATTCCATCGGTCAGCAGGCAAAGCAGCCCGTCGATTCCCCGCACCTTCTCCAGCAGCACGTCTCGCGGAGGCGGCATCTCATCCTCCCATATCTCCGCGTCCGTCTGGCTCCTGATCTCCTCGACGTACTCCGGAAATATCTCGCGCGAGACGAACGTACGGGCCATTTGGTGTGCCTCCAGTTCACGGGGTCTGGGCATTCCGCCCTTACACAAGTAAGCCCCCAATCGCTCAGGGGCGTGCCCATTGTAACACTTTGCCGGTCTTCTCATCGCCCGCACCAGAGTGGGACTGACCCCACCCGGTACCAGCCTGGAGACGTGTCCGGAGGTCCCAAATCCCCCACCTCCGTCATTCCCGCGAAGAGCCTGCCCCCGAGCAGTCGGGGGCGGGAACCCATCCCCGGCAAGGTGCACAGCCATAGCCTCAGAGGCAGTCCGTCACGCCATCCGTCCAAATTAGGTGGTGGATCTGGGAGGTGCATCTCGATTGACATGCCCGGCCAACGTGTTACCGTATCGTCGATCGTCAGGGAGGAAACCGATGTCCGGCGCGAGCGCGACAGTCCACTGGAGCAAGGTGATATGCAAGCAGGCCGAGAACTACCTGGGTTGGCCGACTATTGGGCGTACCGACAATGGCGAGCTCCTGGTCGTGTTCTCCGGTGAACGGGAGACCCACGTCTGTCCCTACGGCGTAAACCAGCTCATACGGAGCAGCGACGGCGGCGAGACGTGGACCGAGCCCGAGACGATCAACAATTCGCCGCTGGACGACCGCGACACAGGCCTCGTCGTGTCGCGTTCGGGCGCCCTCGTCATCACCTGGTTCACAGGCACGTCGTACTCGGACCCGGACCGGTACAGGGAGCAGTACCCGGACGAATACATGTCCTGGATGCGGCACTGGAAGAAGATCCCGCAACGCGACAGGGACAGGTACCACGGCCACTGGTCGCGTCGCTCGACCGACGGAGGAAGGACCTGGGAGCCCCAGGCCGACACCATCGTGACCGCGCCCCACGGCCCGATACAGCTCGGGGACGGACGACTCATGATGGTCGGCAACACGAGAATCGACGGAAGGCCCACAGTTGCGTCCGTCGAGTCCAGGGACGAGGGACGCTCCTGGCAGATGGCAGGCATCATACCCATACCTCAGGAGAAGCTGGCGGACGCCAGCTACTTCAACGAGCCTCACCTGGTGGAGCTTCCGGACGGCCGGATCGTGACGCTGATCCGGTACGAGCCGACAAGGGAGCGGTACGACGAGTGGTACATGCACCAGTCCGAGAGCCTGGACGGCGGCAGAACGTGGACGTCCGCCCACCCCACGCCGATCTGGGGCTGGCCGCCGCACCTGATCAGGCTGGCGAGCGGAGATGCCCTGGTCACCTACGGCATCAGGAAGGAGCCCTTCGGAGAGCGGGCCTGCCTCAGCCGCGACGGGTGTGTGACCTGGGACATCGAGAACGAGATCGTGCTGCGCGACGACTCGCCAAACGGCGACCTGGGCTACCCGGCTACGGTCGAGATCGAGCCGGGCGAGCTGCTCACGATCTACTACCAGATCGAGAACGAGGGCGAGAAGACTTGTATCATGGCCACGAGATGGAGCCTCCACTAGAAAGGAGCTGCTATGTACTTCAGGAGAGAAATTCCCGTATCCAGCTCGGTCTACCGGCCCCTGGCGGTGAAACGGTACATCATGACCACGATGGGAGGGTTCTGGCCTGCCCTTCAAAGGCTGCCGAACGGGCACCTGGGAGTCGTGACGCGCGACGGCGACTTCCATATAGGCGCGCGGGGGCGGCTCGTTTTCGTCTCCTCGCCCGACGGGGGAGAGTCGTGGAGCCACGCGTCCGTCATCTCGGACATGGGCCCGGACGACCGCAACCCCGCGTTCGGCGTGGCGGCGGACGGTACCCTGCTGGCCTGCTTCATCAGGGCGAACAGGTACGTCGCGGGCAATTGGACGCCCGAGAAGGACCGTGGCGGCTACACGGCCTTGTGGATGTCCCGTTCGACGGACTGCGGCGCGACCTGGAGCGAGGCGGAGCTCGTAGAAGGCCAGGGCAACGAGCAGTGGAGCTACACGGGCAGGACGGGGCCGGAGGACCACCACCGGTACGCGTCAGCTTTCAACAAGATGCTGACCCTCGAGAGCGGCGAGATGCTCATGGGATACGCGATCAGCACGACCGAGAGGCCGCGCTCGGCAAATGCGTCTTTTCTCGTCCGGTCCAGCGACCACGGCCGGACGTGGTCGGACTGTGTAACGCTGGCCGAGGGGTATGGAGAGCCGGCCCTGTGCGACCTGGGAGGCGGACGGCTCATGGTCATGCTCCGGAGGACCGATGAGGACGCCACCGGCCTGTGGCAGATCGACTCCAGCAACAACGGGCGCACGTGGACCGAGCCCGTCCGCGTGACCGGGAACAATGAGCACCCCGGCGATGTGATACGCCTCCAGGACGGACGGCTTCTGCTCACATACGGACGGCGCCTGCCGCCGTTCGGCGTCCAGGGGATGTTGAGCAGCGACGACGGCAGGACGTGGGACGCCGACAACAGGCTGATGCTCGTGGGCGACGTGGGCGACCGGGACTGCGGCTATCCCAGCTCCGTCCAGATGGACGACGGGCGTATCGTCACGGTCTACTACGCCTGGGACATCCTGGGCGACACCAGGTTGGGGGTGTATGGCGGCTCGCTCGTCTATCGCCCTGAAGACCTGTGACCGCCTGCTCCGCAATTACAGCCCCCGCCCGGCGCACCCTGGCCCGTCTATGCTAGGATTCTTGTAGGGACCGTTGCAGGACGCGACCCATTTCTCAGGCCCTAAGCGAGTCCCTGCCTACGATTCGTTCCAGCCTTACCATCCCTGCACAGATTCCCGGAAGCGAGGTGCGACCTGTGCTGAAGAAGCTTGGAAGACTTACCAGAGTAAAGCAGAACCCGGACGGCGTTGACGCCCCGCCCGGGCAGTACGTCACGGAGAAGTTCCCCGTTCTGACCTTCGGACCGACGCCCCGCATCAATCTGACCGATTGGCGGTTCAGGGTCTTCGGCCTCGTGGAGAAGGAGATGGTGCTTGACTGGGAACAGTTCACCGGCCTCGACAAGACCACGGCCGACGCCGAGTTCCACTGCGTGACCCAGTGGAGCCGCCTCCAGAACACATGGGAGGGCGTGCTCTTCGACGACGTCCTCAGTCTGGTCACCCCCAAGCCCGAGGCGAATTACGTGATGGTCCACTGCTACGGCGGCTACACGACCAACGTCGCGCTGGACGTCCTGCGAGACTCGGACGTGCTGTTCGCATACCGGCACGACGGCGAGCCGCTGCCACCCGATCACGGCGGTCCAATGCGTCTGGTCGTGCCGAAGCGCTACGGATGGAAGAGCGCAAAATGGGTGAACGGAATGGAGTTCATCGCCGAGGACGCGCCGGGCTTCTGGGAGCAGCGCGGCTACCACATGGAAGGCGACCCCTGGAAGGAGCAGCGCTTCTGGGACAACCTCCGATAAACGGAAGAGGGGCCCCGCGTGGGAGCCCCTCTTGAGGTACGGGAGAGCGGCGAGCGGTCAGGCGGCTTCGACCCCACCCTTCTTCACACCGACTTCCTCTAGAAGCCGCACCCGCTCCGGGCTCATGATGTCTTCCATGAGACCGCACTGGAGGCACTCCCGGTAGTCACCGTAGAAGTCCCTGTTGACGTGCATGTCTCCCCTGCATCTCCGGCAAGCCTTGAATATCACCATCGCATACCTCCCTCGCGGGTCCATAGCCCGCTGTAGTTATCAGTTTGTGGCGCCGGCCCTACGCCTCCGGCTTCGATAGGGGCCACCGGCTGCTGGATAGGGTTCTGTATTATACAACTTGACACGCGCTGTATCAAGATATACACTCTTATGTGAATTGTGGATTCATAGCCGATGACCCTAATGGTCTGCCTTGTTGATACCTATAACGGCAGAGGGCAGCCAGAGGTTAGGACGCACTAGATGCAGCGAGGTCGCAGGTTCATAGAAGAGGGGCCGCACGGGCAGATTGAGGGCGTCTACATTATCAGCGTCGCCGCTCGAATCCTGGAGATGCACCCCCAGACCCTCCGCAAGTACGAGAGGGCCGGACTGGTGCGCCCGTCTCGCACTGTGGGGATGCTGCGGCTCTACTCGGAGGAGGACATAGCCCGCCTCAGGCTCATCAAGCACCTCGTGGGGGAGCTGGGACTGAACGTAGCGGGTGTGCAGCTCGTTCTGGGGCTGTTCAACAGGATGCTCGAGGCCAAGGCAGGCGTGTCGGAAGTAGACGACGCGAGGCTCCGGGAGTACGTCGACAAGGTGCTAGGCGAGCTGTTCGAGGCTCTTCACGTCCAGGTGCGGTGAACGGCTACACACATGGGAGACAAACACAAGGTATGAGCAAGGGCGAAGAGGCCGAACAGGGACCATTGGAAGGCGATGCCGAGCAGGAGTCTTCTCTCCTGGAAGAGCAGCTTGCAGAGGCCCTCAGGGAGAAAGACCAGTTCAAGCTGATGGCGCTGAGGGCCCAGGCGGACCTGGAGAACTACAGGAAGCGCGCGGGCGAAGAGCGCGAAGAGGCGAGACGCAGTGCGAACACTGCGATCCTGCTCAGGGTTCTCTCTGTGATGGACGACTTCGAGCGGGCGATGGCGCTCGTGCCGGATGACGCGGTCGCGCCGGGCTGGCTGGAGGGCCTACGGCTCGTGCACAAGAGCATGACAGCCCTGCTGGAATCCGAGAGCGTCAGCAGGATCGAAGCGGTGGGCAGCACTTTCGACCCACACGACTCCGAAGCTGTCTTGTACGAGGAATCGACTTCCGCGTCGGAAGGTGAGGTGGTCCGCGTAGTTAGAGAGGGATACAGGCAGCGGGACCGTGTGCTGAGACCAGCGCAGGTCGTCGTTGCGAAACAAGTAGAGCAACATAACGAGGAAAGCGAGGTGGCACAGTAATGCCGAAGGTTCTGGGAATCGATCTGGGCACGACCAATTCTTGCATGGCCGTCATCGAGGCCGGCGACCCCCGTGTTTTGGAGAATGCCGAAGGGGCCCGCACGACGCCTTCCGTCGTCGCGGTCAACGAGAAGTCCGGCGAGCGGTACGTGGGCATGACGGCGAAGCGGCAGTCGGTCACGAATCCGAACAATACCGTCTTCTCCGTCAAGCGGTTCATGGGCCGCCGCTACGACGAGGAGAACGTGCAGAGGGACATCAAGCTCGTGCCTTTCGAGGTCGCGAAGCACTCGAACGGGGACGCCCACGTGAGCATGGGCGGCAAGGGCTACGCCCCGCCAGAAGTCGCCGCGATGATCCTGCAGAAGATGAAGGCCGACGCGGAGGCCAAGCTGGGAGAGAAGGTTACCCAGGCCGTGGTGACCGTCCCGGCGTACTTCAACGACAGCCAGCGGAACGCCACGAAGGACGCGGGCCTGATAGCGGGCCTCGAGGTCCTGCGGATCATCAACGAGCCGACGGCCGCCTCGCTCGCGTACGGGCTGGACAAGAAGACCGACGAGAAGATCGCCGTGTACGACCTTGGCGGCGGCACATTCGACATAACGATACTGCAGATCGGCGACGGTGTCTTCCAGGTGCTGGCCACGAACGGGGACACCCACCTCGGAGGCGACGACTTCGACCAGCGCATCATGGACTGGATCGTGGCCGAGTTCCTGCGGGATCAGGGAATCGACCTAAAGCAGGACCGGATGGCCCTCCAGAGGCTGCGTGAGGCCGCGGAGCGCGCCAAGGTCGAGCTGACGACTCTGACTGAGACCGAGATCAACCTGCCCTTCATCACGGCGGACGCATCGGGCCCAAAGCACCTCGTGATGACCCTGTCGCGCTCCAGGCTGGAGCAGCTGGTGGACGAACTGGTCCAGGGGTCCATCGGCCCGTGCAGGCAGGCGCTCGAGGACGCGGGCACGGCGGCCGGGGACATCAACGAGGTCATCCTCGTGGGCGGCATGACCCGGATGCCGGCGGTGCAGAAGGCCGTGGTCGACCTGTTCGGCAAGGAGCCCCACCAAGGGGTGAACCCCGACGAGGTCGTCGCGGTCGGAGCGGCAATCCAAGCAGGTGTGCTGAAGCACGAGGTGCAGGACCTGTTGCTCCTAGACGTCACTCCGCTGACACTGGGAATAGAGACCCTCGGAGGCGTCTCCACGCCACTGATCGAGCGGAACACGACCATCCCAACGGCCAAGACCGAGACGTTCACGACCGCCGCCGACGGCCAGACCAGCGTGGAGGTACACGTCCTGCAGGGCGAGCGTTCGATGGCAGCGGAGAACAAGACGATAGGGCGGTTCATGCTCGACGGCATCCTTCCCGCCCCGCGCGGGGTGCCCCAGGTCGAAGTGACCTTCGACATCAACGCCGACGGCATCCTGGAGGTCTCGGCCAAGGACAAGGGCACGGGCAAGGAGCAGAGGATTACCATCACGGCCAGCTCTGGCCTGAGCGAGTCCGAGATCGACCAGATGGTGAAGGACGCCGAGTCCCACGCGGAGGAGGACCGGAAGAAGCGGGAGGAGATCGAGACGCGTAATGCCGCCGACAGCGCGACCTACGCGGCCGAGAAGCTGCTCAAGGACAACGAGGACAAGGTCCCCGACGACCTCAAGGAAGAGGTGAACACCAATATCCAGGCGGTCCGAGACGCGCTCAAGGGCGAGGACATGGCAGCGATTACGGCGGCCGTAACCGCACTCCAGGCTTCAGTACAGAAGGTCGGCGAGATCGTCTACAGCCAGAGCGGCGGCCAGGGCCCCACCGATCCGCCCGAAGCCGACGGCGACTCCGAGGGCACAGTCGAGGGCGAGTACCGGGAGGTGTAGGCGAGGGGGATTGAAGTGGCCCGAAAACGTGACCTCGATGGATTGGAGCGTCGCCTCGGCGTTACATTCCAGGACAAGGCTCTGCTGCGCCTTGCTCTCGTGCACAGTTCATTCCCCAACGAGAATCCGGGTGTCTTCGCCGAATCGAACGAGAGGCTGGAGTTCCTGGGCGACGCTGTGATAGGCGTTGCCATAGCCGAGCACCTGTTTCGTCGCAACCCCGGATGGTCCGAGGGAGAGCTCACGCACGTCAGATCGACCTTGGTAAGTGGCGAGACCCTCTCCTCGATTGCCCGCAGTATGGGCCTGGGCCGTCACCTGTACTTGGGAAAGGGCGCGGAAGGAGCCGGCGCCCGGGACAGACGCAGTTGTCTTGCTGCTGCATTGGAGGCAGTGGTTGGCGCGCTATTCTTAGACCAGGGATACGGTCCCGCGCGCGACTTTGTGACCGGGTTCATCCCCATAGAAGCGGGCGTCGCCGCCGACAAGGTCGTACCTCAGAACGCCAAATCGGCCCTGCAGGAAACAGCCCACGCTCAGGGCAAGTCCGTACCCTCGTACCGCACCGTGAAGTCCGGTGGCACGGCACATGAGCCAGTCTTCACCGCCGAAGTAAGAGTCGGAGGGGAGGTCCTGGGGCTGGGAACGGGAGCGAGCAAGTACGATGCCCAACGTGAGGCTGCTATCCAGGCCCTGGATGCCCTGGGTTTCGATAGCGGCTAGGCGAACGACCTCCGCAGGAAGTCCAGGTCGAGCTCCGGGTACACCGGAAAGCGCCGCAGCAGGTCGCCGACCCGCGACCTGCCCTCGTTCAGGGCAGCCTCGTCGGTCCTGTAGCGCGCCTTGCTCAGGGTGCCCGCGTTTCGCCCCTTGGTGATCTTGGCCGGGCGGCTGCTCGACAGAAGCAGCTTGAACACGGACGCTATCTCGGCCATTTCGCTCTCGCCCATGCCGAGCGTGGTGAGGGCCGGCGTGCCAATCCTGAGACCGCTCGTGTACCAGGGGCCATTGGCATCGAAGGGCAGCGAGTTGCGGTTGAGCGTAATCCCGGCGTCGCGCACTATCGACTCAGCCTGGCGCCCGGTCAGGCCGAACGGCGTCACGTCGATTAGCATCAGGTGGTTGTCGGTGCCGCCCGTGAGCACCTGCAGCCCCTCCTCCATGAAGGACGAGGCCAGCGACGCGGCATTGGCGACGATCCTGTGCGCGTAGTCCCGGAATTCAGGAGTGCTGGCCTCACGGAAGGCGACGGCCTTGGCAGCGAGCGCGTGGGGTAGAGGCCCTCCAAGAACGAGCGGACAGCCCTTGTCGACGTATTCGGCGAACTCGTCGGTACACAGGATCATCCCGCCGCGAGGCCCTCTCAACGTCTTGTGTGTGGTCGACGTTACGATGTCGGCATGAGCGACGGGATCGTAGTCGCCCTCGAAGACCTTGCCCGCCACCAGCCCCGAGAAGTGCGCCATATCGACCATGAAGACCGCTCCCACCTCGTCGGCGATCTCTTTGAATACGCGGAAGTTGATCTTCCTGGGATAGGCGCTGTACCCGGCGAGGAGTATCAGGGGCCGCACCTCCCTGGCGCGTTCGCGGACCTTGTCGTAGTCGATGAGCCCCGTCTCGCGGTCGACGTTGTACGACGACGCCGCGAAGAGCCGGGACGAGATGTTGTGCCGGTACCCGTGCGTCAGGTGGCCGCCAGAGTAGTAGTCCATCCCGAGAAGGCGCTGGTTGCCAAGGGCAGCCCGAAGTTCGCCCCAATCGGAGTCCGACAAGGACGTGACATCTCTGGCTTCAAGTTTCTGCAGGAATGGGTCCTGAACGCGGGCCGAGAGCACCGCTGAGTAGGCCACCAAGTTTGCGTCCGCCCCGGAGTGGGGCTGCATGTATGCGTGGTCGGCGCCGAAGATCTGCACTGCGAGCTCGGCAGCAAGGCTCTCGACCGCGTCGACGTTGTCGCAGCCGGCGTAGAAGCGGTGGAACGGGTACCCCTCAGCATACTTGTCCGTGAAGAGGTTGCCCTGGGCAAGCTGGACCGCCAGCGACGAATAGTTCTCACTCGCGATCATCTTGAGATTGCCGCGCTGGTCGGCAATCTCCGACACTATGCTCCGAGCTACTCCAGGGTCGACCGCGCTTATGCTCTGGAGCGAGGCCAGATAGGCGACGAACGAGGCGTCGACTCCATCGACAGGAGCCGACGCCAGGTATTCCGCAAGCGGTGATTCCTTAGAGCCTATCCGACAACTCCAGCAGCGCGAAATGTTATCCAGGCACAAGCAAAGTGCAGCATAGCCAGATAGTTGTCCAAACGCTTCTCCCAACGGATGAGCAGGCGTCTGAATCGATTCAGCCAGCTATGGCTGCGCTCGACCACCCAACGGCGGGCGCGGTAACCTGGAAGGGTCTGTTGTTCCTTCCGCTCCTGGCCTCGGCTGCGGATGTGCGCTGTGTATCCGTACCGAGCCACCAACTGCTCGACTTCAGCAAAGTCATAGCCCTTGTCCATACACAGCCGCTGAGGTTGTGCAGGCCGGGGAACCGGACGTTGTGCCACTATAGATTCCAATGTCGCCTCAACCATCTTCATGTCGTGGCGGTTGGCTCCATCCACACTCACCCCTATGGGAATACCGTTCCCCTCAGTCAACAGGCTGCGTTTGGTACCCTTCTTACCCCGGTCTGTAGGGTTCGGGCCAGTGCCCTTACCCCCCGAGCGGAGCCTTTGTCATGGCTCCATCCATTGCCTGCCACTGCCAATCTATCCCTTGCACCTCATCGTATTCAGACAACCCCCGCTCCCACAACTCCTCGAAGACTCCGGCGACTCGCCAACGCTGGAACCTGTCATGCACAGTGCTCGGAGCACCGAACGTCCGAGGCAACGCTTTCCACTGGCAGCCGGTCCGCAGCAAGTAGAAGATCCCATCCATACACTGGCGGGCAGGTTTCCACGGCCTCCCGCCCTTCGGACCCGCCGTCTCCGCAGGCAATATCGGCTCAATCCTCTCCCACAGAGCATCGGGAATCCGCCAATCAGCGCCTACGCCTCCATGATCGATCTCCGACATGTCTTTCCTCCACTCAAGTAGAATGGAGAAAGTTTATGCAAAGTCTCGGATACTCACCAAGAACAATTAAGGTTATCGGATAGGCTCTTAGTCATTCTGGTTGCGACACTCCGGAGGAAACTATGGCGGATAGTCCGGCGATCGATCGGGGAGCCCGTGAGTAGACAGTGGTTCAGGTCGATCCATCGATCACCACGTCCAGAAGCGCCGGCTTGCCCAGGTCGAGCGCCTCCTTCACGGCTGGCCCCACGTCGACGGGGTCCTCTATCCTGCGGGCATGCACTCCCATGCCGGCGGCGATCTCCGAGAAGTCCGGCCTCAACGGGAAGTCCATGCCCATGTACCGGCTCACGGGAGTCTCCTCCTTCATGATATGAGTCTTGTACAGGTTCATGTTGAGCTTCAGGACACGGTAGGTGGAGTTGTTGCAGACGATGTAGACGACCGGAAGATTCTCGTTGGCTGCCGTCCACAGCCCCTGGATCGTCATCATCGCGCTCCCGTCGCCGTCTATGGCGATCACGGGCCTGTCAGCGTTGGCCAGCTTAACTCCGAGGGCGCCGCCCATTCCCCATCCCAGAGCGCCGCCTCGCCCGCCGTACACAGCTCCGGGCTCATCGAAGTCGAACGAGTCCAGGAGGGCCGCGCCCGAGGTCACGGCGTCGTTGATAATGATGGCGTCGTCGGGAGCGACCGCCGCGACCTCCGTCATCAAGCGCTCGGCCGACATTGGGCTCACGTCCCATCTCGCCTTCAGTCTCCGCTCTGCCCTGTCACGGACCGCCCGCTTATGCTCCGCTACCCCCACCGCCCTGACCTTCCCAGCCTCTCTCTCGGACCCTGACATCGTGCCGTCCAGGGCCTCGGCCAGTACGGCGAGGCCCGCCTTGGGGTCGGCAATCATGCCCACTTCCGTCGGCAGGGATGTGCCCACGCCGGCAGAGTCGACATCCAGGTGCACCAGCCTCGCGTCCGGGTGGAAGAAGCGCAATGCCGGCTCCGAGAACATGTAGTACCCGGACATCATCTTGCCCACGGCGAGCACGACATCCGCCCGGCCGACCGTGTCCGCCGCCTCAGGGAACCCGAGCCTGACCCCGCCCAGGTACTGAGGGTGCGACGAAGGGAAATTCATCTCGGAGTAGGACGCCGAATAGACGGGCGCCCCCGTAAGCTCCGCCACCCGCACCGCCTCGGCGCTCGCGCCGGACTGCGCAACGCGGTCGCCAACGACGATCACCGGGTTGTGCGCCGACGCTAGTATGCGTGCGGCGTCTTCCACTGCCTGGGCATCCGGGGCTGTCCTGAAGTAACCCCTGGGCGAGGGGTATATATCCATCTCGCCCTCATCATCGAGGGAATTGGCTGAGAAGCCGACGAAGGTCGGGCCGGTCGGCGGCGTCTTGGCCTCATGGAAGGCCCGGCGCATCAGGGAGGGTATCTGCTCGGGATGGGTGGCTTCGGCGGTGAACTTGGTGAACAGACGGACCATCTCGGCAAGGTCGGTGCGCCCGCGCGCGAACTCTCGTATGTCCAGGTTGCCGGCGCTGAGCACCAAGGGCGTGCCACCCTCCCTGGCGTTGTGTAGCAGACTCATCCCGTTGGCGAGGCCAGTCTCGATATGGAGATTGATGAAAGCGGGATTCCCGGTGGCACGCGCGTACCCGTCTGCCATCCCCATCGCGACGCCCTCCTGGAGCACGAGCTTGTACTCCAGCTCAGGGTGCGCCTCGAGCTCGTCCATGATGGCTGTCTCGCTTGTGCCCGGGTTGCCGAAGACGTACTCGACGCCTTCGGCCTTCAGCATCTCCATCAGCGCCCGTTTGCCCGTCATCCTTGCCATGTACGTTGACCTGTTTCCTCTGGGTGATGGCCTAGCCCGACCGTAGCTATTCTACCACTCAAACGGCTGCTCCGCCCCAAATCGCTGCGCGGCACGGCGTCGGGCAGGAGGCTGAAAGTGCCACAGGAAGCCCGGCACTATATAATGGGGCAAACCAAAGCACATGAGGTGTTTCGTGGTACGTGCGTACGTGTTGATCGAGGTGTCCGTGGGTCGATCGCAGGATCTTGTGAGTGCGCTGTCGGAGCTGGATGGCGTGCGGAGCGTGGCGAGGGTTACCGGACCCTACGACGTCATAGCGGAAATTGGGTCAGACAGTGTCGAGTCCATCGTGGACATCGTGGAACTGGAGATCCACTTGATGCAGGGCGTTACGCGCACGACCACGTGCGCGTGCATGGCCGGCTAGCTCGACCGGGAGCCCGTATTCTCGGGCGCCCGCATCTCCTCGATACCATCGGTCTCCATGCTGCCCCTGCGGCGCCTGTGCCCATTGATCGCGTGGGCAAGGACCAGGGCGGATACACCGCCGAGACCCAGCGCCGTCGCCGGGTCCCCCTCATCGCGGGCCAAATTCAGCACCACTAGCGTGGCGTATCCGAACACGATGCCCAACAGGGAAGTATATGGGAGCCTCTGGCCTCCCAGCGACACTGCCATAGCGACGACTACCGATATCACACCGAACACGGGGAAGAGCGCGACAATCGCTCCTCCGAGAGTCGAAAGACCATCCCCGCCTCGGAATCGGGTGAAGATCGAACGCCAGTGGCCAAGCACAGCCGCGCCCACCGGGAGCACGACCAAGGGGGTCTCGACGCCAAGGTACTTTGCAACGATAACAGCGAGAGCGCCCTTGGCCATATCTCCCAGGAGCACCAGGACGGCAGGCACCCGGCCAACGTTGCGCATTACGTTGGAGGCACCCGGCAGGCCTGTCCCGACTTCGAAGATGTCCACACCTGCCCGGCGGCTGAGCAACGCCGCTATCGGAAGCGACCCCAGCAAATAGCCTATGACGACGGCCACCAACGTGGCCAGGAGGAGTAAGCCGCTCAAGGAATGATTCCCTCTGTGTGTGCTGTTGAGGTCATTATAGCGGTACATTTTCCACGGTGCCACAGCTAACCTGCCGAACTTCGTGGCGTTGTGAGCGATATGTTCCGACCTCCAGACCAGGGCCTTTCCATTGTTGAGATAGGGTCGTACCTTGCCGTTCGGCCTGAGCTTGTCGAAGGCCCCAATTGTGGTTCGACAGGCTCACCACGAACGGACTTTGGAAAGGCCCTGCCTCCAGACAGGCGAGATTGTGCTGACCTCTCGCACCGCGTATAGTGTCCTGCACACAATCTAAGAACGGGGTCAAGAATGGGAAGCGAAGGCAAACTGAGAGCGGGGGTGATCGGGGCGCGGCTGGGCGCCAGCCACGCATACGCGTACGCGTATTCGCCGGAATACGAGCTGGCCGCGGTATGCGATCTGATGCCCCAGACCATCGACGAGATGTGGGACCGGGCGAAGCTGGAGAGGGGCTCGATCGCAACCTACGGCCACTACCAGGAGATGCTGGAGGCCGAGGACCTGGATGTCGTGAGCGTAACGGTGCCCGACCACCTCCACGCCGACCCGGTCTGCGACGCATCCAACGCCGGCGTCAAGGGCGTCTTCTGCGAGAAGCCGCTAACGGTCGCCCTGGAGGACGCGGATCGAATCGTGGAGACCGTAGAGCGCAACGGCACGAAGATGTCCGTTGACCACACCCGGAGCTTCGTCCCAAACTACCAGGCAGCCAGGAAGTCGGTCCGCAACGGCGATCTCGGCGGTCTGACGCGGATCGTGGCGCACATGGGCGGCCACCGCTCGATGCTCTTCAGGAACGGAACGCACACAGTCGACCTGATCAGCTTCTTCGCCGAAGCCAGCCCCATTTGGGTTGTCGCGGCGCACGAGCGCGGCTTCGAGGACTATGGGACCGTGTACAAGGGCGAGGGCGGCAAGGACCCCGCGCTGGATCCCGGGTCGACCGTCATAATCGAGTATGAGAACGGAGTCAGGGCGATACTGAATTCCGCCAAGATGACTCCGGCCTACAACGAGATCGACCTGATTGGCCCTAAGGGCCGCATACGACTGGACGACTCTTCCTCCGCCCGCTGGCTTGCCAACGAGGTGGAGGGAGCTCTGACACATGATCCCACCTTCGACCACCCCTGATATCCCGAGTTCTTCGGAGATGCGCTGGTACCGGCAGTGCGTGAGCTGGCCGCGATGGTGACTGGCGACGCAGTCAGCAGCTCGCCGCCGCAGCGGGCCCGCGACACCCTGGAGATCATGCTGGCGGCGCTGCTCTCCCAGGACCGGGGGAACGCGAGGATCGAGCTGCCGCTGCCGAGGAGCTGAGGGCTCAGACTAGCGGGGTCATCAATCGAGCAGGGCTCCGACTATCGACCGGTTGCCCTGGAGGAAGTCGCGGGCGCTCGTCGGCCGCCGCCCTTCCAGTTGCAGGCTGGTCACCCGGAGCGTGCCGTGGCCGGTCGCAATGTCGATCCGGTCGCCGGTGTCCGAGTCATCGGCTGAGCCCGGACTTGCCGGAGTGCTCAGGTCGTCAGAAGATGCGTCGACGATCTTGAGCATCCTGCCGTTCCAGTAGGTGTAAGCGCTCGGCCACGGTGCGTAGCCGCGCACACGGCGGGCGATCTGCTCGGCGCTCATTGCCCAGTCGATTCGCCCGTCCGCCCTGGTCAACAGCTTGGTTGCCGTTGCGCGGGACTCATCCTGCGGGTGCGCCTGAACATGGCCGTCCGCCCAGTCCGGCAAGACCTCCACTAGGAGGTCTGCCCCCATCTCGAACAGCCTCGCCGTCAGCGTCTCGGCCGTTTCACACTCACCGATCGGGGTCTGACGCTGGGCGAGCACCGGGCCTGAGTCCACACCCTCGTCCATCAGCATGATCGTGACGCCCGTGGTCGTCACTCCGTCGACGATCGCCGTCGAAACGGGAGACGGGCCGCGCAGCTTCGGCAAGAGGGAGGGGTGTATGTTAAGGCACGAATGTCGCGGCAGGTCTAGCACCGCCCTGGGAAGGAAGAGCCCATAGGCCGCGACCACGATAACGTCGGGAGCCAGCGCAGCCAACTCCCGCTGTACGTCGAGCGACTTGAGCGAAGGCGGCTGGCGGACCGGGAGGCCCATCTCCGACGCTGCCGCCTTGACGGGCGTCGGCGAAGTCTTCTTTCCCCTACCCGACGGCTTGTCTGGCCTGCTGTAGACCGCGGCAATCCCGTGCCCGGCCGAAGCGAGCGCCTCGAACACCGGCACGGCAAAGCCGGGCGTGCCCATGAAGACTACTCTCAAGGCTTACGGCCCCCTACAAGCACGTTGAGCCGCGTACGCCGCCTCTGGAATCCCACGATGGCGACGGGCAGCAGCAAGAACATCAGCATCCCGACCTCCGACCCTGCCCACAGTCATACCGGCCGGGAGCCATGCGGTTGAACGTGCCCGGCCCAATCCTATACTATCACTCGACACAGTTAGGACTGCGGAGGCGCGAATGCCGATCATCGACCATCGGTCAGTGCCCGAGGTGCCCTGGCGGCCCAACTACCGTAAGTGGGACATCGTGGGGCCGGAGACCGGCATGAGCACGAACCTGTCGTACTCCGTAGCGCAAGTCGGCACGGGAGCGCCCCTTCATCTCCACGAAGATGACGAGTTGATCGTAATATTAAGGGGCGAGCTGGAAGTACGCCTCGGGAACGAAACCCGGGTCGTCGGTCCCGAACACACCCTTGCGATCCCCCCGAACGTAGAGCACGGATTCAGTGTCGTGGGGAACGGCGAGGCCGAGCTCCTGATCTTCTTCCCCGTGCCGAACCCCTTCGACCGGACCACATACCTGGAAGGGAGCGCCCCAAGCCAGTCCTAATGGCGGCCACGATCCCCGCGGGAACCGCTCCACAACTACGCCAGGCGACCCCATGACGTGCCCGTGGTGCGGCTACGAGAACCAGCCTAAGGCCAGGTTCTGCGGCCAGTGCGGGCAAGGTCTCCAATTCGAGGTCGTCTGCGCCTCATGCTCGACGCCCAACCCAGCCGATCACAGGTTCTGCGACTCGTGCGGCGCCCCGGTTGATACGTCAGCCCCAGCGCCTGTTTCGGCCACACGTCGTTCCGCACCTGAACTACCGGTCCGTCAGGTGGCGGATGTTCTAACGTCGGCCCGCACACGCCTCCGAACATCCGGCCTCTACAACTGGGAGACCGCTGCACTCATCGTCATCACCCTCTTCGCCCTTGCGCTGCGCCTCGTGTCGCTTACGAACATCCCGCCGAATCTGTCAGCCGACGAGGCCGACAACCTACAGGTCATCCTTCAGATCATGGCCGACAACGGCCCGGGTTTCTTTGGGATCGACTGGACCCAGGCGCCCGCCTTCAACCTCTACCTCGATAGCTGGTTCGTGGGGGTGTTCGGAGACTCCCTGATAGGCCTGCGAATGGCAAGCGTGGTCCTGACTACACTATCACTGCCAGCCTTCTACTTCGTCGCCCGGCAATACAATCTCGACAAGACGGCTGCCCTTGGGGCCACACTGCTCCTGGCGACTTGCCTCTGGTACCTGCACTTCTCCCGGAACGGCTGGTACAACGTCAACGTAGCCCTCTACGCCATCCTCGCAATTCTGGCGGCAACCGCTGCGATCAGGCGGGGGAGCCTCCCGCTATATGCCGCGGCCGGCGTGATAGCGGCACTCGGTCTCTACGGTCATCCCAGCGGGAGAGCAATCACAATCGCCCTGATAGCGTATCTGCCCATTGCGCTGGTCCTGCACGGCGAGAATCGAAGGCGGTTGCTGATCGGATACGCCATCATGCTCTCGACCGCTCTTCTGCTGTTTATCCCCCACATCAACGAAGTCTCGGACGACTGGGAAGGCTACAACACCCGCGTCGCAGCGACCTACATACTCAACGAGCAGAATCGCGCTCAGTTCGGGGACAAGAGCGCCCCCCAGATCCTTGCCGAGCAGGCGTGGAATAACATCAGGGGCTTCATACTCCTGGACCCCAAAACATCCTACGTGGGCATCAACGCACGGTACATCCCGGGAGATCACGGGTTCCTGGACAGATTCACGGGCGTATTGCTTTGGGTAGGGATGGTAGTGTCGATTCTGAGATGGAGGCAGACCCTGCTGTTGTGGGTCTTCTTCATCGTGATGCTCTTTCCTACCCAGATCCTCTCCAACGCGACACCCGACGGGGCCAGGGCAATTGGCACTGCTCCGCTCTTCTACCTGTTCGTCGCCATGGCCTTACACTGGCTGTTCGGGCTGAATCTCGGCAAGCGGTGGTGGTTCAGGAGCACAGCCGCCGCGTGTCTGCTGGCCATCGCCCTCCTGAACATCTCCGGCTACTTCGACTGGATGAGGCAGGCTGAGGCGGCCCAAGCCCGCCAGCCCGCAGTCGAGGTGGTCGACTTCGAGGCGTGGAGGGACCTGCAGAAGGCGGAGGCCCAAGATGGACTGCCAGGCTTCAACGTCGGCCAGTGGCTTCAAATGAAGCAGCAGGGCAAGGTCCCCTGAGGGTTGGCTTCTGGACAGGCCGCAGCCAGGTCTAGCCGGCTATCCTCAGCCCGCTTCGGAGCAAAAGGAAAGGCCCCGGGCGATGCCCGGGGCCCTCTTGTGATTTCCTGACTTCGAGAAAGCTAGCCCGCGGCTGCGTCCAGCTTCTCCCTTATGGCTGTCCTCATGATCTTGACGCGGTCGAGGTTCGGGTGTCCTCCCTCATCCGACTTGTCGAAGATCGTGTCCCCGTCTGCGATAACCTTCAGGACACCGGCGTCGCCGGGAGTCATCGTTATCGCAACGTCGCTGCCACCCTCCGCAAAGAACTCGCTGGCCATCCAGGCCGCCTCAGCGTGGTAGCTTCAAGGTACGCAGTAGATAATCTCGACGTTCAGCTTGCCTTCCATCTGTCAACCTCCATCGCGCGATTAATGTCCACCTGAATCTAGCACAGGGCCCACGGCCTGTCAAAGCGAACTTCCGCGTACTAGGGCCTTTCCAAAGTCCGTTCGTGGTGAGCCTGTCGAACCACAATTGGGGCCTTCGACAAGCTCAGGCCGAACGGCAAGGTACGACCCTATCTCAACAATGGAAAGGCCCTGTCCGCGTACTCGCTGCCTAGTTCGTCGCGGCCCGGCGCTCCGCGATCTTCTCCTTCACCTCGGGGTTGACCAGCGACATGGGCCAGGCGCCGCGCAGCACACGCGCGACCTCCTGCCCGATCCTGACGTTGGCGTCCCGGGCCGACACGGCCGATGTCCCCGCCGAGTGCGGCGTCACTATCACATTGTCCATCTTGAGCAGGGGGTTGTCGGCGGGTGTGGGCTCCTGCTCGAATACGTCCAGTCCGGCGCCCGCAATCTCCCCGCTCCTCAGGGCCTCGATCAGCGCCGCCTCGTCCACCACCGGTCCGCGGCATGTGTTGATGAAGAACGCCGTGGGCTTCATCGCCCTGAAGAAGCTCTCGCCGATGAGCTTCCGGGTGGCATCGTTGAGGGGCACCAGGACTGCCACGTAGTCAGAACGGCTTGCGAGCTCCTCAAGGCTGTCGACCAGCTCTACCCTGTATTCCCTGGCGTGCCAGGGCGCAACAAAAGGGTCGTACGAGATGACGTCCATGTTGAAGGCCGACGCCCGCCTGGCCGTCGCCCGCGCGATGTTGCCAAGGCCCACAATGCCGAGCACTTGCCCGTCGATTGTGGGATACGCGCCCGCGTCGGGGAGCGGGTCGACGCCCCAACCCCCTCCCCTCACGTAGTCGTGAAGCTCCGTGAGCTTCTTGGCGCAGGCGAGCAGCATCATGATGGTGTGATTCGCCACCTGCTCGGTTACGAATCCAGCCGTGTTGACTACCATCACCCCATGCTCGGCGGCTGCCTGGTGATCGATATGATCAAAGCCGTGGCCCATGCTCACGACTGCTCTCGCCGTGTCGATCTCCCGGATCACCTCGCTGGGCAGCCTCACCCCGTGGTCGATGACCACGTCCGCGCCCCTCATGGCCTCTATTGTCTCTCCGTTGCTGCCGCAGACATGGACGTTCAACTCGTAGTCGAGTCCTTCCAGCTGCCCCTCGATGATGTCCGTGCTCGTCTCGGACCTGCATATGAATGAGATGGTGTGCTTAGGCATGTCGGTCCTCTATTGGGTTCCTCAGTTGGTGATGGGTAGGTTGGGCTAGCGGGCGGACGTAAGAACGCGCGGCAGATCGGACGATCCCATCAGGTACTCGTCGACGCCGCGGGCAGCCTCCCTGCCCTCTGCAAGCGCCCACACGACCAGGGACTGGCCCCGGGCCATGTCACCGGCGGCGAATATGCCGGGCGTGCTGGTCATCCTGTTCTCGTCGGCCCCGACGTTGCCCCGACCGTCCAGCTCCACGCCCAGCTCTGCCAGCATGCCGTCCTGCTCGGGATGGAGGAAGCCCATCGCGAGCAGGACGAGATCGGTCTTTAGCTCGAACTCGCTGTCCTCCAGCTCGATCATAGTGGGCCGCCCCGTCTCGTCGGGAGGCCCCCAATCGACGTAGACGCCATGGAGGGTCTCCACCCTGCCATTGGACCCGGAGAACCTCTTCGTCAGGACGTTGTAGTCCCTGATTCCTCCCTCTTCGTGAGCAGCCGACGTCCGGAGTATCAGCGGCCATTCCGGCCATGGGTTGTTCGAGCGCCGCATGTCGGGCGGCTCCGGCAGCAGCTCGAGCTGGTACACCACCTCTGCTCCCTGCCGGTGCGCCGTACCGAGGCAGTCGGCCCCGGTGTCGCCACCCCCCAGTATCACCACCCGCTTACCCTCAGCCGTGATGCGCTCTGCCGGGTCTATCGTCTCCCCAGCCAGCAGCTTGTTCTGCTGCGGCAGGTACTCCATGGCGAAGTGGATCCCGTCGAGCTCCCGGCCTGGGACAGGCAGGTCCCGGGCGTGGGTGGAGCCTCCAGTCAGTACCACCGCGTCGAACTGCTCGACGAGACTGGCCGCAGGGAAGCCCTTCCCAACGTGCACGCCCGTCTTGAAGACCACGCCCTCCTGCGCCATCTGGTCCACGCGACGCTGGACGACTCGCTTCTCCAGTTTGAACTCTGGGATACCGAGACGCAGGAGTCCGCCGATGTAGTCGGCGCGCTCGTAGACTGTAACCGAGTGGCCGCAGCGGTTGAGCTGCTGTGCCGCGGCCAGGCCCGCGGGACCGGACCCGACTACGGCCACGCTCTTGCCCGTCCGATGGCTGGGAGGCTGGGGGACGATCCATCCCTCGTCCCAACCCCGGTCGGAAATCGCTTTCTCGATGTACTCGATGGTCACCGCGTCCTGGTTGATGTTCAGGACGCAAGAGGCCTCGCAGGGCGCGGGGCATATCCTCCCCGTGAACTCGGGGAAGTTGTTCGTAGAGTGCAACACATCGAGCGCCGTCTGCCACTGGCCTCGATAGACCAGGTCGTTCCACTCGGGGATCAGGTTGCCCAGCGGGCAGCCCTGGTGACAGAAGGGCACCGCGCAGTTCATGCACCTCGCGCCCTGGCCCCTTGCCTCCTGCTCCGTCCAGTCGTCGTAGAACTCGGAGTAGTCCTGCACCCTGTGAACGGCGGGCCGCCTGGGAGGGGGCACGCGGGTCAGCTCGATGAAACCTGTCGGTTTACCCATCGCCGCCCACTTCGACAAGATCGGCCGAGCGTTTAGCGGCTTCGGCCCGCTCCGCCATGACGCGCCTGTAGTCGCGGGGCATGACCCTGACGAACTTGGGCAGCATCCCGGCCCAGTCGTCGAGGACGCGCCGCGCGTTTGCGCTTCCGGTGTGGTGGTGATGGGCCTCCAGCAGTCGCCTCAGCGACTCGATGTCCTCGTCCGACTCCACTCTTTCAAGGTCCACCATGTCCTGGTTGCAGAGGCTCTTGAACTCGCCGCGCTCGTCCAGGACAAAGGCCTCGCCGCCGCTCATTCCGGCTGCGAAGTTCCTGCCGGTCGGTCCGAGGACGACGACCCTGCCTCTAGTCATATACTCACAGCCGTGATCGCCCACGCCTTCCACCACCGTCTCGGCCCCGCTGTTCCTCACAGCGAATCGTTCCCCCGCCACGCCCCGTATGAAAGCCGAGCCGCCGGTTGCGCCGTAGAGCGCGACATTGCCGACAATGATGTTCTCCTCAGGAACGAACGAAGCCTCGGCTGGCGGCACAAGCACGACCCGCCCACCGGACAGGCCCTTGCAGAAGTAGTCGTTCGCGTCTCCCTCCAGGAACATGGATATGCCCGCGTTCATGAAGGCCGCAAAGCTCTGGCCTGCCGACCCTCTGAGGTTGACCTGGATCGTATCGTCGGGAAGGCCTCTCTTGCCAACGCTCTTCGTCACCTCATAGCTCAGCATGGCCCCCACTGTGCGGTTGGCGTTGCTGATCGGGAGCTCTATGAGGGTCGGAAGACCGGACTCGATGGAGCGCCTTCCCATCTCTATCAACCTGTTGTCCAGCGCATGCTCGATGCCATGGTCCTGGCTCTCGCAGCAGTAGGTGGCGACAGACTCGGGCACATCAGGGCGGTGCAGCAGGGCAGAGAAGTCGAGGCCCCTAGCCTTCCAATGGTCGACGTCGCGAGGCGGGACCAGCCTGTCGACTCGGCCGACCATCTCGTTGACCGTCCTGAATCCAAGACGGGCCATGATCTCCCGCAGCTCATCGGCCACGAAGAAAAAGTAGTTGATGATGTGCTCGGGCTCGCCTGCGAACTTCTTGCGCAGCTCGGGGTTCTGAGTTGCGATGCCGACGGAGCATGTGTTGAGGTGGCACTTGCGCAGCATTATGCAGCCCATGACAATGAGCGGCGCCGTGGCGAATCCGAACTCCTCCGCGCCCAGCAGGCACGCTACCGCCACGTCGCGCCCGGTTTTGATCTGGCCGTCGGCCTGGACGACGATGCGCCCGCGCAGGTCGTTCATCACCAGAACCTGATGGGTTTCGGCCACACCGATCTCCCATGGGATTCCGGCATACTTGATGGAGGACTCGGGAGACGCGCCGGTACCGCCGCTGTCCCCGCTTATCAGCACCACGTCCCCGTGCCCCTTGGACACGCCGGCCGCTATGGTGCCCACACCCGACTCGGCAACCAGCTTAACGTGCACCCGCGCGGACGGGTTGGAGTTCTTCAGGTCATGGATGAGCTGAGCGAGGTCCTCAATGGAGTATATGTCGTGGTGAGGTGGCGGAGATATGAGCTCGACGCCGGGCGTGGAGTTACGGATCATTCCGATGTACTCGTCGACCTTGTACCCGGGGAGGCGTCCACCCTCGCCGGGCTTCGAGCCCTGGGCCATCTTTATCTGGAGGTCACTTGCGCTCGCCAGGTAGCCGCTGGTCACTCCAAACCTGCCGGAAGCCACCTGCTTCATGGCGCTGTTGCGGGAGTCGCCGTTGGGGTCACTATCGTACCTGGCCGGATCTTCTCCACCTTCGCCAGTGTTGCTGCGCGCGCCGATCCTGTTCATGGCGATTGCCATCGTCTCGTGCGCCTCGCGGCTGATGGACCCGAGTGAGACCGCACCCGTGGCGAACCGCTTCACGATTTCGAACGCAGGCTCCACCTCGTCCAGGGGGACCGGCTCCGTATCGGGATCGAACTCGAGCAGGCCACGTATGGTGGAGAGACGACGACTTTCAGAGTCCACGTAGTGCGTAAACTCGCTGAACGTCTTCGGGTCCTTGAGGCGCGTCGCCTTCTGCACGCTGGCAATCGATTCGGGGTTCCACATGTGATACTCGCCGTTGTGGCGCCACTGGTACTGTCCACCAACATGCAGGGCCGAAGTGCCCGCGACCTCCTGCTCAGGATAGGCGGATGCGTGACGCTTCACCGACTCGGCCTCTATTTCCCGCAGCCCAATCCCGCCAATGCGTGAATGGGTCCACGTGAAGTACCGGTCGATGAGGCTCTCGCTCAGTCCCACCGCCTCGAAAATCTGGGCGCCGCGGTAGCTCTGGAGTGTCGAGATACCCATCTTGGACATGACCTTGATGACGCCTTTGTGCACAGCCTTCACGAAGTTCTTCTCGGCCTTGGCGTAGTCGTTTATGCCCGCGTAGGCATCGCCCGCGGCCATCTCATACAGCGTCTCGAAGGCCAGATACGGGTTGACGGCTGCCGCCCCATAGCCCAAGAGCAGGGCGCAGTGGGCAACCTCGCGGGGCTCTCCCGACTCCACGACGATCCCGACGCCCGACCTCATCCCCTCTCGAATAAGGTGATGGTGCACGGCACCCATCGCCAGCAGGCTGGGAATCGGCGCGTGGGTCCTGTCGACGCCCCGGTCGGAAAGGACGAGGATCGTGTAGCCTTGGGCGACGAGACGGGAAGCCTCCTCGCACAACTCATCCAAAGCGGCCTCCAGCGAACCGGGTCCGTCCCCGGGGCGGAACAGGGTCGAAAGCGTGGCGCCCCTGAGCCTCCCTGCATCGACGTTCCGACACCTCTCCAGCTGCACGTTCGTGAGCACAGGCTCGTACAGCTTCAGTTGATGGCAATGGTCGGGGGACTCTTCCAGGAGGTTGCCTTCCGGCCCTACGAAGGTCTCGGTGGAGGTGACGAGCTCTTCACGTATGGCGTCCAAGGGCGGGTTGCTCACCTGCGCGAAACGCTGCTTGAAGTACGAGAAGAGGAGCGGCCCCTGGTCCGAGAGCACCGCCAGAGGCGTGTCGTTGCCCATCGACCCCTCGGCCTCGCTGCCGTTGACGCCCATGGGCTCGATGATCATGTTCAACTCTTCTCGTGTATAGCCGAACGCGGCCTGGCGCTCGACCAGTGTGTCCAGGTCAGGCCCGTGAACGTGGCCTGGGTCCGGCAGGTCGTCAAGCTCGACCTTGTTCTCAGCGAGCCACTTCCCGTAAGGTCTCCGGCCGGCGAGCGACTCCTTGATCTCCGAGTCCTCGACGATGCGGCCCTGCTCGGCGTCGAGCATGAACATCCGGCCGGGCTGGATCCGCCACTTGAAGCGAATGTTCTCCGGCGGTATGTCGAGCACTCCCGTCTCCGAGGCCATCACCAAGAGGTCGTCGGTAGTCACGAGGTACCGGCACGGCCTGAGGCCGTTCCGGTCAAGGATTGCGCACACCTTCGTTCCGTCCGTGGCGATCACCAGTGCGGGGCCGTCCCAGGCCTCCATCAGGCAGGAGTGGTAATCGTAAAAGTCCTTCTTGGACTGATCCATCGGGACGTGCGCGCCCCACGCCTCGGGAATGAGCATCGCCATGACGTGCGGCAGGGATCTCCCAGAGGCCAGAAGGAGCTCGATCGCGTTGTCGAGCGTGGCTGTGTCGCTCTGGCCAGGAGTGATCAATGGCAGAAGCTTCTGGACGTCTTCTCCCAGGACGTCCGACGAAAGCATGGCCTCGCGGGCGGCCATCCAGTTCACGTTGCCCTGCAGCGTGTTGATCTCGCCGTTGTGTATTGCATGGCGGTAGGGATGCGCCAGCTTCCATGAGCCCAGGGTGTTGGTGCTGAAACGAGAGTGGACCATGGCGAACGAAGTGACCATCGATTCGTCGGTGAGGTCCGGATAGAAGGGCTCCAGCTGGTGGGCGAGGACCAGACCCTTGTAGACTACCCGGTTCGACGACAGGCTGCAGATATAGAAGTCGTCTCCGTCGAGCAGGCCCAGGCCCGCTACGGTCTTCTCAATTCGACGCCTGATGACGAACAGCTTGCTCTCGAACGGGTACGTCGCGGGCAGCTGCCCGCGACCCACGAAGAAGTGCCGGATGTCGGGCTGTACCCTCGCTGCCAGCGTCCCGATGGCCTCGGGCCTGACAGGTACGTTGCGCCATCCCAGGAAGCGCTGCCCTTCATCCCTGACCACACGTTCTATTGTCTCTTCGCAAACCCGTCGCTGCGTCTCTTCCGTGGGAAGAAAGGCCACCCCCACTCCGTAGACGCCTTCTGCGGGCAGCTCGATGCCCTCACCCCGGGCCTGTTTGGCGAAGAACTCGTGGGGCATCTGGATCAAGATACCGGCGCCGTCGCCGGTCTCCGCATCCGCCCCTGATGCCCCCCTATGACCCAGGTTGATCAGTGCTTTGAGCCCGTTCACGACAATGTCGTGGGACTTCAGTCCCCTCGTGTGGGCAACGAGTCCAACTCCGCAGGCGTCGTGCTCGAAACGGGGGTCGTACAACCCCTGTTTCTTTGGCGCAGGGAGATCTCTAATATGGTAGCTGTTGCTCACGTTGGCGCCAGACTTAGGTCCCCGGTTCCCAGTCCCGTGATACAAAGCGAGCCTTCTCTCCCGGTCCTCTCCAGCCGAGTTTGATGCTCGGTGGAAGTCGCGATGAAGGAAGGCCCAACCGCACGACTCTCGCGGCTCAATTCTGGCGTGTTCGAGTAGTCGGCGTTCACAGGACTACCGCTACGATTATTAGCGAAGAAGCATAGCACAGCGGTCATATGGTGACAAGGCATTTGGAACGCCCCAGATTCCCCACCTCCACATTCGGCGCCATATCTATCAGCCATCACCCCGTAGGGGCTGGTTTCAAACCAGCCCTCCCCTTGCCATTAGGGCGTCGCCGCCATTTAGGTGGGGGATTTGGGTCTGCCCAAATCCCCCACCTCCGTCATTCCCGCGAAGAGCCTGCCCCCGAGCAGTCGGGGGCGGGAACCCATCCCCGGCAAGGTGCACAGCCATAGCCTCAGAGGCAGTCCGTCACGCCATCCGTCCAAATTAGGTGGTGGATCTGGGAACGCCCCAGATTCCCCACCTCCACATTCGGCGCCATATCTATCAGCCATCACCCCGTAGGGGCTGGTTTCAAACCAGCCCTCCCCTTGCCATTAGGGCGTCGCCGCCATTTAGGTGGGGGATTTGGGAACGCCCTCCACAAGCCATACCTTCACCTGCTTACAGCATCGTGAGGTAGCGCTCGATCTCATAGTCGGTTACGCGGGTCCTGTACCGGTCCCACTCCAGCCGCTTGTTTCGGATGAAGCTCTGGAAGACGTGCTCGCCCAGGGCCTCGCGCACGAGGTCGCTCTCCTCGGTCAGCCGAAGCGCTTCGCCCAGGCTGTCGGGGAGCATCTCTATTCCCAGCGCCCGGCGCTCCTCGTCAGTGCTGGTGCGAAGGTTGACCCCGGCCGGTGGCGGCAGCTCGTACCCGTTCTCTATTCCGTTCAGACCGGCGGCCAGCATCACGCTGAAAGCCAGGTACGGGTTGCACGCCGGATCGGGGGCCCTGTACTCGATGCGGCGGGACTCCTCGTGACCCTGCCTGTAGGACGGCACCCGAACGAGGTCTGCGCGGCTGACCATGGCCCACGACGTGTACACGGGGGCTTCATAGCCCAGCGGCTCGTCGACGGGGCTCTGCACCAGGCGCTTGTAGGAGTTGACCCACTGGTTCGTGACTGACGTGATCTCGCGGGCATGGCGAAGGAGACCTGCGATGAACCCCTTGGCTATTGCGGACAGCTTGTAGGGATCGTCGCCGTCGTAGAACACGTTCCGCCCCCCCTCGAAGAGGGACTGGTGCGTGTGCATCCCGCTGCCGTTAATGCCGTAGATGGGCTTCGGCATGAATGTCGCGTAGCAGCCGTGCCTCGTGGCGATCTCCTTCACCACGAGGCGGTAGGTCATCATCGTATCCGCCATCGTCAGCGCATCCGTGTGACGCAGGTCGATCTCCTGCTGACCCGGCGCGACCTCATGATGGCTGAACTCGACCGGTATGCCCAGCTCCTCCAGGGTGAGGACAGTCTCGCGGCGCAAATCGGTGGCCATGTCCTGCGGGACCTGGTCGAAGTACCCGCCGTCGTCCAGCGGCTCGGTGCCCTCCGAGCTCTTGAAGTAGAAGTACTCTATTTCAGGCCCGACGTAGTACGTCAATCCTAGCCGCGCCGCCCGCTCCAGGTTCCTGCGGAGAACGAACCTGGGATCGCCCTCGAAGGGCTCCCCGTTCGGCGTGACTATGTCGCAGAACATCCTGGCGACCGCGTTCGTGCGCGGCCTCCAGGGAAGAATTGTGAAGGTAGTGGGGTCCGGCAGGGCGTACATGTCGCTCTCCTCGGAGCGCACGAAACCCTCTATTGTCGAGCCGTCGAAGCCCATCCCCCGCGTCAGCGCGCTCTCGAGCTCCTCGACCGTTACCGAGACGCCCTTCAGTCCGCCCAGTATGTCCGTAAACCAGAGGCGTATGAACTTGACGTCGTTGTCCCTGGCCTCGTGCAGGACGAAATCGATTGCTTCCGAATCTCTGTCGATCATGCCGACCCTATTGGTCCAAAACCTACAGCCAGTCCCAGTTCAAGGTAAAGCAGAGGGCCTGCGCCAACGGGAACACAGGCCCTCTCTGCTTTGCGGTTACTTGGTTAGGATGCCGCTCCGCACACCGTGTTCAGTATGAGCCGCGCGACCCTGTACGGGTCGCAGTTGGCATTGGGCCGCCTGTCCTCGATGTAGCCCTTGCCGTCCCGCTCCACCTGCCAGGGGATGCGGACGGAAGCGCCGCGGTCCGAAACCCCATACCGGAACTCCTTGTACGAGCAGGTCTCGTGGAGCCCGGTCAGGCGCTCCTCGATCCTGTGGCCGTACTCGGCGATATGCGCGTCGTGGTTGGCTCCGAGGGCCTCGGCGGCTGCTACGCAGTCGTCATAGCTCTCGCGCATCTGCCTGGTCGAGAAGTTGGCGTGGGCCCCGGCGCCATTCCAGTCGCCGTGCATCGGCTTGGGGTCCAGCGTTGCGCTGACACCCTTGGTGGGACCATCAGCAATGTGAATGTCCTCGCCAATGCGGTACAACAGCCACCGGGCAACCCAGAGCTGGTCGGCCACCTCGGGCGCCACAATCGGACCGATCTGGAACTCCCACTGGGCGGGCATGACCTCCGCGTTGATGCCTGCTATCAGCAACCCAGCCTCAATGCAGGCGTCCATGTGTTTTTCGACGATGGGGCGGCCAAAGACCTCATCCGAGCCTACTCCACAATAGTACCCGCCCTGTGGGGCCGGGAAGCCATTGTCCGGCCATCCCAAAGGCTTGATGCCATCGAAGAACGTGTACTCCTGCTCGATCCCGAACCACATGTCGAAATCGGCGTACTTCTCCGCTGCCTCTGCACAGGCCGCCCTGGTGTTCGACGGGTGAGGGGAAAGGTCCGTCAGCAGGACCTCGCACATGACCAGTATGTTGTCTCCCCCGCGAATCGGGTCCGGGCACTTGTACACCGGCCGCAGCACGCAGTCAGAGTTCTCTCCCGTGGCCTGGTTCGTGCTCGACCCGTCGAATCCCCAGAGCGGTGGCTCCTCCCCTTTTGGCACTATCTTGCCCTTGGAACGGAGCTTCGACACAGGCTCCGATCCGTCTATCCAGATGTATTCCGCCTTGTAAACGTCCATCTTGTCCTCCATCTGGGCGCGAAGCCCATCCTTGAATATGACTCTGAGCGTAATGCTTCGGCGGGGCTCTGCAGACCCGCTCTGGCTGGGCTCAGATTCTAGGGGGCCGATGTTTCGCCGCTGTTTCTTCCGTGTTACAACTCTGTTACACGACCTCTCGTCCGCGTCTCCCTCTGCAGGGCCCTGGCTCTTTCTTGGGCGCTTGCGTTCTGGTAACTTGCTGCTGCACAGGGGAATACCATAGTGGAGGCTCTCATGGATCACCTGAAAGTCGACATCTACTCCGACTACAACTGACCCTTCGCACACAATGCAGCCGTGTGGCTGCACAGGGTCAAGGATGTCTATGGCGACAGGCTGGACATAACGTGGAAGCACTTCTCGCTGGAGGAGGCCAACGCACAGGGACGCAACCTCAGGGTCTGGGAGACGCCGGACATTAGCGAGGCCCAGGCGCTCGTGGCCCAGGTCGCCGCAGAGGCGGCGAAGAGACAGGGTGCGGAGCTCTTCGACCGGTTCCACCTGGCGCTCATGGAGTCCCGGCACGGAGGCGAGGGGCGCATCCGGCTAAACGATCCCGCTCCGATACTCGCCTTGGCGGCCGAGGTCGGGCTGGACGCCGACAGACTCCGCGAGGACATGGCCGACCCCGCCATGGCAGAAGCCGTCGGACGCGACCACACGGAGGCGGTCGACACGCACGGCGTATTCGGAACACCAACCTTCGTATTCGAGGATGGCGCAGCTATATACCTGAAGGCGCTGGTTCCGCCCGAGGAAGACTCCATCGCCTTCTTCGAGCACTTTGTAGCCCTGGCCGCGGGTCGGCGCTACATGGGTGAGATGAAGCGCCCACAGCCGCCCTGGCCGCGGGGGCTCTAGTACTGCTTCAATCTAAATATGACAGAACCCTCGGATTGCCGTCATTCCCGCGAAAAGCCTGCCCCCGAGTAGTCGGGGGCGGGAACCCATAGGGGCGGGGGGCTGGACGTTCGCCAAAACTACCTTGAATCGATACTAGACCTAATACCAATTCATTTTGAGCGCGCCGTAAAGCCGTCATTCCCGCAAAGAGCCTGCCCCGTACGCGATACGGGGCGGGAAACCCACTCCCTGGCCGCACATATACGGCGGCATCACGGTGACTTGGTATAACTCCGCTTCATCGACGGCTAGACTGCGACGGCAACCGGCTCCTCAGCCTTCGTGAAGGTGAGCTCGTCCGACTCCACGTCCACGTGAACCGTGTCGCCCTCCGCGAGCTCGCCGGACAGAATCCTGGTGGACAGCGGGTTCTCGATGTACCGCTGCACGGCTCTCCGCATGGGCCTCGCGCCATAGACGGGGTCGTACCCCTTCTCGGCAAGCCAGTCCTTGGCCGCGGTCGTCAAGGTGATCGCTATGTTCCTCTCCCTCAGCCTCTCCTCCACCTCGGCAATCAGGAGGTCGACCACACTGCGGACCTGCTCCTGAGTCAGGGCATCGAACACTACGATCTCGTCGATGCGGTTCAGGAACTCCGGCCTGAACGTCTCCTTGAGCGCGTTCTCGATTGCCGACCGGCTCCCCACCGATTCGTCGGCGTCCATGGTGAACCCCACGGTCCCCCTGGCCGTCAGCCCCGTGCCCAGATTGCTCGTCATGATGATGATCGTGTTTCTGAAGTCCACGGTCCGTCCGTGCCCGTCGGTCAGGCGGCCGTTGTCCAGCACCTGGAGCAGCGCGTTGAAGACGTCCGGGTGGGCCTTCTCGATCTCGTCGAACAGCACCACCCTGAAGGGCCTGCGGCGCACCGCCTCGGTGAGCTGGCCTCCCTCCTCGAATCCGACGTAGCCCGGCGGGGCCCCAACGAGCCTGGAGACGGCGTGCCTCTCCTGGTACTCGGACATGTCGACGAGGATCATGTTCTGCTCGTCGTCGAACAGGTACCGCGCCAGCGCCCGGGCGAGCTCCGTCTTCCCGACACCCGTCGGACCCAGGAATATGAAACTCCCCAGCGGGCGCTTGGGGTCGCCTATCCCGGCCCTGGCCCGCCTGACCGCGTCCGAAACCGCCTTGACGGCCTGCTCCTGGCCGATGATGCGCTCGTGCAGACGCTCCTCCATGTGGATCAGCTTCTCCGCCTCGTCTTCCAGCAGGCGGTGGACCGGTATGCCCGTCCACACAGAGATCAGGCCGGCCACGTGCTCCGCATCGACCACGTCGGCCGCCTTCCCGTCTTCCGCTGCGCCCGACGCCCTCGACTCGTACTCCTCTATCAGACGCAGGCGCTCGGCGCGAAGCTCCGCGGCCCGCTCGTACTCGTCGCGCCGGGCGTGCGCCTCCTCCTGATCTCCCGCCTCCCGGATACGCCGCTCCAGGTCCTTTAGCGCATCGGGCATGACCTGGCCGTCGATGCGCATCTTGCTGGCCGCCTCGTCGATCAGGTCCACGGCCTTGTCCGGCAGAAGGCGGTCGGTAACGTAGCGCCGCCCCAGCCGCACGGCGGCCTCGAGTGCGCCGTCGGTCACGCGGACCTTGTGGTGTGCCTCGTACCTGGGCCTCAGCGCCTTCAGCATCTCGACTGCGGTCTCCACGTCAGGCTCCTCTACCAAAACGGGCTGGAACCGGCGCTCCAGGGCCGCGTCCTTCTCGATGTACCTCCGGTACTCCCTCTCGGTGGTGGCGCCCAGGACCTGGATCTCGCCGCGGGCGAGGGCCGGCTTCATCATGTTGCCCGCGTCGATTGCCCCCTCGGCCGCCCCCGCGCCCACGACGGTGTGAAGCTCGTCTATGAACGGGATGACCTCGCCGTCCGACTCCCTGATCTCGTCGAGAACGGCCTTCAGCCGCTCCTCGAACTCCCCGCGAAACTTGCTCCCGGCAACCATTCCCGCGATGTCGAGGGCGACGAGGCTCCGCCCCTTCAGTTCGTCGGGCACGTCGCCAGAGGCTATGCGCTGCGCGAGGCCCTCGGCTATGGCGGTCTTACCCACGCCGGCCCCGCCGATGAGCACGGGATTGTTCTTGGTGCGCCTGATCAGGGTCTGCATGGCCCGCGCGATCTCGGCGTCCCTGCCGACCACCGGATCCAGCTTGCCGTCCCGTGCGAGCTGCGTCAGGTCGACGCTGTACCGCTCCAGCGACTGGTAGCGGGACTCGGCGCGCGAGTCCGTGACCCTGTGCGACCCGCGGACGCCGGCGAGCGCCTGGTACACCTTCTCCAGGTCGACGCCGAACTCGGCCAGCACCTTCGCGGAGTCGCCCTGGTCCTCCTGCACCACGGCTACCAGCAGGTGCTCGGCGCTTATGTAATCGTCATTGAGCCGCTGCGCCTCGCCCCTCGCCCTCTCCAGGAGGCTCTTGACGCGGGGGGTCACGAAGATCTGCGACGAGTCGTACGCCACCTTCGGGGCCTGTGCGAGCAGCGCTTCCAGCCTCTCGCGTATCGCCGCCTGGGGGACGCCGATCTGCCTGAAGACCTCCGCCGACACCCCCTCGTCGTCCTCGAGGATCGCACTGAGCACGTGCTCGACGTCCCACTGGGTATGGTGGTGGCGCCGAATGGCCTCGTGGGACCTGCCTATGATCTCCCGGGCCTGCTCGGTAAAGTCCTCCGACCTCATGACCATGTGTCTCTCCCGCGTCAATCGGCCCGGGCATCCGCCCTTTCCGAGAATTGGGGTTCGCAGCCAGGCCCTCTAGAGCAGTAGGCCTGCGAAGTAACCTGACCCCTAATTGACATGGTCGAGTATATCAGTATGAGTGTTCCTAGTCAAGTAAAGTTGATGCTGGGCGTATCAACCAGGGCGGAAGCAGAGCGAGTATACATGCGCCTCATCCATAGCAAAGCGCAGTCGCACCGGCTGCCCTGCCAGGTCGGACACGTCGCTGCCGCTGGACCACCCAACGACGCGCTCGATCTCGTCGCCGAATATCTCGGCGCTGTCGGCCAGCGAACGGCCCTCGATCGGTCTGCCCTCGACGTCCTGCACCTCCACCCTGAGGCTCCCGGCGGCCGAAGTCGCGTAGTTGAGGACGAGCTGGCTTCCGGTGAACGTCAGCGGCTTCGTGAGCACCTCGCCTCCCCCGAAGGGCGCATAGGCCGAGACGAAGCCGTCCGTCCGCAGGGCCCCCCTCCTGAACCTGGCCGTTGGGCGCAGGTTGTGGTCCTTGTAGTAGAGCGAAATCTCCGCTGGCCCCGTGGGCACCACGCCCACGCCGACCGTCATGTTCCTGTCCGTCCAGTTGTCCGGGTCAGGACCCGGCGGCAGAAAGGGCTCCATGAACCGCCTGTCCCAGCGGATGCCGTCGCGGCTTGTCATGAAAACGCCCTCCGACGCTCCGTTCGGTATGGGCTCGTCGTGGAATTGCCGCTCCGGGACGAATCGCCGCGGGAACATCATGTATATGTGCGGGGCGCGGAAGTACTGGACGCATGCGTTCGTGTACAGGTGCTCCAGCCTGGAGTCCCCCAGGTCGATCTGCTTGGGTGGCTGCCAGTGCACGAAATCCTCCGAGGTACTGCGGCGGATCGACCGGAACCCTCCGCCCCGGAACGATTCCGGATCAGGTATCCAGCTCCTCATGTACATCACGTACTGCCCCGTCAGCCCGTCCCAGAAAGCCACGTTGTGCGAATCGAATATGGGCCGGGTCCCGTCGTCGGGCGCGACCAGCAGCGGGTCCTTGCCGAACGTCTCCCACGCGATGCCGTCGGCAGAGTGGTGCCCGCGTATCGCGTCCCGCTCACCGTCGATGTGGCGGATCCGCGAGATGGCCTTGTATCGCTGCTCGTCCGTCGCAGCCGGGTTGGCGTCCCTGAACACCGCCATCTGCTTGGCTAACGAGCCGTCCAGCAGGATGTTGTTGTCACGAGACCCATCGAACTCCACCAGACCCGTGGCTACACGCTCCCAGTCGATGCCGTCCTCGCTCTCCGCGTAGGCGACCCGCTGGACGGCGTCGGCCCCTGCCCTGTACCACAGCCTGAACCGTCCCTCGTCCAGCATCACCGTCGAGCAGCTGCTGACCGGAGACTCCCATGGCCTGTCGAACGTCAGCGCGACTTCCCGCGGTATGGGCTGATGCATCCGCAGCGCGGCGCCGTCCATTTCCTCGATCAGCCAGTCGTCGACGAATAGCTCGTGTCTCGAGCCGATCCCCCGCACGTCTCCCATAACCAACCTCCTGCTCTCCGGTTGAGCCTGCCCATACTATTCTCCGTTGACACCCCCGGCAACCGCAAATACACTCCAGCCGACCCGGAGTCCCTTCCCCACATCCATGATCGAGCGCATAGACAGTAGCAGGCTCGACGCCGCACGGGCCGTCATCGAGTACGTCCTGCCCAGGGTCGACGACTCGGGCCTCTTTCGCCCGGAGGAGTCCCTCTGGGCCGAGAGCGGCGTGTACCGGGCGCAGCTCGCCGGCACGCTGGCCGTAACGGGAGGCCTGCTCGGAGACGACCGTTGCATCGACGCGGCCAGGCGCATCCTCTACAGGATGCTGGACGTGCGCCTGGGCAAGCTGTGGGGAATGGACTGGTGGTGGGACCACCCGATCGCAGTGCAGCCACCGGCCGACTGGGAGCTCCAGAACAGCACCGTCGACGAGGGTTACGAAGCCCCGACCAACCTCTTCGACCTCGGCCTCTACTACCGCGTGACCGGCGACGATGCGGTCCTCGAGCCCGCCAGGCAGAGCATGGCCGCCATGTTCGACCGCTGGGACTACACGTCCGGCGGCTTTCCCCACATGACCGCCGAGCATGCGGCCCTGGCAGTCTGGGCATGGGAGGAGGCGCTCCCCGAATTCGCGCCGAAGAGGGACCCCATCATCGAGTGGGTCGTCGAAAGGTTCGTCGAGGAGGCCCCTCACGACTTCCCCTTCATGAGCGCAGTCAGGATGACCCTGCTCCTCGCGGCGACGGGCACGGAGCACCTGGAGTCGGCCATCAGGCCGGGCCTCGACGCCCTGCTGGCCGAGCCCTCCCGCAGGTACGGTCACAACACGAACGACTTCCGCCACAACGCGTCCACCTCCGACCACGTCAACAGCCGCGCCAACATTGCCGTGGCCATCATGATGAAGCACTTCGACCTGGCGGCTGGCGAGCAGGTCTACACCGGCACCCCGCTCTACGAGGACCTGAGCGCGTGGAGCGACGGGATGCGCGCCCCCGGCGGCAGCTACTTCGAGTGCAGGGACATCGAGACCGGCCGCAGGTACGGCCAGGGCTCGCCCGCCCACTACATCCCCCTGTGGTGGATTCTCGGCGCGCGCCTGCCGTGAGCGTCAGGCTGCCGATTCCTTGAGACGATGTCCATTCGCTCGGATGGGCTATACTACTGACGTCCTAGCAGTGTAGATGACACAACCCTGGCCGCCAGGAGTGATCGGATTGACAATCGCGCATACTCCAATAGAGAGTCACGAAACCCATAGCAGAAGACTGCTAGAGCACGCTGAGGAGCAGCTGGGCAAGGGCGATAGACTGCAAGCTTCCGAGAAGACATGGGGAGCCGTCGCTCATCGCCTCAAAGCCATTGCGGAGCAGCGAGGATGGCGCTACCGCTCACACGCCGACGTCAACCGGGTTGTTGGGCGCCTCGCCAGGGAGATGAATGAACCGAGACTGAACACCTTGGTATCAGTTGCTCACAGCCTGCATCAGAACTACTACGAGGATGCAATGCCCGAAGAACTCATCCAGCACAACATTGAAGACATGAAAGAAATGCTGGACATACTGGCGAGAGCGCTATGAATTCGACAATTGCGGTATTGCCGGGAGACGGAATTGGCCCCGAGGTTACTGCCGAGGCGATAAAGGTCCTCGACGCGGTGGCGTCCAGGTTCGGCCACGACTTCGACCTTCGATACGGGAGGATCGGCGGCAACGCCATCGACGACTTCGGCACGCCGCTGCCCGACGAGACGCTGGAGATGTGCGGCGACGCCGACGGGGTGCTGTTCGGCGCGGTGGGCGGCCCCAAGTGGGACGACCCCAACGCCGTGACGAGGCCGGAGGACGGCATCCTCGCGGTCCGCAAGGGACTCGGCCTCTTCGCAAATCTCAGGCCCGTGAAGGTCTTCCCAGCGATCATCAACTCCAGCCCGATCAAACCGCACCTATTGAAGGGTGTGGACATCATGGTGGTGCGGGAGCTGACGGGCGGGCTCTACTTCGGGAAACCGAAGAAGCGGTGGGACACGTCGCGTGGACGCAGGGCCGTCGACACCCTGCGCTACAGCGAAAGGGAGATAGAGCGGATCCTGCGCGTCGGCTTCGAGTTGGCCCGGGGTCGACGTGGGCGGCTCACCTCGACCGACAAGGCGAACGTCCTGGCGACGTCGCGCCTGTGGCGGGAGATAGCCACTGAGCTGGCGTCCGAGTACCCGGACGTGGAGATGGACCACATGTACGCCGACAACCTGGCAATGCAGATCATCCGGGCACCCGGGCAGTTCGACGTGATCGTCGGCGAGAACACCTTCGGCGACATCATCTCCGACGAGGCGGCGGTCCTGGCGGGCTCGCTGGGTATGCTGCCGTCTGCCAGCCTCGCAGGTCTCCCTGCGAAGGGGGGGAGGCGCAGGCGGGTGGTCTCGCTCTACGAGCCCATACACGGCAGCGCCCCGGACATCGCAGGCCAGGGCATCGCCAATCCCATCGGCATGGTCCTGAGCACGGCGATGATGCTCCGCTACTCTCTGGGACTGGACGAAGAGGCCGACGCAATCGAGTGCGCGGTGGACGGCGTCCTGGCCGAGGGATACCGCACGCCCGACATCGCCGCAGACGGCGGAGACGTGGTGGGCGCCACCCGCATGGGCGACATAATCTCCGGGCTGGTTTGAACCCTACGGTGGCAAGGGATTGAATGGAGCCCCAGGTCGGCGGCTAGGCCTTGGCTTCCTCGCCTCGCACGGGGGAAGCAACATACAGGCGGTCATCGACGCCTGCCGGGAGGGCCGGCTGGACGCCGATCCCCGCGTGGTCATCAGCAACAACTCGCGCTCCATGGCCCTTCGCCGGGCCGCCGACGCCGGTATCCCAAACTATCACGTGAGCACGGTGACGCACCCCGACTACGACGCCCGCTACCGGGTGATCGTCGACATACTGGAGCGGCATGGCGTGGACCTCGTCGTGCTCGGCGGATACATGAAAAAGCTGGGGCCGGAGACGATTTCCCGCTTTCGCGGCCGCATCGTCAACGTGCACCCGGCCCTCCTGCCCAAGTTCGGCGGGCGCGGCTTCTACGGAATCGCCGTCCACGAGGCCGTCCTGGCATCAGGCGAGAGCGTTACCGGACCCACGATTCACCTCGTGGACGAGCAGATCGACCACGGACACGTTCTGGCTCAACGCGAGGTCGCGGTGAAACAGGACGACACGGCAGAAACGCTGGCCGAGAGGGTCCTCGCGGTCGAGCACAGCCTGTACGTCGACACTCTGAGGCGGATCGCTTCGGGTGAAATCGACCTGGACGCGGTCGCCGCCAGGCCAGCATAACCATCACAGGAAGGCGAAGAATGTTCGAAGGCTTTACCAGAACACAGATCGAGACCTCCGGCGTCACCATCAACCTGGTCCACGGCGGCAGCGGCGAGCCGGTGCTGCTCCTGCATGGCTACCCGCAGAACCACGTAATGTGGCACAAGGTGGCGCCGCAGCTGGCCGACCGGTTCACCGTGGTCGTCCCAGACCTCCGCGGCTACGGCGACAGCGGCAAGCCTCCATCGGACG
The DNA here is from genome assembly GCA_965261325.1 of Dehalococcoidia bacterium. Classification (GTDB taxonomy): domain Bacteria; phylum Chloroflexota; class Dehalococcoidia; order Lucifugimonadales; family CAJWER01. The sequence goes on from CBDHCU010000007.1 coordinate 219,896, forward strand.
GCGACCTGGAGATCTACTGCAAACGGACGACGGCCCAGGACCAGGTAGAGGTGATGGATTCGCTTGGCTTCGACTCGTACCACGTCGTCGGCCACGACAGAGGGGCCAGGGTCGGACACCGCATGGCCCTCGACCACCCTGAGCGTGTCCGGACCTTCACGTCGCTGGACGTCGTCCCCTCGCAGGCCGCGTTCGAGAACATGGACGCGTCCCTGTCGTTCGCATGGTTCCACTGGCACCTCATGCGCCAGCCGTCTCCCCTGCCCGAGACGATGATCGGCAACAGCGCCAAGACATACCTGGACTTCCTGCTGGAGCGCTGGGCATCCGTGGAGGGGGCGGTCACCCCCGAGGCCTACGCCGAGTACCTGCGCTGCTTCTCTAACCCGGAGACGATACGCGCCACGTGCATGGACTACCGCTCCGTCGAGCTGGACCTGGTACACGACGAGGCGGACAGAGGCCGGAAGCTGACCTGCCCCGTCCTGGTGCTGTGGGCCGGAAACATGGCCAAGCGTCGCGGCTGGCAGACGGGCGCGGGCCTCCAGATGCTCGACGTCTGGCGTGAGAGGGCCGAGAGCGTACAGGGGCGGGCCATCGACTGCGGTCACTTCCTTCCCGAAGAGGCCCCCGACGAGGTGACGGCCGAGCTGCTGGCCTTCCTACCGGGGCGCTGACCCTGTCCTATGACACAGCACCTCGCCAGTAATCAAGGGGGGATCTCGGCAATCGGCTCAGCGCCTTGTCGACACGGCCAAGTATGGATTCCCGCCTGTGGAGACCCTTGCATAACTCCGTCATTCCGGCTTTCGCCGGAATCCAGGGGTGGGCCCAGCTATGAAGGACAATACTTGGATATCTATCAGATATATCAGGGATTGCTATAGAACATCTGCAGTAGTAGACTCTACGAAATCCCACACACTCAGCAGTGTGCTATATGAGAGTCGCGTCAAGCATAATGCGGACCTTGATTATCTGTTTGATAGTGCTCGCTGGAATATTCCTCGCGGAGAAGGACGTAGAGTCATCCGCTCTACCACCACAGGAACTGTCACTAGCGGTGCCGCAAGCGGCTGACGACCCCTCTGAACGTCCTTTCTTACCCGAGTGGAGTTGGGTGCAAGATTCTGGGATTGACTCGAATCTACTCACGGACCAAATCTTTCTGGCAGCATTAAGTGTGCTCGGCGTCTTGTTGACTGCTATTGGGCTATTCCGGGGCAAGTAGAGATGGCAAGACGAAAGATTCGCCATCTGCCCGGTAAGGACCTGCGCTCTATTATGACAAGTGTGGGATTTGGGTTGCCGATTATCGTTATTGGAATACTTGGCTTCGCCAGCGATGCTCTGTCACTTCAGTTGACCCTATGGGCTGTGCTGGCAGGTGTGATGGTAATCACAGCGGGTCTGGCAATCAGTAGAATTTCCGTGCCTTTTGTGAGGTTGATAAGAGACGAAACCAAGTACACAGCGCGCCACCCATCGCTGAAGCCACCATTTGCAAGGATCCTGTTTAGCGTTCCCTTCTTTGTCGTGTCAGGCTATGTCATCGGCTTCACAAATCTTCCGTATGTCGTGTCATTCATACCATTCGTGATTGGAACGTATCTTTACTTCCGTGGTGTTACCAAGTTCTGGATAAACCAGCACCATATATTTCGTGACGAACAGAGGCCGCGTGGGTCATGTGTACCGATTTCTGGGACTGAGCCACAACGAGATTAGGATCAACGCAACCACGAGCATCGGGCAGACGAAGAGCTTGTTCGAGATGATTACCGGTCGGGGCAACATTCTGGTAAGTAACGGCCCTGCCTCAAGTCACCAAGTCCACTGGCAAGAGGTAAACGATCCCAGCCCGGTCGTAGGGCTCCTCAAGGGCCATATAGCGGATGCAACAGGTAGTCCGCCGGCTCGCCGACAGACTAGGCGAAGAGCCGCACGGAGATGACAAGGCGCGCACCGCGCGCCGAATCAGGTGTCGGTTCGATTCGTCGCCGGATCCCTTCCGGGTGCCGGAGTCACTGTTGCCGATAGCACTCCTCGCTCTCAGCCTGCTAATGCGGGACAGTGTGATACAATACCCACCTGCCCCTGCTATTAGGTGACGCTTGATAGAAGTCAGGGACATAGGACGCTTGGTCTGGATGATGCGCGTATCCAGTTGAGTTAGCGTGCCTTGTACAGGTGCGTCCTGCGAACACGAACAAGTGTTCCCTGCCCTGATCCCTCGACGGCTGCTCGAAGAATACGACCTCTGAGCTGCATCCGGCCGCAGCTCCCTCGTTTCGACTCCCCGGCATTGGCGGTCCGGGACGGGAACAAGACCTGACAGACAGGAGTTCCCAACATGCGGATAGCCAGCCTTCACAACGTCACAACTCACTACGGCGCCCAGCCGGTCTTGACGGGCGCTTCCTTCGAAATCAACTCCGGCCAGAAGCTCGGCCTCATCGGCGCCAACGGCTCGGGCAAGACGACCATCCTGAAAGTCCTCACCGGCCGCGAGCCAGTGACCGGCGGATCGGTCTACCTGGACCCAGGCGTGAGGGTCGGATATGTGCCCCAGCACTTCGAGCACGACACCGACTCGACGGTCATGGACTGGCTCCTGGGCGAGTACAAGCCCATTGCCGACGCCCTCCACGCCCAGGAGGAGGGCCTCGCCCAATCTCCCGCTGCCGGCATGGACAGGGCGCTTCGCGCCTACCAGCGGGCCCGTGACGCATACGACCGCATCGACGGAGACTCATGGCCGCGGCGCGCACAGACGTTGATCGACGCCTTCGGCCTCGGTGGCAAGGAGCAGCAGCAGGTGTCATCCCTGTCCGGCGGCGAGAAGAACATTCTCTCGCTGGCCCAGGCCCTCCTGTCCGAACCCGACCTGCTGCTCCTCGACGAGCCCGCGAACCACCTGGACTACCTCGGTGTCGCATGGCTGGAGGGCTTCCTCAGCAAGTTCGGCGGGACCGTCCTCATCGTCTCGCACAACCGCTACCTGCTCGACCGAGTAGTGGACGGGGTACTGGAGCTGGAAGGCGGCCGCATCCAGTCGTACAGCGGCGGATACTCAGAATATCGCGGGACCAAGCTGCGCCGCCTGATCGCGCAGCAGCGTGACTACGTCGTCAACCAGAAACGCCTCGCCCAGCTCGAGGCGCTGGTGAAACGCTTCGAGCAGATAGCGAGAGCAAAACCTGACCCGGCCTGGGGCAAGCGGCTCCGGGCACGCAAGTCGCAGCTGGAGCGCGAGAAACGGCAGGCCGTGGAGAAGCCCGTGCTCAGCACGAGAGCCATAAGCGCCGACTTCGCGACCGAGGCGACCCGGTCCGACATCGCCCTCCAGGTGCGCGGGTACAGCAGGGCCTTCGGCGAGCGGCAGCTATTCGACGGCGCCGACCTGGACATTGCGAGCGGCGAGCGCGTCGCCCTCGTGGGCCCCAACGGCGCGGGCAAGACCACCCTGCTCAGGGACATCGTAGAACAGGGCTCCTGGGACAGCCGCACGATCCGAATCGGCCCCAGCATCCGGGTCGGATACGCCGCGCAGGAGCAGGAGGTGCTCAGGCCTGAGCGCACCATCCTCGAAGAGGTGGGCGCCGGCGCGGCCATAAGCAGCAACGAGGCGTTCGGCCTGCTCAGGCGTTTCCTTTTCGGATGGGATGACCTGGACAAGAGGGTCGCGGACCTGTCGGGCGGAGAGCGCAACCGGCTCCAGTTGGCACGCCTCATGGCCATCAGGCCCAGCCTCCTCGTGCTGGACGAGCCGACCAATCACCTGGACATCCCCACGCGCGAGGCGGTCGAGGAGGCCCTGGAAGACTACGCCGGCACGATCCTGGTCGTGTCCCACGACCGGTATTTCCTCGACAAAGTGGTGAGCCGCGTGGTCGAAGTTCGGGACGGCAAGCTCGTCTCATTCGAGGGTAACTTCAGCGAGTTCTGGTACGCCAGTCAGGCTATTTCAGGCGTCGTAGCGGGACGGGTCAAGACGAGGGAGCGAAGCCGGGAGCGCGCCAGGGTCGAACGCGCCCAGCAGAGAGACAAGGTCGCGTCGCTGGAGCGGCGCATCCAGGAGGCGGAGGCCGAGAAGCTGGACCTGGAGCGGCAGGCTGCGAACGCCTTCAATCGCGGAGAGCACCGGCGCGGCCGCCGAATCGGCAGGCAGATCGAGCGGAACGCCGCTGTCCTCGAAGACCTCTACGAGCAGTGGGCAAACGAAAGCCCCTAACACGCCATCGCCCACCCACGAACGTCCCTTCCACCGACGTAGGGGGCGGGTTTGAAACCCGCCCTCACCGCAGCCATGCCCATATGACGCCACGCGCTCCCAAAATTCCTTACGGCCGGGGAGAGGGCGGAGAAGAAACTCTACGAGAGATCCTTCTCCGACGGCAGCCACGTCTCGAAGAAACGCTGCCAGTTGCGGTACATGACGTTCTCGACGTCCTCGGTGCCGTAGCCGCGCCCGGATAGCACGTCGGCCACCTTCATGTAGTCGACCACCGTGTCGATCTCGTAGGGCGCTTCGGGCACACCGCCCTGCCCGTCCGTGTCGCCGCCGATGGCCGCGTGGAGGGAATTGCCCGCAAGCTGGCAGACGTAGTCGATGTGGTCGACGTAGTCCTCCAGCGTGACCGACTCGCGGGGGAAGACCTCCCAGGGCCTGGGGATGTGCCCGCTCCAGTTTAGGCCTCCCTTGTATATCATCCAGCTGTCCATGGAAGCGCCGATGACCCCACCCCGCTCGATCACGGCCATCAGGATGTCGTCGGGCTGCTGCCTCTCCCCGGGCGTGACGGCGCGGCAGTTCTGATGGCTGGCGAGCACAGGCCCTTCGAACACCTCCAGCTCTTCGCGAACCGAGGCGTCCGACGTGTGGGTTACGTCCAGGATCATGCCGAGGCCGTCCATCTCCCGCAGGAGCGCCCTTGCCGGCGGCAGCAGGCCGCCGTCGGTACCGGTCGCCGTGCCGTGGGAATATGCGCTGACGCCGTAGTGTGAGAGGCTCACCACCCGCAGGCCACTCTCCCACCACTCGTGGATCTGCTCCGGCCAGACCACCGCATCGGCCCCCTCCATGCCGATTACCAGCCCGACCCGCAGGTCCTCGAAGGACTCGGCGGACTCCCACGTCTCAATCAGCGAGCTGAACGACTCACTCGTGGCAAGGATCGACGCCTCGCCCAAGGATTCCAGCAGCTGGTAGTAGGCAAGCTGCCCCATGGACGAGGCATAGGCCAAATTCTGAGTGCGGTACTCCCCATGAGGGTGCCCGGGCCTCTTGACGCATGAGCAGAGCTTCACGAGGGCCGCAGCCATCCTGGCCTTCCGCATCTCCGGCAGGCTGGCCATGGTGTATGCATCGGGCCAGGCCCCGTTCTTGACCGTGCCCTCCTCAGCGGTCCGAATCCGGCTGAGGTCCCAAGTATGGTCTCTGTCCCAGTGAAGTGCGCCAACAGCCATCGGGTAGTCGCCGTCAATGATCAGCATTGGACGTGGTCCTTAGGTGATGAATTGGCAGGAGCGGCAGGGTTCGAACCCGCGACCTGCGGTTTTGGAGACCGCTGCTCTACCAGCTGAGCTACGCTCCTGCGTCGGTGGCGCCATCAATTCTAATACGCCCTCTCCCTGCGGTCAAAGGGCGTTTGCCCCCAAATCCCCCACCTCCGTCATTCCCGCGAAGAGCCTGCCCCCGAGCAGTCGGGGGCGGGAACCCATCCCCGGCAAGGTGCACAGCCATAGCCTCAGAGGCAGTCCGTCACGCCATCCGTCCAAATTAGGTGGTGGATCTGGGTTGCCCAATCCAGCGCGCAGATCGGGCGCCATTACCCGTGAGTGCCCAGATTCCCCACCTCCACATTCGGCGCCATATCTATCAGCCATCACCCCGTAGGGGCTGGTTTCAAACCAGCCCTCCCCTTGCCATTAGGGCGTCGCCGCCATTTAGGTGGGGGATTTGGGAGTGCATGTCCGGGCAGCGGTGTGTCGCGCAGAGGGCCGCGCCGTGATAGTCTGCTTGGAGAGATAGCTGGCTGCGAGCACTCCACGCAGGACACCAATCCGAGCTTCCAGCCAAGGTCGCAAGAGGTACGCGGTTGCATCTGGCCATCGACGGTTACGGCGCAGACCCCGAAGTCCTGAAGGACCCCGATCTCGTCCGCCGTTTCCTGGACGAGTACCCCGACGCCATCGGTATGACCAAGATCGCGCCTCCACAGGTCTACACCTACAGGGGCAAGGTGCCGGAGGACTGGGGCGTGTCGGGATTCGTCATCATCGCCGAGAGCCACATCAGCATCCACACCTTTCCCGACAGGGGGTACGTGAACATCGATGTCTTCTCCTGCAAGGACTTCGACAGCGACGCGGCGCTCGATGACGTGAAGGGCTTCTTCCTCCTCGACGACGCCAGGGCCTGGACGATGGAGCGCGGCGTCGAGTACTCCTCACCGCGCGAGGCGCATCGGGAGATGGTTAGGGAACGGGCGGCGGTCTCCTCCACCTTGCACGAAAATGGCTGAGAGCCAATCGAAGTCGGATGAAGTCCCGCGCGTCTGGGACGGCTTCCTCGGCGCTTCTCCCAACGAGTCCGGCCGGGCCGCCGTCACCCTCATACCCGTTCCGTACGACGCTACGACCTCCTACCGGACCGGCTCCCGAGACGGACCTCGGGCCATCATAAACGCGTCCCGCCAGCTCGAGGACTACGACCTGGAGCTTGACAAGGACATTTCGGAGGCGGGCATCCATACGGCCCCCGAACTCGAGCCCTTCGCCGGCGGCCCCGAAGGGATGATCGACAGGGTGGAACGGGCCGTCTCCGAAACACTGACCCGCGAGACCATCGTCGGGCTCCTGGGAGGGGAGCACAGCATCACGGTGGGAGCTGTGCGGGCCTTCAGCCGCCGCCACGCCGACCTGTCCGTGCTGTATCTCGACGCACACGCCGATCTGCGGGACGAGTACCAGGGCAGCCCCTGGAGCCACGCGTGCGTCGCGCGCAGGGTCCTTGAAGTATGTCCGCTGGTGGAGGTGGGGGTCCGCAGCCTGAGCGAGGCCGAGCGCCGCTTCATCGCCTACGAGGCACTCCCCGTCTTCTTCTGGCAGCACGAGGAAGCGGACATCGACGACATCCTCCCGCAACTGATGGATCAGCTCTCCGACACCGTGTACGTCAGCATAGACCTGGACGTCCTGGACCCTTCGATCATGGCTGCCGTTGGGACGCCCGAGCCCGGCGGCATGTCCTGGCGCGCGATCACAAGACTGCTGAGACACGTCGCCGAGCGGAAGCGGATCGTCGGGTTCGACCTGGTGGAGCTAAGCCCCGGGGAAGGTCCCGAGGCATGCGCCTTCACCGCTGCCAAGCTCGCCTACAAGCTGATCGGCTACGCGACCTCTCTGGGAGCCAGCAGCGCCGATAGCTGACCTAATACCAATTCATTTTGAGCGCGCCGTAAAGCCGTCATTCCCGCCAAGAGCCTGCCCCCGAGCAGTCGGGGGCGGGAACCCACTCCCTGGCCGCACATATACGGCGGCATCCCAAATCCCCCACCTCCACATTCGGCGCCATATCTATCAGCCATCACCCCGTAGGGGCTGGTTTCAAACCAGCCCTCCCCTTGCCATTAGGGCGTCGCCGCCATTTAGGTGGGGGATTTGGGATCCCCCACCTCCGTCATTCCCGCGACGGCGGGAACCCATCCCCGGCAAGGTGCACAACCATAGCCTCAGAGGCAGTCCGTCACGCCATCCGTCCAAATTAGGTGGTGGATCTGGGAAAATCCCCCTTGACAACCCCCCATGTACCCCTATAATAGAACCCATGTACGACAACACCGAACAGTCCGAGCCACCCACACTAGCGGACATCGTCCGCCGAGAGACCAACAACGGCGAGACCATCGTCCGCTTCTACCTCGACGTCATCGAGGGAAAGCTAAACGACGACGGCTTCGAAGTATGCCACAGGCTCGAAGCCGCCGAGCAGATCCACGCCATCGCTCCCGGCCTCGTCTCCGAATACATAGCCCAGCTCACCGGCCTCGAATGCAACCACGCCATACTCCGCAAGCGCACCCGCGACACCACCCGTCATTCCCGTGACGACACCACCGTCATTCCCGTGACGACACCACCGTCATTCCCGTGGCGACGGGAACCCATCCCCGGCCGGACGCCGACTGCGCCAAAACCGCCCGCGCGCGCCACGAGGCACTCGAATACCTGGCCTCGGCCCTCGCCGCCCCATCCCTCGCCGTCGACCCCCGCGTCGCCGGCATCGTGCATGGGAGCACCGACCACGGCAAGACCGTCGTCAGCTTCCTCATGCACGTCATGCACGGCGTAGTCCGCGGCTTCAGGCCCCGCCAGAGGGTCGATGCCGCCTGTGAGCTCCTCGGTCACATCGCCCGCGACGAGCTCCGCCGCTCCGGCTCCCTTCCAGTTGAGCCTGCCCTGAGCGCAGTCGAAGGGTCATTCCCGGCAGCCGCACCGTCGTCCCCTGCAGCTTCAACGTCATTCCCGCCCGACGGATCGTCATTCCCGCGAAGGCGGGAACCCATCCCCGGCCCCGCCGACGCAGACGACACGAACGACCACCGCGGCTGCTACGACATAGACCGCAAGATCGCCGAAGCCCAGCGCGACCCGGCCCACCCCATACACAAGTTCGTCCAGGCATACGACGAGGTGGCCGCCTCCTTCCACGGCAAAGACAAGGAGAACGACGAAGACGACGAAGTCCGCTACTGGATCTCCGGCGAGGTCCCAGACGCGTACGGCAAATACATCTGGGAGTACGCCCCGGCATACCCCAGGTCGATCAGAAGAAAACTTCGCCCCAAGCGCCGCCGCTCCCGCGAACCCGGGACTACGCCCAAGGCCGAGAGCATCTGGATGAAGCGGCCCTTCGACAAGATGCGCGAGGCCGGCATCCCCAGACCCAGCCGGTTCAAAATCTGGGTCTGAACCCGCCCCGCCGCCCAACCGGGCCAAGCGGGGCCAACAACTTGCACACCACAACCATCATTCCCGCGCGCATGGCCGTCATTCCCGCGGAGGCGGGAACCCATCCCCGGTCTTGAGGGGGGCGGGAGCCTGCCCTGAGCTTGTCGAAGGGATGAGGGGGATGTTTGCGTGCCCGTATGTAGGGGCGGGTTTGAAACCCCATCTGCTCCAACTAATTCACTTTTGAGGTGTTTGTGGAGCGTCTGGAGCATTTGCGTTTAGCATATCGAGGGGTGCGCATGAGCGCCAGTCCGGGTGGTGCAGGCAGGATTGTCTCGACGGGTATGCTTGGGGCGTGGATGAGCATTCTACGGGAAGGTCGAATGAAGCCCAGCTCACGCCCTCGCTCCACGAAGATCTTCACAGGGTCCCTGCCTTCATAGGCATACTGTGGCGCATACTCGACCAGCAGGCCGATGGACACCTCGAACGGGTCCACCCCGGCCCTGTGGGCTATCTCAAGCCGCATCGACTGAAGAATCTGCGAGATTATCAACGTCGCCCATATCTGTTGCTGGATCACCACCAACTTGGCGGACCACAGAAGACGCAGCTTGAGATGCTGCTTGACCAATGCGAGCGCCATCTCGATGTCCCACCTGCGAGCGTAGACCTCGGCCATGGATGCAATCGGGAATGTACGAGTGTCCTGAACGTTGGTGATGTAGCGGCGCAACGTATTGCCTTGTCTGAAAGTCACCAGCCGAACCGCGCGCTTGGCCCGGTTGGAACGGTGGACGCCCAGCCACACGAGGCCATCGAAGACATCGCCCCGATGATAGAAGGTATGTATCACCTTGTAGCTGGTCTTTGCTCTCAGCCTGCTCAGCCAGTGGTAACCCCTGTCCGTGAGCCAGTCAAACCAGGCGAAGCCGAAGTATCCCAAGTCTGCGACCACCAGTGTTCCCGCTGGCAGGTCTTCCACCAACTTCCGCGCCAACACCTTCTCGTTCTGATGTGGGTCCGGCTGAAACATGACGGTCCGCCACTGCTGGCCTCTCACGTCGAACACGCCAGCCAGCTTGCCAGGGAGCAGACGGCTGTCGCCTTGGGGAATCTCTCTCAGAGGCGGAAGCCTTCTCGACATGGCGTCCAGTGTACTCTCGTCTATGCACACCACGCCCTCGGCGAATGGCGCCAGCTTCTCCGTTACCACACCCTGCAATCGTTGTGCCAATACGCCGCTGATCTGCTCGAAGAGTCTCTCCAATGGCTTGGTTCCCGCGCTATGGAGCCTCTTGTAGACCGCTTGGTCTGTAACCGGGAATCGGGGGAAGAACCAGAGCCCGCGTTCCGAGATAAGACGCCACACCGCCAATTGGCTGCCGAAGCCTCTCAGGACGCAGACCAGCAGCCCTGCCCACAGAGCCATTGCGGGCAGGACGCGCGGCCTGCCAGGGCCCTTGAGACTGTGGTCTGGCTCCATGTCCTTCAAACACTGCTGAAGAAACTCCTCTATGCTCCCGATGGTGGCTGTATCGTCCCCGGTACTGGTGGACATTTCGCTCTGTCCCTCCTTTGGAGTAGTCTTATCCTTATACTATCCAAAGGAGGACTACCCAAAGGAAAGGACGGTTCTTTTTATCAATTAGTTGGAGCAGATGGTTTGAAACCCGCCCCCGGCCCTGCCATCCGGCAAGGCTGGGCAGGGACCCTGCGATTATCCGATACCAACGTGGCCGGGCCTCACCCCACCACCCGATCGGGTGGTGGGGCCGACACGACACACTTATACCAATTCATTTTGAGCGCGCCGTAAAGCCGTCATTCCCGCGAAGAGCCTGCCCGTACCCGATACGGGGCTGGAACCCACTCCCTGGCCGCACATATACGGCGGCATCACGGTGACTTGGTATAATGACCTGCAAGCCATTGTGCCGTAGCCAATTTTGTGGCAGGGGTCAAAAGAATTTCTGGTCGGAGCGGCCGCAAGTGGCGAACGGAAGGGTGGCAACGCCCCTGAGCACAGGGCCTTTCCATTGTTGAGATAGGGTCGTACCTTGCCGTTCGGCCTGAGCTTGTCGAAGGCCCCCATTGTGGTTCGACAGGCTCACCACGAACGAACTTTGGAAAGGCCCGGGGTGACTTGGTATAAGATTGACCTAAGATTGAGTCTCGGCTATACTTCTGCAAGGCTACTGTTGGACTTCCAGCGAGTAGCCGCCTTTGTGTTTGCCGAGTCTTTGGGCCGAGCTACATGCCCCAGTGGCGCAACAGGCAGCGCAGCCGATTTGTAATCGGCAGGTTAGTGGGTTCGAGTCCCCTCTGGGGCTTTCGCACTGTTGGGACTGGCGTCCAACCCCCTACAGAATATGCCGGGGACTAAAAGAGGGGGGGGTGCGGCTTGGAATGGCGGAAGAGCTTATGCTACACTGAATTGTTGTACGAGGAGGGATGGGAGAGTGGTTAAATCCACCAGACTGTAAATCTGGCGTCCGGAAGGGCTACGTAGGTTCGAATCCTACTCCCTCCACCATAGAAAAGGCCCGGAAGCGCGGCTTGAAATGCCCTCATAGCTCAGGCGGTAGAGCGCGTTCTTGGTAAGAACGAGGTCAGCAGTTCGAGTCTGCTTGAGGGCTTTCGCAAGCAAAATTAAACATTGAGGAGCGAGAATGGCGAAGGAGAAGTTCGTTCGAGATAAGCCCCATGTCAACGTTGGCACCATCGGCCATGTCGACCACGGCAAGACGACCCTGACAGCGGCGATCACGAAGACTCTGGCGGCGGCGGGAATGGCCGACTTCCGGCCTTTCGACAGTATTGACAACGCGCCGGAGGAGAGGGAGCGCGGCGTTACGATCGCCATCCAGCACGTGGAGTACCAGACCGATGGCCGCCACTACGCCCACGTGGACTGCCCGGGCCACGCGGACTACATCAAGAACATGATCACGGGGGCGGCCCAGATGGATGGGGCGATCCTCGTGGTCAGCGCCCCCGACGGCCCGATGCCCCAGACGCGGGAGCACATCCTCCTGGCCCGCCAGGTGGAGGTGCCCGCCATGGTGGTCGCCCTGAACAAGGTCGACGCGATGGACGACGAGGAGCTCCTGGAGCTCGTCGAGCTCGAGCTTCGCGAGCTCCTGACGGAGTACGGGTTCCCGGGCGACGACATTCCCGTCGTCCATGTCAGCGCACTCAACGCGCTGGAGGCCGAGGACACGTCGCGCGAGTCCGAGTGGGGCAAGGGCATCTGGGAGTTGATGGACGCGGTGGACAAGTACATACCCGTGCCCGAGCGCCCTCGCGACCAGCCGTTCCTGATGCCCGTCGAGGACGTGTTCGGCATCAAGGGCCGCGGCACGGTAGTGACCGGCAGGGTCGAGAAGGGCATGGTCCACGTGGGCGACCGGATCGAGATCGTGGGCATCAAAGATACGTACCAGACCGTCGTCACAGGCGTGGAGATGTTCCACAAGACCCTGGAAGAGGGCGAGCCGGGCGACGCGGTCGGCGTGCTGCTTCGCGGCATCGATCGCGAGGGCGTGGAACGAGGACAGGTGCTTGCGGCTCCGGGCAGCATCACTCCCCACACCGAGGCCAAGGCCCAGGTGTACGTCTTGACCAAGGAGGAGGGAGGGCGGCATACGCCTTTCTTCACCGGCTACAAGCCCCAGTTCTACATCAGGACCACGGACGTCACGGGGGAGATCAAGCTCCCCGATGGCGTGGAGATGGTGATGCCGGGCGACAACATTGAGATGGACATCAAGCTGATTATGCCCGTGGCGCTGCACGATCAGCTCAGGTTCGCCGTACGAGAGGGCGGACGGACTGTCGGGTCCGGCGTAATCACCCAAGTGGTCGCATAGGTCCAGACGAACGCCATGGCCAGAAAGGGCGACAGCAGGGTTCTCATCAATCTCGGTTGCACCGACTGCCGCGAGAGGACGTACCACACGTCCAAGAACCGGCGTAACGACCCAAACCGACTGGAGTTGAAGAAGTACTGCCCACGTTGCAGGACTCACAAGCTCCACAGAGAGGTCCGGTAAGGATCCGTGGCTAGAAACACCAACGTAACCGAGGCTAGCCGCCGTGTCTTCAGCGCCCGCTTCATTGGCGAGACGATCGCCGAGCTGCGGCGGGTCACGTGGCCCTCGCTCGAGGAGACAATCCGGCTGTCGATCATGGTGATCGTCGTGGCCGGAGCCGTCGGGGCATTCCTGGGCCTCATCGACCTTGGGTTCACACGGCTGTTCGAGATCATACTCCGCTAACCATGACATCAGCCATAGACATAGAGCCGCGCTGGTACATCGTACACACGTACTCCAGCCAGGAAGATCGGGTCAAGAAGAACCTCGACCTGCGGATCGAGACGATGGAGGTCAAGGACAAGATCTTCGACGTCGTGGTCCCTACGGAGGAAGAGGTCGAGATCAAGGACGGGCGCAAAAAGCCCAGGAGGAACAGGGTTTTCCCCGGCTACATCCTGGTCAACATGAAAATGGACGACCAGAGCTGGTACGTCGTGCGCAACACGCCGGGAGTCACCGGCTTCGTGTCGGCTGAGGACGAAAACGACCAGCGGCCCAAGCCCGTCCCTCTGGAAGATGACGAGGTCGACAGGATATTGAAGCTCATGTCCTCGCCACAGCCGAGGGTGACCCTGGGTCTGGAGAAGGGCCAGTCTGTGAGGATAACAGACGGGCCTTTTGTGGACTTCATAGGCGTGGTGGACGAGGTCTACCACGACCGCGCGAAGGTGAAGATACTAGTGTCGTTCTTCGGAAGAGAGACGCCAGTCGAGCTCGACTTCCTGCAGGTGGAGAAGGAGGGCTAGTTGGCAAAGAAAGTCAGGACGGTCATCAAGCTTCAGATCGAGGCCGGCAAGGCAACGCCGGCGCCCCCGGTAGGCACCGCCCTTGGGCCGCACGGGGTCAACATAATGGGCTTCGTCAAGGAGTATAACGAGCGGACTTCCTCGCAGGTCGGCAACGTCGTACCCGTGGCGCTGACGATATACCAGGACCGGTCGTTCTCATTCGAGCTCCGAACCCCGCCGGCTGGGGCGCTGCTGAAGCAGGCCGCGGGTGTGGAGAAGGGAAGCAGCCAGCCGCACGTGGAAAAAGTAGGCGTGGTGGCCGCCTCCAAGGTGAGGGAGATCGCCGAGTTGAAGATGAAAGATTTGAACGCCATAGACATCGAGGCCGCCATGCGAATCGTCGAAGGAACGGCGCGAAGCATGGGCATCACGGTGGACCGCGGCGCATAGCCCCCGTTCGAGGACTGGCACATGACAACGAGAGGCAAGAGGTACGCTCAGGCGCAGGCCCTGCTGGAAGAGGACCGCGAATACGAGCCGGAAGAGGCCGTAGCCCTGGTGAAACAGACGGCCACGGCGGCGTTCGACGAGACCGTGGAGTTGCATTTGCGGACGGGCGCCGACCCCAGGCACGCGGACCAGCAGATCCGAGGGATCGCGGTGCTCCCTCACGGCGTCGGGAAGCCGGTGAGGGTGCTCGTGTTCGCCCAGGGAGAGACGGCTTCGGCCGCGTTGGAGGCCGGCGCTGACTTCGCAGGCAACGACGGCATCATCGCCGAAATCCAGGGCGGCTGGACGGACTTCGACGTCTCGATCGCCACGCCCGACATGATGGGCAAGGTCGGCAGGCTTGGACGAATCCTCGGCCGCCGCGGACTGATGCCCAACCCCAGAACCGGGACCGTCGTACCAGCCGAAGATGTGCCCCGAGCAATCTACGACGCCAAGAAAGGCAGGGTCGAGTACCGCCTCGACAGAACAGCCCTGATGCACCTGCCGATAGGGAGAGCCAGCTTCGAGGAATCGATGCTGGTCGAGAACATGACAACCTTGGTAAGCAGCATCGTGCGGGCCCGGCCCAGCGGGGTGAAGGGGCAGCTGATACGCTCAGCCTACCTCTCCAGCACGATGGGCCCAAGCGTGAAACTCAATGTTGCCAGCACGAGCGCACTCAAAGTAGAATAGAGGCGGTGTGGGGTCGAACCCGCGCCGCGCCGCAGACAGTGGGCTCCGCCGAAAGGCGGACGAAGACGCCAGCCCACCGAGGCAACAGATTTCCGAAGGGCTACCGGCCCTTGCTGTTCCCTGAGTCTGCGGGCTCGGGGATTTTTTATTTGCGGAGATAGAATTGCCAACAGAAGCGAAGAGAGCACAGGTCGAATCCATTCGCGAGCTCCTTGAGAGTTGCACGTCTGTGGTCAGCGCCGATTACACGGGCCTCTCCGTGCAGTCCATGACCGATCTGCGGCGCTCGCTCCGGGGAAACGGCGTCGGGTTCCGCGTCATAAAGAACACCCTGACCCACCTTGCGGCCGACGCCGCAGGCAAGCCCGGGATGAAGGAGATAGTCGAGGGCCCGACGGGCATCGCGTTTAGCTTCGACGATCCCGTAGCACCGGCGAAGGCCATACGCGAGTTCTTGCGCAGCTCTCGTTCCCCTATGACCATTAGGGGAGGCCTGCTCGGCGAGCAGGTCCTGACGGCTGCCGAAGTAGACCGGCTCGCGGACGTGCCGTCTAAGGAAGAGCTGGTCTCCCGCCTGATGGGGCAGCTGCTGGCCCCTATTACCGGACTCGCATACGTACTCGATGCGCCCGTCGCCTCACTGGCACGGGTGCTCCAGCGCAAGATCGAGGAATCAGCCGGCGAAACGGCTGCGTGAAGACATAGGACTGGGCGAGCTGAAACGCCCTAATATCTGGATCTAAGGAGTAGAGGAATGACTACCAAGGAAGAGGTACTGGACGCGATCAAGGGGATGTCGGTTCTCGAGCTTTCCGAGCTGGTCAAGGAGCTCGAGGATGTCTTCGGAGTCAGCGCCTCGGCCCCTGTTGCGGTCGCTGCCGCTCCAACCGCGGCCGTGGAGGTCGTGGAAGAGAAAGAGGAGCAGACTGAGTTCAACGTCGTCCTCAAGGACTTCGGGGGCAACAAGATCAACGTGATCAAGGCTGTCCGGTCGATCACCACCCTCGGACTCAAAGAGGCCAAGGACGTGGTCGAGGGCGCTCCGGCGACCATCAAGGAGGCCATCGGCAAGAACGAAGCCGAAGAGGCCAAGAAGGTCCTGGAGGACGCTGGGGCCACCGTCGAAGTCCAGTAGCGGGGCCCCTCCGCAGCCTTTCGCAACCCCGGCTCATAGCCCCAAATCCCCCACCTCCGTCATTCCCGCGAAGAGCCTGCCCCCGAGCAGTCGGGGGCGGGAACCCATCCCCGGCAAGGTGCACAGCCATAGCCTCAGAGGCAGTCCGTCACGCCATCCGTCCAAATTAGGTGGTGGATCTGGCTGGTTTGAAACCAGCCCCTACGGGGTGATGGCTGATAGATATGGCGCCGAATGTGGAGGTGGGGAATCTGGGATAGCGTCCCGTGGTTGTCGAAGCAATTAGCCTCGACAACCCGGGAGCCCGTTGCTCCCGCTGCGTGCTGCCGGATTATGCATTCTTGGCCTGTTCATCCACAGGCAGCTCCAGCGTAAACCCCCACACCTTCCGCGAACGCGCCGTTCAGGCCTTGACATACGGTATCGTCTGCGGCCCTTGGGGCAGCACGCATACGCTGGCTTCGGCCCCGCCGTGGCGGTCCACCGACTCCTCTATGGTGGCCTGTATGTCCTCGGCGGGCCTGAGGTGTGCGGCGCGGACCTGGTCGGGGGACAGGTAGCCTGACTTCAGATATATCTGGTGCCGTAGTAGCAACTGGGCCTGGATCTGGACCTGCCACTGGTCATGGTGGCCCTCTTCCCATGAGTCGATCATCTCCAGCAGCCCTTCGGGCGAGTCTCGCGACATCAGCATCCTGCCGTACTCGCCGTGCTCCGGTATCCCGTCAATGCACTCCGCTGCGCAGATGATCGTGCCGCCCTCCCTCGCAACGAGTGCGGCCGCTGACATTCCCTTCACCGACTGGTAGAGGTTCAGGTCCAGGGGGTAGCCGCTGTTCGTCGTAATGACTACGTCGTACGGCTGCTCCACAGGGCGCATGGCGTGCCGCCGCGCACCGTCGCAGGCGGCCCGATGTACGGCGAACAGCTCTCCCGCATACGCGCTCGTGATCTCGTGGTCGCGGTTGATGGTGACGTCGAGGCTGAAGTGGACCCCGGTGAGCCCCGCTATTTCGCGTATGGCGTCGTGGATGGGGTTCCCCTCGGTAACAGCCCACGTTGCCTTGGGGTGGGCGATCAATGGAGCGCTGTGCAGGGCCATGATGGTGTCGAACCCGGCCAGGCCGGGCGCAACCATCTTTGGGCCGCCGCTGAATCCCGCGAAGAAGTGGGGCTCCACGAACCCGGTAGTTATGCGGATGTCCGCGTTCACCCAGTGCGAGTTGAGCCATATTGGGAAGCCGGCCGTCGTACTGCCGAGGTGCGTCAGGCCGTCGCCGTCGAAGGCCGAGTGGTTGACGACGCGGTAGTCCCGGACCACGTCGGTTCCCAGCATCTCCTCCAGCTCCTCGCGGGTGTTCGCTCGATGGGTGCCCGCCGCGACGAGGATCGTTATCCGGTCCCGGGGCACGTGGCCCAGCTCACCGAGCAGGACCGGCAGGACGGTGGCTGAAGGCATCGGGCGCGTGATGTCGCACACCGAGATGGCGACGCTATGGCCCGGTTCGACAATCCGGCGCAGGCTGTCGGACCCGACGGGGTTGCGAAGGGCATTGACCAGGGCGGCTTCGACATCGGGCAGGCCCGGCACATAGGTCGGCTCGACAACGGTGGTCTGCTCGTCCGGGACCTCGATGGCCAGGCCGGTGCGGCCGTATGCGAGCTCGACGTGCATGACTCAGGCGATCGCGCTTGGGTCGACGGGCCGCTGCGTATCTGACGACCGGTAGGCGGCGAGAGCAGCCTGCAAGACCCTCTTTGCGAAGTGTACGTCCATCATGGGCTGACGCCCCTCGATGATGCCGTCGATGAAGTCTCGGGCGGCCCCGTCGAAACCCTCCAGCCAGTCCATCGGAACCTGATAACTGACTGACTCCGAGCCCTTGTGCAGCATGACCGGTGGCAGGTCGAGCATCTCGCCGGAGCATCGGGTCACCCAGATCGTGCCGGCGGAGCCCTGTATCTCGAAGAAGTCGTCGATGGGGTAGTAGGGCCCCCTGATCTTCATGTCGGGAGCGGCCGCGGACTCGAACACTCCGAGGCAGTCGGCGTCCCTGAACTTCCACGTGATCACGCTCGGGGCCTCTACCATGAAGTCGTCGGTCCTGGTGACCATGGCAGAGACCATCTCGGGGTCGCCGACCCACCACATGGCCGTCGCATACTTGTGGACTCCCTCGTCGTAGAGGAGGCCGCCCGGATTGAGCGCGGCATCACGGCGCCACGAAAGGGCGTCGTGCTCGATCCTGAACGAGTCGGACTCGGACTCGAAGTCCGTCAGGACGACTCGCATCCGCACGATCGAGGGCTTGCCGACGGCCCCGCCGTCCAAAAGCTCCTTCGCCTTGACGAGAGGCGGGTAGTAGAGAAAGTTCTCCGTTACCCTGAAGAACGTGTCCGCGCGGGCGGCGGCCTCGGCGACACGGTCCGCCTCCTCGACGGTGGGTGCGACTGGCTTCTGGCAGGAGACATGCTTGCCCGCCTCGAGAGCGGCTATCGACTGTTCTGCGTGCAGGTGGGTCGGCGTGAGCAGCTCGACGGCGTCGATGTCCAAGTCTTCGAGGACCTGCTCGTAGCGGGTGTATATCTTTGGAGCAATTCCCCACTCGGACGCCCTGCGCTCGGCGCGCTCGAACACCGGGTCGCAGAGGGCTACGACATCACACTTTTCGTGCTTGAGGTATCCCGGCGCATTGAGCTGAGAGATCGTCCCGCACCCAACGATGGCGAGCCGCACACGGGAGGACTGCGAATGGCTCATCCGAGTCGGCTACGTTTCAGGGACCTAGGCCTTCGTGAGCATGGCCTCACAGAGGTGGGCCGCGTCCACTAGGTCGGAGATGATCACAAATTCGTCCACGGTATGCATGTTGTTATCGGCCATGCCTACGACGACGGCGTTGATTCCGTTCTGGTGGAAGATATTGCCGTCGGAGCCGCCCCCCGTGGGCTTCATGGTCGGCTCCATGCCGAGGCCGCGGATGGCGTCCTGTATGCGTACCAAGAGAGGATTGTCGTCGGTGATCCTGTACCTCTCGAACTCGGTCACGTAGTCGACGTCGATGGCGGCTTCGGGGAACATGCCTCTGACCTTGTCCAGCACACCGTCGATCTGCTGGTGGATGTCGTCGATGGCCTCGAGGTTCAGGCTCCTGAACTCGCCGACCACGGTCGCGCTCGCAGGGACCGTGTTCCTCACGGAGCCTCCTTCGATGGTGCCCACATTGAAAGTTGTCTCCCCGTCGAGCCTGCCCTGTGGCAGCTTGGTGATCATCTCAGAAGCTATGCGGATCGCCGAAAGTCCCTTCTCGGGCTCCACACCCGCGTGGGCCGCACGGCCCTCTACGGCGAACTTGAAGCCTATGTAGGTCGGCGCTGCGTTTGTGATGCGGCTGGGCGGCCCCTCGCCGTCGAAGACGATGGAGTCCTTGGCCGTAATCTTGGAGTAGTCGAGGTTGCGGGCGCCAAGCAGACCCGGCTCCTCGGCCCGTGTGAAGCACACCTCGATGGGAGCGTGATCGCCGCCGTCTTCGCGGATGGACGCCAGGCCCTCGAGTATGGCCGCGACTCCGGCTTTGCAGTCGCCGCCGAGGATCGTCGTTCCGTCCGACACGATGCGGTCCCCTACAACCGAGGGCTTCACGCCCCGCCCGGGCTCCACGGTGTCCATGTGTGCGGAGAGTAGCAGGGGGTTCTCGCCGCCGTCGCCGGAGATGATGTTGCCGTAGCTGTCCGTCTGTACATCGAGCCTGAGTGCTTTCAGGCGCCTGATCAGGTCCTCCGCGATCTCGTCTTCGTGGTGCGACGGGCTGTCGATGGTCGCCAGGTCCACAAAGGTGCGGACCAGTCGGTCTCGGTTGATCATTCAGGTCTCCTAGACGTTCTGTAAGGACATTGCAGGAGGGGCAGTCGACAGGCGCAGGCCGACTACTCCTCGTTTCGTCTCCTAGCCTCTCTCGCTCATGATCTGGACATGGACGCTTGCCTTGTCGGCACGCTCCTTGTCCTGGGGGTGGATGCGGTAGCCCATGACAACGGCAATCACATCCTGCCGGAATACGGCGCGCAGAGCGTCGGCGGACTCGGAGGCACGCCGGACATCGTTCTGGCCGATATCGTTAGACGCCTCTACCGCAACCCAGATTGGGGAGCGGTCGGCTCTGCTCTGGCCGCGGAGGATGATGTCGGTAGCGTCGATCCGGGTTTCCTGCGCGTCGGAGATGATGCCGCTGTCAAGGGCACTCTCAACCGGTCGAGAGAGCTCAGGCTTCATCTCCTGCAACGTGCTATGCAGTACCTGAGTTCCGCGCAACTCGAACTTCTGACTCAGGAGAGGGCGAGCCCTCCGGTGGAGCTTCGCCTCCAAGCTGTCGCCTTTGAGTACCGCGACATCGGTCTTTAATCCCGCTACATCGGTCTTCAATCCCGCTACATCGGTCTTCAATCCCGCTACATCGGTCTTCAATCCCGCGACGTCAGTCTTCAGCGCGGCGATGTCCAACTTCATCTCGGCAACGTCAGCCTCCACGCGCTCCAAGCGGGCGGGCATGCCGAGGAACTCGTTGGTGAGCAGCGCACGGAGCAGTAGTGCCTGAGCCTCAGGGTTTTCCTGGAGCTCGTCAATGATTCTAGCTACCAAAGACTCTGGGTCGAGACGTTGTGGGGGTGGAGCAACCATGGCACGATTATACCATCACTCCGTATCTGACGACCGTATGTGGATGCTACTTAACGGCGACCGGGTTGCCGGTGCGGCCGGACTCGATAGCGGCCTCCACCGTGGCCGCTATCGCGCGCCCGGCCCTCGCGTCCAGGGGAGTCGGCCCCCCCGTGTCTATCGCACGGGCGAAGCTCTCCACCATGAGGAAATCGCCCTCGTTGCCGATGCGCCGGGTGTACGGCCCCTTCACCTGCTCGCGGTGATAGACGGCGACCTCCGGGCGTGACTCGTTCACCACCAGCGCACCCTTCGAGCCAAGCACCGATATCTTGATCATGGCGCCATCGGTGTGGCCACCCCTCCCGATGCGGCCTATAGTCAACGACCCAACGATGCCTCGCTCCATCTCCAGCGTCACCGACGCTAGGTCCTCCACATCATTGTCGACGTTGACCTGGTGGAAGTGTGAGGCGGTACGGGCGAATACGCGCTCGACCTCCGCCCCTATGAGCATGCGTATGTACGCCAGTGGATATATCCCCTCTATCTTCAACTCGCCCATCGGCTCCGACCCCACGCCGCCGTCCCGGCCCGTCGCGTGGGCCTGCTTCTGGTACTCGTACCAGTCGATGGGCAGCTCGCCGGGCCTGCGTGACCCCTTGGGCGGTCCTGCGTCGGAGGCGAAGTAGAAATCGACGTGGATGACGTGAGGCAGCCCGATAGCGCCGCTCTCGATGGCCTCCCGCGTCTGGACAAGGGAGGGCATGAAGTTGCGGCTCCACATCATGAACTTCACACCGTTGCGCTCCACCGCCTCGACCACCCGGTCGCATTCCGCCACGCTCGTGGACATCGGCTTGTCCTGGATAACGTGGAGGCCCGCGTCTGCGGCGCGCACGGCAAGATCGCAATGCCGCTCAGCCTGTGAGCTGATTACAGCCACCTGCGCGCCATAGTCGCCGATCGCCTTCTCGACATCGCGGACATAGGGCACGCCGAGGTCCTGTGCAAGCTGTGCGTTGCGCTCGTGCGCCCATTCGCCCTGGTCGGCGGCGTCGGCAACGACTACGGGCTCGAATCGTGGGTGCGCGGCGACGCCCAACGGGACGTACTCGTGCTTTACGGCGCTGAGAGCAGCGAATCGGAAGACGGCGGGGTCAGTCGAGCCCATAATGGCCTCCCTGAAGATGGGCAGCCTTGCCGCTCGCCACCGACTCAGCCGCGGCCTCGGCGACGAGGACGGCGCTTCGCCCATCGACACCGGTCGGCGCTGGGTCGCGGCCCTCGTGAATCGCGTCGGCGAACTCCTGGAGCTGGGCCAGGATGTGCCCGCCGCCCTGCCCCGGACCGAGGGCCCGGGTGCCTCCGTTCCCGTACACGAGGTTGACGTTGTGGTGATCGTCCGCGTAGGCGGCTCCCTTCGAGCCGATCATCGACAGAAAGTGGTACCCCGGTCCCTGCGGAAGGCTGGCCGAGTAGTCGATGAGCGACATTCCTCCTCCATCGAAACCCAGGTGCACCTGGATGTAGTCCGGGTGGTCGATACCACCATGGGAGACCCTACGCCCGGTGGCGTAGACCTCGGATGGCAGTCCGCCGAAGAGCCAGATCGCGAGATCGATGTCCCCGGTGAGGTTGCGGACCACGGCGCTGCATTGCTCCCGGCCGAGGGTGGGCCAGCTTCCGGTACTGAGAGGCTCCCAGCGATGAATGCGCAAGAGTCCCGGTTCGCCAAGCTCGCCGGAGTCCAGGGCCTCCCTCACCGTCGCGCCCGATGGGGCAAAGCGGGCCAGGTTCCCAGCCATCAGGCACACGCCCGACTTCATTGCAGCGCCCACGACCGCATCGCCCTCCGTCCCAGAAAGCGCAATGGGCGTCTCGACGAGGACGTGCTTGCCTGCCTCTGCCGCTTTCGTTGCCAGCTGGGCGCGCGACTCAGCCGGCGCGTCCACCAAGACCGCGTCGAACGAGTCCCCGTGCGCGGCCAGCAGTCCGTCCAGTGAAGCACTCGACGCCGAAGCGCCGAGAGCGATGCGGGCCGCCTCCGCAGCCCCGGGATCGCTGTCCACCACTGCGGTGATTGCTGCCCCTCGGAGACGAGACAAGACGGCGGCGTAGGACGCCGCGTTCGCGCAGCCTATGAGAGCCAGGCGGATCATTCTTCCTGCAGCTGCATCAGCTCGATCCAGTTGCCTTCAGGGTCCTGAAGGTAGCACGCCGTCCGGCCCGGGGCCACGTCGGTGGGCGGGTTCATTATCTGTGCGTAGCTCGCCGACACCCTGTCGAAGGCAGCCCTGATGTCGTCCACGAGAAAGCACAGGTGGCTCCCTCCCAGGACGCTCCGCTCCTCTGTTGGACGCTCCTCGGGAGGAGGGTTCAGGTACTGGATGAGCTCCAGGATGTGGTCGCCGCCCGGCACCCCGAGCAGCGCTATCCGAAGGTGGGCGCCGTCGTAGCCGACCACCTGGTCGATGCCAGTGCCGGTACGTTCGTATCGGCGCTGGACCTCCAGACCCACGACGTCGCTGTAGAACGCTGCGGCCCTGTCGAGGTCACGAACGACGAAGCCGGTGTGGTGCAGCCGTTTAACCATTTGCAACTCCTGCGGATACCAAGCTAGTACTGCTTCAATCTAAATATGACAGAACCCTCGGATTGCCGTCATTCCCGCGAAAAGCCTGCCCCGTACTCGATACGGGGCGGGAACCCAGAGGGGCGGGGGGGCTGGACGTTCGCCAAAACTACCTTGAAACGGTACTAGCCTCCCTCCGAGAGGCGGTCGATGGCCGCGAGCGCGGTCCCTACGCGCTGCCTGAGCGCCGTCACCGCCTCGTCGTCCCACGCGTAGAACCCCTTGCCGGACTTCACGCCGAGCTCGCCCCGCTCGACCATCTCTTCGATGATCGCCGGCGATTCGCCCGACGACTCTATCGCCGGGAATAGCTGCTCGATGATGTGCAGGATCGTGTCCCAGCCCGCAAGGTCGAACACCTCCAGCGGCCCAGCAACGGCGAGCCTGCGCCCGAAGCTGCTGGTAACCACGGTGTCCACGTCCTCGGGGCTGGCGATGCCAGCCGCTACGATCGAGAGCGCCTCCCTAAGCAGTGCGAACTGCAACCGGTTGCCGATGAACCCCAGCGACTCCTTCTGAAGGACAACCGGACGCTTGCCGATTCTCTCGAAAATGCCGGTGGTGATTTCCAGCGCCTCGTCGGACGTCTCTGGTCCCCTCACCACCTCGACCAGCGGCAGAAGGTAGGGCGGGTTCCACCAGTTCGCGACGAGCACCTTGTCCGGGCGCTTCGTGGCCGGGGCGAGCTGACTCGTCATGAATGAGGACGTGTTGCTCGTCAGGACCGTATGCTCGGGGCAGGCCTTGTCCAGGGCCTCGAATACGCTCAGCTTCAGGGGCATGTCCTCGAACACCGCCTCGACCACGAAATCGACCTCAGCCATGCTCTCTTTCAGGGACGTGCTCGTATGAATCCTAGCGGGCACTGACCGCTCGTCCTCCTCACTCGCCAGGCCCAGGCCGCGAAGGACGCCGAGATTGATCTTCACGTTTGCCAGTGCGTCGGCGAGCCTCTCGTCGTCCTCGTCGTTCAGCATAACGTCGTAGCCGCGAAGGGCGAACTGCAGCGCAATGCCGTGGCCCATGAGGCCCGCGCCTACGACTCCGATTCGCGTGATGCTGGCAGCGTCCATGACGACAGGGAGATTATCGGGGATGGCTTGTGGTGTCAACGTGCGTGACGTCTGTCTAAAACAGCACGGCTATTCGACGTCCGCGTCTATCCCCATGCTCTGCCAATATAATAACATCACCCCCGCCGGCCACCCAGGGAGTTGAACTATGGAAGGCTTGGGCCCGATCGACATACTGATCTGGACGGGATTCCTCGGCACGGTCGTATTCGTCCCGCTGGTGATCGGCCTGTGCGTGCTGTGGGCACCGTTCGCAAGTTGGATTTGCGCGAACAGCGCACGGAAGAACGATCTTGATGTCAGGCGTTACGCGGTGGCTGGAGGAGTGTATTCGATACTACTCGCCCTGCCGTGGGTATACCTACTGACCCGAATGTCCGGCGACCGACCGTCGCGGCTTCTCGTGAAGTGGGCCTACGTGCTGCTCTACGCTGCGTGGCTGTGGCTGTCAATCATGGGGGGAATGACCTACGTCACATCGGGAGAAGGCATCCTCGCCAACTTCGTCGGATTGGCCCAAGCCTTGAGATGGATAAACCTCGCGACATGGATCGGATCGCTGGTATGGCTGCTGTACGTCAATGACCGGGAAACCGCCAGGGCCCGCGACTGGTGGGACACCGACAAGACCGACAACCCCATTATGCCGCGGCCTGCCTACATCGCGCCGTTCATACTCGCCGTCTCATGGGCCGTGCTAACTTGTGCGGCAGTTTACGTAGGCTTATCGACTTGACTGATAGTTGACGATGGCCTCACGGTCAACAGGATGCGAGCAGAGACAACAGGGAGATTGAGGCGTTAGCGTGGACCAACTCCGTGTCAGTTGACTTCAAGCCCAGCAGCCCGTGTTCCTGAACTCTTGGTGTTGACTGGAATACCGGTATCCTCCAGCAGGCCGAGAAACTCCGGGTAGCTCGAGACCTGCTCCACGGACTTGATGAACGAGGCCGTGTCCGGATGGGCGGCCCTCAGGGCCCGGACCTGTGGCCCTATGGGACTCACTGATGACGGCCCCTCGGCGTACCGACCCCTGAAAGCAAAGTACGCCTGGTTGAGCTTTCGCAGCCTGTACCCTCCCAGGCGGAGACGCCACCACCGCTGCTTCATGTACTCCTCCGCCTCCTCTACCCTGCCCTGCAGCAGCAGATCGTCAACAGTGCGACGGGTCTCACGCATCTCCTGTGTGAAGAAGGGGTTGCGCTCGTGGCGCGGCAGGTACCGGCCAGGCGAAATCGTGAGGTCGCCACCCATCCGCACGAACACGTCGTCGCCAAGCTCGTTGCCCGCAAGCTCCGATACGGTCTCGTTCAGGCTGAACATCTCTGGTGATCTGCGCCAGTTCCAGCCCAGCGGCCTGAAGAACAGGTACGCGTGGAGCCACTCATGCACGGCTGTCCGCAGCACGGCCCGAAGCGGCGCCTGGTCGGACACGATGGTGGGATAGGTGGAGAGCCCGGCAAGATTGTCCACCAGCGCCGACAGGTCGTGCTTGTCGAGGATCTCCCGCTCTATCCGGTCACGCTCCAGTGGGGGCAGGTCGGGAGCGAGCAGGACCTGCTCCACGACCTCGATGTGGTCGCGCCGGGATGTGTTGAGGACGGTCGGCGGCTCTTCGAAGCTCAGGTCGACTGGGGGGAAGAGCAGCCCGAACCTCGAAGCGAGTCCGGCATCCGTCAGAACGGCGTCCATCTCCGCCTCGATTATCTCTTCCGCAAGGGGTCTCAGACCATTGCGGCTCGCGGTGAGCTCCCTCAGGTAGTCACGGGCAGCCTCGACCCGCTCGCGCCCCCCGCCGCTCGCAGACGCGCCTCCAAGAGTCGCCTGGGCGACCTCCAGCCTCCTCTCCTGGCGCCGGGCGAGACGCGTCGCCTCCATGTACTCGTCGACGACTTCCAGCCTCTGCACGGGGTCTAGGCGCCTGCCCCTGACCAGGCTGTAGGCGATGTTCAGCCACTTGTCCGGTAGATTGGACGCCTCCCATCCGAAGATCGAGAACCTGTATTCGAGTCCGGCCTCGACCCCAGGCGACGGGTGGAAGGCCTCCGGGGCCAGCCACACGAACAGTAGAAAGAGAAGTGCTACCCCTAAACTGCGGCGGGTGAAGATGCGGGATAGGGCATCTCTACCCTGCTCCCAGATCATGGCGCACTACGCAAAATCGACGAACTTGACGCAGGTCGGCATCGGCGCCTGAGCCGCGGGGCAGGCCTGCTCCAGGTCGCCCGAGACGGGATCGATCCGGAACGTGACGATAGTGTCGCTGTCCTGGTTGGCTGCGAGCAGGAACTCGCCCGTCGGGTCTATGCCGAAGTTCCTGGGCGTTTCACCCCGCGTGGACGTATGGCCGGTCGGCGTGAGACGCCCCGTCTCTTGGTCGACTGAGAAGCGGGCGATGCTGTTGTGACCCCTGTTCGAGCCGTAGAGGTATAGCCCATCGGGGGACACGTGGACGTCGGCGCAGGTGTTCTCTCCGTCGAAGTCGTCCGGCAGTGTCGACACCGTGTGAATCGGCGTCAGAGTGCCCTGGTCCGCGTCGTAGCCATAAGCGGTGACGGTGGAGTCGAGCTCGTTGATGCCGTACGCGAACCTGCCGTTCGGGTGGAAGTCGAAGTGGCGCGGGCCAGCACCCGGACTCGCAGCCACTGAGGCCGACTCGTTGGGGACGAGCCGTCCGCCGTCAGCCTCGAATCTGTAGGCCACCACGTAGTCGGTGCCGAGGTCCGGCGCAAAGGCGAACCGGTTGGCCGCGTCGAGATTGATGGAGTGGGCGTGGGGCCCCTGCTGCCGCTGGGGATTCACGCTGGAGCCCTCGTGCTGAGTGAAACTCACCGGCTCGCCGAGGCCGCCGTCGTCCCCTATCGGGAAGGATGTGACGCTGCCGGAGCCGTAGTTCGCGAGGACAAGGTAACGGGCCGCATTGTCTACCTGGACGTGACACGGGATCGTCCCGCCGGTCCGCTGGATGCCGATTAGGCTGAGCTGGCCCGTCGGCCGGGCGATGGCGTAAGCCGCGACAATGCCGGTCGCCTCGCCCTCGTACTCGCTTATCTCAGATGTGACGTACAGGAAGCGCTGTCCGGGATCGACCGTCAGGAACGAGGGGTCCTCGAGCCCGGTCGCCTTGCTGGAGTACGTCAGCTCGCCCGTCTGACCATCCATCGAATAGACGTAGATCCCCTCGCTGTCCCGGCGGGTGTACGTCCCCACGTATACAAGATAGTCCGGAGCCATTGCATATCCCCCTATCCGGAGTGCGCGCCGCCACAGAGCCCGGCGGTGGCCAGCCGATCTGCAGTTACGTCAGGTCAGTCAGTCAGTCGAGAGGAGCGCCGCTCTACTCCACCGTCACCGGGTTGGTGAGCACCCCGATCTCGGGAATCTCGATGTCCACCACGTCGCCCTCGTGAAGATCGACCTGGGTCCCGCCTGTACCTGTATAGATGATGTCGCCCGGCCCCAGGGTGACCGACTGGCTGATGTAGCTAATGCATGCCGCGGTATCGTGCACCATGTTCGATGTCAGGCAGTGCTGCACCTGCTCGCCATTCACCCTGGCGAATATCTCCAGCTCGTTGGGGTTCAGGCCCGTGACGATGTAGGGCCCGATCGGCGAGAAGGTATCGGACGCCTTGGCCCGCCAGAAGGTTGGATCGCTCGCCTGCCAGTCTCGGGCGCTCACGTCGTTGCCGCAGGTGTACCCGAACACGTAGTCGAGCGCGTCGGCCTCCGACACGTTGCGGCAGGGCTTGCCGATGATCGCCACCAGCTCGGCCTCCTCCTGCACACTGCCCGCCCGACCCGGCGCCACTATGGTGTCGCCGGGGCCGATGACTGAGTTCGGTGTCTTCGTGTAGACCTGCGGGTATGCGGGGGGCTCCCCGCCCGCAAGGTGGTCCATGTAGTTGCCTCCCATGAAGAAGACAATGTACGGACTGACCGGCGCAAGCAGCTTCACGTCCGAAACGGCGCGAACCGGCCCGACAGCCTCGTACTCCTCGAACGGCGCCGCGCTTATCTGCGTGACGGCGTCCCCCTCCACTATCCCGTAGGCTATCTCACCCTCAGCTTCGAATCTGGCGAATTTCATGTGATTACCCCCTTTGGCTCAGCCGCAATCTACCCATACGGGAGTCCGGTGTCAACATCCACCAGAGTCCACCTGCCGCCCACGGCACCCTAGGAACCCCTACGGACTGCTTCCCATATACTTCGTAGAGTAGCGCTTGGCCTATTTTGTGTTCCATCAATCGCTGCCGGTTCTTCGTGAACACCGTCGGGTCAAGCTAGGGCCTTTCCAAAGTTGCAAGTGAACTATCCCTTCCGTTCACCCTGAGCGTTACGCCCCGTGCCGGGGCCGTGCCCTGTGTACCTAACTGCGGTACAGTTACTTAAAAGCTTGTCGAAGGGTCGTCCGTTCATACTTCGACAGGCTCAGCACGAACGGACTTTGGAAAGGCCCTGGGTCAAAGCTGTTGGGATGGACGGCACCATGAACTGCTTGGTAAGCTATGGCGACGCACCCGGCGGATGAGGCGGCTGACCAGTACGGTGGCACACTTTGTTGGGGTACGGATATTCGAAGAAAGGGGAGACGGCCTGTAGGAGAAGTACATGAAGATCGCACTAATGTGTCTGGCTTTGATGGCACTGGTGTCTATGGGGTGTGGCGCAGGTGTCGATAGGCCAGATGGCCTGAGCGATGAAGAGTGGGAAATATACCTGGAAGCTGCAGTTACAGCGACTGCAGAAGCGGTTACGGCGACTGCGGAAGCGCGAGAATCCGCCATCAATCAAGCCAAGGCCCAGGCTGAGGCCAATGCTATGGAGGAGGCGAAGTTTGAGGAGGACATAAAGACCCTCGTCCACTCTATAGATCAGTCCCTTGGATACGGATTGTCAATGAGGGACTTGGACACACATCCATGTAGTCTCGTCGTAGGTAGGCCCGCCCCAGGCGACAATGTGGACATAGATCTTGTGCGACAAAAGATCATGGATGAGTTCAGAACGATTCATCCCAACATCACTGATGGCGAGGCATTTCTCAACCTTAGTGCGAAATGCGGGCATGTTGGAATCTTCGACATCGCCAACCTAAGCATACCAAAGTTCAGGTGGGCAACCCCCACGCCGTCCAGGTGTCCACACGGCAGGGACGAAGAACGCGAGTGGAGAAACCCACAAACATTTGCCCTCATAAAGGTCAAGTGTCACTCTGGCATACCCACGCCTACAAGGCCCTTTAGGAATCGAGCAAGGTAGTTAGAGAGACGAGGAGCGGCTATGACCGGACAAGAGTATCTACAGGACATACTGGCATCAGCAAATACAGCAGTCAAGCGCGTGTCTCCTAGTGCGACGATCCAAAAGGCCTATACCATCATGCTTCTGTATAACTATTCTCAATTGGTGGTTGCCCACAAAGACGAACCTAAGCAGTCAGACATCAAGGGGATCGTGTCGTTCCAGTCGATTGCGAAAGCCCTCATGAATGGCCACCAGCCTAAGACTGTTGGTGAGTGTATTGACGAAAACGTGCACTACGCTCAGAGCGATGATGATCTAAAGTCAGTCTTCAGTACGTTGACAGGGAGCGATGTCATCTTGGTGATTGGGCCAGAGAAGCGATTGCACGGAATAGTCACGGCTTGGGACTTGGCGGAAAAGTTCGCAGAGTTGTTCGAGCCTTTCAAACGCATAGGCGAGGTTGAAGTGCGTCTTAGAACCCTGGTTGAAACTCTGGGCAAAGACAAGGTGGCTGAGTTTCTCAGAAATCATGGACGCTCGGGAGATGACCCAGCTAAGGACATTGAGAGATTGACAATGGGAGACTTGCAGAGAGTGCTGGAGTTCTCAGAGCATTGGGATGCGCTCGGTCTCCCACTCGACAGGGTTGTCTTCATCTGTGCATTGAAAAAAGTCTGCGACTATCGCAACCGTCTAATGCACTTCAGAGAACCGCTCAAGAAAGATGATATGACACAGCTCACTAATTTCTGCGATACGGTGCGGGAAATACAGCTGTAACCTCTGCCGCTCCCTACATTCTCCCCTGCGAAGGACTCGGCCGGGGCGGGTGCCGGTGTGCTCCCTTTCCAGACGACTGTCGTGCCCCCCCCCCCCCCGATGATGACGTGGGGGATGCCGACCGGGTACTGGTGGCTCGCCAGATCAGTGGAGGTCCAGCTTCAGGGCGCGGTCGGGCCCCGCAATGGGCAGCGCCACCGGGCTTCCCCCCGCCTCCGACGAGAGGTGGAAGGCCACCACGATCTCCAGCGCCCTCATCCCGTCCTCGCCCGACGACGTGGGCGTCCCGCCGCTCTCCATGCACTCCATCAGCTCACGGTAGCCGTTCTTCTCGCCCTCGTCCTCGACGACCGGCGGCGCGCCCAGGTCGCGGGGCGTCGCGGGCAGGCCGCTGCGCATGTCGCGTGTGTCTTCGTCCCGGGCCCGGTACAGCACCTCCGACCCGCCACCCTCGAACACATCGATCCTGCCGCGGGAGCCGCAGAACATGTGCGTGTGAGAGAGAAGCACGTCGGGCATGCAGTTGACCATGTGCCTGTAGCCGTTGGCATACCCGATATGTCCAAGCGCGCCCGGGTCCCTGGCCATCCAGGACTCCAGGGACTCGTTGTAGTCGGTGTTCTCCCGGTCGGTGCCGTAGTGGACCGTACCCGACACCTCGACCGGCGGGCTGTCGATCACGAAGTTGATCATGTCGAAGAAGTGCGTGCCGTTGGAGCCGATGCGCCCCGCGGTCCAGTACGACATGCCGTGCGTGGGCCGGCCGATGGCCCCGTCCTTGATGGCGCGTCGCACGGCGAGGAATCTTGGCGTCCAGCGGCGTTGGTGACCGATGGCCAGCACGGTGTTCCCCGCCCGGCACTGCTCGATCATCGCGTCGGCCTCGACCAACGAGTTGGCCATGGGCTTCTCCATGTAGATGCCGCGCACGCCGCTCGCAGCCAGGTCGCGCACGATCGGCGCCCGGAAGGGGGCGGATGTCGCGACCACCACGATGTCGAGCTCCTCGGCGTCCAGCATCTCGTCGTGCTTCGGGTATATAGAAATATCCGGGAACTCGGTCCGTGCATCCTCAAGATGCTCGGACACCATGTCCGCCATGGCGACCAGCCTGGCCCCTTCGACGTCGCTCCACAGTGGCGCCAGCTTGCGCCCGCGGCCACGGTAGCCGATCTGTCCGACCCTCAATTCAGACATTCGCGACCCCCTTCTTGATGTGTGTGCTGGGCGCAGGCCCGCCCATAGACAAGAGCATAGCCGTCCCAGGCGCCCCTGCCAAGCACAGGTGGTGGACCCAAATCCCCCACCTCCACATTCGGCGCCATATCTATCAGCCATCACCCCGTAGGGGCTGGTTTCAAACCAGCCCTCCCCTTGCCATTAGGGCGTCGCCGCCATTTAGGTGGTGGATCTGGGGTGGAGACAGGGATGCATTCCAGCCCCTATCGGGGTAATAGGCTGGCTATTCGCCGGGGTGACGGGCTGTGGGACCCGCTACTGAGCCTGCGACGACATAGTGGGCTTCCATGCCAGGATGGATACTACACCCGGAAGTTCAGGCCCTATTTCCCCGCCAGGTCGCTCCAGAACGCTTCCGATCCGCAGCCCTGCTCTAACGACCGCGTTGAGTATGTCCGCAAATGTGTGGTGGAACCAAAAGATGGGCATCGATCCATCCCAACCGCCGTGCTGGTCGGCCAGCGGCGTGCCAGTGAACTCGTACTGCTCTGGCGACCTGTCGAAGTACGGCCATTCGACCTTCAGGCCGTCGCTCGAACCATCCAGTATGTTGGTGACCGGATGCTGGATGTCGATAAGCAGTCGGCCACCCGGCCGGAGGACTCTCGTCCACGTGCGGGAAGCCCGGCCAATGTCCTCGAACCAACCAAGGTAGGTGGCGAAGACGATATCCTGGGACTCATCGGCAATCGGCTCCAGTATCTGCGCGTCAGCAACGCGGAACGCCATGTCAAGGCCAAGTCTTTCCGCGCTCCTGCGTGCTATGTCGATTGCCGTGGGTGAAATGTCGCACGCCGTGACCCTCGCACCGAGGTTGGCCCATGAGAATGCCTGCTTTGCATCGGAAGCGCAGCATGTGTCCAGCAGGTCCATCCCCGCAACGTCACCCGCCAGCTCGACGACCTCGTCATCCAGCAGAACGTCGCCGTTACCCAGCAGGTCGAAGAAGTCCGGGCGGTCCATGAGATTGAACCGCACGTAGTCCGCCTGGTAAGCGTCCCACGCCGCGCGATTGATCTCAAGCCGCTCTTGTCTGTTCATCGCCACCGTTCTGAATCGAAGTCGCGGAGCGGACGGGCGCCTCGCAGACCTCGGCTCACCCGCCACTGTCCCAGGTCACCTCGACGCCGAGTTCCGCCGCGATGTTCTCCGTGTCCCACCTGTGCTCTGGGACACTCCCTTAGTCGAACGTGAGCACGGTACGCGCTACTGTGCCGGCGTTCATGTCGTCGAAGGCCTCGTTGATCTCGTCGAGGGGCCGCGACCGGGATACCAGCTCGTCGAGCTTCAGCCTGCCCTGGCTGTAGAGGTCGAGCAGCCACAGGAAGTCGACGCGCGCCCGAGCGGAGCCGTGGAACGCGCCGATGAGCGCGCGGTCCTGCAGGAGGTGCCAACCATCGATGGAGATCTCCTGGCCGCTGGGCTGCACGCCTACGACCACTGCGGTGCCGGTAGTCCGCAACGATTCGAGGGCTTGCCGGACGAGGGCGGGGAACCCAACTACCTCGAAGGCGTAGTCTGCGCCTCCCCCCGTGATCTCCTTAATCCGCTCGACTGGGTCCTCATTCTCCGCGTTGATGAAGTGCGTTGCGCCCATATGCTCGGCAAGCTCCAGCTTGTAGGGAACCCTGTCGACGGCAATGATCTTGCCGGCGGACGCGAGAACGCCTCCCTGCACGACGTTCAGGCCGACTCCGCCGCATCCAAAGACCGCCATGCTCGCGCCGGGCTCGACCTTCGCTCGATTCACCACTGCCCCGACTCCAGTTATCACGCCGCAACTGACGAGGCAGCCCACATGCAGGTTGGTGTCATCGGGCACCTTGACGCATGCGGCGACCAGCGCAATCGTCTGCTCGGCGAAAGTAGGCCGAAAGTGGTAGGTCGGTTTTCCGTCCAGCGTCATGCGGGTGACGGGCACTCGCGGGTAAGTCTCGCACAGAGCGGGACTTCCGAGCGAGCAGTTGCGGCAGTGCCCGCACATCGCGTCGAGGGAAAGGATAATCTTGTCGCCGGGCGCGACGCTCGTTACTCCGGGGCCAACTTCCCGGATGACGCCCGCCCCCTCGTGGCCGAGCACCCAAGGCAGTCCCCAAGGCTGCCTGTGCCCGTCTATCAGGTGGTAGTCGCTATGGCAAACGCCCGCGCCGACCATGTCCAGCAGGACCTCGCCCTGGCTCGGTTGCTGAATTTCGAGGTCTCTAACGAGGATCCGGCTCTGTGGCTGTTCGAGTATCGCGGCTCTCATGGGTTCACCAGGGCACGTCGACGCCGAGCTCCGCTGCGATGTCCTCCAGGTCGCGCCTGTGCTCCGGTCCGACCGGAATTCCGTGCTGCCGAAACTCCAGCTCGCGCTCGCCCTCGATTCCGCCGGCGTAGCTCGCAGTATCGAAGCCCTCGAGCGGAGCAAGCTCCCTCAGGCTGGCCGCAAGGGCGTCCATCTCGCGCCCGTACTCGTCCGTGTCGATGAAGAGGCCCACCTGGAACATCAAGGCGAACCCGCACTGGCCGGTGGCGCGGTAGCGGCGGGGGTGCTCCCGCCCTGCGGAGTACGACGTACCCGCCATGACGCCGCCCCATGACTGGGCGATCATGCCCAGGCCTATGCACCGGAAAATCGTGCCCGGTATCCACTCGGCGAGCTCGGGCCAGCGCGGCGATATCCGCAGGTCGTACACCGGGGCGAAGTCGACGACGATGGGGGGCTCGTTGCCAGCTGGGGCGCTGATCGAGATCGGCGAGCCGATGGCGGGCGTATAGACGGGCTGGCCGGGCTTGAGGTCGAGCTCCCCGCCCGCCGTCACGAAGGCGCCCATCATGTGCTCCAGCGGCATGCGCGCGTAGATGCCGGCGGCGCCGATGTGTCCGTGATTCTTCGTCTGGAGAACGGCCACGCCCAGCTCCTTCGCCTTCTCGATGGCCCGGAGCGTGCCGTCGTACATCGGGAAGTAGCCGAGGCCGCCGTCGCCGTCCATCACGACGCTCGTCGGACCCTCGCGGAGGACCTTGACGTCGGGCCTCACGTTCAGGTCGCCGTCGCGCATCGTCCGAGCATAGCGGGCTATCTGGCGTGTGCCGTGGCTGAAGACGCCCCTGAGGTCATTGCCAGTGAGCAGCTCCCCCAGGAGGTCGGCCCGGTCGGCAACGAGCCCCGACGCCCGGGCCACCGACGCCACGAAGCCCTGCATGTCGCCGTACGGGACGCGCACGAAGTCCTCCGGCGGCAGGTTCAGCTTGTAGACGGCCTCCGACACTGGAAGCGGCTCCTACGTAACGTATTCCACGTCGACCCGGCGGCCAGTGCGGGCGGACTCATATGCCGCGTCAATGGTCTGCAGCACCCTGAGGGCGTCCACTGCCCCTAGGACCGGTTCGCGTCCTGCGCGAATGTCGTCGAGGAATCCCTGGACCCAGTTGAACATCCACAGGCCGGAGCCCGTGTAGCCGGGCGGGCTGGGCGAGAAGTCATAGTCGATGGTCCTCTCGGGAGCATGGGCCCAGTCCGCCGAGGCGCTCTTGACGGTGAGCTGGCGTCCGCCCGTTGGCGTCCAGTGGGCCTCGCCGTCCAGGCCGCGGTATACGAGGGCTGTGTCGTAGACGCCCTTCGAGCTCTGCAGGTACCCGGAGTGTATGGAGCCGAACGCGCCGTTCTCGTACTCGAACGCGGCTATCGCCACGTCCTCCAGCGGCTCGTCGATCTCGCCGACCGGGCGGCCCGTCATTGCTTGCACGGACTTGACGTCACACCCCATCAGGAACCGCATCACCTCCAGGTAGTGGCCGCCAAGCATGTGGAGAATGCCGCCGCCCTCGTCGGCGTTGGTGTACAGGAAGCTGGACGGCTCACGTAGGCCCGGCCTCACCTGGCCCGTCACCATCCGCATCTCAATGTCCAACGGACGTCCAAGTACCCCGTCCTCTATCATCCGCCTGAGGTCCTGCGCTACGGGGTTGAACCTGTGTGGATAGCCGGGCAGCACCTTGACGCCGTTGCGGGTCACGGCTCGCACGAGCTCCAGGAGCTCCGCGGACGTGCGAGCGAACTGCTTCTCCATGTAGAAGTGCTTGCCCGCGTCGGCGAGCTTGATTCCCGCGCCAGGGACCTCAGCAGCCGGCAGGACGACCCAGCCCACGTCGAAGTCCTCGTTCGCGATCAGGTCGTCCACGTTGTCGTATAGGGCAGCCCCAGGCTGGTGAACCCCGGCCTGTGCCAGGAGGTCGGCATCCGAGTCCTCGCAGTATGCGACGACCTTCGCGCCCCGAACGTGCTTCAGCGTCTCCAGGTAGCCGGTGCCCGCTCCGGGTTGTCCAACGTGCCCGTGGCGCATACCCACTATGGCAATTCTCAGATCGTCGCTTCCGGTCATGTCATCCTCCGCAGGGTTCTGTACGGCGGCCATAGGATAGCCTGTCGGGACTGCATTGCATAGCTCCGGCCCAGGTCTTGACGAACAGTGGTGGGCCTATTTCCTGGAGGTCTACTCTGAGGTATTGGGCTACCTGAGAAGTATTCTATCGAGAAACCCCTTCTTCTTGTCGTAATTGAGGATCTCTCCGTTCTTGACCCGGTACGGCTTCAGGACAAACCGCTCAGCGCGTGGGTCCGCCTGGAGGCGGCAGAGATTGAGAAAATCCATGCCGAGCAGCGGAGGAACCTGGCTCGGCGTACCAGGCCCAATCCCAATACTACATTTCCAAGAGATGTTTCCGACGAAGAAGATGTCAGCTTGCTCTGTGTAATAGTCTTGGCCGACCGCCGACACCCATGGGCTGGATAATGGAGTCTTTGTCCAGATCAGACTCTGATATACTGAGGGTTTCCAAGTTCCTGGAATGAAGGGCCGTTCTGGAGGCCCCGGTGTCAACAAGAAAGTTGATGACTGCCCCTACTTCCAGACGCAGTAGTGACACGAATGCGGGCACCCATATGGAATCCCATTGGTAAACGCCCTCTATCCGCATGTGATCGACCCAAGCATCATGCTATGCGGCTCGCTGGATATATACTCGATCACACACCTTGTGGCAACGCCTTCCTTGCGGGCGGCAGATGCGGCTTCCTCAAAAGTGGCCGCGTAGCTTACGAGCTGCCCTCTATAAACTACAACCCAGCATTCCGAGTAGAGGTCCAGCCACCTCCTATAGTTGGCCATGAGGTATTCGCTGTCCTTCTTGAATTGGTCGAGAGAAGCCGTGATCTCCGCAGTATCCAACTCTTGCTGAATCATCACCGTGCACTCCTTGCAACATTCGCCACAAGCTCGGAGCTTCCCATCAACATCTCGACGAATCCTAGCGTCGGCGGGGGAAGCCGTCAAGGCGTAAGACCCGTTACAAACTCGACCACGAGGATGGAAGGGACGCAGCCCAACGGCTGGCGCACACGATTCCGGGCAATGTGGTAGGATAGCTGCCAGCGGCCCCGACTTCTCGGGGGCGTTTTGGTGTAAATCGCATCTGAAGCCAAGAGGCTCATCATGGAAACTCCAACTGTAACGCTCTCGCCCCGAACGGTTACGGGCAAGAAGGTCAGATTCCTCCGGCGCGAGGGCATGGTCCCCGTCCACTTCTACGGACGCGGTGTGGACTCGCTGGCACTGCAGGTCCAGGCTGCGACTCTCCGCAGGGTCATTACGTCAGCGGGCGCTAACGTTCCTGTCAAGGTCAACATAGACGGGCGCGACGGCGAGGAGATCTGCTTCATCCGCGACGCCCAGCGCCATCCGGTGTCGGAGGACCTGCTCCACCTCGACTTCTACCGAGTCGACGTGGACCGCGTGGTTCGGGCCGAGGTGCCGGTCATCCTGGATGGCGAGGCTCCGGCCGTGCGCAATCTCGGAGGCGTGCTGCTCCAGCCGTTCAATAGCCTGGAGGTCGAGGCGTTGCCTCTCGACATGCCCGAGGCGTTCCATGTGGACGTGAGTGAGCTGGAGGATTTCGAGGCAGCCGTCAGGATCGGTGACATACAGGTCGCCCGCGAGGTCACGATACTCCGAGACGACCAGGAGGTCATCGCCAGGGTGGCCGCGCCGAGGATCGAGGAAGAGGAGGAGGAGGTCGTCGACGAGCTGGAGGAGGGTGTCGAGGGCGAAGTCGCGGAGGGCGAAGAGGAGTCCGCCGAGGAGTCGCCCGAAGCCTAGGCCTGACACGGCATACGGCTCCCCGGCGGGCCCCTGTCGGAATAGGACCAGGATGAGGGTAGGACACAGCACAGTCGTCGAAGTCGCGGGCGTGAGGAAGAGCTACGGCGAAACCGTCGCCGTACGCGACGTCAGCTTCACCCTGTCGCCCGGCGAGGTTCTGGGCCTTGTGGGTCCCAACGGGGCGGGCAAGACCACAACCATCCGCATGGTGCTGGACATAATCCGTCCCGACGCCGGAAGCGTACTGATCTTCGGCGAGCCGTTCAAGGATGGGCACCGCACCCTGATCGGATACCTGCCCGAGGAGCGGGGCCTCTACAGGGACCTCACCGCGGCCCGCAACCTGGAGTACTTCGGAGCACTGAAGGGACTGACCCGGGCGGATGCCAGATCGAAGGTTGCCGGCATCCTGGACGCACTGGGGATGTCCGAGCACGCCGCCAAGAAGATGTCCGAGCTCAGCCGCGGTATGGGACAGCTCATCCAGCTCGCCGCAGCCCTCCTCCACGAACCGCGTCTCATAATCCTCGACGAGCCCTTCTCCGGCCTCGACCCGGTCAATGTCCGTATGGTCAAGGACCTCCTAGACGGCATGAGGAGCAGGGGGGCCGCCATCGCCCTCAGCACCCACCAGATGAACCAAGTCGAAGAGTTGTGCGACCGCGTTCTCATGATCAACAAGGGCACGGTCGTGCTGTACGGCGCCCTGGACGAGATCCGGTCGAGCGCGGGCCGGTCGTCCATCATCGTCGAGTCCAACGGCTTCCTCGACGGACTGCCGGGAGTAGTGCGTACCCGCCGTCACGACTCATACGCGGAACTGGCGCTCGAGCCGGGTGGAGACCATAGAGCCGTGCTCGCCGCACTGGTGGAGCGCGGCGCCGACGTCCGCAGGTTCCAGGTTGCCGCCCCGCCCCTCGAGGAGATATTCATTCAGAAGGTGGGGGCGTCCGGTGAATAGCGCCCTCACCATCGCATCCCACGAGTTCCAGACCATCTGCAGCCGCCGGATATTCCAGGTCCTCACCGTGGCGTTCCCTGTGGTCGCCATGATCGCGTTAGCGGCGATCTGGTTCATCCGGACCGCCGGCGGCGATGATGCGAGCGGCCAGCCGACGAGGTTCGGCTACGTGGACATGGCCGGAGTAATCTACAGGGGCTTGGACCAGGGCAACGTTCAATACGTCCCATACCCCACCTTCGAAGAAGGTAGAGCCGACCTTCTCGCCGAGCAGATCAGGAAGCTGTTCGTCATCCCAGAGGACTACGTAGACACAGGGCTCGTCCGGAGCTTCTCCGTCG
The DNA here is from genome assembly GCA_965261325.1 of Dehalococcoidia bacterium. GTDB lineage: Bacteria > Chloroflexota > Dehalococcoidia > Lucifugimonadales > CAJWER01. The sequence goes on from CBDHCU010000007.1 coordinate 259,078, forward strand.
GCACGGGGCTGCAATTCGACGGGGTCGACGACACGCTGCGCAGCCTGCTGCTCGACAACCTCATCGACGAAGGAACGCCCGCCGAGCTGGCGGCTAGGCTGAAGCGCCCGGCGCGGGCCGTCCATGTCAGCCTCGACTCGCAGGGCGCCCCGAACCAAGTCAACGGCGCGCGCGTGTTCTTCTTCCTCGGCCTTGCCTTCCTGCTCTTCATGTCGATGATCTTCACGTCCGGCTACCTGCTGCAGGGCCTCGGCCAGGAGAAGGAGAACCGCATCATGGAGGTGCTCCTCTCGTCGGTCACTCCGGCCCAGCTCATGGTGGGAAAGATTCTCGGCCTCGGGGCCGCTGGGCTGACGCAGATCGTCATCTGGATCGCCGCGGCCCTGCTCTTCATCAGGGTGCTGCCCCCGCTCCTACCCAACTTCGACATCGCCCTGCCGGGCATCCCGCAGACCATGCTGGCGGTAGCGTTCTTCGTCCTCGGCTACATGCTTTTCGGAACACTCCAGGCCGGGCTCGGCGCCGTCGCCACGACGACCCAGAGCGGCCAGCAGCTCTCGCTGCTCGTGAATCTTCCCCTCATCATCCCCATATACGCTTGGTACTACATCGTCGAGAACCCGGCGTCCTGGATCACCAGGCTCCTCACGTTCTTCCCATTCACCGCACCCATCGTGGTCTTCCAGCGGCTTGGACCCGGCGCCATCGAGGCATGGGAGATCGCCGCCAGCCTTGCCATACTGGCCCTCACGGTCCTGGTGGCCGTCTTCGTCGTATCCCGAGTATTCCAGGCATTCCTGCTGAGCTACGGCAAGCTGCCAACCCTGAAGCAGCTCTGGGCCGCCCTCACCAGTCGTTAGAGAGGCGCCCTACCGCCATTCCCGAAGCCCCCTGGGCGACCCGGCAGCAACTGTTCAGCAAGAGTTGAGGGAGGGAATTAGCCTCTTCCCCCGAAGGGGGGAATCACCATGGCCTTGCGAAGGCCACATAAGGGGATGAAACGGCGAGTAGCCTTCTCATGGTCACTCCTGTGTAGGCCGGAGTCCAAGGGCCAAGGAACTGGATTCCGGCCTGCGCCGGAATGACGTTTTTAGTCTACCACGGCGCTCCGGGGCTTATTTCATAGCAAGATTGAAGCCTGTCGTGAGCCTGTCGAAGGGATGGGGGCTCTCGGCCTGAGGGAGAGGACTCTGCTCATACCTCACGAAGACTGAACTGTTACACCCGGTAGCGGCCCAGCACCTCTTCGTTTGGCTCGATGCCGAGTCCCGGCTTGTCCGGCGGGCGGACGTACCCGTCCTCGACCTGAAGGTTGTCGACCAGCATCTCTGCCCTGAGGGGGTCTGTCGACGTGCTGTAGTACTCCAGGATGAGCCCGTTGGGTATGGCCGTCATCAGGTGGATGTGGACGTCCTGGGTGCCGTGCGAGGCCAGAGGCAGGTCGTGTGACTGGGCCATAGCGGCCACCTTCATGAACTCGGTGATGCCTCCCATCACAAGCGCGTCCGGCTGAAGGATCGCGGCGCTGCGGCTCTCGATCAAGTCACGGAACCCGTAGCGAGTGTACTCGTTCTCGCCGGTGGCGATCGGGATGGTCGTCGCCTCGGTGATCAGCTTGTGCCCCCTGTAGTCGTCCGGGTTGACGGGCTCCTCGAACCAGAATATGTCGTACGGCTCCATCTTCCGCGCTATGTTGATCGCCTCGTAGTATCTGTAGGCGCAGTTGGCGTCGACCATCAGCTTTGCGTCGGGGCCGATGGCCTCGCGGACAACCCTGACCCTCTCGACGTCCTCCTTGATGGGCACGCCGCCGATCTTCATCTTGACGGCGGTCGCTCCCGTGGCCAGCGCGGTCAGCATCTCCTCGGCCAGGTCCTCGAGGGTCTTTCCCTCCTCGTAGTAGCCGCCCGCGATGTAGACGGGGATGCGGTCGACGTATCCGCCCAGAAGCTTGTAGACGGGCTGGCCGGCCACCCTGCCCTTTAGGTCCCACAGGGCGATGTCGATGCCGCTGATGACGCGGGTGGTGATGCCCCTGCGGCCCACCAGCTTCGGCTGCCACATCTCGTCCCAGATGCGCTCGGTGTCGAAGGGGTCCTGGCCTATGACGTACTGCTTGAGGTGGTCCACAAGCTCGCGCCCTATGCCGACCGACCGGTCAATCCCGCCTGAGAGGCCCAGGCCTGTTACGCCCTCGTCCGTGTCGATCTTGATCACGTCGAGACCTGAGGTCGGGTAGACGTAGCGTCCGTTGCGGATGGGCTTGCGCCTGGGCCAGCGGTAGGACTCAAGCCTGACGTCGGTGACTTTCACGTTCGATCTCCTTTGCCGTCGTAGACCATCATCTGGTAGCGGCGGACCCATGTGTCCGCCTCCCTTACATGTCGAACACCCAACGGGGGGATGCAGGGTTCGCTGTGGAAGCAGCTTGGTCGTGCTGAATCACGCAGAGCGCCGGACGTTTGCCGGGTTCTCAACGTCCTCCGTCCACTTCGAAGGGTTACCGGCAATGTAGCGCCGGGCTTGGTATAGCTCATTCTCATTGCGGATAACGCGTTCGTAGTAGCTCCTTTGCCACAGGAGTGCCTGAAACGGCTCCCAGCCCTTTGCCTTTACCCCTTGGATATATGCATTTGTAGTCATAGTCTTGAACCACTGCATGATTCTCGGCAGGGGTTCCGCACGTTTTCCACTCGACGGGCGGACACGTGGGTCCGCCCCTACCAGCAGGATACCGTGTACGTGATTAGGCATCACTATCGACTCATCGGCGGTGATCCAGGGGAACTTGGATTCTAGCCGAGCCCACCAGTCCCCAACCATCACTCCTGCCGCGTTCGCCTGCATCGCGGAGTCAACGACCTCTCCGAATAGACAGCCTCGTCCAGAGGTAACTATGGTCAGGAAATACGCTCCGGGTGATGAGTAGTCGTAATCAGGCAGACGAAGTCTTCGACGGTTTGGGCGTACGATTGTGTTGTGCTTCACCACGCGCCTATCACCAATTCTGTCTATTGACCCGGACGGGTGGATTCTAGCATAGGCTGCGGGGCGGGGCCGCAGTTGGCGCGGGTCCAGGGACGCGTTGTATCATGGCTCCAGGGATGGATTCCGGCTCAAGGCCGGAATGACGGAATTGGACTGGAGGAGCACGAAAGTGAAAAAGCTGGTGGCGGTCGAGCCTGACAGGGTCGAAGTGGTCGAGGTGGAGATGCCGAGGCCCGCTGACGACGAGGTGCTCGTTAGGGGCGTACGCTCGCTGCTGAGCCCGGGCTCGGAGCTGAAGCGGGTGCGGCCCTGGGACTCGCACAGCCGGAAGCGCTGGCCCAACTATGACCTGGGCTACGCGATGACCGGCATCGTCGAGGAGATTGGACCCAAGGTCGTGGGACTGGAGCCGGGCGACCGGGTGATGACCAGCGGGCACCATCAGCAATTCGTGGTGGCCAACGGGCCGCTGGTGCTGCCGGGCCCCGCAACTCCCCTGCCCGACGACATGGATTGGGACATCGCCCCGTTCACCCTGTGGAGCCGGTCGTGCATCAACTGGGTGAACCGCGCGGCGATCCGCCACCACGAGAGCGTGGTGGTCGTCGGCTGCGGGCTGGTCGGGCTGCTGATGATCATGTGGTCGAGGCTGTCGAACCCGCGGCAGATCATCGCCATCGACCTGTTCGAGCGGCGGCGCGGTCTGGCGGCGAGGGTCGGGGCCGACACCGTGCTGGACCCGGCCGAGGTGGACGTGGTGAAGGCAGTGAAGGACCTGACCGACGGAGGCGCGGACGTGACGCTCCACTGCGTCGGCGGTACGGGAGGCAAGGCCTTCGAGACGACACAGGAGGTGACACGGAACGGCGGGCGCGCGGTGCTGATAGGCCACCACTCCGACAGCCTGACCATCCTGCCGCGGAACTTCACCGGCAAGGACCTGCTGGGCGCGAGCGTCGGGTACAACCGGGACCCGCGCTTATTCCTGGACGGGATCAAGCTGATATCCGAGGGGAAGCTGCCGGTGGGCGAGATCGTGACCCACAAGGAGCCGTACACGGAGGGCCCGAAGATATACGACATGCTCATCAACTCGCCGGACGACTCGGGGGCGATTCTCCTCGAGTGGGACGTGGAGCCGTGAGGGCGGGCTCGGTCCAGCTGCCGGACTCGTCGGGGCGATTCGGGCAATTCGGCGGGCGCTTCGTCCCCGAGACCCTGATGCATGCGCTCGATGAGCTGGACGGATTCTACGAGTCCGTGCGGGGCGACCGCGAGTTCGAGGAGGAGTACGCCCGGCTGCTGCGGCACTACGTCGGGCGGCCGACGCCGCTGTACCACGCGGCGAACCTGAGCGCCGATCTGGGCGGGGCGCAGATATACCTCAAGCGCGAGGACCTGGCCCATACGGGGGCACATAAGATCAACAACGCGCTGGGCCAGGGCCTGCTCGCGAAGCGGATGGGGAAGCGGCGGATCATCGCCGAGACGGGGGCCGGCCAGCACGGGGTGGCGGCGGCGACAGTGTGCGCCATGCTCGACATGGAGTGCATCGTCTACATGGGCGAGGAGGACATCCGGCGGCAGGCGCTCAACGTGTTCAGGATGAAGCTGCTGGGGGCGCGGGTCGAGACGGTGACATCGGGGAGCCGGACCCTGAAGGACGCGATCAACGAGACCATCAGGGACTGGGTGACGAACGTCGAGACGACGCACTACATCATCGGGAGCGTGGTGGGGCCGCACCCTTACCCCAAGATCGTGCGGGACTTCCAGTCGATGATCGGGCGCGAGGCGCGGGCGCAGCTCCTGTCGGACACGGGCAGGCTTCCTGACTACGCGGTGGCCTGCGTGGGGGGCGGCAGCAACGCCATCGGGCTGTTCCACGACTTCGTGGGCGACGAGAGCGTGAAACTGGTCGGCGTCGAGGCCGGCGGCGACGGGGCGGACACGGACCGGACCGCGGCGACGCTGACCTCGGGCGAAGTGGGTGTGCTGCACGGCAGCATGTCGTACCTGCTGCAGGACGGCGACGGCCAGATCCGGGAGGCGCATAGCATCTCGGCGGGGCTCGACTACCCGGGGGTCGGGCCTGAGCACAGCTACCTGAAGGAGACCGGGCGCGCCGAGTACTTCAACGTGACGGACACGCAGGCGCTGGAGGGGTTCGAGCTGCTGTGCCGGACGGAGGGCATCATCCCGGCGCTGGAGCCGGCCCACGCCATCTACCACGTATCCAGGCTCGCGCCGACGCTGGACCCCGACCAGATCGTGCTGGTCGGCCTGAGCGGCCGCGGCGACAAGGACATGGGCACGGTCGTCGACGCCTTGGGCGTGGAGTAGGGGCAGCTACCCCATTTCACCCTTACCCCTTCGGCAGGCTCAGGGCAGGCTCCGCCCTCTACCGTCTAGGAGAGGGGGTATCCGCCAGGGCTTCTCTACCAACCGATTGCGTAGCCGATGCTGCCCTTGGGTGACGCGGCGCCGGCGATCACTCCTCGTTCGCGGTCGTAGCGGATGCCGAGCACTTTGCCGTTTGCCCATGGGCCGGTCAGCTTCACCTCGTGGCCGCGGTCTTCCAGCGCGGAGATGACTTCCCTCGAAATCCGGCTCTCCGCAATGAGCCTGCCAGGGAAGCCCTCGCGAGGATAGAACGAAGACGGGAAGTGGACGCTGTGGACCGTCGGCGCATCCAACGCCTCCTGAAGGCCCATCCCGAAGTCGACGTAGTTGAGCAGGAACTGGAGGGTCCACTGGTCCTGGCCGTCGCCGCCCGGCGTGCCGAACACCATGAAAGGTCCGCCGTCGCGGGTTGCCAGGGAAGGCGTGAGGGTCGCCCGGGGCCGTTTCCTGGAGGCGAGGGCGTTGGGGCGGTTGGGGTTGAGATAGAACATCTGCCCGCGCGTGCCCATGGGGAAGCCGAGGCCCTTTACGACCGGCGAGGTGCCGATCCAGCCGCCGCTCGGCGTGGCCGCGACCATGTTCCCCTCGCTGTCGACGGCGTCCAGATGGGTGGTGTCGCCCATGTGGGCGTGCCCCAGACCCAGGTCCCGCACTTCGCGCGCGCCGATTCCCAGCGCTAGCCGGTTGTCCTCCGCCACCGGAATCGTTGCGTATTCAGGCACGCCGTTGCCGACATCGCCGGGGCGCATGTCCATTGATGCGTTCTCGCGGATCAGCTCGCGCCGGCCCGCCGAGTACGACTCGGAGAGCAGGACGTCCATCGGCACGTCATCGAACTTCGGGTCGCCGTAGTATGCCTCCCGGTCGGCGAAGGCGAGCTTCGCGGACTCGATCACGGTGTGGAGGTAGTCGGCGGAGTTGTGGCCGATGCCGCGCAGATCGTAGCCCTCCAGGATGGCGAGCTGCTGGAGGAAGACGGGCCCCTGGGTCCACGACGGGCACTTCGAGACATCGAGGCCGCGGTAGTTATAGGTCACGGGCTCCTCGAGCTCGGCGCGCCAATCCGCCATGTCTTCGTAGGACAGCAGGCCTGTGTGGGCGACGCCGCTCGCGTCCTCGACGGGGTTGTCGTGGATGAAGGCGATGATCCTCTCGGCGATCGGGCCCTTGTAGAAGGCGTCCCTGGCTGCCTCTATGCCAACGGCGCGCCCCTTGCCGGCGGCAGCTTGCTCGGCCCTGCACATCGTCTTCAGCATCTCGGCGAAGTCGGGGTTCCGGAGTATCTCGCCCACCTCGGGCACCCGGCCATCCGGGAAGTAGACCTCGCCGGTCGTCGGGTACAGGTCCATGTACTTGGACCTGCTCGACGCCAAGGAGTTGTGCAGTCCCTGGTATACCGGGAAGCCGTCCTCCGCGAGGCGTATCGCCGGCTGGAGCACCTGGGCGTAGCTCATGGTGCCAAACCGGGAGAGGGCCAGCGCCCAGGTGTCGACGACCGCGGGGACGGTGATCGGCAGGTAGCCGTCGCCGGGAATGAGATCGATCCCGTTGTCCCGACACCAGTCGATCGAGAACTCCTGGGGGCTCCAACCCATCCCGCTCAGCGCGTAGGTCTTCCCGTCCTTCGCGGAGTAGACCAGCGTGGGGACCTCGCCCCCGATGCCGCAGCTCTGGGGCTCGAGGAGGTTCAGGCAGACGCACATTGCCGCCGCCGCGTCGATGGCGTTGCCCCCCTGCTCCATGATGCGGAATCCAGCCGCCGCGGCCAGGTAGTGGCCCGCGGTGACGACGCCCCTGGTGCCCATGACGACGGGCCTGGTGGTGAATCCTGCCATGTTGGCGCTCCCTCTTCGGTCGTACGCCAATGGTCGGCGCTTCGGCCGCTCATGTTCACACAGTCGGTAGGCGACGGGCAATGGGAGAGTTTTTGGTTTTGAGTTGGGAGGACGGGCCCTTTCGGCAAGGTGTTCAGTTTTCGCAGGGTGCGCGGCAAGCTAATCGACTGCTATCCTCAGCCGCTTGTTGATGCGGCCCTTGCTCTCGCGGCCCACGACCCTGATCCTGCCCACCTCGCTGGTGTTGGCTACGTGGGTGCCCCCGTCGGCCTGGAGGTCCAGACCCGATATGTCCACGGTCCGCACCTCCCTGATAGACTCGGGCAGCAGGTTGATCTTCGTGCGTATCAGGTCGGGAATCTCGAACGCCTCCTCGCGGGGCAGGGTGCGAATCTCGACTGGCCTCGCGGCCTCGACCTCCGCGTTGATGCGCTCCTCCATCTCCCTGGCAAAGTCGGCCGACATGCTCTCCAGCTCGAAGTCCATGCGCGCCGACAGAGGCTTCATGTCACCCCCCGTGACGAGCGCGCCGTAGTCCCTCCACACGACCCCGCACAGGATGTGGAGCGCCGTGTGCGTGCGCATGAGCTCGTACCTGCGCTCCCAGTCGATCTCGCCGCGAACGGCCTCGCCCTCCTGCGGAAAGTCGTCTCCCTCGATCTCGTGGACGAGCACCCCGCCAGACCTCGACAGCTTGCGCACCCGCCACTCGTACCCGTCGGCCCGGAGGACCCCGGAATCGGGCGGCTGTCCCCCACCGCCGGGGTAGAAGGCCGTGCGGTCGAGCACAACGCCCTTGTCGGCCAACCCGACAACGGTCGCATCGAACTCCCTCAGGTAGCTGTCGTCATGGCAGAGCAGGATCATCACGGCGGTCTCCTTGGGGGTATGAGGGTATGCCGCCGGGCGGTCCCACGAACGTCCGCGGCAACAACCCGGACATATCGAGGATACCACGAGCGGCCAAGAACCACGTGACAACTTGAGATCATTGTGGAATGGAGTACGCCGCCCGTCCAACCATTGACGGCGAAAAAGGGCGTGGGTTATGGTGAGCATGGGCAGGAGGATAGACCATGGCCAGAACAGGAGAAGGGAAGCGGCTCACAGGCAACCTGTCTGAGTCAGGACCGGACTACAAGCCGATACCCGCACCATCCGAGGACATCCTGCACGCTGTCGTACGACCGGTCAAGAAGCGCGAATGACCCGCAAGGTACGTGACGCCATTCGCCTGGTTGAACGGGATGGCTGGTATGAAGTTAGAACAAAAGGAAGCCATAGAGTCTACAACCATTCAATCAAACCAGGAATCGTCGTAATCCCATTAGGAAGACCGGCCAAGGACTTGGCGAAAGGGACTTGGCACAGCATCCTGAAGCAAGCAGGGCTGTCAGAAACAGAGAAGGGGTAGGTATGGAAGACCTAGTGGTGAGAATCGAGAGAACCGATACAGGGTACAGTGCATACGCCCCAGACCTGCCGGGTTGTGTGACTGTGGGAGACACCATCAGAGAGACCCAGACCATGATGGAGGAAGCCGTCAGCCTCTACATCGAAGAATCGCACCGGTCACAGGTCGGAGCAACCATGATGTACCGGAGCCAAGCCGTGCAACCAAGACTTCGCTTCGAGATGGTTTGACAACGGCTAGGGCGGGTCCGGGAGGCACAATAGCATCTCGTAGTCCACCTCCTGCTCCCGGAAGCCCAACTTCTCGTACAGCGACCGCGCCGGGGTGTTGTCCCACCCGGTGCCGACGTAGAGCGCGTTGGCCCCGTTCGCCCGGGCCGCCTCCTCGGCAAACTCCATCATCCGCGACCCGATGCCCATGCGCCGGAACTTCGGCGCGACCGCAAGGTCGTACACATCCCCGCGCGTGAAGTCCCACCACCCCGTATCGGTAAACCTGACACAGACTATCCCCGCGGGCTCACCGTCGACCTCCCACAACTCGGCGACCGTCCGTGGATCTTCCATCGCCTTGGCCAGGTTGCCCAGGAACTCCTCGGTCTGCCCCGTGGTAAGCCAGTCATCGCGGTACTGCTCGAAGGAGACGCATGACCTGATCCACGGACTGGAGGAAGCGTAGTTGGCGTGGCTGTGAAGCTGCAACAGCGCGTCGACGTCGCGCTCAACGTCGACCCGGCGGTGGGTTATCATGGTTGCCATCATACCCCTATGCCTTGTAGGAGGCATCCGCCCCTTATGTATGGCTGTCATACCGGTTGTCAACATGTTGGGCGAACCCTTATACTATCAACATGTTGACGCCGAAGGCTCGCCCGTCAGAGCGGGGAGGGCCGAGAAAGGAGAAGGTCATGCCAAGTGGCCCTCTCAGTCAAGGCATATTGATACGGTCCCCGTCGGCTCAGTGGTGGAAGAACCGCCTATGGCGCCAGCGAGGTTCACATTGGACAGTCTGCGCGATGGCCGTCTTCGCGTCGTGGAGCCCATCGAGGTCATACCGATGGTGGAGGGGGGCAAGTACGTCGCCGAGGCTCCGGAGATAAATGAGTTCGGATTCGGTGACACCCTCGTCGGGGCTGTCGCAGACCTGCAGGCAGCCATCGCAGAGCTCTATTTCACCCTTGAGGCTGAGCAGTTGCGGCTTGGGTCGGACCTGGCATCGGTTTGGGGCACACTCTCTCGGAAGATCCACAAGGCTGATGCCGCTAGTCGCCCATGAGTTTGATCGTCTGGTCAGAGGATAGCGAACATGAGTACACTGGACGTGCTGTTCAGCTTCAAGGGAAGAATTGACCGTCTGACTTTCTGGCTGAGAGGCTTTGTGCTTCCATACGCGGTGGCAGTCGCGGTTCTTGTACTCTATGCCGTGTTCGTTAGATTCCAGCCATATAGATACCTTGCCACTTTGGGGGATGGGTACTTTGAATGGCTACTTGCTCTTGTCAGTTTCTCTGTCTTGAGTCTTCATGCTCCTAGTGATGTGGGTATGGATTCAAGCCGCAGTCTGGGTGAAGCGGTTCCATGACTTGGACTATTCCGGCTGGTGGGTGCTGATTATGTTGGTGCCTGTCGCCAACATCGTGTGCTTTCTGATACTCGGATTTGCCGAGGGCGACCGTGAATCCAACCAGTATGGCCCGCGCCTTCGTTAGAAGGAGATGACATGAAGAAATTAACTGCAATCATTAACGGCATACCGATAGCAATTGCTGGGTACTTGGCAAATGAATGGGAGTTTCTTCGTTTCTTGGAGCCTTGGCAATGGGGTGTGTTTGGCATACTGATTTGGCTTGGTAGCAACTACAGCATGGAAATAGAAATCCTGTTCAGACGGGCGCGGACTCGAATACAATCCCGCCATGTCCCAAGAACAAAACTCCGTCCCTTAACGTATGACGAATGGCTTGAAGAACCCGATTCGATTGAGGAACGCCTGCGTCAGGTCAACTATGAGAAGTACCGAGAATCCGCGAAGAGAGTAATTAAGGGTGAATGGTGGCACTTTTGGACTTGGCACATAGGCGTGACTACAATACAAAAGCTTGATCTCGACGATCCAAGTGACGTTGAAGAATTCGAGAAAGCTCTTGAGAAGTAAAGGCGAGTCCACCAACCGACATCACTCTGTAGGTAGAGGGACAACGGATATTCAGGTTATGCCGTTGAATTGACTTCGTGCTTTGGGCCAACGCACGGACTGCGTAAGATGCCTGCGACGGGTAGTCCAAGAGAAGGGTGAGTTGTGTGGCCATTGCCATGGCTGGAGCATTGACCACGTACGACATTGCCGTGATCGGCGGCGGGATTATCGGCCTCGCCACGGCGATGACGCTGGCCCGCAGCTACCCCGGCCGGTGCTTCGTCCTGCTCGAAAAGGAGGCCGAGGTCGCCCGGCACCAGACGGGGCACAACAGCGGCGTCATCCACGCAGGCATCTACTACGCCCCGGGCTCGCAGAAGGCCAACTTCTGCTCCACCGGCGGGAGGCTGCTGCGCGAGTTCTGCGACGAGCGCGGCATTCCGTACCGGATGTGCGGCAAGGTCATCGTCGCGGTCGACGAGGAGGAGCGCCCCCGCCTGCAGGACCTCTTTGAGAGGGGAACGGCCAACGGCGCCGAGGGGCTTGAGATGGTGGGCCCGGAGCGCCTCCGCGAGCTGGAGCCCTACGCAGCCGGAGTCGAGGCCGTCCACTCCCCGAACACCGGCATCATCGACTTCGGCGCAGTGGCCGATGCCTTCGCGTCCGAGCTCACGGAGGGCGGCGGCGATCTCCTGACGGGCGCTGAGGTGGTGGACATAGACGAGCGCGGGGACGGGGCTCACGTGGAAACCACGCGGGGCGAGGTCGCCGCCCGCCGCATCATCAACTGCGCCGGCCTGCACGCCGACCGGGTGGCGCGGATGATGGGCGTCGAACCCGGCCTGCGGATCATCCCCTTCAGGGGCGAGTATTTTTCCATACGCCCGGAGCGCCGCGACCTGGTGCATGGCCTGATCTACCCCGTGCCGAACCCCAGGCTCCCATTCCTGGGCGTCCACTTCACCAGGCGAATCGACGGCTCCGTGGAGGCAGGGCCGAACGCGGTGCTCGCCCTGGCCCGCGAGGGCTACCGCAAGACCAGCTTCCACCTGGGCGAGGCGCTGGGCACACTGGCGTATCCCGGCTTCTGGAAAATGTCCGCCACCTACTGGAAGTCGGGGATCAGCGAGCAGTACCGCTCCATGCGAAAGCGCTCTTTCCTGAAGTCCCTGCAGACGCTGGTGCCCGAAATACGCATGGAGGACCTGACGTCACCGGGATCAGGCGTGCGAGCCCAGGCGATAGACAGGAGCGGCAACCTCGTGCAGGACTTCGCCATATCGCAGACCGAAACCGCCATCCACGTCCTGAACGCCCCGTCCCCCGGCGCAACCTCCGCCCTCACCATCAGCCGCTACATAGCGGACATGGCGACAAAGGCGTTCGACCTTGAGGTCTAAGAGTCCAAGCGCAACTGTCCCAGTCTTTGGCGGAGCCTGTCGTACACATCCCCACGCCGCCCCACGATCAGGACGAGAATGACAAGTCGTCCCCTCTCGACTAGGTAGCATATGCGCCAATCACCTACACGGATGCGCCAGACATCGCCTACGCCTCCGAGCTTGCTGGCGCCAGTCGGGTAGGGGTCATCCGATAGTCTCTCGATGGCGCTGACCAGTCGGCGTCTGGCCCTGCGGTCGCGAATGCGGCGAATGTCTCTCGCCGCCGCATTCGCGATGACAATGCGGTGCATCAAATACCGAGGTCTGTCTTCAACTCCTCAATATCCACACCGCCATTGGCGCGGTAGTCCGCTAGTGCGTCCAGAGCATCGAGCAGGTCGAGCCGGTCTTCCAGCGCCTCCAGGGCGCGAAGATCAGAGGGGGGCACCAGCACGGCGACCGTCTTGCCTCTGTCCCGCAGATGGATTCGCTCGCCGGTAAGGTGGACCCGATCGGTCATCTCGGTCAGTTTGTCGCCATCCAACATCTTCTGCTCTCCCATCGCAATCATCTTGATATGGCAGCCAGAGCATGTCAAGCTCCCGACGCCGCTCAGACGCGCCATACGTCATACCGGCGAAAGCCGGTATCCATTCTTCCGGCGACGCGAGTCGCCATCCTGAAGAAGCAGATCACTCCGCCGCCTATCTCAGTCTGGCGGCTTAGCCTTGACAAGGACCATTATGATGTCCATCGTATCCTGAAGGGACGGGATCGCCCGACCGTAACCCTGTAAGGAGGCATCTCATGGCAAGGAAACGCGATTTCACCATTCGGCGGGGCAGCCGGATGGAGCGTACCGTAGTGGGAATAGATGGGCAGACGCACGTGATGGACACGGACAAGGAGGGCAAGGACGGCCATTTCACCGATGAGGGGCAGTACCGGCGAGCCATCGAGCAGGCCGTCGCCGAGAACACGAGGCAACAATGACCCAGCAGCCCGGACACGACGCCAACCCGAACCCGCAGGACATGCACGTCCTCGAACCCCTGCCTCAGCAGGAGGAGTTCTGGCGGCCTCCGGTACGGTTCGGCTCGGTTCCCGTGGAAGCCGAGCCGTTAGGCTGGGACCGGCGGCTCGGCTTCGGAAAACACTACCCGCGTGTCGACCTGCCGACCCAGATCGTCGAGCGCGTCCGGCTGGGCAACGACGAGCCCACGAGCCGAATCGCCTGATTTGGGGCGACAACCTGCACGTGATGCGACAACTCTCCTCCAACAGCGTCGACCTGATATACATCGACCCGCCTTTCTTCTCAGGACGCCAGTACAACGTGATGTGGGGCGACGCCAACGAGATGCGCTCCTTCAACGACATCTGGGAAGACGGGATGCCTGGCTACCTCATCTGGCTCAACGCCCGCCTCTACGAGATGAAGCGGCTGCTCAAGTCCACCGGCTCCATCTACGTCCATTGTGACTGGCATGCCAGCCACTATATCAAGGTGGAAATGGACAAGATATTCGGGTATGAGAACTTCAAGAACGAGATCGTTTGGCAGTATGGGCTCGGCGGCTCATCACCACGTTTGTATTCGAAGAAGCACGATGTACTGCTTTTCTACACAAAGTCTTCGGAATACTACTTCGACAAACCCCAGGAGCCCGCTACTTCCGCTCGTATGAGAGGCCAGATGAAGGGCATTTCTGATGTGTGGAATGTTCCAACCATCAACAACATGGCAAGGGAACGAATTGGCTACCCTACTCAAAAGCCCGAAGTGTTGCTTGAACGCATTATCAACGCCTCGTCGAAGGAGAGCGACGTTGTGGCCGATTTTTTCCTGGGCGGCGGCACCACCGGTGCCGTTGCCCAGCGGCTTGGCCGTCGCTTCATCGGTTGCGACCAGTCGAGGGTTGCGGTGGCAGTCACCGCGGAGCGCCTGAAGCAGCAGGCTGTGACGCGCGGCATGGGGGACGCGCCCATTCCCGACTTCACGGTCGAGCACTGGGGCATCTATGAAGCGGAGCGGCTGTCGGCGATGTCGGCGGCAGAGTTCCGGGAGTTCGTTCTCCGTGCTTACGGCGCAAGTCCTACGGATAACGGCAACGACGCTTCCTATATCCACGGTTGGCGCAACCAGCTACCCGTCTGGGTGGGCGAACCCGGGCTGGGCTCGCAGGTGACCGCTGACAACGTGCAGGACTTCGCCAACGTGATCAGAAGCACCGTCCAGTATCGGGATTCCAACCTGCGGGACGGCGTAATGCTGGCCTGGGGATTCACCCAGGACGCCCAGGACGCTTCAGACTACTTGCGCAGGCGTGAGCACGTGGACGTAGACTTCGTGCGCCTCAGGCAGGTACGCATCGGTGACGCGGACTTCCGCGAGCACGTCGTCAGGCGTTCAACCGATAGGGCCGACTACAGCGACTTTCTGACCTTCGTGCAGCCGCCGGTGGTGTCGGTCGCACATAGCGCAAAAGGGGGACGGGCGGTAACCTTCGACGCTGGCGACTCGGCGGTCGTCAACTTTGGCGCGGAGATCGTCAACGTCCAGTGGGACTTCGACCACGACGGGAGGCGTTTCACGGCCACGCCCGGCTACTCGTTCCAGAAGGACAAGCCACAGTTGCGGGTGACGCACAAGTTCGACCGAACGGGCAAGTTCCGCATCGCCTGCCGCGTTCACGGCGGGGAGGGGGCCTGGACCGGCGAAGTCCAGGTGATCTAGCGGGATGTTCAACGAGTTCAGCCGCTACGAGGACGAGTTCGCACAGTGGGTAAAGGGCGGCTATCCCGGCGCCAGCCCCTCGACGCTGGACTATCTCCACCACCTGAGCGATCCGGAGGACGACACAAGGCCCCGAGAGGGTGCCCTATGGCCCCACCAGTGGGACTCGTTCCTCCGAGTGGTCTACTCATACGAGATGCGTCGACAGGAGTTAGCACAGCCGAACGGGGCACTGTTGAACGTGGTTACGGGCGGAGGGAAGACGGCAATTATCGCGGCGCTGATTGTGTGGCTGCGGCTCTCCCATGACGTTCAGAAGTTCGTGCTGCTCTGCCCGAACCTCATCGTGCGCGATCGGTTGGAGGAGGACTTTCAGGACGGTAAGGTGTTCCTGGACCGGGCTCTCATCTCCGATGGCGCGATCGTGAGCAAAGACGACTTTGCCCTGACCACCCTAGGCAGCGACAGGCCCGGCGGATGGGCGAACATGCTGGGCGCCAACGTCGTTTTGGGCAACATACACCAGTTCCATGCCAGCAACGCCTCGGGGCAGAGCAACCTGTCCAGCCTGATGAACGGCCCTCCGTTCGCGCTGTTCAACGACGAGGCCCACAACTCCCCCGCACCTGAGTGGGATGCCACTCTGGGGAGGATGCGTCCCCAAACCATATTGCGCGTGGATACTACGGCCACTCCGGACCGAGCGGACGGTAGGGCGCCCGACAGCCGCATGATATATGAGTACCTGATCCAGGACGCTTTAGCAGACAGGCTGGTCAAGACCCCAGTGGTCTACCAGCCCAACATCGAGACTGTGGAGCTAACCTACACGGACGCGCATACGGGGGAGACCCGCGGCGTCGAGGAAATCGACTGGGACGAGGTTGACCGGCTAGGGCTAAATGCGACGCAGTGGGTTACCGACGACAGGCCGATGCAGCAGCAGATGGCAATCGCGCTGCAACGTCTCCGAGAGCAGGAAAGGCGGGCCAAGGGGCGCTACCAGCCCATACTGTTCGTCGTCGCGGTATGCAAGCTGGACGCGCAGAAGGCCGCCAAGACGCTCAACGACTACTTCAAGGTGAAGACGCTGCTTGTCACTGAAGACAGCCCGGTCGACGACCGCCGGAAGGCTACGGAGCTTGGCAGCGAGCAGCGCGGTTCCAGCCCTTACAAAGCCGTCGTCAGCGTGCTGATGCTGCGTGAGGGTTGGGACGTGCCGGAGGTAGGGGTCATACTGCTGCTGCGGAAGTTCGGGAGCCGCGTCTATGGGCAGCAGGTCATCGGGCGCGGCCTACGCCGGGTACGCAACGGCAGCGTCCTCGAGGATGAGCCGCAGATATGTGCGGTTGTCGATCATCCCAAGCTGGAGCATAGATGGCTGTGGGACATCTTCAGCAGCAAGGTGCGCGCCAACGTCGGCATCGACGACGAGTACAACGAAGAGGAAGACCTGCCCGAGCCTCCCCCTCGCCAGGTGCTGGTGAAGCCTGGGAACATGATCGACATCCCAGACCCGTCCGAAGACGACAACGGCGAGTTCGTATTGCCCGAGATGGCAGGCCCTCCCGAGCCACTTAAGAACTGGCGGGAGGTACTTGAAGGGATGGCCTATCCCTTAGAAACCGTGACCATCACCAACCAGGAGATTAGGAGCATCGAGAGTACGGAGCTAACGGGCAAGGGTTGGTCGGTGCGCGAAGCCGCCGCCGAGTATCGGGCCGACGGAAATGTCGACGTCGACAGGGAAGACCTGGAGGCGGCGATCAAGCAAGAATTGCTGGACATGTCGGACAGGCTTCTCGAGTACGCAGGGTTTTCGATGCAATTCAAGGGACAGATTTACGGCATGCTGCTAGGGCACGTTAGAGCGAAGTTCCTAGACGGCATGTCGCTGGGACTTTCGGAGAGACATCATCTAGACGCGGCCTGGCGAGTGCTCCCACAGGTAGAGGAGCGCATAAAGACCACGACCGGCCTCGTCGAAGGGATGGTCAAGTATGGCGATAAGTAACCGGGGCATCTACGAGGACTCGGTCAAGAGCCCGTTCAACTTCGAGCGATACGATAGCGATCTGGAGCGCAAGATGATGGAGAGGCTGGATGGAGACGCCGAGGTCGCAAGGTGGCAGAAGCGGCATGGCATCTCGATCCAGTGGATCGATTTCCACGGACGGCAGTGCAAGTATCGCCCAGACTTCCTGGTCGAGTACACCGACGGCCGGAAGGTGATCGTCGAAGTGAAGAATCCGGCCATGATGGATTCGCCGGCGGTGCTGCGCAAAGAGAGCGCCGCAAGGGAGTGGTGCCGGCGACGAGGTATGACGTATGAGCTGGCTACAATCTACTGAACAGGAGTATCCCCAATGAAGATCGCATACGCCTTCCGCCGCAGCATCTACTACCCGTACAGGGGCAACCCACGCGGCCTGCCGGACCGTGACGTTCGAGCCAGGCTCTTCGCGAAGATCAGGGAGATCGGCTTCGAGGCCGTCGAGTTGGGCGTCGACATGGTCGGCGGGCCGGACGCAGCCGAGGGCCCCGTCACCGACCTGCGCAGGGAGCTGGAGGACTACGGCACCCCCTGCGTCGCCGTCAGGGGCGGAGGGGGCGTCTCCCAGCCCAACGTGGCGGCCCACAACAGGCTCATGCTGGACAAGACCGTCGACGTCGCCTCGTGGCTGGGCGCGGGCATAGTAAACATCACCACTTCCACACCGCCCAGGAACCCGGACATGGTCGGCGCGTTCGTCGGCGACCCCGTCTCCCAGGGAGGAAGCCGCATGGCCTCCTCCGACGACTTCGAGAGGACCGCCCACGCCCTGAGGGAGGTCGGTGCTCGCGCAGGCGACCTCGGCATCGACGTAACCATCGAGGTCCACCAGCAGTCCATCACCGACAACAGCTGGTCGACCCTCCACATGCTGGACCTGATCGACAGTCCCCACGTGTTCGCCAACCCCGACCTCGGCAACGTCTACTGGTGCTACGACATCCCCGAAGAGTCGACCGAGGACGCCATCGTAGCCCTGGCCCCCAGGTCGAAGTACTGGCACTGCAAGAACCTACAGAGGGTCCACATACCGGAGAACGAGCACTCGATCTTCATCCGCGTCCCCCTGCCCGACGGCGAGATCGACTACCGCTTCGCAATCTCGGCCATGCAAGACGCGGGGTTCGACGGCTACCTGGCCGTGGAGGGGATGACGCAGGGCGACCACCTCACGAACGACCGCCGCTCACTGGAGTACGTCAAGCAGGTCCTCCGCGAAATCGAGGACTGACCCACATGGTTCCCGATGTTCATGAGGGCGCGTCACGCAATGGCGCCCTCCCTTCTTGCCTTCCAATAGCTGCGCCTGAGTGCCAGTGACAGCAACGCGGCGCCCGCAATGGCTAAGGCAGGCAGCAGCAGCTTGTCCTCACCCAAAGCCGTATTGAGGAAGTACCCGGCAAGGGATGCCAGGTACAGGGCAGCCTCCAGGTATCCCCGGATCAGGCGCGCCGCCAGGTAGGCACAGGACAACAGGCTCCCCGCTATCCAGACGATAGAAAACCAAGGGGATGTCCAGCCGTGGAACGGAACGCTTATCAGCGCGTAGCCATGCCATCCCTTCGGGAATAGGTCGAACCCGAGGTGGACCGCGAAACCCAGGCTCGCCCCAAGCGAGAACCACCGTAGCGGGATTGAGTTGCTGCTCCCTGCAACCAGGAACAGAAGCAGTGGAACGAGAGGGCCGTGCGAGACAATTGAGCGATGACGCAGGAACCCTATCTGCTGATCAACGTCGGGGAGCCATTCACCAACTACAAGCCCAACGCCCAGTAGAACCAGCCCAACGACATAAGCCACCTACTTATACCAATTCATTTTGAGCGCGCCGTAAAGCCGTCATTCCCGCGAAGAGCCCGCCCCGTACGCGATACGGGGCGGGAACCCACTCCCTGGCCGCACATATACGGCGGCATCACGGTGACTTGGTATTAGGTTGTGTTGACATTTCGTTTCATGTCATTGCTATGAAAATAGACAGCAGACAGCCACACCCGCCGTTCCCGCGCTCCCTTCCGTCATTCCCGCGGAGAGCCTGCCCCCGAGCAGTCGGGGGGGGGGGGGGGGAACCCATCCCCGGTCGCTGCTACCAATCATGCGGCAACGGAGATTCCCCTCGCCCATTTTCATACCCTTATGTGGCCTGCGCAAGGCCATAGTGATTCTGAACGCAGCGAAGCGGAATGAAGAATCTAAAGCGGTTGAGGTATCCTCATGCATAGGCCTTAGATTCTTCGTCGCTCCGCTCCTCAGAATGACATGTTGGACCGCTTGCTGAGTTATAAAATGGCCTGGTATCTCAAATGTCAACACTACCTAGTCCCACGCACTCGATTCACCTGGGTGAGGTCCTGGCCCTCCGCGAATCGACCCGGCCAGAACTCGTCGAGCGGCACCGTGGTAGTGCCCTTCACGATCAGGTCGGCCGTCAGCTTGGCCATGGCCGGACCGAGCATCAGGCCGAGCCGGCCCCCTCCGGTCGCGGCATAGGCGCCCTCCGTGCCGGGCACCTCGCCCAGCACGAGCTTCCTGTCCGCCGACAGGGGCCGGACGCAGGCCGTGTGCATAACGACCTCGCCTTCCGCCAGCGACGGCACATTCTTCGTCACGGCTGCCATGATCTCGTCGCGCGCCCAGTCGGTCTTCGTCTCGTCGATGCCAGCGTCCTCGAACGTGGGGCCGACCCAGGTCAGGCCGTCGGGCTTGGTCGAGGCGAAGTGGTCGCCGCCACCCACGGACGCGCGTATCGGCGGCCCCGGCAGGCGCAGCCTCAATATCTGACCCTTCCAGGGCTGCATCCGTAACGGGACACCGAGCCACTCCGAGGCGGCCTCGCTCCAGGGTCCGGTCGCCACCACGACCCTGTCGCACGCGATCTCGCCTCCGTCCAGCGTCACCCCACGGACCCGGCCGCTCTCCCTGGACAGCCCCGTGACATTCGCCCGCACGACGCGGGCGCCCCGCTGCTCGGCGCCCATGGCCAGCGCCAGCGTTAGGCGTTGTGCGTTTACGTCGCAGGTCCCTTCCGTATATACCGCGCCCAGCACTGCCGGGTTGATCCGGGGCTCGACGCGCTGGGCCTCCTCCGTGTCGAGCCATTGGATGATGTAGCCCTGCGTGTCCTCCTCCCACGAGCGCCGGTCGCGCTCCCAGCCCTCCGGCGACTGCGCAGCGACCGCTTCCTCCTCGTCGAAGGCCAGGGACAGCGACGGCCGCTCGCGGAACTCGACGTTCACGCCCGTCTCGTCGAGCAGCGACTCGGCCAGCTCGTGGTGCAGGCGCATGCCCAGCGACGCCACTTCGAAGTGAGCGCCGTCCATCCCCGCCTCGTCGAACGTGCCAAGGGCGGCGTATGAGAAGCCGGAGGCGTGACTGGCAATGCCGTCGCGCTCCACCACGAGACACTCGACGCCCTCCCCGGCCAGGAAGTAGGCCGTCGCGGCCCCCACCAGCCCTCCCCCGACAATCACGACGTCCGCAGAGTAGCTGCTCATCCGATCAGTACCTCACCTTGTTGCGAAAGTCTCGCCAGTATAGCCGGCGCCTGTCAGGAGCCCTGGTCTTCATCCCGTTCACCCTGAACCTGTCGAAGGGCGCCCTGACGCTCACCGTCTCTCCGGACGGGAACGCCCCTCGAAGAAGAACCGCTCGGCCGTCCCGAAAAGCAGATGGTCCCTGTCCGACGGGCTGAGGCCAGCGTGGTCGCGTACCAGCGCCAGACCCGCCTCGAAGTCTGCCGGCGGGTCGGCGTCGTAGTTGCCCGGCCGCAGCGCGGGGCTGTCGCTCTCCCACATACACTGCTCCGGCCCGAAGGCGTCGATCGACCGCTCCACCAGCGGCAGCACGTCCAGGTAAGGCTTGACCTTGGAGCCGAGATGGTTGAAGGGCCCCACCTTCACGAGGATGCTGCGGTGCTTCGCAAGGCCGCAGAACGCCGCGATGTCCTCCTCGCGAAACTCGCCGTCGGCCCCAATCCGGCAGAGATGGTCGACTATGACGGGGGTGTCCGGGTACAGTTCGCACATCCTGTCAACCTCCGGTATGTCCGAAGGCTCCATCAGGAAGCTGATCGCCAGGTTCTCTTTTGCACCGGCCTCGAACATCTCGTGGTAGCCGGGATGGTCCAGCCACCTCGGCCCGGCGGCAAGCAGGCTAGGCCTCGCGCTCCCGCCCCGTACCCTGAACGCGTACACGCCTCCCCGCGCCAGAGCGGACATCGTCCTCGACGGGCTGCCCACGTCTATGTCCGTCACCGCCGGAACGATCCCCGTCCCCACGAAACGGTCCGGCTCGGCGGCTATCAGGTCCAGAATATAGCTGTGGTCTGTCCCGTACCAGGTCATCTGCACGAAATTGATGCGCCCCACCCCGTGGGGCCCCGCCATCGCCAGGTGGTCCTTCACCTCGTACGACGGTATCCACAGGTCCGACTCCTCGAACCCGGGCGAGAGCGGGTACCGCTCCTTGTCCGACGGCCATACGTGGATGTGCGCGTCTACGATCCTGTCGATTGCCTCAGCTGCCATCACATACCCCCAGTCCCGCAGCCCGTAGTGGGCGTCACAAGTCTACACGCCCGGATGCCGAATGCAATGCGCGCCAGCTCGCCCACTTCCTACCTCGCCACTGGCAGGCTTGGTCTGATCTTGGGAAGATCTCAGAGCATCAAATCTCATCGTACTTGCTCTCATGGGCCATCAGGGCCTAAGCTAACGAAATGAAGGTTGCCAAACGAAACGTGGAACGCATCCGACACAAGGTGGATTCGGGCAGGTACTCGTCCGTCGACGATGTGCTCGACAGCGCACTGAAGCTGCTCGACGAGCGAGACGAGCCTCTAGAGCGCGAGCTGGCCGAGATGTTCGAGAGCGTGAGGAGAGGCACCGAGCAGGCCGACGCAGGCCAGGTCGTTCCCGCCTCCGAGGTGTTTGGAGAGCTGAGGCGGCGCAGTGCCGCCACAACCTGCCAGGCCACATGAGCCACTGCGTCTTCTCCCACGAAGCTCGCGGCGACCTCCAACACATACACAGCTACATCGCCCAGGACAACCCTGGCAGCGTCCTGCCAGGGCCTTCCAAAGTCCGTTCGTGGTGAGCCTGTCGAACCACAATTGGGGCCTTCGACAAGCTCAGGCCGAACGGCAAGGTACGACTCTATCTCAACAATGGAAAGGCCCTGGCGCCCTGCGACTCATAGATAGGCTCGAAGAGCAGTGTCTATTGCTTGCCGACCAGCCCCGGGGCTTCGTTCACCTGGGCCGCCGGGTTCTTGGAGCGCAGAGCACCTCCGAACTTGGCCTTGATCATCGAGAAGGCCGTTTCCATGTAGCGGAAGGCCGTGCTGAACGAAGGGCAGGTAGAAAGCAGTCCGCTGGCCTTAGCGTTCCTAAAGTCCGTCATGGCCCGATGCCAAAGGGGTGACTGTGCCGAGGAAGAATCGGACCAAGGACAAGCTCTCGCGCCCGATAAGGTGGATGGTGGAGGCTGTCAAGGCACGGCGAAAGGCCGTGAGGGCGCGGCGAGAAGCTGAGAGGGCGCGGCGAGAAGCTGAGAGGGCACGGCGAGAAGCTGAGAGGGCACGGCGCAGAAGCTGAGAGGGCACGGCGCAGAAAACTCCACCAACACTGGTGGTCCTTAAGCGGAATCGAGTTTGAACGGGAAATGGGGACACTGTACAGCTATTTGGGTTACCGCGTGGAATCGACTCCCAGGTCGGGGGACCAAGGGATTGACCTCATCTTAAGGAAGAATGGTGAGACTACCCTCGTTCAGTGCAAGAGCCGTAAGTCCCCCGTTGGACCAGCGGTTGCCAGAGAGCTACTTGGTAGCTTGGTCGCTTTCCCAGGCGGCGCTGACAACGCAATTCTAGCCTGCACTGGAGGATTCACACAGGGCGTCTATGAGTTTGTCCGGGACCAACCGATAGAACTCATAGACGATTCAGACCTGGTGACGCTGAGTGAAAGTGTCTATGTTCCAAATTGGGACATCCATGATTGACGTCAGCTAGTTTCCAAATGGAAGAGATAGAACGAGGAGGTTCTCATGACCCACTACTTGTACATAGACACCGAGGGCAACCGTGAGGTGGTGGTGGAGGACGCAGCACCCAACATTGCTGACCCTGTTATCGGCTTGTTCCAAGCGGATGACATCTACGACGTCGTGTGCCGCGACCCGCACCCCTATGACCTAGACGGGGACCTCATCGCAGGTGGGCGCATTTGGGTACGCCGCCGGCAAATTTCCTGAAGAATAACCGGGAGTTCAGCGCCGCCGGGCAGTACCTGAAGGTTAGCGCGGTAGTCGCAGTGGCCTGCCTCGGCAGGGGTCTCCAAATACTCGATCTTCCGGTCGGGCGACCGTTAGGGTCGTCGGCGACTTTTGCATCAAGCGATGGACTTTTGCATCAAACGCGACTTAGAGCCTATCCGATAACCTTAATTGTTCTTGGTGAGTATCCGAGACTTTGCATAAACTTTCTCCATTCTACTTGAGTGGAGGAAAGACATGTCGGAGATCGATCATGGAGGCGTAGGCGCTGATTGGCGGATTCCCGATGCTCTGTGGGAGAGGATTGAGCCGATATTGCCTGCGGAGACGGCGGGTCCGAAGGGCGGGAGGCCGTGGAAACCTGCCCGCCAGTGTATGGATGGGATCTTCTACTTGCTGCGGACCGGCTGCCAGTGGAAAGCGTTGCCTCGGACGTTCGGTGCTCCGAGCACTGTGCATGACAGGTTCCAGCGTTGGCGAGTCGCCGGAGTCTTCGAGGAGTTGTGGGAGCGGGGGTTGTCTGAATACGATGAGGTGCAAGGGATAGATTGGCAGTGGCAGGCAATGGATGGAGCCATGACAAAGGCTCCGCTCGGGGGGTAAGGGCACTGGCCCGAACCCTACAGACCGGGGTAAGAAGGGTACCAAACGCAGCCTGTTGACTGAGGGGAACGGTATTCCCATAGGGGTGAGTGTGGATGGAGCCAACCGCCACGACATGAAGATGGTTGAGGCGACATTGGAATCTATAGTGGCACAACGTCCGGTTCCCCGGCCTGCACAACCTCAGCGGCTGTGTATGGACAAGGGCTATGACTTTGCTGAAGTCGAGCAGTTGGTGGCTCGGTACGGATACACAGCGCACATCCGCAGCCGAGGCCAGGAGCGGAAGGAACAACAGACCCTTCCAGGTTACCGCGCCCGCCGTTGGGTGGTCGAGCGCAGCCATAGCTGGCTGAATCGATTCAGACGCCTGCTCATCCGTTGGGAGAAGCGTTTGGACAACTATCTGGCTATGCTGCACTTTGCTTGTGCCTGGATAACATTTCGCGCTGCTGGAGTTGTCGGATAGGCTCTTATAGTGCAAAGCCTCCCCGGTCTATACACGCGGGACAGGGTTAGAGCCTGCCCCGTATCGAGTACCGGGAGGCGTTGGACAAGTCTCACTCCTCCTGCCGACGTGTAGAATGATACTCTGCCGGGCTGCCTGCCCCGAAGCTGCAACCCAAACTTGCCGGAGGTCGGTCTCCAGTGCGTCAGAGTGACTTCGATCCCGCCGCAGCTCACGGCTCGGCCGACAGGGACCACAGGACGGATGACCTCATCGACCGGGTGCGCAGCCTCCTCGAGCAGGAGCGCGTCGGCGACGCCCTGGAGCTCCTGAACGCCCTCCACCCCGCCGACCAGGGCGACGTGCTGGTAGACCTGCCCAGCGGCCCCAGGCAGGAGATCCTCGACGAGCTCCCGCCGGAGGACACCGCCGACATATTCGAGCATCTCACGGAGGACGAGGCCGCCCAGGTCTCGGAGCATCTCGACACGGCTCAGCTAGCCGACGTGCTGGACGAGACAGACCCCGACGTCGTGGCAGACGTGCTCCACCACATCCCCGAGCACCGCCTCAACCCCACCCTGCAGGAGATGGTCGAGACGGACGCTGTCATGTCCCTGCTCGAGTATCCGGACGAGTCTGCCGGCGGCGTCATGGACCCCGATGCCCCGTACGTCAAGGCGGGGACCACTGCTGGCAACGCCCTCGACCTGCTACGCCTCCGGCTACAGGAAGAGTCGCCGCGCATCATGCCCGTCCTCGACGAGCGACGCAGGTTGGTGGGGCGTGTCGAGATCGTCAAGCTCGCCCTCGCCAAGCCGGGCCTGTCGGTCTCGGACATCATGGACACCGACGTCGTCTCCGTCTCACCCGACACCGACCAGGAGGAGTGCGCGGCCCTGGCCAGACAGTACGACCTCGACCTGATCCCAGTCGTAGGCCACGAGGGGCGCCTGCTGGGCGCCATCCGCGCCGACGACATAATCGACGTGGTCGTCGAGGAGGCGACCGAGGACATGTACCGCATCGCCGCCGTCGAGGGCGAGTCGGTGCAGGGGCCGCTGCTCCGGTCCATGAGGCGCAGGATGCCCTGGCTCGGCCTCAATCTCGTGACCGTCTTCCTCGCCGCCCTTGTCATCGGCGTCTTCGAGTCGACAGTGGCCCGCGTCGTCACCCTGGCCGTATTCCTGCCCATCATCCCCGGCCAGGCGGGCATGAGCGGGATGCAGACCCTGACCCTTGTAGTCCGCAGCATGGCCCTGGGCGAGCTGCCCGGCAGGCGCGTGCTCAGGCTGCTGGTCAGGGAGCTGGCCCTCGCCCTGGCCCAGGGCATCCTCCTAGGCGCGGCCGTCGGTGCGGCGGCCTACCTGTGGAAAGGCGATCCAACCCTCGGCATCATCCTCGCCGCCGCAATGGTCGGCAACATGATAATCGCGGGCCTGACCGGCGCGGGCATCCCCCTCCTCCTCCGCAAGCTGAAAATGGACCCCGCCATCTCCGCGGCCGTCTTCATCACCACCTTCACCGACGTCCTGGGCCTCCTCCTCTTCCTGGGCCTCGCCACCCTCCTAATCGACCACCTGCTCTAGGGCCACCCGCAGTTCGGGAAGGACTGCATGGCTGAATGACCCCGTTCTCCTGAGAACATCTCGCATCCCTCTTGACAAACACAGAACTCTCGTTCTATAATCCCAGTGAGGGACAGACCCCGCGAGGGCTGTCCTTTCTTCTTAGTCAGCGGCCAGCCCCATCACGATACGGGAGGATGTGGGATTGGCCTTCTTCGACTCCAGAATATCCAGGTTCCTGATCTTCGACACGGGCGGCAGCAGCCGGGACCTGTCGCCCTTCATCACCGACGTGCGCGGCCTTCCCGGCGACCGGACCCTGAACGAGGTCACCGCCCTCGGAGACTCCGGCGCACGGTTCATACCGGGCATCGAGGACGTGACGTTCCTGCTCTCCGGCATCTTCGACGATAGGGCGCACGGCGGCCCCGACTCCGTGCTAGGCGCGCTCCGCGCCCACTCGTCGCCTGTCCGCTTCGAGTACGGCCCCAGGGGAACGTCCACCGGGTCGGTGAGGTACTCCGGCTCGTGCTGGGTCGCCTCGTACCGGCTCCGCAGCCGTGTTGGCAGCAGGGTCGAGTGGGCCGCGGCCCTCCAGGTCGATGGGACGGTGAGCCGTGGGGCGTTCACCTGAGCCCGGCGTTCCCGTGTAGGGCCTGCCCCGTACTTGATACGGGGGAGACCCCTACATAACCGTCATTCCCGCGACGGCGGGAATCCAGGGCGGCGGCGCCGGGGATGGGTTCCCGTCCCCGCCTGCGCGGGGACATGCCTTCGCGGGAACGACGGCAAGGCGCCCGTCGAAGACCGCACACGATCAAAGACAAGGGAGAAGGAATCATGCACGTACGACTGCCTTCGGGCGGATGGTGGGACATCGAGACGAGGCCGCGCTGGCGGCACCTGCGGGAATGGATGCGCTCGCGGCGGGAGCCAAGCGCCCAGGAGGAGCTCGCCGACGAGGTGCTCGTCTCCCTGACGAACGCCTGGAGCTTCGACCTGCCCGTAAACACTGCCTCTCTCCAACAGATCGACGCTGGCGACCTGGCGGCGGCCTTCGGCGCGGTCCGGCACGCGCTGGCTGAGTTGTGGGACCTGAAGGACCAGCGAGAGCGGACCGAGCGACTCTTCACGGAGATGGCCGCCGGAAGGGTGCCCGACGAGTTCGAGGAGGCCCGCGTCATGGCCCTCACGGGGTGGAGCTGGCATACCCTGCAGGACACCCCTGCCGATGCGGTCGAGGCTATGATGGCGTACCTCTCCGTCCGCAGCGTCCGCGAGAACGGGGGCGCTCTGGACTTCCCGGCGGCCGCCAATGCCGGATAGAGCCGTGGACGGCGACGCCCTCGCAGACCTCCGCTCGTCGCTGGCCGCGGATGTCGCCAGCCTCGCGGGACCTTCGTTCCGCCACAGCCAGCACCGTGCTCGATACCAGGAACCCTCGGCCCCCGCATCGACCGGCGCAACTGACGTGCAGGTCACCGTCAATCTCAACGGCGGGGTGGTCTTCCTCGACGACGAGCGCCGCATGAGGCTCCTCGCCAGGGAGATCAAGCGCCTCATCATCGAAGACGTCAGGCGAGGAATCGAAGTCTAGCACGCCGCGAGGCAAGGAGTGACCACCCATGCAGGCCAAGTGGCTCGTATGCATCGACTGGAACGACGACGGCGACTTCTCCGACCCCAGTGAGGACGTCACGCCCGACGTGCTCGGTCTGACCCTGGAGCACTTCCGCGACCTCGCGTCCGGGTACATGGAGTCGGCCCGGCTCGACCTGGAGCTCAGGAACGACACCCACAGGTATAGCCCGCCCAACGCCGCCTCGCCCCTATATCGGAGCCTCGCGCCGGGGCGGCGGGTGTGGGTCAGGGCCGCCTACCCCTTCGACGCCCTCTCAGGCGAGCCGGGCGCACGGCTCGATTCCCGTATCCCCGACCTCGGCGCAGGCTTCGCGTGGCCGGAGCACTGGGGCGTGTTCGAGATAGCCCCTTCAGGCGCAGGGGTACGCACCGCCGGATCACAGTCCGGAGTCCGTGTCGCGACCATCGACTTCGGCTCGCCTGACACTTCCTTCGGCTGCTGGTTCACCAGGAACGGCTCGTCGAGCCACGGCGGGCTGTGCCTCCGGCGGTCGGTCGACGGGTATCTGTACGTCCGCGTCACAGGCGCGGCCATTGAGGTAAGGGAGGCCCGCGCGGGTTCTTCCGACACGCTCATCGCTTCAGCTCGCCACACATGGGACGACGGCGTGGAGAAATTCCTCCAGGTCGCCATGCACGGCGACGACACACACGTCTTCGTGGACGACCTCGCCGTGCTGGAGGCTGTCTCGTCGTTCAACACCTCAGCGACGAGCCACGGCCTGCTCTGCGAAGGCGAGGCCGACCATCTCTGGCGCGGGTTCGGCGGTTGGGTGTCGTTGTTCCACGGGCGTGTCGACGCGATACAGCCCCGGCCCCGCCGCGGCGCCCAGTACTGCTACCTGAGGGCCTTCGACGAGATGGAGCGGCTCGGCACGGTCACGCTGTACACCTACGCTACCGCACAGATGCCCCAGTCCACGGGCGGCATACTGGACCACATCCTCGACTACGCGCGCGTCGACCCTGCCCGACGCAAGATCGACGACGGCGCAGCGCTGGTACCCGACACCTTCAGCCCCGCCATCTGGGGCGTGAAGGCCATCGACGAGATACACAGGCTCCAGGACGAGGAGGACGGCCTTGTCCACGTCGACGGCCACGGCCGGTGGCGCCTGGAGGCCCGGGACCACCGGGACTCCGGCGGCCACGAGCGTACGCTCGCGACCGTCACCGACTCCGGCGGAGGCACAGGGCCCTACTTCTCCGACCTCCTCTGGGACGACGGCGCGGGCAACGTCGAGAACATGGTATTCATGCGGATCAGGGGCTATACGAACCATGGCCTTCGTACGGCGTGGACCCTTGCCGAGAAGCCGGCGTTCCGCGCCTTCGAGGCGAAGGATTTCCTGGCCGAAGGCGCAGGCTACGACACCCTCGGCGGACAGCTGACGCCAATCCCCAACCTGGACTACAGGGCGAACGCCATGCAGGACGGCTCCGGCGACAACCTGACAGCGCAGGTCGCAGTGTCATACCCCGACACGGCAACCTACAACGGCAAGGGCACCCTTATACGTGTCACGTTCGGCGCAGTGCCGGGCTACCTGACCCTGCTCCAGCTCCGCACACTGAACGCCATCACCTACGACGACCCCGTCATCCTCCTGGCGGACGACGCGAACAGCAGGCTGGAATACGGCGACCGGATCAGGTCGATCGACGCGCGGTGGACTCGGGAGTCTGACACGGCCCTCGCCGCCATTCGCAACCGCCTCGACCGCAGGAAAGATCCCAGGACGGTCCTCAGGCTCACCGTCAAGAACGGCTCCGGCCCCAACCTTATGCTCGTACTGCAGAGGGCAGTCTCGGACAGGCTGCAAGTCAGCTACCCGGACATGGGCATCGACCGCGCCTTCTTCGTCGAGGGCCGCGCCATCACCGTCTCCGAAGGTTGGACCCTCGTGACCGGCGCCCTGCTACTCAGGGCAACCTAAACCGTCGCAGTACAGCTAATCGGTCTTGTACTTAAACGCGCTTCCATTGCGTGAAGCAAGTGAGGCCGCTGGCCCCAAATCCCCCACCTCCGTCATTCCCGCGAAGAGCCTGCCCCGTACCCGATACGTGGCGGGAACCCACTCCCTGGCCGCACATATACGGCGGCATCACGGTGACTTGGTATAACCGAGAGTCACACCTCATAGTCCAGCGTCATTTCGTGCTCCTCGGCATGTCCCGCAGAGAACCCTCCCGTACCCGAAAGCCCTGCTAACTCGTCTGTACCCGACCCTGGCGCCACTTCGCACGCCGTAGTGGCCTTCTCTCCGTCGTAGGACCCCGTGTGCCGTAGCACGAAACTGCCCGTCCGACCGCCCAGGCTGCCCACAACCTTCTCGAAGCCTGCGAACGAGGCGCCGCCGTCAAGGTACGTCATTACATACACGAGGTTGCCCGTACCGATCAGATCGCCCTCAAACGACTTCTTCACGTGTGCCTGGGTCAGCTTTGGGCCGCATTCAGGCTCATCAAACGGCTCTTCGTCCCAGCTCACAATCTTGAACGTAGCCTTTGCATGCATCTTCTTCCTCTCAGAGCATAGTTCGCGGTCCAATGCGTGTAGGCTCGCGGCACGACCGTCGTTGCTGCGAAGGCGTGCGGGGGCAAGGCAGCGGTGAAGGTTACGGTCTCGTCGCGGACGGCGGCATCAGGCGGAGACGCCGCTGGAACGAGATGCGCCTGAACGACTCCGCGTGCTCCATACCGTGACCCTTCGCACGCTCCCGTCGCCACATCTTCATGCGCTCTCCCATCTCCTCCAAGCTGCTGCCGCCGATCTGCGACGTGTGCTCCGCAAGCGCCCTCACCGAAGTATCCATGTGGCCGGTCACGTCCACCCACAGGTCCGGCTCAGGGTGGCCCATGATCCACGCCTCCGACACGTTGTGGGGCTCCAGCCCCTCCTCCAGCAGCTCCGGAAAGGTCAGGTGGTCCCGCGCTGTCGGGAATATCGCCGCGAGCGTCGCCTCTCCAGAGGCCATGTGGTCCGGGTGGCCCACACCCCAGCCCCCGTCCAGGCTCCGCATGGGGTACATGCAGACCACAACGTCGGGCCTGTGACGGCGGATCTCCCGCGCGATATCGCGCCTCAGCTCCAGAGTCGGCTGCAGGTACGCGTCCGGGTAGCCCAGGAACACCACGTCCTTCAGCCCCAGCACCTTGCCCGCCTCGATCTGCTCCCTCGTCCGGATCGCCGAGAGCTCCTCGGACGTAATCTCCCTGTCCTGCGTGCCCTTGCTCCCGTCCGTGCAGATCACGTAGACGACTTCCACGCCCTCGGCGCACCACTTCGCCACAGTGCCGGAGCAGCCGAACTCCGCGTCGTCGGCGTGGGCCACGACCACCATGGCCCTCTCCAGCGTCTTGTCTTCGTATTCGTCTTCAGCCATATCTCCCTGCCAACATTCTGTATCGTTCTGTCTACGGCGTTATGGTATATAGGAACGCGGCCCTATGTCCATGATTGACGGAGACGATCGAGCCCTTCCCCACGAGGAGACCTCCGTCATACCGGCGGAAGCCGGTACCCAGGGTGATCTCTCAGGCTTGCATATGCTCTTATACCAATTCATCTTGAGCGCGCCGTAAAGCCGTCATTCCCGCGAAGAGCCTGCCCCGTACTCGATACGGGGCGGGAACCCACTCCCTGGCCGCACATATACGGCGGCATCACGGTGACTTGGTATTACTTGAACTTCATGAGGACTGAGATACAACGACAACGACCCTGCCCCTTATAATGAGCGCGGTGAGAGGAATGCAAGAAAGGCGCATCGCTGCGGAGCGCACCCGCTCCCCATGGGACAAAGAATACGACGGCATGGCGTGGCTGCCGGGAGGGTGGCTAAACGCCGCCCACGAGACCGTCGACCGGCACGCCAGGGGGCGTCTGGGAAACAGGACCGCGCTGGTGTGGGTCGGTCGGGACGGCGAGGTCGAGCGGTTCACCTTTCGGCAGATCAAGGCCCTCTCGGACCGGTTCGCCAACGTCCTCGGCAGCCTCGGCGTCGTCAGGGGCGACCGGGTCCTCATATACCTCGAGCGGATACCGGAGCTCTACTTCGCATATCTCGGCACGCTCAAGTCCGGCGCGGTCGCCGGATTCCTCTCCCCCGACCTGGGGCCCGAGCCGGTGCGCGACCGTATGGCCGTCACCACTGCGAAGGTCCTCGTTACCCAGCCCGGCCTCCGGCGCAGGATGGGCGGCATCGTCTACGAGCTCTTCGACCTCCAGCACATCGTCATAGTGAACAAGAACGGGCGCGACCCGGGACCGCCGGACATCGCCGACCTGGTTTACGAGGAGGAGATGGCGAAGGCCCCCGCCGAATACCGCACGGCGCGCACTAGCCAGCTCGACGAGGCGACCGTCCACTTCACGGCCGGCGTATCAGGAAAGCCAAAGGTCGTCGTGCACCGCCACCAGGCCGTCGTTCAGCAGTACGCCACAGGGCGGACGGTCCTGGACCTGCGCGAGGACGACGTCTACTGGTGCACCGCCGCTCCCGACCAGCTCGGCGGAGCGGCATACGGCATCGCGGCGCCCTGGTCCAACGGAGTCACGCAGCTCGTGTACGAGGGGCCGCTCGACCCCGCCCTCTCGATGCGGCTGCTGCGCGAGCACGCGGTAACGGTGCTGTTCACCACGCCGCCGGACCTCAGGAACCTCGCACAGGCCGAGCCTGTCCGCGGGGTGCTCAGACACATCGTCTCATCGGGCGAGCCTCTCGACGCCGATCTGGCCTCCAGGGGGCGATGCGCTCTCGGCGTCCCCATACACGACTGTTACATGGAGACGGAGACGGGCGCTGTCGTTTGCGCCAACAGACCGGGATCGGAACCCGTTCCAGGGTCCATCGGCGCACCTGTGCCAGGCATCGAGATGGCGGTGCTCGGCCCAAGCTTAGAGCGCCTCGCACCCGGCGTCGAGGGGCGCCTCGCCATTCGACCCGGGTGGCCGTCGATGTTCGCCCGTTATTGGGACGATCCTCAGGAGTACAACGACCGCTTCCGCAGGGGGTGGTGCCTCACCGGCGACCGCGCCATCGCCGACTCGAAAGGCCGCTTCAGCCTGGCAGGCCGTTCCTCCGACTGACTCATTGCTGTCCGCAAGGGCGTGTGAACAGGCCGGGCCAACTACCCCCTGGGAACGACAGTCAGCGTGACGTGGGATGGGTACTCGGGACTGTGGTGGACCGTCTGCAGGGCCGAGACCACGGTCCGGTCGCTCCCGATTGGCCCCCCGGTATTCGCGTTCCGGTCGTACTTCGGGAAGTTGCTGCTGGACACCTCCAGCCGGACCAGGTGTCCCCGCATGAATACGTTGCTGGTCGCCCACATGTCGATGTCGTACTTGTACACGGTCCCCGGTTCTATCGTGCTCGACCGACGACCGGCTTCCCTGGCCCTGGCCCGTACGATGCCCTCCGTGACGTTCCTGGCGTAGCCGTCCGGGCCCACGTCGACCAGCTTTGCGGTGAAGTCCGTGTCGGGCGCGGTGCTGGAAGCGTATATGGTCGCCGTCACCGGCCCCGTCACCTCCAGCGGCTCCTCAAGCGGCGGGGTGGTGTACACCAGGACGTCATGCCTCGACTCGACAAGACGCTGATCGTACGCCCCGGCTGGCACTATCCCCGCGTCGCATATCACGGGGCCTCCCCTCGTGGGCACTGGATCGAGGGGGTTGTAGACGTACACGTCCGGCGGCCCGCCCCCGCTGGGAGCGTCCCGCTCCAGCCGGCCGTCGCCCCAGAGCGAGTTAGCCTTGCCGTTGCTGCGCATGAAGAGGGGGACGAGCTCGGCCCTGGAGAGCGGCCACTCATCCTCCTCCCTCCACACGTTCTCGCCCATCACGAAGATGGTCACCGGCCGGTCCGCCGGCACGCCGTTGTCCTCGTCCCTGAGCCAGTGGTCGAAGTACCTGAGCAGCTGCCCCTGCAGATCGATCCCATAGGCCGACGAGGCCACGCTGCCGAAGCTCCGCTCGCCCGCCACGTCGTTTCCGATGGCCGTGTGTACCCAGGGACCTATCACAAGCCTCTGTCCCTGCCTCGCGGCCTCAGTGGCCCCGCTCTCCCGCATCCCCGTGAAGTTGCGGAGCGTGCCCCCCAGGAAAATATCGTACCACCCGCCGTAGTTGAATGCGGGGACCGTGATCTCTGAGTGGGCCTCCTCGACAGATATGGCTTTCCAGTAGTCGTCGTACTCCGGGTGGGCCAGCCAGTCGAAGTAGTAGGGCGCCATGTCGCCGCGCAGCTCCGGGTTGGAGTCCAGCGGCAGGTGCAGGAAGCTGTCCATCACGGTGTCTTTCGCCTCGACCAGCATCTCGTACTGCCTCGGCGAGAGGTAGAGCCGCGTCGACAGGTTGCGCCAGTTCTCCGTCACCAGGGAGCCGATCGTCCAGTAGAGGTTGAACCCCAGCTCGAACGCGCCGCCGCGCCACGCCCAGCCGTCATGGTAATTGGACGCCGTCACCCCCGGCGCTATCGCCTGCAGCGACGGCGGCCTGGACTTGGCCGCGAGCCACTGCGTCGCCCCGACGTAGGACGACCCAAACATCCCCACCCTGCCGTTGCACCACGGCTGCCCGGCAACCCACTCCACCGAGTCGTACCCGTCGTTCATCTCGTCTACGAACGGGTAGAACTCGCCGTCCGACGTGTACCTGCCCCTGACGTCCTGTATCACCACGGCGTACCCGGCCATAGCCGCGCGGACCGCGTCCAGGGAATAGCCCCGGCTGTGGGGTGTGCTCTTGTTGTACGGCGTCCGCTGGAGAAGAGCTGGCAGCCTAGCAGGACTGTCGGGACGGAACACGTCCACGTACGTTATCGTCCCGTCCCGGAGCATCAGCGGCTGGTCCGGATCGAATCTGACGGAGTGACTGTCGGCGGCCATCGCGGGATCGCCCTCGCCCAATGTCCTCAAGCTACGAACCGGCATAATAGCACATCGGCTGCTGGCGTTGAGGAGGGGACGAGTCACCCCCGGAACTGCCGCTCCAGTGCCCAAAACTTGTCCCTGATTCTGTATAATCCAGGTGCTCGTCAGGGCCCGCAGCGACTCACGGTATGGGCAGCGAGTGGAGGTAAGCACATCGCAGAGCCTACGTAGGTTCGTCCCCAGCCTGACCTACGACCTCCAGACCCTCCGCGGGGACGTCTTTGGCGGCGTTACCTCGGCGGTGGTCGGCCTACCAGTCGCGCTCGCCTTCGGAGTCGCGTCGGGCCTCGGTGCCCTTGCCGGAATATACGGAGCGATCGCCGTCGGCTTCTTCTCGGCGGTGTTCGGTGGAACCCGGTCCCAGATATCCGGCCCCACGGGCCCCATGGCCGTGGTCATGGCGGTCATCGTCGCCACTCACGCCGACAACCTGGCCACGGCGTTCACGATCGTCATTTTGGCTGGGGTCATACAGATCCTCCTGGGCGTGCTGAGGATCGGCCGATTCGTAGCCTTCACCCCCTACTCGGTGATATCCGGCTTCATGTCGGGCATCGGGATAATCATCATCCTGCTGCAGATCCTCCCGTTCCTGGGCCATTCCGTCGCAACGGGTGGAACGGCGGGATCAGTTCGCGCCTTGCCGAGCGCGATAGCCAACGTCGACCTCAGCGCACTCGCCATCGCCCTCGTCACCCTTGTCGTGAGCGTCATTTGGCCGAGGCAGCTCAGCAAGTTCCTGCCCCCCGCGCTGGGCGCGTTGATCGCAGGGACGCTGCTGGGCGTCCTGTGGCTCACTGGCACGCCGATCATCGACGACGTGCCGACCGGCCTGCCGGACGTGAGATTGCCGGAGCTGTCCGTCAACGCATTCGTGCATGCCGTCCAGCCGGCGCTGATCATTGCGCTGCTCGGCTCCATCGACAGCCTGCTCACCTCCCTGGTGGCCGATTCCATGACACGGACGCGCCACAACCCCAACAAGGAGCTGGTGGGCCAGGGCATCGGCAACATCGCCGCCGGGCTTGTCTGGGGTCTGCCTGGTGCGGGCGCCACACTGGGCACGGTCGTAAACATAAGGGCGGGCGGGAGCACGCAGCTCTCGGGAGCGATTCGGGCCGCCATACTGCTGACTCTCGTTCTGGGCCTGGGGAAGTACGTCGAGGCCATCCCGCACGCCGTCCTCGCAGGAATACTGATGAGGGTCGGCTGGGACATCATCGACTGGCGCTTCCTGACCCGCATCCATCGTGTTCAGCGGGAGCACCTCGTGGTGATGCTGATCACCCTGGGACTCACGGTGTTCCTCGACCTGGTCACCGCCGTTGCAATCGGCATGATCGCCGCGGGTATGGCCAGCGCGAGGCAGTTCGAGCGGCTGGAGCTCGACAGCGTGGTCTCCGTGCCCCTGCTGGACCGGAACTTCTTCGCCGGTCACGAGGACATGGCGGAAATCGACAACTTCTCCGCCCGGGTCGGCCTGGTCGCCCTCAGGGGCAGCTTCTCGGTCGCGTCCTCCATCAAGCTGATCAACACCATAAGCGTCGACATCAGGGACCATGAGGTCGTGATCCTCGACTTCTCCGAGACCGTCTACATGGACGACAGCGCCGCCCTCGTCGTCGAGCAGATGATAGACACCGCGATAGCGGAGGATACGGAGTGCATCGTAGTGGGGCTGACAGGCCAGCCCGCGAAAAACCTGCATGCCCTCAACGTCCTGCAGCACGTCCCGGAAGGCCACTTCGCCGAAACGTTGGACGATACCAGGGTAATCGCGAAGGGTCTCCTCCAGGCGTAACTCCGCCGACTACCGCTGTAGTGCGCAGGACCCGCCTGGGGCGGCAACCAGGCGGGCTACGGCGTCATCGCAAGCGGGTGGTCCACCATCTGACGATCGACGGTGAGGAGCTTGAGACCCTCTTCCTGCGCCTGGACCAGCAGCATTTCATCGAACGGGTCCCTGTGGACGATTGGCGTCTCCAGTTGTCGCGCTGCGTGGCTGATGGTCATCGGGAGAAAGGTCACGTCCTGCTCTTCGAGCGCCGCGATCAAGTCGTCAGGGGCAAAGGGGACCCCTCGCTCGCTGGAGCCGCGCGCCTGGAGCTTCAGGCGTATCTCCCATATCGACACGGCGCTCACGTAAATCTGTATCGCCTGATTCGTGAGGATGAGTCTTTCCGTATCCGAGAACCGGTCTCGCGACGCCATCAGGTTGTACAGGTAGCTCGTGTCGAGAAGAACCCGCATAGCGGCGTCCTCCTCAGTCTAGTCCAAGGACCCGGCGGCTGAGGGCCGGGTCGTCGAATTCGTCCGGCCAGCCCGTCTCGTCTCCTTCGATCCCAAGGCGCTCACAGGCCGATGCCAGCTTGTCGAAATCGATCCCGCCGCTCTTGCGATACCGCACGAGCTCCACCGTCGGCTCACCATGCTTCGTGATAACCACCCGCTCACCCCCATAAGCCGCGACGACGAGCTCAGAAAGCCGCGCTTTCGCTTCTCGCAATGGGGTCTCCATTGGCGCTCCCTCCAACGTCTGGACGTCTGCCTGCATTGTACATCAGTTTGTAGTCCCACACAAGACCACACCCGTGACTACATTGTCTCCGCTACCTGCCCGCCACAGCCGTAGGCAGCTCTCGCACGACGGCCCCTGCCTTTCGCTCCGCGACGGCCAGGTCGAACTGGGTCTGGAGGTTCATCCAAAATTGAGGGTCGACGCCAAACCAGTGACCGAACCGCAGGGCGGTGTCCCCAGTCACGGAGCGCTTGCCGGCGATGATCTGGCTGACCCGGTTGGGCGGCACATCGATCTGGCGGGCGAAGATTGCTTGGGTCACGCCCATTTCTGCCAACTCGTCCTTCAGTATTGTTCCCGGATGGACTGCGCGCTTCAGCATATTCCTGAACTCCCCTCTCCTCCTAGTGATAGTCCACAATCTCAACGCTGGACGGTCCCGAATCTCCTTGGGACCAGATGAAGCAGATGCGCCACTGACGATTGATTCGGATAGAGTACTGCCCTTCTCTCGCTCCCTTGAGAGCTTCCAGGCGATTGCTGGGCAGAGCCCTCAACGTGTCCAGGGACGGAGCCGCATTCAGGATCGAAAGCCGCTTCGCCGCCTGGTCCTCGAACCCCCGGAAAGCCGGAACGAATGCTCCACCGGCAAACCGCGCCGTTCACCGATCCCTGTACCCTAGAATCATGCTAGTCCCAGCGTACCGAGTTGTGACGCCGTACGTCAACCATCCCACGACTACCCAAATCCCCCACCTCCGTCATTCCCGCGAAGAGCCTGCCCCCGAGCAGTCGGGGGCGGGAACCCATCCCCGGCAAGGTGCACAGCCATAGCCTCAGAGGCAGTCCGTCACGCCATCCGTCCAAATTAGGTGGTGGATCTGGGGACTATGATGTCCAACCCCCAGGTCGACTGGGGCCCGCCCGACTATCCCGTTGTGAGCTGACAGGCGCGGGCCCGGCCGCCATCGTGTAGAATCCCCTGACCGTCCCCGCGGAGGTGCCCCCCATGACCCACGACCTGATCGACCCCAAGGCCCACAAGCAGCTCTTCCTCGACGACCACGCCATCGAGCGGCTGTACGCGATCGAGCGCACTCTGCACCAGCCCGACCGCAAGGGCGCGGTGCTCCGGCGAGACCGGTCGATGGGGCAGGTCCGCGCCGCCGCCTGGTCCGTCCCCATATGGAACCCCGAGAAGGACCTGTGGGAGTGGTGGTACAACGGCCACTACGGCGAGACCGACGCCTACTTCAACCACTACGCCACCTCCGCCGACGGCGTCCACTGGGACAAGCCCGACCTCGGCCTCCACGAGTGGCAGGGCTCGAAGAACAACAACATCGCCCTCGACCCCTCCGACAAGTCCGGCAGGCTCGACGCCCAGGCCGGCCTCGGTCTCTACCACATACTCCGCGACGACAGGGACCCCGACCCCGGCCGCCGGTACAAGGGCCTGTTCGGCGCGCGCAACCGGTACCTCGGCGTCTCCCCCGACGGCTTCGACTGGACCATGCTCGACACGCCGCCCATCCCCAGCCAGGACACCTCCAAGTTCTTCTACGACCCATACACCGAGCAGTTCGTCGCCACCGTCAAGCACTCCACCCAGTGGGGCCGCTCCGTCTGGGTCTCGACAAGCAAGGACTTCGATCACTTCACCGAGCCCCGACTCGTGCTCCACTCAGACGAGACCGACTGGGAGAATTGTCGCCGCCGCGTCCGCGAGATCGTCGAGAATCCGGCCTACTTCACCCCACCCATAGTCGACGACCAGGACTACATAGCCGAGGTCTACCTGATGCCCGTCATGCCCTATGAGGGGATGTACGTCGGCTTCCCCAACCTCTTCAACCCCTTCGGCGCAATACCCGCCCCCCACGTCAACTTCACGCGCATCAACCAGCCCGAGCTCGCCCTCTCACGCGACCTCTACAACTGGGACCGCGTCGCCGACAGGGAGCTCTTCCTGCCAGTGCACCCCTGGGACGGCGCCGCCTACGACACCAGCCAGATCAGCATCTGCGGCGCACCCATCGTCCGCGGCGACGAGATATGGATCTACTACAACGGCTACCGGATGCCCGGCTACAAATACCTCCACGAGGCATACGACAGGAACAGGGAGCTCTTCAGGCTGAAGGTCGACCCAGCCGTCTTCGAGGACATCGGCGCGATGAACCTGGCCACGCTGCGCCTCGACGGATTCGTCTCCCTCGACGCCCCAGAGGTCGGCAAGATCGTGACCAAGCCCTTCACCTGGCAGGGCGAGCGCCTCTTCGTCAACGTCGACGCGGCCTGGGGCGAGCTGCGCGCCGAGGTGCTGGAAGCCGACAGCGCCGCACCGCCCGAGCCTGTGGGCCCGCCCATACCCATCGACCCCGACAACTTCCCCATCGTCGCCGGCTTCGACCGGGTCTCCACCGTGCCCGTCACCGGCGACCACGTCCGCGCCGAAATACGCTGGGACAACGACACACCGCCAAACTTCGAGCGCCCGGTCCGTCTCAGGTTCACCATGCGCCAGGCCCGCCTATACTCCTTCTGGCTGGAGTAGGGCTCGAGGCTGGTACGCTATGACGCGCACAAGAAGGGAGCGGCCGGCAATGAAATTCGTCCTGCTATACGCCTGTGCCATGTTGAGTGCGACGATGCTGTTGTCGGTCTCCTGTGGAGACACGCCCACGGATCAACCAAGCGAAGTCATCCCAACGGCAGCGCCGCCGAGCCCGGTCCCGCCTACACCTGTGTACAAAACCACACCTACATCCGCACCTACGCCCATGTCCATGCCTACACCCATGTCCACGCCTACGCCAGAGCTCGATGCGAACAAAGCCGCCGTGCACCTTGACAATGGAGATGCCTACTTCAAACAGGGCGAATATCAGAAAGCGATAGAAAGCTACGACAGAACCATTGAGCTTGAGCCAAACTACGCCACCGCCTATAACGCCAGAGGGCTGCTTACAACGCCATGGGGGAGTACCGCCGGGCAATTCAGGACCTCGACAGGGCCATCGAGCTTGACCCTAGGCTAGCCATCGCCTACAGAAACAGGGGCGTCGCCTATAGACGCTTGGGGGAGCCACACCGCGCGATACAGGACCTCGACAGGGCCATTGAACTTGAGCCAAACAACGCCAATGCCTACAACAACAGAGGGACTGCATACAATGCCGTGGGGCAGCACCGCCGCGCGATACAGGACCTCGACACCGCCATACAGCTAGACTCCGACCTCGCTGTCGCCTACAGAAACAGGGGCGTGGCCTATAGACGCTTGGGGGAGCACCACCGCGCGATACAGGACCTCGACAGGGCCATTGAACTTGAGCCAAACAACGCCAATGCCTACAACAACAGAGGGACTGCATACAATGCCGTGGGGCAGCACCGCCGCGCGATACAGGACCTCGACACCGCCATACAGCTAGACCCCGACCTCGCCGTCGCCTACAGGAACAGAAGCGTTGCCTATAGTGGCATAGGCGAGCATCGCCAGGCAATCGAGGACTCCAATCGGGCCATTGAGCTTGAGCCAAACAACGCCAATGCCTATATGAACAGAGGCGTTGCATACGATGCCCTCGGGGAGCCCCACAGGGCAATAGATGACCTCGACAGGGCCATAGAGCTTGATCCTAGTTCTGCCGACGCTTACAACTCTAGAGGGATTGTCTACAATGGAGGTCTTGAAAAGCATCGCCGGGCAATAGAGGACTATGATCGGGCAATAGAGATTGACCCCGATTTCGCCAATGCCTATCTCAATAGGGGGATTGCCTACGTTGAATTGGAGGAGCACCACCGGGCAATTGAAGACTACAACAAAGCCATTGAGCTTGAACCTAGCGCCTTCGCATATTTCATCCGAGGGACTACCTACACTTATCTAGGTGAGCACCGTCTGGCAATAGATGATCTAGACAAGGTCATAGAATCTAATCCCAGCTTCTACCTATACTACTCTAGGGGCATTGCCTACTACCACCTGGGTGAGACCAAGAGGGCGCTGGATGATCTCACCAAGGCGCGGACGCTCACACAGAACCCCACCTCCCTCGCCCAAGTCGACCAAGCCATCGCCGAGATACAACGGTAGTCTGAATACTCTTTGAGAGTCACACCAGACCCGATTCGCCTGAAATAGTCAGACGCACTTGGTCAGACTTCAACGGATGAGCCTCGGCTTGTAATCAGTCGCCGTCCTTTGGCGACTGGCCGGAGGAAATCCTGCCTAGGATGAGTAAGAAGAGGACCAAACCGCCCACGAACAAAGCAGTGCGCAACGATGGTTCTTCCGCCACTTTAGGCTCATCGTTGTTTGACTTTGCTTTGTAGCCTCCTGAGAAGATGAATCTGAGTGCCAGGAGCAAGAGGAATGCTGGGCCGCCCCAGTATAGAACTTCTGACCACCATCGGTTGATCTCTTGCAGCGTGGGGCTTGCTGCGGCCCAGCTCAGCGCGAATGCGACCAAAGCCAGCAATCCGAGTATCGGCGCGAAGTAGTGGCCCGCGCGAACCACCCAAGGCCGGACTACC
This sequence comes from Dehalococcoidia bacterium, assembly GCA_965261325.1. Lineage (GTDB taxonomy): Bacteria > Chloroflexota > Dehalococcoidia > Lucifugimonadales > CAJWER01. The sequence continues at coordinate 300,560 of CBDHCU010000007.1, forward strand.
GGTGCCATGGAAGCTGTGAGAAGCACGAACGCCAAGACGGACAGCAGGGAACCAAGCGCGAAGTACACCCAATCCGGAAGCCCAGGACTTGTCACATTGAAAGGTAGATTGATAGTACCGTCCGAAATGTGCCACCCGTAGGCTACGAATAATGCACCCATGAACGCAGTGGTGGCACTACTGGCCAGCCACTCTTTCTCCAACTCTGCTTTCTTCATCTTCGCACCTCTGCGCTTGATATGGGATACTGTGTCATTCAACTAGGGGTTGCGCCAAGGTACTTCTTGGGGACTTCGACAGCTAGAAACTCTTCGAGCCGTCAGGATCCGCCTGTACTCCTTCCGGCTGAGTATGAGTTAAGATAGCCCAGCAAGCCATGGAGGTATACACAATTGCCAAATACCATTCGAGAAAAGCTGGCGGCGGGACAGGCGATCGTGGGGACTATGGCGGGGCTGGACCTGCCGGCCGCGAACAAGGCCGTGGCGGATTCCGGGTTCGACTTCGTTCTCATCGACACCCAGCACAGCGCCATCGACCCGACCATGTTGAGCCGCATGGTCAGGGCGATGGGGCACAAGGACGTCATCGTCCGCGTGCTGTTCAACGAGCCATGGCTGATCAACCAGGCGCTGGACATAGGGGCGGACGGCGTCATCGTCCCGCTAACCGAGTCCGCGGCCGACGTGGAGCGGGCGATCGAGGCGGCCAAGTACCCGCCGCGGGGCAACAGGAGCTGGGGCAGCTCCTTGCGCGCGGACAAGTACGGCGGCTCCCCGGGCTACTCCAGGGTAGCCAACGACGAGACCCTCGTATGGCCGCAGATCGAGTCGGTCAAGGCGGTCGAGAGGCTCGACGAGATACTCACGGTCGAGGGCGTCGACGGCATCATGGTAGGCCCCGGCGACCTGGGCCTCACGATGGGCATACTGCCCTCGGAATGGAACGACGAGCACGACGCGATGGTCCAGCACATCCTCGACAAGTGCAACCAGCACGGCGTGCCGTGGGGGATGTTCACGTCGACCTACGAGATAGCGGAGAAGTGGCTTGAGCGAGGCGGACGAATCGCCACCGTAGGCACGGACCTGGGCTTCCTCATGTCAGGCCTGGCAGCCATGGACTCCCAGGTACGCGACCTCGTCGCAAGGGTCAACGCCAAATAGAGGGCCCCGGCTCGCTGGAGATGGCAAGCGGCCCGCCCACGGCCAACTCGCCCGCCTCAGATTCACCATACGCTAGTACTGCTTCAATCTAAATATGACAGAACCCTCGGATTGCCGTCATTCCCGCGAAAAGCCTGCCCCGTACTCGATACGGGGCGGGAACCCAGAGGGGCGGGGGGCTGGACGTTCGCCAAAACTACCTTGAAACGGTACTAGGTAGTGTTGACATTCGAGCGGCTCCCAGTCAAATGTCATTGCTATGAAAATAGACAGCAGACAGCCACACCCGTCATTCCCGCGAAGGCGGGAACCCACTCCCTGGCCGCACATATACGGCGGCATCACGGTGACTTGGTATTAGATTCCTCGTTGCGCTCGGAATGACACAAATGTCAACACTGCCTAGGCAGTGTTGACATTTGTATTATACTGAGTATATGTCAAACATCACACTATCTCCAGAACGGTGGTCAAGGGTATTGGAGTTCCTTGGCAGCCAGCCCGGCTTGTACGTTGGAAAGGAAGCTGATTGCAAGCGGTTCGTCGAGGCTATCATCTGGATGAGCAGGTCCGGGGCCCCATGGAGGCTGCTCCCTGCCGAGTATGGTAACTGGAACAGCGTATACAAACGATTCGCCCGATGGTGCGATCACGGAGTATGGGAAGCGATGCATCAGCATCTTGTCGATGACCCTGACATGGAGCACCTGATCATCGACAGCACCATCGTCAGGGCCCATCATTCCGCTGCGGGCGCACCCAAAAAAACGGTGGGCAGTCATCTCAGGCTCTTGGTCAAAGTCGAGGAGGGTTCACTACGAAGGTCCATGTGGCCGTCGATGGCCTCGGCAATCCCTTGAGGTTCATGTTGACCGGAGGACAAGAGCACGATGTTACTCAGGCTGAGGAACTCATAGCTGGCATTGAGAGTGAGCATGTGATCGCAGACCGTGCATACGACTCCCGTCAGTTCCGCGATATGGTCATCGACAATGGGGCTATCCCGGTGATCCCGCCTCGCTCGAACCGGAAGGCGCAATACTCATACGATGAATATCTGTATCGCGAGCGGCATCTGGTCGAGTGCTTCATCGGCAAGATCAAGCACTACCGACACATCTTCTCCCGGTTCGATAAGCTGGCAAGCAGGTACCTCGGCTTCCTACATTTCGTGGGTGCCCTCATATGGCTAAGATGAAATGTCAACACTACCTAGTCCCAGATCCACCACCTAATTTGGACGGATGGCGTGACGGACTGCCTCTGAGGCTATGGCTGTGCACCTTGCCGGGGATGGGTTCCCGCCTTCGCGGGAATGACGGAGGTGGGGGATTTGGGGACACTAGGTTGTGTTGACATTCGAGCGGCTCCCAGTCAAATGTCATTGCTATGAAAATAGACAGCAGACAGCCACACCCGTCATTCCCGCGAAGAGCCTGCCCCGTACTCGATCGGGGCGGGAACCCATCCCCGGTCGCTGCTACCAATCATGCGGCAACGGAGAATCCCCTCGCCCATTTTCATCCCCTTATGTGGCCTGCGCAGCCATAGTGATTCTGAACGTAGCGCAGCGGAGTGAAGAATCTAGATGGTAGCCTTTGTGCAAGGTTCTTAGATTCCTCGCTGCGCTCGGAATGACACAAATGTCAACACTGCCTAGGCCCGGCTAACTCTTCTGGCTTGCATGGCCCCGGTGGCCGTCGCTCCGGCCTTGAGCCGGAGCCAGAGGAGCGAGTGCGGTGTCGAACGGACTCCTACGACCCGCCGCCGCCAGGGTCCGCCTGGGCCTCGCAAGTCTCCAGGCCTAGCTGGTCGAGGTCGCTGTCCGACACCGCTGCAAGTCCCGCAGGTACACATCCTGTGAAATCGTTCCCGACAAGCCGCCAACGGACGAGATTGGTGAGCCCGTCCAACTCTGGTGGAATATCACCGCTCAGCTCATTCCCGCTGAGCCACAGATTCGTCAGGGAGGCTAGACCGCCCAGCTCGGCGGGGATGCTCCCCGTCAACCCGTTGCCGTGCAGATAAAGCCGCTCCAATCTCGACAGACCACCCAGCTCGACCGGTATGGGACCGTCCAATTCGTTGTCGTACAGGGACAGCCACTCCAGGTTGGTCAGACCGCCCAGCTCTGGCGGTATGGGGCCGGTCAGGTCGTTGCGATACAGCAGCAGATGGGTGAGGCTGGACATGCCGCCCAATCCGGCTGGAATCTCCCCCGTCAACCCGTTCTCGTGGACATATAGCCGACTCAGCTTCATCAGGCGGCCCAGCTCGACAGGTATCTCGCCGGTCAGCTCGTTGTCGTGGAGATACAGCGTCGTCAAGTTAGCCAGACTGCCAAGCTCGGCGGGAATCGTCCCCGTCATCTGATTCCCGCTGAGAGACAGCCCCGTGACACGCTCCGGAGTCCCACCGACCGTCACGCCCTCCCACTCCGCGATCGGCCTGTCCGCCGACCAGTCCAGCGTCGCCGTCCCGGCCAGTCCATCGCCAGCCACGAGGAGTGCCTCGCAGTCCAACACTAGCCCCGCGTTCGTGTCATCCGCCACAGCCCCACCGCTGACGCAGACGCTCTGAGTCTCCGGCGTCCCCGTCACTGTCGCAGACCATCGGCCTGCTCCTGCGTCATTGACTGCCCGCACCTGCAAGTCGTACTCGATCTCAGCGGTCAGCCCGGTGACGGCATACTCCAACGGCCCGCCTACCTCAGTGGTCCACACACCTTCAACCACAGTCCAGTTGGTATCGGCCTTGTCGGTGGCAGAGCTCTCGATGCGGCGAAGGTCGTAGGCGGTGATCTCGGCTCCACCAGTATCAGTGGGACCGCTCCACGCAACAGTCAGGTACCCACCACCCGGAGTAACCGCGTCTATGACCGAGCCCCCCGGCGCGGTCGCGTAGGTCACCACTATCGTGTAGGTTCGCGTCGCACGACCGTCCCCCGAAGTGATCTTGACCATGATGGTGTTGATGCCGGGATCGAGGTCGACCTGGTGGCCGCCCACCGTGCCGTCGCCGTCGGGGATCTCGACGTCGTCCTCGACGAGGATCTGTAGCGTTGTGTCCGCGTCCCGGGCAGCAGTCACCGTGACACGCTCCACACTCACGACCGCAGTATAGGTCGTGTGATACGGGTCGAACGACGGCGTCAACTCCCCAGGACTGACGGCCAGGCCGCTCAACGACACGCAGAACGGCAGACCTAGTTCGCCGAAGTCGTTGTCAGGGTCATTCTGAGGGATGCCGTCGGAGACATCCCGCAAACCGATCGGTATGCACCCCGTCAGCTGGTTTCCGGCGAGGAACAGCTTGCTTAGGTTCAAGAGGTTGCCCAGCTCCGCCGGTATCTCCCCCGTCAACTCGTTGTTAGAGAGGTACAACCTGTCTAGATTGGAGAGGTCGCCCAGTTCAGCTGGTATTGCGCCCGTCAGTTGATTCTCGCTGAGAGCAAGCCCCCACAGGTTGGACAGGCTGCCTAGCTCGGCTGGGATTGTGCCCGTCAACTGGTTGTTGTGGAGCCATAGCCTGTCTAGGTTGGACAGGCTGCCCAGCTCGACAGGAATTGTGCCCGTCAGTCGGTTATTGTGGAGTCGCAGGACCATAAGGTCGTACAGGAGGCCCAGCTTCACCGGTATCTCCCCAGTCAACCGGTTCCCGTAGAGATGTAGCACCTCCAGGTTGGCGAGGCTGCCCAGTTCAGACGGTATCTCCCCGATCAATCGGTTACCCCCAAGATCCAATTGCTTCAAATCGGAGAGATTCCCCAGCCAGGTCGGTATTACCCCAGTCAATTGAGTTCCCCTAAGTGACAGCACCTGCAGATCCACAAGGTTACTCAGCTCGATCGGTATGTCTCCAGGGTCGAACAGGTTCTCGCTGAGGTCCAACCATTGCAGCCTGGAGAGAGTGCCCAGCCAGGCAGGCACCTCCCCGGTCAGTCGGTTCTCGTTGAGAACAAGCCCTTCGAGATCGGGCAGGCCCTCCAACCAAGCCGGTATCTCGACCAGCCGATTGTTACCGAGGAACAGATACTCGATGTTGGAAAGGCTGCCCAGCTCCACCGGTATCGACGCCAACTGGTTCCCCCCAAGATCCAGCGTCCACAAATTGGCCAGGCTACCCAATTCCGCCGGGACGGAAGCGAATAGGTTCCCATTCAGAGACAGCGTCTCCAATTCGTTGAGTCCGCCCAGCCATGCCGGTATCTCTTCGAACCTGTTCCAAGCGAGGCTCAGGTAAGTCAAGCTATCGAGTCTACGAATCCAGGACGGGACCTCGCCTTTCAATTCGTTGCCTGCTAGGGAGAGTTTTCGTAGTTTGGAAAGATTGCCCAGTTCAGAAGGCGTCCCTGTCAATCTGTTCAGACCCAGGTAAAGAGATTCCAGGTTAGAGAGGCTGCCTAATTCCGGAGGGACCGCCCCTGTCAACTGATTCCCGGAGAGCGACAGCATCGTCAGGCTGGACAGGCTGCCCAGCTCTGCGGGAATTGTCCCCGTCATCTGGTTGCCGCCGAGAGACAGCCCCGTGACACGCTCCGGAGTCCCACCGACCGTCACGCCCTCCCACTCCGCGATCGGCCTGTCCTCCGACCAGTCCAGCGTCGCGCTCCCAGCCAGCGTGTCACGCGACGCCAACAGCGCCTCGCAGTCCGATGCCAGCCCAGTGTTGGACGCATCCGTCACCGCACCGCCGATAACGCAGGCGCTCGCAGCATGCACCAATATGCTGTAGACACGGACGGCAAGGCCGTCCGATGAGGTCACCTCGACCCTGATCCCCTCGATTCCTCCGCCGAGATCGACCTGGAGGCCGTCCAGCGCACCATCGCCGTCCGCTATCTCCACACCGCCCTCGTCCAGGAAACGGATGACCGCGCCGTGCTCGTTGGAGGCAGTCACCGTCACCGACGTCGGGCCTTCCAGCGCCGTGTAGCTCGTCCGGTAGGGGTCGAATGCCGGCGTCAGGACTCTCGGACTGATCGACAGCCCGCTCAGCAGCACGTCGCAGAACGGCAGACCGAGCTCGCCCAGGTCGTTGTGGTCAACACCGCGCAATCCGCCAGGTATGCACCCTGTCAGCTGGTTGCCGCGGAGAGACAGCCTCGTCAGGTTGGACAGGCTGCCCAGTTCAACAGGAATCGTGCCTGTCAGCTGGTTGCCGCTGAGAGACAGCGTCGTCAGGTTAGCCAGGCTGCCCAGCTCGGCGGGAATTGCGCCCGTCAACTGATTCCCGCTGAGCCACAACGCCGTCAGGTTGGACAGGCTGCCCAGCTCGGCGGGAATCGTGCCCGTCAACTGGTTGCCGCTGAGAGACAGCCTCGTCAGGTTGGACAGGCTGCCCAGTTCAACAGGAATCGTGCCCGTCAACTGGTTGCCGCTGAGAGACAGCCTCGTCAGGTTAGCCAGGCTGCCCAACTCGGCGGGAATTGGGCCCGTCAACTGGTTGTTGTAGAGGTACAGCCCCGTCAGGCTGGTCAGGCTGCCCAGCTCGGCGGGAATTGGGCCCGTCAACTGGTTGTTGTTGAGATACAGCCACTTCAGGTTGGTCAGGCTGCCAAGCTCGGCGGGAATTGCGCCCGTCAACTGATTCCCGCTGAGCCACAACGCCGTCAGGTTGGACAGGCTGCCAAGCTCGGCGGGAATTGGGCCCGTCAACTGGTTGTTGTTGAGATACAACGCCGTCAGGCTGGTCAGGCTGCCCAGCTCGGCGGGAATTGCGCCCGTCAACTGGTTGTTGTAGAGGTACAGCCCCGTCAGGCTGGTCAGGCTGCCAAGCTCGGCGGGAATTGCGCCCGTCAACTGGTTGTTGTTGAGGTACAGCCCCGTCAGGCTGGTCAGGCTGCCCAGCTCGGCGGGAATTGGGCCCGTCAACTGGTTGTTGTTGAGGTACAGCCCCGTCAGGCTGGTCAGGCTGCCAAGCTCGGCGGGAATTGTCCCCGTCAACTGGTTGCCGAGGAGAGACAGTCGTTCCAAGTTATCCAGGCTGCCCAGCTCGGCGGGAATCGCGCCCGTCAACTGATTCCCGCTGAGCCACAACGCCGTCAGGTTGGACAGGCTGCCAAGCTCGGCGGGAATTGCGCCCGTCAACTGGTTGTTGTTGAGGTACAGCCCCGTCAGGCTGGTCAGGCTGCCAAGCTCGGCGGGAATTGGGCCCGCCAGCTGGTTGCTATCGAGACGCAGCTCCGTCAGGTTGGGCAGGCTGCCCAGCTCGGCGGGAATCGTGCCCGTCAACTGGTTGCCGCTGAGAGACAGCCTCGTCAGGTTGGACAGGCTGCCAAGCTCGGCGGGAATTGCGCCCGTCAACTGGTTGTTGTAGAGGTACAGCCCCGTCAGGCTGGGCAGGCTGCCAAGCTCGGCGGGAATTGGGCCCGCCAGCTGGTTGCTATCGAGACGCAGCTCCGTCAGGTTGGGCAGGCTGCCCAGCTCGGCGGGAATCGTGCCCGTCAGCTGGTTGCTGTAGAGACGCAGCTCCGTCAGGTTGGTGAGGCTGCCCAGCTCGGCGGGAATCGTGCCCGTCAGCTGGTTGCTGTAGAGACGCAGCTCCGTCAGGTTGGTGAGGCTGCCCAGCTCGGCGGGAATCGTGCCCGTCAGCTGGTTGCCGTCGAGGTACAACGTCGTCAGGTTGGACAGGCTGCCCAGCTCGGCGGGAATCGTGCCCGTCAACTGGTTGTCGCTGAGAGACAGCGTCGTCAGGTTGGGCAGGCTGCCCAACTCGGTGGGAACTATGCCCGTCAGCTGGTTGCTATCGAAATACAGGATCCTCAGGTTGGTGAGGCTGCCCAGCTCGGCGGGAATTGTGCCCGTCAGCTGGTTGCTGTAGAGACGCAGCCTCGTCAGGTTGGGCAGGCTGTCCAGCTCGGCAGGAATAGCGCCTGTCAGCTGGTTGCTATCGAGATACAGGATCGTCAGGTTGGACAGCCTGCCCAGCTCGGCGGGAATGGTGCCCGTCAGTTGGTTGTCGCTGAGAGACAGATTCGTCAGGTTGGACAGGCTGCCAAGCTCGGCGGGAATTGTGCCCGCCAGCTGGTTGCTGTAGAGACGCAGCTCCGTCAGGTTGGGCAGGCTGCCCAGTTCGGCAGGAATAGCGCCTGTCAGCTGGTTGCTACCGAGATACAGGATCCTCAGGTTGGCGAGGCTGCCCAGTTCGACAGGAATCGTGCCCGTCAACTGGTTGCCGCTGAGATACAGGTACGTCAGGCTGGTGAGGCCGCCCAGCTCGGCGGGAATCGTGCCCGCCAGCTGGTTGCCGTAGAGCCACAGCTCCGTCAGGTTGGCTAGGCCGCCAAGCTCGGCGGGAATTGTCCCCGTCATCTGGTTATCGCTGAGAGACAGCCCCGTGACACGCTCCGGCGTCCCACCGACCGTCACTCCCGCCCACTCCGAGATCGGCCTGTCCGCCGACCAGTCCAGCGTCGCCGTACCCGCCAGCGTGTCCCGCGACGCTAGCAGCGCCTCGCAGTCCGCTGCCAGCCCCGAATTGTTGGCAGGGTCGGGCACAGCATTCCCGTCGGCGCATAAGGCCGCACCGCTCTGGGCATAGGCTGCAATCGCCAGGATCGTCATGGCGGCAACCAGGACCAGCGCTGCGACAACAGCCATGGGCAGCACTGGGAAGCGGATGGATAGTGGGGCCATGACCAACTCCTCTTCCTGCACTCAAGGGCCGGATGATGGGCCATGATAACCGACAGGCAGCTTGCCCGCACCGAGAGCCAGATCCGGGCACTCGTTCGTCCTGAGCCCGGCTCTCCTGAGCCTGACGAAGGGCCCAGCGCTCCGTTCACCTGAGCCCGTCGAGGGGTGGGAAGGCGGTCCTCCACCAATGCTGTGGTCTTGAAACGATTCCTAGCCGCTCACGCCCCGCCCTTCACCACCTCGAAGTGGAAGTCCGCCGCCACGTACTCGCCGCCCCACAGCCTGCGCCGGCCCGCGTTGTCGATCGACGCCAGCCGCCCGTCGTCCACGCTCCCGCCCCACGTCGGGTCCGACGACGTGGCCGCCTCTATGCTCGATGCTCCGGACTGCGCCATGAAGTCGTAGAGCCTGTCGAACCCCTCACTCGCGTCAGCCGCCGACACCGCCAGCACCACCCTGATGCGCCCGGCGAACCCGCTCCCGCCCAGCGTCCGCGACGCGCCCCGAGACTCGAACAGCACGACTGCCGCCGGAAGCTCGTTCAGCGTTGCCGGCGGCTGGAGATGTACGCGAAGGCCTGGAACGCCCTCCAGCAGCGAGGCCAGGCCGTCCACCGCGGCGCGTATCTCGTTCCCCATCACACACCCACCCCCAGGGCCGGCTTCCGGTACGACCCCAGCATCGTCCGTACGTCCGTGTCCAGCACGGCTCGGCCCTCCGAATCGCCCGCCCCGCTCGTTAGCCTCCACAGCCTCACCGTCTGCAGCAACGCCGCCTCCACCACCGGCCCCGGGTACTCGAACACGTACACCGCCGTCCCCGTGCCGTGCGCCGTCGCCTCGGTGCCGTTCACCCCCCTGTCCACTACCAGCGTCCCGCCGTCGGACTCCCGGACGTAGAGCTGCTCCTCGTCGATGAGCAGCGTGTGCCCCGCCGACGCGCCGGAGCCGCTCGACACACTGACCTCCCTCACCTCCGCATCCGAAACCGCGGCGGTCGTCTCGCCCTCGCGCCTCAAGAGGCGCTGCCATCCCCACTCGCCCGCTATCTGCACCGTGCCCCGGCCAGCGGGCCAGACCTGCCTGCCGCCGCTGCGGGAGACCTCGATCGACGTGTGCGGCCTCGACGCCGCTCCCCCTCCATCCGGGGCCGCGTTCCTGGGCAGCAGCACGTAGTCGCTCGCATCCCACGTCGTCCCGAAGGTCCCGTCGATCCCGTCGTCCGTCCGCACTCCGCCGTCGTACACCCTCACCAGGTCCGGCAGCAGCAGCCGACCTGCGCCGTTCCCGTCGAACCGCCGCGTCGCCCTCACCGCAAAGAAGTGCCGGTTGCAGTACCGGTCGACCAGGCGGCTCACGCCCTCGGCCATCGCCAGCAGGCGCCCGTCCTCACTGGACCCGGTGATATTCAGCGCCGACGGACCCTTCAGTACATCCAGCGTCACGTATGTATTCGCCAATCGCTCCTCCTGGCCTCCTCTCCCTTGCCGTCATTCCCGTGACGACGGGAACCCATCCCCATCCCACCTTGCCGTCATTCCCGTGACGACGGGAACCCATCCCCATCCCACCCTTCCCGTCATTCCCGTGACGACGGGAACCCATCCCCATCCCACCTTGCCGTCATTCCCGTGACGACGGGAACCCATCCCCATCCCACCCTTCCCGTCATTCCCGTGACGACGGGAACCCATCCCCATCCCACCTTGCCGTCATTCCCGTGACGACGGGAAGCCAGGGTGGGGGCTCCGGCCGCCGGGGACATCGCCCCCGGCGGCCTCGCCTCACTCCACTACACTCCCGTGATGTTGATCTGCAGCGCCGTGTGCGACGCCGTCGACCGGTCCCCCGTGCGCTCGGTGAGAGCGTGCCGCAGGCTGACCGTTACGACCGTCTGGCGCTTCTGCGTATCCCTGTTCACGTCGATCGAGACCCTCCGCCGGAACCCCTGCATCCACTGGGTCCGGTTGAAGATCAAGAGGCGGCCCGCGCCCCTCACGTTACCGCCATCCGTGACCTTGCCGTCGGAGTCCGCAAGGCGCATCTGCTCCGACACTATCACCGGTATCCCCTCCACGGCCCCCAGCATCCCGGTCAGCAGCGTCGCGTTCGGGCCGAGCTTGTCCATCGTCCGGAACTGGCTGATCGACTGGGCCCGGATGAACGTGTTCACGTCCATGACCCAAACCAGCTCAGACGGCCTCGCGCCATACTTGCCCAGCTTGGCCCTGATCTCGTTGAACATCTCGTCCGAGACCCCGTCGCCGTGCAGGTTGCTCTGCGTCGCGTTGTCCACCAGCGGCAGACGGAGTACCCCGTCGTAGCCGAGCAGCCAGTGCCCCTTTCCGGCGTCGGACTTCGAGATCGTCGCCCCGTCCGCATTGATGTTGTTGGTCTCCGACGAGTCCGCATTCAGGATCACGTCGTCCAGGACCTCGGCCACGTTCCGCACCAGCCCCGCCCTGATCTCCGGCAGCAACGCCACCACGGCGTCCTCCTCCAGCGTGAACGAGTAGGGCACGTGGCCGACCAGCTCGTGGGCCTCCAGCGTCGCCCGTCCCGTGCTCAAGGCGGTCTCCGCCGCCGCGCTGTTCTCCGTCCCGGGGTAGAAGTTCACGTCCCCGAGCTGCCTCGGAAGCTCGAACGGGGTCGAAGGCATGTCGATGGCCGCAATCAGCGGCGCGACCAGCGTCCGCAGGTTCACGTCCATCCACAGCTCCCGCGCCTCCAGCGTCGCCACCAGCTCGTCGCCTGAACCCGCCGTCGTGCTGTCCATCGCCGCCCTGGTCAGCGACCGCAGCACCGGCTGGCTGAAGGTCTCGTGCTGCCCTGTAGGGCGCGGGCCTACCCGGTGAAGCTGGCTCAGCCGCGCGTCCGCCGCCTCGTGTGAACCCTGCACGACCGCCGCCGTCGCCCCTTCGACGAGCGACCTCCTCGCCGCGTCCATCCGTTCGAGCCACACGGGGCCGAAGGACTCACGCCGCTGCGACCGCGCGATCCGCCTCAGCAGGCCCAGGTCCAGCGCGTCCAGGCCGGCGTACGGCCCTTCACTCACGACCGGCTCCTGGCCGGCCTGCCCCGCCAGCGCCCTGCGCCTCGGCTGGCGCTCCTGCTCCTGAAGACGCGAGACCTCCCCGCGCAGGCGCTCGGCCTCCTCCTTCAACAACCCCACGTCCTCCGAGACCGGATCGAACCGCTCCTGCACGAACGCATTGATCCCCGCCAGCTCCTTCCTGATCGACTCCATCTCCGTCGTGGTCATACTCCCTCCTCCGTATTCCGACTTCCGAATCGCTTCACTCACGTTCCCCACACGGTCGTTCCCGCGCCCTCCACTCCGTAGTTCCCGTGAAGGCACGCCCCCGCCCCCATGGATTCCGGCTTTCGCCGGAATGACGAGGTTATGCAAAGGTCTCCCGTCGCGGGTATGACGGTTATGCCGTTCACGCCGCCATCCCGAGGCCCTCCTTCACCTCGTCCACCAGTAGCCCGATGGCCTCCCGCCAGTCTTCCTCCTCCATCCCCTCGTCACTCTCCAGAGCATTGGCCATCAGCCGCCGGTAAGACTCCCTCAGCGCGTCAGGGTCCGCGGGCACCGGCACCAGCGACCACTCCACCAGCTCAGACGTCACGTCGCGGCGCCGGCCAGACTCGTCCGACGCGCTCTCCACCGGCACCCAGCTCACCGACGCCGCCCTCAGAAACCCCTTGTCCCACGCGTTCTTCACCCGCTGGGCGAACGGGTCCTCCGCAAGGAACTCGAACTCCGCCAGCAGGCGGCCGTCGCCTCCCTTGCTCAGGCCCACCGTCCGCCCGATCGGCAGGCCGCCCGACGGCGACCGCCCCACCACGTCGTGCGCCCACATCACCACCGGATTCCGCATGTACGCCTCAGTCGACATACCGGCCAGGTCGAGGTCCGGCGGCTGCCGCACCCTCTCGTTCGCCGCAATCGTCACCACGTACCGCCCGCCGCCCAAGTCCCGGCTCTCCACGATGTCCAAGAATGCCGAACGCAACTCCCACCTCCTTGCTTCCTCTCCGATAAGCCAACTCAGCCCCGTCCTTATACCAATTCATTTTGAGTGCGCCGTAAAGCCGTCATTCCCTCGAAGAGCCTGCCCCCGAGTAGTCGGGGGCGGGAACCCACTCCCTGGCCGCACATATACGGCGGCATCACGGTGACTTGGTATTACTTCCTCTCACTCCCGAACCAGCCCCATCCTCCAAACTCCTCCCCCCTGCCGGTCAGCGGCAACAAAAAACCCCCGACCCGAAGCCGTCCGTCGGCCTCGAATCGGGGGCGAGCCCCCTGATTCCTCTAGTCCCGCGAGAGCACTGCTCCCGCGCATCACCTACACTAGCACGTTAGTTCCCATTCCGTCAAGCCCCGCAAGAGGCCCGGACCCCAGATCCCCCACCTCCACATTCGGCGCCATATCTATCAGCCATCACCCCGTAGGGGCTGGTTTCAAACCAGCCCTCCCCTTGCAATTAGGACGTCGCCGCCATTTAGGTGGGGGATTTGGGCGGACCAGCCCGGACCCGATTCTCCCCCGATTCCCGGAGGGCGGGCAAGTCGCAGCCGTTGCCCCCGCCATCCTCGACGCCATCGGTTTTATACCAATTCATTTTGAGCGCGCCGTAAAGCCGTCATTCCCGCGAAGAGCCTGCCCCGTACCCGATACGGGGCGGGAACCCACTCCCCGGCCGCACATATACGGCGGCATCACGCCAAATTGGTATTAGATTCTTCATCATGTCGCTCCCTTCCTGGGATTCACCATCGGGACGGCAGGAAAGTGTTCTTGCTGTCGTGCCGGAAGGGCTCGTAAAGCGCGCCCCCGGTGTCGGGATACCGGGGGCGCGCCTGTGCAATGGGGGGGGTAGGGTTGCCTACTCCGTAACAGACCCTGTCGGCCCTTCCTCGCCATCCGTGCCCTCCTCGATGGTCTCGACGGCGGTGGTGGTGTTCCCGTCAGCGTCGGTCTCCGTAGTGGTTCGCGTGATGGTGCGGTCCGCATTGTACGTATCGGTGACTACGTGTCTTTCACCGTTCTCGCCGAGCGATTCCTCGATGATACTGATGCAATCCAAGCACCAGGGGCTCTTCTCCCCGATGGCCCAATAGCCGAACTCTCCAACGTAACCGATGTGTATGCTGTGGTCATTGAGGTCGTATACAGGTGCCGGGTATACATCGCTGTCGCCGAACAGGTCTGCGGTCCTTGCGACGCCGGCCGCCGCGCCGGTACTGTTGCCGACCTCGAACCATTCGGGCGTCCACGTTCCATCCTCGTTCTGCTGGGGCAGGCCTATCATCCAGTCGTCGTCAGAAGGGTCCTGCGCCATCAGGATCCCCGTTGTCGCCGCCGCCACTGTCGCAATCACCAGCGCCAACAGAATGACAATCTTCCTCATTGGTTTCCTTCCTTTCGTTCAACTACCGAGGCGGAAAGACCCAATGGCGGGCGCTAGGGCAACTCGTGTCCGGGCGAGGAGTATACATCGCTGTCGCCCTTCCAAGTTCCACCTATCCTGACACCGGCATTGGCGATCTTCATGTACTGAGGCAGTCAGTGCAGTCGCCACTGCGGCCAGTACGGCGAATATGACGATTATACCAATTCATTTTGAGCGCGCCGTAAAGCCGTCATTCCCGCGAAGAGCCTGCCCCGTACCCGATACGGGGCGGGAACCCACTCCCTGGCCGCACATATACGGCGGCATCACGGTGACTTGGTATAATGAGCGTCGGTGTATCTAGCATCTATGGGGCCATCCTTCCTCTATGGTCATATCCTCAATCTGAAACCCGGGCCGCCCACGGTTGTACTCGTCCCATGCAATCTCCAGCTACGCCGGCAGGAGGCTCCTCGATCTAGGACCTATCGCCCTCGCCCATACTCCTATCACGGAAGCTGAGGACTATTAGGGCGAAGATTCCGAAGGCTAGGCCGAGTAGACTCCACAGTCCGACGTGTCTGGCCTTATACCTCGCCATCACAGCCGCTATCACCGCGCAGACCAGACTATAGAGTAGTAGAGCCCACTCGACCTGGACCTGTATCACTTATCCATTACCTCCTTACCAGGATTCTTGGTCGCCGTAACCGTAGTGCTTCTTGTTGATCTGTACCGTCCACCCGACGACGCAGATGGAGACTGTGGGTATGGGTGTAGGGACGCAGTCACAGATAGCAGCCCGCGCCCTTGTCCTACTCACCGCTCATCCCCAAGAAGAGCCTGAGTATCCGTCCTAAGTCCTCTATGCTCTCCGCCATCTTCGTTGCTGTTGCGTACTCCTGTTCAAGCGTCGCCTTGCCCACATGGTAGTCCATGTAGAGCGAGGCAAACAGCAAGATGGCAATGGACATTAGGAGCACCCCGAGGGCAATTGTCCTTCGGTCCTTCGTCCACAGGGTGAGGCCGAAGCCCACAACGGCAAGCAGTAGGCTACAAACCCCGATGATGAGCAGCACATTCATCAGCCCAATGTCTAGCAGTTGATATATAGACATAAGCGCCTCCTTTCATCCGATGTCTACCACCCATGATAGGCCCCGCGTGTTGCGTTGGCGTTACGACCAAGCCCATATTCGTTACTTTTTTGTGACTTTTCGGCGTCCAGGGTTGAATAAACCAGTCTGACTAGATATAATGCCGATCATGAGCATCACCTATTCGACATACGAGGCCAAGGCCAAATTCTCCGAGATCATCCGCAGCGTCCGCGACGGCAAGACCATAACCGTTTCGTACCGGGGCGAGCCCGTTGCGGAAATCCGTCCGCTGCAACAGCCTGAGACTATCGAGCAGCGCACCCGGGAGCTGGAGCGGAAGGGGGTCCTGGTTGGACCTCGCGAGCAGAGGACCCCGTTCCAGGGCGGCGTCTACGTCCCAGGCGCCCTCGAGACCTTCCTCAGAGAACGGGACTAATGAGCATCGCCTACGTCGACTCCTCCGTGATCGTTGGCATCGCATTCCAGGATCCCGGCTGGGCCGCCGCAGAACGGCGTCTTGCCGAGTTCTCCGACCTCCGGTCTTCCAACCTGCTGGAGGCGGAGGTCCGAGCCGCCTGCTCACGAGTGGGGATGGAGTTCGACGCCCGCGTCCTCTCCGGTATCAGGTGGGTCCTTCCGGACCGGCCTCTGACCACCGAGCTCAGAACAGCCCTTTCGGCAGGCTATCTCAGGGGAGCCGACCTGTGGCACGTGGCGACCGCCCTATATCTCGCTCCCACGCCAGGCGATATGTCCTTCATTACCCTCGACGGGTCCCAGGAATCCGTCGCAAGCTCACTCGGCTTCCAAGTATGACCCCCTAGACCAGCACCCCTCCACTACGGCGACAATCTCGACATCTCCGCCAGCACGTCCCCGACCAGTCGGCCGACCTCGCCTACCTCCTGCCCTTCAACTCCAATGCCAGCTGCTACCGCCTCTCCCCCCCAATGGCCGCCAGACCACCATGACCGATACGGTGTAGAATCGGAACGCGGCGCACGAGGTTCTCATGGCTCGACGCGAAAGACAGGACAACAGAAGGACATACCGGTTCACGGGACTGTCCCTAGAGAACTGGCGAAACTTCGTGAATGTCGACGTGAAGCTTCAACGTCGAGCATTCCTCGTCGGCCCCAACGCATCTGGCAAGTCAAATCTCCTCAATGCCTTCCGCTTCCTCTACGACATCGCAGCCGTTGGAGGTGGATTTCAGGAAGCCGTCAGAAGGCGTGGTGGCGTGTCTGGAATCCGCGCCTTGTCCGCCCGCCGATATTCGGACGTGGGCATTTGCGTGACCGTCGGCAATGACGAGGAAAGAGCCCTGTGGGAGTATACGATCCGATTTGCCCAGGACAACATCCGCCGCCCCTTCGTTAAGGAAGAGACCGTCCTCCACAACGGAGAGGCTTTCCTCCAGAGGCCGAATGCGGAGGACGAGGGTGACCCGCAAAGAAAGTCGCAGACATATCTCGAGCAAGTCAACGTCAACAGGGAATTCCGGGACCTTGTCGACTTCCTCGGCTCGGTGCGCTACCGGCATATCGTCCCACAGCTCATGCGCGATCCAGAGCGCTCCATCGGCAGGGAGAACGATCCATTCGGGGGAGACTTCCTCGATCAGCTAGCTCGTACTCAGGCCAGGACGCTGCGTTCCCGGCTCCGCCGCATTACCGAGGCCCTCCAGGGGGCAGTTCCCCAACTCCAGGAATTGGAGCTCTGGCGAGACGACCGTGGCACTCCGCACCTCCGTGGCAGGTACGAGCACTGGCGCTATCAAGGCGCTTGGCAGAATGAACAGTACCTCTCCGATGGCACACTTCGACTGCTGGGGTTCCTCTGGTCGGTCATCGAGGGCGGCGGGCCCCTACTGCTGGAAGAGCCTGAGCTGTCGCTGCACCCCGAAGTCGTGCGGCATCTCCCTCAGTTGATCGCGAGGGCCCAGCGGGGGAGCGGTCGGCAGATGATCATGAGCACTCATTCGGCCGATCTGCTCCAGGACGGGGGTATTGGGATGGATGAGGCGCTGCTGTTGATCCCGGCCAATGAGGGCACCGAGGTCCACACCGCCGGGTCGAAGTTCGAGATACGGCAAATGCTTGAAGCAGGATTGAGCATGGCCGACGCAGCGATTCCCTATACGCGTCCCAAGAATTCCGAGCAGCTGATGTTCGCGGAGCTTTGACCTCCGGCGAATCCAACGTAGCTGTCTCGGGAGCCGTCGAAGGGATTCTCGACGAGGCGGTCGTGCGCAGGCTGACCTCGGATTTCGGCATCCACATGGGCACCGTATTCGGCAGGAGCGGCAAGCCTCACCTGAAAGCCAGGATCGACGGATACAATCAGGCCGCCAGATTCTCGCCCTGGATAGTACTGATCGACCTCGACCACGACTTCGATTGCGCGCCGTCGCTTCGCGCAGAGTGGCTCCCAACCCCGGCTGAGCACATGTATCTTCGCGTAGCAGTCCGCGAGATAGAAAGTTGGCTGCTTGCCGATAGGTCAGGAATCGCGGCGTTCCTGAGCGTCCCCATGAGCAGGATCCCGCGTACCGTCGACGACCTCGAGAACCCCAAGCAAACGCTAATCGATCTGGCCCGAAGCTCCCGCAGTAAAGCGATGCGAGAAGATATGGTGCCTCGGACAGGAAGCGGTGCATCTATAGGACCGGCATACACGTCTCGTATGTCGGAGTTCGTCAGTAGACAGGGGCGCGGCCGTTGGCAACCCACATCCGCTGCCCAAGTGTCGCCAAGCCTGTCGAGGTGCATCCGCGCTATGATGTCATTGCGAGCCGCACCCTAGCTAACGCCGTCACCCGGCTCTCACCCACTGCACCACCACATCCATCCCCGTGGCCGTGCTAGCCTGCCGTACGTCGTGACCCTCTCTCGCCGTCGCGGACCGAGCGCGCCTTCGCCAGCGCCGACGCCGGCTCTCCGAGATCAGTCTCGGGGCGACCGGCAAGGAGATCGTGCCACTCCGCATCGCAAGCTCCCGCTTCAGCGGCCGCGGAGCGCCACGACAAGGACACAATCCGCCCCCCCATTCCCAATTCTCAATTTCTCAGCCCCATCTCCTCTCGCACCTCCTCCGCTGTCATGATCCCCGCCTTCACGTACCCGATCCGCCGCTTCGCCTTGTCGTTCTCCGTCTCGCGCAGCGCCTCCACGCCGCTCAGGTCGAACTTGGCGCGCAGCGTGCCGTCCCCCAGGCCCGGCATCAGCCCCGCGTTCAATGCCTCCTCGTAGAACCCAAGCTGCGGCACTATCGTGTCCTCCCAGAACACCCGCCGCGCCGTGTTGAAATTCGAGAACGTCGCCCGCTCCATGTCCGACAGCATCGGCCTGGGCACACCGTACACCCGCGACACGTCCTCCAGGCTCCACCTCATGTTCTGGAAGTACTCCATCTCACGGGGGCTGAAACCCAGGCTCCGCACGCTCATCCCCCCGCTCAGAAAAGCGGGGCGGCGCACCCGGTCCACTCCCTTGAAGCGGGCCTCCCACCGCTCGTAGAACTCCTTCACCTCCTCGTCCGTCGGCGTGTCCGGCGTCTCGACGAATATCCCCGGCGCGCTATCGTTCAGCAGGGCGCTCCGGCTCGCCCGCAGGGAGTCCAGGCCCATGTCCACCGAGAGACGCAGCGGTGCCATCGGAGACAGCCCCGCGTACTCCTCCAGCGGGTTGAAGTACCGCATCCAGACCACGTCCTCCGGCAGATACGACGCCGCCTGCTGCCCGCTCGACATGTACACGAACCCGCGCACGTAGCTCTCCTCGTCCGGCACCACGCGCATCCGGTCCGGGCGCAGCGGCCATATCTCCGCGACCCGCCCCCCGGCGTCGCGCTCCAGTCCCCAAAACGCCGAACCCCACAGGCCCAGGTACGTCTCCGTTGCGCGCCACAACTCGCCCTGCGTCCAGAAGGGGTTGGGCCGGTCGAGCAGGCGCTGCGCCGGATGGCCCGCGCCTGCCGGACGCTCCCCGTCTCCCCGATGCACCACCAGGGGCACCCGCGCTACCGCGTCCTGCCTCAGCTTGATGGCCGAGTACACCAGTGCCGACTTTGGGTAGTACCCGCCATACGACTCCGGCGTCCAGCTCCAGCCCGAATCCAGACCATCCCATAGACCGCCCTCGAGCGACGAGAGGCTCCCTCCGGCCCTAGGCCCCCGCACCCTCTCAAATATCCTCGCGAATCTCTCCAGCACCATCAGCTCCTCCCATCCAACCTGAATAGCTACTTCACCAGCCCCACACGAGTCCCCGCCCAGATAAGGGCAGAGAAAGCTCGTTCGTCCTGAGCTTGTCGAAGGACAGTCCTCTCCACACTCCCAATTCCAAATTCGCCCTCACACCCAGATCCTCACCCTGTTCTTCCGCACCGCGAACGTCATCGCCAGCGCGTCGGCCTCGTCCGGCGACTTCGACAGCTTGTACTTGCTCTCCAGCTTCACCCGCTCGCCCTCACGGTAGAACTTGCGCGTCGACACCTGCTCGGTCAGGTCGGGGTCGTTCGGCGTGTCCAGGTCGCCCGACTCGTACCTGTCCCGCATGATCCACCACACCTCCGCCCCCAGGTTCACGTGGTACCTGGGGTTCGACGGCGACGAACCGGCCACGAACGGCACCAGCTTCGGCCCCCGCAGACCGAGCTGCCTCAGCCGGTCCACCACGCCGCCGCCTACGCCCGTCTCGTCTACGACCAGGAAGTCCGCCTTCTCGCTCTCGCAGTACCCCTTCAGGTACTCCGCGATCTTCATCGTGTCCTGGCCCTGCATCTTGTGCACAATTCGCGCATGGGCGCCCTGGCGCTTCACCACTACCGTCTTGTCGCGGCCGTACCTCGCCACGTCGCACGCCACGATCACCGGCCCGTCCGGCTCCAGGCTCCGCTCCGCGGCCTCCCGCGCCCACGACAGCGGGACCACGATGTCCTCCTGGTCCTCTGGGAACTCCGCCAGCACCATGCTCAGGAACCTCGGGTCGCTCTTCCCCCACTCGGCCTCCCGGTCGGCCATGTCCTGCCGCGTCATCATGCCCGGGATGTACGCCTCTGCCTGCGTGAAGTTCGGCGTGTCCTCCGCGCTGATCCTGATCGCCTCGTACAGGTGCCGCTTCGAGTGGTGAGAGTCGTAGAACGTCCCCGGCGACACGTAGGCGTTCCCCACCATCAGCAGGCGCTTCGGGTTCAGCCGCCGGATCGCGTCCATGTCCCTCTCGTCGACCGCGTGCGCCTCGGTGATGACCGCCAGCAGGTTCGGCGAGTGGAACCCCTGCAAGTTGTACGGTGAGTCCGTCGCGAAGCCGAGCGCGAAGGTCTCGGAATCCACCTCGTACCGCGACGTCTTGAACATCTTCCCCTTCAGCCCATCGCCCGCCCTGGCATAGGCCGACTGCATCTCCCTCCAGACTATGTCGCTCACCTGCCTCGTAGTCGGGCCCGTCACGATGGCCTTCGCCGGGCTGTACGCGTTCACCCACCACAGCACCACCCGCGCCGCCGTCCAGTCCTTCCCCGACCCGTTGCAGCCCACCACCGACACCCGCCTGCGCTGCGACACCGCCTTCAGGATCTCGATCTGCTTCTCGTACGGGTCCTCCTTCAGGACTTTGCGCACGAAGTCCTCAGGATCGATCTCCGGCTTGTCCCCCTTTCTCCGCTCTCCATCCGGCTCTTCGTCGACACCAGCTTCCTTTTCCACCTCCCATCCACCTCCCAAATGGCTTACGGCGCTCCTCCCATTCCCGAAAAAGCAGAAGGGACGAACCGCCGTCGGGTCCGTCCCTTCAACAACAATAGAACAGCCGTGCTCACCCTGTCAAGGCATCCGATCTCCCCAAATCCCCCACCTCCGTCATTCCCGCGAAGAGCCCGCCCCCGAGCAGTCGGGGGCGGGAACCCATCCCCAGCCGTTGCGACCATCCGAAGGCCCTCGCTATTCCTCATCCCCCTAGGTGGGCTTCGCTGGGCTACAGCGATTCCTTATGCGAAGTTGGGCATCACCTCGTCCACGAACAGCTTCATGTCGTCCAGGTCCTGGAAGTTGGGGAAGACGGTGATGCACAGGTCGAACCCCATCTCGGCCCACTCGTAGAGCCGGTCGGTCACCTCCTGCGGGTCGCCGACGATCGGGGGCTGTCCGCTGTCGAGCCACTCGCCGGCGGCGCGGCGGGCCCTCGCGCGGTCCCGGTCGATGAATATGCGGGTCGTGAAGGTCTTGCGGATGGAGTCGTAGTCCCGGCCCTCCGCCTCGCAGTGCCCCCTGAGGATGTCGAGCTTGCGGCGCGTCTCGTCCGTGGGCCTGGCCAGGTCGTTCCACCAGTCGGCGTGCCTGGCCACCACGCGCAGGGTCTTCCTCTCGCCCGCGCCCCCGATCATGATGGGCGGCGGCGGATCCGGCAGGGGCTCGCAGTGGGCGTCCTCGACCCGGTAGAACCTGCCGTCGAAGTTTGCCGGCGCGTCGTTCCACAGCCCCCTGATCACCTGCACGCCCTCCTCGAGCATGTCGATGCGGACGCCCGGGCCGGGGTAGTCGAACCCGAAGGCCCTGTACTCCCCCTCGTGCCAGCCCGCCCCGTAGCCGAGGATGAACCTGCCTGAGCTGAGGTGCTGCAGCGTCGCGCCCATCTTCGCCATCATCGACGGGCTGCGGAACGAGTTGGACATGACGATCGTGCCGAGCTTCGGCCCAGGGTACCGGGCGGCGATCCAGGTCAGCAGCGTCCAGCACTCCATCCTGAACTCGCTGCCGTAGTTGATGTGGTCCGATATCCAGATGCTGGAAAAGCCCTGGGAGGCTATGTCGAGCGACCTGTGGATGTCGGACAGGAACTCGCGGGGGCGTATGGCCTCCATGTTCCGGACGCCTGTCGGCGGGTTGTAACCGAAATCCATCCTGGGCTTGTCTCGCATTTTGCTGCCTCCGCTGGAAGTTTTGCTCTGGGCGCGGGGAAGATTATACCAATTCATTTTGAGCGCGCCGTAAAGCCGTCATTCCCGCGAAGAGCCTGCCCCGTACTCGATACGGGGCGGGAACCCATCCCCGGTTCATGCCTAAGATCGTGTGACGATGGGTAGGCTGCTGCCGTTTTCATACCCTTATGCGGCCTGCGCAAGGCCATAGTGATTCCGACGATAGCATGTCCCGTACGCCGATAAGGCCAACCTGAACATACTCCAGAAGCCGGCTTTCCCCCTCTTCCCCCCGCCTCTGCGCCCTCCGCGCCCTCTGCGGTGAAATCCCTAGTGATAGAATAGGCCAAAATCGCAGGTAAGGTTCGGTCGTATGGCCAAAAACTTCTGGATGGTTGTGCAGACACCCGAGGACTTCGAGATCACGCGGGATCTCGGCTTCACCGTTTACGGCATGAAGGGCAGGCAACGGCGCCGCGCCCAGCGGATGGAGCCCGACGACAGCATGCTGTTCTACGTGAGCGGGATCAAGAAGTGGACGGCCATCGCGGTCGTCACGTCCAGGTACTACGAGGACCCAACGCCTATCTGGAACCCCGCCGACGGCGGCCGGGAGATGTACCCCTACCGGGTCAAGCTGAGGCCGCAGATCGTCATGGCCGAGAATCTCTACATAGACGCGCTGGCCCTGGCGCCCCGGATGGACTACCTGAAACGGTGGCCGGCGGAGAGGTGGCCGCTGGCGTTCATGGACACCCTGCACCTGCTGCCCCAGAAGGACTTCCGGCTCATCGAGGACGAGATGAAGCGGATCCACCCCGACTGGCAGAGCAGGCCCAAGCGCCGCTCCCGAAAGAGCGGCCGCCGAAGACAACCCCAGCCAGCCACCGGCACCAGCGGCTCGTCTTTCCCGTGACGACGGGAACCCATCCCCGTCATTCCCGTGACGACGGGAACCCATCCCCCTTTCCCATGACGACGGGGAACCCATCCGTCTTTCCCGTGACGACGGGAACCCATCCCCCGTTCCCGTGACGACGGGAACCCATCCCTCGTTCCCCGTGACGACGGGAACCCATCCCTCGTTCCCCGTGACGACGGGAACCCATCCCTCGTTCCCCGTGACGACGGGAACCCATCCCTCGTTCCCCGTGACGACGGGAACCCATCCCTCGTTCCCCGTGACGACGGGAACCCATCCCTCGTTCCCCGTGACGACGGGAACCCATCCCCCTTTCCCATGACGACGGGAACCCATCCCCCTTTCCCATGACGACGGGAACCCATCCGTCTTTCCCGTGACGACGGGAACCCATCCGTTGTTTCCCCCGTGACGACGGGAACCCATCCCCGTCATTCCCGTGACGACGGGAACCCATCCCCCCTTTCCCGTGACGACGGGAACCCATCCGTCTTTCCCGTGACGACGGGAACCCATCCGTTGTTTCCCCGTGACGACGGGAACCCATCCCCGTCATTCCCGTGACGACGGGAACCCATCCCCGTCATTCCCGTGACGACGGGAACCCATCCCCCCTTTCCCCGTGACGACGGGAACCCATTCCGTCTTTCCCGTGACGACGGGGAACCCATCCGTCTTTCCCATCCGTCTTTCCCCCGACGACGGGAACCCATCCCCCCTTTCCCCGTGACGACGGGAACCCATCCCTCGTTCCCCGTGACGACGGGAACCCATCCGTCGTTCCCCCGTGACGACGGGAACCCATCCCCGTCATTCCCGTGACGACGGGAACCCATCCCCGTCATTCCCGTGACGACGGGAACCCATCCCCCCTTTCCCCGTGACGACGGGAACCCATCCCCCCTTTCCCCGTGACGACGGGAACCCATCCCTCGTTCCCCGTGACGACGGGAACCCATCCGTCGTTCCCCCGTGACGACAGGAACCCATCCCCGTCATTCCCGTGACGACGGGAACCCATCCCCCTTTCCCGTGACGACGGGGAACCCATCCGTCTTTCCCCCGTGACGACGGGAACCCATCCCCCTTTCCCGTGACGGACGGGAACCCCATCCGTCTTTCCCGTGACGACGGGAACCCATCCGTTGTTTCCCCGTGACGACGGGAACCCATCCCCGTCTCTCACCCCCGCCATGTCGTCCCGACGTCCGAGGGACGGAAGCTTGACGAGAGCGAACGCCCGTACTATCCTTAGCCTCGTCCAGAGAGGGCGAACGGCCCGGCATCATCAGGAGGAGGACATAAGCATGGGGCTCGACGTTGGGGTCATCCCATCTCCAATCAAGTACCTGGGCCGACCAGAAAACGATGTCTACGATTTCGTCTGGCACCTCCAGTGGCACGCCGATGACGAGGAAATCTGGAGCGTGTCCTCCGACATGAACACCATCGTGGAGTTCTCCCGCGAGACCATGGCCCTGCTCTTGGAAGAGTACGTCAAAGACAAAGAGCTGACCCAACAGACCATCGACAAAGTCCGAGGCTGGATAGACGCCCTGCCGTGGCACGACGACCACATTATGCTACACTTCAGTTGGTAGCGAGGTGACGCCGCATGAATCAACGGGCCGCCGTCAAGCCCAAGACCGCATCCAGAAACGGGACCGGGGCAACATATGGCTACGCGCCTCAGTATCCGCTTGTTCCTTTCACCGAATTTGATTCGGTCACACCGCAAACCCCTCTGGAGTCTCTCAATCTCAATTGGCGTGAACAGGACTTGCCACAGAGGGTGCGGACCAAGCATGTTCATAGTCTTCACCCATACCTCGGCAAGTTCGTTCCGCAGATCGTAGAGATATTTCTTCGCAAGTTTGAACCAACAACCGTGTGTGATCCATTTTGCGGCTCTGGTACGACACTGGTCGAAGCCGCCACTCTTGGAATCAATGCTATCGGTTGCGATATTTCGGAGTTCAATACTCTGATTAGCAGAGTCAAGACGGAGAAATACAATCTCGAACTGCTTGAGTTCGAAATCAAAGACATCCTCAACAAGGCAATAGCGTCTCCTCAATCGGCGCTGTTGGAAAAACAAGCACCGTATCATCCCAGCTCGTATCTCAATGCGTGGTTTGCTCCCACCGCCCTCAATTCTTTGCTTGCATACCAGGCACTGGTGCACGACTACACCTACAAAGACGTACTGCGTCTAATCCTGTCTCGCGCCGCTAGGTCTGCGCGCCGTACTACACACTTCGATCTCGATTTCCCAAAGAAACCGCAGACCGAGCCCTACGATTGCTACAAGCACGGCCGCATCTGCAAACCTACAGATAATGCGGCACAGTTCCTCAAGCGATACAGTTCCAACACCATGAAGCGCATACGTGAGTTCGCCTCCTTGCGGAAAGACGTCGCCGTATCGATCATCGCAGGCGACACACGGACTACGGAATTCCCTAGGCACGACCTGGTAATCACGTCTCCTCCCTACGTCGGTTTGATTGACTACCATGAACAGCACAGATACTCATACGAGCTCCTAGGTCTGGACTGGAACGCTGACGAGGAAATCGGACCTGCTAAGAGAGGAAATTCCCTCCGTGCACGCGCGGAATACGTCGACAACATGGTCAAGTCGTTCCAGAACGTCAAGAGGAGCCTTTCGAAGAACGGACGGATGGTTGTCATAGTGAATGACAGGCTCGGCTTATACGAAGAAATCAGCGAGCGGGCCGGTCTATGTGTCGAAACTCGATTGGAGAGGCATGTAAACAGGCGGACTGGAAGAAGGGCTGGGGACTTCTTCGAGAGTGTTCTTGTGTGGAGAAAACAGTGATCAATCCAATTACAAGGCGACAGATCAAAAATGACGTCGGCAATCTCCTGCTAGGCGTGACTGACAAATATGATCCTAGTCACCCATCATACGTACTGGCAAATACTGGCAAACTGACCAGGGAAGGTCGTATGAATCCATTTCATCAAGCTATTCTACCGCCTAGTGTGATTGGACTATCTAGATTCGAGCGTTCATTTTCGACTACTCTTGGAAGTATGTTTGAGGTCACCGCCCAACTCATTGGGCAGCAGAATTTCGCCGAATCTACTAGACAAGGTAGCATTACCGGATACATGAGCAACGCGGCACGAGCAGGCATAGACGGAATAGTCGACGCCATCAGGACAGAGCATAAGGGAAGCTACCAGGACTATGTCAATGCAATCGTAAACTCATTTCACGCTGATCATGTACTCCAGACTGTCAAGATTGACCTCTATCTTCGAGAGCATCAGGGCAATGAACTGTTCTTCGAAATGAAGACACCAAAACCAAATCTGGATCAATGTGTGTCTGTAACCCGAAAGTCTCTGGAGATACATGCTATCCGTAGGGAGGGACCTCCAAAAGCTCGAACATACTTCGCGATGTCATATAATCCCTATGGGACAAGACAGGCGTACAGATGGTCATTCGCCCGGAAGCATTTGGATATGGACACTCAAGTCCTAATCGGGCCCGAGTTCTGGAATTTGCTTGGAGGTCCTGGTACCTACGAAGAAGTGCTCAGTATCTTTGGCGAGGTGGGGACTGAACATCGCGACACTCTGATGAAGGTACTATAGTGATACCAATTCATTTTGAGCGCGCCGTAAAGCCGTCATTCCCGCGAAGAGCCTGCCCCGTACTCGATACGGGGCGGGAACCCACTCACTGGCCGCACATATACGGCGGCATCACGGTGACTTGGTATTATTACCACATCTGTCAAAACTCTCCCTACGACCTATGATGATTCGATATCGAACATCTATGGTTTGGTGGGTTCCTTCCGAAAGATTGTAGAATCTGGGGTACTCATCCCAAGCGCGGCGCTCTTTCAGCTTCTCCAAAGCTCTAGGAACAAAGACCGAATCCTTGTTTCTTCCCATCCAAGCTTTCCACTTGTCGATCTGGCCCTCAGCATCCCTGAGTCGCCCGGTGGCTTGTTTGGCCTTGTTGAACAGCGGTTTTTCGAGGGCCGAGGGCTCGATCTCAATTAGGTCGACGTTCCACATCCAACTGGACCGATGTCCTATCATGACAAAGTCTGGGATATACTCTCCCGCTAAGAGCCTATCCGATAACCTTAATTGTTCTTGGTGAGTATCCGAGACTTTGCATAAACTTTCTCCATTCTACTTGAGTGGAGGAAAGACATGTCGGAGATCGATCATGGAGGCGTAGGCGCTGATTGGCGGATTCCCGATGCTCTGTGGGAGAGGATTGAGCCGATATTGCCTGCGGAGACGGCGGGTCCGAAGGGCGGGAGGCCGTGGAAACCTGCCCGCCAGTGTATGGATGGGATCTTCTACTTGCTGCGGACCGGCTGCCAGTGGAAAGCGTTGCCTCGGACGTTCGGTGCTCCGAGCACTGTGCATGACAGGTTCCAGCGTTGGCGAGTCGCCGGA
This sequence comes from Dehalococcoidia bacterium, assembly GCA_965261325.1. GTDB lineage: Bacteria > Chloroflexota > Dehalococcoidia > Lucifugimonadales > CAJWER01. Next base: position 328,160 of record CBDHCU010000007.1, read on the forward strand.
GTCTTCGAGGAGTTGTGGGAGCGGGGGTTGTCTGAATACGATGAGGTGCAAGGGATAGATTGGCAGTGGCAGGCAATGGATGGAGCCATGACAAAGGCTCCGCTCGGGGGGTAAGGGCACTGGCCCGAACCCTACAGACCGGGGTAAGAAGGGTACCAAACGCAGCCTGTTGACTGAGGGGAACGGTATTCCCATAGGGGTGAGTGTGGATGGAGCCAACCGCCACGACATGAAGATGGTTGAGGCGACATTGGAATCTATAGTGGCACAACGTCCGGTTCCCCGGCCTGCACAACCTCAGCGGCTGTGTATGGACAAGGGCTATGACTTTGCTGAAGTCGAGCAGTTGGTGGCTCGGTACGGATACACAGCGCACATCCGCAGCCGAGGCCAGGAGCGGAAGGAACAACAGACCCTTCCAGGTTACCGCGCCCGCCGTTGGGTGGTCGAGCGCAGCCATAGCTGGCTGAATCGATTCAGACGCCTGCTCATCCGTTGGGAGAAGCGTTTGGACAACTATCTGGCTATGCTGCACTTTGCTTGTGCCTGGATAACATTTCGCGCTGCTGGAGTTGTCGGATAGGCTCTAAGCTAAACTTTGGAAATACGGTAGGGAAATGTGAGCCTGAGTCAAACGTGTCCTGAATAATTTCCGGGTGTGCTTCCAAGAATTCTTGAAGCGGCGCCTCACATCTTCCGTTCTCTATCAGAGTCTCGAACTCTACAACGACCTCCGCTACCCCATGTATCATTTCGACCTCCCATGACCCGCTACAGATTCCACCAGCACGGGCGTGGCCCGGGTGTACACCCTCTAACACGTCCCACCGAGGAGACCACATCCCTTTCGGTGAAGTGCTGGAGCACCACCCCAGACAGGGGACGGATCAACCCCTCATAACCTCCTCCTCCGCGCTCTCCACGCCCTCTGCGGTGAAAATTGCCCCTTGACTGTCAATCGCCAGGGTCTATAGGCCAGTCGTCGCCAGGGTCATTGAGCCACCCTGTGGGCCTGTAGATGGACTATTATCACCGTTAGGTTTGAGGGTCAACCACCTCCTTTCGATCGAGCAGCGCCCTGTGTGGTGACAAGCGCTCGCGGTAGCTGGCGCCTTCTATGACGATCTGGTAGCTGGCGTTGGCGAGCCGGTCGAGGGCGCTGTTTCCCAGGATGGAGTCGTCGAAGAGTCCGAGCCACTCGTCGACCGCCCTGTTGGAGGTGATGACGAAGCTGGCGGTACGATGCCTGGCGATGACCAGCTCGTAGAGGTCTATGGACTGCTGTTGGGTCATCCTGTGGAGACCGAGGTCGTCGAGGATGAGCAGGTCCGGGGCGAGGAAGGAGCGGAAGGTCTTGTCCGTGGAGTGGTCCACCCTGGCCTGAGCCATGGCCCTGAAGAAGTCGTCGGCATGTACGAAGCGGACGGAGTGCCCGGCTCTGACGGCAGCATATCCGAGGGCCTGAGCGATGAAGCTCTTGCCCACGCCGACCGGTCCGACGAGCAGGACGTGCTCGTTGCGCGCCAGGAACTGGAGGGAGAAGGCGGCGTCGAGGAGTCGTCGGTCGAGTGTGATGGATGCGGACCAGTCGAAGTCTTCGAGGCGGCAGGTCTGCTCGAAGCCGGCCCTCTGTAGGCGGAGCTCGAGCCGCCTGTGGTCTCTGCGGTTGATCTCATCGGTCAGTATGATCTGCAGGAAGGATGCGTAGTCGAGCTGCTCCCTGCGTGCGAGAGCGACCCTCTCCGGCAGGGTGTTGAGCACGGCGCCGAGCTTGAGGCGCTTGAGCAGCGGGGTGAGTTCAGTCGTGGTGGTCATGGGCGTTCTCCTTGTGCTGATTGAGCGGTGCGGCCGTTGGCACGAGCGAAGACGGCGCCCGGCCTGGCGAATCGACCTGGGGGCATCGGTGGAGGCTCCGGCTGCGTGGCCTCCTGCTCCAGGGCCTCAACGAGTATGCGCTCGAGACGGCGCACGTCGATCAGGTCTACGGAGAGAGCCCTCCGGCATGCGGCATCGAGACGCTCAGGGGAGTAGCGTTCTCCCAGCCGTATGAGCTTGTGTCCCTGTCTGAGCTTGGCCCAGGGCAGCGGACCGTCGAAGAGACGCTCGGCATAGGCTGCCACGGCCGGTCCCTGTGACGCCGCGCTGCGCTTGATCTGCTCCGGCGCTCTGAGGGTGTAGGCGCTCAGCTCTGCCGGGTAGTCGTCGGGGTCGGTGGATCTGCCGCCGCGATCCTGGCGCGGGTGGACCTTGATCAGTCTTCCCCGGTGGTAGATGCGCACCAGCTTGCTGCCGAGCCTCACCTCCACTTTCTGCCCGGGCGGGCATGTCGCAGAGGGCACCGAGTAGAGAGCGTACTGGCAGGCTATGTGATGGTCGGGATGCACCTTGGCCGTGCGCCAGTCGGTCATCTCGTAGGGCTCTGCGTCCCACTCTCCGAGCGCGTGGCGCTCCTCATCCCGAAAGACGACCAGGGGCTGCTTGCGGGTGGTGCCGTGCACCCTCTGTCCGGCCACCTCCAGGCACCATCGCCTGGCAGCAGACCTCATGTCCGACAGACCCCTGAACTCCCCGCCCTTGAAGAACCGCTCCCGCACGTAGGGCACTCCACGCTCCACGCGCGGCTTGTCCCGGGGATGGCGCACCCGCGCCGGGTCTGAGATGAAGCCGCGGTGCTGGGAGTACTCCAGGAAGCCGCGCGTTAGACGGGGATGGAGCGGATCGACACCAGCCACTGCTGCGGGGAAGTTGTCGATCACCAGGTACTTGGGAACGCCCTCGAAGAAGGCCCAAGCAGCCTCCAACCCCTCGATCACATCGACGAGCTTCTGGCTGAACGTCGGCCAGACGAAGCTGTGCCGCGAGTAGGTCAGAACGATGATCAGCGCCCAGACCGCACGGCGGCGACCGGTCTCCGGGTCCTCTATCAAACCCAGCCGACCGAAGTCCATCTCCGCCACCTCGCCGGGCGCGCTCTCCCCCATCCGGACCGTCGCCGGACTTCGCCTCTGCCAGCCCCGTCGCTGGATGAACCGCCTCAACGACGTGTACGAGACCCGGCAGCCCCGGCCCGCAAGCAGCTCATGGATACGGGTCACCTGCAGGCGGTCGGCGGTGAGCCACTCGTAGACCTGGTCCGCCCAGGGGGCGAGGACCTCCTCGGTCGGTATCTCCACCTTCCGAGGGCCCGCAAGACTCAGCCCTGCCAGGCGGGCCAGCTGCTCCTCACTCGGAGCAGGACCGTCCCGGGCCAGCCCCGCCTCCACGACCGCCTCGATGTACCTGCGCACTGTCGCTCGCGACAGCCCCGTACCAGTTGATATACCTCGCTGGCTGATGCCGGACTGCCAGCGCCGCACCACTTCTGCTATCTCCACTCTCGACACCTCCCTGTACGCCATTGCTGCTCCTTACATCCAAGATGCAGCAATGGTCGCCAATCCGGCGCACAGGGTGGTCAATCACCTGGCGAAGTGGTCTATAGTTCCTGGCGATCTCTCTATCTACTGGTACATAGTTCCTGGCGTTTGACACCCTTGACAACCCCCACCCACTCCCCCATAGTAGAACGCATGAGCCATAACAAACGACGCAACAGGGAAAAGCAGAGCGAGCCCCCCACACTCGCGGACATCGTCCGCCAGGAGACCGACAACGGGCGCACCATCGTCCGCTTCTACCTCGACGTCGCCAGCGGCAAGCTCGACGACGAAGGCTTCGAAGTCTGCCACAGGCTCGAAGCCGCCGAGCAGGTCCACGCCATCGCACCCGGCCTCGTCTCCGAATACATAGCCCAGCTCACCGGCGTAGAGTGCAACCACGCCATACTCCGCAAGCGCACCCGCGACACCACCGTCATTCCCGTGGCGACGGGAACCCATCCCCGGCCGGACGCCGACTGCGCCAAAACCGCCCGCGCCCGCCACGAGGCCCTCGAATACCTCGCCTCGGCCCTGGAAGCGCCATCACTGAAGGACGACCCGCGCGTAGCCGGCATCGTCCACGAGAGCACCGACCACGGCAAGACCGTCGTCAGCTTCCTGCTACACGTCATGCACGGCGTAGTCCGGGGCTTCAGGCCCCGCCAGAGGGTCGATGCCGCCAGCGAGCTCCTGGGCCACATAGCCCGCGACGAGCTAGCCCGGACCGGCTCCCTTCCCGCTGAGCCCGTACTGAGCCCCGCCGAAGGGCCCGTACTGAGCCCCGCCGAAGAGCCTGCCCTGAGCGCAGTCGAAGGGTCATTCCCGCGAAAAGCCTGCCCCGTACTCGATACGGGGCGGGAACCCATCCCCGGCTCCAGCAAGCCATCCGTCACACCGGCTTTCCAGGGCGGCGGGGATGAGGGCGGGCTCCCGCCGTCCCCCTCTCCCTTGACGGGAGAGGGCTGGGGTGAGGGTGAGGGTGCTCCGTCATTCCCGCGAAGAGCCTGCCCCGTACTCGATACGGGGCGGGAACCCATCCCCGCCCCCGCCGACGCAGACGACACTGACGACCACCGCGGCAGCTACGACATCGACCGCAAAATCGCAGAAGCCCAGCGCGACCCGTCCCACCCCATCCACAAGTTCGTACAGGCATACGACGAGGTCGCCGCCGTCTTCCACGGCGAAGACAAGGAGAACGACGAAGACGACGAAGTCCGCTACTGGATCTCCGGCGAGGTCCCAGACGCGTACGGCAAATACATCTGGGAGTACGCCCCGGCATACCCCAGGTCGATCAGAAGAAAACTTCGCCCCAAGCGCCGCCGCTCCCGCGAACCCGGGACCACGCCCAAGGCCGAGAGCGTCTGGATGAAGCGGCCCTTCGACAAGATGCGCGAGGCCGGCATCCCCAGGCCCAGCCGGTTCAAAATCTGGGTCTGAACCCGCCCCGCCGCCCAACCGGGCCAGGCGGGGCCAACAACTTGCACACCACAACCGTCATTCCCGCGCGCATGGCCGTCATTCCCGCGGAGGCGGGAACCCATCCCCGGTCTTGAGGGGGCGGAGCCTGCCCTGAGCTTGCCGAAGGGATGAGGGGGATGTTTGCGTTCCCGCCTGTAGGGGCGGGTGTGAAACCCCATCTGCTCCAACTAATTGATAAAAAGAACCGTCCTTTCCTTTGGGTAGTCCTCCTTTGGATAGTATAAGGATAAGACTACTCCAAAGGAGGGACAGAGCGAAATGTCCACCAGTACCGGGGACGATACAGCCACCATCGGGAGCATAGAGGAGTTTCTTCAGCAGTGTTTGAAGGACATGGAGCCAGACCACAGTCTCAAGGGCCCTGGCAGGCCGCGCGTCCTGCCCGCAATGGCTCTGTGGGCAGGGCTGCTGGTCTGCGTCCTGAGAGGCTTCGGCAGCCAATTGGCGGTGTGGCGTCTTATCTCGGAACGCGGACTCTGGTTCTTCCCCCGATTCCCGGTTACAGACCAAGCGGTCTACAAGAGGCTCCATAGCGCGGGAACCAAGCCATTGGAGAGACTCTTCGAGCAGATCAGCGGCGTATTGGCACAACGATTGCAGGGTGTGGTAATGGAGAAGCTGGCGCCATTCGCCGAGGGCGTGGTGTGCATAGACGAGAGTACACTGGACGCCATGTCGAGAAGGCTTCCGCCTCTGAGAGAGATTCCCCAAGGCGATAGCCGTCTGCTCCCTGGCAAGCTGGCTGGCGTGTTCGACGTGAGAGGCCAGCAGTGGCGGACCGTCATGTTTCAGCCGGACCCACATCAGAACGAGAAGGTGTTGGCGCGGAAGTTGGTGGAAGACCTGCCAGCGGGAACACTGGTGGTCGCAGACTTGGGATACTTCGGCTTCGCCTGGTTTGACTGGCTCACGGACAGGGGTTACCACTGGCTGAGCAGGCTGAGAGCAAAGACCAGCTACAAGGTGATACATACCTTCTACCATCGGGGCGACGTCTTCGATGGCATCGTGTGGCTGGGAGCCCATCGCGCCGACCGGGCCAAACACGCCGTTCGGCTGGTGACTTTCAGACAAGGCAATACGCTGCGCCGCTACATCACCAACGTTCGGGAGCCTCACACATTCCCGATTGCATCCATGGCCGAGGTCTACGCTCGCAGGTGGGACATCGAGATGGCGCTCAAGTTGGTCAAGCAACACCTCAAGCTGCGTCTTCTGTGGTCCGCCAAGTTGGTGGTGATCCAGCAACAGATATGGGCGACGTTGATAATCTCGCAGATTCTTCAGTCGATGCGGCTTGAGATAGCCCACAGGGCCGGGGTGGACCCGTTCGAGGTGTCCATCGGCCTGCTGGTCGAGTATGCGCCACAGTATGCCTATGAAGGCAGGGACCCTGTGAAGATCTTCGTGGAGCGAGGGCGTGAGCTGGGCTTCATTCGACCTTCCCGTAGAATGCTCATCCACGCCCCGAACATACCTGTCGAGGCAGTCCTGCCTGCGCCACCCGGACTGGCACTCATTCGCACCCCTCGATATGCCAACCGCAAGTGTCCCGGACCCGCTGCAAACATCTTGAGAGTGAATTAGTTGGAGCAGATGGTGTGAAACCCGCCCCCGGCCCTGCCATTAGGCAAGGCTGGGACTGGACACTGCGGCCATCTGATACCATCGTGGGCGATCTCCATATGACAGCGAAGGGAGCCAACCATGCGTAAGCCTAGGCTCGTCTACTACAACGACCTCCGCCACTACCTGATGTACCGGTTCGACCCGCCCATGAGCCGCTACCGGTTCCGCCAGCCCGTAGACGAGGTGCTCGGCACCGGCGTCGACACCCTGTCCGTCGGCCTGGCGTCCGGCCAGACCTTCTGGCACGACACCAAGGTCGGCCTGAAGTGGGGCGAGCGGGTCGAGCGCCACAACAACGGCGTCATGTGGTGGCGCGCCGGCGAGAACCTGGAGCACGCCCTCAGGGATGGCATCGACCCCCTCAAGGTCGTGATCGACAGGGCCCACGAGAAGGGCCTGCAGGTCCTGTGCAGCCTCAAGCTCAACGACCCCTCGTACCTGGAGTCGGACAAGCTCTACTGGCTCGGCAAGCTGAAGTGGGACCACCCAGAGGTGATGATCGGCGAGGAGGACCCCGACGAGCCCAGGATAGCCACCTGCTCGGACTACGCCCGCCCAGAGGTGCGCCAGGAGCGGCTGGACGTGCTGGAGGAGATCGTCCTCAACTATGGCCCCGACGGCATCGAGCTGGACGACTGCCTGAAGGACAGCCACCTCCGCGTCTTCTTCAAGCCCTCCGAGGCCCGCCGCAACATCCCCATCCTGACCGAGTTCATCCGCGACGTGCGACGCCTGCTCGACCACGCCGGCGAGTCGAAGTGGGGCCGCCGACTCGCCCTCGCCATGCGCGTCCACCCCACCGAGGAGGGCAATCTCGCCGCCGGCATGGACGTCCGCTCCTGGCTGGCCGAGGGCCTGCTCGACTTCGTCGTGCCCTACCTCGGCGGCCCCCACGACAAGCTCACCGACTCACAGCTCTCATTCGACTGGCTGGTCGAGGCCGCCAGGGCGAGCGGCGCGTGGATATACTCGCCCGCGGGCCGGACGCCATACGACGACCGCCACTACGAGCAGTCCATCGAGATGTTCCGCGCAACCGCCGCCAACCTCCACGCCCGCGGCGCGGACGGACTCTATCTCGAGGACCTGAAGTGGCCCCACACCCGCGACCAGTACATGGTGCTGCGCGAGATGGGCGACCCCGACATCTACGAGCGCAGGACGAAACACTACATGCTCGCCCCCGGCATCGACGCGCCCGACTCGGCCCCCCTCGACCGCCCCCTGCCGGTGACGATGACCGAAGGACTGACCGCCAGCATACCCGTGTACGTCGGCGACGATCTCGACTCGGCCCGCGCGGACGGCGAGCTCAAGTCGGTAGTGCTGGGCGTCCGCATCGTCCAGACAGGCCCGGACGACAGCTTCACGTTCAGGTTCAACGGCCAGGAGCTGACCCTGGACCACGCCGAGACCGAGACCTTCTACGGCGGGGCGCTCTCCTACTCAGCCTTCCGGGCCGGGCTGCCCGAGCGCATCGACACTCACTACTGGTACCACTTCCACCTGCCCCTCGACCTGGTGCGCCAGGGTCCCAACACCTTCGAGCTGACGATGGACAGGCGTTTCGCGCCCCGCGTCGAGGACCGTCTCCTCCAGCAGCTCGAGCTCGTCGTCAAGTACGTCGAGCCACCCGTGCCCGTCGAGGGCCAGATGTAGCCGATGTCACAGGCGCTCGCCTACCCATCGGACAGCGGCTTCCGCAGCCTCCACTGCAGCCCCGTATTCCTGTGCGGAAATGGGTCTGGCCGGGCCGGGATAGCGCGTGAACACGGCATAATACCATTTCGTTTTGAGCGCGCCGTAAAGCCGTCATTCCCGCGAAGAGCCTGCCCCGTACTCGATACGGGGCGGGAACCCACTCCCTGGCCGCACATATACGGCGGCATCACGGTGACTTGGTATAAGTGAGCCAGGTCATGCACGTACGAGTATTCGACATCCAGGCTGATATGCGCCAGGAACACGGCTCTTCGCCAGGGCCAGATTGCTCCTTGCGCGGTTCAGCCACTCCCTCGGGTCGTCAGGTTCGAAGCGCTCTGGTGGATTCATACACCACCTCGCCCTCTTGTAAGGCGGGCTTTATGACCAGCGCGTGGCTATCCCTAAAACGACCCACCTCATCGGGCGAGACCACGATCGCATCGACTGTTGCGCCGACCCGTGTAGCCTCCTGTAGACCCGGGCCATGAGATCGAGCGGGTCTGCGCCGTCCTTGATGATGAGCAGATCTAGGTCGCTGTTGGCGCCCCTCGTGCCGCGGGCGGTTGAACCGAAGAGTACGATCCTCTCCGGTTCAACCACCTCCACTATACGGGCGATAACGTCGTCAAACGTCCCCTGGTCGAGGGTTCGCTTGTGGACGGCGTCCTTCAACATGGCAGTCCCTCCCCGAAACCCCTGCCTGCACACCACTCTCCGTCACAATAGCATAGCCTCCCCAACCCAGGGCCTTTCCAAAGTCCGTTCGTGGTGAGCCTGTCGAACCACAATTGGGGCCTTCGACAAGCTCAGGCCGAACGGCAAGGTACGACCCTATCTCAACAATGGAAAGGCCCTGGCGGCAACCCACTACTTTTGCCCTAGCCCGTCAGGTACGGCAGCATCGACAGCGGCGACGCCGCGAGCAGGCCGGCGTCCACGGGCATCAGTACGCCAGTGACCCAGCGCGCATCCTCGCTGGCCAGGAACAGCGCCGCGTGGGCTATGTCCCACGCCGTCCCCTCCGTGCCGAGCGGCGCGCCCTTCGCCCGCTGGCTTCGCACCTCCTCCGACAGGTGCGGAGCCACCATCGGCGTGTAGATGTAGCCCGGCAGTATGCAGTTGGAGCGGATGTTGTCGCGCCCGTGCTGCACGGCCATCGCGAGCGTGAGCGTGACCACGCCGCCCTTCGACACCGAGTAGGGGGTGAGGGCGGCGAAGCTGCCCGAACGCACCGCCTCGACAGACGAGATGTTGACGATGGAGCCGCCGCCCGTCTCGATCATCGCGGGAATGGCGTGCTTGGACGCGAGCATCATCCCCTTCAGGTTCACGTCCATGGCGGTGTCCCAGTCGTCCTCGTCCACGTCGACGACCGTGCCCGTCTTGATGACGGCGACGTTGTTCATGAGCACGTCGAGCCTGCCGTAGCGCTCCACCGCGGCCTCGACCATGCCCCTGCAGTCGTCTGAGCTGGTGACGTCGGCCTCGAATACCGACGCCTCGCCGCCCTCCTCGGCGATTATCGCGGAAGTCTCCCCGGCGCGGTCCACGTCACGGTCTGCGAGCAGCACCCGCGCACCCTCCCGCGCAAACAGGGCGGACGTGGCCTTGCCGGTACCGTACCCCGGTCCGCTGGAGCCTGCCCCCGTAACGATAGCGACCTTACCCTCGAGCCGAGCCTTGCCTTCAGCCATCAGTGTCCTTCCCCGCTCTCTCCGGCGCATCCTAGCGGCACCCACGGGCGGGGGGCGCAATCAGGTCGCGGTCGTCTGTTGATGCTGGCCGATGAATCCTATGATCACCGCATCACGATCCCTGTCCCAATCGAAGCCGATTCGGATAGTGTGGCGGCCGTCCTTGCTGATGCCCTTGCCGATGTGCTCCCGCAGCCACCGCACGCTGCCGTCGACCTTCGTAGTGTACCAGTCCTTGTACCTGCTCATCGTCAGGCTGCTCTGGTGACTCTTGTATGACCACCCGCACGCTTCGCGGATCGAAGAATCGGGATCCGACAAGCTGACCTCGCCCATGCGTGAATCGCGGTAGGTGGTAGCCAGCCATCTCAGTGCAGCGAGGACGCCCTTCGCGTCCTCGAAAGGATTGTCCCTGACGTCGGACCTGGAATTGAGATTGAACATCAGCTGGCCGGAAAACAGCTCGCCAGCAAGATCGACGGCGGCGACCACGTCATCGACCATCGGGCCTTCACCCTCTCCGGCCTGCACCACCCCCCGCGCCGCCTCCACGTAGGCCAGCCGCCAGCTCTTCTCACGATGACGGCTCCTCCCAAGCTCGTTTTGGAGCGACCTCATCTCCTCGTGAAGGGCTTCGTTCTCGATCATGAGAGCCTCGTCCGTCGGCCCGACCGCACCCCGGGCTTCAGCCTCGGCCGGAGTCTCCGACGATTGCTCGACCGGACCCGGCACAGCGTCGCTCGCTTGTCCGCCGGCGTCAGGCTCTCCGCCAGGCCCGCCGCGGCCATCGTCCTTACTTACGGTTTCAGGGTCGGGCAAGGGAGTCTCACCCGCTTCAATCGCAGACTCGCCTCCGTCGGGAAGGTCGCCGCTCACCTCTGGCTGAGTTTCCGGCCCATCGCCCTCCGGCCCCTTCGGCGGCGAATCGCCGCGGGGATCGGGTTCCCCGGACATGAGACGGTCGATGCCGTCCATGAGTGAGAGGATGCGCGACTCTAGCTCCAGCCGTTCTCCCGCCCGGACCAGCTCCTCACTCCTGACGGGAGCCGGTTCGCGGATCGGGCGGTACTCGTCGAGAACGGAGCTAAGCTCGACGACCAAGTTCAATGCCCGGTCGACTTCGGACTGGGGGAGCACTTCCCCGGACCACGAGGCCACGCTCCGTTCGAGGTATCCGAGCTCGGGCGCGAACCGGTCCCCAATCAACCCTACAACACCGTCCAGCTCCAGCGCGGCCGCATTGGCGCGTTCGGCTTCCTTCTCCTCGATGATCTCGAGCGCCGACGCTATGAACTCCCGCGCACCCTCCCACTCCGGCTCGCCAAACGGCAGCGCCTTCATGTCGTCGAGCCACAGAGGGAAGTTGACGTACACCTCCTCGTCCATGTCCTCGTCGTCCGCAAGGTCGGGCACCCTGCCCGACACATAGCACATCATCAGGGCTAGGTCGTCTTCGTCAAACTCGTCATGGCCCTCGACGAACTGGCCCATTTCGCGCTCCCAATCGTCCGAAGGCCACACACCCCTCAACTGGTTCGCGGAGAAGTCCGGGTACTCCACCGCCACTCCAATCTCCTCGAGATGCTCGACCACCGCGTCGTGAACCTCTTGGTGGGACTCTGTCCAGACCCTCAGGAGCGCACCTGTAAGTCTGTCTGTATGGGGCATCTCGTGAGCGATGGGGCCTACCAGGAAGGCGGGCGGGGCTATGGACGGTCGCTTCGGGAACTGGGGAATGCCCTTCACGGCCGCGTCGATAGCCGACGCCAGCCCCTGACGCGCCTCGTTGGAGACCTGCTTCCGGGAATTCAGGGCCCTCTCCACCACCGAATGGTAATAGTCGTGACCGAGGGCGACCATCATCCATAAGCCGAGTACTGCCAACCTTGGAGTCGGGTTCAAAGTCGTCGTTGCCATGCGTTCAGTCTCCCCTCCCACGGGTGTCTCTACGGTAGATTGCCCATGAAGCCCACCAGCGACGCCCTCGCCCAGTCGAGCGCCGGAGTCGGGCCCACGGAGATCTTTATATCAAGGGCGGCAGTGATCGACTCGACAAGCTGGGCTGTGCTCGTCGAGTCGACTACGATCTCGGACGGCAGTCCGGGCGCAGTTTCGAGTGTGTCGACCAGTACCTCCTGCTGTTTGAGTTCAGATGGGCCCTCGCCCAGCATGCTGGTGCCGAGTATGAATGACGATTCCCTGTGGATCACAAGCATAATCATGGGCAAGTAGGGGCGGTCTTCCTTGCTGTCCTGGAGCGCCGTGTCCAGGTAGAATTTGCTGAGCTCCCAGATCCCTGTTCGACTGACGTTGGGTCGAGCTATTCGCTCTAGCCGTTCAGAGTCGGGATAGCCGGGAGGAGCCGCCGGGGGGCGGGGCGGTCTGAGTATCTCCCTCTGATCACGCCATTCGCCATCCCGGAAAACCAGGGTTAGCACCAGGCCGGGCTCGTCCTCCGAGTAGAGGTCCAGCTCGCCCCTGGACATTCTGGCGGCAACATCCATAATGTTTCGCAGCGCCATAGTTAGGAAGACCGCCTCGTCTGAGTCCAGCAGCCACGGCAAGTAGCCAGGAACCATGCTGCGAAAGAACGGCCAGCGGCCTCGACCCCGATACTTGAGCCCCAGACCGCGGATGATGGCGCGGTCTCTGTTGTCCAGGGTTGCCCTGTCCGCAAGCAAGGCGGCCAGGGACCGCATCGAGTCGATATTATCCGGGGACTCGGGATCGATCTCGTCCGTCATCAGCGACAGGTAACCTGCGAGCCCTTCGTCGCCGATGTACACAGCCAGACCATGCTCAATACCAGCGCTGCCCATGACGGCGCAGTAGCCCTTGTACTCTCTGGACGGGTGCTCTATGACCACCAGGTCGTCGTTGTCCAGCCATTGCCAGGGCTTGGCCTGACAGTAATCCTTGAACGTCTCGTGCAGGTCGCGCCACTCTCTGGTGCTTGGCTCGGCCATCGCTCCTCCGGTAAGAGGTCCTGGGAGATTCACAGATTCTAACCTGCAATCGCGGGCACATGGTAGAGGATCGGCGTAGCTGTTCAGATTTCGTGGGAACACTGGATGCGCACAGCCCATCGTCATACCCGCGAAGAGCCTGCCCCCGAGCAGTCGGGGGGTGGGTATCCAGGGGTGGGGGGCTTCCTCGCACCAAGACTGAACACTTACGGATCGGCCGGCGTGATTGACCAGGCAATTTGGGCGTTGCTATACTCGCCGCGCCTTCAACGCTACGTTGCCCGGAGACTACGATGCAGGTCGGCGAGTATCGCCTGAACAACCCCCAAGACATCGAAACCCCCGAATTCCTCGTGTACGAGGATATGGTGGGCTACAACATCGACGCCGTGATACGCGTCTGCGGCTCCGTCGACCGGATCGTGCCCCACGCCAAGACCCACAAGTCGGCCGCCGTCCTGAAGCGCCAGATGGACGCGGGACTCCGCTCGTTCAAGTGCGCGACCCTGCGGGAGGCCGACCTGCTCGTCGAGCACGGCGTGGACGAGTTGATCTTTGCCTACCCGCTGGTCCACACGAAAAAGATCGAGCGGCTCGCGAGGCTCAAGAAGGACAACCCGGACACTACCGTCCGCGCCATCGTCAGCACGCCTGAGCACCTGGAAGGGCTCTCGGCCGTGATGCAGCGCGAGCGGATGACCATGGAGGTCTACGTCGACCTCGACACCGGTATGCGCCGCACGGGCGTGCAGCCCGGGGCCGAGGCCGCGGACTTCTACGCGAAGGCGGCGCGGACTCCCGGGATCAGGGTGCTGGGCGTGCACGTCTTCGACGGCCACACCCTCTACAAGCCCAACTACGACGAGCGCAAGGCCCTTGTCGACAAGAGCATCGAATACATGCGCGAGGTGTGGGACAGGGTATCGGCGCAGGGCATCGAGGTCGTCGACAACGTGGCCGGGGGCTCATGGTCGTTCCATCTCTACCTGGGCGAGGAGAACGTCCGGGTATCGCCCGGCACCTGGGTCTACTGGGACTCGCGGAACGCCACCATGGCCGAGCTGCCGTTCAAGGTGGCGGCAGTCGTCCTGGGCCAGGTCGTCGACCGCGACCCGGAGATGGACACAGTGACGACCGACGTTGGATCCAAGACCTGCTCTCCCGACCAGCCAATGCCCAACCGCTTCACTGTAGTGGGCCATCCGAAGGCCGAGCTTCTGGCCCAGAGCGAGGAGCACGGCGTGGTGAAGCTCAACGGCGAACAGCTAAACGTGGGCGACTTCATCCTCGCCGCCCCGGGTCACGCATGCACCACCACGGTGAAGTTCCCCTTCGCAAACGTCGTCGACGCCAACGGCAACATAGTAGGCCGCTACGACCACACAGCAAGGGATCATTGAGGGCCGCATGATTGGGAATAGAGCAAGAGAGGCTGATCGTCGGCTGAGGGAGATCGGATTCGCCGCTACCAGTCGAAATCCTATCTGGTACAGGTGTGTGATTATCTCCATGATGGTCGCGCCAGGTCGTCTGAAAGACATCGACGAGAGAGCGCTCGCAGTAGCGGATGAACTCGGATGGACGATCGACCGTTCGCCCAACACCCGCGGCTCTTATCCCAAATTCCACTTCGGTGAAAAGGGCCCATGGGAGTACTTCACGCAGAAGGTGAAGACCCAAAGGGTCGGGAGGAACCACAACCTCGACTCTATAGAGCCTTACTGCGCCACGCACAAACGATCGTGGCGCAGCAGCAAGGGTCCCGGCGGTTTCTGCACGCCGGATTGTGCGTACGGAATGAGGATTCGCTAGGAGATTAGCCGCCGGCCACCGCCGGGACGATGCTGACCTCGTCACCCGAATTGGTCGCCGTGCCCAGGCCGTCCAGGAACCTCACATCCTCCCCGTTCACGTACAGGTTGACGAAGTTGCGCAGCTGGCCCGACTCGTCGCACAGCCGCTCGCTGATCCCCGGGTACTGGCCGTCCAAGTTGGAGATCACCTCGGAGACCGTCGCGCCCTCGGCGCTCACCTTGTCCTGTCCGTTCGTAAGCCGCCTCAGGGGCGCTGGTATCCTGACGTTGATGCTCATGCTTGCCGGTCCTCCGGTGCTCTTGTGTTCTGGGCGAGTGTGCGGCCCGCGGTCAGCGGTCGATCCCCGCAGCCTCGAACGACGTATACGTGGGGTCGATGCGCACGGTGTCGACCAGGTGCTCGACGACCTCCTGGGTCTTGAATCCGTTGCCGGTGATGAAGGCCACCGTCACCTCGTCCCTGCCGATCTTGCCGGACTCGGCCAGCTTGCGCAGCCCTGAGATCACCACCCCGCCGGCCGTCTCCGTGAATATGCCCTCAGTCTCCGCGAGGAGCTGGATGCACTCCGCGACCTCGTCCTCGGGCGCAGCCGCCGCCGTGCCGCCCGTCTCCCTGAGGGTCTGCAGCGCGTAGCCGCCCGCGGCCGGGTCCCCGATTGCCAGGGACTTGGCGATGGTGTCGGGGCGCTGCGGAGCAACGACCGTATCGCCGTTCTCGAATGCGGAGACGATGGGGCGGCAACCCTCGGGCTGGGCCAGGTGCATCCTCGTGGCAGGCTGGTCGATGAGGCCGACGTCGGCCATCTCCGTCAGGCCCTTCCATATCTTGGTGTGGAGCTCGCCCGACGCCGCCGGGACTACACAGTGGTCGGGCGCCTTCCAGCCGAGCTGCTCGGCGACTTCGTAGCCGAGCGTCTTGCTTCCCTCGGCGTAGAAGGGCCGCATGTTGATGTTCACGAATGCCCAGCGCAGGTTGTCCGCCAGCTCGCTGCACAGGCGGTTCACCTGGTCGTAGGTGCCGTCCACGGCGACGAGGGTCGGGCCGTATATCGCGGCGCCGGTGATCTTGCCGTTCTCCAGGTTGCAGGGAAAGAAGACCACGGTCCTCATGCCGGCCTTCGCCCCGTGCCCGGCAACTGCGCCCATCAGGTTTCCCGTCGAGACGCAGGCCAGCACCTCGAACTCGAACTCCAGGGCCTTCGCGGTAGTGACTGCAACGGGCCTGTCCTTGAAGGAGAAGGTCGGGTTGACGCTGTCGTTCTTGATGTACAGGTTGTCGAGGCCCAGCTTGCGGCCCAGGTTTTTGGCCGGGAGCAGCGGGGTGAATCCCGTCCCCATGTCCACTGCCTCCTCAATCTTGACGGGAAGGAAGTCGTGGTACCGCCACATCGTCAGGGGACCGGCGGCGATCGACTCGCGGGACACTGCCCGTGCCATGGAGTCGTAGTCGTAGCTTACTTCGAGGGGTCCGAAACAGAACTCGCAGGCGTTCGTGGGCTCGATGGGGTAGACCCTACGACACTCACGGCACTCTAGGGACTTGACGTGGGACACTCGGCAGGCCTCCGGCGGAGGGGATGCGGGCTTCCGGCCCCTCGCTGACTAGGCTAGAGGCTCCGAAATGGTAGCAACGACGCCGAAACCGTGTCAAGGAAAGCTGCGGCACCCAGATTCCCCACCTCCACATTCGGCGCCATATCTATCAGCCATCACCCCGTAGGGGCTGGTTTCAAACCAGCCCTCCCCTTGCCATTAGGGCGTCGCCGCCATTTAGGTGGTGGATCTGGGCGGCACCCAAATCCCCCACCTCCGTCATTCCCGCGAAGAGCCTGCCCCCGAGCAGTCGGGGGCGGGAACCCATCCCCGGCAAGGTGCACATCCATAGCCTCAGAGGCAGTCCGTCACGCCATCCGTCCAAATTAGGTGGTGGATCTGGGCGGCACCCGACACCCGTCGTTCCCGAGAAGTGAGCCCTTTGCACAACCGCCATTCCCGCTGGCATAACCGTCGTTCCCGCGCAGAGCCTGCCCCGTACGCGATACGGGGCGGGAACCCACTCCCTGGCCGCACATATACGGCGGCATCACGGTGACTTGGTATAAGATACTGCTCAATACGGCCCGCGTACCTGACCCGATGTCGCATCCGATCTATAGCGTGGGAGGTCCGGCCGTCGTGCCGTCCTTCGACCCGAATACGGCGGTCCAGGTGCTAGAAGCTCATTTGCTGGCGGTTCCCGCCATACCCCCGCTTCAGAAGGCCATAATCGCTCTCGCTCGTGTTCGCATCAGCATCACCGGCGCTATCCTGGCCGATCCCGTATTTGACCGCGCAGTGATTCGGGAAGTCTTGAGTCGCCTGTTCATCGGCACAGATCGCCGCTCCGCACTGAATCCGGCCTGCTAGCTCTGAAGCGTCTCTGATACCAGCCCGACTCCAGTCCACCGCTCCCCTGCCGCCTACATCGGTTTCGTCGATCGCTGCCCGACCAGCGCCACCGCGTCAGGACTCGCCCCGGCTACTCCGGGAAGCGTGTGGTGATATACTTGAATCGGCCGGGCAGCCGCTCGGCCGAGCTCTCCCTGGAGAAGTGACTTGACCACGAACCTCGCTCCCGTCGCGGACACCTCCCGCGTCGACAACGCCCTGCTGGAGGAGATACAGAACCGCGTCCTGTGGCTCGCATGCCACATGGTCGACTACGCCAACAACGAGCGCCCGAATCCGACAGGCCTGAAGGTCGGCGGCCACCAGGCATCCAGCGCCTCCGTCGTCACCGCAATGACGTACATGTTCTTCGAGTACATGCGCGCCGGCGACCGTATTTCGGTCAAGCCCCACTCGTCGCCCGTATACCACGCCATCCAGTACCTGCTGGGCAACCTGGACGCCGAGTACCTGAAGGCGCTGAGAGGGTTCCACGGCCTCCAGGCGTACCCCAGCCGCACGAAGGACCCGGACGGCGTCGATTTCTCGACGGGCTCCGTTGGGCTGGGTGCCGTCGCGCCGAACTTCGCGTGGCTGGCCGAGGAGTACGTCCGGGACCACCTGGACCCGAACAGCGGGCCCGGCCGCCGCTTCATCAGCCTCATCGGCGACGCCGAGTTGGACGAGGGGGTCGTGTGGGAGGCCATCGCCGACCCGTCCCTGGCCGACACCAGGAACGTCCTCTGGGTCGTCGACCTGAACCGCCAGAGCCTCGACAGGATAGTCCCCGGCATTCGGGTGAAGGTGTGGCGCGAGATGTTCGAGGCGAACGGCTGGAACGTCGTCGACGCCAAGTACGGCCGCAAGCTGCAGGCCGCCTTCGCCGAGCCGAATGGCGAGCTGCTCCGCGGCGCAATCGACGACATGTCCAACGACCTCTACCAGCGGCTCCTGCGCGTCGACGGCGCAACGCTGCGCGAGTGGCTGCCCCGCGCCAGCAAACACCCCGGCGACCTTGCTGAGCTGCTGGGCAAGTGGGACGACGACGAGCTGAGCGAGATCTTCCACGACCTCGGCGGCCACGACTTCGACGTGCTGCGCGAGGCCTTCGACGAGCTGGACCTGGAGAGCGGCCCGAACGTGCTCTTCGCATACACCCTCAAGGGGTGGAAGCTGCCGACCATCGGCCATCCACAGAACCACTCGGCCACCCTGAACCGCAGGCAGATGACGCAGTTCCGGGAGAGCCTCGGCGTTCCCGAGAACGAGACTGCGTCGCGGCTCCGCTCGGATACCCCGGCGGGGCGCCTGTGCCTCGACAGGGGGTTCGACCTCCAGCTCAGCAGGCGGAGCAATGGCGCGCCGCCACAGATAGACGTGCCCAGGGAGTTTGGACGCTCATACAACGGGCTCATGTCCACCCAGCAGATATTCGGGCTGGTGCTCACCGAGCTGTCGAGGAGCACCGAGCACCTCCACGAGCGCGTCGTGACCATCAGCCCCGACGTCGCCAGCTCCACCAACCTGGGGGGCTGGATCAACCGGGCGGGCGTGTGGGCCAAGCGCCACCAGGAGGAGTTCCCGGAGGACCTGGAGAGAAGCTCCATTAGCTGGGACGAGTCCGAGGAGGGCCGTCACATCGAGCTGGGCATCTCCGAGAACAACCTCTTCATGGCGCTGGGCCAGTTCGGCCTCACCCACGAGATGACGGGCGAGATGCTCTTCCCCATCGGCACCCTGTACGACCCATTCGTCAGGCGGGGCCTCGACGCCTTCCTCTACAGCGTCTACGCCGGCGGCCGCTTCATCGTCGTCGGCACGCCGTCGGGAATAACCCTGGGGCCCGAGGGCGGCTCGCACCAGTCGGCCGTCACTCCCTCCGTAGGTGTGGAGCTTCCGGAGCTCGGCTTCTACGAGCCCTGCTTCGGGCAGGAGCTGGAGTGGATACTGCTCGCCGCGCTGGAGAACATCCGGACACGGAAGGAGTCGACCTACCTCAGGCTGACGACCAAGAACGCCGACCAGGGCCTCTTCACACTGCCCAAGGACGCCGGGGCCCGCGAGGCCCTGCGAAGGCAGGTCATCCGCGGCGCGTACCGGCTCGTCGACCGGCGCAGGGACGACGGCTACCAGGCGGGCGTGAACGACGTCAACGTCTTCGCGTCCGGCGCAGTGGTCCCCGAGGCTGTCGAGGCGAGCAGGAAGCTCTTGGAAGAGGGCATATACGCCAACGTGATCAACGTCACCGGGCCCGGCCCGCTGTACGCGGAGTACCAGGAGACCGTCCACGCAGCCGTTCGCGGAAAGCCCGTGGCCACTCCCTTCCTGCAGGACGTCCTGGACGGCCAGGAGCGCCGCGCCCCCATCGTCACGGTCGTCGACGGCCACCCCCACACCCTAGCGTGGCTGGGAGCCGCCCTCAACGTCCCCACCTACCCCCTAGGCGTCACCCGCTTCGGCCAGTCCGGCAACCCCGACGACCTCTACAGGGAATACGAAATAGACTCCGACAGCATCATGGCCGCCTCCTTCGCCGCCCTGGGGATTTAGGTTAGTTGGGACCTGGGCATCGTCTCTTCAAGACCGCAAGAGAAGTTGACGGCTGCATCGCCCAGGAACCGGCGTCGTGGGACCGCTGACGCTGGAATACACCAGGCACGCCGTCCACGCGATGGATGAACGCATGATTCCGAGAGAGTGGGTGGAGTCGGCAGTGGCGGAACCGGCCCTTCGCACTTCGGACCCAAACGACCCCGAGGTCGAGCGATTCTTCCGCCGCATACCTGAACGTGACGGCCGCGTACTGCGCGTCGCCGTCAACACCCGCGTTGCGCCCTGGCGCGTGGTGAGCGTGTTCTTTGATCGAAGCATGAGAGGTGAGCTATGAAGCTAAACGTGGACAAGGAAGCCGACGCTCTCTACCTCCGCCTTGACGACTCCCCCATAGTCGAGTCCGAGGAGGTTTCGCCCGGCGTCGTGCTCGACTACAACGAATCGAACGAAGTCGTAGGGGTGGAGATGCTCCATCTCTCCAAGCGCTCGTCCAACCTGAATCTCTCGGCCTTGCAGTTCGAGACAGTTTGAGCGTTCGTGTCCAGCGGCAGGTTCGACATGTACACGACCGTGGACGCGACGTGCTCGACGTCGAACGTCGACTCCACCTTCATCGAGCCGTCGGCCTGCGCCGTGCCGGTCAGCATCCGGGCCGTCATGTCCGTCGCGGCGTTGCCGATGTCCATTTGCGTGCCGACCTAGCCGCTCGGAGTCACTCGGTTTGGCCAGTCCGGCAACCCCGACGACCTCTACAGGGAGTACGAGATCGACTCCGACAGCATCATGGCCGCCTCCTTCGCCGCCCTGGGCATCTAGATAAGGTACTGCTCGGCCCACCAAGGTTAACGGTAGATACCACCATTTTCGAAATGTGGCTCGGCAGCCTGTCAAAGCATACAGGGCTAGCGATTCCTGTATTGTGACGGTAATGCTCGTGCGTGGTCGGGTTGGATCCATGCAGAATTGCCAGACAGAAGCCTGGCTGCCGGAGAGAGTGAGGCTGTATTGGACGGGCGTAGCGCGCAGCCTAAGTACCGAACCGGCTTGGCCGTCCGGAGCTGAGCTAGAGAGTCGGGATAGATGACTCGTCTCCCTCATGACTGGTTCGATCCCTGTCAACTGATCCTAAGGTGATAGTATGTGGAACCATCTTTGAGATGTGGTTGGGAGCATTGAGTCAGCCCCGCGCCTCCCCGTTGGCCGTACGGACCGCGGGCGAGGAGTAGAAGGGCAAGCAGCGTCAGGGCTAGACCGTGCGGCCTAGGGATCTCGCCTTCATTCTCAACGCAACCCGCCTCTCAGTCTCCTCAGCTGGCTCAGGGTGTTCACATGCTTCGTCACAGTCCGCTGGTGTGGAACAAGCTTCGAGGGTGGTGCTACACCAACAGAAAACTCTGAGACTCCCCTGAGAGGACTGCTCTGTGAGACGGTCATCTCCTCACCAGGTCCGACCGTTTGCGGTACGTTCTCGGTGGCTCTGTCCGTGCCATTGTCGAATGCGAAGGTAATCACGAAATTGCCAACGTCGCTATCGGTATTTCTAATGCCAAACTGGACTTCGGTCTTATCGCAGAACCAAGGGAAACAGAACCTGCTAACTTGGCTTGCGCGAAGGAATGTTTCTTCATAAGTCAGCGGCTCTGAGATATAGTATGTCTCTGCTTGCTCCACCTCGTGCACAGGAGCAAGCAGAATAGCGACTACAATGACGGTGCCGACAGCGGATTTCACCATTGTCATTGGATTCATTCTATTCTCCCTGCATCTCCCTGTTCCTGAGAATGAGATCCACGCCTGACAGCATTCCGAAGAAACTTTCTGCATACCGATCTGCGCGTTGCCGAACGTATCCTGGCAGCGCTCGCAGTAAGATGAGGCATGCCAGCAGCATCACAGTTGCCATCAATCCCCAGAATATGCCGGTTCCTGCAATTGCGTAGCCGAGCCAAGCAGCAACCACACTTCCTACAGATAGAGGAAGCCAAACCAACCACAATCCAGCTAGGTTCCGCGCGAAGCCATAATCTTCGTTGTGAGTGACCAAAAGACTATGGCCTTCCTTCCCTCGGAAGTAGGTCCGCAGGGTACGAACCGCGTCGTTGATGACTCGGTCGAGTTCCTCTGGGTTTCCCTTGGCGGCGACGGTCGGGATGTCAATCCCTATGATTTCCTGTATTGCAGCGTGCCAAAGCCCCTTCTGTTGCTGAGAGCATGTGGTGTCACTCGGGTTGAGCCATCGGTTCGTCGGGGCATCGTATGGCCACCGAGGCCAGAGCTTCCGTTCGTATTGGCGACCGGCAGCCGAGGCGAAGTACGCAAGTGCGACAGGGCATGCGGTAGCGAGGCCCCCTCCAGTCAACAGGTTGGTAAGCCAACCCAATTGGGTTGAGCTGAGTACCGCCGCAGCACCCGGGGCTGTTACCAGGATCGCAAGAAGGGCCGGCAGCAAGCGAGCCTTTAGCTCGTAGCGATCCGTTAGCTTCAGAAAGTTCAAGGATGGTGTCATGGGACTCTCTATTGCACGTTCCCAAGAGTGGGACCGGCGAGATGAAGGCCAATCCTTCCGTCCTCCCCGACGATGGCCATGACCCCTGGAGTCCCATCTATTTGCATGTTGCTCTTGATCCATGCCAACAGAGCCCGGTCTTTGGCACTTGGACGGACCCTGGCTCCAGCAGGATGTGAATGCCACTCCCCGATGTAACCGAGCATGCCAGTCGTAATATTTGAGATTTCTGATACGCGCTGCTCTAGGTCCTTCGAACCCCGGACGTAAGACGTCGGTGACTCCTCGCTGTCTTTCGGGGAGGCAATGGCGCCGACCACATAAATTACCCTGCGCAGCATGTCCGACGCGCCGATCAATACGCCACCGGTTTCATTAGGCAACCGCTCGCGGCGCAGGTCGGTCAGCTTCTCCTGGAGTTGAGAATCCATGTACACGGTCCACTTCCCCAACCTTCTCTTCGTTGGTTGTGCGGGCTTGCTTTGAATGGCACTCACAGCGTGTGTGTTCGGTTCCACACGCCATGTCGATATCTGGGCAAACTCCGAATCCAATACTCTCCGAACTGCATGGCTCCCAATGGCCGCCTGGAGAGCCACGAGGTCCTGTGGAATCTGAGTCGATAGATCCCTGCAGGACTGGCCCGTCCTCAGCCGACCGGTGGATTCTAGGAGGCCGCTCAACTCCGGGTTGTCGGCAATCTCCCTGTACAACTGCATCTCCAGCACGTCCAAAGGGATTCGCCGGGCTCTATCCTCGGCGAGCAGGGTCAATGCAGTCCCCGAGGGGTTAAGGAACAAAGAGATGCGCCTGCCCTTTGCGTCGACGTCCCTAGATAGATACCTCGCAACGGGAATGTTGGCCGACATGTCGAGGATGACTTCAGCTTCCGAGAGCGCAGATTGGACCAGTAGGCTGTTCTCCCCTGGCCTCAGGACGTCTGCTACGATGCCATCTGCGATTCGTGCGCCGTCGATGATTCCGTTCGACACCCCTGCGAGAGCAAGCGCCTTTGGCCATCCAAGATACAATCCGTCCAATGCGTGGCGAGCGAGGTTGTGGGGCAAGAGCACGTCGCCGTCGATCAACGTCCATTGCCCAAACCCAGACCGCACGAGGTTGGACACGACCTGGGACCCGAGAGCGCCTACGCCAATGGCCGCCATTGATACGCGGGCGGTTGGTCCCAGTCCATTGGCATCTGCCGCTTGCGAGCGAGAGAACGCAGCATGTGCATTCAGGGGAAGTAGTATCGTACCCTGACCAACCTTGGTTTCGTCGGGGGAGATCAGTAAACCTGGCGTGCCATCATTCATCTCCCACACCCCGATGTCCTCTCCGACCTCACCGACATTTTCCGTTACCATGAAGGCTCGAACCTCGACTACCTCGGTGGGGCGGCCTGGTGCTCTCATTTTGGGGACTCGAACAATCAGCGCCAGGCGAACACCGAGCAAGCGATGGCTTTCCCCCTCAGAATCCTTCAACCATCTTCTCAACTCCTCACGAAGTATCTGTATGAGGTTCAGTCCCGAGTCCGCGGTGAGATCGTGAAGCGTCTGGAGCGTGTCGGGCCTATGATTGATGACTCCGTGCACTTGCGGCGGGCAAGAGACGACCAACGCGATGCAACTGAGTTCGTCGGGAAGCTCCGTCACGTTCAATGGCTGGGAGATTGCCGTGAACAAGAGGGGGCTCCTCGGCACCATTTGTATGGAAAGCCATGCCGGCGTGTCTTGGAAATCTACCGAGAACGTCTCTTCGGGAACTATCAGGTCAGCTATCGGGTCGGATTGGTACAGTAGCGGTTCCAGAGGCTGGTCGTCTGCGTGCAGCGTTCCATTGGCGGTTTGGGATAGCCACTGCCTAATGCGCTCGACGAACTTGGGAGCAGTCCAGTCGATGAGGACCTCATTGAACGGTCGGTCATACAAGCACAGGCTGGGGGGGAATCCTGCGGGGAGAAGATTGAGATGGGGCACGCGGGGGAAGTCCGGCCGCAAGGCAAAGACAGCAGGTGGGGCCTCATCTCCCGGAGTGAAGACAACCACTAGAGGTTCGGAGTGGCAAATGTCGTGGGTTGGGTATTGGGGCACTTCCACTTCCACATCTACGAACACCATCTCGTGGTGTGCGCCGTCCTGGCATCCGATACGGCATTCCTTCAGATCGGCGAACGCGTTCAGTCTCGCCGCAAGGAAACACGCCAACTCCCGTGCTCTGCCAAGGGTGAGCCGATCGGGTGCCACCGTGGCTGCCTGACTAAAGGAGGAGAACTGCTCCACGTCGCCCTACGCTAGCCCCGCCCGGGGGGACCGTGTCGTGGTTGCCACAGCGGCAGTTGATGGGACCTGCTTGTGGAGCGTGGCTCCGCCTTCACATGCCGTGATTTCCAGCTTGGCCGGTTTCGATGAACTGGGATGCTCCATGGTCACAACGAACTTGCCCCTGATAGCACCGGCCACTTCACAGTAGTACTCAGCCGCTTGCTTATGGGGTGGCTGGATCTCGTCGCCAGCCGGTATGGGTTTGCTGGTAGACACCATGATTCCGCCACTACGGCCCTGCGTCCCATAGAGCCACTTTACTTCCGGCACAGGTTCGGTCTTGTGTGTGCCCTTCTCGGGTCCCAGCGAAAGGTAGCTGCAGTGATGGGGAAGCTTGAACACATCCCATTCAAGCCGAGATTGGTTTCCCTTAGCCTCCGTGATACCCACAATGTCTGACAAGGCCTCGTGGTCAAGGTCGGCGCCCAGGAGTACTCGCGTCTCGGTTCCCCCGCATACGAATGTCGCCTGCACAGCGAGGGAGTCGCGGTTACGATCAACGAGGGTGCCATCCTCTTGGCGACTTGCGAACGGCGAGTGGACGAAAAACTCGGCGCCGTGTGCCTTCGTGTTGAATTCGGGCACCACTTGCCCTGCATCCGTGATTAGATGAGCCCGTTCCTGAACGGTCAGGCCATGGTCCTTCAACCAGTCCTTGAGCGCATCGGGCCGTGAGAAGACTCGGATTCCCGCGCCCTTCTTGAGGCGGTAGCGGGCTTCACTTTGGATAATCCGGGCTTCATCCTCGTCTGGCGCCTTCTCCACGATAACCGCCGCGGGTACCCAGAGCGTCCCAATGCGTACGCGGTCGCCGTCTTGGTACTTCTGCGCATGGTCAAAGTAGAAGAACTCTGAGGCCCCAGTGTAGTGGTCCTTGTCCAGGTGAGTGAAAGCGACAACCTCATAGCGGTTCTGCCCAGCGGCCTCCAGGTCGTTTCGTAGCTCCTTGGGCAGGTCGATTCGGAGGTCGCTCTTGTCCGAAGGATCGCGGGTAGCCGCGAAATCGAACAACAGCTTTTTACCGTTGTCCAAGTCTATGCGGCAGCAGTCGGCGTTGCCGAGAGGGAAGAATGTCAACTTAGCCATCGGTCCGTCCTCCTATCTGTATGCTGGGTCCGCAGTAGTCCGAGTCCTGACTGGGTTGAGCTGCCCGCATCCGAATTGCAGGGTGACACCCAGATCGCCGGGCAAGCGTGAGCATGCGATTGCTCCCTGTTCCAGTAGGTATTGACAGTACCAACTCCGGTACCCCAATATACAGGGTATGGTTCGGTCGGCCCTCTTGTCAAGCCTTCAGTGGCACATTGTACCGTTTACCGCACAGGAGGCGAGATGAATGCAGGCAAGCTTGAACTCAGCGACCTAGGCCGCTTGGTTCTTGCCGAGCGAAGCCGTAGAGGGATGAGCCTTCGAGAAGCCGCTCTTGCCATAGGAATCCCGTTCAACACTCTGGCGCGGGTCGAGAAGGGACACGTACCAGACCTTCCCAAGTTCAAGCGCCTTATCGAGTGGTGTGGCGCCGACATCAAGCAATTCTTTGAAATCCAGGAGAGGGCAACTGCTACGTCCGATGTAATCGCTGAGCACCTGCGTGCAGACCGCAACCTCCCCCCTGAAGCCGCGGAACGGATCGCAGGCATCGTCGGCGACCTCTATCAGGCTCTGGCGCGCCCCCAGCAGGTCGCTGCAGTGCATCTGCGGGCTGCGAAGACCTTCCGCCCTGACGCGGCTCACGCTCTGGGGGCCTTACTGTCCGATCTGAATCAAGCCCTCATTGAGGAGGCCGCTGATGGCCCTGCGGCGAGGGTTTAAATCCGAGGCTGAGAGAATCGCAAGAGACGTGCGAACGGAACTGGGGATGAAGGCCGCTCAGTCCGTAGAGCCCGAAGTTCTTGCCAAGCTGCTGGGAATCGAGGTCCGAGCGGGGGACGAGCTGATTCCCCGTGAACGTTTCAGCGAGCTCGAACGCATTCAGCCCGATTCCTTCTCTGCATGTACGCTCCGGCCATCGCCTGATCACTTGGTCGTCGTATACAACCCCCTCTCGGCACAGTCGCGCCAGAGGAGTGATGTCGCCCACGAACTTGCGCATGCTCTCCTCGACCACGATTTGAGCCGCGTTGAGCGGCTTGGCGATGTCACCTTCCTTTCTTGTGATCCGACCCAGGAGGAAGAGGCTGGCTGGTTGTCCGGATGCCTCCTTCTTCCAAGGACGCTGCTCCTGGCGGAAGTCCGTAGGGGGTCAGGCGCGAAAGACATCGCCAAGAAGTACGGGGTCAGCGAAAGAATGGCTCAGTACAGATTGGACGTCACCGGTGTGGTGAGGCAGAACCAGGCTCTTATGAAGAGAGGCGCACAACGATAGTGCCTGTTACCGGGATCTCTACCTCAGGAATGCCCTGCAATCAACCACCGCTCAGGCTGAATCAAGTTTCGCCGCCGAGGTTCCCCCCAGAGGCTACCTGTGCCAATTGATCCTGACCCGTCTCCCAGGGCCGTCCCCGTTCTCGGCAAGCCGCTCGCTCAGCCTAATTGTGCAGGTCGGTCCAGCTTCGGATGTCGGCAACCCAGCCATGAGCCCGACAACCTCGTCGCGAGTGAGCGCAACGTCGCGCATCACGAGGCCGACCAGCAGGGTCAGGACGAGACCCACCGACGGCGGAGTTTGGATCAACCGTTCACGTACGCCCGTTGAGGAGGCTGGCAGGCACCGCAGGCCTCGGAGGAGAACGTAGCCGGCCCGCCAGGAGCGCCATCTGACAGGGAACGGCTTGGTGCCCCAACCACTCAGTTTGACCTTGTAGGGGCGTTCACATATGAGCGTCCTTACAAGCCCCACCAAACTGGATAACATCAAGAACTTTTCTCATCAGGTTCGAGGTGGCGGTGTAGTCGGTCGTTCACCGGCCAATCTAGGTGAGTAGCCAAGCCCCCGATGAGTCAGCGGGGGATTTCCCTTTAGGTCGGTTAATCCTGACCGAGTGCTCCGCCAAGTGGATGGGGCCGACGGCGCCCCGAAGGCCAACTCTGGTTGCTTCGTATCATGTCCCTTTGCAACGCACCCGCCGAGTCCCCAAGTGCGCCGTCTGGTGCAGGCGCATTATTGTATCGTCACACTCGTCCCCGGTTGAGCACTAAAGTATAATGATGGTAGCTGCGGGAGAGGAATGAACTGATGCCAATTCAGAACCGGTAAGACGCTGTTGAAGTCGAAGAACGAATAAGCCGCATACTCACCGCAACCCCAGGACAGCGGGCGGCCGAGGTCCGTGGACTGTTGGCGGAGGTGCTGGACTTCAACCCGGTATCGGGGCAGGCCAGTCCTATGGGTGTCCAGATAGGAGTTCAATATGGCAACCACTATTCATTTCATAGACGTTGGCCAGGGAAACATGGTGCTAGTCCAGTGTTCCAGTGGCACCAACTTCGTTGTGGATTGCAACATCACCGACGCCAACAAGGATCGCGTCCTCAATTACGTGGCAAAACAGATTGGCGACAATGGTAAGCTGCATGCCTTCATCTGCACTCATCGGGACGCCGACCATATGCGGGGGGTCCGCATCCTCCACAACAGATTCTCCGTCGGAGGCGTTTGGGACAGCGGATACCCCGGCACAACCACCGACAGCGACGAGTACAAAGCTTACATGCAACTCCGCAGGGACGTGGGCAGCAAGGTAATCGAGAAGAAAACCAAGAACGACTACGGGTACACACGACTCCGCTATTTCAGTGCCAAAGACGACAGATTGCCGAATAATGCCAATGATCAGGGTATTGTGGTCAAGGTGGAGGAGTTGAACGGTGCCAAGTCGAAGGCCCTGAGCAGCACGATCCTGACCGGTGATGGGAGCTACGCAACGTGGAAAGACGGGATAATGAAGGACTACGGTAAGGATGACGTGTCCTGTAGCATCCTGATGGCGGCCCACCACGGCTCCCTAGATTTCTTCGACGATCCCAACGACAGCAGCCACTACTACACAAGTCATATACGGGCGATAAAACCCGCGATGGTGGTTGTGTCAGTGGGGGAGAACAACTACGGCCACCCGGACGGCAAAGCCTTGGAACTCTACCGGAAATACGCCACAGGATCGAAGGACGGCGACAAGGTCTTCAGGACAGACCAGAAGCATACGATGAGGCTTGTCCTCAAGTCTGCCGGTGGGTGGAGTCTAAACAGCAACCAGTAGAGTAGATGTTACCATTCGCCGACCTTTACACTTTCCGCGCCCGCATCCAGCCTGCGCTTGCCGTGGCGTTACCGCTGGGGTTCTTGATGTTTGCCCTCCTCCCAGGCCATCATTTCTTTGTGACGGCGTTCTTTGGGCTCTTGGGCGCGGCTGGTGGGACGGCTGTCTTGGCCCAAGTGGGGCGCGATCGTGGGTCCAGAAAACAAGACGAACTCTGGGAGAGTTGGGGTGGTGCTCCGACGACCCGTTTGCTTCGGCATCGCCACATCCCGGGCGATCCCGAGTTATCGGAGGGCCTACGTCAACAAATCGAGGACTGGTGGGGCAAACCACTTCCGACCGAGCAAGAGGAGACGGCCGACCCCGAGTCGGCCGACGCTCGATATCGAGAGGTCACCTTAGCCCTCCAAGAGGCGACCCGCGACAGGTCAAGATTCGAACTGGTCTTTGCCGAGAACGTCAATTACGGGTTCAGGCGCAACATGTGGGGGCTTAAGCCTTGGGGGTTGCCCATGGCGGTCGCACTCGCCCTAGTGGCATGGGCGTTGTTCGTGCTGACGGTGTGGGGACGATCTTGGCCGGACCCGTGGTGGAACGTCCTAGTCAATCCCGACAGCATCGCCGTGATCCGGCTTGCGGTGGTAGTCGCCAATTCAGCCTTCGCGATTTTCTGGTTGTTTTGGGCTAAGCCATCGTGGATCAAGCCTGCGGCAGAGGCATACGCGAAGCAACTCATGGAATCGGTGCGGACGCTGGGAGGGGACTGACCAACGCCATCCGTACCATTACACGGAGCGAAGATACCATGCTAGGAGCTGCTCATCGTACCAAGTGTTGTAACCGGCTTCTCTCGCAAACGCCCTAGCATAAGTCTCATTCGTTACGTAGATGTTCAATAACGATCCGCTGAGGTGGGCTATCATACAGTTCGCCTGATTGTTAGTTACGATCGCAAGCCCACGCCGATACCAAGCGTCATAAGCCAAATGTTCGGAACGAGCATTCCCGAAGAACGTCAAGCTCGGTTTCAGCACGTCCAAAAAATCGTAGGACCGCCCCGAGTCCCGCCCATGGTGAGGTGCGATCAGTAGATCGATATCCTGGACCTCTGCTTCCCAGTTTTTGAGGATGTGTTCCCACGTGTTGTCGTGGGAGTCGCCGCCGAAGATTATTTTTCTGTCCCCAGATCGATAGAGCAGAACGTAAGAACAATCGTTGTAATCGCCCGTCCTATTTGCTTCATTGACTAATTCTTGAGTTGGGGCTAGGATCGTGATCCCGTCTCCTCTCTGTCGGTTTCCGTGCTCGTCTTCGTTCCAATAACGACCGTTTTGGCCTGAAAGGTTGGTAAGACGTTGCGGATTAGCCTGGGGGTTGGTGCCTCGAAGGGTCCTGTAATAATCCCAATCGGCTCTATTATACTGAGACGACGACCATGAAGAGTCGTCAATCTCCTTCTGGTTGTTTGTGTCCCAAAACACATCAGGGAAAAACTCGGCAAAAAGTGCTTTAATGCCGTCAATGTGGTCCATGTCGGGATGCGTGAGGATGAACCTGAAGATGGAACTTATCGCGTGTTCCTGCATGTACGCCACGGGGTTGACAGGGTGCGCTTTCTGATTGAAATTACCATTGACCGAACGAGTTACATACCGTGCGGAGGCCATTTCCAACTGCGATTCCCGCGATTGGCTGGGTTTCGCGTTGCAGACATCAATAACGGATACTCGCCCAGTCCCGTGCTGTATTATCGAGCAATCCCCTTCCCTGACATTCAAGAAATGTATCGTTGGCACCGATCCTCCGAAAGCGGGCGGGTTTCGGGGTTTCAACCTTTCTAAGCTACCATAACCTCAACCAGTGAGCCAGCACCAGTCAACTGGTCAATGAATCGGGCCAACAGCGATTCACTCGCAATGACCGAGGGCATCAACCACCGGTTTGCAACGGAACCCCGGCGGACGACGTCCGCTGCCCTCCCATACACCCGCCGGCATTGACATTTGCTTGCTGACCGCTGGGCCTCCCGTCTGCTACGCTCGATGCATGAGCGTCTCAGACCGGGAACTGCTGCACCACCTGAGCCGGATGCCCTTCCTGAACACGGCGGAACTGGCGATGATCACAGGGGAAGCCCACGTTGCCGTCCACCGAGGGCTGGCCAGCCTGCTGTCCGGCGGGACCGTTGGGCGCGTCAGCCACGGCACCGCCCACCTGCCGTCCAGCGGACGGTACTACCTGACGGCAAAGGGCATTACCGAAGCCGCCGGAATGCTGGGGTTTGACACCGCGTCGGACTACGTGCGGGCCCACCCGGTGTCCCGGGAGTGGCTCACCTTACTCAACCGTCGGATGGACGCGGTGGCAACCATCTACCTCCTGGTGGCGTCCCCGTCCCCAGGAGCCGATGGGCTGTGGACTCAGGTGGACTTTCACCCCCGAGGCCGGTTCCACGCCACCATCACGCGGCACGACGGGCTCAGCTTCGGGTTGGTGCGCCAGGGTTTAGCGCTCAAGCGCCGTTCCCTCTACGACCGGCTGCGGGGCATCGCCGCATTCGGGTACCGGCACCGCCACCAACCCATACGGTAGATACCACCGTATTCGAGATGTGGCTCGGCAGCCTCTCGAATCACCAAGGCCTCTCGATACCTGTAGTCTGACGCATTGGAGCGGAGGGAGCGAAGGAGCGTCACGCGATCTGACGTGGATGGTAGGGGGTGAACAACGACAATCATTTCTGCCGGTGACGACAGCCATTCTTGCCGGTTCGTAGATGGGATGATCTGGTACCCAGGAGGTGCCAGATTGATCACGGATCAACAGGTAGTTCTACTGAGGCAGAAGCTAATGGAAGGAAAGACACAGCAGGGAGCGGCGGCATCAGCCGCCATGAGCGAGAGATCGGCAAGGAAGTGGCAGGGTGGAGCGCTGCCGTCGGAGAGGAAGAAGGCCAGGCGAAGATGGAGAAGCAGACCGGACCCGTTCGCGGACGTGTGGGAGAGAGAGGTCGTGCCGCTGCTGCGTTCCGATCCAGAGGGTGAACTCTCTGCGACAACCATTCTCGAGTGGCTCGACGAGAGACACCCCGGCAGGTTCGGCAACTCCCAACTGAGGACGTTGCAGCGCCGGATCCGCGACTACAGGGCACTTCACGGGCCCGACAGGGAGGTGTACTTCCAGCAGGAACATCCGCCCGGTCGGGAGGCACAGGTGGACTTCACACACTGCTCGGGGCTTGGGGTGACCATATGCGGGGAGCCCTTCCGTCACCTGCTGTTCCATCTCGCGTTGAGCCACTCAGGATGGAGTTATGCCGAGGTGTGCTTCGGAGAGACGTTCGTGGCGTTGGTGAAGGGACTGCAGGGAGCGCTATGGGAGCTGGGAGGCGTGCCGAGGGTGGTGCGCACGGACAACTTGTCCGCTGCCACACACGAGTTGAGGGACAGCAGGGGCCGTGCCGTGAACGCCAGTTACGAGGCGGTACTGGCTCACTACGGAGTGGAGGCCACCAGGACCAACCCGAGATCGTCGCATGAGAACGGCGTGGTCGAGCAGAGACACCGCCGTCTCAAGAACGCCGTTGACCAGGCCCTGATACTCAGGGGAAGCCGTGACTTCGAGTCCGAGGAAGAGTACAGGGAGTTCGTCAGAGGAGTCGTCGACCGGCGCAACAGGCTGGTGAGCTCCAAGCTCAAGACAGAGCGTCGCCATCTGCGGCCGCTTCCACCAGCGCCGGTCCCCGAGTACGCCAACTACCGTGTCAGAGTGCGCAGGTGGAGCACAATCAGGGTGTCGAACCGGACGTATTCGGTGCCATCGAGACTGATAGGTATGGTAGTTGACGTCAGGCTGTACGCCGATCACGTCGAGGTGTACTACAAGGGGCATCTCGCCGAGAGCATGGAGCGGGTACACGGCACAGGTGAAGCGCGGATCGACTACCGCCACATTATCGGATCACTGGTGCGCAAGCCAGGTGCGTTCGCCCGCTATCGCTTCAGGGAGCAAATGTTCCCGACTCACACGTTCAGGCTTGCCTATGACGCTTTGCGTGGCTGGAGAGGAGAGCGTGCCGACGTGGAGTACGTGAGGATCCTGCACCTGGCTGCGACAACCATGGAGTCCAAGGTGGACAGGGCGCTGAAGCGACTGCTTGAGTCGGGCCTGAGCTTCGACTACGCGATGGTGCGCAGGCTGTCTGCGCCTGCTCCGCCTCCGGTGCCGGACCTGAAGCTGTCAGGGACAGTGGATCTCGGTGTGTACGACCGGCTGCTGGTGGGAGGTGCACGATGATGGTAGACACTCACACACCGAGCGCGGTAGCAGAACGTGTCAGGGAGCTGTGCAGGCAGTTCAAGCTGCCCACCCTGGCGGCCGAGACCGTAGGCAGGTTCAGTCAGGCCGGTCATGCCGACGCTCTCGTGACCCTGGTGGAGGTGATGGAGCAGGAGGCAGAGGACAGGCGGCTCAGACGGGTGGACCGTCTGAGGAGGGCATCGAAGCTGCCTGCCGGCAAGACCTGGGACACCTTCGAGCACGACAGGACCCCGGTGCAGCTCAGACAGCAGATCAAGAGACTCGGTGAGGGGGACTTCGTCGACCGTGGCGTCAACGTGCTGGCGTTCGGGATGCCCGGCACGGGCAAGACCCATGCCATGTGCGCCATAGGGCACAGGCTGGTTGAGTCCGGCCGCTCGGTCCTGTTCATCCCAGCTTACCGTCTGGTGCAGGACATGCTGGCAGCCAAGCGGGACCTGGAACTGCCCAGGATGCTCAGGAAGCTCGACAACTTCGACCTGCTGGTGATCGACGACCTGGGTTACCTGCCGCAGGGAGCCGACGAGTCCGAGGTGCTGTTCACCCTGATAGCAGAGCGCTACGAGCGCAGGTCTCTGGGCATCACCTCCAACCTTGTGTTCAGCGAGTGGGAGAAGGTGTTTGCAAACCCGATGGCGACCGCGGCGGCGATAGACAGGATCGTCCACCACTCTGTGATCCTGGAGTTCGACCTGCCGAGCTATAGGACCAACGCGGCCCAGAATCGTCAGACAGACAAGGCGTCAGACCGGCAAAAATGATTGTCGCGCAACCGGCAAGAATGGTTGACGTCGTTCAGGGGGAACAGTCTTGGAGATTTGGCTGGGGGCTGTTTAAGCTTGCCAAGGCCCTCCCGTAAACTCCTCACCTCAATTGGGTTAAGGCCCTCTCTGTCCAACTCTTAGTACTCTCAAGACGATGGATTACTATTTCGAATACTCCTTTGAAACTCCAGAGACTCGGCAACATGGTCAAGGCTTGGCATCAAACTCGCCCTCGTCAACCCGCGGTCATCCAATTCTTTCAGCAACTCAACGGTATGGCTCGTGCGAAGCCTAACCTGTCTGACCGGAACCTCATCGAACCACGTCCGACTAATCCCTTTTCCAGCGAGCCGCTTGCCAATTTGCCAGAACCGAGCCCGTTCCGCTATCGCCTCATCGATAGACATTGACCTGTCCTGCGTCATAATGTCGTTGGCACCTCGATCAATGAGAAAGAACCCATACTGCGCATGGAGGTAGGAGTTGTTGGCTCTAGGGACGCGAACTTCGCCGATCCTCTCGACGTAACGGCCACCCACTCGATTAATGGCTTGAACGAATCTAAGGTCGACTACCCAGACAGCTAGGAAGCGTTTCTTGCTTCCTCCTCGCCTTTGGCTTCTCTTTGCATCCCACGCAGCACTTGCTGCAAAGTAGGCAGCAACCAGAGGGTCTTCTGTGAAATCGAGCAGGCGGGTCGGCATGCCATGGTGCTGGGCCAATGCGAGAGTCTCCAAGAACTCCTCTCTTGGCCACCCATGCTCCCAATCGGCACCGCTAAAGATGGACCGTGGCGGTTCTTGCAATAGGAATCGGCTACCACCTTCAGGAATCTGAAGCCCAGAGGCATCAGCTGCCTTCACAAACTGTCGAGCAGCGAGAAATTCCGCCCGTGCTTGAGGTATGACACGCGTCGGATTACCGGATGGGGCATCAGGTACGTATACGTTCATTTCGCCGGGACGGAAGGCTTTTGGGACGAGTCGCCACCGACTCCATGCCTGTCCGCGATAAGCCAGATCGCCTCGCCTGGCCGAATTCCAGTGGTCTGCGCTAGGTAGCAAGTAGTCAAGGAATTCCTGTACGGACCTGGCTGTGTATATGGAATAGTCTGATTCTGGGGTTTTTTTGGAGGTCGCCATGTTCCTCTCTATCGGTGAAGCCTGCGTCGCCGGTTGAGCCATATGTTAGTGATCTTGAGGGAACGAGGATACAATCCGCTCAAGCCGCTGAGAAACCGGATCGTCCTGACCGCGCACCATCTTAAGGTACCCGATTCTTCCAGTGACGTGGTTCATAAGGGATTGCCTATCGGAAAATTGAGGGCGGTGTTCCTTTGAAGACAGCACTTGTGCAGCATCTTGCCAGCCATTTCTTTGCCAGTGGTCAACCAATGACCTCAAACGGCGAATATATGACCTGGGGGGAGAGATGTGGTCAGAGTTGATCACCAAGCCTGTGCACAATTGTCTGGTCCAATAGCTTTGCAATCGGCTCTTCCGATCATTTATCCGGAATCCATGACCTTCAATGGCATCTACCAATCTGTCTCCGAGGACCACCTGCCCTGTGCCACGCGCATTGGGGTACCTAGCGAGTTGAGGGGATAGTTCACCCCGCGATGTAGATATAGTGATGTCATCAGCATACCTCGTGTACCAACTGCCAAGTGATCCGCAGAGCTCGGCAAGGTCGGCATCCAACTCTGCGGCCACGATATTGGCAAGGATCGGTGATGATGGACTTCCTTGAGGGAGTCGAGAGTAGATGTTTGTGGACAACGCGGCAATCAGATTAGCAACCTTCGAGTGAAATGTGTAAGGTTCCGCAACCAGCCGGCCATAAATCCTCTTTCTGGTGATGCTTGGGAAGAAGTCCGCCAGATCTATATTGAGAACGTACCGGCTACCTACGTGATTCCTTGCATTCGTGACAATGGAACGGTTGGATCGAAAACCATGGACAGCTGGATGCGGCCCATACACTCGCGTCAACGACTCATGTATGAGACGTTGAATATACTTTAGTGTAGGTGTAGGCGCGTCGATTTGTCTTGTTCGGCCATTGCGCCTAGGGATACGAAATGTTCTGTATGCACGTGCCTTGTCGATGCGGAACGCATAGTAGCTGAGTTGAGAGGGTCCAACCTCCCAAAAGGCAGCGAGATCATGCAGCGAATCTAGCTGCCTGTAGTTGTCCCTAAAATCTGCCTGAGAGATAGTAGCCCACTGCGGCCGGAGGTAAGAGGAGACTTTGGGCACTTTGTAATCCTGTTATCACCTAGCAGGCTGCGGAACAACCGTCGCCTTGAGCAACACGAAGAACCTTGGCTGGGGTTCCTCAACCTGGATCACGTGTCGACCTGGTCCCTGCCCCGGCGCACCTCACTCCGTTCAGCGTGACACTCAGTGGGGCTGGCCCCCTTTTTCAGCAGCCTGCTAGAGATTCTGAGCTAGATGGGCGTACGGGGCAATTCCAACCGGAGGCGCAGCGCAGCAAGACGCAGGAAGACAGGAACAGCGCGTGCAATTGGAGCACATCGCTGGGCACGACGGCGAAACGCCGTCGAGATCAATCGCCCCGTAGCCCTAGGAAGTATAAGCAGTGAGACTGAAATCGGTCAACCATGCCGTGTTAGGTACGAATCGCGTGTGATAGTAAGAGCCCTCACGCCTATCCCACTGGGTCGGCTCTCGGCATCCGACGTTAAGGCTGGATAGCTCCCTCTAATTCACCTTACCAGGTTCGCCTCAGCTTTGCTCGCCATTCCTTAGCGATGCGCACGTTGGCTGTGAGAGAATGGTACGATTAGTCCGTCGACTGACCCGTGTACTTCCTAATACGATGGCCTTCATGGTCAGTTCTGACAACCTAGTCTTCGGACGCAACGTTCGCCGCCTTCGCGAAGCTCTTAGGCTGACACAGGAGGATCTTGCTGAGGCCTCTGAGTTGGACAGATCATACATTGGTGGTGTGGAGCGCGGGGAGCGCAATCCGGCCCTTAACGCGATCTTGCGCCTTGCCTCGGCATTGAATGTGGCGCCGGCGGCGCTTTTCGACGGAATTGGTGAAAGCGTACCTCAAACGCAAGCTCCAAACTCGATGGAGGCTATTCCTACCCCGGACGCACTATTGATCCGGTTCAAATACGACCAATACGATGCGGAGTATCCCCTCATCGGAGCGACGCGGAGCCAGTATGATGAAGTGATAGGTGTACTGAGGGCTGGCCTGGCATCTGGAGCGAGCCGTTCAGATGCAGTAGCAAATGCTTTCCTCCGGGCCGTCCAGGTTTGGCCTGAGGCAAATGCATCCGATCTATGGACTTTTGTGATCAATCGTGGCTACTGCGACCGCACCAATCATCCCGACGCCAACGCTCGCCTCAATCTAGAGCAAAGTTGGAAACGAACAAGCGGATGGGCGTTGGAGCGCGTCTTGGTCGCTCACTACGGACCCTTCTTGATGAAGAATGGAATATTCGCCAAGATTTCCGGTAAGTCGGAAAAGACAGCATTGTTGGGTGGCATTGACGATTCGCGGATTATTCCCGATAAGGCCGATGTACTCCTCACTTATGGTTTCAGAGGAGAGACACAGTTGCTGGGAGTGGTCCATGTGAAGGCCAGTATTGCAGAAAGACGAACTGACGACGTACCTATGAGTCAGGCTTTGCTGGAGTCAGGATATCTCTCGGTCTTTTGGACAATGGACTCCAAGAGCTTCCCCAGCACGCAACCTGTCAACCTTGGTGAGTTCGGAGATGCTAGCGAAAATCAGGCAAGTGACAAGCGTCGAGACTTTGAGGTTAACGGCTATTTTGCGGCTTGCTTTTCATACAATCAAAACACGATGCCGACAGAAGACGAGGCTGCCGTCGCTCGAATATATGTCTGTGACTTTACAAATCCAAACGACCAGTTCTCGCAATTTCTGATGGATTCTCTAGGGCAACGTTTGTCTCGTTAATCTGCTCGTCTCTTTGTCGTTCTGCCTCCAACAATCGCAACTTAGACTCTACAGCTTGCTCGGGATCAATTTCGAACCCGACGTAAGTACATCCGAGTTGTATGGCAGCCATCCCCGTAGAACCCGAACCTGAAAAGGGATCCAAAACAACGACATCCTTACCCGTTCGACCATAGGCTTCTACGCAACGCTGAGGAAGTTCTATGGGGAAACGTGAACGATGCTGTAGCCCAGGGATGTGCTCATTGGCAAATCTCCAGACACTAGGAACTGGAGGTGTGGAGCGAAAGAAATGTTGTTCGGCACGAGCCAAGAGGTAAATGGGCTCGTGCTTGCGATGGGGTCGTCGGCAGCGTCCCTCTGGCATTGCATTTTTTTTGTCCCAGATCACTTCACCACGGTACAGGTATCCCGACTCGGTCAGAGCTATTAGCAAGCGTTGGGGAAGCATCAAAAAATTGCCGTATTGCAGCCAGCCAGCAGTCTTGTCGATGAATGCCTTGCGCTTGAAACGAGGCTTGGTGTACGCGGCATTGTCTGGCTTGAATCCCTTACGGTCAATGCCTAGGGAGCTGTACTTGTAGTCTTTATATCCCCAATTGATTGGCGTGTTATACGCGTCACCCATGTTGAGCCATACGATACCATGCGGCTTAAGCTTGGACAGGAGTGACTCAAAGACTTTCTGCAAGAATGTGATGTAGTCTCTTGGATCTTCTTCGGTCCCGTTACCCAACGATTGCCGTTGCCCCCAGTACGGTGGACTTGTGACGACTACATCAATACTGTCGTCCGGCAAATTCGGAATTAGCTGCAAGCAGTCCCCTTGGAAGACGTCGGACTGCGTAACGGCTATTTGGTCCGGGAACGGAATGGTCATTGCTCTGATTCTCCTCTGTACCTCATTATCGCCGTTACACCCATTTGAAGACAAGGCCGGTCATGGCAGTCACTACCCCAATACGAAAACCGGCACAACCAAGAGCGTGGTGCTCATTCCATCTCTGGCCCCACCACCTCCGCCTCCGGTAGCCGATGCGGGGCTCGGCGAAGATGTACTTCGGGTTCTCGGCGTCCTCGCCCAGCTTGCGGCGCAGCCTCATCAGGTGGGTGCGGAGCACCCGCAGGTTCCCCGGCTTTCCCGGGCTCCACACCCGCCTCAGCAGCCGGTCATGGGGCACCACCCGCCCGGCCTCCATCGAGAGCTCCGCCAGCAGGTCGAACTCGGTCGGCGTCAGCGGCGCCGGGCTCCCCGAGACCGTCACCCTGCGCTGGGCGTAGTCGATGCGCAGGTCGCCCAGCACGAAGGGCTCCGTCGGCGAGAAGGGCTTGACGATGTAATCGGTGGCCCCCTTCTCCAGCACCCTTGCCACCACCTCGTCCTTGCCATACGCCGACAGGAATATGACCGGGATGCGGGAGACGGCCAGAAGGTCCCCCATCAGCTCCACCCCGTCGTGCTCCGCCAGCATCAGGTCCAGCAGGACCAGGCGGGGGCTTTCCTCCGCCATCAGGAGCAGCGCCTCCTCCGGGTCTGCCGTCACCACCGGCCGGAAGCCGGCGGTCGAGAGGGCATCCCGCACGGACCTGAGCGCCAGGGGGCGTCGTCCACCACCAGGACCGTTCCCGCGGACTGCCCTTCACCCTGAGAGCGGGCGGGGCGAGGGGCGGGTCCGGCGTCCTGGACCACCGGCAGGGTGAAGACGAACCGCGCCCCAGGCCAGGCCCGTCGCTCTCGGCACGGATGCGGCCCCCGTGGGCCTCCACTATCCCCTTGCAGATGGCAAGGCCCAGGCCCGTGTCGCCTGCCGCGTCGCGGTCATCCCAGTGGGAGAACTTGCGGAACAGGCGCGGCAGGTCCTCGGTGGGTATCCCCCGACCCCGGTCGGCCACCGAGACCTCGACGTGCACGCCCGTGCGCACGGCGGACACCTGGATCGCCGAGGACTCCGGCGAGTGCTTGGCCGCGTTGGACAGCAGGTTGGCGATGACCTGGACGATGCGCCTGCGGTCGGCCATCACCGGGGGCAGGTCAGGCCCGACGTCGATCTCCAGGTTGTTCCGGCCCCCGGCGTCCTGGAAGGCGTTCCTGGCCCGGTCCACCAGTGCGGCCACCCCCGCCGGTTCCGGGTCCACGGGCAGCGTGCCCGTCTCGATGCGGGCCACGTCCACCAGACCGCCGAGAGGGTTCCGATGGGCCAGTCGGCGGCTCGGGGTCCTCATGCGGACGCCCTGGTCGACCAGCCCCCGGACCACGTAGGCTCCCGTGGAGCCCAAGGCGCCCGTCACGACGGCGAGGTCAGGATATCCCACGGTCGCAGTCTCCTCTATATACAGTAAGGACGCTCCGCGCTCAGGGGGTTGCGGTCGGTCCCTCTGCCTGCCCCTCGCCCTTCGGCATCCGGTAGCCGACGCGAGGCTCGGTGAAGATGTAGGTGGGGTCCTCGGCGTCGTCGCCCAGTTTGCGGCGCAGGCTGCTTATCGCGGTGCGCATGGGGCGAAGGTCGGCACTGCCACATCTCCCGCGTGACCATCGCCACGTCTACCATGTGGCAAAGCAATGGGTGGTAGCTGGACGACTCGTCGGCAGAGGCCAGCTTACCCCAGCAGGCAAACATTTCTTCCGATTCTAGGCTGTCAGCCTTTGATTCCAATTCTAGACCGCCTTGAGGGGGACTCCCTGCGGATTATCAGCAAATGCTCGGTAGACTAAGTGGATTCACGCCAACGCCCGATGCCTGGGTGCACGGCTATACTGCGGAACCCCAATTCATGGCAACGGCTCAAACGGGTCCAGCGGCAGAAGGACACTCTTCCCATCGACCTTGAGTGGTTGGCGTTGTAGGACTATCTCGAATAGTCTGGCAGTAAGGTTCAAGTCCTCCTGGTTGTGGGCAATAAGCAGTTCCGGGCTTGATTGCCAGATTTCTTTGTTGAGCCGGTGATCCCACTCCGATTTCCCGATGCGTAGATTCTCGCGGGCCAAGACATCTAAGGAGATCCGCCTGCCCGCGTGCTGTTCGACATTCGACAGGATGTCATAGTGCTTCGAGACCCGTAGTGATCTCCCTGTAGCCAATTGAAGCGCGTGGCCTACGATTGGTAGGTCAAAACGGCTGCCATTGAAGGTAACTACCATGCCCCTGAAACCATCTATGAAGGCAGCAAAGAGCCCCAGTTCTCTGCGATTGCAACGGTATATCGTATGTTGCCGTTCATGCTTCACACCAACTAAGAGCAATTCATAAGTATCGGGGGGTTGAGTGATAGGCCCCGCCGTTTCTATGTCGAGAATGCAGTATGGAGAGTGATCAAGACTAGATGTGATCGTTCCTGTGGGACACTCAGAAATCGAGGGTTGATCGACTTGCCCATTTGGGTCACGGGCTACCGCCCAACGCCGAAGACGTGACAAACCACCTAGCGGGGGAGGGATCGGGTATGTCCTCATGCGTCTACTAGTCGAGGTGAATAA
Organism: Dehalococcoidia bacterium; assembly: GCA_965261325.1. Classification (GTDB taxonomy): domain Bacteria; phylum Chloroflexota; class Dehalococcoidia; order Lucifugimonadales; family CAJWER01. Next base: position 369,411 of record CBDHCU010000007.1, read on the forward strand.
GTTCGCAGAACCCGGATTCGGGTACAGCGAAGGCACCATCTGGCCGGCCAGCATCATGTGACCCAAGATCGGTCTACTTCGCCCGCACCCATTTCCATATCCGAGTCGACTCCCATCATGCCCATTGCAAACGAATTATACAGTTGCGATAATCAAATGAGCAATGCACGCCAGTGGCAGGTGACAGCGATCTGTGGTGTGTACCCGCTGAGGAGTAGAGAATGGCCAGGACAGCGAGATTCGACGGCGGCGCGTTTTTCGCCGCGTTGGACACAGAGAGGCAGGCCCGTCAATGTACCTGGAAGCAGGTGGCGGAGGAGTGCGGCATCAGCGCCTCCACCCTGACTCGTATGGCTCAAGGCAGACACCCCGACGTGAACGGACTCGCAGCGCTGGCGACCTGGTCGGGGCTGGACGTGAACCGATTCCTCAGGAGCCCATCCACCGGGGAAGAGCCCGAGCCTTTGGCGGTGATATCTTCCTGTCTCCACTCCGACCCTCGTCTCAACGTGGAAGCCGCCGTCGCCCTCGACCAGATGGTCAAGGCAGCCTATAGGAGCATGACGAGCCAGTGAGCGCCCTCAACATCAGCGGCTTCATCTGGGGCATCGCCGACGACGTGCTGCGCGACGTGTACGTCCGGGGCAAGTACCGCGACGTCATCCTGCCAATGACGGTGATCCGCCGCCTCGACGCCGTGCTGGAGCCGACCAAGGACGGGGTGCTCCGCATGAAGAAGCAGTTGGACGACGCGGGCATCACCAACCAGGACGCCGCCCTGCGCCAGGCCTCCGGCCAAGCCTTCTACAACACGTCCCGCTTCCGCCTCCGTGACCTTGCCTCACGCGGTCGGCAACAACAACTGCGAACCGACTTCGAGGCGTACCTCGACGGCTTCTCTCCCAACATCCAGGAGGTGTTGGACAAGTTCAAGTTCCGCAACCAGATTCCGACGCTCGTTGACGCTGACGCCCTCGGCTTCCTGTTGGAGAGATTCTTGGACAGCTCCATCAACCTCAGCCCTCAGCCCGTCCTGAACGGCGACGGCTCGATGCGGCTGGAGGGGCTGGACAACCACGGCATGGGCACGGTCTTCGAGGAACTGATCCGGCGATTCAACGAGGAGAACAACGAGGAGGCCGGAGAGCACTTCACTCCCAGGGACGTGGTTCAGCTCATGGCCCACCTCATCTTCCTGCCGGTGGCTGAGCAGGTGCGGTCCGGCACCTACCTGGTCTATGACGGTGCGTGCGGCACCGGCGGGATGCTGACGGTTGCAGAAGAGACGCTGACCCAACTGGCCGGTGAGAAGGGCAAGGAGGTTTCGGTGCATCTCTACGGCCAGGAGGTGAACCCGGAGACCTACGCTATCAGCAAGGCCGACCTCATTCTGAAGGGCGAGGGCGCAGAGGCCGACAACATCGGGTTCGGCTCCACCCTCGCCGCCGATGCCTTCCCGGCCGAAGAGTTCGACTTCATGCTCTCCAATCCGCCCTACGGCAAGAGTTGGAAGACCGACCTGGAACGCATGGGAGGACGGTCCGGCATCATGGACCGCCGCTTCCTCGTCGAGCACGGCGGCGATGCCGACTATTCCCTCATCACCCGTTCCAGCGACGGCCAGATGATGTTCTTGGCCAACATGCTCAGCAAGATGAAGCGGGGCACGGACATGGGCAGCCGCATCGCCGAGGTGCATAACGGCAGTTCGCTCTTCACCGGCGACGCCGGGCAGGGAGAGAGCAACATCCGCCGCTGGATCATCGAGAACGACTGGCTGGAGGCTATCGTCGCGCTGCCACTCAATATGTTCTATAACACGGGCATCGCCACCTACATCTGGGTGCTGAGCAACCGCAAGGCCGCGTACCGCCGGGGCAAGGTGCAACTCATAGACGCGACCCAGTGGTTCCGTCCTCTTCGCAAGAACCTGGGCAACAAGAACTGCGAGCTTTCGGATGAGGACATCCGCCGAATCTGCGATGCATTCCTCTCCTTCGAGGAGACGGAGCAGGCGAAGATATTCCCCAACAGGGCCTTCGGCTACTGGAAGGTCACGGTAGAACGGCCCCTAAGAATTGAGGGCGTCAATCCTGAGCGCGTCTACTCAGCGAAAGAAGTCAGGGCGCTCAAGGATGACGGCAAGCGTTCTGAGACCGCGCCATCGGTTATCAAGAAGATTCACAAGAGGGACGTCGAGGCTGACCCGCTGCGCGGGCTGTTTGCAGCCTCAGTCAATGGCAAGCCCGCCGTCGTCGAGTACGAGCCGGACCCCGACCTGCGAGACACGGAGCAGGTGTCGCTGTTGGAAGAGGGCGGCGTCGAAGCCTTCCTGTGCCGCGAGGTTTTGCCCTACGCTCCCGACGCCTGGTACAACCCCGACAGCGTGAAGGTCGGGTACGAGATCAGCTTCACCCGCCACTTCTACAAGCCCCAGCCGCTCCGACCCCTGGAGGAGATACGGGCCGACATCCTAGCCCTGGAGCACGAGACGGACGGGCTATTGGCGGAGATACTGGTCGCAGGTGGAACGGCGGATGGCAGGTAGCGTTTTGCCCCGAGAGAAAACCATCCCTGATAGGAGGATCCTATGTCTGAGACCGAGATCATCTTCGAGGTTAGCGAGGATGAGGTGGATGGCGGATATACCGCCAGCGCCCTGGGATACGGTATCCACACGGAGGGCGATTCCTTAGAAGAGCTGCGCGACAATGTCAAGGAGGCCGTCGATTGTTACTTCGACGAGACCATGCAGCGACCCAGGCTGATTAGGCTGCACTTTGTGCGCGAAGAGGTTTTGGTTGCATGAGATTGCCCCGCGATGTGAGCGGCGCTGCCCTACAGGCATCGTTGCGACGCTTGGGCTATGAAGCCGTGCGGCAGCGCGGTTCTCACGTGCGCGTCACCACGCAGGTCAATGGAGAACACCACGAAGTGATCCCGCAACACGATCCGATCAAGGCGAAGACGCTATTGAGTATCTTGAAGAGCGTGGCGCGGCATCACGGAATGAGCGTGGACGAACTGCTGAGTGTGCTGGAGCTATGAACGCACAGGACACCATAGGAGGACTTAAGCCCTACTCCCGCTACCGACCCTCCGGCGTCGAGTGGCTAGGCGACGTGCCGGAGTATTGGGAAGTTGTCCAGCTTGGTAGGATTGGCACCTTCTCCAAAGGCTCAGGCGGAACCAAGGATGACGAGGTCCTCGGGGGAATACCTTGTGTCCGGTATGGAGACCTCTACACGACCCACAAGTCCTTCATTAGCCAGACACGGAGTTACGTTTCTCCAGCGAAGGCCAGTGCCTATACGCCAATCATTAAGGGTGACGTTCTCTTCCCTACATCAGGAGAGACGATTGAAGAGATTGGCAAATCCGCAGTGAACTTGATGGACGCTCGCGTTGTCTGTGGTGGAGACCTGATCATTTTCCGGCCAACGGTTCCGATCGACCCCAGGTTTGCTGGCTACGCACTGGATTGTCCGGACGCGCAGACGCAGAAGTCCTTGATGGGGCGCGGCATCACCATCATGCACATCTACAGTGGCCAGCTCAAGTATCTGTGGTTGGCCCTCCCCCCGCCCCCCGAACAGCGGGCAATCGTGCGCTACCTGGACTACGTGGACCGGCGCATCCGGCGGTACGTCAGCACCAAGCGGAAGCTCATTGCGCTGCTGGAGGAGGAGAAGCAGGCCGTCGTCAACCGGGCCGTCACCCGTGGCCTTGACCCCAACGTCCGCCTCAAGCCCTCCGGCGTCGAGTGGCTCGGCGACGTGCCGGAGCATTGGCAGATGCGGCGGTTGAGGACTGTTGCGTACATGCGTGTCAGTAACGTAGACAAGCACGTACGGGATGATGAGATACCCGTTCGTCTCTGCAACTATGTCGATGTCTACAAGAACGACAGCATAACGCCGGGCATGGACTTCATGCGGGCAACGGCTTCATTGGGAGAGATAGAGAGGTTCCGCCTTCAGCGAAACGACGTGCTCATCACCAAGGATTCTGAGACTTGGAACGACATTGGCGTACCAGCCTTGGTTGCAGAGACAGCCGACGATCTCATCTGTGGCTACCATTTGGCTTTGCTAAGGCCATACGGGAAACTTTGGGGGCCGTACCTGAACCGAGTTTTGCAGACCAAAGGGGTCGCTCACCAGTTTCACGTTCAGGCCAACGGCGTAACTCGCTACGGACTTACACATGCAGGAATCCAGTCCGTTTGGCTTCCTCTCCCGCCTCGCTCTGAGCAGTGCTCTATAGTCGAACACCTCGACAAGGCCACCGCCGACATTGACGCTGCCATCACCCGCGCTCGGCGCCAGATCGAGCTGGTGCAAGAGTACCGCACCCGGCTCATCGCCGACGTGGTGACGGGCAAGCTGGACGTGCGCGAGGCGGCGGCGCAGCTGCCGGACGAACCCGACCATCAAGGTCCGATAGAGGAAGACCGCTCAATGGCGGACGGCTTGGATGAAGGAATCTATGACGCCGAGGAAGAACCGGCAATCGCAGAGGAGGTGACCGCATGACGGATTGGAGCAATTGCCCTGGGGTGGAGCAGATCCCCGGCAAGGTAAGCGGGGCGTGGTTGTTCACAGACACCAGGTTGCCCGTTTACGCCCTGTTCGAGAACCTGGAGGCCGGCGCCACCGTCGAGGACTTTATGGAGTGGTTCCAGATGGAGGAGGAATGGAAGATAAGGTCGGTCCTCCAGCACGTGGCCGACTCCCTGAAAGCGCCCGTACCTGTGAGCAGCCTTGAAGATACTGTTTGACCACGGTACTCCTGCGCCGCTCCGAAGGGACCTCCACGGCCACGCGGTCGATACCGCGAAAGAGAGAGGTTGGGACAGACTTGGCAACGGTGACCTGCTGGACGTTGCTGAAAGTGAGGGCTACGAACTATTTATCACTACCGATCAGAGCATGAGGTATCAGCAGAACCTTGCTCATCGGCCTCTGTCCGTGATCGTACTGCTTTCCACCACCTGGCCTTATTCCTTGGAGGGAACAGAGGCCATTCGCGGGAGGGAACAGAGGCCATTCGCGCCGCTGTCGAGGGGATTCAGGCCGGAGAAGTGCGGGAAGTCCCTATTCCGATGAGAGGCGAGTGATAGCGTGACCACCGATACCAGCGAGAAGGGTCTGGAGCGTCTCATCTGCGAGGCGCTGACCGGAGCGTCGTGCGCCGCGCCGCAGGCTGGCGCGATTGCCGAGCGGCCTTCCAGCTACGGCGTAGGCTGGATGTGCGGCAACGCGCACGACTACGACAGGGAATACTGCGTGGACCTGGCGCAGCTCTCCGCCTTCTTGCACGCTACCCAGCCGGAGATCGCAGAGTCGCTGGACTTGGACGGAGACAGCCCGACCCGGCGCAGGTTCCTGGCCCGTTTGCAGGGAGAGGTCACGAAGCGCGGCACCGTCGACGTGCTGCGCAAGGGCGTCAAGCATGGGCCGCACCAGATCGACCTCATGTACGGCACGCCGTCGCCGGGGAACGACAGGGCCGGGGTCCTGTACAAGCAGAACCGCTTTAGCGTGACGAGGCAACTCCGCTACAGCAACGACAACACGCAGCTTGCCCTCGACCTGTGCCTGTTCGTCAACGGCCTCCCCGTCGCCACCTTCGAGCTGAAGAACAGCCTGACCAAGCAGACGGTGGACGACGCCGTAGAGCAGTACAAGCGGGACCGCAACCCGAGGGAGCGGCTCTTCGCTTTGGGCCGCTGCCTGGCCCACTTCGCCGTGGACGACCACGAGGTGCGGTTCTGCACCAAGCTCGACGGCAAGGCGTCCTGGTTCCTGCCCTTCAACAAGGGGTGGAACGACGGCAAGGGCAACCCGCCGAATCCCAACGGCCTCAAGACCGACTACCTGTGGAAGCAAGTTCTCACTAGGGACAGCCTCGTCAACATCATCGAGAACTACGCGCAGATCGTGGAGAGCAAGGACGATAAGACGGACAAGAAGAAGCGGGATCAGCTATGGCCCCGCTATCACCAACTCGACGTGGTGCGGAGCCTGCTGGCCGATGCGCCCGGAAGGGGCGTCGGGGCCAGGTATCTGATCCAACATTCGGCGGGCAGCGGCAAGTCCAACTCCATCGCGTGGCTGGCCCATCAGCTCATCGGGCTGGAGCAGGACGCCGCGCCCACCTTCGACACCGTGGTGGTCGTGACCGACCGGAGGGTATTGGACAGGCAGATAAGGGACACCATCAGGCAGTTCGCACAGGTCGGCTCCGTCGTGGGTCATGCCGAAACCTCAGCCGAACTCCGCGCCCTCTTGCAGCAGGGCAAGCGCATCGCAATCACCACCGTGCAGAAGTTCCCCTTCATCCTGGACGCCATCGGCAACGAGCACAGGGGGAGCAGATTCGCGATCATCATCGACGAGGCTCATTCCAGCCAGGGCGGCCGCACGGCGGCGGCGATGTCCACGGCGCTTGGGGAATCCGGTAGCGACGAGGAGGACGAGACCACCGAGGACAATATCAACCGCATCATGGAGAGCAAGAAGATGCTGGCCAACTCCAGCTACTTCGCCTTCACCGCCACACCCAAGAACAAGACCCTGGAGATATTCGGCGCACCCGCCCCCGAAGGCGGCGCTACAAAGCACGTTCCCTTCCACTCCTACACCATGAAGCAGGCCATCCAGGAAAGGTTCATCATCGACGTGCTGAGGCACTACACGACGGTCGGCAGCTACTACCGGCTGGTGAAGACGGTGGAGGGAGACCCGGAGTTCGACACCAAGCGAGCCGGGAGGAAGCTGCGCCGATACGTGGAGGACCACGACCACGCCATCCGGTTGAAGGCGGAGATCATGGTAGACCACTTCCACGAACAGGTAGCGAGCTTGCAGAAGATCGGCGGGCAGGCAAGGGCCATGGTGGTGACCAGCAGCATCCAGAGGGCCATCACCTACTTTCACGCCATCCGTGCCTATCTGGAGGAGCGCAAGAGTCCCTACAAAGCTATCGCCGCCTTTTCAGGCGAACCTGAGTACCATGGTGCAAAGGTCACCGAGGCGTCCCTCAATGGCTTCTCGTCCAACTTGATAGTAGAGAGGATTCAGGAGGACCCGTACCGCTTCCTGGTTTGCGCCGACAAGTTCCAGACCGGGTACGACGAGCCGCTGTTGCACACCATGTACGTGGACAAGCCGCTGTCGGGGGTGAGGGCGGTGCAGACGCTCTCGCGTCTCAACCGATCTCACCCAAAGAAGGACAACGCCTTCGTGCTGGATTTCGCCAACGACGCCGACACCATTCAGCACGCCTTCTCCGACTATTACCGCACCACCATTCTGGCGGAGGAGACCGACCCCGACCGTCTGCACGACCTGAAGGCGGCCCTCGACGGCTACCAGGTCTACGGCCCGGAGCAGGTGGACGAGTTGGTGAAGCGGTTCTTGGCGAAAGAGGATCGCGACCGCCTCGATCCCATCCTCGATGCCTGCGTCGCAGTCTACCGGGAGTTGGACGAGGATGGTCAGGTGGACTTCAAGGGCAGGGCGAAGGCGTTCCTGCGGGCCTACGGGTTCCTGGCTACCATCCTGCCCTACACCAACGCCGAGTGGGAGAAGCTCTCCATCTTCCTGACCTTCCTCGTGCCCAAGCTGCCCGCTCCCGAGGAAGACGACCTGTCGAAGGGGATTCTGGAATCCATCGACATGGACAGTTACCGGGTGGAGAAACAGGCGGTGCAGGACATACAGCTGCCCGACGAGGACGCAGAGATCGGGCCGGTCCCCACCGAAGTCGGAGGGCAAAAGCCTGATCCAGAGATGGACGGGCTATCCAACATCATCAGGGAATTCAACGACCGGTTTGGCAACATCGAGTGGAAGGACCAGGACAAGATCGAGAGGGTCATATCCGAGGAGTTGCCCGCAAAGGTTGCCGAAGATACTGCGTACCGCAACGCTATGGCCAACTCCGATAGGCAGAACGCCCGCATCGAGCACGACAAGGCGCTGGGGCGAGCCATGACCGAGTTACTGGCAGACCACACCGAGCTGTTCAAGCAGTTCAGCGACAACGAATCGTTCCGCCGATGGCTCCTGAAGATGAACTTCGCGGCGACCTATGCCGGGGCGGCCACTGCCGTTGGCGGCGCTGACCGTTGAGAGCCTTATCGTCAGCAGCAGTTTCCATGAGTCGGAGGGCAGCAGAAAGATATGGCACACATGAATGGACGGGTGAGGCAGGCACATTGGAGGAAGGCCGGATCGTCCACGGTATAAGGGATGCAGGAATGGGGACTCATGCGCCCGCATGGGAGCGTGAGTCCGGCTGTGCACTGGAAGGACCGGCTTGATGCCTCGACAGCGCATCCACCACAGCAGAGTGACCTATCAAGTCCCCGAGGACTTCCCTGAGAGGCTGGAGCGGTTCAAGGAGGAGTCTGGCCTGTCGTGGGCGGAGATCATCCGCCGTCTCGACGTCCACCACGAGACGATGCGACGCTGGAGGAAGGGACGGGCTCACCCCAGCATGCGGAACATGATGGCGCTGGTGGCCCTGGCGAGACCCCTGGGCCTCGCCCACCTGTTCACCGATTAGGGAGTCGGCGCTCCGGCGAGCGCCTGCGGCCGCAGGGGCCGGAAACGCAAGAAGGCCGCACGCATGGCCGGACCTCTCACCATCCGCACCGTCAAACCGGCGTTGCCTAACGAGAGCGGCTGCATCATCATAGGGGCATCGTTGGCGGCAGTCCCGTAGGGGTCGGAGGACGGCACCACTCTGTTGGGGAGAGGCCGCAAGGGGATGACCCGACGCGGAGTTGAGCCGGTGGAGACCGATTCGAGGTCCGGGCCGCGGGTCGTAGCCTGCGCCATTGGGGACCGCCGTCCGCGCAACGAGAGACCAGCCCGGCAGGAAAACGCCAGGACATACAGGAGGAGCGTCATGAACGAGGAGCATGACGGGACGAACCAGGGGAATCCATCGGAAGAAGAGTACCAGAGGTTCCGCAAGATGATGGACGGCATGGGTCGAGAGGACCTTCGCCGGATGGTCGAGGGCCTGACGGAGAGGATCGAGGCGAACCCTCGCGATACCGAGGCCCTGTCCGCCAGGGGGCTGGCATACGGCGAGCTGGGGGAGCACCGCCTGGCGGCTGAGGACTACGGCGGAGTCATAGCCCTGGACCCCGATAACGCGGGAGCCCACTTCGACAGAGCCCGCGCCCACGCCAAGCTGGAGGAGCACCGCCTGGCGGTGGAGGACTACGACGCCGCCATCCGCCTGGCCCCAGGCGACGCCGTGGCACACTACAGCCGGGGGGCGTGCAAGGCGGAACTGGGCGACCTGGCCGGGGCGATGAGCGACTTCGACGTGGCCGTCACCCTGGCCCCCGGCGACGCCGACGCCCGCTACAACAGGGGCTTGACCCACGTGGCGATGGGCAAGCGCCACCGGGCGGTGAAGGACCTGAGCAGGGCCATAGATTTGAATCCCAACCTCGCCGACGCCCACTACCACCGGGGCATGGCCTACCGCGACATGGGCCGGATGGACAGGGCGGTCAGGGACTTCGACGCCGCCATCAAGCTGGAGGAGAGGTACGGCCTCGCCTACTACGCCAGGGGAATCACCAACGTCAATCTGGGAGCACACGAGGCCGCGCTCGGCGACTTCGACGCCGTGCTGGGGCTCGACCCCGACAACGTCCCGGCGCTCCGGGGCAGGGGCATCGCCCTGGGCAGCCTGGGCCGCTACGACGAGGCGGTCGGGGACTTCGACCGGTCCCTGGAGCTTGAGCCCGGCAACGCCGAGGCCCTCGCGGCCCGGGGGCTGGCCCACAGCAGCCTGGAGCAATACGAGCTGGCGATAGAGGACTACAGCAGGGTCCTGGACATCGACCCCCGGAACAGGGACGTCCTCTACAGCCGGGGGATCGCCCGGATGTACTTGGCCCGGTTCGAGAGCGCCGTCGAGGACTTCGAGGCCATCCTCGGCATCGAGCCGGGGCACGCCGTGGCGCGGGAGGCGAGAGGGTTGGCCCGCGAGGCGCTGGGCAAGCGGGGAGGCGCGGGCGAGGGGCAGGCGGCGCGGTAGCGCCGCCACGCGGACGTGAGCGCCCGCTGCCCCTTGCTTCGGGGATGTCGAAGACGGGCGGTGATTTCGGGCAACAAAAAAGGGCGGCATACATGGGAAGCCGGGAGAGGCCGCCGTCGATGTGGCGACGACCTCCCCCTGTGAACTGCGGTCTAGCGTCCCGCGCCAACCGGCTCTTCCTCCCGCTCCTGTTCCACCGCCCACTCAAACAGGGACAGTGACGGGGCCTGGGTCTTGCGGCGCCTGGGCTTGACCGGCTCCTCGGCCATAAACTCGGCCCAGGAGAACAGCGACTGCTGCGCCTCCGGGGCCTCGTCGTGGTGCCCGTTGGTCCCGTTGCCGTTGGCGTGCCCGTTGACCGGGACAAGCTCGACCGTCTGCCCGAACAGGTCGTCGTGGTGGCCGTTGCCGTTCACCGCAATGGTCTCCGGCTCGACTTCGACCGGCTTCCAGCCATCGTCCACCAGCAGCTCCTCGGCCTCGCTCTCGGCGTCCCGTGCCTTGGCGAACACCTCCTCCATCGTCTCGGCCTCGTCCTCCTCGTCGCCGCTGACGATCCTGCGGGCCAGGGCCATCATCATGTCGTCGCCGTCGTCCCCGTAGGCGGCCAGCCCGTCCTCCGGCAACTCCCCCTCGACGGCCAGGGAGCTCTGCATCTTCTTCGCCACCAGCTTCAGCGCGTCGGCCTGGAGGGTGTTCCGGTAGCTCATGAACACGACCTTCACCGGGCGGGTCTGCCCGATGCGCCACGACCGCCGCGACGCCTGCCGGACCACGTAGACCGAGTAATCCGTTTCGTCCCAGACGATGGTCGGGAAGTCGATCAGGTCGAGGCCCGTCTGCACCAGCCTGGGGTGGCAGATGAGGACATCGATGCCCTCCTTCACCTTGTCGGCGACCCACGCCTCCCTGCGGTTCGGGGCCACCGCGTCGGCCTTCATCACCGCCACCCGGAACCCGTGCCGGGTGAGGAAGTCGTCCATCCGCCCGGTGATGTCCCTGGTCCCCGTGTGGGTCACGTAGACCAGCACCCGTCTTCCCTCCAGCCGCTCAGCGGCCACCAGGTCGACCAGGGCCTTCTCCTTCGGGTAGAGCTTCTCCTCGGACAGGGGCGGCACCTGCACTATGACGTCCCCGCTCCTGGGGTCGAAGACCGTCTCCCCCCTGGTGCAGCCGTCCGGGTAGGCCAATAGGGTCTGGAGGTAAGTCGCCAGCAGCCGCTTGGAGCCAGCCTTCAGAGCCTCCGCCAGCTTCAGCCTCAGCTCCTCGAACACGGTGTTGTAGGCCGTGCGCTGGGAGTACCCGGTCGCGTCCTCCTCCGAGTCCATCGAGGACACGAGGATCTTCTCCTCGTAGTCCGGCAGGCCGGAGGCAACGTCCGCCAGGCGCAGGAACACCGTGTTCCCGATGATGTGGAACAGAGCGCTGGGCACCAGCCCTGGCCGCTCCCTCGTGACCTTGCGGTAGCTGCGGCGGCGGCTGTTGCGCCCGTCCTCCACCGCGTCGTCGTCGGGCTTGCCGACGGTGACCTCCTCGAAGCCGTACCGCTGTATCCAGCGGTGCTCGTCGGAGCGCCCGAACTCCGTCCTGATCTCCGGCGAGAACCGGTAGAGCAGGTGGAAGATGGTCGAGGAGTAGCCTCCCAAGAGCGTCCCGGTCAGGCTGAGGGACTTGCCACACACGTCGGCGAGGATGCCCGCGGCGATGCCCTGGGCCGAGCCTCGCCCCTTGAACTCGTGAACTTCATCCCCGATGAGCAGGTCGAAGAAGCCCTTCATCCGGTGCTTGATGTAGTCGGCCAACGGATAGCGGGCGGGGCCGGACCGGTCGGCCTGCCACAGCGGGGCGGCGCAGGCGGCGCAGGTGTGCTTGCGGCGGTTCAGGTCCGCGAACGTCAGCGGCACGCCGTCCTTGTCCACCATCTGCGCCGTGCAGTCGGGACAGCAGGGGATGCGGAAGGGCTCCCCCGTCTCCTCCTCCCGCAGGAGCCTTCCCTTCGAGACGGCCCACCGCTGTATCACGGCGGGCATCCAGCGGTAGGACAGCTTGGCCTTCTCACGGCTCATCACCGCGAAGAGGGGGCCGGACCCGACGGAGAGGCGCAGCCGCTCCAGGTCGGTGATGGACTCGACGATGGCGGCGCGGACGCCGGGCACCGTTATCTCCACCTCCCGTTTCCACTTGGGGACCAGGTGGGGCGGGCAGATGATGAGCACCCGCTCGAATCCCGCCATGTATGCGGCCGCCGCGCCGATGAAGGTCTTGCCGGTGCCCATCTCGCCGACGACCGTCGTGCCCCGGTGGGCCTTCAGGGAGAGGGCCGCGCCCCTGATGGCGTCGGCCTGCGCCCCCAGGGGCTTGCGGAGCAGGCGGGGCAGCCTGCCGCCGTTCTCCGAGGGCCGGTAGAGGGGCGGATAGGACTCCACCACCCTTCGCGCTATTGCGTCCTTGAACGTGTCGATGAAACCTCCGAGGTTCATGTCGTGTCGTCCTCCTTTTCCGTAGTGGGCCGGAGGACGACGCCGGGACCCGGACGCACGTCTCCATCAGTCGCCGCCGCAAGGCGGAGAGCGACGGGAGACGGACTGCACCGCCCCAGCGGGGGCGGTCGGGTTCCGGCAACGCCCCCAGGCGAATGCTTGAACGTGCGAAGGCCCGCCCACGGCGGGACTCGCGTATGCGGCTCGAACCGAGCCGTCTGAGCTGCCCTGGATGCGGGCCGCCCATCATGCGGTACGTCATGGAGCCCTACGCAGCTGCCGTCTCCGGCCGCTTCAGCATGGCGGAGTAGCCCCGCTCGACGACGTGCGTTACCGAGACCCGGCCCATGCCGTCGTACCCGGCGCGGTAGGCGTACTCCGCCTTCGCGCCCCAGGGCACCCGGCCGCCGACCCTGACGGTGCCGCCGCCGGACTTGGCGCCGCGCCCGGGGCCACCGGCGCCGCGAACGACCATCCCGCTCCGCTCTCCCTTCCGCCAGCCCAGCACCTTCACCTCGGCGGGCATGACCCGCTCCGCACTCGTCGGCTGGAACAGGACACCGTGCAACCCCTTCAGCACGCCCGCCGACGGGGAGGACTTGCCGTTCATGATCTGGGAGAGATGGGCCGAGCTGATGCCCGCTCGCCGGGCGACCTCGTTCTGGCTGAAGCCGTGGGCGTTCATCCGGTCCCACACGGCCTCGCGGTCGATGCAGGCGGGCTGCGCGGGCGCGACTTTCACCGGGGCCTCCAGCGCCGACGCGACCCGCGCCTGGACCTTCACGCCCATGTTGCTATGACCCCGCGCCACCATTGACATGTAGCCGTAGGAGACGCCCACGCGGTCGGCCAGGTCCCGCAGGCTCATGCCCAGCTCCCTGGCCCGCTCCCGGATGTAGCTGCTCTCCCCGGCCACGACGACGCCCTGGCGGTTGGCGCACGTGGCGGGCGCGATCTTCGCCGGGGCCTTGAGCGTCGACTCGACCCTTGCCTGGACCTTGACGCCCATGTTCTGGCGGCCACGGGCAACCTGCGTCATGTAGCTGTAGGACACGCCAACGCGGTCGGCCAGGTCATGCATGGTCATGCCCAGGGTGCGGGCGCGCTCCCGGATGAAGCTGCTCTCGCCGGTCACGACGCCGCCCTGGCGGTAGACGGTCCCCTGCCCGGGGACCTCTCCCAAGACCGCCGCGACCTTCTCCCGCATCTTGGGAGTCCACGGCGTACGCCCCGTCGAAAGCCCCGACAGGTAGCCCGCGCTCACGCCCATCAGGGCCGCAAGCTCCTTCATGGTGATCCCGCGCCGCCTCGCAGCGGCCCTCAGCTCGCTCTCCGCGCCCGCCGTCCTCGTCGTTGTCGTTCCGGTCTCCATCGTTGCCGTAGTCATCGGTCCGTCCTCCTTTTGTGTTGTGTTGCCTTTGGCCTGCGCCCGCTTGCGGGCAAAGAAGAAGGGCCGTCCCCGGCTGGGAACGGCCCTTGTGCGTTGGGATGTGTTGTGAGACCCGGAGGCCCCGCCGTCAGCGGCGATGGACCTCGTTGACGTGCATGGACTCCTCCTTTCAGTTGCTGACCCGTGCCTGCATCCACGGCGCGAGTCTTCGGTGATGGGTTGACGCTGGACGCACTCCGCCCACGGTCGGATGCCGGACGCGGAAGACGGAGCGGAGGGTGAAGAAAGACGCAGCCCGGCCCAGGGTGATTCGTTGGGGAATCGACTCCGGGGGATCTGCTATGAGGGAAGCGGCTGTCCTACGACTTCATCGCAGACCAGCGCATGGGAGAAAGACGCAGCTCGCCACAGGGTGGATACCGTCAGTGGGAAAAGCTGCGAGACGGGAAGCGGCCGGCTTACGTCTCAGTCGCAGACCGACGCATGAGAGAAGACGCAGCTCGGCCCAGGGTGAACAACGTCAGTGGGAAAAGCTGCGAGACGTGAAGCGACCAGCCTGCTTGCAACGGCAGACCGGCGCATGTCGAAGCTGCGGCCTAGCTGTCAGTCAGCCATGCCGCAGAGCATGAGGAGCCTGTCGAAGCGACAGACTCGCTTCGACCGACTGGTGGAGGACGGGGCGCAGGGTGCACTCCGTCCTTCGTGTCCAACGGATGAGGCGATCAACCCCAACCGCCAGACCGGTGTCCAGCGGAAGAAGCGATCAACTCCAATCGCTGAACGGGTGTCCAGCGGGCGAAGGACCAACGTCAAACTTCAACCGCCGGACTGGACCGAGGACGAAGGGCTAAGTCAACTCCGTCGTTTCGATCCGTGCTGCCTGCGAAGGACCAACGTCAAACTCCGCTTCAGCAGCAATTCCCTCGTGGGCGACCGGGGGAGAGCGAATCATCCTCCAGACAGACCCGTGCAACAGGGATCACGCACCCAGGTTTCTATGGTCGGAAACCTTGGAAAAAGCCAAACAGTGAGGCTAGTATCGCCGCTTCGAGACCCGCAAAAGAGGGCCTGCAACACCCCTTCCGAAGATTGCCGCCAAATCGTTCACAAAACTTAACAGCCAACCCTTCGCACTCCCGGCCCGGCTACCGCCACAACAGACCGAAGCTCAGCCTGTTCAGAAGCTCCCGCTTTCTGATCGCTCTCCGCGTGTCGAAGAGCGCCGTCTGACGCCAGTTGACCTGACCGTTGCGGTCGAAGCCCCTCAGCGGAAACCGAGCCGGGGGGAGCGTCATGCCGTGGTCTTCGAGCAGGGCCAGCTCCAACGCCAGGAACCGCTCCTCGGTGCGCAGCCAGTCCAGGCTTTTCCCCTCGTTGGGGTGAACGTCCTTCAGTCCCCGCCACTCGACGATCATCGGCCACGCATCGCCGAACACCTCCTCGTCGTCCGGGGCAGGCTCAAGGGTCACGAGGTCTGGGTACTCACGCCGCAACCTGGGCCTCGGAGGCGGCTTCCTTCCAGCGTCCGACGCACCGCTCTCCGCCTGGGAGGGACCGGCGCCGGCATGACCGGCCCCGGTCCCCTGTGCGCCGTCCCGCCGCAGGGCTTCGACCCGGCCCTCGACGGCAGCCACTCGACTGCGCACCTCCTTGCCCAGCGAGTCGTGCCCCTTCCCCAACGCCTCGTGGCCCTTCTCCAGCGCATCGACCCGGTGCTCCAGCTTCTCGTTGCGCTCCCGCTGGCGGGCCGCAGCAGAGCCGACGCCCTCCTGCAACGCACGCTCCAGGGCCTGCCGCACCCGCCGTGACAGCTGCCCTGTCTTCGCGCTCTCGGCCACCGTCCGCTGGTCCAGCTCCAGCACCCGCGCCGCGCCCTTGTATCCCTTGTCCCGCACCAGCTCTTTCAGCAGCGCCATGAGCCGCATGTGATAGACGTTCTCCACGTCCCTGCTGTCCTCGATGCCGTGTTCGGTCGTCTTCATGGCTCTTTTCTCCTTCCCAAGACTTCACCTGAGTTTCCGGTCAACCACTGTCCGGCCTTTTCCCCGGTCTATTGCCGCGTTTTGGGGGCCGTAACGCACCCCCGCTTCAAGCGCCTTTTCCGGGGCCTGATGTCATTGAGAGGCCGGTCCCACGGTCCCGCCGATGTCATGCCCCACGTTTGGCGATGTCATTGCAGTCCGGAACGCACCCTTTCTAAAAGTGTTCACTGGTTACGTCCTGTAGGGGGGCGATTTACCCCTGTTCCAGCTACGAAATCACGACTCTGGCCGCTCTGTTACAAAACTCAAACTCCTGTACACCCCCAATACTGCACGAAAGGGGCCAAAAAAAAGAGGGTCTATAGCCCCCCGCATCCCTGCGCAGAGCCACGGGGGAACGGCCCGTAACGCCCCGCATCCTTGCGCAGAGCTATGAGGGGTCTTTTTTCTCGTTTGATTTGTTCACACTCTTTTGCGACTGCCGCGGTCCGGTGAATCGCGGCGAACGGAAGAGAGGTGAACGAGTTGGCGTTGAAAGCAAGACTCCGGTCGATAAGACGGCTCCTACCCCTGTCAGCCGCGCTGCTGTTGGCGGCGCTTCTGGCAATCCCCGCAAGCAACATCGCCCAAGCCCAAGCCCCGCCCGGTAACGAGCTAACCCTCGTCAACGCCGACCGGGATTTCGTGGAGCGAAAGGGAGGCGGCGAGTTCGTCGCAAGGCCCCTCTTCGACCGGGAGATCGCGGACCTCTTCTACGCGGTCAGGGACGCCGACACCGGCGACTGGATAAGCGCCATGTACCGGGTCAAGGGCGGAGAGAAGAAACGCTCGGACGGCTGGGAGTACTCGTGGGAGTACCCCGACCTCGACGACCACCCCGAGCTCGACCGCGACCGGGCCTACCTGCTGGTGATGCTGGCCGTCGCCGAGGACGGCAGGAGGGGCGAGTTCTACGCCGTCGTCCCCATCCACGAACCCGGACGCATCTGGGACAAGATTCTGTCCGCCCTCAGCCCAGCGCGCTGGGCGAGGGCCTTCGCCGGCTGGATGATCGAGGGAGTCCACGGGACCCTCTGCGGCGTGGTTGAGCGGGCGTCCGGCGAGGACGCCGACAACTGCGGGGGCGGCTAGCGCATGAGCGACATCCTCACCGGCACCCCTGCGGACCTCACCTACGCCCACGACCTGGTGCGCCAGGCGTGGATGGTCGTCTGGGCCATAACAACCGGCGCGCTGGTGGTCATCCTCGGCTGGATGGGGCTGAGCTTCATCATGGCCGAGCACCTGGGGACCCGTCAGGCGGGATGGCGCGAGATGGTGCCCCGACTGGTGCTCGGCCTCGTGGCCGCCGCATCGTCCCTCTGGTGGTGCGCCCTGGTCCTCGACGTGGCCGACGCCGTGTCAGGGTTCATAGCCGTCTCCCTCAACGTCACCCCCGGAGACCTGCTCAGGGCTCCCCTCGACACGTTCCTCAGAGCCGTCCAGGCCGGGAGCGTGGGCATGGCGCAGCTGCTGGCCCTGCTCTACCTGGTCTACGGCTTCTTCGTCCTCTACGTCATCGTGCAGATGGTGCTGCGCCTGGCCCTCATCGACATCCTGCTCGCCCTGGCCCCGATTGCGCTCGGGCTGTGGATACTGCCCCACACGGCGGGATGGGGACGGCACTGGCTCAGGCTCTTCATGACGACGGTGTTCCAGCAGGCGGTGCAGCTCATCGCCCTGGCCCTGGGAATCGGGTTCCTGAACGAGTTCGCGTCGGTCGCCGCCTTCGAGCCGGTGCAGGACCTCATATGGAAGCTGCTCATGTCCCTGGCCTTCGTCTACATGGCGACCCGGGTGCCCTCGATGCTCGGCAACTCAGGGACCTTCGACTCCTGGCTCTCGATGCTCTATTTCGGCATGAACCTGCCGTCGTCGCTGATGCGCTCGGCCCGGACCATCGGGCTGATGAGCGGGGCCGCGGGAGGGCCGGGAGGCATGGCGGTGGGAGCGATTGCGGCCAGCGCGGGCGTGTCGGCAGCCGCCAGCGGCCTGAGCTCGGCCGCTTCGATGGCGACGCCATCCGCTGGCGGGGGAGACGGCGGCGGAGCGCCCAGGAGCAGCGGCGAGTAACGACAACGACAGACAACGGCGTGAGCGGACTCACGTCAACTACCACGCAAAGAAGGGAGGAGCGATGTGCAGTTGACTGAGCGGACGGACCCCGACCAATAGAGACGAGCAAAGCGCTCGGAAACGAGAGAGGAGAAACAACGAATGGAACAACTGACGCAGACCATATCGAACCTGGTGGGCATCCTGCTGGGCGTCGTGGGAGCGGTGGGCGTCGGCTTCTTCATCTACGGCGCATACCTGTACCTGACGGCCAGCGGAGCGCCCCACCAGATGGAGCGCGGCAAGAGCGCCATGATGACCGCCCTGGCGGGCATCGTCCTGGCCCTGGTCGCCTACGGCGTCGTGGAGCTGGTGATGAACGCGGTGGTGGACCCGGGAATCGACATCGACAAAGCCCTGCCCGAACCCGAAGCGCCGGACGCCGGCGACGCCGGCGACGACGGCTAGGCGGACGGGCGGAAGGAGGAAGAAGACATGAGAGAACACGAGGTACCGACTCACGTGCAGGCCGAGGACAAGGTCCTGCTGGGGTTCACCTTCCCGCAGATCGTGGCGGTGACGGCGGTGTGCGCCATCTCCTACGGCGCATACCGCTACGCCCCCGTCGGCCCGTCCGAGGTGCGCATGGCGCTGGCCGTCGTCCTCGGACTGGTCGGCGTGGCGATGGTGGTGGGGAAGATAGGCGGTCGGCGGCTGCCCCTGGTGGCCGCCGACCTTCTGAAGTACCGGCTGGGGGCGCGGGTCTACGCAGGGCCGGTCGCCCAGCTGGTGCGCGCCGAGACCCCGGCTCCCCCGCACCCGGTGAAGAGCGGCCCCGGCCCCCTGAGCCTGATGGCGAAACGCGCCGGGCGCGGGCTGGGAAGGCTGCGCAAGAACAGGAAGACCCGCATGAACAAAGAACGCCGCAACGGGCGGATGCGCTGGTTCGGCAAGCGCAGGGGGAAGGACGGGGGGAACCGCCACGGCCAGGACCACCGGGCCGAGACCCTGGAGAGCAGACGCAGGAAGCCCCGCATGGGCTGGATTCCGGTGGTGGCCCTGGCCGTCCTGATGGCGGCCGTCGTGGCCGTCCCGCAGTCGGCCCTGGCCGACGGCCACGAGCCCTGGCGGAACGAGATCGACTTCGAGGTCGAGGAGCCGGTGGAGGGCCGCCGGATATTCGTCGAGGGGCTAACGGTCTCCGGCGACCGCGCCGCCGTGACCCTCCGGGCCGCAACCGCCCTGGACATCCGCGTCCGGGCCTTCGGCGGGCCGGAGGGCACGTGGCTGCGCTTCTGGGGTTCGGCGACGCTGGCAGAGGGGGAGCGCATCGACTACTCGCTCCCCCTCCACGGACCCGTGCCGTCCTTCACCGTGTCATGGGAGGACACGCTGGGACAGGCCGGTGCGCTGACCTTCGAGGAAGCACAGCTTCCCTTCCCCCTGCCGGTCGTGGAGGGGGAACTCTGCGACCTTCGCGTGACCTCCCTGGGCTGGACGCCCGGAGCGGTCGGCGGAGTCGTCGAGTCCGAGTGCGTGACGAGCATCGAGCACCCGGTCGAGCTTCAGACGGTTGCCGGACACGCCGACGTGATCCAGACGGCATTGATGGACGCCGGGGTGACGGCAATCGTCGGGACTCTCTCCGCTGCGACGGGAGCGTCGCAGGCGAGCGTCCCCTTCGTCCCCAATGGAGAGACGCGGTTCACCCTGCCCATTGGGGATGGTCAGGCCATCCACGTCGTGAGCGTGGACGTGAGCCTTGAGGCGAGTCTGAGCATCCCCATCCCCCCGCTGACCGTGCTCACCCACCACCCTGAGCGGACGGAGCAGGTCACCAGGACCGTGCGCCTCCATCGCCCGGGGGACAGCGACTCCGACAGTGAGACGGCAACGGCCACCTGCGAGGACGGCTCGACGTCGTCCGCCACCGCGACGGCCTACGCCTACGTCCCCAGCGCCACCATCGCCAGGGAGGTGACGGTGGCGGTCCTGCACAAGGAGCACGTCAAGGCCGAGACGGTGGAGCGGGAGCCGGTCACCCGCACCCGCGAGGAGTCCCTGAGCCTTGTGGGCGCAGTCGGCTCCGACGACCCCTTCGCCGTCCTGGTCCTGCCGGAGCCGGAGCCGGTGGACCCGCCCGCAGAGCAGGAGCCCGCGGACGGGTTGCGCGGCTGGTTCGACCTGCTGGGATGGGAGTGGCCCTGGTGAGGCGGGCGACGGCCCTGCTGCCGCTGACCGGCGCGGCCCTCGTCTTCATGGGGGCCTCGCCGGAAGAGGAAGCGATGCTTCACGCCTTCGACCGCGTGCTCACGGCGATGGCCTACGCCGGCTCCGGCCTCTGCCTTTTCGCCATCGTCTGGGCCGGGTTCGTCCTGATGGCCGAGGGAGGCGAGGAGCGCGGCGGCGGACGGGCCAAGGCCGCCGTCGTCATGGCGGTCGTCGGCCTGGCGCTGGTGCTCTCGGCCAAGGGCGTCGCCGCCCTGCTGAAGCACGGCGTCATCCCATCCCTCCCAACACCCTAGAGAAAAGGAAGCTATCGACTTGAAGAAGCTGATTGAACGAATCACGAGGCGCGGAGCGGGGAGTACCCCGGACGGGGCCGTCGCTCCGCAGGCAATACCGGAGGGCGGACTCACCACGGAGCCGGAATCCAACGCAACGACGGAGACCCCGGCCCCCAAGCCACCGCCCGAGCTGCCCCTGTTCTTCATGCTGTCGCACCTGGACGACGACGGTCCCGTGCGCCTGGACGGGGTGAAGCTCGGCGTCTGCGAGGTGATGGGCCTGGAGATCGACGAGCCGAAGCTGGGAGCCTTCGCCGGGGCGCTCAACGCCCTGGACTTCCCCGCGCAGCTGCTCATCAGGCAGCACCCGCCGCGGCTCGGAGGGATGCGGGAGAAGCTGAAGGAGTCCCAACCGGAGGACCTTCCCCCGCAGACCAGAGCGGCGGCCGAGTCCCTCGGGCGTCTGCTCACCGACCTTGAGGCCCGCGACGGCATCCTCGACCGGCGCTTCTACGCCGTGTGCGAGTTCGGGCGCATCGACGAGCTGCGCGGCCTGCTGGCGCGGGCCGGGCTGTCCGTCCACACGCTCAGGGGCCGCCAGCTTCGGATGTTCCTGGTGTCCGCAGCCCTGGGCGGATCGCCAACCGAGTTCGACGAGGAGGCCCCCGTCGAGGTGGAGATAGGCCGCCGCGATATGCGCATAGGCGAGACCCTCGTGCGGTCGCTCCACCTGGGCAAGTGGCCCCGGTCGCTGGCCCCCGGCTTCCTTCAGAGCCTCATGGCGGCGGGAGCGCCGATGGACCTGTCCGTCCACCTGGGGCCGATACCCACCGAGCAGGCGGCAAGGACGCTGGAGTGGCAGAAGGTCCGCTTCGAGTCGGCCCAGTCCCTCTCCTTCAAGCGCGGGCGCACCATGTCCCCCGAGGCGGAGATCGCCCTGGAGGACGTGACCCGCCTGCGCGACGAGGTGCAGCGGGGCCGGGAGAGGCTCTTTCACGCCTCCCTGTCAATCACCCTGCACGCCAGGGACGAGAAATCCCTGAAGGAGATGACCCAGCGGGCGAAGGCCCACTTCGCCGCCACCCTGGGCAAGCTCGACGCCCTGGCCTTCCGGCAGCGCGAGGGCCTGTTGTCCACGCTGCCGCTGGCCCTGAACGCCGTCGCCGAGTGGCGCACCCTGGACACCTCCAGCATCGCCCGGCTCTTCCCCTTCTCGCCCCCGGACCTGGACACCCGCAGCGGGACCCTCTACGGCATCGACATGCGGGCCTGCGCCCCGGTGGTCTACGACCCCTGGGACGGGACGCACCTGAACGCGAACACGGCGGTGCTGGCCCGCTCCGGCTCAGGCAAGTCCTTCGCCACCAAGCTGGGGATGCTCCGGGGCCTCTGCCGGGGCGTCACCGCCTACGTCATCGACCCGGAGGGCGAGTACGCGGACATGGCGAGGGCGGCGGGCGGACGGGTGCTCTCCCCCGGCGTCCCCGGCCAGGGCATGAACCCCTTCGTCATCGAGCGGGGCGACTCCGAGGAGCTTCTCCAGCGCATCGGCAGCCTGAGACGGCTCATAGAGGTGATGGTGGGCGAGAGTCTCGGCGCGGAGCGCAGGGCCTCCCTGGACCACGCCCTGGCGGGCTACTACGCCCAGCCCCGCGAGCGCACCGGCTTCCGCGACTTCTACGAGTACCTGCAAGGAGATGAGGCGGGAGGGGAAGACATGGCGAGGCTGCTGCGGCCCTTCGCAACGGGCAGCCTGCGCAACCTCCTCTCCGACGAGGGCGACGATCTGCTCTCCAACGAGGCCCTGATCACCGTCTTCGACCTGCGGCTCCTGGAGCCGGAGCTTCGCCCCGCCGCCGCGATGGTCTGCACCGAGACGGTGTGGGCCGCCGCCGCCCAGGACCCCAAGCCCCGCCTGCTGGTGGTCGACGAGGTGTGGTCGATCATGCAGCACCCGGAGGGCGCGGCCTTCATGGTGTCGATGGCGAAGCGGGCCAGGAAGCACCGGCTGGGGTTGCAGTTCATCACCCAGGACGTCCAGGACCTGCTCAGCGAGGACACCTCGCGGGCCATCACCGGCCACTCCGGTCGCGCCCTGCTTCAGAACGCCGCCTTCAAATTGCTTCTCCAGCAGGACGCAGCCGCCATCGGCACCGTGGGCGACGCCTTCGACCTGCCCCAGGACCTCCAGCGATGGCTCCTGTCGTGCCCGCGTGGAGACGGGTTGCTGCTGGCGAAGGGGCACCGCTTCCCCGTGCGCATCGAGGCCACCCCGGAGGAGACGGAGGTCATCGAGTGGCGGCCGGGCCAGCACAGGTAGGACAGGCGAGAACGCAAAAAGAGACCCGTAGAGAAAGGAAGGCATCCCCTATGAAGCTGAACCCGAAGAACCTGCTGTTTGGAGACGATAGCGAAAAGAAAGGCCCCGTCCTGCTGGCGGTGACGCCGCCCCGCGCCGGGGAGCGCACCCTGCTGGGCGTGGAGAACATGCTCGGCTCCATCGCGGTGCCGGAACCCTTCTCCCTGGAGCTGGCCGCCGACATGGACGGCGTGACCCTCATGGCCCGCTGCCTCGACGACGAGGTGGTGAGAGGCCAGCTCTCCGCCCACTACCCCCAGGCCCGCATCCGGAAGGTTGACCCCGGCGACGACCCCCTGCGCCTCGACGAGGGGGAGCAGGCGTGGAGCATGACCCTGCGGGCCGACGGCCCGGAGTACGTCCCCCTGCGCACCTTCCGGGACGACGACCTGCTCGACCCAGGCTCCGACCCCCTAATCGCCCTCATGGGCGCGCTCTCGGCCCTGGAGGACGACGAGCGCGTGGTGGCGCGGCTCCTGCTGCGCTCCCTCGGCCCCGACTGGTCCCAGGCCCACATGGACAAGGCCCACAAGCGTCCCGGCATGGAGCCGCGAGAGCCCGCCTACACCTTCCAGACCAAGCCCCTGCAGATGGACGGCATCACGATGGCCGTGCTGGGCATCGGGGCGCTGGCGGCCCTCAAGGGCTATCTGTGGGTGCAGGACGGGGAGATATGGAAGGCGGCGCTCCTGGGCACGGTCACGGCCCTGGGGCTGGCCGTCGGCGGCTGGGGCTGGCACCGCTGGAAGAAGGCCCGCAAGCGGGTGGAAGACCCTCTGCTGATACAGGAAAAAGTCTCCCGCATCGCCTTCGACGCCGAGCTACAGGTCACGGCGGTCCTGCCGGAGACGACCCGGCCCCAGCGGGCCGCCGAGCTCCTTGGGCCGGTGGCCGCCGCCTACCGCCACTTCGACAACCCCGCAGGGGCGCGCTTCAAGGTGGGCAGGGTCCGGCCCATAACGCCGGAACCCGACATGCTCCATCCGTCAGGCCCGGGCCTGTTCGGGAGGCGCAGCGTCCTGGGAGTCCGCGAGATCGCCGCCCTGTGGCACCCGCCCGGAGCGGGCGACGAGACGCCCCTGGTGGAGCGCTCCGGCGCGAGGGCGCTCCTGCCCTCGGCGAAGGGCGTCAGGGGCGGCGCGCTGGTGGGAGACACCACGGCGGGCAAGCCCCGGCCCATCCGCTTCCCCGACGACCTGCTCCGCCGCCACCACCTCTACGTCGCCCGCACCCGCATGGGCAAGTCCACGCTCATGCACCACCTCGTCACGCACAAGATGAGGGAGAAGGCCGAGGGCAGGGACAACGACGCCATCGTCGTCATCGACCCTCACACCGACCTGGTGGCCGGGCTGATGGAGCACGTCCCCGAGTCGCTCTTGGACCGGGTGCGCCTCATAGACCTGTCCGACGAGACGCGCTCCCCCGGCATCAACCTGCTGGACACCCGCATCTTCGCCGACCGCGACCGCACCGCCGACTCGGTGGTGCGCGTGGCGAAGGGCCTGTGGGAGCAGTGGGGGCCGAGGATGCAGTCCATCCTCGAACAGACCGTCAAGACCCTGCACGAGGCCAACGAGCAGGTGGAGGCGGAGCGGCAGTACACCATCCTCGACGGGCTGCGGCTGCTGTCCGACGCCCCGTTCCGCACCTCCGTTTTGTCGAAGATATCCGACCCATATCTCCTTGAGTGGTGGGCCAGGGACTTCGGGAGCTGGCACCGCCAGTACAAGGCCGAGGCCCTGGCCCCGGTGCAGACCCGCCTCTCCTACTACGCATCCTCGAAGCGGGCGCGGGCCATTCTGGGACAGCGCCGCTCCACCATCGACCTGCGCCGGACGATCCACGACGGCGGCGTCCTGCTGGTCTCCACCTCCCAGGGGGTCGTGGGCAGGGACGTGGCCGCCCTGGTGGGCGCGTCGATCCTCAACCTCGTGGACGCCGTGATCCGGGAGCAGGGGAGCGTGGCGCTCAGGGAGCGGCGGGGAGCGTTGGTGGTGGTGGACGAGATGCAGTCGATGCCCGGCGTGGACTACGAGTCGATGCTGAGCGAGCTGGGCAAGTTCGGGGCGTCATTCGTGCTCGCCACCCAGAGCCTCGCCAAGCTGGACGACCTCTCCCGCACCATGCGGGACACCATCCTCGCCAACGTGGGATGCCTCGCCGTCTTCCAGGTGGCGGGGAACGACGCCAGGACGCTGGTGTGGGAGCTGGGCAAGGACCGGGTGAGCGAGGACGACATCGTTTCTCTGCCCGTCCACCACTGCTACGTCCGGGCCACGGTCGGCAAGGAGCGGATGCCCGCCTTCTCCATGATGGTCAGAAAGCCGGAGGAGGGAGAACCCGACACCGCCGCCCGCATCCGCGCGGCGGCGTCCGCCTACACCGTCCCGGCCCGCCAGATCGCCTACGGCGACGCCGAGGGCGACCTGAAGGTGGAGGAGTTCCGCAGGGCCGTCGAAGACCCGAAAGGCGACGGTGAACAGCAGCAGAAGCCGGAAACGGAGCCGGAGCGCAGGCGGAGGAGCAGGCGCAGGCCGGCTGCCGACGCCGGGGCGCATGAGGACCGCAGCGCCGGGAACGAGGGAGAGGAGGCCGGAGAATGAGACCCGAAGGATGCGAGGCCGACCTGCTCCGCGCATTGTCGCGGATGCCCTTCCTCGACCGGCTGGAGATGGTCGCCGTCTGCGGCTGGTCCAGGGGCGCGGTCTACGAGGCCATAGAGAGGCTGGAGTCCGGGGGGTTCTGCGCCTCCGTGCCCCACGCGACGGGGCTGCTTCCCCCTTCCCGGAGGTTCCACCTCACCGCCGAGGGGCTGAGGCGGCTCGCCGCAGAGGAGGAGGTCTCCCTCAATGAGCTGCTTCGCCACCGCCCAGTCTCGGCCCAGTGGCGGCGCAGCCTGATGGAGCGCCTCGACGCCGTGGCCTCCGTCTACGGCGTCGCCTCCACCCTCTCCAGCCTGGCATTCCCCATCCGGTTCCGCTGGTACCGCTCCCTGCCCCTCGACGCCGCCATGACGCTGCCCGACGGGAGGACCGTCGGCATCGTCCGGCAGGGACCGACCGCCGACAGGTCGGGCTTCTCCCGGCGGCTCTGGGGGCTGCGCGACTGGCCTATGCCCGGAACGGTGCTGGTCCTCATGGCCGACGAGATGCGGCTCAGGCACGCCCGAAGGCTGCTCTCCACCACCGACGTTCCGGCCCTGTTCGCCGTGGAACGCCTTGCGGTCCTGACGGGGGCGGGCGACCGGATATGGAGTCCGCCGAAGGTCGGCGCCGAGATCGACCTGCGCTACGCCCTCGACCGGGCGGCTCCCGGTGGCGGGCTGCCGCAGGAGCCGGAACCGCAGCGAGCCGACGCCCCCGCCGACTTCGCCGTCGAGGGTCCGGGATGGGACATCCCCGACCACATGCTGCCGATCCTTCTCAAGCCCATAGAGAAGCGCGCCCTCGACCTCATCTCCGACTGGCCCTGGATCGCCCTCAAGGAGCTGGCCGGGCTGCTGGGCGTATCGTCCCAGAGGGCCTCCCAGAGCGTCATCCCCCTCGAAGGCTTCGGTCTCGCGGCCCGGCCCCGCGAGGCGGGCGGACGGCTGGCCCTCACCGACCGGGGGCTGGCGCTCCTAGCCCGCAGGGACAGGACTTCCGTAGCCGTGGCGAGGAAGCGGTGGAGCGTCGCCCTGGAGGACGCCGAAGGCCCGTTCGAGTGGCGCAACGTCACCGGCAGGCGGACCCGCCAGCTGCTCAGGAACACGGAGCACACCGCCGCCGTCCACGGCTTCCTGGCCGCGCTCGCCGCCCAGGCCCCCCTGCTGGGGTGGGAGGTCGTCCAGCTCGACCCGCCCAGAAGGGCATCCCGCCACTTCCGGCACGACGGCGGTATGCGCGCCGTCAACCCCGACGCCTTCGGCGTACTGCGGAAGGACGACAGGACATGGCCCTTCTTCCTGGAGTGGGAGCGAAGGGCCGTGCGCCCCTCAACCATGTCGGAGCGGCTCGCCCCCTATCTGCGCTACTACTCATCTCACAGGCCCACCGACGACCACGGCACGAGGCCCGCAGTCCTGATCGTCTTCGACGACGACATCGCACAGACCCACTTCCTGCGCGTGGCGCGGGAGGAGACCCACGAATCGAGAGTCAACGTGCCCCTGCTGGTGTCCCACAGGCAGGCCGTAGACGCCCTGGGGCCGATGGGACACGCATGGCGCACCCCCGCCGACCCGCAGTCGCCCCAGGCCCTGCCGCCTCAATGAACGACGAGGGACGAAGACCCATGCCCAAACAGGATACCCATAAGCAGGAAGGCCCCCGGAGGCGCAGAGGACGGATCGTTGTCCGGCTCGATACGGCGGCCGTCTGGAAGCGTCTGGCACTGCTGAACCGCTCCCAGAACTGGCTCGCCAGGGAGATCGGGGTCAGCCCCGGTTACGTGTCGATGCTGGTCAACTCGGGGCGCTCGCCCTCCGGTCGCATCCGCCGCCGGATGCTCAAGGCCCTGGAAGCAACCGAGTTCGGAGACCTATTCAGACTGGAGGAGAGAGATGAACCACAACAGTAACGACCCGGCCCGTTTCGACGGGCGCGACAACCCCGCGGCCGATGGGACCCAACCCCTGGAGGGCGGCGTCCTGCCGGAGGACTTCGGTGAGCGCCTCGAACGCCTGAAGGAGGCCGGCGGCCTCTCCTGGCGCGGCTTCGCCAAGGCCCTCGGCGTGGACCCCAAGCAGCTGCGCATGTGGCGCAGGAAGGGCGTCGAGCCCTGCGGCGGCGCCATGCTCTCCATAGCCCGCTTCGCCTCCGGCATCCCCGGAGGCATGGAGATCCTCCTGGGCGAGGGGTTCCAGATGACCTTCTTCGAGGAGGGTAGCTAGACCGGAGGCCCCGCCGGGCGCACGGCGCAACGGCGGCGCGGCGGGGCCGGAACCGACGACGCCCGCGCTCGCCCCTTTCCGTCGGCGCGGGCGGCCCGTCACAGACCTGTAACGAGAGGGCAGCGGCCCAACCGATTCGCCGCTGCGACTGCGCAACATGAAAGATCCTAGAAGAAACAACGGACGAAAGAGGCCCGGAGAGCAGGAGCTTGAAGACGCCCTGGAGCGCTCCATGCCGTCCTACACGCCTGAACACCGCAGGGCGGTCCTGAAGGGGCTGCGCATCCTGGCCCGCGTCGCCATCCGCTCCTACATGGAGGAGCAGGCGGCCGCATCGCCCCGAGCCGAACCCCAGGAGGACGACGGCGGGGAGGAGGGCTGAGATGAGCGCCCCTCCAACTCTGACCGTTCTCAGCCTGGGCGGAGGCGTTCAGTCCTCGGTCATGGCGCTCATGGCCGGAGAGAGCCTGCCCCCGACTGGATCGGGGGGAGCGTTCGACCGCATCCCCGACTGCGCCATCTTCGCCGACACCCGCTGGGAGCCTCCCAGCGTCTACGAGCACATCGAATGGCTCAGAGACCGGCTGAGCTTCCCCCTGCACGTCGTCGACAACGGACGCAGCCTCCGCGAGGACGTGAAGGCCCTCACCAACCACTCGGGCTCACGCAACTACGTGGACATACCCGTCTACCTCAAGGGACGCGACGGAGAGGGCGACGGCATCGGCAGACGCCAGTGCACCGACAACTACAAGATCAGGCCCATCAGACGCAGGATACGCGATCTGCTGGGTCTGAGACCCCGGCAGCGGGTCCCCGCCGGAACGACCGTCGAGCTGTGGCTGGGCATCTCCACCGACGAGGCCATCCGAATGAAGACCTCCCGTGACAGGTGGATAGAGAACCGCTACCCCCTCATCGAGGCTGGGATGTCAAGGAGGGACTGCATGGAATGGTGGGCCGCCCGCTACGACAGACCTCTGGAACGTTCGGCCTGCGTCGCCTGCCCCTTCCAGTCCCGCCAGCGTTGGGTGGAGACCAAGCGCCGCTGGCCGGAGCTGTTCGCCGAGGCGGTCGAGATCGACGACAGGATGCGGAACGGCTTGGCGTTCGCCAAGGAACCGTACCTCCATTCTCTGCGGATGCCCCTTGCCCAGGCGGTCGCCCTCGACGAGGAGGCCCGGGGAGCTGACGGCCAGCGGGACGGCTTCGGCAACGAGTGCGAGGGACACTGTGGGGTGTGACACGGATTGGAGGGCCGAAGTGCTCGTTCCAGAGGCTCCAAGCGAGAAAAGATGTAGACACCCACGACCAAGCATGTCGTATACTGCATTTACCTGTCTATATAGAGAAGCATTACCAAATGCGCGTATGGTTCAGGATGACCAATAACCCAATACGGAATCCACATAGCAAGAGCGACTAGCACATATAGATATGCCGATACCGTTAGAGGTTGTTATAGAGCGCACTCCGCTATCGCAGCAGGCTGACCGTCGCCGCCTGAGAGCTTGGAGGCGGGTGGTGCAGAATGTTGTGGGAGAGGAGTGGGACGCTGAACCGCCCTTCGCCCGAGAAGTCATGGTGGGAATCACCTACTACTTCAAAGGAGAGTCTCTGGACGTCGACAACATGCCGAAGCCAATCTTGGATGCACTGAAGGGGCTGGTCTATGCCGACGACGACCAGATAACCGATCTCATCTGCCGCAAGAGAGACCGGGATAGAGACCTGCAATTCGAGAACCCGTCACCCGTTCTGTTGGAAACGCTCGGTCGATCCGAGCAGTTTCTTCACATCACCGTGACCGAAGCATCGAGCCTGGAGGTGCCGTCTTGGTAAGAAATGCAACCGACTCCGAATACCTCCTCACGCGCAAGACCGCAGAAGAGTACCGAAGCAAGGGCTACGAGGTGCTGTTGGAAGCGCCCCTGGACTTCATGCCGGGCTTCAGAGCCGATCTGCTTGTTCGGAAGGGCGATGAGGCAAGGGTCATAGAGGTGAAGTCCAGGCCGTCGCTGGCCGCCGACCCCAAGATAAGCCAGCTGGCGCGACTCATTGAATCGATGCCAGGGTGGATCTTCGAGTTGGTCCTGGTGGGTGAACCGGAAAAGGTGGATTCGCCCGAAGGCGCACGTTCGTTTGAGAGCGAGAAGATCGTTCAGAGGATCGAGGAAGCCGAGAGGTCCCTCCAGGCGGAACTGCCGGAGGCGGCCTTCCTGCTCGCATGGTCGGCTTCGGAAGCTGTCATCAGGGAACTGCTTACAGCTCAGGGGGTATCCAGCAAGAGCATAACCTCGCCCGGTTACGTTCTCGACCAGGGGGTCTACCACGGGGTCATCTCCAGGAGCGACTACGACGCTCTGACCCGTATGCGAAAGTACAGAAACGCCATTGTCCATGGCTTCGGCACGGACGACTTCGACGATGAGTTGGTGGCGGAGCTCATTGCAACCATAAGGCGCATCATGACAACTCCGACCCTCCGCGACGGCTCCAACGGTCCGACCGCTCCCTAAACGGGCTTCCTACCCTCACCGGGCAGCCTGACTCCGTAGAGGCTAGGCTCCCCGTTACCGGAGCGCCTACCTGTTGCGGAGCTTTGCGGGTTGAAGAACCTGCCTCTTGTCCACGTCGCCGACCGAGATTGGCTGATGGTGACGAGGCATCCTCGGATTGAGTCCATGCACAAGAAAATCCTTGCACATGACGCCAGATACGTGGCCGTTCTCCTCGGGTTGGGACGGCTTCTGGTACGTCACGCTCAAAGCATGATTTCGGAGCTCCGTGGGCTATCTCGGGAGGACCTGCGTAGGGGATTCACCGTCAACTTTGTGATGACCCTGTTGGTTCTGGCGATGGTCACCTACTTCATTTGGGGGTTTGACCATATAGACCGGCTGTATGACAGCATCGTGGTGAACCTCCTGCCTGCGTATTTTCCGCCTGTGGAGTTCTACCAAGCGATGCGCCGAAACCCCGAGGCTCGGCGATTCAATTGGTGGTACGCCGGGTTCATTTGTTTCCTGGGACTTGCGCTGCTCTTGGTTATCAGCGATAGGTATGACTTCGACGAGTTGGGAATCAACGTGGTCGTCATAATGATATCCGCTCCCTGGTTGGTCATATTCTGGATGCTGGTGCGCGGAAAGAGGATATTGGTTATTGGCATGGCGCCGGCAGCAGTCCTATTGACGGGGTATTGGGTCGCCCCTGTGATTTCGGAAGGCTCTGAGTTGCAATACTTCCTGATTCCACTTCCTGCCGTCTCAATCCTGCTGGCCGCCTGGACCTTCTTGGTATGGCTTCTATTCAAGAGCGTTGACAGGTGGCCGCGGGACGAGACGCTCGGTCCACTTATGGAGAGCCTCGCAATGTTGTCCCTGTTCCTTCCAATCATGGTCCTTGCGATATGGGTTCCCAGGACGATTCCGGGTGGCGAGGACTGGTCCGTGGTGCTTGCAGCAATGGTCGGCGTTGTGTTTGGCAGCGTGATCTCGGAGCCGCTAACACGTTTCTTGCGGAGTTACGGGAATCTCCCATCGGCTCGTGTTTGCGACGAAGGCAATGAAGTTGAGCAAGACTAGTAGTGTGTTGCGTCGCGATGTTGGATGCGGACGTGTCGCGGCCATGCGGCCTTGCCAGGTCCCGTACCTATCCGGAGGAGGACGACATACCTGTAGATGATGCGGTCATGGAGCGGCGAATGAAACGGGCGGTATCAGACTACATCACGCATCACCGGAACGACGCGATCAAAGAGCTACAATTCTATCGGGGTAGGCCGACCCTCGGCCAAGTAATCACGCGGGCAGCTCATGCGTGCACTGCCGGTGGCGGGAAGCACCCGCACCAACGGCGAATCCCCCGCGATGCCCTCCGGAAGTTCGGGACGCGCCTCTCCGGCAGTAAGCGGGCTATGCAGAAAGCAACATCCTTCGATGAACTCCATGAGATCGTTCGGGAGGTCGGCGAACCGATCTACATGATCGGCGAGCTCACGATCTACGACACCGCGCACCGCATCGGCTACAAGCTCAGTCTCCTTCCGACGAAGGTCTACCTGCACAGTGGCACACAGATTGGAGCCGGGATTATTGGAATCAAACGCAGTCGCTCAACCGTCTCCGTATCGGAACTACCAGAGCCTTTCGCAGCCCTCAAACCATACGAGATCGAGGACTGCCTTTGCATTTTCAAGGAACTGTTGTCTAGCGGACGGTCCCTCTGTGCCACGGGCTGCATGTGCAATGGCCTGGGCTGTGTGCGCTAGACATCGTAGACGGCCATGCCTAGCATGTACCGACCTCATTCGTGCCAGACTTACCAGAGTGTATCTCATCGCGTGAAAGACGCGGTACCGAATTGGGCAATCCGCAGTATATATCCTCTCCCGCGCTGCGTCCCTTGACACCGGCAGCCGTTTCGTTCATGATAAGAGTAGGACTTAGTATTACTAGCGAGAGCAAAAAACATGGCAAGGACCACGAAGATCGTCACCTTCTCCATGCCGCCCGCTATGGAAGAGCAACTGAGGCAGGTGGCCGAGGAGGAGGGCCGCACCGTGAGCGAGCTTCTGCGCGAGGGGTTTCGCCTCTATCTGGAGGAGAGGGAGTGGCGCAGACAGGAAAGGATGCAGATGCGGCGCTCACGCCAACCCAATAGGAAGAGACAAGGAGGAGCAACAGATGAGTGAACGAAACGACTGCACGCCGGCAGCCCTCTACGCCCGGGTCTCCAGCGAACGCCAGGACGTGGACCTGTCCGTGTCCGCCCAGATGAGGGCGCTCAGGGACTACGCCGACAAGAACGGATACAAGGTCGTGCGGGAGTACGTCGACGAGGCGGAGAGCGGACGCGTGATGAACCGCCCCGAGTTCCGCAGGATGATCGACGAGGCCAAGAAGACCAAGGCCCCCTTCAAGGAGATTTTGGTGTGGAAATTCTCCCGCTTCACCCGCAAGCGGGAGCACGCCGTCGTCCTGAAGTCCATGCTCAGGCGAAAGGGCCTCCGCGTCGTCTCCATCACCGAGCAGGCCGAGGACAATCCCTCTGGCAGGCTCCTCGAAGGCATCATCGAAACCGTAGACGAGTTTTACAGTGATAATCTTGCCCTGGAGGTCTTGCGCGGAATGCGCGAGGCCGCCTCCCGCGGCTTCTGGGTCGCTCCCATGGCCCCCTATGGCTACAGGAAGGTCAAGGTGCTGGACGGCCCCAAAGAGAGGCCCACCCTGGAACCCGACGAGGACGCCGCCCTTGTCGTCAAGCGCATCTTCGACCTGGCCGAGTCCCGCAAGGGGATGATGAAGATCGTACGCATCCTCAACGACGAGGGCATCGCCAGCCCCAGGGGTAAGCTCTGGAACAAGCCCACCGTCCACAACATCCTCAGAAACGAGGCGTACTTGGGCATCCTCGTCTGGGGCAACAACGCCAAGGACGGGGCCGACCCGGTGCGGGTGGAAAAGGCGTTCCCCGCCGTCGTCACCAAGGCCCAGTTTGACCGGGTGAACAGCATAATGCGCTCCCGCGCCCCCAGGGTCTCCCACCCCCGCAGAGTCGGAAGCACCTTCCTGCTGAGCGGCCTCGTAAAGTGCTACAGGTGCAAGAGGGCGCTCTCGGGCCGCTACTCCAGCAGGGGCACGTTCCCCTACTACGTCTGCCACTCCTTCGTAAAGCGCGCGCCCGGGTCCTGCGATTCGCCCAGGGTCGACGCCCGGAAGTTCGAGGAGCTGGTCGTCGGCTTGATTCGCTCCAACATCCTGACCGAGGGCAACATTCGGAGTCTGGTCAATGTCGTGGACGAGCAGATGGACGACGTGGCCGGCGAGGAGCGCAAACGGCTGGAGACCATCGAGTCGGAGCTTGCCGACGTGCGGGGCAGGCTGGACCGGCTCTACGACCTCGTGGAGACGACGACCGAGTTCAACATGGCCGACTTCGCCCATCGCATCCGAGATCACAAGGAGCGTCAGGAGCGCCTTGAGTCCGCCGCGGAGGGAGCGAGGGCAATCCTGGCTCAGCGCAGGGCGGTACTCGATGACGTCAAGACGATCACCGCCTACGCCCAGGACATGAGCAGGTTCCTGCAAAAGAGCGAGCTGACCGAGCGCAGGGCCTTCATCGAGACCTTCGTCAAGGAGATCGAGCTCCTGCCCGACAACGCCGTCGTCCGCTACACCGTCCCCATGCCCGACGACAGCTTGATTCCAGGAAAAAAAGTCCAAGAGATACCGCTGAACGGCTCGGTGGTATCTTCCGTAAACGGTAGTCCACCAAACTGGACAAAACAAGAACCTTCCCGCTTAGGGTTCGTTCTGGAACTGTAGCTAGACCTGCTCCCCACTCCGTCCGACGTTAGCCTGCCACGAGCAGGCCGATCATGTATTGCCCGAAATCCCCCACCTCCGTCATTCCCGCGAAGAGCCTGCCCCCGAGAAGTCGGGGGCGGGAATCCATCCCAGGCATGGTGCGCCACCACAACCCCGGAAGCAGTCCAACACGCCGCCCGTCCATATTAGGTGGTGAATCTCGGTTGCCTCGTGCCGTTTCTGTAACTACAATTGCGTAGTATGGTAGAGGGCGGCTGCGCTTGCGTTGGACTTGGGATCAGGCAAAGAACGAGGCGAACCTTCGAGCGCATGGCCTCAGCTTCGTGGCCGCGGTCTTCGTGTTCGACGATCCCTGTCTGCGACGCGGGAAGACCCATATCCATATGAGCAACAGTGGCGAACCATTGGCATGGTGGGCACTCAAGTCGTGATGGTAGTCATACTTGGCCCGACTTCGACACGGAGACCGGCGAAGAGATCGTGCGCATCATCTCCGCACGTAAGGCGACGAGGCACGAGAGGGAGGCGTATGGATAAGGACATTTCTGAGCTGCCGCCAGACGTTCAGGAGCAGATACGGGCGTTAGAGGCTCTGCCGGAGGATCAGATCGACACGACCGACGCCCCGGAGATTCTCGACTGGTCCGACGCCAGGCGCGGGGTCTTCTACCGGCCTGTAAAGCAACAGATTACGCTGAGGATCGACGCGGACATCATCGCCTGGTTCAAGGCCAATGCTCGTGACGGCCGGGGATACCAGACGGACATCAATGGAGCGCTCCGCAAGCACGTCCAGAGGATGGCCCGTTCCGCAAGCTAGTGCTCACGTAGAATGTATCTTGTGATAGAGTGCCCTCGATAAGGAGCGTGAATGACGTATTCACATACACTGGCGCGCCAGCGCAGGCCCCGCGAAGAAACGGCCCGCCTCGGCAGGGAGATATATGAGCGGAACATCCGCCGGCAGGTCGAAGCCGACCACCATGGAGAGATCGTCGCCATCGACGTGGACAGCAGGGACTGGGCCACCGCCGACAGCGTGAGCAACGCAAGGGAGCGCCTGCAGGCGCTGCGCCCACACGCCGTTGACGTCCTCTTCGAGCGGGTCGGTTACCGGACCCTATACAGCTTCGGGGGCGGGTCCCTGCGGAGGGCCGAGTGATAGAAGGGGGTGGTGAACTCTGCCTACGAAGATGTCGTGACGCTTCCCTTGAGAGGCCCGGAGGGGCAGTCTCGGAAGATTGACACTGGCTACAACGGCTTCCTGACTTTGCCCACCGCGGTAGTGGCGAAGTTGGGACTGGCCTTTGGAGGCATTAGCCGGGCGACCTTGGCTGATGGCAGCGTGGTGGCCTTTGACGTTTACGACGTGATGGTGATCTGGGACGGCATCGCCAGATACGTCTCCGCTAACGCAGCGGATAGCACGCCGCTCGTGGGGATGTCCCTGCTGGACAGGCATGATCTGAGCATCCGGGTCCGGGAAGGTGGGCACGTTCTCATACATGCTACGGTAGAGCAATGACTATCGTAGGACGGACGAGATGATCCAACGCTTGGATGTTGCATACTACTATTCCGCGCCCTATTGGGGCATGGGCGAAGGGGCTTCGGCCTGAGCATCTTCGGCGTCACCCGGTTCGGCCAGTCCGGCAACCCGACGACCTCTACAGGGAGTACGAGATCGACGCCGACAGCATCATGGCCGCCTCCTTCGCCTCGTTGGGGATGTAGGTCGACGCTGCCTCGGCCCACATTTCTGGCCCAGGTGTGCTAACCTCATTCTGTGGTGAACGTATTGCGTACGGCCATGATCGAGACGGTGCGAACGTTGGGTGTCAACTTCCCAAAGGTGTTTATAGTTGTCCTCGCCATAGGGTTCACAGTCTGGTTCACCGGTCCTGTAGCAGGATATGAACTCTGGTTAATCAAATCCATAGCTTGGTTCGTCGCCGTATTAGTTGTCTTCGTACTGTTTCTTGTATGGAACATCTTCAAAGTCATGCGCCGACAGCGGATCATAAGTGCACAACTAAGGATGGCTGCCGACAGCGCCGCCTTCGTGGACGATCAGATGAAGTCGTTTCTCCGTAACGTCCTCAGTAACACGGACTACGGAGTCGCCGAATGCCATGCGTTTGGATCGGTCGTCGGACAACACCCAACGCGTGACGTCGACATCGTTATTCGGTTCGATTCTTCAGAGCCGGGCCGAGTGCGCACTTGTCGGGATAAGCTGAGAGATATTGAGAGCAGCTTCCAGGAGTTTCATGACTTGGAGCTTCATGTGCAGACATTTCTCTCCGCCGAGAGTGAAGCTCTGCATAGATTCTTGGACGATGCAGGCGCGCATGAGCGCATAGTCTAAGGATGGTTTAGCAATGGGCAAAGCCTTACGACCAGAGCACATTAGTTTCTTTACTGCCCGGATGAATGATCACACCCGAGTTAGGGCTTGGGAACCCATCGCGAACCGGCACGAATATCTGTTCAGGATCAGACGTACTCTATCTGGGTCCCAGAGCGACGTGATCGTCCATCTGACCGACACCTATCGCTACGGCCTTGCAGAATTCTTCGCTCGTCCCAAAGAGATTCGAGCCGGTTCATACGTAGTGATCGGCATGCCCCATGCAGACGCCGCTCCCGAAGTGATCGAGAAAGCGAGGGAACACCGCATAGGAATCGGCCACATACGCAAGTTCATGGGTGCTCTGAACTACAAGAACATCTGGGAGTATATGACTGTAGACGAACGGCGGCGGAAAGAAGAGGAACAACAGCACAGATAGTCGTAAGCCGGTACCTGTCACCATGATTCCTGCAGTGGGGAGTCTTCACTTCTCCCTCCCGAGTTCTTTCAGCGCTCCCTTACGAAAGTTCATGCGAGTCCCGTGCGCTCGCCCCATGTTGCTTCAGTGAGAGACATCTGCAGAGCCTCATAGGGAAAGAGTGAAGTGGCTAACTGCTGCTATCGTACAGGAATAATTGTCTAGCGGTCATCACGCACGTCTTCTTACCGAAGCAGCATGATCTTGAAGTCCTCGAACTGGGTGGATTTGCCTACTACACCATCGCTCGTGAAGTATGTCGAAACAGCAGACACACTTCCAGCATCCGTCAGTCCGCTCAAGTCCAGGCCTGCGACATACTTTCCGTTAACAAACAGTGCGCCTTCACCTCCAATGACAATGACCTGGATATGATTGCTGTCGTATGCGCCAGTCGCGATGGCGGCAGAGGATCCGGTTCCAAGACTCCGGTGTTCACCGTCTCCAATTCGCAGGATGTGATACCACCTGCCTGCCTGAGTAATCACGACGGTATGAAAAGCGTTATCAGGATGTGACGGCGCCCATCGGAACAGAAAACCACTACTCCAACTACCGGTCTGTGATGCATAGGGGTTGAAGAAACGGGCCTCGATAATACCGTCAACCAATGATAAGTCAGCGGTGTATGCATCGATCTGGCCTGTGTCGGGTATACGGTGCTCGATGGAGCCATTCATCCGTTCGAAACTTGGGGTTGATTGAATCGGCGTGATCTTGAAGTCCTCAAACTGCGTTGACTTCCCTTCTACGCCGTCACCAGCGAAGTACCCTACGATTGCATACACGCCCCCAGCATCCATCACTTCGCTCAAGTCTAGAGTTGTGACAAACTCCCCGTTCACAAACAGCGTGCCTGTCTCGCCACTAACGATGACGCGAATGAGATTGCTGTCATATGCGCCGGTCGCGATGGCGGCAGAGAAGCCGTTTCCTACTTGTTGATCGTTGGAAGCGTCACCCGTGCGGAGGTAGTGATACCAGTCTCCACTTTGGGTAACAAAGACGGTGTGCAACTGGCTAGGTCCAGTCCGGAATAGAAAGCCGCTGCCCCAACGGCCAGTCTCTGGAGAGTAAGGATTGAAGAATCGGGCCTCGCTGATTCCGTCCTCTAGCGTCACATTGGCCTCGTAGGTGTCGATCTTACCATCGTCGGGATCATGTTCTATGGAGCCGTCCACCGGGCCGAAACTACCTACTGGAGTTGGGCGCGGCGGCGGAGTTGGAGTCCGAGTCGGTGTCGGCGTAGGAAGCGCATTCGCCTCAGCGATCATGATTTTCAAGCGTTCAGACAAGATGCTGTAGTGGATAGCGAAATTAAGGCCCTCCGAGATGTCCTTCCGCATGCCAGACGTGTTCATACCCACGACTCGTCCGTTCATGTCCAGCAATGGGCCGCCACTGTTACCGGGGTTGACGGCCGCATCGGTCTGCACGTAGTTGATGCCATTCAACAACTGGAAGGCCGACACCACACCAGTCGAAATCGTCATGTTCTCCAGTCCATCAGTTCCGAAGGGGTAGCCAAGGGCTACTACATCCTCACCAATACGGGCTGAAATTGCAAAGCGCAGGATTGGCTGGTGTCCTCTATCAATCTTGACCAAAGCGATGTCCCGCTTGGTATCCCGTTTGACAACCTTGCCGGAAGTCCTGAGTCCGCCGTCGAGCACAACGGTTAGGTCTGTCGTCCCTTTGACGACATGGTCATTCGTGAGGATGTAACCGGTCGAGTCTACCACGAATCCAGATCCGCTACCGGTGCTCCCAACGATGTGAACAACACTCTTCCTTGCTTGGTCTACCACATCGGAGATCGACGTCTCGGGCGTGGGAGTAGGCGGGAGCGTATTCGTTGGTATGGGAGTGTGTGTGGCAGTCGGTGTAGGTGAAGCGGTGGGCGTAGACGTGTTCGTGGGCGTGTAGGTTGGAGTAGGTGTTGGGGTGGGCGTGTAGGTTGAAGTGGGCTTAGGTGTGTACGTCGGAGTCGGTATAGGCGTGTAACTGGGCAGGGGAGTATGAGTGGAAAGCGGGGTATAGGTGGCCTGTGGAGTGGCTGTGGGTAACGACGTCGCGGTTGGTGTGCTGGTCGGAATTGGAGTGGATGTCTCTGTGGGAGTGGGTGCGAACGTCGGCGCTGCTAGAGCAACCATCGTTGCCGCGACACCTGCCTG
Source organism: Dehalococcoidia bacterium (assembly GCA_965261325.1). Taxonomy (GTDB): domain Bacteria; phylum Chloroflexota; class Dehalococcoidia; order Lucifugimonadales; family CAJWER01. The sequence goes on from CBDHCU010000007.1 coordinate 408,504, forward strand.
GATTTCAACTGCCCTGGCAGCTTCGTCGGCCTGCTTCTCGGCGATCCTCGCTTCGACTGTCGCCTCTATATCCGGGGTTTCTTCGTTACACGCGATCAGGACCACGAGAACCATTGTGACAACTACGCCCGTGGCTATTCTCACGTGAAGCATGTCTGGCAACTAGGCCACACCCGCGACCCCGGCTACCCCCGGCCGATGTAGGGCATGTCAGTCGCCATGATCGTGATGAACTGGACGTTTGTGTCCAGCGGCAGGTTCGACATGTACACGACTGTGGAGGCGACGTGCTCGACGTCGAACGTCGACTCCACCTTCATCGAGCCGTCGGCCTGCGGCGTGCCAGCCTGCATCCGGTCCGTCATGTCCGTGGCGGCGTTGCCGATATCTATCTGGCCGCACGCGATGTTGTACTTGCGGCCGTCCAGCGAGGTCGACTTGGTCAGGCCGGTGATCGCGTGTTTGGTGGACGTGTAGGGGGCCGAGTCCGGGCGCGGCACGTGGGCCGAGATCGAGCCATTGTTGATGATCCGGCCGCCCATCGGCTCCTGGGCCTTCATGATCTTGATCGCTTCCTGGGTGCAGAGGAACGTCCCCGTCAGGTTCGTATCGACCACCCGCTGCCAGTCCTCGTAGGGCAGGTCTTCCATGGGCACCTTGGCCGCTCCGTGGCCGGCGTTGTTGAACAGCACGTCCAGCCGGCCGAACGCCTCCGTCGTCCTGGCGAACAGCCCGCGGACCGACTCGGGGTTTCCGACGTCCGTCTGGACGGCCAGGATGGGCGCGCCAGCGCCGGCCTCCTCTACCGTCTCCTCCAATGGCTCCATTCGCCGCCCCGCTATGACGACGGAGTAGCCGTCTCGCAGCAGCGCCAGCGCCGAATGCTTGCCGATCCCCGTCCCTCCCCCTGTAACGATAGCGACCCGTCCGTTCGAGCTCATCTGTAGCATCTCCTGGTCATGAGTTGTCGCGGTTTCAGTTTTAACCAGCGTCCTTGACACACTGCTCCAGCAGATCCAGCGCCGCCCTGGCGAACGTCCACATGTTCCCCTCGCGGTCGGCGACTCCAGTCTCCAGGGTGATCGCCGCCTCGACCGGCCCCGCCACCGCGATGCAGGAGTGTCCCGGGCCGTCTCCGTACCGGTTCCCCGTCGGCCCGCTGGCGCCCGTTTCCGCGAGGCCCCAGGTTGCGCCGAGCAGCTCCCGCGCGGTCCGGGCGTTCAGCAGCGCGTACTCCTCCGTGCTGGCCCTCAGGCCCTCCATCACTTCGTCGGGCACGCGCAGCAGCCCCCGTTGGGCTGTCCTGGTGTAGACGACGGCGCCGCCTACGAAGTACGCGGATGCGCCCGGCGCCGCCAGCAGCGCGGCGGACACAAGCCCTCCCGCAGACGACTCCACGACGGCGACGGTCTGCCCGCGTTCCTTGAGCAGCGCGCCAGCCGCCTCAGCCAGCGAGCGGAGGTCTTCCATGTGCTGTTCGGCTCCCTTCGAGGTCGGGACGCCCGCCACCTTACCATAGGTCCGCGCACGGGCTCTATGATGCACGGGCCCTATAATGTTCGAGACCTCTGTACTGAGGCCATCCATCATTTCCAGTAGATGCCAAGGCTCATAGTCCGACGTTCTTAGAGAAAAAAACATGACCGCTTCCCGACACAAGGTGCTGATCGTAGCCAGCCAGCGGGTGCGCGACGAGAGTCTCCTGCCTGCGGACCTGGACCGGCTCTCCGAGATTGCCGACTGGGAGTGGCTGCACCTGGAGGGCGGTGTCTCGTTCGGCCCGAATGAGGACCCCGACGCCATCGGACAGCTGAACGAGAATGTCGGCGACGTCGACTGCATCGTAGTGTCCCACGGCTCCCCGTTGATCAGCGCCGAGGTCATGGACCGCGCCCCCAACCTCAAGATCGTCGGCGAGCTGGAGGGCGACAGGTTCGCCTACCGCATCGACGTGGAGGCCGCCTGGGAGCGCGGCATCCGCACCGTCGATACGACCCACGGCTCCTCCTATCCGGTTGCCGAATGGGCACTCGCCATGATTCTCATATCGCTCCGCAATGCGGGAGCAAGGTTCAGGAGCATCCTCGCGGGAGAGGCCCCCCAGACCGACTACGACGATTTCGGATACCTCCACGGCGAGCTGACCGGCAAGCGGGTTGGGCTCATCGGGTGCGGCCACATCGGGCGCAGGCTGGTCAAGTACCTGGAGCCGTTCGAGGTGGACATCCGCGTCTACGATCCCTACCTGGCCAGCGAGATGCCGGACGCGATAGGCGTCGTGAAGACCTCGCTCGAGAACGTACTCTCCAAGTCCGACGTCATCGTCTGCCTGGCCCCCCTCACTCCCGCCACAGCGGGAATGATCGGCCGGCGCGAGCTGGACATGATTCCCTCCAGCTCGGTGTCGTGAACGTGTCGCGCGGGGCGATTGTCGACAGCGACGCCCTCATAGCTCGCCTGAAGCGCGGGGACATCGTCGCGGGGCTGGACGTGTTCGATCCGGAGCCAATTCCACCGGACAGCGAGATCATCGGGCTCCCCAACACCTTCCTGAGCCCTCACATCGCGGGCGTGACGCTGGCCAGCTACCAGCGCTTCTTCACCCTGATGGTCGACGAGCTAGGTTGTGTTGACTTTACGAGCGCAGCGAGGAATCTAATACCAATTAGGTGTGATGCCGCCATATATCCATGAACTTGGTACTATGCTCTTCGACAGGATCAGGGTAGGTCTACGCCAGTGACCGGGGAAGGCGGGTTACAAACCCGCCGCTACGATTTGAATTGATGGCGTGGTCACAATGAATTGGTATAAGAACCTTGCACTGAGGCTGCCATCTTAGATTCTTCACTCCGCTCCGCTCCGTTCAGAATGACATGACTGGGGGCCGCTCGAATGTCAACACAGCCTAGTACTGCTTCAATCTAAATATGACAGAACCCTCGGATTGCCGTCATTCCCGCGAAAAGCCTGCCCCGTACTCGATACGGGGCGGGAACCCAGAGGGGCGGGGGGCTGGACGTTCGCCAAAACTACCTTGAATCGATACTAGAGCGATTCTTCCGAGGAGATGAGCCGCTCTTCGATCTGACCCCGAGGTCGCTGGCGAACCGGCGAGGATCGGCAACACCCCAGGACTGAGCGTCCACGCACGCCGGCGCTACGTGGAAGCACATCGGGCCAGGCCCTACCGCCGCCTTTCCAGCAGGCGAGTCAATCCATCCCTGCCAAGGCCCGTCTGTCTCGAACCCAGGATTGCCGAAAGTGTGCCTGTGGGGAAGCTTGCACCCAAATCCCCCACCTCCGTCATTCCCGCGAAGAGCCTGCCCACGAGCAGTCGGGGGCGGGAACCCATCCCCGGCAAGGTGCACAGCCATAGCCTCAGAGGCAGTCCGTCACGCCATCCGTCCAAATTAGGTGGTGGATCTGGCTTGCAGTCGTGTCCTTGACTACCGTGACCCTAACCGTCTCCCCGAACCGCTTGGTCAGGAACAGTCCATGATTCGCACGGCGCTTCACTGACCATCCGTCCTCCATGTGAAACCTGAGTGTGAGATGCACGTAATCCGGCATCGTATCTCTCCACTCGAATGATGCCCAAGGGGGCTGAGCCTAGGTTCTCGCGCTCATGGTAACATTCGCGGTCAACATGGTTCACAATCCCCCTATGGAATCGCAAGGAGGCCGCGTTGAGCCTTGAACTTCGACCTGAGCATCTTCGCACCCTGAGGTGGCGCTCGATCGGGCCCCACAGAGGCGGGCGCGTCGTGGCGGTGGCGGGCGACCCCGAGGAGAGGCAGACCTTCTACTTCGGGGCCTGCGCGGGCGGAGTCTGGAAGACCACCGACGGCGGCGCTTACTGGCGCAACGTGTCCGACGGCTTCTTCGGCGCCTCCGCCATCGGAGCGCTCGCAGTCGCCGATGCCGATCCCTCAATCGTATACGCGGGCACGGGCGAGGCGTGCATCCGCAGCAACGTCTCCCACGGCTACGGGGTCTACCGCTCCACGGACGCCGGGGCTACCTGGAAGCACATAGGCCTCGACGATACGCGGCACATATCACGGGTGCGCGTGGACCCGCGCGACCCCGACCGTCTCTACGTCGCGGCGCTCGGACACGCCTTCGGCCCGAACACGCAGCGGGGCGTCTTCCGATCCACGGACGGCGGCGGCACCTGGGAGCGCGTCCTGTTCAGGAGCGAGAGGGCCGGCGCGATAGACTTGTCCATGGACCCGCGCAACCCCCGCATCCTTTACGCTGCGATGTGGCAGGCGCTGCGGACGCCGTGGAGCCTCGTCGGCGCAGGGCCGGAGAGCGGCCTGTGGCGGTCCACAGACGGCGGCGACACCTGGGCCGACCTGACCGACCGGCCCGGCATGCCCGACGGGATCAAGGGCCGGATAGGCGTCGCCGCGTCGCCGGCCCGGTCGGGGCGCGTCTGGGCCATCGTAGAGGCCGAGGACGGCGTCCTGCTGCTCTCGGACGACGGCGGCGACACGTGGGAGCGAGTCAACGACAGCACCATCGTCAGGCAGAGGCCCTTCTACCACCACCACATCTTCGCCCACCCCACTAGGGAGGACACCATGTGGACTCTCCCGATACAGGCGTGGAGGTCGGACGACGCAGGGCGGTCGTTCACCATGATGACGACCCCGCACAGCGACAACCACGACCTGTGGATCGACCCGCGCGACCCCCAGCGAATGGTAGAGGGGAACGACGGCGGCGCGTGCGTCTCCTTCGACGGCGGCGACACGTGGTCGACGATATACAACCAGCCGACCGCCCAGTTCTACCACGCCGCAGTCGACACCCGGCATCCATACCGTGTCTACGCCACCCAGCAGGACAACAGCGCGATCAGCACCCCCAGCAGGTCGGCCAAGGGCGCGATCCCATTCTCCGACAGCTATCCCGTGGGGCCCTCAGAGAGCGGGTACATCGCCGTGCGCCCCGACAACCCCGACATCGTCTACTCGGGCGCGATCGGCAGCGCGCCGGGAGGCGGGGGCGCGCTCCTGAGGTACAACCATGCCACGGGCGAGTCGCGGATCATCACCGTGTGGCCGGAGATGTCGTACGGGCTGGGCGCGCGGGACATGCGCTACCGTTTCCAGTGGACCTTCCCGATAGTCATTTCGCCCCACGACCCCAACGTGCTGTACGCGGCCGGCAACAGGATCTTCCGCTCCACCGACGAGGGCACGACCTGGGAGGCGATGTCGCCGGACCTGACGCGCAACGACCCCGACAAGGGTGAGCCGGGCGGCGGCCCGATCAGCCGCGACGTGTCGGGCGCGGAGGTCTACTGCACCATATTCTCGTTCGCCGAGTCCCCCCATACCCCCGGCGAGTTCTGGGCGGGCTCCGACGACGGCCTCGTCCACGTTTCCCGTGACTCCGGCGCTACGTGGGACGACATCACGCCCCCGGGCCTACCGGAGTGGGCGACCGTGAGCATGATCGACCTGTCCCCCCACGACCCCGACACGGCCTGGCTCGCGGCGTGGAACTACAAGCTAGACGACTACTCCCCGTACCTGTACCGGACGCGCGACGGCGGAAGGAGCTGGCAGTCGATAGCGGCAGGGATCCCTGAAGGGGAGTTCGTGCGCGTCGTCAGGGAAGACCCGGCGCGTCCGGGCCTGCTCTACGCCGGTACCGAGACGGGGGTATACGTGTCGCCGGACGCGGGTTCCTCGTGGCAACCCCTCCAACTGAACCTGCCCGTCGCGCCCATACACGACCTCCTGGTCAAGGATGGCGACCTGGTGGCCGCGACCCACGGCAGGTCCTTCTGGATACTCGACGACCTTACGCCGCTCCATGGGCTGACGGACGATGCGACTGGCGGGGACGTCCACCTGTTCGAACCCAGGCCGGCCTTCCGGGCCCTGAACATGCTGGGCAAGATCGAGCCGTTGCGGATCGGGCCGGGCAAGAACTACTGGATCGCCATAGGCGCCGCAGCCACCTTCGAGGATGTCGAGACCCCGGACGGCGTCACGGAGCGCCGCTTCCTGGACGCGGGCCACAACCCGCCCGACGGGGCGACGATCACCTACCACATCAGGGAGGGATCGCAGGACGGCGCGGCGATCTCGTTCCTCGACGAGGAGGGCCGCGAGGTCAGGCAGTTCTCCGGTCTGCCGGCGGATGCGGGCATGAACCGCTTCGTGTGGGACATGCGCCACGAGGGCCCGCGCGAGGCCCCCGGCGACGACCAGGAGCGCCTCGTCGCCGGGCCCAGCCCGAAGGGGCCCGCGGCGGTGCCGGGTACCTACACCGTCAGGCTGGAGACGGCCGGCCGCACCCTGGAACGCGAGCTGAAGGTAGTGAAGGACCCGCGGTCCGAGGCCTCGGACGCCGACCTGCACGAACAGCTCGACCTGCTGCTCAGGCTTAGGGACAGGATCTCCGAGACCAACGACGCCATCGTCGAGCTGCGGCAGGTGAGGCGACAGGTGCGTGAGTGGGTGGACCGCGCCGACGGGACCCCGGAAGCGGACGAGGCTGGCCGCGCCGTCATAGAGCGGCTGGACGACATCGAGAGCAGGCTCGTCGCCACCTGGCAGACGACCGAACGGGGCCAGATGGGCACGCCTCTCCCCAAGCTCGCCGAGGCCCTGGCCACCCTGGTAAGCGTCGTCGAGAGCGCCGACTCCGCCCCCACCAAGAGCTCCTACGAGGTGTTCGACCACCTGTCAGGGCGCACAGCCCACGAGGTCGAGTCGTTGCGTGGAGTGATCGACCGGGACATCCCAGCGTTCCTAGCCCTCGTACGCGAGACGGGCATTCCGGACATACGGACCAACTGAGCGGTCAGGGGACACTACCCTCGCTTCGTTGCCCTGAGCGAGAACGGATCGGGACCGACTCCCCGCCCTCCGGCAGGCGCCACCAGCCGTCCTCGCTCTTCTCCATCATGGGCAGGGCTTCGTATCCGGAGAAGTGGAACTCGTGGAAGAAGTCGATGGTCAGCCCCGCCGAGATCAGCGCGTTGAGTATGTCCCCCACGCTGTGGCTCCACTCGAAGGTCGACCCGTACTGCTCGTCCGGCCCATCCGTATAGGTGGACCCAGACGGAAACGACAACGGGCCCGCGCCGCGCGTGGAGTACGGGTAGAAGGGCCGCAACTCGACCGCGTCCTCCTCGTCGTAGAAGACGCTGCCGAAGGGGTGACCGTCCACAATGTACAGGAAGCCGCCCGGCTCCAGAAAGTGAGCGGCCACGTCGGCCCAGCACTCCAAGTCGGGCAGCTAAGTCAGCGCGCCATATGACGTGAACACTACGTCGAAACGGCCGTCCAGTACATTCGGCAGGTCGTAGAGATTCGAGACAACGAACTTCGCGTCGATGCCGAGCTCCTCGCTCAGCGAGCGGCCCAACGACACCGCCTCCTCCGAGAAGTCGGCGCCCGTGGCCCTCGCCCCGAGCCTTGCCCAGGACATGGTGTCCAGCCCGAAATGGCACTGCAGGTGGAGCAGGCTCTTGCCCCTGACGTCGCCCACTTCCTCGATCTCAAGGGAGCGGAGCGAGGACGCGCCCGCCCTGAAGCCGTCTACGTCGTAGAAGCGCGAACCGAAGTGTCGGCGTCCGTGCGTCCCAGCTCCGCCGGTTCGCCTCCATGTACCGGTCGCCGTCGTCGGGCATAGGCTTATCCACCGGAATGGTACAGGCTAGGCCGCTCTGTCCTCGACCACCAGGCTGCGCCCGACCGCCCGCAGCGCCTTCTCCACCTGTGTCAGGTGCGAGCCGTAGTCGGGGTTCAGCACCTTGCGGACTGCATCCTCGCTCAAGCCCACGCGACCAGCGAGCTCGTCCGCAGTGATCCCCTGCTTTCGCATGGCGGTGTAGAGGGCCAGCTTGGCCGCGACGAGGGGCGGGATGGCGACCATCACCTGCCCCTCCGCGGGGGCGCCCGGAACGGGAATGTCCTCGTCGTTGTCAACGTATGCACAAAGCGCTACGACGAGCGCATCTTCCGCCATCTCAAGCGCCTCGGCCCTGTCGTCGCCACAGGTATGCGCCCCAATGACCCCCGGGAAAGACACGAAGAATCCGCCCTCTGGCTCAGGGATGAGGCTGCATGGATATGCGTACTGCATGGTTCAGAAGTCCTCACTTGTCGATGCTGAGGTCCTTCAGCATGTCAGCAAAAAGACCGGGGCCGATCTCTTTTCTCGGTACGATCGTACGGCGACGGCCGACATACAGCGTACCATGACTGCCTTACCGTGACTTGGATCGAAGTAGCACTCCAGGTCAGCCTTCCTCGCATAGCGCTTGGCGCGCCTGATGAATTCTCGTCCGTTCACAGCGTTATCGCACCAGAGACCCCGGACGTCAAGCGGCTATCCCTTCGGCTCCGCGAACGTGAGTATCCGCGCGGGGTTCGTCACCATCATCTTCTCAATGCTGGACTCCGCGACTCCCTTATTCCGCAGGTGAGGGATGAAGTGCTCGAGGATGTACGAGTACCCGAACCCGCCGTACTTCTTCAGGTGCGTCTTCCAGCACACGTCGTGTGACAGGACGACCTTGTCCTCGTATCCGGCCTCGATGAGCCGGGGAACGGCCTCCGCGTCGCGGGCGGTCACGCTTGGGCCTATGCCCTCCCCGGGCCCAAGCACGTCGATTCGCCTTACGACATCGACGCGTCCGATCAGATCGAGCTGGACGTACGGTCCACGCTCCAGCAGCTCGATCATCAGCCCCATATCGTCGACGATCTCGTCGGAGTGGCCCAGGATGACGCGCCCCAGGTCGACGCCCTCCTCTTCGAGGATGTCGAGGGTCTGGTGACGCTCGGAGCCGACGCCGCCCCTGTGAAGTGAGATCGGCGCGCCCGTTATCAGGGATGCCTTGCCGGCGGCGCGGATGCTCTTCTCCTCGTTGGCCGTGATGGGGCCGCCGTTTACGCCTATCTCCCCGATGATCCCCGACCTGATGCCTGTGCCGCCCACGCCCGTGGTCACGTCGCTGACGATGATCTCCATCAGATCCTCGACCGAGCGCTGGTCCATGTCCACCGGATGGTAGACCCGCTGGTAGTAGCCGGTGCCCATCACGATGTTGAGACCCGTCGTCTCGGACACGCGGAGCAGGGCCTTCGGGTCTCGCTTCAATCCGATGCTCGTTACGTCGACTATCGTGCCGCCGCCCCTGTCCCTGAACTCCATGACCTCGGCGACGGCGACCGCCTCATCGGCCAGGATGTAGTTGTCCGCAATGGGCTCCACGTTCCTGGCCGCATGGAGGTTGTCCAGGTCCAGCTTCGCCTCCCACATTGCAAGCTCAGTCGCGGGGAAGTCGTCGCTGGTGAGGAGCGGCTCCGAGCACCCGGGCAGGTCGACGCTCAGGACGTGTGGCATGTGGGTCTTCCTCAGGTCCAGGAAAAGGTGCTCGTGCATCAGGGTCGTACCGAGACTTCCGGGGTCCACCGGACCCCGTACTGTCAGGACCTTGCCGGATAGTGGTGAATTGTGAACGGCGAGTTGTGATGGATGAGTGGAAGTCATGGCTGAATTATAGGCGCTATAATGGTCTCACGCAGCGAGCATCCGCTAGGAGGCTACCATGTTCAAGAAGATACTGGTTCCGTTGGACAACACGGAAGTGTCCCTGGGCATCATCCCGATCGTCACCGACCTTGCGCTGAGCACGGAGACGAAGGTGGTGCTGCTGACGGTACTGGGCGTCGATACTCCGGGCGACGTACCGACCGCCGTTCGTCAGGGCACGGGAGGTACGGCCGAGGCAGGGCGCTACGGGACCGTCCCGGCCGCCACCGCGATTGAGCCGGCAGTGGAGGGCGGCCCATACCGCGCCCAGCTCGACGAGAAGGCTGCGGACGACGCCGACCAGCGCCTGCGGGGGGTTGTTCGCCAGCTCGGCGACGCGGGAGTGGAGGCCTCCACGGCTGTCACATTCGGCACCCCGGCCGAGGCGATACTCAAGACGGCCCGCGAGCACGGCTGCGATCTGATCGCCATGTCCACGCACGCCCGCAGCGGACTCGGGCGCCTCCTCATGGGAAGCGTGACCGCAGAGGTGATTCGCGGGTCCAACGTGCCTGTCCTCACCATCAAGCCCGAGAAAAGCTAGGCTGGACCTCGAGTCCGTCCCGGGCCGCCTAGTCCTCACCACAGAGGGCACGGCGAGCAGGAAGTAATACCAATTCATTTTGAGCGCGCCGTAAAGCCGTCATTCCCGCGAAGGCGGGAACCCACTCCCTGGCCGCACATATACGGCGGCATCACGGTGACTTGGTATAACCACTCCCGGCAGGATAGAGTAGCAGAGTGTGGGACTACTGGCCTGCCGCGAGGTTGGCGAACACAGTGCGCCATTCATCATCGCTGCCTGCGCCCTTGCCGCCACGGTAGACGATGATGCCGTTGCCGTCTATCGCCATCTTCGAAGACTGGCTCCTGACGTTGAAGGTGGTGATGACCTTGCCGACAGGGACGGCTGCCTGATAGACAAACTCGTTCCTGATCCTATAGGCCTCGAGCTCATCAAGGGTCTCGGTAGCATCGTATCCCACGCCGTAGAAATCCACCTTGCCCTCGAACTCTGGGTAGATGCTGGCCAGGCGCCGTAACTCGGCGCGGCAGACCGGTCACCATCCCGCAAGGAAGTATACGAAGGCCGGTCTCCCCTCCATCCTCAGTTCAGTCGACGTGATCTCAGTCCCGTCCACGAGCCTGAGCGCGAACTCCGATGCAAGATTGCCCACCCCGATCCCCACATCCGCCTGTGGCGCAGGCGTTGCGGTCGGCTCGGGCGTCGGCGTGTCGGTGGGACGCGGCGTAGGCGTAGCTGTCGGCGCAGGCGTCGGCGTATCGGTAGGACGCGGCGTAGGCGTTGCGGTCGGCTCGGGTGTCGGCGTGTCGGTGGGACGCGGCGTAGGCGTAGCTGTCGGCGCAGGCGTAGGGGTGTCGGTGGGTTGCGGAGTGGGCGTGGCGGTCGGAGCAAGCAAGGGCGTGGCGGTCGGCTGTGGGACCGGCGTCGCCGTCGAATCTGGCACAGGTGTGTTCGTCGGCTGTGGCACAGGCGTTGAGGTTGGAGCGGGCACAGGCGTGGCGGTCGGCTGCGTGACAGGCGTTGACGTAGGCTGTGGAGCCGCGGGGGGCGTAGCCGTGGGCGCAGTGGCCGCGACCTGTGCGGGCTGCGTGGGTGCGGCCGCTGGGGCGGCAGCGGACACTGGGGCCGTCCGGGTGTCGGCCAGTTCGCTAAACACGCGGGCCCACTCGTCCACGTCTCCGCTGCCAAACCCGGCGCGGTACGCGATAACGCCGTCGCCGGCGATGCCAATCTTGGTCGACTGCTTGAGGACGCGCAGGTCGGAGATGGCTCTGCCCACCGGGTAGACGATTTCGGAGGCGTATCCCTCACGCGCCTTCAGGTCCTCCAGCTCGTCGGGCGTCTCCGACGGGTCGATGCCGACCCCGTAGAACTCGACCCTGTCCGCAAACTCGGGGTAGATGCTGCTCAGGCGCCGTAACTCGGCGCGGCAGGTCGGTCACCACCCCGTGAGGAAGAAGAGGAATACGGGCCGCCCCTCCTCCCTAAGCTGCATGGAAGTGAGCTCGCTCCCATCCAAGAACCTCAGCGTGAAGTCGGGAGCCAGGTTGCCGACGGCGTTTCCCACCTCCGGGGTGGAGTCGTCGACTTGCGGTGCCGGAGCCTCAGTCGGCGGAACAGGAGTAGGAGGCGCTGTGGCGGGAGTCTGTTGTGCTGTCGACTGCGTGACAGCCGTATCGGTTGGAGCCGGGGCAGCCGTTGGCTCGGCAGGCTCGGAGCCGCACGCGGCCCCAAGGATGAGAAGCGACAGGACTGCCAGCAGGACAGCCGGCGCAGCTATGCGGTTCGAGGTCACATCCATGCCTCCGAAAGATTATACCAATTCATTTTGAGCGCGCCGTAAAGCCGTCATTCCCGCGAAGAGCCTGCCCCGTACTCGATACGGGGCGGGAACCCACTCCCTGGCCGCACATATACGGCGGCATCACGGTGACTTGGTATTACATGGTGAAAGCCGGAACGTCCAGTATATGTTAGATGCAGTCAGAGGCCCCACGGATTTGCTGCGGCAGGGCGACCAACGCACCGACGAGACCCCTCCAGCAACAGCGATACTCCGTCAAACAGTAGTTTAAAAGTGCTAGACTGGATTAGACTCCCTATCTATGATAATTAAAGGGTCACCTCACCGCCCCTGACGGTGGAGTATCGGAGGGGTATCTTGATAAGACGACTTCGGGTGCTGTTCCTGGTAGTGCTTGCCGCATCGACGGTGGCGCTTCTATTTGGCTACGAAGGAAGTGTCCTGGCCCAGGCGCCGCCGCCCATACCTCACTTCTTCAAGGGAACGGTGCGTGTTGGCGTTGGCGGGCAGGTCCCACCCGACGGGCATACACTCATAGCCAGGATCGACACACGCTACGAGTCTGAGCCCGTACAAATTGTGGGAGGGCAGTTCCAGGGCCTCGGAGTGGGCCCGCAGGACCCAAACACTGTGGGCGCAAGGATAACGTTCTACTTGGATGGAATAGTCCAGGCGGACCAGACGGCGACGTACCGGCCTGGCTTCCGCAGCGGGGCGGAACTGGATGAGTTGATCGCCCTTACCTTCCCCATGCTGCCAGAGCCTACGCCCACGCCTACGCCCGAGCCGACGGCGACGCCCACGATCACGCCCACGCCCGTGTCCGCATTCCCAGCGGTCTACTCAGGCCCATTAGTCATCGCAGGGGGGACCGTACCCGAGAATGCGTCCCTCACCGCGCAACTCGGCGCTTACGAGTCGCTTCCTGCGGTAATCTCGGGCAACAGCTACCTCAACCTCGTGGTAGCGCCCAACGATCACACTCTGCTGGGCAAGCCGATCACCTTCCTGCTAAACGGCCACCCGGCTGAAGGGACGGACAACTACACGAGCGGCAAGATCGATCAGAGCTTCCCGTTGGTATTCGTGGGCCTGCCTCAGCCAACCAGCACGCCCACGCCCACGCCGACCAGCACGCCCACGCCCGTGCCGACCAGCACACCCACGCCGGTGCCGCCTACCAACACGCCGGTGCCGACCAGCACGCCTACACCCGTGCCGCCTACCAGCACGCCTACACCCGTGCCGCCTACCAACACGCCGACGCCCGTGCCGCCTACCAACACGCCGGTGCCGACCAGCACACCCACACCGGTGCCGCCTACCAACACGCCGACGCCTGTGCCCCCCACCGCGACCCCGACGCCACCGCCTGTGCCGACCGTGGCCCCGCCACCTCCACCCACACCAGCGCCGACCGTGGCTCCGCCGCCAACGCCCAGGCCGGTAGTAATCGCACCTACACCGGCCCCGCCATCGGAAGGCGGGAACACCGGGATTATCGTCATAGGCGCCATCGTATTGATAGCCCTGCTCGCGGCCGTAGCAGGAGCGGCCTACATGATAGGCACGAGGCGCACTAGCTACTAAGCCCAACGACATGAAATGAGGCTTACCGACAACCGGGAGGGTGGGCGTCCCACCCTCCCGACACAGGCTGGAGGCCCTCGGATGAGGGTATGGGTAGCGATAGCTTCGGCAGTCGTGCTCGCCCTTACGTTCGCCGCCCTCCAGGCGGCGCCGTCGCTGGCGCACGACCCGACGCCCACTCCAGAGCCTCCGCTTCCGGACGGGGTTCCTCCGATCCCCATCGTCTACTCCGGGACCGTCCTCGTCGCCGGCAGCACGCCGCCTGACGGACTGACGCTGATGGCGCGTATCGGAGACTACGAAGCAGAGCCCGCACCAATAGTGGGCGGCCAGTTCAGAGGGCTGACCATCAGTGTGGACGACTCGGACCTGCTCGGCAGCCTTGTCACCTTCTACCTGAACGGTGAAGTCCCCTCGAACCAGGCCGTCAAGCTCGTTTCCCTGGGCGTGGAGTCCCTGCATCTGACGTTCCCCCGCTTTCCTACGCCCCCGCCTTCTCCGACCCCGACGCCTACGTTGGTGCCGACGAGTACCCCAACCCCTAGATCGGCCCTGCCGGCCGTCTACTCCGGGCCTATAGTGATACTCGGGGGAACCGTATCCCCAGATGCGAAGCTCGTCGCCCGCGTTGGGGGCTATGTCTCCATTCCAGCGGTGATACTCGAAAACAGCTATCTGAACCTGGTCATCGCACCGAACGACGTGGACCTGCTGGGCGAGGAAGTGACGTTCCTGCTCGACGGCATCGAGGCTTCTACGACGGACACCTACGAGAGCGGCAAGATCACCCAGAACCACACACTCGTGTTCGTTGGACTGCCGACGCCCACACCAACGCCCACGAACACGCCTACCCCTGCGCCCACAAGCACGCCCACGCCCGTGCCCACAAGCACACCTACGCCGGCGCCAACCAACACGCCCACGCCGAGGCCGACCAGCACGCCCACGCCCGTGCCCACTAGCACGCCCACGCCGGCGCCAACCAACACGCCCACGCCGGCGCCAACCAACACGCCCACGCCGGCGCCGACCAGCACGCCCACGCCAGTGCCCACCAGCACGCCCACCTCAGTTCCAACCATCGCGCCCACGCCGGTACCAACCAGCACGCCCACGCCGGTACCAACCAACAACACGCCCACGCCGGTACCAACCAACAACACGCCCACGCCCGAGCCGACGCACCTTCCCGTACCAACAGTCTCGCCTCCGACGCCAGTCCCGACGGCGACATCGGCCAGGCCAGGCGACGAATCGGGGAGCATCATCTTCGCGGTCGCAGTTGGGGTCGTAGCTTTTGCCGCACTCGGCGGGATCATCTACTACGTGGTTGCGGGCCGCCGGCCCAGAAGCCTGCGGAGCCCCCCGGAATAGCGCCCCAATAGCCGGGGCCTTTCCAAAGTCCGTTCGTGGTGAGCCTGTCGAACCACAATTGGGGCCTTCGACAAGCTCAGGCCGAACGGCAAGGTACGACCCTATCTCAACAATGGAAAGGCCCTGCCCAATAGCCGGGTCACCCCGACGCCCGTCCGGTCTGGGCTATAATGTCCCCATGGCATGGATGCTGCGGCTCACCATGATCGGGCTGTGCTCACTCGTGGTCGGCGCATGCTCGTCCCAGGGGGGCCAGCAGGATGCTCCACCAGCGCCAAAGGCCGAGGACACAGCTACGGCCGGCTCCCCCACTCCCGAGCCCACAGCCATTCCCGACCCTTCACCCGAACCGCCTACTCCTGAGCCCACAGCCGAACCGTCCCCCACGCCGACAGCTTTCACAGCTTCCATAGACACGCCGCCGACACCTGACCGGGAGGTGCGGAAGATCGACCGCGGCAGTGGAGAAGAGGCCCCCGACATCGAAATCGAGCTGATCGACGGCGAGACCGTAACCCTGACCGGCTACAGGGGACAGGTCGTGCTGCTCAACTTCTGGGGCACCTGGTGCCCGCCGTGCAGGGCCGAGATGCCAGCGCTACAGCGCACTTGGGAGGAGTACGAGGACCGGGGAGTCGTATTCCTCGGCGTGGCGATCTATGACGAGAAGGCCGACGTGGAGAAGTTCGCGGAGTCCTACGGGATCACCTATCCTTTGGGCGTCGACATTCTCGGCGACCTGACGGTGGACTACAAGGTTACGAGCTTCCCAACGACGTTCCTGATCGACCGCGAGGGAAACGAAGTCCGCCGAATCGTCAACCCGGTCAACGAGGGCTTCCTTCGCATCTTCCTGAATGGGATGCTGAAGGAGAACTGATACGTCGGAGTCCGATTGGGACATCAGCCCCGGCGTCGAGAATACGGTCAGGAGCGGCAGATGGCAGAACCGAAAACAGTGAAGCGCGCCGATACCGACGCTGCCGAGAGGCCACGGGGCACCCGGCCCGTGGTGGCTGGGACCCAGGGCGTCATCTCCAGCGGCCACGCGCTGACGTCGATGGCAGGGATGCGGATGCTCCTGTCGGGCGGCAATGCCTTCGACGCGCTGGCCGCGGCAGTGCTGGCGGCCGCGGTGGTCGAACCGATAGCATCCTACTCGCTCGGCGCCGAGAGTGTCTTCATGCTCTACGACGCCCGGTCGGGCGACCTGAAGTCGTTGAGCGGCCAGGGCGCCGCACCCGCCATGGCCACACCCGACTTCTACCGCTCTAGGGGGCTGGACGCCATACCGACCGGCCCCGGCATCGACGCTCCTCTGGCCTTCACGGTGCCGGGCGTGGCGCACGCCACCATTTCGATGCTCGACAGGTACGGTACGAAGAGCTTTGCCGAGGCCGCCGCGCCGGCAATCGAGTACGCCGAGCGTGGCATCCCACACTACCGGTACATGATCGACGCGCTGGGCTCGGCGTCCACCCTGCAGCAGTTCGAAGCGTTCCCTCCCGGCGGCTCCCAGGTCTTTTACGACAACGGGGAGCTGCCCCAGGAGGGCTCGCTCCTCGTCCAACCGGGGCTGGCGAACACCCTGAAAGCGATGGCGGCTGCCGAGGCCGTATCTACAGGGGCGCGCTCCGACGGACTCCGGGCCGCCAGCGACGAGTTCTACCGAGGCGGCGTGGCGCGCCTCATCGCCGAGTCCTCATCCGGGGTAGGCGGCGTCCTGGCCTACGAGGACATGGCCGGGTACGAATCACAGTTCGAGGAGCCCCTCAGGACCTCCTTCGCCGGGTACGAGATATGCTGCCAGGGGACGTGGTCCCAGGCCGCCGTCCTCCTGCAGGCCCTGAATATGCTCGAACGTTTCGACCTGAAGGCGATGGGCCACAACACCCCGGCCTACATTCACACCGTAACCGAGGCCCTGAAGCTGGCGCTAGCCGACCGACATGCCCTGTACGGCGACCCCGACTACGCGGAAGTGCCCGTCGACGGGCTGCTGTCGAAGGAGTACGCCGCCGAGCGGGCCGCCCTGATCGACGGCGAGCGGGCCGCGCCGGCGATGCCCGCCCCTGGCGACCCGTGGGCCCACTCTAAGATGTCAGCGCCGGTGAGCGCAGCCGCCGCGCCGACCGAGCCGGCCGGAGTCGATCCCGGGGGCGAGGGCGGCACGACGCACATATCCGTTATCGACAGGGACGGCAACCTGGCGTGCGCAACCCCGAGCGGAGGCTCGTTCGGCAAGTCCGTGTTCTTCCCGGAGCTGGGGTTCGCCATCAGCACGCGGATCGAGATGTTCAACCTGACCGAGGGCCATCCCAACGTCGTCGTGCCCGGCAAGCGCCCGCGCACCACGCTGGTCAACTACATCGCGGTCAAGGACGGCGTTCCGGTGATGACGTTCGGCTGTCCAGGAGGAGACCACCAGGCCCAGGGCAACCTGCAGCTCATCCTGAACACACTGATATTCGGCATGAATCCCCAGGAGGCCATCGAGGCGCCCAGGTTCGCCAGCGACAGCGCCCCGGACTCCTTCTACCCCCACACCTACTACCCCGGCAGGCTGTCTCTCGAACACGGCTTCCCGGCAGAGACGGTCGATGCCCTGTCGCAACTGGGGCACGACATCGCCAGAGCCAGCGTGTGCGGCATGGGCGCTACGGTAGCCCACCGGGAACTCGATACAGGCGTGCTCAGCACCGGCGCGGACCCGAGGCGCGCCTGCTACGCCCTGAGCTGGTAGGAGTCGCGGCCGGCAGGTGCTTCGACCAGGCTTGGCCTGAGAGGGGCTGTACAAAGATCGTTCGCCTTGGGCCTCTCGAAGAGCCTGCCCTGAGCTTGCCGAAGGGGCCGTTCTCCGCCCACACGGATAGTCTTGGGACAGTCCCTGCGTACCTCGCCCAGGGGGAAGATCAGAGCCTACCCCAGCCTGGCACTCCTGAGCTTATCGAAGGGTCGAAAGGATGGGCCCCAATCCCCGTTGGCCGGCCGGGCCTGCGGCTGGAGTCCAGCCGGCACGTCAGTCCCACTCCAGGATGACAGCCAGCGCCTCCTCGGGCTTCTCGAACAGCATATGATAGGCCTCCGCCGTCTGCTGCCAGGGCAGCCGGTGGGTCACCATGGGGCCTACCCTGACCCGGCCATCGACCAGCATCTGGGCCGCGTCCGCCCGGTGACCGGAACGGTCGCCCGACAGCCTCATACCCGCTATCAGCAGCTTGTTCATGAATATGTTGGAGTCGAGGGGCAGCAGGCCGTCCCCCGCCTCCTTTGCTCCCTGGTACTTGGCGATGAGGTGAAGCACGCCGTCGCTCTTCATCATCCGCTGCGCTTGCTCGAACGACTTGAGGCCCGCATTGCCGCCTACGCACTCTACGACGACGTCCGCTCCCTTGCCGCCCGTCAGGTCCATCACCGCCTCCACGGAGTCGGTCTCGGACACGTCTATGACCACGTCTGCGCCGCTCTCTTCCGAGATGCGGCATCGCATCGCCGTCGCGTCCACAGCTATGACGCGCCCAGGGCTGCGCTCCCGGACCGCCTGCATGTACAGGTTGCCGACTATGCCCTGGCCCAGCACGACCACGTCGTCCCCGGGTTCGATGGGGGTCGATCTGGCCCACATTACGGCGCTGGTCGTCAGGCCGATGAACGTCGCCGACTCGTAGTCCAGCCTCTGAGGGATGTGCCCATGCTCGCCCACCACGTACTGCGCGTGCGGCCCGCCGACGTTCGACCTGTCTCCTGGCTTCGCGTCCGTCACGCCGGGCCCGACTTCCACCACGTCGCCTGCGTCCGAGTAGCCCATCATGTGGGGCGGGACGGCATCCGGCATAACATAGCGCCGGAACAGCTCGGACCCCCGGCTGATGAGGCTGCGCCGGACCTTCAGGAGCACCTCGCCAGGCCCGGGCGAAGGCACCTCCGCCTCCATCATCCGCACGTTCCCTACACCGTCCAGCTTCTCCAGCCGCTGCATCTTAGCCATGATTGTCCTCCTCTCCATCCTTTCGTCAAGGTAAGCCCCAACCTTCTCTCCGCGAGTCAATGAGCCTCAGCGCTTCTACCACGTCATTGTACGGTCCCCTGACGGCCCCAGCAAAAGCCGGGTTGAACTTCTCAACATTGGCCCATCCTGAAACCATGACGGTCACCTCCCCACGGGAGAATAGCCCGGCCGCTACCACCCATTTCCTGTAAGGCCCTCTGCCGGAAGGATTGGAGACTGGCCGGTAGTAGCCGAGACCGAAGAGCATGGCTTTGAACGTGCGGGGATCCCCTATGTCCGACGGATCAAGCCCAAGTCCGGCTAATGAAGTCAGACCTCCTCCGGGTTTTTCCGCCCGCATGACTACCCAGTCATACTCGGTCCACCTCCTCAACATGCCGTAGTCGTCGTTCAGAATCTGGCTGGCCATGCCGTCGTATACCACCGTGAGGCACTCGACGATATCACCGTCCTCGCCATCTTCCCAACGCGTATGAAGCGATGCGAGCCAACCTTCCCCATTCCGTTCCCACCGAAACGGTCCCCAAACCGACTTGCGAGTGTATGTTCCCCCGAAGGCATCGGAGAGGTCTTTGGCGGAGCAGTTGGCATTCTCCAGGTTGCTGAGATCCAGTGTCGTCGGTGCAACTCCCATTGGCGTCGGAGTCGGGGTAGGCGATGTGGGAACCGGTGTTGGCGTCGGAGTCGGGGTAGGCGATGTGGGCGGAGCGCACGCGGCGAGCCCACTGTCCACCTTGTACTCCCGCGTCAACGTGAGGTTGTACGGCACACAGCCCGTGAAGTCGTTCTGATGAAGCCACAGCCTGTCCAGCGTCAGGTTGTTCAGAGTCTCCGGTATCTGCCCGTTCAGCTTGTTGGTAGAGACGAACAGCCACCGCAAGCTGCTCAGGTCCCCCAACTCAGGGGGAATAGTGCCGGTGAGCGCATTGACATACAGCCACAGCTCTTCCAGCATGTCCAGTCGGCCCAGCGCCGACGGAATTTGCCCGCTCAGCCCCTTCTTGTGAAGCTTGACTTTGGTTACCCTCGTGGGACTCCCCGCCAATGTGATACCGTCCCACCGGGCGATGGAGAGCGTCGGAGACCAGTTGAGGGCCGCCGACCCGCGCAGCGTGTCCCTGGCCGCCAGCATCGCGTTGCAGTCCGCAATCAGCCCCGTATTGGACGTGTTGGTTACCGCCGCGCCGCATTCCACTCACTGCGCCGCTGGGGTCGGGGTTGCGGTAGGCGTCGGAGTTGGAGCTGCGGCACTGGGGGAGTACGTATCGGGAGGGTCGATGCCGTAGAAGATGGCCTTATTCACGATCACCATGGAGTTGTCGTCCTCGCATGGGTTTTCTCTTGAGTCGGCTACCGAGCAGCCCAACACAAGAAGCGTGTACACCCCGTTGCCGTGCTCTCCAATCACATGCCTGAGATCGTGCGAGAGGGTAATCGTAGACCCGCTTATCGTCTCCTCTCCATCTATCCACGGCACAGTAATGGACTCCGAGCTTCGTACGCAGAGTTTCGCATTCGTATAATTGAGGAGGTCCTCTTCAAATGAAGACGGTGGCGGCAGGGCAGGATCGACGTCATAGGGGGTGCATCCCGAATAGTATGTCGCCGTCGCTTCGTTTCGCGGGTATGAATATCCTGGCCTTGCCTTCTGCCTCAAAAAGGCCACGGGCCTCCCGTAACCGTAGGAATAGGATCTCGAGATCTGTCCTACGGTTAGCGCATGGGGCGGAGGATCATAAACCACCATCTGCGCCGAGCTTTGTGAGGGCAGCACCTCTTTCGTCGTGCAGCTTACTCTCAGCGCTGTCCCCTCTATTGTCGGCGGAACGCTGCAGCTGGCGTAGTCCCCCTCGAAGTGCTGCACGTTCCACATCAGGTGAGTATCCCACGAAAGCCCCAGGTTCACCTTGCGATGCCAAGGATAGAGTATGTTATCTCTGTGTCCGGGGCTATCCATGTACCCTTCCATATGCCGCCTGATCTCTTCCTCAATTGACTGGATGGCACGGTAGCGAGACTTATCCTCTGGGCTTAGGCAATAGCTCCACCCAGATGCATTTTCGCTGTTCGACTGGTACCCTCCGGCCAGCGAGTACCTCATGGGAGGCCCCAGTCCGTCGGTGCCCCAGTGGCCGGAAACGCAATCTCCTGAGGCATTCTCTGTCTGTATCTGGGCCGCATTGTTGTCGCCCAAAGACACTTCAGGAACCCTTGCCTTCCTTCGCTCTTCGTTGATGAGTCCAAGCATGAACCGCTTCTCGTCCTGGAACCTCAGATTCGGTGTACTCGGTTGCGTACTCTTCGCCGCTGCAACGACCTGCGAGTTGGCTGACGATCCTGGGGATGATTCGCCCTCTATCGGGAATACGGCCAACGGCCCCGGCGCAACAGTGTCAAACTCCGGAATCCTTGGGTTTTCGATCACTACCGGAGTGCCTCCGGGATCGGAGGCGGAAACTATGTCGGAGCACCCCAAGGCCGTGGTGACACCAACGTGGCGATGACGACGTAAAGTATCGCAGCAATCCTTCTCACCGAAAACATAAGGAACCCCTCGCGACGTTAGGATCAGTAACCCTGCCAAGAACTACCTGAGTCCACACTGTGAGCCGTGAGGGCAAGGCGGCCCCTGTCCCCATCGCCCGGCTCGTTTGCCCGACGCCGCAAGGTAGTTCTTGGCGAGTGGAATCATCGGCCCTGCCGACGAGATAGTCAACCGAAGAGCTCGGCCCCAAATCCCCCACCTCCGTCATTCCCGCGAAAAGCCTGCCCCCGAGCAGTCGGGGGCGGGAACCCATCCCCGGCAAGGTGCACAGCCATAGCCTCAGAGGCAGTCCGTGAGCCATCGCGGCGACCGGGGACCCATCCCCGGCCGCATCGACAAAGCGCTAAGCTCGTCTCCCGAGATTCCTCCTTTGTTTCACCCGCTAGTACTGCTTCAATCTAAATATGACAGAACCCTCGGATTGCCGTCATTCCCGCGAAGAGCCTGCCCCGTACTCGATACGGGGCGGGAACCCACTCCCTGGCCGCACATATACGGCGGCATCACGACTTGGTATTAGGTGGGGAATTGGGGTCATGCGCGCCCTTGACATCCCAAGAACTCCCGTGCTATTCTATCCTCGGTAGGAAGGGGAACAGGTGAGCCCGAGCCCCTCCGTGTCCGCTCGTCGTCGGGATGGGGCGGGCGCGTGGCGTGTCCGAAACGCCTTCCAACCGTCATTCCCGTGTAGACGGGAATCCATCTTCCATGTCCTGACGCTCAGCCATGGGCTATAAGCCCAGAACCCCCATACCGTCATTCCCGTGTAGACGGGAATCCATCTTCCATGTCCTGACGCTCAGCCATGGGCTATAAGCCCAGACCCCCCCATACCGTCATTCCCGTGTAGACGGGAATCCATCTTCCATGTCCTGACGCTCAGCCATGGGCCATAAGCCCAGACCCCCCCATACCGTCATTCCCGTGTAGACGGGAATCCATCTTCCATGTCCTGACGCTCAGCCATGGGCCATAAGCCCAGACCCTCCATACCGTCATTCCCGTGTAGACGGGAATCCATCTTCCATGTCCTAACGCTCAGGGCATGGGCTATAAGCCCAGACCCCCCCATACCGTCATTCCCGTGTAGACGGGAATCCATCTTCCATGTCCTGACGCTCAGCCATGGGCCATAAGCCCAGACCCCCCCATGCAAACCTATCCTCGGTAGGAAGGGGAACAGGTGAGCCCGAGCCCCTCCGTGTCCGCTCGTCGTCGGGATGGGGCGGGCGCGTGGCGTATCCAACGCCTTTGAGGTCAAGATCGCAAGCCCGCCCGGAGCCGTAACCGTAGCGTCTACCCCCTTTTCGGGTGCGGGAAACCGTATTGCCGTCGCTCACCCCGAAGCTGAGCGGTTAGGTCTCGGGGTCTGCGGAGATTGTGGATAGGGGGCTGCCAACTACGGTGGCTTCAGATACGATCCGGGGCGCGCTCTTTCGGGACTCTGCTGATCGTCGCTTGTGATCACACCGCCCACGCAAGTGGGCACGTTCGACATTCCGGCTCTGCGAGGCAGTAGACCAAGCCAGCCAGGGCGTGCCCCGGCCCTATCGAATAGAAGGAAGATACAAGACAGAACAGACGAGAGACTATAGACACAGGGAGGAGCCAAACAGACAAACCAGCAACCAGAGAGCTAACCTAAGCACGGGCAGGGTGGGCGCCAAGGTGGGTGCCCTGAGCTTGCCGAAGGGGCAGTCCTCCGCCTCTAGCGGCCCGCCTTCGCCAGGCCCACGAAGAAGTCCAGGGACTCCGGGTTGCTCATCGCGTCCATGCTGATAGCCTGCGACGGAGGCTCGCCGGACAGGACCCGCTTGACCGGCACCTCCAGCTTCTTGCCGTTCAGCGTCTTGGGCACCGAGTCGATGCTGTATATCTCGTCCGCCGCGTGGCGGGGAGACAGGTCCGAGCGCAGACGCCGCGTGATTGCCGAGCGCAGCCCGTCGTCGAGCTCGACCCCCTCCCGCAGCACGACGAATAGAAGCAGCCGCCCGCCTCCCTCGACGCCGCCCGTGTCCACCACCAGGCTGTCGACCACCTCGTCCATCCCCTCGACAATCCTGTAGAATTCGCTTGTCCCCATCCGTACGCCGCCCCTGTTCAGCGTCGAGTCGGACCGCCCATAGATCACGCACGTCCCGCGCTCAGTGACCTTGACCCAGTCGCCGTGCCTCCACACGCCAGGGAACACGCTGAAGTAGCTCTCATGGTACCGGCGGCCCCCGTCGTCGTTCCAGAAGCAGACGGGCATGGACGGCATGGGGCGGGTGATGACCAGCTCGCCGACCTCGTCGACCAAGGGCAGCCCGTCCGCGTCGTACGCCTCGACGCTCGCGCCCAGGCAGCGGCACTGGATCTCACCCGCGTGCACCGGAAGGAGGTCGCAAGAGCCGACGAACCCCGTACACAGGTCCGTGCCCCCGCTGAACGACCCGAGCAGCAGGTCGTCGCCCACCTTGTCGTACACCCACTCGAACCCCTCGGGTGACAGCGGCGACCCCGTCGACCCTATGCTCTTGATCCTCGACGTGTCGAAATCGCGGCCGGGCTCTACACCAGCCTTCATGCAGGCGTATATGAAGGGGGCGGCGGTCCCGAAGTAGGTCACTCCCGCCTCCTCCGCGAACCTCCAGAGTGCATTCATGTCGGGATATGACGGGTCTCCGTCGTACAGCACCGCCGTCTCCCCGTGCAGCAGCCCGCCAACCAGGAAATTCCACATCATCCAGCCGGTCGTCGTGAACCAGAAAAAGCGGTCGCCCTGCCCTATCTCGATGTGCAGGGACAGCACCTTCAGGTGCTCGAGCAGTATGCCCCCGTGCCCCTGGACTATCGGCTTGGGCAGGCCCGTCGTCCCGGAGGAGTAGAGCACCCAGAGGGGATGATCGAACGGCACGCGCTCGAAAGTCAGGTCTCCCGGCTCCGACTCCAGCTCCCGCCACAACATCGTCGAGTCCAGGGGTTCCAGGTCGGGGCCGCCCGACAGGTATGGAAGGACCACCGTTCGCTCCAGCCCCGGCAGGCTGGCCTGGATCTCGGACACGGCGTCGAGCCGCGGGAAGGCCCGACCGCCGTACCTGTATCCGTCCACGGCCAGCAGCACCTTCGGCTCGATCTGGCGGAACCGGTCGACGATGCTCGTGACGCCGAACTCGGGCGAGCATGCCGACCAGACGGCTCCCAGGCTGGATGCGGCAAGGAACGCGATGACCGTCTCGGGGATGTTCGGCATGAGCGCGGCCACGCGGTCTCCCCTACCCACGCCCAGCCGGCGCAGACCCGCGGCCACCGACCCTACCCTATCGTGCAGCTCCCGGTACGACACCGACGACACCGGACCCGACTCGGACCCCGCGATCAACGCCGGGTGGTCGTCCCTCCTCCTCAGCGAGTGCTCGGCGTAGTTCACCTCCGCGCCCTCGAACCACCGTGCGCCCGGCATCCCGCGGTCATCGAGCGCCCTCTCGTATGGCGAGCCTGACACGACGCCGAAGTAGTCCCAGATCGACGCCCAGAATCCCTCCAGGTCGTCGACGGACCACTGCCACAGGTCGTCGTAGCCGTCGAAGCGCAGGCCCTTCTCGGCAGCGAGCCAGGCCATGTAGCGGTTGATGTTGGAACCGGCCCTACGCTCCTCCGACGGCTCCCACAGCAGGTCGCCGTCCCGTATCGGCCCAAGGTTCTGTCGTGGCATATGCCCGAAAGCCTCCGCTCTACCTCACGGGGAGTGTCACGTCATCGCGTCGAACTCGGCGCGGTAGGTCTCCGCGTTGTCCTTTGGCACGTAGCCGACGCGCTGGCGGGCGTGCTCGATGTCCCAGAACCGCCAGGTGTTGCCCGATACGCCGTAGAAGATCTCGAACCCCAGCGACCCGGCGTCCAGCGACTTTTGCACGAGCTGGGCCAGGTCCCCGTAGGAGCACCACGTCGCGAAGGCGCGGACGCTGCCGAGGGGGTTGTTGCCCCTGGCGAAGGTCCCGATCCTGAGGCACGCGAACTCTATCCCGTACTCCTCGAAGTAGTAGCGCCCGAGCGACTCCCCGTATTGCTTGGCGACGCCGTAGTAGCCGTCGGGGCGGATCGGCATGCGGTGGTCCACCCGCTGGAAGGCGCCGGGCGCAAGCCCCTCGTAGCGGCCTGCGACTATGGCAGAGTAGGGATGGTCGCGCTCGTACATGCCGGTCACGTGGTTCGAGCTGGCGAACACAATCCGGCCCACGCCCGCCTGCTTCGCCGCCTCGAACACGTTGTAGGTCCCGACGATGTTGTTGCCGATGACGCGGTCCCACGGCGCGCTGGACGAGGGGTCCGCGGCCAGGTGAATGACGGCGTCGGCGCCGTCGAAGGCCGGGCGGATCGACGAGAGGTCGGAGACGTCGCCTATGGCGGAGTCGGACCCCTCCACTGGCCGCGCGTCGACCCCGCGAAGCTCGTGGCCGATCAGTGACCCCCTCAGCACGCCCCCAATCAGCCCGGCCGCCCCCGTTATCAGCACTCTCATCGCGCCGTCTCCTCCGCGAACCTGGTTCGACGCGCCATTTTAATCACGTCAGGCTCATGCGGGCAAGGCGACATACCGCGCCTCCGGAGAGGGAACTTTGGAAGCGCCGGGCTGATTGAACATGCGACACGCTCCCGCTAAAATACCAGCGGTCGGAATTCGCAATCTCCCGTGGAGGTCCTCCTTGGCAAGGCCCCTCAAGAACCTGCCCCGCAAAGCGGCGCTTCCACTTGTTGCCGCCGTCTTGCTGATCATCCTGGCTGGCTGTGGAGCGTCCTCCGTCACCAGCCCCATCTCCTTCCCCGATTCCCCTCCGCCGCCTGGGCCTGCTCCCGCCAACCTTGTGGCCCTGAGCATGGCTTCCTACGTAACGGGTGACGCGGCCCCAATCGTCGAGGCGACGCTGGCGCCCCCTGACCCCGAGGGCACGCAGGTCGACGTGAGGCTCAGGGACGAGGCGGGCAGCGGGAGCTACCTGTTCGACCCCGGGGAGCTGACCTTCAACGTCGGCGACTCCATCAACTTCGTGATCGAGTCCGAGACCGAGTTCCACACCTTCACGGTCGAGGAGCTGGGGATCGACGCCGCGTCCGACGCGGGCGATCCTGTTGCGTTCAACTTCAAGTTCGACCGCGCAGGGACGTTCCAGCTCATCTGCATCCCGCACGAGTCCCAGGGCATGGTCGGCGCCATCACCGTCCAGTAGGGGACCTCCATGCGAGCCACGTATAGAGACTTCGGCGACGACCCCTTTCCCACACTGGTCGTCGGGAGTCTGCCGAGGCCCCTGTGGGTGCGCGACCTGATCGAGGACCGCAAGGCCGGCCGCATTGCCCCCGACGAAGTCGGCGCGATGCTCGACCACGCCATCCCGTCGGCCATCAGGATGCAGGAGCAGGCGGGGCTGGACTACGTCTCCGACGGCGAATGGCGCCGGGAGAGCTACGTCAAGGTCTTCGCCGAGGCCGTCGACGGGTTCGAGCACGACCTGCTGATGGCCGGCACGGGCGGCAGGACTCCGGTCCTGACGTACCCGGCCGTCGTACGCAGGATGGAGCAGAGGCGCTCGCTCGCTGGCGGCGAGGCGGAGTTCCTGCGCCGGCATACAGCGTCCAGGACCATCGTGGCGATTCCGTCGCCCTACACCACGGGATGCAGGCTGTGGAGCGCCGAGCACTCATCCGGCGCATATGCGACCCGCGATGAGTTCATGGACGCCTGCATCCCCATCATCAGGGAAGAGGCGCAGCTCCTTGCCAGCCTCGGCGTCGACGCCATACAGATCGACGAGCCGTGGCTCGCGCTGCTAGTCGACCCGGACTTCCGGAAGCGCGACGGCGTCACCGACATCGACCGAGAGATCGAGCTGTCAGTCAAGTGCGTCAACGAGGTCGCGGATGCCGTGGAGGGTGTGCCCATCAGCGTCCACCTATGCCACGCCCACTTCGCCCGGAAGCACGGCGCCTCCGGCCCCTACGACATCATCATGGGTGCGCTGGGCGAGATGCGGGTGGAGCGCTTCGCGATGGAGTTCGCCACGCCCGCCGCCGGCGGCATAGGCGTCCTGAAGGACTTCCCCGACGACAAGGTTCTCGGCCTCGGCGTGATCGACCATACCGACACGCACGTCGAGACTCCGGAGGAGGTCGTGGGACGCGCGCAGGCGGCGATGAGGTACGTCGCCAGCGACCGCATCTCGCTGAACCCGGACTGCGGCTTCGCGCCGTCGAGCATCAACCCGATGGACATCGACGAGGCGTACCTGAAGCTCACCGCAATGTGCAAGGGAGCCGCCATACTCCGCGAGAAGCACGGCTAGTACCGATTCGGGCGGCGGCGGAGCACGGCCGGGGGGATGACGGGGGGGCGGCGTCTGTCGTACTTGGCGGAGGCGGTATGCAGGGATGGGGGGATGGGTTCCCGCCTTCGCGGGAATGACGGAGGGGGGGAGGGGATGACGATTGGGGGGGGGGGATGATGAAGGGGGAGGGGCGGCGGCGTGCATACTGACGGAGCTGGTATGCGGGGGTGGGGGGATGGGTTCCCGCCTTCGCGGGAATGACGATTTGGGGGGCGCGGGAACGACGATTGGGGGGGCGGCGTCTGTCGTACTTGGCGGAGGTGGTGTGCGGGGGTGGGGGGATGGGTTCCCGCCTTCGCGGGAATGACGAGATTGGGGCGTGAGAATGATGAAGGGGGAGGGGGCGGCGTACTGCGTTACTGGCGGAGGCGGTATGCGGGGGTGGGGGGATGGGTTCCCGTCGTCACGGGAATGACGATTGGGGAAGGGGATGACGGTTGGGGGGGGGGGATGGGTTCCCGTCGCCACGGGAATGACGATTGGGGAGGGGATGACGATTTGGGGGGCGCGGCGTCTGTCGTACTTGGCGGCGGCGGTATGCGGGGGTGGGGGGATGGGTTCCCGTCGTCACGGGAATGACGATTGGGGAAGGGGATGACGGTTGGGGGGGGGATGGGTTCCCGTCGCCACGGGAATGACGAGGGGGGGAGGGGGAGGCGTCCTGCATACTGGCGGCGGCGGTATGCGGGGGTGGGGGGATGGGTTCCCCCCCGACTGCTCGGGGGCAGGCTCGCCACGGGAATGACGGAGGGGGAGGGGATGACGGGGGGGGGGGGGCGTGGGGATGATGAAGGGGGAGGGGGCGGCGTCCTGCGTAACTGGCGGAAGCGGTATGCAGGGGTGGGGGGATGGGTTCCCGTCGTCACGGGAATGACGATTGGGGGAGGGGGAGGCGTCCTGCATACTGGCGGCGGCGGTATGCGGGGGTGGGGGGATGGGTTCCCGTCGCCACGGGAATGACGAGGAAGGGGAGACGGGCTGGTCGGGGTGACTGGACTCGAACCAGCGACCCCCTGCACCCCATGCAGGTGCGCTACCAAACTGCGCTACACCCCGACCTGATGGCAAGCATAGCACGCCGGGGGGAGAGTTTCTAGTTTCCAGTTGTTGGTTTCCGGTGGGAGGGGGAGCCGCTTCAGCGATCGCCCGTCACCCACACCGCCTGGGAGGGCGAGTTTGAAACCCGCTCCTACGCCATTATTCACGACCTCTGTGGTTAAATGTTGTCCATGCACGTAGCTGTGGCGAGGGTCAGTCTGTATTTGCCCGCGAACCATGACCTGAAGGGGAAGCGTCGGATTGTGAAGTCGCTGTGCGCCCGGGTGCGCAACAGGTTCGAGGTCGCGATCGCGGAGGTCGGGGACAACGACCTGCACCAGAGGGCGATCCTGGGGATCGCGGCGGTCTCGAACTCCCCGTTGCACGCCAGCCAGGCGGTGGACGCCGTGCTGGACCATATTGAGGGCACGCCCGGGGAGTACGAGGTTGTGGACGTCGAGGCGGAGACGATGTCCGGGTTCTGAGCGGGGGTTCGCCGCAGAGGGGGGGGATGGGTTCCCGTCGTCACGGGAATGACGAGTGGGGAGGGGGAAGGACGGAGGGGGAGGCGTGGGGATGATGAAGGGGGAGGGGGAGGCGTCCTGCATTACTGGCGGCGGCGGTATGCGGGGGTGGGGGGATGGGTTCCCGTCGCCACGGGAATGACGGAGGGGAGGGGCGGGAATGACGGTGGGGGGAGATGATGGGGGGGGTGAGGGGGAAAGGGGAGCGCCGCCGGTGTTGGTTCCGGCGGCGCTCTTGTTTTTGGGGCTTGGTTGGTTGTCCGCGGCGGCTGGGGTTTCCCAGCCGCCGCGGTCTATGTGTGTGTGTGTTTGGGTTAGGAGGCGTCTCCGCAGGTTGCTAGGCCGAGCATGTCGGCGTCGCTGGTCCTGCCTTCCGCAGCTGCCAGAGCCGCGGGTATGCAGCCCTCGAAGGCGTTGCCGCTGATCCTCACCCGCTCGAGGTTCATCAGGTTGTCGAGGGAGCTCGGAAGCCCGCCCGTCAACATGTTGTTCTTGAGCCACAGGTTCGTCAGCGCGGTCAGGTCGCCAATCTCCGTCGGGACCACGCCCGTCAGCATGTTGCCGTGCAGGTAGAGCGTCTCCAGGTTGGACAGCATGCCCAGCGTAGCCGGTATCGCGCCGCTCAGGTCGTTCTTGTAGAGGCCCAGCCAGACCAGGTTCGTCATGCCGCTCAGGTCGGGTATCGGCCCGCTCAACTCGTTCCTGTGGGCCTGTATGTGGGTCACGCTGTCGCTCAGTCCGGTCGGCACTCCACCGGTCAACTGGTTCTGCTGGATGTACAGCCGCTCAAGGCTGGTCATGTCGCTCAGATCCGGTACTTCGCCGGTCAGCATGTTGTCGTAGAGGCGCAGCCACACCAAGTTGGTCAGGCCATTCAACTCGGCCGGTATGCCACCCGTCAAGTTGTTGCGATGCAGGTACAGCCGCGTCAATTCGGTCAGGCCGCCCAGCTCGGCCGGTATCGTCCCGTTCAGCTTCACCTCAGCCCTGGCAGGGGCATCGCCGGTCGCATCCTTCGCACTCACGCCATGGAGGTACAACCACTCTACTCGCCCCGACTCGGACAGCTTCCTCACGCCATGCCAGTCCGCGATGGGTGTATCCACCGACCAGTTCAACATCCTGGTCGCGTCCGCTCCCATCAGCGCGTCTCTAGAGGCGAGGAGGGCCTCGCAGTCGGCCATCTGGCCGGCGTTGGTACTGTCGGCCGCTGTCGCGCCCGCGTCCTCGCACTCGACCACGTTTCCGACCGTGATGGTTACGTCGATGGAGTCCGTGTCCTCGGTGTCGGTAGCGGTCACCGTCACGGTGTGGCTCATTGCCATCTCGTAGTCCAGCGCCATCGTGGTCGTGATCTGGCCCGTCGCAGGGTCGATGGTAAAGGACGTCGGGCCATTGATCGAGTAGGTCAGCGTGTCATCATCTTCGTCCGTGGCCATGACCGGCTCGCCGACGTTCGTGCCCGTGGGCATGTTCTCGTTCACCATCCGGCTCGTCGTGTCGCCGTCGAACGCGGGAGCGGTGTTCACAGCAGCCCCCAGGGCCAGGGTAACCACCGCCTTGTCGTCCTCGTCGGTGACGCTGATGTTCACCATGACGCTGTCCGTAGCGCCCGACGGGTCGGTGGCCGTCACCATCACCATGTAGCTGTCCTTCGTCTCGTAGTCCAGCTTCACAGCCGTCTTGATCTGCCCTTCGCCCGCGCCTGTGCCTTTCAGTCCACTAACTATGGTGAACGATGCCGCATCAGCACCGCTGAGCGAGTAGATCAGCTTGTCGCCGCTGTCAGTCGCCGTCACCGGATCGCCAACGTTCGCGTCTTTCGCGTTCTCAGGCACCGACCGCGCAGCGTCTGCCTGCTTCCCAGGCGTGTTCGGGTCCTGGTCGTCCGAGAACTTCGGTGCCGTGTTCGCAGGATCCTCCCGCTCCGCGGCAGCCTGCATCACCACGTGCATCATGTCCATGGTGTCAGTGGTGGCGGGGCTAGCGTCCGCATCAGGCCTGAGATGGCCGTCCGTGTAGGTCACCCTTGCCGCCAACCTCAAGTCACTGCCAGCCGCCGGAACGTCAGCCGCTACCGGCGTATAGTTGGGTGACGTAGCGCCTGTTATGGAGCAGAGGCTGGTGTCAGCGGCTTCACATGCTTCCACGCCGGAATCGGTCAGGTCGTCTTCAGACGCAGCTGCGGCAGCGTTCCTGTACCACTGCCACGACTGGCCGCGGACGTTCCCGTCCTCGTCGCTGAGACTGACCACCACTTCCTTGCCAATCTGCGGCTCACGCTGCGACGGGGTCACCAGGCCGTCGTCTTCCGCGTTCGTCACGTTCACCGTCACGTCCACCGTGCCGACTCCCTCGGGAGCAGAATCGTCACTGGCCACGATGGTTATCTCGTACTCCTTCTGCTTCTCGTAGTTCGGCGTATGGTCATCGAATGCCAGCGTGACGATACTGCTATTCGTCGGGTCGGCGGTGACCATGAACTTGCTCTTGTCAGGGCCCTCCACAGCGTACTTGAGGGCAATAACTGCAGGATCGGCTGTGGGGGCGGCGATGTTGTCGGCGCCAGCGTCGTGAGCATCGGCGTCGGTCGCCACGTAGATGCCGGTCCCCAAGACTCCCGATTCGCCAGCGTCGTCCGCTGCACCGATTCGCAACACGGTGAGCTTTTCCGTAACCCACAGCGCCTTCAGAGCAGTGGGAGGGAACTCCGGCGCGTCGTTCACGTCGGTGACCGTGACGGTCACATCTTGCGTCATCGGCGCACCAGACGGGTCGGTAGCCGTCACCATGACCTTGTAGGTGGTTTCTTTGGGATCATCGGTGTCAGCATCACCCGTGAGACCGTCGTCGTCCGAGTTCAGCTTGATCTTCGTCTTCAACTGGCCCGACCTACTGTTGATGGTGAAATTGGTCTTGCTAGCTGTGTCAATGGTGTAGAGCAGAACGTCGTTGTTGGCATCAGTAGCCATTATCGGCTTGCCAACGTTCGCGCTCTTCAGCCCCTCATCCACGTCTCGCGTCACGATAATCTGATCGGTGATGCCATTATCGAGGTTGTCGTCGTCGTCAATGTCAGGTCCAGTCTCGTCCAGACCCTTGAAGGATGGAGCGGCGTTGGCCGTCGTCCTCTCCTCCACAGCGTTCTCCGACACCATCGACTCCGTCTTGCCCGTGCCGAACTTGTCCTCGTAGACCACTGTAGCCCGAAGGTACATGTCCAGATCATCCGCCACAGGACTGCGGGACGCCGATGTCGCCCTGTCTATGTCCGTCCAAGGCCCGTCCGCGCTCGAACCCCTCGCCCACTGCCACTTCTCATCCTCCACGCCAGCGTCCGGGTCCGAGAGACTGGCCACGAGGTCTCTCGCAACCTGCGGCTGAGGCTTGGTCAGCGACACCTTCCCAGGCTCGTCCTCGTCCGTCACAGTTATCTCAAGATCCAACGGATCAGACGTCTCAGACGCATTCACCGTCACCAGGTACACGTTGTTCTTGTTGTCGTCAACCGGACCCTCGTAGTTGGGCGAGTCCTTGAACGTGAGCACCCCGTCATCGGAGATCGCGAACTT
Organism: Dehalococcoidia bacterium; assembly: GCA_965261325.1. Taxonomy (GTDB): domain Bacteria; phylum Chloroflexota; class Dehalococcoidia; order Lucifugimonadales; family CAJWER01. The sequence goes on from CBDHCU010000007.1 coordinate 441,421, forward strand.
GCTCGCGTCATCTCCGGCCAGCGTCCAGTCAATCGCATCGCCGTCCTCATCCGTTGCGCTGAGGGTGGCAACGGCATCCGTCCCGTTCTCAGCATACGACAACTTACCAGTCGTCATGTCTACGACGGTAACCACAGTCTTGTCGTCCACATCGGTGACGCTGATGTTCACCATGACGCTGTCCGTAGCGCCCGACGGGTCGGTGGCCGTCACCATCACCATGTAGCTGTCCTTCGTCTCGTAGTCCAGCTTCACAGCCGTCTTGATCTGCCCTTCGCCCGCGCCTGTGCCTTTCAGTCCACTAACTATGGTGAACGATGCCGCATCAGCACCGCTGAGCGAGTAGATCAGCTTGTCGCCGCTGTCAGTCGCCGTCACCGGATCGCCAACGTTCGCGTCTTTCGCGTTCTCAGGCACCGACCGCGCAGCGTCTGCCTGCTTCCCAGGCGTGTTCGGGTCCTGGTCGTCCGAGAACTTCGGTGCCGTGTTCGCAGGATCCTCCCGCTCCGCGGCAGCCTGCATCACCACGTGCATCATGTCCATGGTGTCAGTGGTGGCGGGGCTAGCGTCCGCATCAGGCCTGAGATGGCCGTCCGTGTAGGTCACCCTTGCCGCCAACCTCAAGTCACTGCCAGCCGCCGGAACGTCAGCCGCTACCGGCGTATAGTTGGGTGACGTAGCGCCTGTTATGGAGCAGAGGCTGGTGTCAGCGGCTTCACATGCTTCCACGCCGGAATCGGTCAGGTCGTCTTCAGACGCAGCTGCGGCAGCGTTCCTGTACCACTGCCACGACTGGCCGCGGACGTTCCCGTCCTCGTCGCTGAGACTGACCACCACTTCCTTGCCAATCTGCGGCTCACGCTGCGACGGGGTCACCAGGCCGTCGTCTTCCGCGTTCGTCACGTTCACCGTCACGTCCACCGTGCCGACTCCCTCGGGAGCAGAATCGTCACTGGCCACGATGGTTATCTCGTACTCCTTCTGCTTCTCGTAGTTCGGCGTATGGTCATCGAATGCCAGCGTGACGATACTGCTATTCGTCGGGTCGGCGGTGACCATGAACTTGCTCTTGTCAGGGCCCTCCACAGCGTACTTGAGGGCAATAACTGCAGGATCGGCTGTGGGGGCGGCGATGTTGTCGGCGCCAGCGTCGTGAGCATCGGCGTCGGTCGCCACGTAGATGCCGGTCCCCAAGACTCCCGATTCGCCAGCGTCGTCCGCTGCACCGATTCGCAACACGGTGAGCTTTTCCGTAACCCACAGCGCCTTCAGAGCAGTGGGAGGGAACTCCGGCGCGTCGTTCACGTCGGTGACCGTGACGGTCACATCTTGCGTCATCGGCGCACCAGACGGGTCGGTAGCCGTCACCATGACCTTGTAGGTGGTTTCTTTGGGATCATCGGTGTCAGCATCACCCGTGAGACCGTCGTCGTCCGAGTTCAGCTTGATCTTCGTCTTCAACTGGCCCGACCTACTGTTGATGGTGAAATTGGTCTTGCTAGCTGTGTCAATGGTGTAGAGCAGAACGTCGTTGTTGGCATCAGTAGCCATTATCGGCTTGCCAACGTTCGCGCTCTTCAGCCCCTCATCCACGTCTCGCGTCACGATAATCTGATCGGTGATGCCATTATCGAGGTCGTCGTCGTCGTCAATGTCAGGTCCAGTCTCGTCCAGACCCTTGAAGGATGGAGCGGCGTTGGCCGTCGTCCTCTCCTCCACAGCGTTCTCCGACACCATCGACTCCGTCTTGCCCGTGCCGAACTTGTCCTCGTAGACCACTGTAGCCCGAAGGTACATGTCCAGATCATCCGCCACAGGACTGCGGGACGCCGATGTCGCCCTGTCTATGTCCGTCCAAGGCCCGTCCGCGCTCGAACCCCTCGCCCACTGCCACTTCTCATCCTCCACGCCAGCGTCCGGGTCCGAGAGACTGGCCACGAGGTCTCTCGCAACCTGCGGCTGAGGCTTGGTCAGCGACACCTTCCCAGGCTCGTCCTCGTCCGTCACAGTTATCTCAAGATCCAACGGATCAGACATCTCAGACGCATTCACCGTCACCAGGTACACGTTGTTCTTGTTGTCGTCAACCGGACCCTCGTAGTTGGGCGAGTCCTTGAACGTGAGCACCCCGTCATCGGAGATCGCGAACTTGCTCGCGTCATCCCCGGCCAGCGTCCAGTCGATCGCATCGCCGTCCTCATCCGTTGCGCTGAGGGTGGCAACGGCATCCGTCCCGTTCTCCTCATACGTCAACTTAGCGGTCGCGGCCGAGGCCGCGGGAGCGAGCAACATCAGGGTCGCCAGCACTGCGGCGACGATAGCCAAGCGGACCATTATTCTGTTGAACGGTCTGTTCATCGTGCAAACCTCACTCTGTCTAGTCGTGGATGGCAGAACATTATCATTCGATTGGGGCTGTGTCAAGCATCTACACAGGTGGTCTTCAGATCGTTTTCACCTACGGGGGAGTTGTAGCACGGCAGAAGGGGCATCGAGTGTTCGAGGGGAGGCGCGGAGGGGAGGATGGGGGATGGGGATGGGGAAGGGGGCGGGGCCGGGGGTGTCGATGGAGGGGGAGGGGTGTGGGGATTGGGGGGTTTGGGGGAGGGGGATGGGGGAAGGAACGACGATTGGGGGGGCGGGAGGGGATGATGAGGGGGTGGGGGGATTTGGGGGAGGGGGTGGCGTGCTGCGTACTGGCGGGGCTGGTATGCGGGGGCGGGGGGATGGGTTCCCCCCCGACTGCTCGGGGGCAGGCTAGTCACGGGAATGACGAGGGGGAGGGAGCGGGGATGATGGGGGGGCGGGGGGATGATGGGGGTGATGGGGGGGTGTGGGGATTGGGGGGCGTGGGGGATGTAAGGGGGGGCGTGCTGCGTACTGGCGGAGCTGGTATGCGGGGGCGGGGGGATCGCGGTTGGGGGGGAAGGAACGACGATTGGGGGGCGGGATGGCGGGGACGGGGGGATGGGGGGATGATGAAGGGGGGGCGTGCTGCATACTGGCGGAGGCGGTATGCGGGGGCGGGGGGATGGGTTCCCGTCGTCACGGGAATGACGAGGGGGGGAGCGTGGGATGATGAGGGTGGGAGGGGTGTGGGGATTTGGGGGGAGGGGGGGGCGTGCTGCGTACTGGCGGAGCTGGTGTGCGGGGGTGGGGGGATGGGGGTTGGGGGGAAGGAACGACGATTGGGGGGCGGGGGAGGGGATGATGAAGGGGGGGCGTCCTGCATACTGGCGGGGGCGGTGTGCGGGGGCGGGGGGATGGGTTCCCGTCGTCACGGGAATGACGAGGGGGGGGAGCGGGGATGATGAGGGGGGGGCGGCCTGCATACTGGCGGATGCTGGTATGCGGGGCCGGGGGGATGGGTTCCCGTCGTCACGGGAATGACGGAGGGGGGGAGCGTGGGATGATGAGGGGGGGGATTGGGGATGATGAGGGGGGATGGGGGGTGTGGGGCGTACTGGCGGAGGCGGTATGCGGGGGCGGGGGGATGGGTTCCCGTCGTCACGGGAATGACGAGGGGAGGGCGGGGATGATGAGGGGGAGGTTAGGTGATGTCGGGGTAGAGGTCGCGCCAGGAGGGGTTGGCGTGCTGGATGAGGTTGATTTTCCAGGCGCGGTTCCATTTTTTGAGCCGGCGCTCGCGGGTGATGGCGGCTTCCATGGAGGGGTGGGTCTCGTACCAGACGAGGCGGTGTACGCGGTATTGTCTGGTGAAGCCGCCCACGAGGTCGTTTTTGTGCTGCCATACGCGCCGGATGAGGTTGGAGGTGACGCCGATGTAGAGGGTGCCGTTGGGTCTGCTGGCGAGGATGTAGACGCAGGGGAGCTTCATGGTTGGGGTTATGGTAGCGCACGGGGGAGGGATGGTTGGGGCGTGGGGATGATTAGGGGGGAGGGGGCGTACTGCGTTACTGGCGGGGGCGGTTTGCGGGGTCGGGGGGATGGGTTCCCGTCGCCACGGGAATGACGAGGGGGGGGGATGATGATTGTGGGGGCGTGGGGATGATGTTAGGGGGGGAGCATGGCCGGCGTTCGTCGTACTGGCGGAGCTGGTGTGCGGGGGCGGGGGGATGGGTTCCCGTCGCCACGGGAATGACGTGGGGGCGTGGGGGCGGGGGGATGATGAAGGGGGGGCGTCCTGCATACTGGCGGAGGCGGTGTGCGGGGCCGGGGGGATGGGTCGAGGGGATGGGTTCCCGCGTTCGCGGGAATGACGTGAGGGGGACTGGCGGAGCTGGTATGCGGGGCCGGGGGGATGGGTTCCCGTCGCCACGGGAATGACGAGGGGGAGGGGGCGGGATGACGGTTGGGGGATCGGGGATGACGTGAGGGGGGAGCATGGGCGGCGTGCTGCATGCTGGCGGAGCTGGTGTGCGGGGCCGGGGGGATGGGTTCCCGTCGTCACGGGAATGACGGTTGGGAGGGGGCGGGATGATGGGGGGAGCCGGATGGGTTCCCGTCTGCACGGGAATGACGAGGGGGAGGGGGGCGGGGGAGTGGCGATTGTGGGTGTGGTATACTTGGGGGTGGTGGATGGCTGGGCTGGATGGTGGTTTTTTCGCGTATGCAGATGTATGGATGGACGGCTGGCCGGGGTTTTTGTTTTTGCGCGTGTAGGAGCTCTGCACGCGGTGTTGTTGCGCGCAGCTAGTCGGGCCCTGTCGGGCGGCGGCTTCTCCTCTATCTTTACATGTGGGTGTGGTGTGTCGGTTTTAGCGCGGAGGGAATGAGGGGGGGCGTACTGCGTAACTGGCGGAGTTGGTGTGCGGGGTCGGGGGGTGGGTTCCCGTCGTCACGGGAATGACGGAGGGGGGAGCGGGATGGGTTCCCGCCTTCGCGGGAATGACGATTGGGGGGCGGGGATGATGAAGGGGGGCGGGAACGACGGTGACGACTGAGATGATGGAGGGTGTTTAGGGATGGCAGCTATAGATACCAGTAGTAGGGCGGGGGGGTTGACAGATACCAGTAGTAGAGGGGAGGGGGGGACGCCTACCAGTGGTAGGGCGGGGGTTTTGACGCCGTATCAGGTGCGGCGGTACAGCCGGCATATCATTATGCCGCAGGTGGGGAGCGCGGGGCAGCGGGCGCTGCTGGACTCGAAGGTGCTGATCATCGGCGCGGGCGGGCTGGGGTCGCCGGTGGCGATTTACCTGGCGCTGGCGGGGATCGGGACGCTGGGGATCGTGGATTATGATGTGGTGGATGTGACGAATCTGCAGCGGCAGATTTTGCATCACGACGCGGATATCGGCCGGAGCAAGGTGGAGTCGGCGAAGGAGACTCTGCTGGCGTATAACCCGGACCTGAATGTGGTGACGTATGATGAGCCGGTCACGTCTGAGAACGCGATGGAGATGATGGCGGGGTTCGACGTGGTTGTGAGCGGGGCGGATAATTTCGCGGCGCGGTATCTTATCAATGACGCGGCGTACCTGAGCGGGAAGCCGCTGGTGGACGGGAGCATCCTGATGTTCGACGGGCGGGCGACGACGTATGTGCCGGGGAAGGGGTGCTACCGGTGCGTGTTCCCGGACCCGCCGCCGCCAGGGGAGGTGCCGAATTGCTCGGAGGCGGGCGTGCTGGGGATGCTGCCGGGGATGGTGGGTTCGATCCAGGCGGCTGAGACGGTGAAGGTGATCCTGGGGACGGGCGAGCCGCTGGTGGGGCGCCTGCTGCTGATCGACGCGCTGGATATGGATTTTCGGGAGGTGAAGGTGCGGCGGGACCCGAGCTGCCCGCTGTGCGGGGATGAGCCGACGGTGACGGAGCTGATCGATTATGAGGCCTTCTGCGGGATGCCGGGGAGCTAGCAGGGGAGAGTTTTTAGTTTTTGGTGGGGAGTTTTTGGTGGGGAGAGAGGGGAGTTTCTCACCACAGAGGGCACGGAGTAAGAATTGGGGGATCCTGTCTGAATCAGGATTCGCGGGATTAGGGGATTATGGAGATTGGGGACGTTTGCGATGGGCCCCTTCGACGGGCTCAGGGCGAACGGAGGGAAAGATGGAGGGAGCCCCCATCTCAATCTTCCCCCAAATGGGGGAAGAAGGGGGAGTCACTTTCACCCCGTATCGAGTACGGGGCAGGCTCTCAGTCCTCTCCCGTGGAGGGCCCGTGGAGGGAGAGGGAGGGGATTGGGTTCCCGCCCCCGACTGCTCGGGGGCAGGCTCTTCGCGGGAATGACGATTGGGGACGCGGGAATGACGGAGGGGGAGGATACACCCTCACCCCGGCCCCAGGGCGAACGGCAGGGATGGGTTCCCGTCGCCACGGGAATGACGATTGGGGGCGCGGGAATGACGGAGGGGAGGATACACCCTCACCCCGGCCCCAGGGCGAACGGCAGGGATGGGTTCCCGTCGCCACGGGAATGACGATTTGGGGACGCGGGAATGACGGTTGTGAGCACGGGACGACGATTGGGGGCGCGGGAATGACGGTTGTGAGCACGGGACGACGGAGGGGGAGAGGATACACCCTCACCCCGGTCCCAGGGCGAACGGCAGGGATGGGTTCCCGTCGCCACGGGAATGACGATTGGGGACGCGGGAATGACGGTTGTGAGCACGGGACGACGGTTGGGGGCGTGGGAATGACGATTGGGGGCGCGGGAATGATGGAGGGAGAGAGGCGGAGATAGGTAGATGGCGCGGTTTTCCAAGATAAGCGAACGAGAGATATTCGAGGAGAGTAACAAGGAGGGCAGAGGTATGCCGGCGAGAGTGGCACATCCTGAATCGATAGTGGAGACGGAGTGGGTGGCGGAGCACCTGGGGGACGAGGGCGTGGCGGTCGTGGAGGTGGACGTGGACACGGCGGCGTATGAGCAGGGGCATATCCCGGGGGCGATGGGCTGGAACTGGACGTCGGAGCTGAACGATACGGTGACGCGGGACATTCTGAGCAGGGAGCAGATGCAGCGGCTGCTGGGCGGCTCGGGGATTACGAAGGGCACGACGGTGGTGCTCTATGGCGATAACAACAATTGGTTCGCGACGTACGCGTTCTGGCAGCTGAAGCTGTACGGCCACCGGCGGGTGAAGATGATGAACGGCGGGCGGCTGAAGTGGGTGAAGGAGGGGCGCCCGATGACTACGGATGTGCCGAGCCCGATGAAGCGGACGTACCGCGCGTTGGACCCGGACACGAGCATCCGCGCGACGCGTGACTACGTGCTGGAGGTGGCGTCGACGGCGAATAACACGGGCCTGGTGGACGTGCGGGCGCCGGCGGAGTTCAGCGGCGAGCTGCTGGCGCCGGCGAACCTTCCGCAGGAAGGCTCGCAGCGCGGTGGACATATCCCGGGCGCGGCGAATATCCCGTGGCTGAAGGCGGTGAATGAGGAGGACGGGACGTTCAAGTCTGTGGAGGAGCTGCGGGAGATCTACCAGAAGGGCGAAGGGCTGAATAAGGACAATGAGGTGATCGCGTACTGCCGGATCGGCGAGCGGTCGTCGCACACGTGGTTCGTGCTGTCGCAGATCCTGGGGTTCCCGAAGGTGCGGAACTACGACGGGTCGTGGACGGAGTACGGGTCGATCGTTGGAGCGCCGATCGAGAAGTAGCGGGGCTCACCGCGGAGGACGCAGAGGGCGCAGAGGGGGAACTGAGCCGGCGAAGAGGTTTGGTGGGGAGAGGGAAACAACCCCGGGTGCACAACTAAGCGGTAGTGTTGGGGCGGCGCGGGGTGCGCCGCCCCCTTTGCTCATTGGCAGGGGAGGAGGGCGATGACCAGAGTCGAGGTAAAGGACTTCGGGCCGATCGCCGAGGGCGCGGTGGACCTGAAGCCGCTGACGGTGTTTATAGGTCCGAACAATTCGGGCAAGTCGTATATGTCGCTGTTAGTGTACGCGCTGTCACGTGTGGGAACGGTCTACTTTATCTATGACATCCCAGACCTCGCTGTAGGCGAGGGCAAGCCTTCCCGGTCATCCCTGTTGAGGGACGAGCTGCGGCGCTGTTTCGGGGCGAGCATCCAGGAGCTGGCCAGGCGTGGCGGCGGGCCCAGACAGGAGGGATTCAGCGTCGCCGTCCGGCGGCCCGAGCTTCCGCAGTGGGAGGTGATATCCAGAGACGACGATCTGGAGCAGGCCGAGTGGGAAGACGCCATCGACCGGCTCAACCGGGAAGCCGAGCAAAAGGGGCACACCGTGACCATTCCGGTCAGCGATCTGCCGCAGCTGATCCTAGGTGGGATCAACCTGTCTCACTACCTGCCAGCGAGCAGGACGGGGATATTGCTCGGGCACAAGACTCTGTCGAGCCTGATCGTGGGCCAGGCTTCGCTGGCGTGGGTTAGGCCGATGGAGATACCGAGGCTGACGGGCGCAGTCACCGATCTGATACAGGCGATGCTGCTACTAGAGCCATTCCGTAAGCCCAGAGGCGACATCAAGGCGGTGGTCGACTTCATCGAAAGGGAGATTACCCGAGGCAAAGTCGACGTGGACCAGAGTGCGGAGTATCCGGAGATCTTCTTCGAGGACGCGACGGGGCGGTACCGGCTGAACCAGGTGTCGTCGACGGTGTCGGAGCTCGCGCCGCTGGTGTTGTACCTGAAGTATGTGGTCAGCGAAGGGGAGCGGGTGATCATCGAGGAGCCGGAGTCTCACCTAGATGCTGGAAACCAGCGCCACTTAGCCAGTGCTATCGCGATGATGGTGAATGCGGGCGTCAAGGTGCTGGTGACGACGCACAGCGACTATCTGTTGAGCGAGATCAACAACCTGCTGCTGGCGTCCGGAGTCGATGCCGACTATACCAAAGACTATGAAGACAACGAGATGCTGGCACCGGAGCAGATCGGGGCCTACTTCTTCAACCCCGAGGAGGGGGCCACCCTCATCGAGGAGATAGAAGTCACGAGGGAAGATGGCATCTCCGTCGACTGGTTCTCCCGAATCTACGAGGCCCTATACGACGAGGCGATCAGACTCCAGTATGCGGGGACGCAGCCCTGTACATAGAAGGGAAGTACGTCAACTGCGAATGCTTGGACTGCGACGAAGGGGCGTGTCGCCTCGACCTGACCGGGCTGACCAACCAAGTGTTGGTCCTCGACATGGACTGCGTCAAGCAGGCGGGCAGGTGTTCCGGGAGGATTTGCGACTGCGGCATCCTCTGGAGATACGAGCCTCGCATTGCTGCCGTAGAGTTGAAGGGCGGGCTGGCGGGTCTGAGCACAGCCAGGCTGGTCGATCAGATACAGCAGGGACTCTATGCGCTGGAAAAGGTCGTAGACGGACAACCTGTCTCAGAGTTCTACCCGATCCTCATGTATAGAGATGTCAATCTGAACACGAGGCGGGTGCTGAACCAGAAACGCTACCGCGTACAGTTCAGGAATCAGCCCAGGTACATCATCGCAGGCACCTGCGGCTCTAAGCTGGCGGACCTGGTGAGAGCGCGTCGCTAGATCAGGTTGGTGCGGTCTACTTTTTGGCCGGACTGGAATATGTCGGCGACTTTGGTGAGGGCGCGGATGTCGGTGGAGGGGTCGCCGTCGACTACGAGGAGGTCGGCGATCTTGCCGGGCTCGATGGCGCCTACCCTGTCGTCGATCCAGCATGAGCGGGCAGCGTCGGCGGTGCCTGAGACGATGGCCTCCATGGGTGTCATGCCGATGTCGACGTGTGCGGTGATTTCGTCCTGGAAGCTGGCGCCGCCGAGCTTGTAGTACTGCCAGGAGGCGTCGGAGCCGGCGACGAGCTTCACGCCGTCGTCCTTCATGCGTCCCCAGAATGCGGCGGTGTCGTCCCAGCCGCGGTTGAAGTCGTCGACGAGGGCCTGCTCGTCCTCGGTGAGGAGCTGGGTCTCGGCCTTCCGCTCGAGCTGCCATATGCGCTCGCGGCCCTGGTGGAGGGTCGGGTTGACGTAGACGCTGCGCTCGACGAGGCGCTCGGCGATGTCGGGCCGGTACCTGCGAACGCCGTCGGGGTCCACGTGGCTGCCGTGGATGACGGTGTCGATGCCAGCGTCGAGGGCGTTGGATATGGACTGGGAGTCGGTGGCGTGGGCGGCGGCGTGGCGGCCGAACTTGTGGGCCTCGTCGACGATGGCGGTGAGCTCGTCGACGTTGAAGGAGGGCCTGCCCCTGACGGAGGTGCGGGTGCTGCCTCCGCTGGCGGTGATCTTTATGAAGTCGACGTTTTCCTTTATCAGCTGTCGTACGGCGGCGACGCACTCGGCGGGCCCGGTGGCCTGGATGCCGAAGTAGCTGAGGTGGCCGCCGATGATGGCCATGGGTCGCCCGGCGAGTACGAGCCTGGGCGCGGGCGTGATGCCCATTTCGACGGCGCGGCGGAGCTCGAGGGTCGTGCGGTTCTTCGCGCCGCAGTCGCGCACGGTGGTGACGCCGGAGTAGAGGTGTGCACGGGCGTTGCGGGCGGCCTGGAGTGTGAGGACCTCGTCGGGCAGGGTCGTGAGCTCGTCCCCCGCCCTGCCGTCGCCGATGCCGATGAGGTGGACGTGGGAGTCGATTAGGCCTGGGAGCACGGTCTGCGTATCGTAGACGTGCTCCTCGACGGGCGCGCCCTCGGGGGGCACGACGGTCTCCTCAGGACCGGCGGCCCTGATGGTGTCGCCCTCGAGGAGGACCGCGCCGCGCTCGACGGGTGGCCCGCCGGAGCCGTCTATGAGCCGCGCCGCCCTGATCAGCCTGAAGCCGCCGTTTCGTTCAGCCAATGGTGTCCTCCTGCGATGCGTTCGACGGGAAGCACCCCCATCCTAACCTTCCCCCATTTGGGGGAAGGGACTATTCGGACGGGGGTCGGGGTTGTCTTGTGGCCGTGATGGAGTCCTCGGAGCCGCGCTCGACGAACTGCCCGGCCGCGATCACGTCGGTGACGGACCAGAGAGCGTCGAGGCTTTCGACGGGGTTGCCGTCTACGGCGATTATGTCGGCGGCCTTGCCGGGCTCGAGGCTGCCGGTGATTTCATCGACGCCGATGGCGCGGGCCGCGTCGCCGGTGATGGACATGACAGCGTCCATGCCGGACATACCGGCCATGCGCAGGCACTCTGTCTCGTGGACGGCGTTGCCGAGGGGGTAGTCGCCCCACGAGGAGTCGGAGCCGGTGATGATTTTCACGCCGCGCTCGAGGAGCCTGCGGGAGTGCTCGATGGCGATATCGAAGCCGCGCCGGTCCTCGTCGAGCTGGGCCTGCCCGGCCGGGGTGAGCCCTGACTCTGCGCGCTTGCGGAGGCCGGACCAGACCCTGCTCCTGAGCACGTGCAGGGTGGGATTGACGTACGCGCCCTGCTCGGCAAGGCGGTCGGCGACATCGGCCCTGAAGTTGTAGGAGCCGTCGGCGTCCTTGAATATGCAGTGGATGATCATGTCGACACCGGCGTCGAGGGAGTTCACGATGCCCTGGGTCGAGGTGCAGTGGGTCGCGGTGAGGCGCCCGAACTTGTGGGCCTCGTCGACCATGGCGGTGATCTCGTCCACGTCGAAGGACGGCAGGAGGGGGTAGGAGGTGCGGGTGCTGCCGCCGGTGGCGGTGATCTTGATGTAGTCTGCGCCCTCCTTCACGAGCTGCCTGACCATGGCGCGGCCCTCGACGGGGCCGGTCACCACGGAGCCGAAGTACCCCATGTGGCCGCCAATGATGGAGACGGGCCGACCGCAGAGGACCATGCGCGGGCCAGCGGTGATGCCCTGGTCGACGGCGTCGCGGAGGCGCAGCATGGTGACGTTCTTGGGGCCGTTCTCCCTGATGGTGGTGACGCCGGTGAAGAGCGATGTGCGGGCGTTCCGTGCCGACTGGAGGGTGAGCACCTCGTCAGGCAGAGTCGCGAGGTCGTCGCCCACCCGGCCGTCGCCGAAGCCGTTATGGTGGGTATGGCAGTCGACCATGCCGGGCATGACCGTGCCGGAGGGGTAGTCGAGGATCTGGACGCGCGCGCCTTCGGGAGCGGCGACGTCCTGCTGGCGGCCCACGGCGGCGATCTTCGGGCCCCTGGTGAGAACCGCGCCGCACTCTATCGGAGGGCCCCCGAGGGCGTCGATGAGCAGGCCAGCCCGAATCAGCTTGAATTCGTCAGCGGCTGGGGGCATCGGGCTTGTCGTCTTCGCCCTCCGACTGTTCGATCTGTGCTGGGGCGTCGTCACCGGCATCGCCGCCGGAGTCGGAGGCGGTGAGGCCGCCGTGCTCCTGGATCTTTGCGCGGATGCGTTCCTCGGCGTCGGTGACTATGGGTATGTAAGAGAGGGAGGCCACCGCGCCGTTGTCCATCATTAGGTCGACGGCCTGGTAGCCGAGGGCGCGGCCGAATATGCCGTACCTGGACCTGACGTCGGTCATGCGCGAGTACGGCAGTGGGTAGGGCTTTGACGAAAGGATGCCGCCGCGCTGGTATATCAGGTGGGAGTCCGTGATGCCGTACAGGGTGCGCCGCCACATGAAGAAGCGGGGCAGGACGACAATGACGATCAGGACGCCGGTCATTATCTCTTCGAGCAGGCCCATCAAGTTGAACACGACCGCCACGATCATCCACGGCAACGACGAAATCACCCACGCCCACTGGACCTGGCGAATCGCGATGTCGCCCGGGCCAGGCGTCCACTGGCTGGGCTGTTCCTCCTGCTCTTGTGCCTGTTCCTCGACCATTCGCGCTGCACTCCCATCGGGCGGGCATCAACTCGGCCCGCCGAGTCAATGGACAGTATACACGCAACCCCGTCGCACGTTCCATCCTGAGACCCTTCGCCAGGGCCTTTCCATTGTTGAGATAGGGTCGTACCTTGCCGTTCGGCCTGAGCTTGTCGAAGGCCCCAATTGTGGTTCGACAGGCTCACCACGAACGGACTTTGGAAAGGCCCTGCCCTTCGCAACTCCCTTCCTGGGAGAGTGCTGGGGTAAAGGGGATCTACCCACTTCAGAGACAACCCTCGATACCGGCTTCCGCCGGTATGACGAAGGTTAGGGGCTTCATTCGGCTGAGGGGCAGGTGGGGGCTTAGGGGCGGTCTTCGGCGGCCTCGAGGATGCGCCGGAGGCGGCGGTTCTCGGCCTCGAGCCTGTCGACGTCGGCCTGCATATCGTCGATGCGGTCGAGGAGCTTCATCACCACCTCGACGCCGGCGAGGTTGATGCCGAGGTCGTCGATGAGCCCCCTCATGCGCCGGACTCGCTCCACGTCGCGGCGCGAGTAGACGCGCTGATTCCCCCGGGTCCTGTGAGGCTGCACGAGGCCGAGGCTCTCGTAGTAGCGGAGGGTCTGGGTGTTCACTCCGACGATGCGTGCGGCGACGCTGATCACGAAGCAGGGCTCGTCGTAGGGCAGGTTGCTCATCATGGGCCCAGCCGCCTTGCGCTCAGTCCGTGGCCCGAAGGCGGCTCAGCGGGCCGGGCCATGCGAGGATGCCGCGGTCTGCGGTCAACAGGTCGTGACCCTCCAGCGCCGTGGCGACTATGAGCCTGTCGGCTGGGTCGCCGTGCATGTCCTGCAGAAGGCCCGCGCGGGCGGCGATTCCGCCATCGACTGGGATCTCGACGAGTCCCTGGTCCAGCAGTCCGTTTCGCCAAGCATCCAGATCGAGGTCGAAACCAAGCCGGCCCTTTTGCAATTGCATACCGACTTCCCAGAAGGATATTGCTGAAACCGCAGATTCTCCCTCTTCAACGGCGCGTCCGATCTCCTCGCGGGACTTGGGACCCAGCCTGCGGTTGCCAAATCGGAACCAGAGAAGGACGTGAGTGTCGAGGAGTATCAAAACAGCTCCTCATCGTAGTCAACAGGTTTCTCGAACCACTCCGCAGGCATGGGCGAGACGATGTCTCCAAGGATTCGGATCTTGTCCCTATCCGCGCCGAAGCGCATCTTCGACTTTTCCCTGTACGGGACGAGCCGTGAGACTGGGCGTCCGTTCTTGGTGATTACGATCTCGCCGCCGCCGTCCGCGACCTCGTCCATGAGCTTGAGGCATTTCGCCTTGAACTCCGACGCCTTTATTGTCCGGGTGCTCGGCGCCCCCCTGCTATCCGCTTGCATCACAGCCTCCCCTAGTGGACCTTGTACCTGTAGATTCTAGCATGGTCATCAACGTGGTCATGTGATTGGTGCACCAAGCTCCTTCAGGCGGCGTACAAGATCCTTCTGTTCGTCGGTCAGGCCTCGTGGCATGACGGGGCGGAGGACTACGTAGAGGTCGCCCCTCCTGTCCGCCGAGCCGAGGACGGGCATGCCCTTGCCGGCCAGCCTGATCTTCTGCCCGTTGCGGCTCTCCGGGGGCACCTTCAGCTCGACGGGCCTCTCCATGGTGGTCACGTCGACGCTGCTGCCCAGAACGGCGTCCTCGAAGGGCACGTCCACGTCGACGTAGAGGTCCGCGCCACGCCTGGTGAAACGGCTGTGAGGCGTCACGGTAACGTTGAGGAGCAGCTCCTGGCCCTGGCCGGGCCTGACGCGGACGACCGACCCGGTGGCGACGCCGCGGGGGATGGTCACCTCGATGCGGCGGTCCTGCCCGCCCCTCGAGATGGTAACGACACGCTGGGAGCCGGCGAAGGCCTCCTCCAGGGTGACCTCGACATCGGTCTCCATTTTCGCCATCGACGGACGCCCGCCGCCGAAGCCCTCGAAGTTGCCGGAGCGGAAGCCGCCGAGAATGTCCTCAAACCCACCGAAGCCGGCAGTGCCCGAAGTACGATAGGTCCTGCCACCGCCGACCTGGGACTCGATCTCGTCCGCGCGTCTCCAGTTGTCGCCGTACTTGTTGTAGGCCTTGCGCTTCTCCTCGTCCGACAGGACCTCGTAGGCCTCGTTGACGCGCTTGAAGCGCTCCTCGGCCTTCTCGTCGCCGGGGTTGAGGTCGGGGTGGTACTGGCGCGCCATCCGCCGGAACGCGCTGCGCACCTCCTTCTCGTCGGCATCCCTGCCGATTCCCAGCTCCGCGTAGTAGTCCGCCATTGCCTCACCCGCTCGTCCCGGACGCACCCCGCACCAAGCCGGAGGCTTGGCGCCAGTGGTTGGCGCCTCACGGTGATTCTAGCATAGTTCACGTATGCCCCACGATGGATATTATAGTATTCTCTATAGGTCTCTTGACACTCTCAGGGCATTCTGGGTATAATTCCACATGTGAGGATAAGGGTGTCTCTGTCGCCCGGGCCTCACAGATCAAGGAAGCGAGGAGGTAACGAGATGGTATTGCAGCGATGGGAACCATTCGTGGAGATGAGGGGCATGGAAGAGGCCATCAATCGCATGTGGCGGGGCCTGGGCCAGAGGCCCGCTCAGTCCAACGGCGGAGAGCACTGGCACATCCCGCTGGACGTGGTGGAAGAGGGTGACGACATCGTCGTCCACGCCTCCCTGCCCGGGGTCGAGCCGAACGACATCAAGGTCAACGTCGAGGACGGCGTGCTGACCATCGGCGCGAAGACGGCCACGGACAGCGAGACCAGGAAGGGCGGCTACCTGCTGCGAGAGCGGCGCTCAGGCTCATACCACCGGGCTCTCCGGCTCCCCGACACCGTGGACGAGGAGCAGGCGGAGTCCAGCTACGACAAGGGGGTCCTGACCGTCAGGTTCGCCAAGCAGGAGGCCAAGAAGGCCCGACGGCTGGAGATCAAGGTCAAGTAAGGGACGGAGATCCCTACGCCCACGGATGCCCGGCCGAAATCGGCCGGGCACATTTCAGGGCATCGCCGATACTAGAGAGGGAGAGGCGCCGCATCTTACGCGCATTGTCCACGTCCAGCCATCTCAAACAAAAGGGCCCGGCACTTGGCCGGGCCGCTTCGCTTCCGACTCCCATATTATACCAAGTCACCGTGATGCCGCCGTATATGTGCGGCCAGGGAGTGGGTTCCCGCCCCGTATCGAGTACGGGGCAGGCTCTTCGCGGGAATGACGGCTTTACGGCGCGCTCAAAATGAATTGGTATAAGCTGGCCTGTGAAGCCTGGGCCTGTGAAGCCACCTCGAAGTGGAGTGTGAGCTTGGACTGATATTCGAACGTCGTGCCCAAGTCCTCTCGAAGGCCTTGAAGGTGGAATTCGACAGCCTCCTGAATCATAGCTTGCGTTTCCTCAATCGAGTCCCCTACGGTCACGCAACCCGGCAAATCTGGCAGGTATGCGGAGTATCCGCTGACGCTATCCCCTTCGATGACTACTCGATATTCCATATCTCCTCCGGACCCTCCAAGCCTGCCTGCCTCAGGATGCTACGCCATGTCTTCGGATGGAGATTACCACTGGGCTTGCCGGGAATCGTAACACGCCCCGGCTTGAATGGGTGTTTGTACTGTCTGTGACTTCCCTTCGTACGTATGTGAAACCACCCATCCTGCTCGACCAACCGAATAGCCTCACGCACCTTGGAGTCATCCGCGGCGGGCCCCGCCTAGGGGACGAACGAGCCGCAGGGAGTTCTAGGAAATGTCCAAATATCCACTCCCGATTAGACGGGCGGCCCCAATCAGGCCCTGCACGTAGACCATTCTACCACGCCCGTTCAATCCAGCTTCGGCGGAGCTTGTGCCCGTGTCAATTGTGCGGTTGGGTAAGGCTCAACACTGTTTCCGCGTCCACCGTCCCTACCTTATGCAGAGCTGCCTCATTCACAAACCCCGCTGTTATGAGAAGGAACACCGTCTTTCCCTTGCCTGGTTTGCGGCTGCCGCTGGTACAGAGGGATCGGCACGATCTTGCGGATGAACGCCGTGGGCCGTACGTGCTACGCTTTGGTGCATGAAGCTGTACACCCGCATGGGCGACGAGGGCGAGACGGCGCTGCTGTTCGGCCAGAGGCTCTCCAAGGCGAGCCCCAGGACCGAGGCCTACGGGAGCCTGGACAGCGCCATTTCCGCAATGGGGCTGGCCCGCGCCCTGTGCAAGGACGAACGCGTGAAGGAGACGCTGCTGAGTTTGCAGCGCGAGCTCTTCACGGTGGGGTCCGAGCTTGCGACGCCCCCGGCAGACCTGGACAAGCTCGAGGCGTACTTCAAGCCGGTGGACGCCGGCATGACCGAGGCGCTCGAAGGTCAGATCGACGACCTGAAATCTAAGGTCAAGCTCCCACGGGCCTTCATCGTGCCCGGCGCCACGGCGGGTTCGGGGGCGATAGACCTGGCGCGGAGCCTGCTGCGAACGGCGGAGCGCAGGGCGGTCGCCCTCAGCGACGCGAGCGAGCTTCCCAACCACGAGGTCCTGAGGTACCTGAACAGACTCTCAGACCTGCTGTTCATCCTCGCACGCTACGAGGACAGGGAATTGCCGTTTGAGCTTACGACGGGCGAGACGGCATCGCCCGAGTAGCCTGGAGGGTACTCTCGATACGGGCAGATGATGCGAATCGGCTGGGCTCAATGGCCTTGTGGGCTGCGGCCCGTACCTGAGCGTTGCAATTGGGGAGTTGGATTCCCGCCCTCGCCTCCGCGGGGGCAGGCTCTGCGCGGGAATCACCATGGCCTTGCGAAGGCCACATGAGGGTATGAAAATGGGCGCGGGATTTTCCGTTGCCACATGATCTGTGGCAGCGACTGGGGGATGGGTTCCCGCCCCCGACTGCTCGGGGGCAGGCTCTGCGCGGGACGACGGGTGGGGGCATGCGGTTCATTCATAGTAATGACGGCTTGGATGGCTGCGCCTGCATAAAATACCGTCGGAAGTCCGCAATAGTTGGGGTCAACCGCCGTCTGATATAATGCGCGCCGACACGAGACGCGGAGCGACACGACAATGAAGAACCGAGACAGCTACTCGCGGCGGGACTTTCTGCTGAAAGGCCCGGCCGCAATTGCGAGCGGTGCGATAGCTTCGCTGGCCGCGGTGGGCCTGCCCGCAGCCCTCAGATCGAGGTCGAGGAGGGCGCCGCAGGTGCCGGAAGGCTCGATCTACACACCTGCCGAAAAGAACTCAGAGCTGTAAACGCGCCACTATCTTCAGGAGGCTGATGACATGGAAGCTGCCGTCCGGTCACGGGTGCTGATCGACGTAATCCTCCCCGAAGTCCGGGCAGGGTCGCGGACCACTCGCGTAGCCGTGGACGCAGCGTTGATCGTAGGCTTTGCGTTACTCGTAGCGCTTTGCGCCCAGATCTCCATCAAGTTCCCAACCACCATAGTGCCAATAACGGGCCAGACCTTCGGCGTTCTCCTCACGGGAGGTGCGCTGGGCAGCTGGCGAGGCGGCATGAGCATGTTGTTGTACATGCTTATGGGTATGGCCTCGATCCCTTTGTTCGCCCCGAGCTCCGGCTTCCTAGCCGAGAAGACCTTCCACATAGTGTTGCCCTGGTCGGGAAGCGACGGGCTGGTGTGGAGCATGGCCAGTGGCGGGTACATCGTCGGGTTCGTTGCAGCGTCGTACGTAGTAGGCCTGCTGGCAGAACGAGGCTGGGACCGCAGGTCCACCGTACTCCTTGCGATGTTGCTGGGTAATATCGTCATCTATCTGATCGGGTTGCCATGGCTCGCAGTCCACATAGCGAACAACGAGGGGCTGTACACCTATTTCGAGTCCCAGGGTGGCTCGAACGTCCTGGACATGACATTGCGCGGGGGACTGTACCCGTTCATTGGCGGAGACGCGGTGAAGCTGGTAGCTGCCGCCCTCGCGCTTCCTGGGGCTTGGGTGCTGGTCAGGAGAATTCGCGGCTCGTGAGGCACCCGGCGGGTCAGCCCGCCGGGCTAGGCGCGCCCACCGTATTCTAAAAGATCTCGCGTCCGCAACCGCAGCTGTCGCCGAGCAACTTTGTGCTGCATGGGCGCATCTAACCTTTAGAGGCGGCCCAACCGGAGGCCCATTCACTTCCTCAATCCGCACGCGGGCCGGGTGTATTGTTACGATTGCTTAAGGTTTGTCATCGGGACGAAATCTCCCTGCCCTAGAGTTAGCCCTGTGAGGGCTCGGAGACCGCGTAAGGCCTCCAGACCGAATTGCAGGGCCCAAGGAGACGACATGAGAAGAAGCGTCCTTATCGTTGCGTTGATCGCCGCCGTTTCGCTGCTGGCCCTGGCCTGCGGCTCGACCGAGGAACCCGAACCCGCAGCCGCGGTAGTCCCAACCGCGGCCCCCACGAGCGTTCCGACCGCGATGCCCGAGCCGACGCCGGAGCCGACGCAGCCCCCGGAGGACACGCCTACACCGGAGCCCACCCAGCAGGCTGCCAGCCTCCTCCCGGGCGCAGCCAGCCCCGACAGGAGAGCTCCGGAGTTCACGGGGCTGGATGGCTGGCTCAACTCCGAGCCGTTCACGCTGGCTGACAAGCAAGGGCAGGTCGTCCTGGTGGACTTCTGGACATATACGTGCGTCAACTGCGTCCGCACCCTTCCTTATATCAAGGAGTGGCACGACAAGTACGCCGACAAGGGGCTCGTGATCCTGGGGGTCCACGCGCCTGAGTTCGAGTTCGAGAAGATACCCGAGAACGTCGCCATGGCGCGGGACGACCACGGCCTGGAGTACCCCATCGCACAGGACAACGACCTGCAGACCTGGCGGGCATTCGAGAACCAGTACTGGCCCGCCAAGTACCTGATAGACAAGGACAGGGCGATACGCTACACGCACTTCGGCGAGGGCGCGTACGTCGAGACCGAGGAGCAGATACGCGACCTCCTCAGCGAGGCGGGAGCCGACCTGACGAGCGTGGCGATCAGCACGGAGCCGGAGCGCGAGGTGGACATGCGGGCCTTCACGGGCGAGGACCCGTTCGCGAGGCAGACGCGCGAGCTTTACGCGGGCTTCATCCGTAACTTCGGGGCTCTGCGGGGCGGCACCCCGCCGTACGTGATGCACGAGGACTTCTACGGAGCGCCGAGCCAGGACCTGGCCTACGAGGACCCGGGAGATCACCGGAACCACCACATATACCTGCAGGGGATGTGGCACAACGGACTGGAAGAGCTGGTCCACGCGCAGGAGACGGAGGACTACGAGGACTACCTGGCCATCAACTTCATGGCTATCGAGGTCAACGTGGTGCTCAGCGAGGGCGACGAGCCGTACGACGTGCGGATCACCATCGACGGCCAGCCCCTGGACGAGACGCAAGCAGGGGCGGACATCATGTTCGACGACGAGGGCAACAGCTTCGTCAGGGTGGACTCGTCGGACATGTACAACATAGTGCAGCTGCCGGAGTACAGCGGCCACGAGCTGAAGCTCAGCTCGAACTCCGACCAGTTGGCGATCTTCGCCTTCACCTTCGGCTCGTACCTGGAGACATCGGAATCGGGCGGCTGATTGTGGGCTTGAGCGATCGGCTGCTGCCGATTCAGCCGGAGACATCAGGATGAATAGACTGCACGCGCTTATATTGACAGGGCTGACCGCACTCCTGGTTGCGGCCTGCTCGACGGGAGGCGAGGTCGAGCCGACTACGGCGCCGACCTCACCCCCGGCCGCGGCGGCGGAGCCGACCCCAACGGCGAAGCCTGAGCCTGCGCCCGAGCCGACAGTGAGGCCCGACATGGCGAAGCTGAACTACGGGCCACGGTCGGCGGAGGGCCTGCAGGCGATCCTGGGCACGGGCGACCTGGGGGTGGGCACGAACCGGTTCGGGTTCGTCATGACATCCCAGACCGGGTTCGTCACGGAGCCGTCGGTGAAGCTGGCTACGCGCTTCGTGCCGGACCGGGGCGATGAGAGCGACGTGGTGCAACGGGCGACAGCCTACTTCCAGCCGTGGCCCTACGGGAACCGCGGGATGTACGCCGGGGAGCTGGACTTCGACCGGGCGGGGACGTGGAAGGTCGAGATAGAAGTCGCCACACAGGACGGCTCTCCGGCAGTTGTACAGCTCATAGTGGAGGTGGGGGAGTCGACCTCGGCGCCGCGGGTCGGCGACCCGGCGATACGGAGCGTCACGAAGATCCTGGATGACGTGGGCAGCCTCGCCGAGCTGTCGACGGGGTCGCTGCAGGACGAGGACCTGTACCGGACGACGCTGGCCACAGCGATCGACAGCGGGACGCCCACGGTCGTGGTGTTCGCCAGCCCCGCATTCTGCACCAACGCCGTCTGCGGGCCCCAGGTGGAGGTGCTGCAGGAGCTGAAGGACCTGTACAAGGACGAGGCGAACTTCGTCCACGTCGACTTCTACGACAACCCACACGAGATCCAGGGCGACCTGGACAAGGCGCGGATATCGCCGGCCGTCACGGAGTGGTCGCTGCCGAGTATCGAGTGGACCTTCGTCATCGACGGCGACGGGACGGTGACGGCCAGATTCGAGGGCTTCGCCACGCTGTCGGAGGTCGAGGCGGCCCTGAAGCGCGTGCTGTAGCCGGCCGCGGCGCCAGTAGCCCTACGGAAACCAGCCCTCATCCTTTCGGCAGGCTCAGGGTAAGCTCTAACCTTCCGTCCGGGGTAGGACCCTTGTGAAACGCCCTTTCTGGACGGAGAACGTCTGAGTGAAAACGTCCCCCAGCTTCAGGGGCAAGCCTGGATACCGGCTTCCGCCGGTATGACGGAGGCTATACCGCTTTCGGGGACATAGGCGTCGATCCAGACCGCTCGGTAGACTATGCGATCGTCGCGGTGAGGCCGGCTCGTGTGGCCGGCAACGGTTAGCCCCCAGTCCAAGAGCTCCTGCTCCTGCGAGTCGAGACCGTCGCTCTCGCCGGGGTAGGTGCCGATGATGAGGCGGCCGCCCTCAACCAGGAACTCGTCGAGGAGCCGCTGCACGAGCTCGCGCCTGCGGCGAGGCGGGACGTACTCCAGGCCCGTGCGCACAAAGTCGAACCTCCGGGGCGGCTTCCAGGTCACGACGTTGCCGGTGTGTATCCTCCCAGCCCAGGCAGGCAGCCTGCTGCGGGCGAGTTCGGCCAGCTCCGGCGATATGTCGAGCCCGTGCGGCTCGACCAGGCGGCCTCGTACGGCTGCCCACCTCTGGACCGACTCCATGAGGAACCCGTTGGCGCAACCCACGTCGAGGAAAGAGCCGTCCCTGTGTATGGCATCGCAGATGAGGCTCCGGGCGTAGGCCCACTGGCACTCGTCTCCGCCCTTGCCGGACTGCTCCCAGGGAGTATCGGCGGCGAGGTATGCGGGCGTGATGATTTCGCCGATGCGCCGGTGCCACTCTGTCTCGTCGATCTCACCTGCCTCGAGGGCCTCGTCGATGGGCGCAACGAGCCAGTGCGCCCTGTCCTTGACGGCCTCGATCTGCTCGCGTTCAGGCATGGTCGGTTTCGCCGACAGGGTTATCCATACTTGGCGGCGAAGGCCTGGGGAAACTCGGCGGTCTTGCCAAGCACGTACTCGGGCCGGTTCTCGCGCCTGTCCGGCGGGAAGAGGGCCTCGAACATGAAGACGCCCTGGTAGTCGATGTCCTTCAGCGCGCCGAACACCTCGACCCACTGCAGATTGCCGTCCATGGGCGCTATATGGTCGGTCTCCAGGAAGTCGTGCAGGTGGAGGTGGATGAGGCGGCGGCCGCACTGGGCGAGGGTCTCCCGCGCACGGTCGGGCTTGATGAAGGGGTTGACTCCGTCCTCGTCGCGGGTGTGGCCTACGTCGACCACCATGCCGAACCGATCGGAGCCGATCTCGTCCACGAGGGCCATGTAGTCCAGCAGGTTCGCGCCGTTCTCGTTGGCGAGCCTGATCGAGGAGCCTTCGAGCTCCTCCAGCATGTCTTCGACCGTCCTCTTCGACTCGTCCGTGGTGCCGAAGTGGCAGACCATTACCGATGCGCCCATCTCTTCAGCGACACGGGCTGCGGCGGCGGCCTCCTTCGCGGCTGCCCTGCGCTCGTCCTCGCCCTTGGAGGCGTAGGCTACGGTCGGGCCGTGCGCCGAGACGACCTCGACGCCCTGCTCGCGGCACTCTCGCACGACGTCGGCGGCCTGCTGGCGGCTGCCGAAGTCGAAGTGCTCGGGCGACTTGATCCCGCACACCTCGATCCTGGTGATTCCGGCGGCCCGGATGGCCGCCACCTCGCTTGCGCCCAGACGCGTATCGTCCAGGCGAAAAGCCGCCGTGGTGGCCCCCAATCTCTCCTCGATCTCGCTGGCGGTGTACGGAAGTGTGTTGCCCATGGTGTCCTCCTCCTGACGGTCTTGTGGTGCGCCCATTGTATACCTGGAACATTAGCCGGCCCATAACCGGCGGTTAATGGGGGGTTAACACCCGTCGCCGGACTGGCGCAGGTGCAGGCGGACCAGCCGCAGCTCTTCGTAGGAAAAGCCACCGCCCAGCCGGTCGGCCACCGGCTTGAGACGACCGCCGTCGGTGTTGCGGAGGGCGTGGGCGATCCTGACGTAGCGGTGCTGTGGCGGCAGCAGGTGGGTGATGTCGAACGACTCGCCGTCGTCCATGAGACGCTCGAGGTGTGCGAGGACGGTCTGCTGCGAGATGCCGCGGCTGGAGGCGATCTCGGCGACGTTGGAGCCTTCGCGAACAAGCTCCAGGGTGCGGCCGTATGTCGCATTGTAGCTGGTAGAAGTCGGATCAACTCCGCTAGCACTGGACCCCGTGTCCTCGACCCGGTCCAACGCACGGCCATCGTCGGAAGTGAGCCCTACTCGGACAAGTCTCGACCTGATGGCAGAGGGTTGACGATCAAGCTCGGACGCGATCTGTGGGACCGAACGCCCCGACTGAAATAGGTCAATGAGTCGCCGGTCCTCCTCAGGCGACCACTTCTCGTAGGCGCGAGGGTGGGACTTGCGTGCTTCGTCCATGTGTGAAACGGCCCTCGCCGGGCCTCCGGAGTTGGCGGCGTGCTCGCGGATGACGGCTATGAAGTCGTCGCCGTACTGCTGGAACTTGGACTCGCCCACACCACTGATCTGCAGAAAGGAGTCGCGGTCGAGGGGCGCGTGGGAGGCCATCTGTCGCAGCGTCGCGTCGCCGAAGACGACGAAGGCGGGCACGTTCATCTCGTCGGCGATCTTCTTGCGAAGGGCGCGCAGCTTCTCAAAGAGGGCCGGGTCGAATTCACCCTCGACTCTAGCGGGGGGCGGTGATGTCCTGACGAGGGTGAGGGCGTCGCGGCCCTTGAGGAAGTCGCGGCCACTGTCGGTGACGTACAGCGTGGGGTAGTCGCCGTCGGTCCTGCGTGCGGCGAGGCCCTTGTCGACGAGCTGGCCTATGACGTCCTTCAGGTCGTCCTCAGGCATGCCGCGAGCGATACCGTGGACGCTCAAGCTGTCGTGGCGAGCTCGGAGGACGCGCTGGGCGCGGCTCCCCCGGAGTACGGCGACGACGTGGTTAGCGCCGAACCTCTCGCCGGTGCGGACGATCGTGGCAAGCACCTTCTGGGCGATCTCCGTGCCGTCGTAGGTGCTCGCGGGGTCGGGCTGCTCGGAGGCCGCCAGGCACACGTCGCACGCGCCGCAGTCATTCTCCGTCCACTCCTCGCCGAAGTACCTGAGAAGGAATGCCCTGCGGCAGGACGCGGCGTCGCCGTACTCGACCATCCTGGCGAGCTTCTCCTCGGCGTTTTGGCGCTGGGCGTCGTCCTCGATCTGCCCGATGAAGTACTCCTGGTTGATCTTGTCGCGGTAGGAGTAGAAGAGGACGCACTCGCTGGGCTGGCCGTCGCGCCCTGCCCTGCCGGTCTCCTGGTAGTAGCCCTCGACGGACTTGGGCAGGTCGTAGTGGACGACTAGCCGGACGTCTGGCTTGTCCACGCCCATGCCGAAGGCGATGGTGGCGACGATGATCGGCGCGTCGCCGCGGAGGAAACGCTCCTGGGTCTCGCGCCGCAGGTCGTCCTCCAGCCCGGCGTGGTAGGGCAGCGCTCCAAAGCCGCGGTCGGACAGCCTAGAGGCCAGGGCCTCCGTGCCCTGCCGGGAGAAGCAGTAGATTATGGCCGAGCCTTCGCCGCGCTTGCTCAGCAGCCCGGTCAGCACGTCGAAGCTCCGGCGCTTGGGCAGGACCCGGTAGGTGAGGTTCGGCCGGTTGAAGCTGGCGACGAACTGTGCGGCTTCGGGAATCTGCAGCTGGTCGACGATGTCCCGGCGCACCCTCTCGGTCGCTGTGGCGGTGAGAGCGATCGCCGGCACGGAGGGGAAGTCGCCGCGCAGCGCCTGGAGGTTGCGGTAGTCGGGCCTGAAGTCGTGGCCCCACTCGGAGATGCAGTGCGCCTCGTCGATGGCGATCAGGCTGAGCTTCAGGGCGTGGAGGAAGTCGCGGAACCTGGGGAGAGCGATGCGCTCGGGGGCAGCGTACAGGATGTCGAGCCTGCCGTGGTACGCCTCCATCTGTACCCGGCGAACCTCGGCGTGGGTCATCGTGCTGTTGATGAAGTCGGCGGCGACGCCACGCTCCTTCAGGGCGTCGACCTGGTCCTTCATCAGGGCGATCAGCGGCGAGACGACCAGGGTCACTCCGTCGAGCAGGACGGCGGGAAGCTGGTAGCAGAGCGACTTGCCGCTGCCCGTGGGCATGAGGACGAGGGAGTCGCGGCCCGCGAGCACGTTGGCGACGACGTCCTCCTGCAGGGACAGGAAGCCGTCGTGGCCGAACCGCGACTTCAGGACATCGGCCGGCTTCGGCGCATCCTCCATGGACTCCGGCAATGACGTCACCTTTCCAGCATCCGGGCGAACTCGTCAAATGTGATTTTCACACCTCTACGCATTCTCGAAATCAGCATCCAAGCAGAGCTGGCCGCAGCGACCGGGGAACCGGGGATGGGTTCCCGCCTCGACTTCTCGGGGGCAGGCTCTTCGCGGGAACGACGATTGTTCAAAGTCTGCTCAGGGGAAGAGGTCAATCCCCTCCTTCAAACCTGAAGATTGCCGTTAGGCCTCCTCCAGGATGGTGGCGCAGATGTATCTGGTTTCACCGCCGTCGCTCTCGTGGTTGAAGTAGTAGGAGACGAATGCGCGCCCGTCGTTCAAGAGCCAGGCCTGGGGATAGCCGAGGTCGCGCCCGCCGCCGTCGCCCCGCACCACTATCTCTTCGGCCACGTCGATGTCGGTGCACTCCCCGTTCGCCAGGACGGCGCGGATACCCCAGTCGGGCCTGCGGTAGCCGTAGGTCAGGAGAGTCCTGCCGCTGGGCATCCTGAGCGGGCTGGTCGGGTAGCCCCAGACGGTCTCCTTCCGCGCCGGCGACCAGGTCCTGCCGCCATCCTCGGAGGTGGCCGTGTAGATGAACATGCTGTCGTTGTCGTCGAAGAAGGTCGGCCTCATGAAGGCGACGATGTTCCCCGACGGGGTCTCGATGACCTCAGTCTCGTTGAAGTGGGTACCCGACTGGGGCGAGGCGATGGTCCCCCGGAATTCCCACGTCATGCCGCCGTCCTCCGAGGCCATCAGCACGGCGGCGAAGATGCGGTTGGCTGGATCGTCGTGGTCGGCGTCCCTGGCCAGGCCCTTGCTGTGGATCGGGAAGACCAGGGTGCCGTCGCTCAACTCTATGACGCGCGACCTGAGCCCGAAGGGCGCGGAGAACCCCGGCAGGACGGGGGACCAGCCCGGCACCGAATCAACGTAGTGGCGCTGGCTCCAGGTACGGCCACGGTCGGTGGAGCGGCGGACGTAGGGCCCGCGCTCGGCCAGGTAGTAGGGGTCCTGGTCCGGGGCGATGGACCGCTCCCGGCCAGGGTACGCCCTGACCTCGACCTCAACCTCCGGGGGCTTCGCGCTCTTCAGGGCCTCGTATACCTCGCGCGTGATGATGTCGGAGCTAGGCATTGCGACGACGAGGGTGCCGTCGCCCAGCAGGGTCAGGTTCTGGTTGCGGATGGGGCCGGAGTCGAATACGACGGGCTCCGACCATGTGTCTCCGCCGTCCGTGGACCTCACTATGCACGCCTCGACGGCCGGATGGCCGTGGCCCGCGGTGCGCGACCGCCGGAACGCGACCACGATCTCGTCGTCGGGATAGACGACCACGCTTGGGCCAGGACCACAGTACCAGGTCTCGTCACGATAGATGTCGATGTCTCGGACCTTCCTGAGTGAAGCCATTGCAACCCTCCTTTGTGGGTAATGGGTAGTTTATAGTTTTTTGTTCTTAGTTTCGAGTTGGGAGGGGGAACCCAAATCCCCCACCTAAATAGCGGCGACGCCCTAATGGCAAGGGGAGGGCTGGTTTGAAACCAGCCCCTACGGGGTGATGGCTGATAGATATGGCGCCGAATGTGGAGGTGGGGAATCTGGGGGGGGGGGGGTGCGTTGTATAATGGCGGGGTACCAGCGCCGGGCATGGCCATGCTGCTTGCACTCGACATCGGCAACACGAACATCTCCCTGGGCGTATTCGACGAGTCCGGCGGCCCCCCAGACTACAGGCCGGGCGCGACGTGGCGCATAGCGACGGACCGCGCCCGCCTCGCCGACGAGTACGGCCTGCTCATCAGCAGCCTGCTTGGGTCGAAGGGGATATCGCCCGGCGAGATCGACACCGTGGCCATGTGCAGCGGCGTTCCGCCCCTGACCGGCGTGCTGGTCGAGGTGTGCGATGCCCTCTTCGGGATCGAGCCGCTGGTGGTGGGCGCCGGGGTAAGCACGGGCATCAAGGTGCTGTACGACAGCCCGCGCGACGTGGGGGCCGACCGGATAGCGGACGCGGCCGCCGCGCTGACTCTGTACGGGGGGCCGGCGATAGTCGTCGACTTCGGGACGGCGACGGTATTCGACGCCATACGCGCCAATGGGGAGTACGTGGGCGGGGCCATAGCGCCGGGCGTGGCGGTTGCCGCCGACGCCCTGTTCCACAGCGCCTCCCTGCTCCGGCGCGTGGAGCTTGAGCGGCCGCCCTCCGCCATAGGGCGCAATACGGTGCACGCGCTGCAGTCGGGCCTTGTGCTCGGCTACTCCGACATGGTCAAGGGCATGGTGGCCCGGTTCGACGAGGAGCTCGGCGGGGGCAGCACGGTGGTCGCCACGGGCGGTCTGGCAGGGCTCATCGAGTCCGAGGCCAGGGTCTTCGACCACGTCGCGCCAGACCTGACGCTGACGGGCCTGCGCATCATCCAGGAGAGGAACCCGTGAGGCCGCTGGAGGGCCGGAACGTCGCCCTCGGCGTCAGCGGCAGCATCGCAAGCTACAAGGCCGTCGACCTCGCCAGCAAGCTGGTTCAGCTCGGGGCCGACGTAGACGTGATGATGACGGCGGCGGCCAGGGAGTTCGTCTCGCCGCTCACCTTTGCCGCCATCACCCACCGCCCGGTCGCCGAGAGCCTGTTCGACCCGCGCTCGGAGATGTGGATCGATCACGTCGCCATAGCGGAGCGGGCCGACGTGGTGATAGTCGCTCCGGCCACCGCGCAGACGATCGCGAAGCTGGCGCTCGGCTTCGCGGACGACCCGATCAGCGCGACGGTGCTGGCCACCGCCGCGCCGGTGATCGTCTGCCCGGCCATGGACGCGAACATGTACGACAGCCCGGCGACGCAGGCGAACGTCGAGACTCTGGCGTCTCGAGGCGTCACCATCGCGGGGCCGGCAGAGGGGCGGCTGGCGTCGGGGCTGATGGGCAAGGGGCGCCTGCTCGAGACGTCCGATCTGCTGGGGTACGTGCGGCTGGTGCTGGGCCGGACGGGCGACCTGGCAGGCCGGAAGGTCGTGGTGAGCGCCGGAGGGACGCAGGAGGATATCGACCCAGTCCGGTTCATATCAAACCGGTCGAGCGGCAAGATGGGCTATGCGATAGCCGAGGCGGCCATAGACCGCGGCGCGGAGACGGTGATCGTTGCCGCGCCGAACGCGCTGCAGGCGCCGGTCGGCGCGAGGGTCGTGGGCGTCGGGAGCGCGCTGGAGATGCGGGACGCCGTGCTGGCGGAGTGCGACGGCGCGGACGCGGTGATCATGGCCGCAGCGGTCGCCGACTGGCGGCCCGCCGAGCGGGCGTCGTCGAAGATGAAGAAGGGCAGCCGGACGACTCTCACGCTGGAGCTGGTGCGTACGCCGGACATCGCCGCCGAGATCGACGGCCACGGGCTGGTCAAGGTGGGGTTCGCGGCGGAGAGCGACGACGTAATCGCGAACGCCCGCGCGAAGGTGGACTCCAAGGGCCTGGACCTGATCGCTGCCAACGACATCACCGCGGAGGGCGCGGGCTTCGGGTCGGACACGAACCGGGTCACGCTCATCGACCGCGAGGGGAATACTGAAGAGTTGGGGCTGTTGTCGAAGTACGAGGTGGGCCAGCGGATATTGGACCAGGTGGCGGGGCTGCTGGGGCCT
Source organism: Dehalococcoidia bacterium (assembly GCA_965261325.1). Lineage (GTDB taxonomy): Bacteria > Chloroflexota > Dehalococcoidia > Lucifugimonadales > CAJWER01. The sequence continues at coordinate 470,528 of CBDHCU010000007.1, forward strand.
TTGTAGTCACATCTCAACTGAAACAGGTCTGGCTGCTTGTGTTCATGAGATGGACCTTATGCTACTACTGTGTGAACCACCTCTACCAACTCTTCTATAAACCGCACCGCCTCGTTTGTCTGGATAGCGTCAATGGGCCATAGTCTCCCGGTGTGTCCATAGGATGGGTCAGAATCTGCTTCGTGAACAATCTGATTGCGCCGGTCAACAATTATTGTCAGCCGACCTTTGATGGTCTCTGTTGTGGATTGCATATGGCTGGCCACCGAGTCCCACAACTGCACACTTGACATGAGTCGAACTGCATCCGCGATGTCATCAGGCTTTTGGAAGCTCCGATAGCTGTGACGGGTATTTATCTCTCCCTCAAGCCACAAATGATTTCCAGGTGTCGCAATCGCTTGAAGTGAACTATTGAGGCTAACCTGAAATCGAAGGAATGCGTCTGTTTGGGGACGTTGTCCGCCGAAACATTCCAGCATCCCCAGTCTTACGAGCTCGTGGACGTATTGGTCGAGGGAACTCACAATCATGACCAGCTCGGCACGCAACAAGTCGGACAAGTCCAAAGCCTGTGTCGTCTGGGAGCTAAGAACCTGGTACAAATGCCCAAGCTCGTGGACGCGACTAGCATTCCGCTGAAACTGTTCAACTGCTGCTTGCATTAGAGGTCAGCCCTATCACTTTGTCTGCAAGCTCCGAGAAGAGTGCCTTGAACTGATCTCTAGACTTGATTGTCTGTCGGAGAACCGGGCCCGTCAAACCAATCTGTTTTTCGTTCAACTCGAACACAGGCGTTTGGAACATCTGCGATTTTGCTACAAGAGTGTTGAAGTCAGGGATTGTCACAAGGCAATGTTGGTCCACTCGTTGTTCTTCATACAACTCCGGACGCAGCATTATGTCGACGTCTTCGAATTGAGGGATTAGCCTGTCACGTACAGCATCGTTGATCTTGTCTATCCAGCGTTGGAAGCCGCTCGCTGGAGCGCCTCTCCGGGGCCGGTAGTTCTGAATCACAGTACCTAGGAATTTAGGTGTGTTCTCAGGAAACGGATACACTGCATCCCGTAGCACTGGTAGAGTTCCCGCCTTCCTGGACCACGTCAGCCACTTTGGAACTACATTGGCGAGGGAGTCTATAGCCATTACCGAGAAGTAATCAGGTGTTGTCGGAACAATAAAGAATTGACTCGTCATCAGCAAGTTCTGATTGAGGGAACTCAGGCTCGGATTCATATCAATCAAGATGTAGTCGGCGTTATACATTTCGGATGTCTTATCTAGTAAGTAGGTGAGCGAGCCCGGAAGGTTTTGGAGAGTCTGAATTGAGGAGGACAATTCTTGTGCAATGCCCAGAGTGACCTCATATTCAGACAAACCAATATGCCCCGGGAGTAGGAATAGCCCTTCCTGTTCAGGTACAGAGTAACACTCCACAGGTTCTATCAGCCTGGGCATGGACTCGAACGCTGGCGCTAGACCCGCCTTAATGTTACGGTGTTTCTCTCTATCGTACCAATGATCAATTCCCGTCTCCGTGCCTTCCCCAAGCACTAGCCCTGTTAGGTTGCACTGTGGGTCAGCATCAGCCAACACAACAGTCTTACCCTTGGATGCCAACATCCACCCCAAATGAAAGGTGGTTGTTGTCTTGCTTACTCCACCCTTGTGATTAAACAAAGCAATTCTGTGACTCATCACTGACTCCAGTCTTTCTCTCTGGTCATATGCCTACCCACTGACGAGATGTGTGCATGGTTATTGTACACGACTATGCTATCATCACACGATATGGATTGAAGCATGTGTTGCACATGTTTCTGGGTCTCCCTGATACAGTAGAAAAAAGAGGCACTCTCTCGATCTGAGTTTCATCTATTTCGCCCCAATCAACGTAGAGTGGATGACATATCCTAGCGTCCGATAGAGAAAGTCCACATACTGTAAAGGGACTGCCAGGTTCAAGAAGTGACCCTCTGACCGACTCGCCCGTTCTTATCTTTTCAGTGACTACCTCAAGGAGTGGTGCTCCAGTCGTGTCTCCAAACGTAGCGTCCGACTCATCCTTCAAGTAGAGATGAACCTTTTTCTTGTCTCGCTGTGCTTGGAACAGTATGAAAGATTGAGCTGCTACAGCAAAGAACGCCGCCACTTGGACAATCGTTACGACAACTGCGCCTACATCGCCCCAATCTAGGCCCATCTTCTGCCTCCCCAAGCCAATGGCAATTTCGCCTAGCATGCAACCACCTTGTCCGCCCCCGTTAGATGGCCTAAAGGCCAGCCTCTGCATTGTACCACCTACTTTCCGAGAGAATTGCGTACCCGGCGTAGGCCGGACGGTCCACGAAGAGCCTTTCGTCCCCAACTACTACGCCCCATGGAACAGGCAGCTTCTCTGGCCTGGACTTGTCGTTGCCGTAGAGCCGGTTATCACCAGCGGGGCGGGAGGGGTGGTTGACTGCAGACGATGGGTGGACCATCAGGACCGCCGACGGATCGCCGTCGGCGCACTTCGAGCACACTATCGTCATAACCCGGGGCGACCCGATAGTGGTCACGTCGTAGCGCCCTAGGCCCGGCCATTGGTGGGTCAAGTGCATCCTAGCCGCGTGGCGGCGCTGCTGGGGAGCGCAGCATCCTGAAGCAGGTTGGCCAATGAGCGCCCGGTCACACCCCTCAGCCCCGGTCATCCCCCGCCGGGCGGTGCATGTGCTCGGCGGGGGACGATATCGCTCGGGGGGGCTTCAGGCGGCCCTTGCCGCCGCCCGGCGGGCGTACACCCGGGCGGCCTGCACCCCGACTCCGCTCACGAGCACAACGAGCGCCAGCAAGGTCCCAGTCAACGCCAACTTCTGCACGTTCATCGTATACCTCCTTCGTTCTGCTTATGGAGCAGCCAGCTTTGGGGGTAAGCCGCTCTGGCCGCCCAATGCGGTCTGGCTGGCTGCTCCTATGTTCCGGTCGTCACCCCGGAAGCCCTGCCAGGCACATCTAGCGCCCGGCGGGGGACGATGTGTCGACCATAGGCGCCTCCTTCCATCCGATGTCTACAAGCCATAATAGGCGCGGCGTGTTACTTTGGCGTTACCAACAAGGGCTTTTCTGTAATCTTTTCGTGATATTTTCCGGATGACTGGAGCTTATCCCCGATTCTCGTATATGGGAGACGCTCTCTGATACTGTTCGATCCTCCGGCTGAACATCTTCCTGACCTCCTCATCGGTCAGCGGAGGAAGACCCCATCCGCCCACCGTCATACCGTGAGCTAATGTTGTTCCCACGTCGCTCCAGAATATCTCCTTCAACCGGGGAGGCAGCCCTTCGAACTCGGCGACGAGCTCGGGGAAGACCAGGTCCTCTATGGGCGGAAGCTCGGCTGGGACCGCCATGAGCACCCCCTTCTGCTCCTCCGTAATCCTCTCCACTCCATCGGCGACGAAGGCGCTCCTCAGCCGCTCCTCCGACGAGGCCAGCAGCCACTCCGTCGTCCGCTCCGGCCCCAGCTGCTCGGCCAGCGTCTCGACGCCATGGCGCTGCCTCGGCGTCATCTCTTCGTACTTGGCGAGGGCCTTGCCCTCCAGCGTGGACGCGAACGGCCCAAGCGCCGGCACCGATGGATCGTCTTTGCCGCAGCCTGCTAGCAGGAGAACCAGAACCGTCGCTGCTATGATTGTGTGGGAGTATTTCATGGGGACGTACCTTCTATGACCGGCTACGGCTACATGCTCACTGCGCACGGTTCCGGTACTTCGGAGTCATCGCCTGTAACTCCGACCAGACAATGACGTGATTGCTAAAGAACTCCCTGCTCTGCTCCTCGGTGAACGGGCCAAATGCCCACTTCCCCACCGTCATCCCACGGCCATATGCGATTCCCACTTCCCTCCAGAAGTACTCCTTCAAGTCGGGATGCAGCCCTTCGAACTCGGCGACGATCTCAGGGTAGACCAGGTCCTCGATGGGCGGAAGCTCGGCTGGGACCGCCATGAGCACCCTCTTTTCCTCCTCCACTATCCTCTCTACGCCGTCGGCGACGAACCCTCCTGGGTCGATGAACGCCAGCCATGTATTGGGATCCCTGGGGTCCGGAACGGTTATTGCCATCGGGCTGCTGTACTCCCAGCCCTGCACGAACGCCTTCCTGATGCGGGGGTCGAGGGAGTCGAGCTTGGCCTTCTCGTCGGGGGACAGGGCGTCTTCCAGGGACGGCAGCGGCGCCCTGAAGTCCCCGGGGGTATAGAAGTGGACCAGGGGAGTGGTCGCTCCCTCTTCGGACGGCTGTACGGACGACCCTCCATCGCCCGAGTCCGCCGGACGGCTGACATCCTGCTCCATCCCCTCAAGCTCCATCTCCCGCAACACCATGAGCGATCTCGCCGCCGCCTCATGCCCCAGGGCAGCCGCGTAGAACTCGATGTCGGCACGCCCCTGCTCGTCCAGCCGTTCGTACAGGGCGAGGGTCTCACCCTCGAGGGTCGCCCCGAAGGCCGTCCGGTCCGAGTAAGGCTCCGGCGGGAATATCCTCAGCCGCTCCTCCGACGAGGCCAGCAGCCACTCCGTCGTCCGCTCCGGCCCCAGCTGCTCCGCCACTGTCTCCACGCCCTGGCGCTGCCTCGGCGTCATCTCTTCGTACCTGGCAAGGGCCTCGCCCTCCAGCGTGGACGCGAACGGCCCAAGCGCCGGCGCCGACGGATCGTCTTTGCCGCAGCCTGCTAGCAGGAGAACCAGAACAGCGAGTCCAATACCGAGCATCTTAGGGAAATCGAGATATGTCATGTGCCTCTCCTTTTCGTGATCTTCGACGTGGAGGTCGTCTTCCTGAGTATTGGATTTCTCGGAGGGCGGGGTTCTGGGATATCCCAAAACCCCGCGCCTGTCAGCCTATCCACACGTCTCTAGCGGCCCGGGCATGGTCTCGAAGATCTGACAGTCTCCTCCGTCGGGAGAGGGTCGAGGCCCCCCTTCCTTCGGGATCGCTGTGCCAGAACGGCCCTTTGGCCTACTTCACCACATGGATAATGCGGTCGTCTCCTGATTCGGACTCTGTGTAGTACTCCTCCCCAATTGGGGAAGTGACTAGCAGCCAAAGAGGAATCAGCAGGGCTAGCACTCCCGCGACGATTGCCACGAGATAGCCAATCTGCTTCAATTCTACCTCCTCAGCACGCTTCACTGTCAGCGCCCCCACAACCGAGGATGTACCGAATATCAGGAAGACACCGACTAGCAGGATGGCGAATTCGGCCATGTTATCCTCCGTTGCCGAAGCAGGTCTTGGTGATGGACGGCTCCCAATACCTGGTGTAGGGGCCAAGCTTGTACTTGAACCGCCCCTTGGTGTAGTCCTTCCAGTAGATCCGGTTCGGCCCCCAGGAGGTGCTCTTGTCAATATGGCCCTCGAACGTCCAGGTCAGCCTAGCTGTGAAAGCTATACGGGCCTCGCGGGTGAAATGCGGCGTCCCGACTATTTGCCGTCCGTCGTAGCAGTAGCGGGTAGAACTACTGTAGGTGAGGTAAGCCCTGCCGAAAGAGTTACGCTTGTGTTTCTCTTTCGTCTTGGTCTTGCACCTCACAGAGAAGTCAGGCGGGTCTATGTCTGCCACGATGGTCTCGGTCTCGGTCTCCGATGCCGGCGTCACCCATCGGATTGCCGCTTCTTTCGCATCGTCGTCCAGTGCTTCGAACGCGGCAAGGGGATCTGGACTGCTGTTCAGTTCCACCATCATTTGCTCGACGACATCGGCGTCCGTGTAGTCGAGGGTACTGGCCTCTGCGGGGGTGCCGGCTTCTGCCCTGCCAGCGGCGACCATTGCGAATCCCGTGACCAGTATCAAAGCCATGAGAACTGTCGTTATCTGCTTCATCGCTTGCTCCCTTCGTAGACTTGCGGCAGTTGCCAACTCCGGGAAGGATCGCTTGGGGCTCGGTCGATAGGAGAGGCGACTACCTGAGTTTGGTAACCCCTAATGGCCCCGCCGAGCGATGAACGCTCCGCATCAGGGGGACGATGTAAAGACATAAGCGCCTCCTTTCATCGAGTGTCTACAAGCCATGATAGGCGCGGCGTGTTACTTTGGCGTTACCATCAATGGTTTTTCTGTAATCTTTTTGTGATCATTTCCGGGCTGGCGCCGGTCTCCAGGGCTGAGGGCCGTGATACACTCCCAGCATACGCACCCGGGCGCCGCACGTCGCCGCGGGTCAGTCCAGGAGCCCGGACGGGCAGTATTGAAGGAAGTCGAGGAGCTGAGGCGCGAGAACGAGGCGCTCCGGGCGCAGCCTGCGAGCAGGAGAACCAGGACCATCGCTGTCATAATGGCGATGGAGTAGTGCATCACAGTAACTCCTTTGCCAGCTCCACACCCTACGTTCATTGTCTGCCTCCTTCATCCGGATCGCACGGGACCTCGATGCCGTTCGATTCGCAGACCTCGTGGCACCCTATGGGGATGACACACATGAAGACTCAGTCTGCAAACACCACTACATCGCGGCCCGACTCGTCCTTGGCGATTACGCCCTTCCACCCCACGTACAGGTCCGCATCGTCCTCCACTACCGCAGGGCGCAGGCTGAACTCATCGGCGGGAGACGTGGGCGAGGTTAGGATGCCCACCGTCAGCCCCGCGACGACAATGGCAACGGCTATGTATCCAACTATGGCGTATTTCATTGTGTGCCTTTCTGAGCCGCGGCGGTCGTGAAATCGCCTTGGAACGCAGCCCGTACATGCACAGGAAGCTGAGCGAGCACCCGCTGGGGGATGATGATCTGCTCGTAGTCCGGTCCTGCCGTCAGCACTGCCGGGGTTCCGGCAGGAGCAGATTCAACCCAGAACAAGACAACCTGCGAGCCGTCATCCTCCTGATAGCGAACCTCGTTCGCATCCAGGACAGGAGGACTCGCCGCCATGAGGTTCAGTCCAAGAATCAGTAGGATCCCGATAGTCAATGTTTGCTTCAACATCACACTTGCTCCTTTCTCTGACTTGCGATAGCCGCCGTCTACGGGAAGACGCCTGGGGCTCGGTCGATAGGAGGCGACTACCTGAGTTTGGTAACCCCTAATGGCCCCGCCGAGCGATGAACGCTCCGCATCAGGGGGACGATGTAAAGACATAAGCGCCTCCTTCCATCCGGTGTTTACAAGCCATGATAGGCGCGGCGTGTTACTTTGGCGTTACCATCAATGGTTTTTCTGTAATCTTTTTGTGATCATTTCCGGGCTGGCGCCGGTCTCCAGGGCTGAGGGCCGTGATACACTCCCAAGCATACGCACCCGGGCGCCGCACGTCGCCGCGGGTCAGTCCAGGAGCCCGGACGGGCAGTATTGAAGGAAGTCGAGGAGCTTAGGCGCGAGAACGAGGCGCTCCGGGCGCAGCTTGCCAGCGTGGAGACCGAGCGGCAGCGCCTGGAGGTCCTGGTGAGGACCTCGCCGGTGGGCGTCCTGGTCATAGACGCCAGGACGAGGACCGTCGTGTCGGTCAACCGGGAGGCGGAGCGCATCTTCGGCGTCCCGCCCCGGCCGGGCAGCAGCCTGGAGCGGTACCAGGCGGTGGCGGCGTATCGGCGGCCGGACGGGCGCCAGTACTCGATCGAGGAGCGCCCCCTGTCCAGGGCCCTGGACAGGGGCCAGACGGTGCGGGCCGAGGAGATCCTGCTCGACCGCCCGGGCGGCGGAAAGATCACGATCCTCGCCAGCGCGACGCCGATCCGCTCCAGGGACGGGGAGATCGAGTCGGCCGTTGCCATCATCCAGGACATGACGCCGCTGGAGGAGCTGGAGAGGCTGCGGAGCGAGTTCCTGGGCATGGTGAGCCACGAGCTGCGGTCGCCGCTGGCCGCCATCAAGGGTTCCGCGGCCACCGTGCTGAACGCGTCCGCGCCGTTCGATACCACCGAGATGCTCCAGTTCTTCAGGATCATCGACAGGCAGGCCGACCGCCTCCGAGACCTGATCAGCAGCCTTCTCGACATGACGAGGATAGAGGCCGGGATACTGTCGCTCTCGCTGGAGCCCGTTAGCCTGGTGCACCTGGCCGACGAGGCGAGGAGCACCTTCCTGAGCGGCGGGGGGAGGCATCGCGTCGAAGTCGATCTGCCGATGGACCTGCCGCTCATCGCCGCCGATGAGCGGCGCGTCGTGCAGGTGCTGAGCAACCTGCTGGTCAATGCGTCCAGGTATTCGCCGGACTCGTCCGTCATCAGGGTAACGGCGTCCCGGGTGGAGGACTCTCCCCACCTGGCCGTCTCAGTCTCCGACCGGGGAATGGGGGTGTCCGCCGACCGGCTCCCCCACCTGTTCAAGAAGTTCTCGCGGGCCGGGGGCGATGGGGAAGAGCGGAGGGGCGAGGGAGCCGGGCTGGGCCTCGCCATCTGCAAGGGAATCGTGGAGGCCCACGGGGGCCGCATCTGGGCTGAGAGCGAGGGCGAGGGACGGGGTACGCGGTTCACCTTCACCATTCCCGTGGCCGAGGTGGAGGAAGATGCAGGGACAGGGGCGGCAGCCCACGCCGCCCGGGAGACCACGGCCCGCGCCGCCCTCCCCAGGGCCGACAAGCGGACCCGGGTCCTGGCCGTGGACGACGAGCCCCAGCTGCTGAGGTTCCTGAGAGGCGTATTCTCGGACGCCGGATACACGTCCTTCGGGACCGGCGACCCGACCGAGATACTCCCCCTCCTGGAGACGGAGGACCCCCATATCGTCCTGCTGGACCTGGTGCTGCCGGGGACGACCGGGTTCGACGTGCTGAAGCGCATACGGGAAGTGTCCGAAGTGCCGGTGATCTTCCTGTCCGCACACGACAGGGACGAGGAGATAGTGAGGGCTCTCAGCCTGGGCGCCGACGACTACATAGTCAAGCCCTTCTCCCCGTCCGAGCTGCTGGCAAGGGTCGAGGCGGCTTTGCGCAGGAGGGCAACGCCCGATCGGGCCGAGCCGCGCGAACCCTACCGGCTGGGAGACCTGGCGATCGACTACGCGGACCGCAGGGGGACGGTGTCAGGCAGACCCATAGAGCTGACCGCGACCGAGTACAAGCTGCTCACCGAGCTTTCCGCCAATGCCGGGCGCGTGGTGACCCACGGCCGGATACTCCAGCATGTCTGGGGAACGGGGTACTCCGGCGACGATGCGCAGCTCATACGCGCCTTCGTGACCAAGCTGCGCCGCAAGCTGGGCGACGACGCGCACGACCCCAGGTACATCCTCACCGTGCCCGGCGTCGGCTACCGCATGCCCAAGCCGTAGCAACTCTCTGTCTCCGCTGCCGGTCGCACCCGTAACCCCTTGGTCATTGTTTCTTATACCAAGTCACCGTGATGCCGCCGTATATGTGCGGCCAGGGAGTGGGTTCCCGCCCCGTATCGCGTACGGGGCGGGCTCTTCGCGGGAATGACGGCTTTACGGCGCGCTCAAAATGAATTGGTATAAGTGTGTCGTGTCGGCCCCACTACCCGATCGGGTGGTGGGGTGAGGCCCGGCCACGTTGGTATCGGATAATCGCAGGGTCCCTGCCCAGCCTTGCCGGATGGCAGGGCCGGGGGCGGGTTTCAAACCATCTGCTCCAACTAATTCACTCTCAAGATGTTTGCAGCGGGTCCGGGACACTTGCGGTTGGCATATCGAGGGGTGCGAATGAGTGCCAGTCCGGGTGGCGCAGGCAGGACTGCCTCGACAGGTATGTTCGGGGCGTGGATGAGCATTCTACGGGAAGGTCGAATGAAGCCCAGCTCACGCCCTCGCTCCACGAAGATCTTCACAGGGTCCCTGCCTTCATAGGCATACTGTGGCGCATACTCGACCAGCAGGCCGATGGACACCTCGAACGGGTCCACCCCGGCCCTGTGGGCTATCTCAAGCCGCATCGACTGAAGAATCTGCGAGATTATCAACGTCGCCCATATCTGTTGCTGGATCACCACCAACTTGGCGGACCACAGAAGACGCAGCTTGAGGTGTTGCTTGACCAACTTGAGCGCCATCTCGATGTCCCACCTGCGAGCGTAGACCTCGGCCATGGATGCAATCGGGAATGTGTGAGGCTCCCGAACGTTGGTGATGTAGCGGCGCAGCGTATTGCCTTGTCTGAAAGTCACCAGCCGAACGGCGTGTTTGGCCCGGTCGGCGCGATGGGCTCCCAGCCACACGATGCCATCGAAGACGTCGCCCCGATGGTAGAAGGTATGTATCACCTTGTAGCTGGTCTTTGCTCTCAGCCTGCTCAGCCAGTGGTAACCCCTGTCCGTGAGCCAGTCAAACCAGGCGAAGCCGAAGTATCCCAAGTCTGCGACCACCAGTGTTCCCGCTGGCAGGTCTTCCACCAACTTCCGCGCCAACACCTTCTCGTTCTGATGTGGGTCCGGCTGAAACATGACGGTCCGCCACTGCTGGCCTCTCACGTCGAACACGCCAGCCAGCTTGCCAGGGAGCAGACGGCTATCGCCTTGGGGAATCTCTCTCAGAGGCGGAAGCCTTCTCGACATGGCGTCCAGTGTACTCTCGTCTATGCACACCACGCCCTCGGCGAATGGCGCCAGCTTCTCCGTTACCACACCCTGCAATCGTTGTGCCAATACGCCGCTGATCTGCTCGAAGAGTCTCTCCAATGGCTTGGTTCCCGCGCTATGGAGCCTCTTGTAGACCGCTTGGTCTGTAACCGGGAATCGGGGGAAGAACCAGAGTCCGCGTTCCGAGATAAGACGCCACACCGCCAATTGGCTGCCGAAGCCTCTCAGGACGCAGACCAGCAGCCCTGCCCACAGAGCCATTGCGGGCAGGACGCGCGGCCTGCCAGGGCCCTTGAGACTGTGGTCTGGCTCCATGTCCTTCAAACACTGCTGAAGAAACTCCTCTATGCTCCCGATGGTGGCTGTATCGTCCCCGGTACTGGTGGACATTTCGCTCTGTCCCTCCTTTGGAGTAGTCTTATCCTTATACTATCCAAAGGAGGACTACCCAAAGGAAAGGACGGTTCTTTTTATCAATTAGTTGGAGCAGATGGGGTTTCAAACCCGCCCCTACAGGCGGGCACGCAAACATCCCCCTCATCCCTATCGACAAGCTCAGGGCAGGCTCCGCCCCCCTCAAGACCGGGGATGGGTTCCCGCCTCCGCGGGAATGACGGCCATGCGCGCGGGAATGACGGTTGTGGTGTGCAAGTTGTTGGCCCCGCCTGGCCCGGTTGGGCGGCGGGGCGGGTTCAGACCCAGATTTTGAACCGGCTGGGTCTGGGGATGCCGGCCTCGCGCATCCTGTCGAAGGGCCGCTTTATCCAGACGCTCTCGGCCTTGGGCGTGGTCCCGGGTTCGCGGGAGCGGCGGCGCTTGGGGCGAAGTTTTCTTCTGATCGACCTGGGGTATGCCGGGGCGTACTCCCAGATGTATTTGCCGTAGGCGTCGGGTACCTCGCCGGAGATCCAGTAGCGGACTTCGTCGTCTTCGTCGTTCTCCTTGTCTTCGCCGTGGAAGACGGCGGCCACCTCGTCGTATGCCTGGACGAACTTGTGGATGGGGTGGGCCGGGTCTCGCTGGGCTTCTGCGATTTTGCGGTCGATGTCGTAGGAGCCGCGGTGGGAGTCAGTGTCGTCTGCGTCGTCCGCGTCGTCCGCATCCCCGCCGTTCTGGATACCGGGTTCCGCCGGTATGACGGTCAGGTCTGCTTCGGCGGTGCTGGGGATGGGTTCCCGCCCCGTATCGAGTACGGGGCAGGCTCTTCGCGGGAATGACGGTGCACCCTCACCCCAGCCCTCTCCCGTCAAGGGAGAGGGGGACGGCGGGAGCCCGTCCTCATCCCCGTGGCCCTGGAAACCGGGTTCCGCCGGTATGACGGTCAGGCCTGCTTCGGCGGTGCTGGGGATGGGTTCCCGCTTTCGCGGGAATGACGGTGCACCCTCACCCTCACCCCAGCCCTCTCCCGTCAAGGGAGAGGGGGACGGCGGGAGCCCGTCCTCATCCCCGCCGCCCTGGAAAGCCGGTGTGACGGTCAGGTCTGCTTCGGCGGTGCTGGGGATGGGTTCCCGCTTTCGCGGGAATGACGGAGCACCCTCACCCTCACCCCAGCCCTCTCCCGTCAAGGGAGAGGGGGGTACGGAGCCGGAGCGGGCTAGCTCGTCGCGGGCTATGTGGCCGAGGAGCTCGCAGGCGGCATCGACCCTCTGGCGGGGCCTGAAGCCACGGACGACGCCGTGCATGACGTGGAGCAGGAAGCTGACGACGGTCTTGCCGTGGTCGGTGCTCCCGTGGACGATGCCCGCGACGCGGGGGTCGTCCTTCAGTGATGGCGCGGCGAGTGCCGAGGCCAGGTATTCGAGTGCCTCGTGGCGCGCGCGGGCGGTTTTGGCGCAGTCGGCGTCCGGCCGGGGATGGGTTCCCGTCGCCACGGGAATGACGGTGGTGTCGCCACGGGAACGACGGGTGGTGTCGTCACGGGAACGACGGGTGGTGTCGTCACGGGAACGACGGGTGGTGTCGTCACGGGAATGACGGGTGGTGTCGCGGGTGCGCTTGCGGAGTATGGCGTGGTTGCATTCGAGGCCGGTGAGCTGGGCTATGTATTCGGAGACGAGGCCGGGAGCGATGGCGTGGACCTGCTCGGCGGCTTCGAGCCTGTGGCAGACTTCGAAGCCTTCGTCGTCGAGCTTGCCGCTGGCGACGTCGAGGTAGAAGCGGACGATGGTGCGCCCGTTGTCGGTCTCCTGTCGGACGATGTCCGCGAGTGTGGGAGGCCCGCTCTGCTTTTCCCTGTTGCGTCGTTTGTTCTTGTGGCTCATGAGTTCTATTATGAGGAGGGAGCAGGTGGGGGTTTGTCAAGGGGGAGTTCTTCACCACAGAGAGGGAGATTAGGGTAGGGTGGTAGTCTCCAGCACCGCATGGAGACGCTGGCTGGGGCACTCCCCGCCGTGTGCGGGCCGAGAAGATGCTACTCGACCGCCTTGGGCGTTATGCCTCGGATGCACCGGCGGCCGGGGAGCTTGCCCAGTCGGTTGGAGGCTCCTCCAGGCCGGCAGCGTTAGCTCCGGCTATGCGGCCGAAGACTGCGCCTGCCATGAGGCCGGAGCCGCCTGGGTAGTTGTCGTAGAAGAGGCCGCCGACCAGCTCTCCGGCGGCGTAGAGGGAAGGGATGGGCCTGTCGTTCGAGTCGAGGACACGGGCTCGCTCGTCTATCCTCAGGCCGCCGAAGGTGAAGGTGATCCCGCACGTCACGGCGTAGCCGACGTAGGGCGGCGTGTCGAGGGGCAGCGCCCAGTTCGACTTGGGCGGGTCGATCCCGAGGGTGCGCTTGCCGTCGAGTGCGGTCGGGTCAAAGCCGCCGGGCTGCACGGCGTCGTTGAACTCGCGGACGGTGCGGACCAGCCCTTCGCGGTCGATCCCGAGCACGCCGGCCAGTTCCGGGACCGTGTCCGCCTCCGCTTTGGACACCTGGGGAATCCTGTACTCGTCCCGCAGGAGCGCGGTCGTCTTCGCGTCGAACAGCTGAAAGGCCGCGCCGTGGGGCCGCGTGAGTATCTCTCGCCCGTACCTTGCGTAGGTGTAGTTGCGGAAGTCCGCGCCCTCGTCCACGAACCTCTTGCCGTCCACGTCCACGACGATGCCGAATGGGTAGGAGTGCTTCTGGTATAGGTCGGCGATCTTGCGGTCGCCGAACGGGGGTGCGTTGAGGTCCCAGGCGACGGCGTGGCAGCCGCTCCAGTCGCCGAAGGGCTGTGCGCCTAGGTCGAGGGCCATGCGGATGCCGTCGCCCGTGTCGAACTGGGTCCCGCGCACCTTCGCCGACGTCCAGGCCGGACCCAGGTGGCGCTCGCGCATCTCGGGATCGGCCTGGAAGCCGCCCGACGCGAGGACGACCGCGCCCGCGCCGATGGTCCGCTCGCCGTCGGGGAACCGCCCGGTCACCCCGGTGGCGCCGCGCCCGTCGGTTTCCACGCGTACCGCCGCGGCCTCGTACGCCACGGTGACGCCGGCCTTTTCGGCCAGCTCGAAGAGCCGGTCTGAGAGCCCGACGCCGCCCCCGACGGCCTCGACGATGAGCCCGCCCCAGAAGCGCACCCTGCCGCAGCGCTCGAAGGCCTGCCGTCCGTATGCGAGCGCCCAGCGTACACCCCGGTCGCGCAGCCAGGCCATCGTGGGGTACGACCGGGAGGCCAGGACGCGCGCCAGACCGGGGTCGGCTCGTCCGCCGGTCATGCGCATCATGTCGCGCTCGAACGAGGCCTGGGGGTACTCGCCGAGATCGGTCCTGGCGGTCTCCCGATCGGTCAGGTCGGGTACGAGGTCGAATACCTGCTCCGGCGCGTCGTATGCGAACCTGAACAGCCCGCCGGTGAAGTAGGTGTTCCCGCCGCGAAGGTACTCCGGGGCCTTCTCCATCACCAGCACCGACGCGCCGGCCTCCGCGGCAGACAGCGCGGCGCACAATGCGGCGTTCCCCGCCCCTACGACCACGACGTCATACCGCGCGGCGAGGTGGGGCATGGGCTCTATCCGGGGTTCGTCATTCAGGCCGGTACGTGCGGCGGGACTGGGCCGGGCGCATGGCATGACGCCGGGGATGGGTTCCCGCCCCGTATCGAGTACGGGGCAGGCTCTCCGCGGGAATGACGGTTGTGCAAAGGTCTCCCTCCGCGGGAACGACGGATTTGAGGGCCGGGGGGGTCGCATGGCACAGGGGATGGGTTCCCGCCTCCGCAGGAATGACGGTTGTGCAAAGGTCTCCCTCCGCGGGAACGACGGCGTGGAGGAGCGTTTCATTTTTCATAGTGATGACGGTTGTGCAAAGGTCTCCCTGCGCGGTAACGACGGATTTGGATGCGCCTCCCGTCCGTATTCGCGGCGTAGGATTCCCAACCGTTTCATGGCGTAGGCTCCCGGACAGCCAGGCCGATGGCGTAGTACCTGTGATCCATGTCGATGCGGCTGGCGTAGTAGAGCTTGTCGCGGCCGTCAGGCTCGGGGATGACGCTGGCGTTGGAGCAGTAGAGGCTGTCGTAGCTGCTACCTGGGTCCGGCGAGAGGATGGGGCCGCCGTCCTTCTCCCAGTGTATGCCGTCCTCGCTGCGGGCGACTGCGCCTGGCACCAAGACCGGCTCGTCCATGCGCTCCCAGGTCACCCCGTCGCGGCTCTCGGCGTATCCGATGCGGTGGTACTCGTTCGGAGTGCGGTCGCTGCCCGAGTACCACATCCGGTAGCGCCCGTCCTCTTTCACGACCATGGGGGCGTGGATGTGGAATGAGTCGAACTTGTGCGGCCGCAGGGGCAGCAGGGGGTTGGCGGGATACCTCGCGTAGACGTGTTTGTGCATAGCTACTGGCCCTGGCTGCGCTCCCTGGCCGCCTGTATCTGCGCCGCCAGCAGGTCTTCGTCGTAGCCAAGCTCGACGGCCTGGGCTATGTCCTCCTGCACCGCCTCGTCGTTGCCGAGGGCGGCGTTCGCGATGGCCCTGTTGACATAGCCGAGGGGGTGGTAGGGGTTGAACTTGACGGCGTTGTCGTAGTCCTGCACCGCCGCCTCGATCTCGCCCAGCCCCACACGGGCTATGCCCCTATTGGCAAAGGCGCGCCCGTCGGTGGGCTCCAGCCGGATGGCCTCGTTCAGGTCGTGTACGGCCCTCTCGTGCGAGCCCTGCCTGGAGTAGGCGATGCCTCGGTCGACGAACGCTCTGCTGTTCTCCGGGTCGATCTGCAGGGCGCGGTCGAAGTCCTCGATAGCAGCGCCCAGCTCGCCGTTCCGGGCATACGCCGTGCCCCGATCGATGTAGAGAGCGGGGTCGTTGGGGGAGAGCTCGATGGCTATGTCGAGGAACTGGAAGGAGCGGTCGAGCTCGCCCGTCAGCATCAGCACCAGCCCGGTGTTGGCATAGGCGCGGTGGTCGTCCTGCTCGAGGTCCATCGCCTTCTCGTAGTTCACGAGGGCGGGCTCGAACTCCTGCAGCTCCTGGTAGGCCTTGCCCCGCCCCAGGTAGAGCCTGGACAGGTCCGGAAGCAGCTCAATGGCCGTGGCGTAGTCCTCGATGGCCTGCTGATACTTTCCAAGCTGGGCGTTGGCCTCGGCGCGGTCGACGTAGTTCTGCAAGTTGCCCGGGTCCTGCTCGATAGCGATGTCGTAGGCGGTGACCGACTCTCTGAGGAAGCCGAGCTCCGTGTACTTGTCGCCGGCGTCTATCAGGAACCCCGTGTTGTCGGGGTCGAGCCTGTGAGCCTCGTCCAGATGTCGAAACGCGATGTCGAACTCGCCCAGCGCGCTGTAGGCCGCTCCGCGGTTGTAGTACGCGGCGGCGTTGTTCGGGTCGAGGTGTATGGCCTCGGCGAAGTCGCGTATGGCCTCGCGGAGGGAGCCTATCTGGCCGTGGGCGGTGCCGCGGTTCGTGAAGACCTCAGAGCTGGTGGGGTCTAGCTCGATGGACCTGTCGTAGTCCCTGACGGCCTTGTGGTACTCGCGCAGTTTCGCGTAGGAGTTGGCGCGGTTGTTGTAGAGCCGGGCGTCCTGGTCGTCCAGCTCGATGGCCTCGTCGTACGCCCGGACGGCGCTCCTGTACTCACCGAGGCTGGCATAGGCGTAGCCCTTATTGGAGTGGGCGCGCACGCTCTCGGGGTCGAGCCTGCTCGCCTCGTCCAGGTCCTCGATGGCCTTCCTGAAAGCGCCGAGGCCGATGTACGCATTGGCACGCTCGAGGTACAGCTCGGCGTTGCCGTCGTCGATGGTGATGGCGGCGTTGTACTCGACCAGCGCGTCCTGGTGTCTGCCATCGGTGAGGTGCTGCTGTCCTATCACCCTGTGCCTGGCGACCTGCTGGAGCTGCTGCTCCGTCAGCTGCTCGCATGCCGCCAGGGACAGGACGAGCAGGAAGGCGCATATCGCCAGGAGCGAGTTTGTCTTTGGTGCGAGGTCGATCATGGCCACTACAATTCTAACGCACGAGAGGGTGGTTGGGCGCCGAAGGCCCAACTCGGTTATGGACCAGTCTTCAGATCGAGCCAAGAATGCTCAACCTTGCAAGCGTCCTCCACGTCGCCCACCACGCCCCCTGAGGGGATGGATTCCCGCCCCCGACTGCTCGGGGGCAGGCTCTTCGCGGGAATGACGGTTTGGATAGCCTGCAGCTCCAGGGAATCCACGGTTCAAGCCGACTCTGGGCACCCAAATCCCCCACCTAATTTGGACGGATGGCGTGACGGACTGCCTCTGAGGCTATGGCTGTGCACCTTGCCGGGGATGGGTTCCCGCCTTCGCGGGAATGACGGAGGTGGGGGATTTGGGGGGCAGATGTCCGGTTGTAGGGGCGATGGGATTCGACCATAATGGACGGGTCATGGACAGCAGGCGAATAGTCGTCACGACCGGCGCCGTCGAGGTGACGGCGGAGTTGAACGACACACCGACGGCGGACGCGGTATGGGAGGCGTTGCCTTTCGATGCCGCCGCCAGCACATGGGGTGACGAGATCTACTTCGCGATTCCGGCCAGCGCCGAGGAGGAGCCCGGCGCCAGCCCGGTTGTGGAGATGGGGGCGGTCGCCTACTGGCCGCCCGGCTCGGCACTGTGCCTGTTCTTCGGGCCGACACCGGCAAGCCGGGGGAACGAGATCCGGGCGGCCAGCGCGGTGAACGTGTTGGGCAGCATCGACGGCGACCCTACGGTGCTGAAGCGGGTGCGGGACGGCGAGAGGGTCACTGTCGGCAGGGCGTAGCTACGGCGTAGGAGCCCGGCCACCCGCATCGATTCTAACGCGCAAGTCGACCCGTCCGCTGCGTCTCCTCCCTCCCCATCTCCATACGCGACTAGTACCGTTTCCAGGTAGTTTTGGCGAACGTCCAGCCCCCGCCCCTCTGGGTTCCCGCCCCCGACTACTCGGGGGCAGGCTTTTCGCGGGAATGACGGCAATCCGAGGGTTCTGTCATATTTAGATTGAAGCAGTACTAGCTACTGTAAGTCCGCTCTCCTCTCCCACCCCCTGGCACGCTCGACTGCGCGCTGGAACTCGCCGTAGAGCCTGCTTCGCTCCGCGTCGGGCATACTGGGCTCGAATCTGGCGTCGCTCCTCCACAGGGCCTCGATCTCGTCGGGGCCTTCCCACATGCCCGTTGCAAGCCCCGCAAGGTAGCCCGCCCCTAGAGCGGTCGTCTCGGCCACGGCGCACCGCTCGATCGGGACGCCGAGCAGGTCGGCCTGATGCTGCATCATCAGCCGGCTCGCGCTGCCCCCTCCGTCGACTCGCAGGACGTCGATGCCGAGACCCGCGTCGGCCGCCATCGCCTCGACGACGCCGCGCGTCTGGTACACCGTGGCCTCCAACGCAGCCCTAGCCAGATGACCGGCCGTCGAGCCTCGCGTCAGGCCGACTATCACTCCCCGGGCGTCAGGGTCCCAGTAGGGGGCCCCCAGCCCCGTGAACGCCGGCACCAGGTACACGCCACCGTTGTCGTCGACGGTTTCCGCCAGCCTGTTCACCTCCTCCGACGACCGGATGATGCCCAGACCGTCGCGCAGCCACTGCACGGTGGCCCCGGCAGAGAAGACGCTCCCCTCCAGCGCGTACGTCACCCCATGGCCGATGTCCCAGGCGATGGTGGTTATGAGCCCGGACCGGGAGGAGACGCGCGTCTCTCCGGTGTTTGCCAGTACGAAGCAGCCCGTGCCGTAGGTGCTCTTGATCATGCCGGGCCGGAAGCAAGCCTGGCCGAAGAGCGCCGCGTGCTGGTCTCCAGCGACACCGGCGATCGGTATCTCTAATCCGCGAAACTGCTCCGCCTGCGTGCGGCCGAATATGCCGCTCGACGGCTTGACGTCCGGCAGCATCACACGCGGGATGTCGAGGGCATCGAGCAGGTGGTCGTCCCACGCCAGCTCGGCTATGTCATAGAGCATAGTGCGCGACGCGTTCGTGACGTCCGTCGCATGCACGGCCCGGCCAGTGAGGTTCCACAGCAGCCACGTGTCGACAGTCCCGAAGAGCAGGTCGCCCCTCTCCGCGCGGGCCTGACCCGAAGGCACGTTGTCGAGGATCCACCGTAACTTGGTCGCCGAGAAGTACGGGTCGATGGGCAGGCCGGTCTTCTCGCGGACATGGGGCCCCATCCCCTGGCGCTCCAGCGCATCGCAGATGGGGGCCGACCGGCGGCACTGCCACACGACCGCATTGGAGACTGGTTCCCCGGTATACCGGTCCCATACCAGCGTCGTCTCGCGCTGGTTCGCGATCCCTATCGCCTCGACCTGCTTCGGGGAGACTCCCGTCGCCCCCAGCAGCTCGTCCACGACGTGCAGGCACGAGTCGAGTATCTCCCTCGGGGAGTGCTCGACCCAGCCGGGCGACGGGTATATCTGTGCAATCTCCCGGCTGACCCTGTAGAGGACCCCACCGAAGCCGTCCAGGAGAAGCGCCGTCGTCCCCGTGGTCCCCTGATCGATAGCGAGGATATAGCCGGACTGTGCCACCCTCTGGTCTCCTTCGAGGCTTAACCGACAACTCTACTTATACCAATTCGCCGTGATGCCGCCATGTATACGTGAACAGGGTTGGCATTCTACGGCAGTGACTGGGGAAGGCGGGTTTGAAACCCGCCGCTACGATTTGAATTGACGGCGTAGTCAAAACGAATTGGTATTATAGAATGGCACGCAACGAATCACCGGTGAGCATCCTCATGATGGATGGCTTTGCCACACGGCCCCGCCTTCCGACGCGTCCCTGGGTTCCTATGGAATCGGGAACGACGGATTGCCCATCCGCTGGGCTACGAGCCTACGCAGGCGCGGGAGGGCGGGTGGCTAGGCGCTGCCGGGTGTGGGCGTGGATACATAGCCGTCGAAGGCCACAATCGCTTGTGTGTCACGGACGCGAACGCCGAACATGTAGTGGTGAATTAGGTCCAAATGCCCGCGCCAGAGCCTTGATTTCGGGCATCCGCGCGTCGGTATAATTGGCGGATGCTGGCGCGCCGTCCCTACCGTGGGGCGGGCCAGCCGCCGGCCGCAGGCGAGCCGCACGCCGGATATCCGGCGCGCTCATCTGCATCGT
The DNA here is from genome assembly GCA_965261325.1 of Dehalococcoidia bacterium. Classification (GTDB taxonomy): domain Bacteria; phylum Chloroflexota; class Dehalococcoidia; order Lucifugimonadales; family CAJWER01. The sequence continues at coordinate 490,548 of CBDHCU010000007.1, forward strand.
TCTACCGAGGTGTACTGCGGGTTGTTTACACATCTGCACAATCACACCGAGTTCAGTCTCCTCGACGGGCTGAGCCGGGTCGAACCGCTCGTCCAGCGGGCTGCCGAGCTAGGCATGAGCCACCTGGCGATCACCGATCACGGCGGGCTTTACGGCGCCATCGACTTCTACCAGACAGCCAGGGAGAACGGGATCACCCCGATCATCGGCTGCGAGATGTACGTGGCGCCGGGGAGCCGGCACGACCGGAACCCCAACGACAAGAAGCCCTACCACATGACCGTGCTGGCGAAGGACCAGGCAGGCTACGCCAACCTGGTCAAGCTCGTCACGGCATCTCACCTGGAGGGGTTCTACTACCACCCGAGGGTGGACAGGGAGCTGCTGGACAGGCACAACGATGGCCTGGTCATCCTGTCGGGCTGCCCCAGCGGGGAGGTGCCGAGCCTCATAGCGCAGGGGCGCATGGACGACGCGGCGGCAACGATCGCGTGGTACCGGGAGCGCTTCCCCGACTACTACCTGGAGCTGATGGAGCACGGCGGCGTCGAGGAGCTTCCGCGGATCAATGCGGGGCTGATGGAGCTCCACCGGGACCTGGGCATTCCCGTAGCGGCCACGAACGACAGCCACTACATCATGAAGGAGCACGCGCCGCTCCAGGACATCCTGATCTGCATTCACACGAATACCAACGTCAACGACCCCAAGCGGCTGAAGATGGACGAGGACTCCTACTACCTGAGGAGCGCTGAGGAGATGGCGGCGCTCTACCCGGACACGCCCGACGCCATCTCGAACACTATGCTCATTGCGGAGATGTGCGATCTGGAGTTCGACTTCAACCGGCTGCACCTGCCCGAGTTCCCGGGCCCGGAAGGGATGGACGCCGACGAGTACCTGGCAAAGCTGTGCTGGGAGGGTCTGAGGAGGCGTATCGACCGCCCTGGCGAGGAGGAAGAGTCCCGGCTGACATACGAACTGGAAGTGATCAGGCAGACCCGGTACGCCAACTACTTCCTGGTCGTTTGGGACATAGCCCGGTTCGTGCTGGACAGGGACATAGCGTTCGCTGTCCGGGGGAGCGCGGCGGGAAGCCTGGTGCTCTACTGCCTGGGCGTGACGGACGTGAACCCGCTGCTGTACCGGATCGTCTTCGAGCGCTTCCTCAACGTCGAGAGACGCGAGATGCCCGACATCGACATGGACTTCCAGGACGACCGCCGGGAGGAAGTCCTGAACTACGTGGTCGAGAAGTACGGGCGGGACCACGTGGCGCAGATCATCACCTTCGGCACACTGGGGGCCAAGGCGTCGATCCGCGACGTGGGCCGGGCTCTGGCGATGCCATACGACGAGGTGGACAGGGTGGCGCGGCTGGTGCCAAGCCGGCTCAACATGAAGCTGGAAGCGGCCCTAGCCGAGAGCGAAGAGCTCCGGGAGATATACGAGGCCGACGAGAGCATCAGGAAGCTGGTCGACTCGGCCAAGGCCGTCGAGGGCACCACGAGGCACTCGAGCACGCACGCAGCGGGCGTCGTAATTTCCAAGGAGCCCCTGGACACGCTGGTCCCCCTGCAGCGGCCGCCCAAGGGGGACGACGATAGCATCTCCACGACGCAGTACTCCATGGACCCCGTGGCCGACCTGGGCCTGCTGAAGATGGACTTCCTCGGGCTCTCGAACCTATCGATACTGGCGAAGGCACGCGGCCTGATATCGAGGACCAAGGGCCTGGACGTCGACCTGCGCCGCGTTCCGCTGGACGACGCCGATACCCTCCAGATGCTCAGCGATGGGGACACCGTTGGAGTCTTCCAGCTTGAGGGTACAGGCATGACGAGCCACATCAAGCACCTGAGACCCAGCTCCATGGTCGACGTGGCCTCGATGATAGCGCTCTACAGGCCAGGGCCGATGGACCACATCGACACATTCATCAAGGCCAAGCACGGTGAGATCGAGGTGAAGTACCTTCACCCTGTGCTGGAGCCGATACTCGAAGAGACGTACGGCGTGATCGTGTTCCAGGACCAGGTGTTCCTGATCGCCCAGGCCTTCGCCGGGTACTCCCTCGGCGAGGCGGACGTACTGAGGAAGGCGATGGGCAAGAAGGTCCCAGCCATCATGGCCCAGGAGAAGGGCAAGTTCATCGAGGGTGCGACCGACAGCGGGTACTCGCTCGACCTGGCCGAGAGGGTCTTCGCACTGATAGAGCCGTTCGCAGGGTACGGCTTCCCGAAGGCCCACGCCGTGAGCTACGGGCTGATCTCCTACTGGACGGCGTACCTGAAGGCCAACTTCCCAGAGGAGTACATGGTCTCCCTGCTTAACGCCTACTCGGACAACACGGACAAGCTCGCCGCTTCGGTCGCCGAGTGCCGCCGGCTGGGGATCCGCGTGCTGCAGCCGGACGTTCTCCTCAGCGATACGGAGTTCTCCGTCGCGAAGTCGAATGGGACTATGGAAATACGTTTCGGGCTGGCAAACGTCAAGAACGTGGGCGAATCGGCCATAGAGCCGTTCGTCAAGTCCAGGACCGAGGTGGAAGAGAAGCCCGGTTCCATAGAGGAGATGTGCCGGGCAGTCGACATGAGCTCCCTGACGAAGAAGACGATCGAGAGCCTGACGATGGCGGGGGCCCTGGACCGATTCGGGGACAGGGGGGCGATCCTCGACATGCTCGACCGCATACACTCGCTGGCGCAGAGCGAGGCGGCGCTGAGGAACTCCACACAGATTTCCATGTTCGACATGCTGGGGGAGTCCATGGACGCGCCCCTCGCCCACATCGACCTGCCGTCGGTGAAGACGCCGGACGCAGAGAAGCAGCAGTGGGAGACGGAGCTGCTGGGAGTGACATTCTCCGGGAACAAGCTGGAGAGCCTCGTGGGAAGGAACGCCGGAGAGGCCATAGTGTCCCGTTCCCAGATTGGCGAGGACAAGAGCGGCAAGAAGGTGCAGCTCGTGGGTCAGGTGTCTTCCGTCAGCGAGAGGACGACAAAGAACGACCAGCCCTACCTGATTGCCAACCTGGCGCTGCTGGAGGGCGACATCGACGTATTCGTGTGGCAGAACGTCATCAAAGAGACGGATGGTGTGTGGGAAACCGGCAAGCTAGTCGAGGTCGAGGGAACCGTAAGGGTGAGGGATGATCGGACTAACATCTCGTGCCAAACGGCGACCGAGTACGATCCTGAGAAGACGCCCGGAGAGGGTCTGCGCGGCTCGGTCAAGGTTCCCGCCCCGGCTCCCGATTACACCAACGGAGCAAGTCCGAACGGGCATACAACGCCGCCGGCCGCCTCAGCCCCTCAGCGGCTGAGCGACAGTGCGGAGCCGCCCGCAGTCCAGAAAGAAGTAGACTCCGTGCCGCCAGCCGCGCAGCCAGGCAGGCTCATCGTCCGGCTGAGGGAGAGCGGCGAACAGGAGCACGACCAACGGATGCTGGAGGACGTCAAAAGCCTGCTGCTCAACAGCCCCGGCAGCATCGAGATCGGACTCGAGATCGCGGCGGACGGAAGGCTCTTCACCCTGGACTGGCCGACGGTCAAGGTAGACGTCACGGAGGACCTGCTCCACGAACTGCAGGACACGCTGGGCGGCGGCGGCAACGCGAGGGTGGTCGAACGGTGAAGTGGGCCACGGCCGTGACGGCTCCGACCCAGACCCAGGCCGAGATCTGGCGGGACATGCTCATCGAATCGGGGATGCGAGCTACCGTTCACCCAGGGGGACACATCGACCTTCCTAGGACTCTCGCCAAAGCCCTGCCGGGTCATGGTCGTGGAGGAAGATCTGGAGTCGGCTAGAGAAGTGCTCGCTAGTACCGTTTCCAGGTAGTTTTGGCGAACGTCCAGCCCCCCGCCCCTCTGGGTTCCCGCCCCCGACTACTCGGGGGCAGGCTTTTCGCGGGAATGACGGCAATCCGAGGGTTCTGTCATATTTAGATTGAAGCAGTACTAGTGCATCGGACAGGCCGGCGACGATTGACCCCAACCTGCCCGAACAATAGAATCTCGCCATTCCCAAGTTCCAGGGAGCTTCACATGACAACCGTCGGAGAAGGCAACTACACGTACAAGCTCGTTCCGTCGTGGCCGAACGTCCCCAAGTACTGGACTCTCGGCATGGTCTCGGACGGCGCGGTCAACTCCAGGGACGAGGTGCATATCTTCAGCCGGGGCCTGCACCCGCTGACGATATGGACGACCAGCGGCGACTTCATTTCATCCTGGGGTGAGGGCCAGTTCTCGGCCAACCCTCACGGTATCTACATAGCGCCCAACGACAACGTGTGGCTGGTTGACCGCGACTTCCACATAGCCACCGAGTACACGCCTTCCGGCGACCTGCTGAGGACCTTCGGGGAGAAGCTCGCGCCGTCGCCGTCCTTCGTAGGCGAGCCTTTCAACATGCCCTCCGGCCTGGCGATAGCGCCGGACGGCAACATCTTCGTGTCCGATGGCTACGGAGGGCACCGCGTCCACAAGTTCAGCCCCGATGGCGAGCTGCTGCTCTCATGGGGACGGCAGGGCACCCGCCCGGGGGAGTTTGCCCTGCTCCACAACGTCTGGGTAGACAGCCGCAGCCGCGTCCTCATTTGCGATCGCGAGAACCACCGCATCCAGATATTCGACGACGTGGGAAACTACCTGGACGAATGGGTGGACCTGATTGCACCGGGCGACATCTGGATCAAGGACGACATGGTATACGTGGTGGAGCAGGGCGGGGGGTGCGGGGTGAGCATCTGGACGCTCGACGGCGACCTGATCACCCGCTGGCGCGGTGACCGCGGCCCCGGCAAGGGGACTATCAGCGCCGGTCATGGCATATGCGTCGACTCGCAGGGCAGCATCTACGTCACCGAGATCGGCGACGCGCAGCAAGTCGTCAAGTTCCAGAAGACCTAGGGTGCCCCTGCTGCGGCGGCTCGCCAGCCGCGGTCTCGACCTGCTCTTCCCGGCTGCGTGCGCGGTGTGCAGCCGGGAGGGCAGCTTCCTGTGCGCGCCCTGCGAGCCCCACCTGCCGGGCCTGGCCCACCCGTTCTGCGGGAAGTGCGCCGAGCCGGACGTGGCGCCCGTCTGCTCGTGGTGCCGAGCCGACGCGCCGTCTTACGAGAAGATCAGGGCCCCCTACCGCTACACGGGGGCGGTGCGCGACATGGTCCACGACCTCAAGTACGCCAACATCCGCGCGCTGGCCCCGACGCTCGGAGGGCTGCTGGCGGACTATCTGGAATCTCACCGATTCGAGGCGGACGTGCTCGCGCCCGTGCCGCTCCACGCACGTAGAGAGCGCAGCCGCGGGTACAACCAATCGTACCTGCTTGCCCGCGAGGTCTCCCGGCGCGCCCAGATTCCGATGGCGGACAACAAGCTGCTAAGGTCCATAGACACGCCTCCGCAGGTAGCCATGAGCGGTAGGGAGGAACGCCGCAAGAACATAGACGGCGCCTTCGAGTGTACCCGGGACATGACCGGGCTGCGGGTCATGCTGATCGACGATGTAGTAACGACCGGCAGCACGATGTCGGCTTGCGCTTCCGCGCTCAAGGATGCGGAGGCCTCGTCGGTGTTCGGCCTAGCGCTCGCCAGATAGCCGAGGCACTAGGTAGTGTTGACATTTGAGATACCAGGCCATTTTATAACTCAGCAAGCGGTCCAACATGTCATTCTGAGGAGCGGAGCGACGAAGAATCTAAGGCCTATGCATGAGGATACCTCAACCGCTTTAGATTCTTCATTCCGCTTCGCTGCGTTCAGAATCACTATGGCCTTGCGCAGGCCACATAAGGGTATGAAAATGGGCGAGGGGATTCTCCGTTGCCGCATGATTGGTAGCAGCGACCGGGGATGGGTTCCCGCCCCCGACTGCTCGGGGGCAGGCTCTTCGCGGGAATGACGGAAGGGAGCGCGGGAATGACGGGTGTGGCTGTCTGCTGTCTATTTTCATAGCAATGACATTTGACTGGGAGCCGCTCGAATGTCAACACTACCTAGCCTCCGGGCGCAGGGACTACCGACTGGGAGTTCCCCTTTGTGTCAATCGACATCCCCGATGGATGCCTGGCCGTACGGCGGGAATCTCCACTACCTCACGGACCGCACGTGCGGATAACCGATGATCTTGTCGTCGGACGTTACCAGCGGGCAGCCGTGCACCCTGGCTGTGGCTACTATCATCTGGTCGGCGGGGTCGCGGTGAAAGGCGCCCGGCAGGCTGGTAGACTCAATGGCCACTTCCGGTGTCAGGTCCAGAAGCGAGACTCCAGGATACCTGAGAGCTGCCTGGAACCACTCGCCCAGGCCGACAGGCAGCTCCAGACGTCCATACTCGCACAGCTTGGCCACTTCCCAACAGGAGATCGCACTGACGCCGATCCGGTCGTCTTCGTTGTTCGCGATCTCCTGGCGCTGAGTTTCGCTCAGTCGGGCAGGGTCGATGGTCCACCACACCCAAACGTGAGTGTCCAGGACAATCATTCAAGCGCCTCCCAATCGTCCACAGCGAGAGGATCGTGCGGGAGGTCATACCGGTATGGCTGCCCCCGCAGAGGATAGCGATCGTCCCCCAGCGGGACTCGCCTTACGGCCCACCTGGGTTCAGGCTCCAAAGTGAAGTGCTGTCCGTGCGTCAAGACATAGATTCGGGGGTTCGTGCCAGAGACATCTACAACCCTGTACATCGACGTGTCCCCTTTCTCCAGGGCATCGTGTGACTCCCGGCTGGACACCTCCAGCTCGGGCCAAGCCAGTGTGGGTGATTCAGTACCTTTAACTTCGATTCTCTCCGTCTTCCCGTCTATGGAGACCTTGAGGTCAGCGCCGTCCTGGTCTTCTTCGATCTCCACCTGGATTCCGTACTTGTCCTTCAGGTGCTTGTTCACAATGTACATAGCCTTCTGTTCAGCAACGCGTCCCGTCAGGGCCCGATGCTCTGACGAGGTGAGGCTGATAGGGACCGACGGATACAGGTCTGAATACCCCGGCTCCGACTCACTCTGAGGGCCGTATCGATCTGGGCGGTCGCCGACCGACATCGGAGCTTCTGTGCTATAGCCTTCGCCAAGCACCTTCTTCGACCTGAGTTCTTCGGCGCGATTCTTAGCCAGTCTCATCTCGGCTTGCTGTGTTGCCGCGTCGTCATCCGTGTCCCCTATCAACCGGAATCGGCCACGCCCCACACGCCACACCTTGGGGGCACTGCCATTCCCTACTGCAGTGCCCATCCCGTCACCGTCCCTGGAGATATGGTAGTTGGACGGAAGGGTGCTGATAGTACGATAGGCGAAGCGCCCTATCGGCTTCTGGAGAAACTCTCTAAGGTGACCTCGTCCCCAATCGCGGGGAATCATCCCCTTCTCACGTAGACCGTATACCTGCTCCCAGAATGTGGTCCTCGCTTCGGGCATCGCCATTCGCCCCCTTATTTCATGTCATAGTACAGTATCTCATAGTATAGTATATAGCGTCAACAGATGCCTCGGCGAGCATCCCCCGGGACATACGATAGCCGGGGATCCGACCACTAGTATCGATTCAAGGTAGTTTTGGCGAACGTCCAGCCCCCCGCCCCTCTGGGTTCCCGCCCCCGACTACTCGGGGGCAGGCTTTTCGCGGGAATGACGGCAATCCGAGGGTTCTGTCATATTTAGATTGAAGCAGTACTAGCCACCGGGAACAGGCCCTGATACACTCCCGCCACTATGGACGACAATCTGGCTTTCTCTCCCGCAACTGAAGTACGGCGGCTGATAGCCGATCGCGAAGTATCTCCCGTCGAGCTGACTGGGATGTTCCTGGAACGCATCGACTCCCTCGACGACAAGCTCAACTCCTACCTGACGGTGGCGGCCGACAGCGCCCTCGCGGACGCCCAGGCGGCGGAGGACGCCGTGATGAGCGGCGAACAGCTTGGCCCGCTCCACGGGGTGCCCATATCCGTGAAGGACCTGGAGATGTCCGCTGGAATCCGGACGACCAGCGGCTCGCTCCTGTTCGAGGACCGCGTCCCGGTGGTGGACTCGGCCGTCGTCGAGCGGGTGAAGGCGGCGGGCGCGGTCATACTGGGCAAGACGAACACGCCGGAGTTCGGACTGCTTGGCCACACCCAGAACCGTCTGGGCGACCACTGCCGGAACCCCTGGGACACGGACCGGACGACGGGCGGCTCGAGCGGAGGGGCCGGGGCGTCCGTAGTCGCCGGACTCTGCACCCTGGCCACAGGGAGCGACGGCGGCGGCTCGATCCGGATACCGTCGGCCCTGTGCGGCACCTACGGCATCAAGCCCACGCAGGGCCGGGTGCCGCTCTACGCCGGGGCACCCTCGCCGCCGTTCGCAAATCACTTCAGCCAGTCGGGACCCATGACCCGCACAGTGCGGGACTCTGCCCTGCTGCTCCAGGTGCTCTCGGGCTACCACGCCAACGACATCAACAGCCTCAGGGCCGATCCCGGCGACTACATGGGCGCGGCCGACGCCGGGATCGAGGGCCTCAGGATTGCCTGGAGCCCCGACTACGGCTATGGGGCCGTAGAGGCGGAGGTAGTCTCGCGCTGCCGCGAGGCGGCCCTGGTCTTCGAGCAGCTCGGGTGCACCGTGGAAGAGGTGGACTTGGCCCTGGACTCGCCGTTCGACGCATTCTGGGACCTCTTCTGCGCCGTCTCCAACGCCCGATACGCGGCGATGATCGGAGACAACAGCGACCTGCTCACCGACTACGGGCGCACCTGCATCGAATACGGGGCGACGGTGACCGGGCCGGACTACGCCCGGGCCCTCGGAGTTCGCGCGGAGCTGATGATGCGATTCGGCCAGCTGCTGGACGAATACGACCTGCTGCTGTCGCCCACGGTGTCGGCCGGCGCGTTCCCCGTGGGCGAGCCGCCTTCAGAGATCGACGGGAAGTCCGTCGACACCTTCAGCGGCTTCTTCCCCTTCACGTATCCGATAAATATGATCGGCCATCCCGCCGCGAGCATCCCCTGCGGCTTCACGAGCGAGAGCCTGCCGGTGGGGCTGCACATCGTGGGGCGCTGGGGAGACGAGGAGACTGTCATCGCCGCTTCGGCCGCCTTCGAGGAGGCAAGGCCCTGGGCCCACCTCAGGCCGCCGGTTTCATAGGAGGCCACCCAAGCTAGTACCGTTTCCAGGTAGTTTTGGCGAACGTCCAGCCCCCGCCCCTCTGGGTTCCCGCCCCGTATCGAGTACGGGGCAGGCTTTTCGCGGGAATGACGGCAATCCGAGGGTTCTGTCATATTTAGATTGAAGCAGTACTAGAGTCCCATTCGGACCCAAGGTAGAAGGCGAGAGGAGGAACAGATGGCAGGCTCACCCGACACCAGGCCGAACGTGCTCGTCTTCTTCTGCGACCAACTGAGGCCGGACCTGCTGGGCTGCTACGGCGGCAATATGGTCCGCACGCCCAACATGGACGCGCTGGCCGCCGACGGCACAGTCTTCGAGAACGGATTCACGCCCACGGCCATCTGCTCTCCGGCCCGCGCCAGCCTCATGACCGGGCTGTACGCGCACAAGCACCACATGTTCAACAACTCTACGCCGCGATACTCCTACTGCGAGCACCTGAGACCCGACATGAGGATGGTGCAGGACTGGGCGACGGACGAGACGGACTACGAGACTGCGTACTACGGCAAATGGCACATCGGGCCGCCCCAGGACCTGTTCGACTCCCGCTTCGATCACGCCCACAGGCCGCCTTACCCCGGACGCACGCCACTGTTCGCAACGGGCCACGGACACCCGGGTACGAGACTCGGCCCGCTCGTCCAGAGCTTCGGGGGCGGGAAGGCCGGTACGCTGGACGTGCCGATGGACGAGTTCCCAGACGTGATGGTCGCCAAGTACTCGACCGATTTCCTCCGGTCGCGCTCAGGCGAACGGCCTTTCCTGCTCTACTCCTCCCTGCCCGGTCCTCATTCGCCATGGATGGTGCCGGAAGAGTGGGGCATACGGTATGACCCCAAGTCGATACCCGACTGGCCCAACAGGTACGACGACTTCGACGGCAAGCCCATCAACCAGAAGAAGCTGCGGATCAACGAGGACCTCAGGCAGGAGCAGGGCCGAGACGAGACACTGAGAGACCTGCTGTCGGCCTGCTTCTCATACCTGGAGCTGGTCGACGCCCAGGTCGGCGAGGTCGTAAGGACCCTGAAGGAGCTGGACCTTTACGACGACACGGCGATCATACTGACCGCCGACCACGGCGACATGGCCGGCTCCCACGGCTTCCTGAGCAAGGGGGCCTACATGTACGACGAGATTTACCGCGTCCCGATGCTGTTCAAGCCGCCCGGCGGCAGTGCAGTCGAGCGGGCCAGCCAGCCGGTCAACCTGATGGACGCGACCGCCACCATCACGCATCTCATGGCCGGCGAGGAGGTGCGCGACATAGGATCGGGCGAGTTGGACGGCCACTCGATGATGGGGCTCGCGCAGGGCGAGACCGACTGGTACAAGGACGTGAACTTCAGCGAGTACCACGGCGACTGGTACGGCCACTACTCCCAGCGGATGGTGACGGACGGGCGCTGGAAGCTGGTGTGGAACTTCGGCGACCTCAACGAGCTCTACGACCTGCAGGAAGACCCGCACGAGCTGACCAACCTATACTACGACCCCGCCTGCAGGGAGACCAGGGACAGCTACTGGGAGAAGTTGCTGGCCGAGGCCGAACGGTTCGAGGACGGACAGGTCACTCACTGGAACCGGAGCGACAGCGTAATCGACATAAACGAGTACGGGCTGACGACGGGACCGGTGTCGCTGGAGGGCTGAGGGACCGGGAGAGGAGGCCACGAGGATGACCACTACCGATACGCGAACGACCAGGCCGAACGTGCTCGTTTTCTTCTGCGACCAGCTCAGGCCGGACCTGCTCGGCTGCTACGGCGGGAACATGGTCCGTACTCCAAACATGGACGCGCTGGCCGCGGACGGCACCCTGTTCGAGAACGGGTTTACCCCCACGGCCATCTGCTCCCCTGCCAGGGCCAGCCTGATGACCGGGCTGTATGCCCACAAGCACCACATGTTCAACAACTCGACGCCGCGGTACTCCTACTGCCAGCACCTGAGACCCGACATGAGGATGGTTCAGGACTGGGCGGCGGACGAGACGGACTACGAGACGGCGTACTACGGCAAGTGGCACATCGGGCCGCCTACGGACCTGTTCACCTCGCGCTTCGAGCACGCCCACAGGCCACCCTACCCCGGACGCACGCCGCTGTTCGCAACGGGGCACGGCCACCCGAACCCGAGCCTCGGGCCGCTGGTCCAGAGCTTCGCCCACGGCACGGCAGGCACCTTGGACGTGCCCATGGACGAGTTCCCCGACGTGATGGTCGCCAAGTATTCGACCGACTTCCTCCGGTCACGCTCCGGCGAGCGTCCGTTCCTACTCTACTCCTCCCTGCCCGGACCCCACGGCCCGTGGATGGTGCCCGAGGAGTGGGGGATTCGGTACGACCCCAAGTCGATACCCGACTGGCCCAACAGGTACGACAACTTCGACGGCAAGCCCATAAACCAGAAGAAGCTGCGCGCAGTCCAGGAGTACGGCGTTCCCGAGGGAAAGGGATCAGACCTGAAGAACGCCCTGGCCATCGGGTTCTCGTACCTGGAACTGGTCGACGCCCAGGTCGGCGAGGTGGTGAGGACCCTCAAGGAGCTCGGCCTGTACGACGACACGGCTATCATCCTCACCGCCGATCACGGCGACATGGCCGGCTCTCACGGTTTCGACAGCAAGAGCGCGTACATGTACGACGAGATCTATCGTATTCCTATGCTCTTCAAGCCGCCGGGCGGCAGCAAGGTCAAGCGCGCCTCGCAGCCGGTCAACCTGATGGACGCGACGGCCACCATCGTGGACCTGATGGCGGAAGAGGACGTCCGGGACATTGGCTCGGGTGAGCTCGACGGCCGCTCGATGCTGGGGCTGACCCAGGGCGAGACCGACTGGTACAAGGACGTGAACTACAGCGAGTACCACGGCGACTGGAACGGCCACTACTCGCAGCGGATGGTGACGGACGGCCGCTGGAAGCTGGTCTGGAACCTGTCCGACCTCTGCGAGCTGTACGACCTTCAGGAGGATCCGCACGAGCTGACAAACCTCTTCTACGACCCGGCCCATCGCGCGACCCGCGACGAGTACTTCGAGAAGATGGTCGCTGAGGGCGAACGCTTCGACGACGGCCACCTGGCCCTGCTTTCCCCCGAGATAGAGGCCAGGCTGGAGGACTCGATCGTTGGGCCGTTGAAGGGGATTGGAGGCTGAAGCGGACCAATCTCCCCGGGCCTCCTTTCCAGCGAGCCAAGGCTTCGCAGTCTCACTATTCACTCTAGTATCGATTCAAGGTAGTTTTGGCGAACGTCCAGCCCCCGCCCCTCTGGGTTCCCGCCCCGTATCGAGTACGGGGCAGGCTTTTCGCGGGAATGACGGCAATCCGAGGGTTCTGTCATATTTAGATTGAAGCAGTACTAGGTGACCGATTGAATACGCTACGCCATCTCACGAGCACGTCCCAGATCGAACGGGAGTGGTTGGAGTCCACGCTTCTGCCTCTATGCGGCCAGATACGCAGCCGAAGCTCCCGGCCCGACGCCCTCAAGGGCAAGGCGATCTACTGCCTTTTCTACGAGCCCAGCTTCCTGACGCGGACGTCCTTCGAACGGGCCGCAGAGATCCTTGGCGCCACCGCGTACCACACGGAGGACGCATCGCAGTTCTTCCCGATCAACACGCCGCGCTACGTGGACAACGTCATCGGCCTGCTGGCCAGCATGCGGATGGATCTGGTAGTCCTGAGGAACAGCGAGAGGGGCGTGTTCGAAACGGCAGCCGGCGCCGACGCCCTCCCGATAGTGAGCGGCGGCAGCGGGGACGACCACCCAACCCAGGCCCTCGCCGACGTGTACACGCTTCACGACGAGCTTGGCGGCGTGGACGGGGCCAACATCGCAGTCGTCGGGCGGCTGGAGCACCGCAATGTCAGTGCCCTGCTCAAGGGCCTGGCCATGTTCGACGAGGTGCGGGTCACCCTGATGCCCTTCAGCGGGCAGGCCAGCCCCGACGTCGTCAGCTACTGCGAGGAGCGGGGCGTCCGCTTCGAGGTAGTCGACTCGGGGGACACCGGGCCCCTGTCGGAAATGGACGCGATCTACCTGAACGGCCCCCGCACCCTTGCCCACGCCGAGCTGCTGAGGGCGCGGGGCGCGAACACCCTTCGCATCGACGAGGGTCTCATGTCCCGCCTGAAGGCGGACTGCATCATCCTCGACCCGATGCAGCGCAGCGGCGACTTCGACGTGCAGGTGCAGGACCCAAGACTGGCCTTCTACCGGCAGGCGGGTAATGCCCTCGTGATCAGGATGGCCCTCCTGCTCCAGATGCTCGGCTAGCCGGGCTCGTCCGGCCCTCCTTTACGGCAGGCCAGGAGCCACACGGCAAGCGAAGCCGCCACCGCGAGCACCCAGCCCCTCATACCCACGGCGCCCCGGCGTCCTCACCCCCTGAATCGACGCCCGGCGCACTCTGCACGACCGTAGGAATGGCTGTAGGAAACGCTGTCCGAATCAGCGTGGGCACGGGCGTGCCGGTCGGCGCCGGCGTGGGTGTGCTGGTCGGCGTTGGCGTGGGTGTACCGGTCGGCGTCAGTGTGGGTGTGCCGGTCGGCGTCAGTGTGGGCGTGCTGGTCGGCGTGGGGTGTGGGTGTGCCGGTCGGCGTGGGCGTGGGTATGCTGGTCGGCGTGGGTGTGGGTGTGCCGGTCGACGTGGGCGTGGGTATGCTGGTCGGCGTGGGCGTGGGTATGCTGGTCGGCGTCAGCCATCCCGTCCTGGAACGACACGCTCCCGGCGCCGAGCGCGACCTCCGGGGCGTCGCTCTCGATCAGGAATAATGCCAGGACAGGTAGGAGGATTAGGGCCAGCAGCGCGGGGCGACACAGCCTTGAGGTCCACCGGTTCACAGCCTAGGGGCTATTACGGAATTCATCGGGCTGGCGGAGTACTGCCCTTCGACCCTTCGACAAAGCTCAGGAGAGCCAGGCTCAGGGCTAACGAAGTTGTAGGAAATGCCCTCTCGGGCTGAGCATCGACGACCCACGTAGCAGCGGGCCATGCGGATCAGGGGTCTAGTCTACGCGCGACCAGCAGGTCGTCCCTCGGCTCCACTGCCATGGCGAAGTCGAATGCGTCGACGCGCAGGGCCCATTCCAGGTCCTGCGGGTGGAAGTGAGGGAGGGCCGGGTCGCCGTACTTGGGGGCCTGGTCGCCGGCGAGCACCAGCGACCGGACCGCCTCAGGGTCGGGACTGCGGCCCTCGACCAGATTCCTCATGTACATGGCGCACAACTCGTCCTCGTCGGTGCGGACGAGCGCGTCGCCGCCCATTGCGACGATGGTGACGAGCTCGGGGGCCTCCCGCCGCAGGGCCATCGCAGTGGCCCTGGCGACGACGAGCGAGCCTACGAAAGTCCTATCGGCGTTCGTCGCCGCAGTGACTCCAAGGGTTCCCGCCGAGGTCCGCTGCACCAGGGTCTTGCCGTCCACGTCGGCCTCGGACAGCTCGAAGGGCGAGTTTCCGAAGTCGAACCCGTCCGGCATGAGGCCGCCGACCTCTCCGACGGTGATGTCGGCCAGGCCACGTTCTCGCAGGCCCAGGGCCTCCTCGACTTCCGCCACCAGCAGGATCTCCCTGGCGCCGCGCGAGAAGGCGACGGCTGCCGTGGTGAAGGCCCTGAAGACGTCGAGTATGACGACCGTGCCCCGGGCGTTGCGGGCGCCGCCTTCCAGGCTGTCGATCAGGACTCGCATTGCTGCGAGCGCGCTTCCACGTCGGCCAGGGCCTCCAGCACCTTGACGTAGCCCTGGATGCCGTCGTCGCCGTGTCCCGCGACTATAGCGGCCCTGTATATCTGGGCGACGGCGGGTGTGGAGATAAGGGGCAGGCCCATCTCGGTAGCCGACTCGAGGACCAGCCTGAGGTCCTTGTGTGCCAGCTTGATCATGAACCCGGGGTCGAAGCTGCCATCCAGTATCGCCGGTCCGAGGTTCTCGATCATCCATGAGTTGGCCGCGCCTCCAGACATGGCCTGCAGGACAGCCCCGAGATCCGCGCCGGACCTTGCCGCGAATACTAGCCCTTCGCACATCGCGGCCATATTGCCGAGCCCGGTAATCTGGTTGGCGAGCTTGGTGACCTGGCCCATGCCGTTGGCGCCGCAGTGGGTGATCTTGCTGCCGATCGCCTCGAGCACCGGCATGCACCGCTCAATGGCGTCCCTGTCGCCGCCGACCATGATCGACAGGGTGCCGGCCTCGGCCCCGTTCACGCCGCCGCTGACGGGCGCGTCTATCATCTGGACGCCCTTCTCGGCCAGCCTCTCCGCTATCGAGCGGGTCACCGAGGGCGATATGGTGCTCATGTCGATGACGACCGCGCCCGGGGACGCACCTTCGATCACGCCGTCGGGGCCGACTATGACGTGCTCCACGTCGGGTGAGTCGGAGACGCAGGTGATGACGATTTCGCTGCCTCGCGCTGCCTCTTTAGGCGATGAGGCCGCAGTTGCGCCCGCGTCGGTCAGCGGCTTCATGCGGGACGCGGTGCGGTTCCACACGGTGACCTCGTGGCCGGCCTTCACGAGGTTCATGCACATGGGGGCGCCTATCAGTCCCAGACCAACGAAACCGACTCTGGCCATGCGAAGTCTCCTGGAAGCGCCTAGGCAGGTACGGGCGCAGGGAATCGGCGGAGATTATAGCACGGCTGGGAACTCTCTCACGCCGTTGAGCAGGGCCTTCCATTGTTGAGATAGGGTCGTACCTTGCCGTTCGGCCTGAGCTTGTCGAAGGCCCCAATTGTGGTTCGACAGGCTCACCACGAACGGACTTTGGAAGGCCCTGGCCGTTGAGGTAGGCCAGAAAGCAGGAACTGCATCACGTAGTAAGAGGCAGTAAGTGAACTGAATGATCGAGCCAGCTGGCGTGATCTCCATACTCCGGTCTAGGGTGAATTCGACACGAGCAGATGCCCCCACCCCGCTGGATACCGGCTTGCGCCGGTATGACGGTTGTGCAAGGGTCTCCTCGAGGGGAAGAGATCAGACCAGAGGTCTGGCAGGGCCTTTCCAAAGTTCGTTACTGTGCTGGGATGGGCCTGCGGAAGAAAGCCGATGTAGGGGCTGGGCGACCGGGGATGGGTTCCCGTCGCCACGGGAATGACGGAGATGGGGGGCGGTTCGCGAATCGCCCCTACATGCCGCCGGTCTCTTCCTGTGACTTTGGAAAGGCCCTGGTGTGGCGAGGGTGCAGATGGCGCCAATTCGTTGGCTGGCGTGGTGTTGGCCCCGCTCGGCCCGGTTGGGCGGCGGGGCGGGTTCAGACCCAGATTTTGAACCGGCTGGGTCTGGGGATGCCGGCCTCGCGCATCTTGTCGAAGGGCCGCTTCATCCAGACGCTCTCGGCCTTGGGCGTAGTCCCGGGTTCGCGGGAGCGGCGTCGCTTGGGGCGAAGTTTTCTTCTGATCGACCTGGGGTATGCCGGGGCGTACTCCCAGATGTATTTGCCGTAGGCGTCTGGGACCTCGCCGGAGATCCAGTAGCGGACTTCGTCGTCTTCGTCGTTCTCCTTGTCTTCGCCGTGGAAGACGGCGGCCACCTCGTCGTATGCCTGTACGAACTTGTGGATTGGGTGGGACGGGTCGCGCTGGGCTTCGGCGATTTTGCGGTCTATGTCGTAGGAGCCGCGCTGGTCGTTCGTGTCGTCTGCGTCGGCGGGGGCGGGGATGGGTTCCCGCTTTCGCGGGAATGACGATTCGACTGCCGGGGACGACGATTCGGTTGCGGTTGCAGTGTGCGGATCGTCTGCGTTGGCGGGGCCGGGGATGGGTTCCCGCCTTCGCGGGAATGACGATCCGTCGGGCGGGAATGACGGTGCGGCTGTCGGGGACGACGATTCGGCTGCGTCTGACGTGTGCGGGTCGTCTGCGTCGGCGGGGCCGGGGATGGGTTCCCGCTTTCGCGGGAATGACGGAGCACCCTCACCCTCACCCCGACCCTCTCCCGTTGAGGGAGAGGGGGGTACGGAGCCGGAGCGGGCTAGCTCGTCGCGGGCGATGTGACCGAGGAGCTCGCTGGCGGCATCGACCCTCTGGCGGGGCCTGAAGCCGCGGACTACGCCGTGCATGACGTGTAGCAGGAAGCTGACGACGGTCTTGCCGTGGTCGGTGCTCCCGTGGACGATGCCGGCGACGCGGGGGTCGTCCTTCAGTGATGGGGCGGCGAGGGCCGAGGCCAGGTATTCGAGTGCTTCGTGGCGCGCGCGGGCGGTTTTGGCGCAGTCGGCGTCCGGCCGGGGATGGGTTCCCGCCTTCGCGGGAATGACGGTGGTGTCGTCACGGGAACGACGGGTGGTGTCGTCACGGGAATGACGGGTGGTGTCGCGGGTGCGCTTGCGGAGTATGGCGTGGTTGCATTCGAGGCCGGTGAGCTGGGCTATGTATTCGGAGACGAGCCCGGGAGCGATGGCGTGGATCTGCTCGGCGGCTTCGAGCCTGTGGCATACTTCGAAGCCTTCGTCGTTTAGCTTTCCCTCGATGACGTCGAGGTAGAAGCGGACGATGGTCTCGCCGTTGTTGGTCTCGCGGCGGACGATGTCCGCTAGTGTGGGTGGCTCGGACTGGTCGGTGTTGTCGTACATGGGTTCTATTATAGGGGTAAATGGGGGGTTGTCAAGGGGGATTTTCCCAGATCCACCACCTAATTTGGACGGATGGCGTGACGGACTGCCTCTGAGGCTATGGCTGTGCAACCTTGCCGGGGATGGGTTCCCGCCGTCGCGGGAATGACGGAGGTGGTGGATTTGGGTCTGCCCCAGATCCACCACCTAAATGGCGGCGACGCCCTAATGGCAAGGGGAGGGCTGGTTTCAAACCAGCCCCTACGGGGTGATGGCTGATAGATATGGCGCCGAATGTGGAGGTGGTGGATTTGGGTCTGCGGAGTTCCGTTGACAGGTGGGCGGGGCTAATCTAGTATGGATTGAGGCCGTGCTAGGCGGGGAGATAGCGGTGCCCTGTACTCGCAATCCGCTCTAGCGAGGCTGAATTCCTCCATGAGGTCCCTCCACGAGGCCTCTGCCCTTCGGACGGTGGTGCTGAGAGCCGGGTCCCGCGCGGCGGAATCCTGTGAACCCCGTCAGGTCCGGAAGGAAGCAGCGGTAAGTAGTGCATTCCGGGCGCCGCGGGCCAGCCTGGCTTGAGCCGCCCCCGAAACGGTACGTCGGCGTGGGGGATCGAACCGGAGGTGCACGGCCTGTCATTCAAGGTGTTGCGCGTTGGCTCCAGCGAAGACGATCCCAGCTGACGGCACACGCAGGGGTCCGCGCGACGGACCCGACGCCGCACCGTCCACAACCCCTCGCAGGGCCAGGAAGAGCCTCGGCCAGAACTTCCTGGTCGACGGCGGGGTGCGCAGCCGCATAGTCTCCGCCGCTGCCCTGTCGCCCGAAGACACCGTGGTCGAAGTCGGCCCCGGCAGGGGTTTCCTGACCCGCGCTCTCGCCGAGCGCGCAGGCTCGGTCGTGGCGGTCGAGCTGGACGCGGCGCTGGCCGCGGCCCTCGAAGAGAAGGCCTTGCCAGGCGTCCGGGTGGTACGCGGGGATGCCCGCGAGATCCCGATAGAGCCCCTAGTCGGCGATTCGGCGCCGTACAAGCTGGTCGCCAACCTTCCTTACTACGCCGCATCGCCAATAATCCGCCGGTTCCTGGAGTCGCGCCACAAGCCTGTGGTCATGGTGGTCATGGTGCAGCGCGAGGTGGCTCAGACTATGACCGCGAAGCAGGGCAAGATGGGCCTGCTGTCTGTGGCGACCCAGGTCTACGGGAGGACTAGGGTCGTCTGCCACGTTCCACCGCGCGCGTTCAGGCCAGCCCCGAAGGTGTGGTCGTCGGTCGTGCGGATCGACGTGTACGACGCACCCACGGTCCCGTTCGATTCACCGCAGGGGTTCTTCGAGGTGGTGCGGGCGGGATTCAGCGCCCCTAGGAAGCAGATCCGGAACTCGCTGGCCAACGGCCTGGGGATAGCCGCGGACAGGTCGGAGTCGGTCCTGGGCGAGGCGGGGATCGACCCCTCGCGCCGCGCCCAGACACTCACGGTGGCCGAGTGGGGAGTCCTCTACGACGCGTGGCGGTCCGGCGGCGGGTCGTGAGAATCGAGATTCCGGCATACGCGAAGGTGAACTTCACGCTGGAGGTGCTCACCAGGCGCGGGGACGGCTACCACGAGATCGCCAGCATAATGCAGACGGTGAGCCTCCACGACACAGTGACCGTGGAGCCCAACGACGGGATCACGCTCTCCCCCGCCCTGCCGGGCGTCGCCGTCGAGGACAACCTTGCGTACCGGGCCGCGGCTCTGCTGGCCGAGCGCTCAGGGACCGGCCAGGGAGCATCGATCGGCCTGGAGAAGGCGATCCCGCAGGCGTCCGGGCTGGGCGGGGGAAGCAGCGACGCGGCGGCCGTCCTGGTCGGGCTCAACCGGCTGTGGGGGTTGGGAATGAGCGAGGACGAGCTGGCCGGGCTGGCGGCGGAGCTGGGCTCGGACGTGCCGTTCTTCATCCGCGGAGGCACCGCCATGGTGTCGGGGCGCGGCGAGAGGGTGAGGCCGCTTCCTCCCGTCGACCAGGCATGGCTGGTGCTGCTCTGCCCCGAGATTCCCCTGGCCGACAAGACTGCGGCGATGTACTCGAGGATGACTCCCGGGCATTACACGGGGGGGCTGCTGACGCGGAAGCTCGAAGCGCGGATCCGCGGTGGGGGGGACGTGCCGGCCGAGTTCCTCTACAACGCCTTCGACGATATCGCCCGCGAGGCGTACCCGGGGCTGGAGGAGTACTGGGGCGCGCTCGGCAGCCTGGGGGCGCAGGAGATCCACGTGGCGGGCAGCGGGCCGTCGCTCTACGCCCCCATGTCCCGCAGGGAGCAGGGGACGGCCATCGCGCTGCTGCTGGGGCGGACCCGGGGCTGGAACGCGCACCTGGTCTCGACCGTGCAGCCTGAGTTCGATCTGTGAGCAGGTCCCCATCCGTGAGGCCGAGAGTCCCAATGTCATTCAGAAGGGAGCCTGAAGCGAGGTCCCTCCTGAACAGGCGAGGAAACTTGGAGAACCGGGGCCTTCACCCTCACCCCAACCCTCTCCCGTCAAGGGAGAGGGGGTTTCAGCTGTGATGAGCTACGTCATTGCGGGGGTGTTTAGCGGGCTGCTGATGGCGTCGGTGACGATGACGGTGGGGCCGTTGATGCTTTTCTTTATGGCGAAGGACCCTTCGCCCGGGTTCCAGAGCCTTCTGGAGCGAGTCTCGCCGATGAAGATGGTGATGGGGCTGCTGGCGGTGTCGTACCCGCTGTGGACCATCGTCGGGGGGATCGCGGGCCTGATATACCGGGTGAGCTTCGAGGCCCTTCCCGGCGGCGGGCTTGGGAGCCAGAACCTGGTGTTCACACTCGCGGTGCTGCTGTTCGCTGCAGGCGGCGCGGCGCCCATCGTCGTGGTCCTGCGCCGGATGCCCGTCGGGGCGGCGGTCCTCATCGTCGTGTTCGCCGGAAACTTCGGATGGCTGCTGCCCCTCATGGCTAGAACAGCCGTTTGACCGGCGCGGCGCGGCGCAATACAATTGCCGGAGCCGATACCCCTCACACTGCATTGACAATACCAAAGTTACCCAAAGCGCCTCCGCAGCCTGCCTCTCTCTTCGAGGCCGGGGTCCCCCCGCTGGAGGACGAGTGGGTCGCGCTGGACGTTGAGACGACGGGGCTCTCGCCCGATGACGACGAGATCATAGAGGTGGGGGCCGTCAGGTTCAGGGGGACGGAGACCCTCGACACCTTCCACTCGCTGGTCAATCCGAACCGGAAGATCGGCGCCTTCATCAGGAGGTACACGGGCATCACCCAGGAGGAGGTCGACGCCGCGCCTTCTTTCTCGAAGGTTGCGGGCCGGCTGGAGTCTTTCGTGGGCGGACTGCCCATAGTGGGGCACAACATCGACTTCGACCTGGGATTCCTGGCAGCCCAGGGCGTCAGGTTCACGGGTCCGAGGGCCGACACGCTGGAGCTGGCGTACGTGCTCAAGCCCTCGTGGGAGTACTCGCTCGAGAAGGTGGCGGCGGCGCTCGGCCTCTCCCACGACAGGCCCCACAGGGCGCTGGACGACGCGGAGGTCACCAGCCGCATCTTCAACCTGCTGGTCGAGGAGGCCGAGCGGCTGGACGAGTATTCGCTGGCGGAGATGCAGCGCCTGGCGTCCCGGTCGTCTTGGGTGCTCGCATACCTGCTGCGGCGGCTAGAGACCCACAAGATGCTCGAACGGAGGCCGCCGCCTGCGCCACGGGCCGACACGGAGCGCCGCGCCCAGGCGAGCGTCACGGGCATCGACGTGTCGTCGCTCAGGAAGCGCCTGAAGCGCAGCCGTGCGCTGATCCCAAACAAGACCTCCCAGCCGGTGGAGGTCGGCCAGGTGAGGGCGCTGTTGAGCCGGGGCGGCCCGGTCTCGCGGGCGATGGCCGGCTACGAGGAGCGGGCGGAGCAGGCGGAGATGGCCGAGGCCGTCACCCGCGCGATCAACGACGGCAAGCGCCTGATCGTGGAGGCGGGTACGGGCGTCGGCAAGTCGATGGCATACCTTCTCCCGGCGGCGCTGTACGCGCTGAAGAACAACGTGCGTGTCGTGGTGTCGACGAACACGATCAACCTTCAGGAGCAGCTGCTGAACAAGGACGTGCCCGCGGTGGCCGAAGCGCTTCGCGGGGTCGACGACGTGCCGGTCGACGATTTCCGGTACAGCCTGCTGAAGGGGCGGAACAACTACCTGTGCCTGAAGCGATGGTCGTCTCTGCGGTCATCCGATGCGGTATCGTCCGACGAGGCCCGGATGCTGTCGAAGCTCCTGGTGTGGATGCAGACGACGGGCACGGGGGACCGGAGCGAGCTGAACCTGTCGGGCGGTGGCTGGACGCCGTGGGAGCGCGTCTCCGCACAGGGCGCGCTGGACTGCGCCGGGGTAGGCGGCGCGTGCTTCCTGCGCCACGCCCGAGACAGGGCCGCCGCCGCGCACGTGGTGATCGTCAACCACGCCCTGCTGGTGACGGACATCCTGACCGGCGGGGCCGCGATACCGGAGCACGACGTGCTGATAGTCGACGAGGCCCAGCACCTGGAGGGCGTGGCAACCGACCACATGGGATTCCAGATCAGCCAGGCGGGGCTGGAGGACCATCTCGAGCTGCTGGCGGGCGAGAGGGGCCTGCTCAACAGGGCCGCGCTCGCGCTCCGGGGCTCTTCCGCGGCCCAGACGCGGCGTGACTCCTTGGACGGCGCGGCACAGCGGATCATTGCGGCCCTGCCCCCTGTACGCGAGGGCATGGCCAGGCTGTTCGGGGTCCTCCAGCGCCTTCTCCCGGCGTCCGGGGCACAGTCGAAGTTCGGGCAGGAGCTGCGAATAACGGCATCCACCCGGAGCCAGCCTGCGTGGTCGGAGGCCGAGATAGCGTGGCAGGATACGGACGCCGCTCTCGCGGAGCTGGACTCGGCGACGTCGGACTTGGTCATGTCTCTGGAGGGCCTCGAGGACGCCGGGGTACTGGACTACGAAGCCCTGGTGATGGAGACGATCAGCCTGCGCGAGAGGACGCGGGAGATCAGGCGCAGGCTGGAGGAGGCGGTCCCCCACCCCGAGGAGAACGGCATCTACTGGCTGAGCCGCTCCTCGCGCTCCAGCGACCTGGAAGTGAACATGGCGCCGGTCCACGTGGGCGATCTGCTGGAGAAGCTGGTCTACTCGCAGCGCCGCGCCGTCGTGCTCACGTCGGCGACGCTGAGCACCGAAGACGGGTTCGGCCACATCATCGAGCGCACTGGCTTCGCCGAGGCGGACGAGCTGCGCCTAGGCTCGCCCTTCGACTATCCGAAGGCGGCGCTCCTGTGCGTGCCGAACGACATGCCGGAGCCGTCGGCCTGGGACTACCAGGCGGCGGTGGAGCAGGCGGTGATGGATGCGGCCCTCGCAGCCGGAGGGGCCACCATGGCGCTGTTCACGTCCCACGCCTCGCTCCAGAGCACGTCCAGGGCGCTCAAGGGGAGCCTCGAGGCCCATGGGTTCGAGGTGCTGGCGCAGGGGGTGGACGGCACACCGCACCAGCTAGTGCGGAGATTCATCGACAACCCCAAGTCGGTACTGCTGGGGACGTCGTCGTTCTGGGAGGGCGTGGACCTCGCGGGAGACGCGCTGATGGTGCTGCTTGTGGCACGGCTGCCGTTCTCGGTGCCGACGGACCCCGTCTTCTCGGCGCGGTCGGAGCTGTACGAGCGGGCCTTCGATGAGTACGCGGTGCCTCAGGCGATACTCCGCCTGAGGCAGGGCTTCGGGCGGCTCATCCGCACGAGTAGGGACCGGGGCGTCGCCGTCATCCTGGACAAGAGGGCGGTCTCGCGGCGCTACGGGAGGGCATTCCTCGATTCGCTGCCGCCCGCGACCCGCAGGACGCCGGCACTGTACGAGATGCCGGGCGAGATCCGTCGATGGCTCCGGGCGCCGTGATCCTCGCTCACGACGGGCCTCTCGACCTGCACAGCACCCTGTTCAGCGGCCAGGCGTTTCGCTGGAGGGCCGAGGACGGCTGGTTCAGGGGCGTCGTGTCTCGCAGGGCCGTTCGCCTCCGCGGGACGCCGGAGGGCGTGGAGGTCGACGACGGCCAGGATGGCGATGGGGCGTTTGCGCTGCGGGTCAGGGACTACCTGAGCCTCGACACCGATATCGAGGGCATCTACCGGGAGATGTCGTTCGACGGCAGGCTACGGGACGCCATCGACCGGTACCGGGGCATGAGGGTGCTGCGCCAGGACCCGTGGGAGTGCCTGGTGTCGTTCATCTGCTCGTCGGCCTCGAACATCCCGCGGATCACCAAGAACATCGAGTCGATATGCGAGTCCTTCGGCACGCCCGTCGACGGGACCGCGAGCGGGGTGCACGCCTTTCCAGCGCCGGAGGCCCTGGCGGTGGACGGGGCCGCAAAGCGGATGAGGGAGCTGGGGCTGGGCTACAGGGCCGAGTACGTCGCGTCGACGGCCCGCAGCGTCGCGGACGGCGAGGTGGACCTGATGTCGCTGCGCGACGCCCCCTACGAGACGGCGCTCGAAGCGCTGATGTCCCTGGACGGCGTGGGAGACAAGGTCGCCAACTGCGTCATGCTCTTCTCGCTGGACAAGCCCGAGGCGTTTCCGGTCGACACGTGGATAGACAAGGCCGTCCACGAATGGTACCTGGATAGCGTAAAGCTCCCGCCAAAGAAGATGCGGCTGTGGGCCATGGAGCACTTTCGGGGCTACGCGGGTTACGCCAATCACTACCTCTTCCACGACCGCAGAATTCGGGACGCCCGGCCCGCTGGGGGATGCTGAGACTCGCGACAATCAGGGCTGAACGAGCATTCCCATGCCAAAGGTTAGAGATGCCATACGACTCATAGAGCAAGATGGCTGGCGTGTGGCGCGAACGCGAGGCAGTCACCGCCAGTTCAAGCATCCCGAGAAGCCTGGAACCGTAACCATACCTGGGAAGCCCCCCAGATCCACCACCTAATTTGGACGGATGGCGTGACGGACTGCCTCCGAGGCTATGGCTGTGCACCTTGCCGGGGATGGGTTCCCGCCCCCGACTGCTCGGGGGCAGGCTCTTCGCGGGAATGACGGAGGTGGGGGATTTGGGGGGACTGTCAGGGCTTGACGAAACTGTATCGGCGAGGCCCGTAAATCTAGCTAGCGCTTTCTTGCCGTTCCTGCCGAAAAACACTATAATTTCGGGAAATGTCCGGGAGGCGGTTCGCATGGAAGCACCCAGGTTCAAAGAGGTCCGGCGGGCATACGGATTCGACGAAGTAGCCATCGCCCCCGGTTCGTTCACCGTCAATCCCGACCAGACCAGCACCCACTTCTCCATCGACGGCATGACGATGTCCATGCCCATCCTGGCAGCCGCGATGGACGCGATCGTCTCCCCGTCGTTCGCGGCCAAGTTCGACGATCTGGGCGGCATGGCCGTTATGAACCTGGAGGGAGTCCACACGAGGTACAAGGACTCCGACGCGATGCTCAACGAGATCGTGGAGGCACCCAAGGGGGAGGTCACCAACGTTCTCCAGAGGGTCTACACGGCCCCGATCCGGGAGCACCTGATCGGGGAGAGGGTCGAGGAGATAAAGTCCAGCGGCGCCAAGTGCGCCGTTTCCGTTACCCCGGCGAGCACGAAGTGGCTGGCCCCCTTGGCCGTCGAGGCGGGGGCCGACACCATCGTCGTACAGTCGACGGTGACCACCGCGAGGCATATCTCGAAGAGCAAGAGGGGCCTGGTCTTCTCCGACCTGCTGGAGATGATCAACGTGCCGGTCATGGTCGGGAACTGCGTCAGCTACGACGTCGCCCTGGAGCTGATGGAGACGGGCATCCACGGAGTGCTGGTCGGCGTGGGGCCGGGAGCGGCCTGCACCACCCGCGAGGTGACCGGCGTCGGGGTGCCCCAGGTGACGGCGACCATGGAGTGCGCCGCGGCCAGGGACGAGTACAACCGGCGGACCGGGCGCTATGTGCCCATTATCACCGATGGCGGCATCCGGACGGGCGGCGACCTGTGCAAGGCGTTCGCCTGCGGGGCCGACGCGGTGATGATAGGCACGCCCCTCGCCCAGTCGGAGGAGGCGCCCGGCAAGGGCTACAACTGGGGAATGGCGAGCCCGCATCCGGCGTTGCCGAGAGGTGTGCGCGTCGAGGTTGGAGTGGAGGGCTCGCTCAAGGAGATACTGTACGGCCCGACCTCGAAGCCCGACGGCACGCAGAACCTGATGGGCGCCCTCGAGGTTTGCATGGGGATGGTGGGCGCGTTCGACATTCGCGGGATGCACTCAGCCGACGTTGTTTTGGCCCCGTCCATCAAGACCGAGGGCAAGCACCACCAGATCGGGATGTACTAGGGCCTGTCTCGAATCCACCTGCATCGGTGGAGAACCGCCCTTCTACAGGCTTCGCGTAACTGCTTCCACCCGCCGGGGATGGGTTCCCGCCTTCGCGGGAATGACGGCTTTACGGCGCGCTCAAAATGAATTGGTATTAGACGCACCTGACGCTCAACGCCGAGCGGACACCTGTACGTCCAAGAAAGGAATGCTTACCTAGGAAACCTCTGAACAACTCGCAGTCACAGCGAACTCCCCTATTTGGTATTCGCGGCCATCGAACTTGTTCAGACTATCCCTAGCAGGCGGCTAGCGCTTGGTCCACTGCTCGGCCTTGCGAGCGCGCTTGAGGCCGTACTTCTTGCTCTCTTTTTCGCGAGAGTCGCGGGTCAGCAGCCCGGCTTTCTTCAGGGTCGAGCGCAGATTCGGGTCCGCCTCCAGGAGCGCCCTGGATATGCCGTGGCGCATGGCCCCGGCCTGCCCTACGACACCGCCGCCGGAGACCTTTGCGACAACCCTGAACTGGCCGGACGTACCGGTCACACGGAAGGGTTCCGTCACCTCTTCCTGCCAGGACTTCCAGGTGAATAGCTCTTCCATGGGCTTGCCGTTCACGACCATGTTGCCGCGCTCGGAGTAGAGCCTGACACGGGCGACCGACCTTTTCCTGCGACCTGTACCGTAGTAGTAGTGTTCCTGGGTCAACTGAGCTTCCTCCTCGTAGCAGCGCAGTCTTCATGGGGCATGGGTAGCTTGCTTTCCGTAGAGCCGAGAGCCGCCATCCCTTCGACAGGCTGGCCCCCCCGCCCCTCTGGATTCCTGCCCCGTATCGAGTACGGGGCAGGCTTTTGGCCGGAATGACGATTGTGCGAATGTCCCCTCGGGGGGAAGAGGCCAATGCTTCTTCTCATCTTCTCCACCATGGCGATCAGGATGCACCATCGGAGGCGGTCCTGGCGGCCTTCTTTTCCTGGGCCCTGATCTGCGCCTCGTGGGGGTGTTCGCTGCCTGCGTAGATCTTCAGCCGGGACAGCATGTGTCTGCCGAGGGTGTTCTTCGGAAGCATTCCCTTGACCGCACCCTTCACCACCCGGGTGGGGTGCTTTTGCAGGACGGTCGACAGCTTCTGCTCCGTCAGGCCCCCGTGGTATCCACTGTGCCGATAGTACATCTTCTGTTCGAGCTTCTTGCCGGTGACGCTTATCTTCTCGGCGTTGATGACGACGACGAAGTCGCCCGTGTTCAGATACGTCACGTAGGTAGGGTTGTGCTTGCCCTGGAGCAGCACGGCGATCTCGCTGGCCAGGCGGCCCAGGGTCTTGTCGGCGGCATCTACGACATTCCACGCCGCGCTGTCAGCCGGCTTTTTCGTTGTCTTCGTTTTAGTTGTCATTGCCCTTTCACCGAGCCGGGCGGGAACCCGGCGTACTTTACTTCAGTCAGGCACAGGCCCTGCGCCGGAAGGCTCCGGGCCGTCGCCTTAGTCTCTTTCCCGCGAATCATCTTCTCCACTTCCACCGCCGATAGTCGGCCAAGCCCAACGTCCACGAGGGCCCCGGCCATTCGCCTGACCTGGTGCGGCAGGAAGGCGTTCCCCTCGACATGGAACTCGATCCTGTTGCCCGACTCGCGGACATCCGCATCGAATATCTCCCTGGCGGTGCTCGCCTCCAAGTTTTCGAGCGGACCGCTGAACCTCCGGAAGTCGTGAACGCCGACGAACTGCCGCGCGACTTTGCTCATCTCAGCAACGCCCAAGCTCGACGAGATCCGGTAGGTGTGGCGCCTGTGGAGAGGCGAGCGCACGGCGGCGCACAAGATCGTGTACACGTACCTGCGGCTCACAGCCATTCGGCGCGGATCGAAGCGGTCCTCGACCTCGTATGCCTGCTTGACGGCGATGTCGTCCGGCAGGTGGTGGTTCAGCGCTTTCACGAACTGCCCGGGTCCATAGGTGGCCGAGGTGTCGAAGGCAACGACCTGGCCTCTGGCGTGGACCCCGGCATCTGTTCTGCCTGCGCCGCTCACCCTCACCTTTTCTCTTGTTAGCTTTGCTACTGCCTTCTCTAACTCCTCCTGAATCGACGGTGCGTTCGCCTGGTACTGGAAGCCGCTGTAGCCGGCGCCGTCGTACTCTACGACGAGAGCGAGCCTCATCAGCCCCCATTCCTTCGTAAGCTAGGACACCAGCTCTATGAGGGCCATTTCAGCCGCGTCGCCCTTGCGCATGCCGAGCTTGATTATGCGCGTGTATCCGCCGTTCCTGTCCTCGTAGCGGGGTCCCAGCTCATCGAAGAGCTTTCTGACGATGCTCTCGTCGGTCAGGAAAGCAGCAGCCATGCGCCGGTTGTGCAGGTCACCCTTCTTCCCCCGCGTGATGGTCTTTTCGGCCAGGCGCCTTATCTCCTTGGCCTTCGGCTCCGTCGTCTTGACGGCCTCGTGCCTGAGCAGGTCCGTCACGGCGGTCCGAAGCATCGACATGCGGTGCGCCGTGGGCCGTCCCAGTTTCCTACCCGACAGCCTGTGTCTCATTGGTTGTCACCAAGTCCTTCGATCTGGGAGAAGACCGCGTCCAGTCCCGATCCGATATCGCCATCGTCTTTCTCAGGCTTCTTCTCCACCTCTTTCACGACCTCAGCGTGCTCTTCCGCAGGCTCGTCCTCTCCAGCCTCCAGCTCCGGGTCGAGCGTGGGCGGCAGGAGGTTCGACTCCCTGAGCCTGTCGTAGAGCTCGTGAAGCGACTTCTCGCCGAAATTCCTGATCTCCAGCAGGTCATCCGGCTTCATCTCCAGTATGTGACCGACCTGGTCCAAGCCCGCTCTCTTCAGGCAATTCAATGTCCGCGACGACAGGTCGAGCTGCTCCACCGGTACGCTGTACATCTCCGGCGAGATCTGGAGCGCCACGGGAGGGGCCCCATCTCCTTCGACAACGCGCTCCGCATTGGCGAACAGGAAGAACCTGGTGACCAGCTCGTTGCCGGCCTGCTGGAGGGCCTTGATAGGCGAGATGGACCCGTCCGTCCACACCTCTATCGTCAGACGCTCGAGGTCAGTCCTCTGGCCTACCCTGATATTCTCGGTAGTGTGGTACCGGACCTTGCGGACCGGGCCGTAGATTGCGTCCACCGGCAGTACGCCTATGGGGAGACCCTCGCCCGCCGCTTCCTTGTACGACGTGCCGCGCTCCACGTTGAACTCTACAGAGAGCTTGGCCTGTTCCGAGTCCAAGGTAGCGATGTGCAGATCGGGATTCACTACCTCGTAGTCGGACGAAGCCATGATGTCGCCGGCGCACACCTCGCCCCGACCGGCAACTTCGAGTCGCAGCTTGCCCGGCCTGTCCACCTCGGACCTGAGGCGGATGCCCTTGATGTTCAGCAGTATCTCCGACACCTCTTCTTTGACGTGGGGAATGGTAGCGTACTCGTGGAGCACACCCTCGATTTTCACCGAGGTCACGGCCGTTCCTGGCAGCGAGCTGTAGAGGACGCGCCTGAGCGGGTTCCCCAATGTCATTCCGTAGCCCTTGGGGAGCGGACCGGCCACGAACTTGCCATACTGTTCGTCCGCCTCTTCGACCTCTATGGTCGTGTCCTGCAGAGGCTCCGTCCCTTCCTCTGGGACATCATCCGATGCGAACGGTTGGAAGTTGAGCATATGGTGGAATCTCCTATCGGCTCGTTGGGGGCCTCCCTACGAGGAGGCACTTAGCCCAAGCTATCTCGAGTAGAACTCTACTATGAGGCGAGAGTCGATCCCCGTGTCGATCTCAGTCAGTACGGGAAGCGCGAGGACCTCTCCAGTCAGCGCAGCAGGGTCGAGCCGCAGCCAGCTGGGAACCGGACGCTTGGGGATGTCTTCGGTCAGAGCCTCGACGAAGCGGGGCTTCGATTCGCCCACCGCCTTCCAGGCGATGGTGTCGCCCGGCTTCACCCTGTACGAGGGCACGTCCATCCTCTTGCCGTTGACCCTGAAATGGCCGTGGTTCACCAACTGCCTCGCCTGGCGGCGCGAGTCCACGAACGAAAGCCTGTAGACGACGTTGTCCAGCCGGCTCTCCAGTATTTGAAGGATGAGGTCGCCGGTTGCACCGGTCTGCTCTCGGGCGACATCGTAGTAGCCTCTGAACTGGCGCTCGAGTACCCCGTACGTGAAGCGGGCCTTCTGCTTCTCCTTGAGCTGAATCGCCCATTCGGAGGGCCTCCGGCGCCTGGGTATCTGCTCGCCTGGGGGCCGCTTGCGGCGCTCCACGGCGCACATGGGCGAGTAGCAACGGTCGCCCTTCAGAAATAGCTTTTCGCCTATTCGCCGGCACTGCCGGCAGACTGGGTCTATGTATCGTGCCATTCTTGGTCTCGCTGGTCCTTCTCTGGTGTTTGCCCAGTACCTTCGGCTATACCCGGCGACGCTTGCGGGGCCGGCATCCATTGTGCGGCACCGGGGTAACGTCTCGTATGCTGGTCACTCTCATGCCCGCCGACTGCAACGTCCGTATGGCAGCCTCTCGGCCTGCGCCCGGCCCTCGCACGAACGCCTCAACCTGGCGAAGGCCCTGTTCGAGGCCTCTTCGAGCCGCATTCTCGGCGGCCCGCTGCGCGGCGAAGGCGGTCGACTTTCGCGAACCTATGAATCCGGCGGTTCCGGCACTTCCCCATGCAATGGGGTTCCCCTGCGGGTCGGTGAGCGTAATGACGGTGTTGTTGAAAGTGGACTGTATGTACGCACGTCCCACCGGCACATTCTTCCGTTCCCGACGTCTCGTTCGCGGCTTTCTTGGCATATCGCTGCTCTCCTACGTCCTCGTCGTCATGGGGCGCCGTCCGGCAACAGGAACTCGCTTCGGGCGCCTGGCGCGGGCGTTGGTGCGCGTGCGCTGGCCCCTGACAGGGAGCCCCCTGCGGTGCCTGAGGCCTCTGTAGCTCCCTATGTCTATCAGGCGCCGGATGTTCATGTTGACTTCACGGCGCAGGTCGCCTTCGACCTTCTTTTCACGATCTACTATCTCCCTGATGCGGGTGAGGTCAGACTCCGTCAGATCACGCACATGGGGATTGCCGATAATGCCGGCCTTTTCCACCACGTCCCTGGCCTGTGTGGGGCCGATCCCGTAGATGCGCCGCAGAGAGATTTCCACGCGCTTGTCGTCGGGGATGTTCACTCCCGAGACGATTGCCATGTAACTCCTCCTAGGTCCCCGTTCAACCCTGTCGCTGCTTGTGTCTCAGGTTGTCGCAGACCACCATCACGCGGCCACGCCTCCTGACGATCCTGCATTTCGCACATCTCTTCTTGACCGACGCCGACACTTTCATGGTCACCGCCTCCTGGAGTTGTCAGTGCGTCTCGGGCCGCCCGTCGAAAACCTGTATGTGATCCTGCCGCGGGAGAGATCGTACGGCGACAGCTCCACGAGGACCCTGTCCCCCGGCAGCACTCGTATGTAGTTGACACGGAGTCTGCCGGATATCTTGGCCATGACCTCGTGGCCATTCGCCAACTCTACCCTGAAGGTCGCATCTCTCAGCGACTCCGAGACGACGCCCTCGACCTCTATTGCCTCTGTTTTGGGCAAATCTTTCCCTCTAGGTTAGCACTTCGGCGCCGCGATCCGTAATTACGACCGTGTCCTCGAAGTGGGCGGACAGGGCGCCGTCGGCCGTAACAACTGTCCAATCGTCGTCCAGCACCTCGGTCTCCCACGAGCCGAGGTTCAGCATCGGCTCTATGGCTATCGTCATGCCTTCTCTCAGGAGCGCACCCTTGCCCGGTGGGCCGTGATTCGGGACCGGTGGGTCCTCATGGAGGGCCCTGCCGATGCCGTGTCCCACGTATTGCCGCACCACACCGTATCCCCTCGCCTCGGCGTATCGCTGCACGGCTGAAGAAACGTCGCCCACGCGGCCCCCTGCCTTCACCTGGGCAATCCCACGCTGCAAAGACTCCGCCGTGTCGTCGATAAGAGCCTGCTTGTTCTTTCCGACCCTGCCCACCGCGACCGTGAAGGCACTGTCGGCGTGAAATCCATCCACCACTGCCCCCACATCTATGCTCACGATGTCCCCATCCCTGATCACCCGGTCCGACGGGATGCCGTGCACGACCTCGTCGTTAAGGGAGGCGCAGATGGTCGCCGGAAAGCCGTACAGTCCCTTGAAGGAAGGTACGGCTCCGCGAGCCCTGATCTCCCTCTCCGCCAATCCGTCGAGCTCGGCTGTAGTCACGCCTGGCCGTATCTCCTCCCGTAACCTGTCCTTCACCTCGCGCACGACCCTCCCGGCTCTGCGCATGCAGTCCAACTCGGCGGACGACTTTATCGTCACGCCGGAAGGCCTCAATCCTCCTATGGAAGCCGTACGCTTTATTGTCAGTTCTCCTCTCAACCCGGCGGCTTAGCTCAGCGCCGCCCCAATAGCCGTCCTTACCTCGCCTACTGTGCCTTCACCATCGACCTCCCGCAGGATGCCTGCCTGCCGGTAGTAGTCTACCAGGGGCTCAGTCTCCTCGAAGTAAGTCTCCAGTCTCTTGCCGATGGCCTCGGGCCTGTCGTCCTCCCTCTGGTACAACTCTCCCCCGCACGCTTCGCAACATCCCTCTGCTGTCATCCCAGAGGGGTCGCGGCTGTACGGGGTCTGGCAGCCACGACAGATGAGCCGGCTGGAGAGCCGTCTCATCAGCTCTTCCGTCCCAACTCTTATGTTCAGTGCGATGTCCAAGCCTCCCTTGTCCTTCACGGCCTCGCCCAGCGCCTCTGCCTGGGCGAGCGTCCTCGGGAAGCCGTCAAGCAGGTAGCCCCCCCGGCCCTCCTGGCCATCTATCCATTCCATCACCATTCCAATCGTCACGTCGTCCGGCACGTACACCCCTCGCTCCATGTAGGACTTCGCGAGGCGCCCCAACTCGGTGTTCCGACTCTGGTGGTCCCGAAACAGGTCTCCGGAAGAGACCCTGGGAACACCCATATCCTCTGCAAGCATGGCTGCCTGGGTGCCCTTCCCGGCGCCGGGCGGTCCTAGCAGGATTAGCTTCAAGCCGCTACCGGATAAATCCTTCATAGTTGCGCATCATCAGCTGCGCTTCCAGCTGCCGCATTGTGTCGAGCGCAACGCCGACCATGATCAACAGGCTGAAGCTGCTGATCGTCAGGGCTCTCACGTCGGTCGCCTGGGTCACGAACCAAGGTGTGATAGCCACACCGCCAAGGAAGAGTGCGCCTCCCCAAGTTATCCTGACGATTACGCGGTTCAAGTACTCCTGCGTCGGCTTGCCCGGTCGTATGCCGGGGATGAACCCGCCGTTGCGCTGCAGGTTCTCCGCCAGGTTCTGCTGCTGGAACACGACCATCGTGTAGAAGAACGTGAAGGCAACGACCAAGACGAACAGGCCCAGGTAGTACGGGAACTTGGCGGGATCGAGCGAGTCCGACAGGAATCGCATGAACTGCACGATGAAGCTGTAGCTCAGCGGGTTATTGAAGTAGCTCGCCACGGTTATAGGCAGGATCATCATGGAGGACGCGAATATGAGCGGTATCATTCCGGCGGAGTTCACCCTGAGCGGCAGGAACGTGGCCCCGCTCTGGCGCTGCATCCTCCCGCCCCTGAAGACGCTACGCCCGTACTGCACCGGTATCCGCCGCTGGGCCTCCGTGAAGAGGACGATGATGTAGATGATGACAGCGCCGAACCCTACGAGCATCAGTAGGCCACCGGCCTCGTCGCGCTCGAGGAATCCACGGCCGATCACCCCAGGGAGTCCGGCCACAATGCCTCCGAATATGATCAGCGAGATTCCGTTGCCCAGGCCCTTCTCGGTGATCAGCTCGCCGAGCCACACGCAGAACATCGTCCCTGCCACCATCGAGATCAGCATCGCCATGGTAGGCAGGTTGAATCCAAACGCGAAGTCGGGGAAGACGGGAGACTGTCGCAGGAAGGTAAGCGTTCCCCACGACTGGAAGAACGCTATCGGGACCGTGAGCCAGTGGGTAATCTGGTTGATGCGCTGCCGGCCGTACTCGCCCTCCTGGGACAGGGCCTTGAGCTGCGGCAGGACCGGCGTCAGTATCTGCATCACGATGGAGGACGTGATGTAGGGGTAGACCCCCATAGCCGCAACGCTCATGTCCGCCAGCGCGCCGCCGCTGAACAGGTCGAGGAAGCCGAGTATCGCCTCCTGCTCGAATACCTGCGACAGGGCCTGCACATTCACGCCCGGCACCGGCACGTGGGCTACGAACCTGTATACCACGAGCATCGCCAGGGTGAAGAGTATCTTCGAGCGCAGGTCGGGTATGCTCATCGCGTCGATCATCGACTGGATGAGCTGCGGCCTGGTGACCTCCTGCTGCCTGGCTGCCTGCGCCTGCCTCAAGAAGCTATCTCCTCGACGCTGCCGCCGGCGGCCTTTATCTTCCTGCGTGCGGAGTCAGAGAAGCGGTGAGCCCTCACCACCAGGGGGCCGTCCAACTCTCCACGTCCGAGTACCTTGACCGGACTCTTCAGGTCCCTGATCAGGCCGTTCTCAGCCATTACCTCTGGCGTTACCTCCTCGCCGGACCCGAGTGTGGCCAGGCGGTCGAGGTTGACCACGTTGTACTCTTTGCGAAATATATTGGTGAAGCCCCGCATGGCAGGCAGGGCCTTGACCAGGGGAAGCTGGCCCCCCTCAAAGCCCGGGCGCACGCCGCCGCCGCTCCGTGACTTCTGGCCCTTCAGGCCTCTGCCAGAATACGTGCCCCGACCACTGCCGTCGCCGCGGCCCTTTCTCCTCCGGTTCTTCTTCCACCCTTTCGGGGGTCTCAACTCGTGTTGTCTCATATCCTGAATGGCTCTCCGCTCTTGACTGTTGGCTTCCGCTCCACCTGGCTACCTAAGCGCCGGCGGGCTTGACTTCGACCAGATGTCTGACCTTGTGCAGCATGCCCCTGATCGATGGCGTGTCCTCGTGCTCAACCGTCTGGTGGAGCCGCCTCAGGCCGAGCCCTGCTACGGTACCCCTCTGGTCACGGGGGAACCCAATCGTGCTTCTCTTCAAAGTGATGGACAGCCTTCCCACGTTAAACGCCTCTCCGCCTGCCCCGCCGGGAGTGCTTCGGCGCAGCCTCTGCAAGCTGCCTGCGCTTGGCAAACTCGACCTCAGGGTCCTTCAGCATCTGGAGTCCCTTGAAGGCAGCCTTCACAGTGTTGACGGGGTTTGTGCTGAACCGCGCCTTGGTAGTTATATCCTTGATACCCGCAAGCTCGACGACGGCCCTGATAGAGCCTCCGGCGATAACCCCTGTGCCGGGCGAGGCGGGTTTGAGCATCACCTCGGACGCCCCAAACCTCGTCACTATCTCGTGAGGAATGGTGCTGTCCTTGAGCGGCACTCTGATCATATTCTTCCTGGCGTTGACGCCCCCCTTGCGAACGGCGTCGGGGACCGCGTTGGCCTTGCCCATTCCTATCCCCACGTTGCCCTCGCCATCGCCAACGGCCACCACTGCGTTGAAGCTGAGGCGCCTGCCGCCCTGGACTACCTTGGCAACGCGGGAGATCTTAACCACGCGTTCCTGGAGGCCTTGCTCGTCGACCTGGTTCCTGTCTGACCGGGAAACCATCAGAAAGACAGCCCTCCTTTTCTCGCCGCATCCGCCACGGCCTTCACTCGACCGTGATACTTGTAGCCGCCCCTGTCGAATACTACCGTATTGATACCTGCGCCGGCCGCACGCTCCGCAATGAGCGAGCCGACAATCCCCGCCACATCGGCCTTCGAGCCACCGTTCCTCCGCGCCTTCACCTCGGAATCAAGGCTCGATGCCGCTGCCAGCGTGACGCCTTCTGCGTCGTCTATGACCTGGGCGTACATGTGGCGAAGGCTGCGGAACACGACGAGCCTGGGCCTGTCAGCCACACCTCTGACCCTGCGCCGCACGCGCGTATGGCGTGCGCGCCTGCGAACTATGCTTGTTCCTTCCTTGGGCATTGCTTACAAGGCCTTCTTTGCGCTCTTGCCAGGCTTGAGCCGGACGAACTGGCCCCGATAGCGGATCCCGTTCCCCGTGTATGCGTTGGGGGGGCGCTTGGAGCGGATCTCGGCGGCGACCTGACCGACCGCCTGTTTGTCTGTACCGAACACCTTTACGATGTTGTTGCCCTCGACCTCCAGGGTAACGCCGTCGGGCGGCTCCACGTTCACCGTGTGGCTCAGCATCACGCTGAGGGTCACGCCCTTCCCGTTCTGCTGCACCCTGTATCCGACGCCGACGAACTCCAGCGTCTTGGTAAAGCCCTCGTTGACTCCCTCCACCATGTTCGCTATCAGGCTTCTCGTCAGGCCGTGGAGGGCACGGTGTTCGCGCTGGTCCGACGGGCGGTCCACGACGACGCTGCCGTTCTCGGCAGCTATCGCCATATCCCTGTGGAAGCTCTGCGTCATCTCGCCCTTGGGGCCCTTCACGGTCACCGTGCGGCCGTCGACCGCTACCGATACGGCCTGGGGCAATTCGATTGGTTGAGCACCGATTCTTGACATGTCCGTACCTCTTACCAGACGTAGCAGAGCAGCTCGCCGCCCACCTGATCTCTCCACGCCTGCTTGCCTGTCATGACTCCCTTCGACGTAGAGAGGATGGAAACGGCAAGGCCGCCGTAGTACCGCGGGATCTCGCCCTTCCTCACATAGACCCTCAGTCCGGGCGTGCTGACGCGCTTCAGGCCGCTGATAGCGGGGTCGCCGTCCTCGTGGTAGTGCAGCGAAAGACGAATCGCTCCGCTGGGGGAGGATGTCTTGACGGTGGCTACGTCAGCAACGAAGCCCTCCTCCCTCAGTATCCTCGCTACGGCCATCTTCATGTTGGAGGCCGGTATCGAGACCGAGTCGTGGCCTACGAGGATGGCGTTTCTTATCCGCGTGAGCATATCGGCAATCGGGTCTGTTACGGTCATCACTCTCTTCCTTGAGCCTAAGTCAGGCTACCAGCTGGCCTTCCTGATCCCGGGCAACATGCCGGTCAGCGCCATTTCTCTAAAGCATATCCTGCATAGGCCCGCAAATCTGATGTATGCCCGCGGGCGGCCGCAGCGGTTGCAGCGGTTGTACTCGCGGACCTTGTACCTCTTGGGCTTCTTCCAGCTCGCTATCTTCGATACCTTTGCCAATGTTCACCGGCCTCCGTTTATACTACAGGCCCGCGGCCTCGGACTCCGACCTTGCGAACGGCATCCCCATCAGCTCGAGGAGGCGGAACCCCTCCCTGTCGGTCCTCGCCGTCGTGGTAATGACGACCTGGAGGCTCCGAATCCGGTCGATCGAGTTGTAGTCGATCTCCGGGAATATGATCTGCTCGCGGATACCGAGCGAGTAGTTTCCCCTGCCGTCGAAGGACTCGGGCGAGACGCCTCTGAAGTCCCGGATTCTGGGGAGCGACGAGCTTACCAGCCTGTCGAAGAACTCGTACATTCGCTTGTCTCTGAGGGTGACGGCTACTCCCACCGGGGTACCCTCACGCAGCTTGAAGCCCGCGATCGACTTCTTGGCGCGGGTGACCACCGGACGCTGCCCGGAGATTTGGGCCATGTCCCCCGTAGCATTCTCGATGGCCTGTGAGTTCTGGCTGGCCTCCTGCCCGATGCCTATGTTCATCATGACCTTCGTCAGCCGCGGCACCTGCATCACGCTCGAGTACTCAAACTCCTTCATGAGCTGTGGCGTGATCTCCGTGCGAAAGCGCCCAAGCAGCCTCGGCATGGGGCGCGGCCCGGAGGCGGCCGGCGGAGCGGCCTCCTGCTTGCCTTTCCCCGAAGACCTGCGGGAAGACCCACTTCTGCCGGACTGGGCTTTTGCGCCACCGGGCGCTTTGCCCTTCTGACGCGTGGAAGCCTTGCCCTTCGAATTCTGTTCCTTCTTCTCCGTCGTCACTCTATCACTTCTCCACAGCCGGCCCGGGAGCAGACCCGTGCCTTCGTCCCGTCGGCCAGCACACTGTAGCGAACCCTGGTCCCCTTGTTACAGTGAGTGCAGACCAGCATCAGGTTCGCCGCAGGTACCGGCATTTCCTTCTGTATTATCCCGGCCTGACGCACCGTTCCCGTCGGCTTCGTATGCCTGACGACCACACCGACGCCTTCCACCAGCACTTTCCCAGCTTTCGGGAAGGTCCTAGTGACCTGGCCCTGCTTGCCGCGGTCGCGTCCTTTGATGACGATCACATTGTCGTTCGCCCGTATCTTCACGTCACAGCACCTCCGGAGCGAGCGAAACGATACGCATGAAGTTCTTCTCACGGAGCTCCCGTGCAACCGGACCGAAAATACGCGTGCCGCGCGGCATGCGGTCTTCGTTCACTATCACCGCCGCGTTTTCGTCGAATCGGATATGCGAGCCGTCGGTCCTTCTGTAGGGCTTCTTGGTCCGCACGATCACCGCACGGACAACTTCACCCTTCTTGACTGCAGCTGCGGGGGCGGCCTCCTTTACGGAGGCGACTATAACGTCACCGAGTCCCGCGTACTTTCGGCCGCTGCCGCCAGGCACACCGATACAGCTAATGGTGCGCGCGCCGGAGTTATCGGCAACCTTGAGGCGAGAATATATCTGTATCACCGGGTCTCTGTCTCCGTATTCCCATCGGTCCCGTCCGAAGGCGTCTCGGCCTCGGGCTGAATCTCCGCAGCCGGCTCGGCGTCCAACTCATCCTCGGCCACCGGCTCTGCGTCCCCTTCAGCCTCCGCCTCTGTCCCCGAATCTACGTCGGCTTCCTCTGCGGACTCGGCCTCTACCGTCGAATCGACCTCGGCTACCGGCTCGGGTTCCTCTGCGGACTCTGCCTCTACTGCCGAATCAACCTCGGTTACCGGTTCGGCTTCCTCTGCGGACTCGGCCTCTACTGCCGAATCAACCTCGGTTACCGGTTCGGCTTCCTCTGCGGACTCGGCCTCTACTGCCGAATCGACCTCGGCTACCGGCTCGGCTTCCTCTGCGGACTCTGCCTCTACTGCCGAATCGACCTCAGCTACCGGCTCAGCGACCATGTCCAATTCCACATCGGGCTCGTGTGCGAGATCCATTGCCGTTTCGGACACCTCGCCGATGCTCGAATCCTGACCGATCTCCTCGGGGCGGATGTCCACGGACTCGCTGCGCTGCAGCACCCGCAGCAGGCGCCATCGCTTCGTCTTGGACATGGGACGGGATTCCATTACCTGCACCAGGTCTCCGACCATCGAGATGTTCTCCGGGTCGTGGACCTTGAACTTTGACATTCGTCGGATCGGCTTCTTGTACAGCCGGTGCGGGCTGCGCCATTCGACCTGGACCACGACCGTGCGGTCCATCTTGTCGCTGACCACCCTACCCGTCTTGACCTTGCGGCGCTCGTAGCTCATCTGTCGGCTTTCGCCAGCTCCCTTTCTGTCATGATCGTGTGTATCCTCGCAATGCGCTTTCGGGCCCTTTTCACCTGTGTCACGTTGGCAAGCTGCATCGTCGCCACACGGAACCTCAGGTTCATCAGCTCCCTGTGCGCCTCTCCCAGTTCGGTGGCAAGGTCTTCGTCAACCAATGCTTTCAGGTCGTCGATTTCCATGTTCCTACACTTCGTGCCGCGTTACTATCTTGGTCGCCATGGGAAACTTGGACGAGGCTTTCGACAGTGCCTCACGCGCCTCCGCATCGTCTACGCCAGCCATCTCGAACAGTATCCTGCCCGGCCTCACCACGACGACCCAGTGGTCCACGGGCCCCTTGCCGCTGCCCATCCTCGTCTCGGCCGCCCTGGCGGTCACGGACTTGTCCGGGAACACGCGTATCCAGAGCTTACCGCTCCTGCGGACGTAACGAGTGATGACGCGACGAGCCGCCTCGATCTGCCTTGAGGTCACCCAAGCAGGCTCGGTCGCCTTGAGTCCAATGTCCCCGAAATTCACAGTGCTGCCAGCCAGGGCTACGCCCTTGCGCCTGCCCCTGTGCTTATTCCGGTACTTAACTCTCC
Source organism: Dehalococcoidia bacterium (assembly GCA_965261325.1). GTDB lineage: Bacteria > Chloroflexota > Dehalococcoidia > Lucifugimonadales > CAJWER01. Next base: position 530,567 of record CBDHCU010000007.1, read on the forward strand.
TCGGTTGTAGCATCCGTTGTCGCCTCTCGCTCGGCCGTAACCGTAACTTCGATGGGAGCCATGTCGTCTTCCTGCTCCTTGGGAGCAGGGAGGATGTCTCCCTTGTATATCCACGCCTTGACGCCTATGCGTCCGAAGTCGGTTGCCGCCTCTGTGACGGCAAAATCGATATCCGCTCTCAGGGTATGGAGCGGCACGCGGCCCTCCATAGCCTTCTCCCTGCGGGCTATCTCGGCGCCGCCGAGCCGTCCCCCGCAGATGATTTTCACACCCTGCGCGCCCGCCTGCATCGTTCGCGTTATGGCCTGCCTGATGGCTCTCCTGAAGGCGATTCGCCGCTCCAGCTGGTCTGCGACGTTGCGGGCTACCAGGTACGCGTCCAACTCCGGCTGGCGGATCTCCTGGACGTTCAGCCTCACCCGCCTGGCGGACTTGCTCTCGATCATCTTTCGGAGCTCCTCCACCTTCTGGCCGCCTCGTCCTATCACGATGCCCGGTCTGGCAGTGTGGACCGTGACGATCACCTCGTTCGAGCGCTCGATCTCTACCTTCGAAATCCCCGCGTCTGGGGACGACGACAGCACGGTGCCGCGGATCTCCATGTCCTCAGCAACCTGGGCCCTGTATTCGCCTGGCTTCGCCGCGAACCACCTGGCCTGCCAGTCCTTGATGACGCCGAGTCGAAAGCCTATCGGGTGTGTCTTATTTCCCATCCGGTGTCCCCTCGTCGATGACTACGGTGATGTCGCTGCTCCTTTTACTGATGCGAGCGACACGCCCCCGCGCCCTTGCCCTGAACCGCCTGAGCGTTGTGGCCTCGTTCGCAAATGTCTCTACTATCCTCAGATTCGACGCAGAGCCAAGCATCTCAGCCTCCGCATTCGCCGAGGCCGATTTCACGACCTTCGCAACCCTTGCGGCAACCGGGGACGGCATGACACTCAACATGTCCAGGGCATCCTCCACATACATGCCGCGAACAAGGTCGAGCACGGGCTTGACCTTGCCTACCGATACTCCAGTGTTCGTTGTCTTGGCTCTTGCGGGCACTTCTTCACCTAAGCCGGCGTCGTCATCCGCTCGGACCTCGAGGAGTGCCCCCGGAAGGTCCGAGTCGGCGCAAATTCGCCCAGCCTGTGTCCGACCATGTTCTCCGCGATGTACACCGGCACGTGCCTCCTGCCGTCATGCACGGCGATGGTCAGGCCGATCATGTCAGGCATGATCATCGACGGCCTGGACCACGTCCGAATCATCACTTTCGCCCTGCTACGCTGGGCCGCCTCCACCTTCTTGGCGAGCTTTGCGTCTACGTATGGGCCTTTCTTTATCGATCTGGACATGCCGCCCTCGCTAGCGCTTGTTCTTACGCGAAAAGATCATCTTGTCCGATTTCTTGTTTCTGCGGGTCCGGTAGCCCAGGGCAGGCTTGCCCCAAGGCGTCTTGGGACTGGGCATCCCGATGGGTGAGCGTCCCTCGCCGCCTCCGTGAGGATGGTCGGCGGGCGACATCACCACGCCTCTTACCTCGGGGCGTCTCCCCATGTGGCGCTTCCGTCCGGCCTTGCCCAGCTTAATGTTCTTATGGTCGAGGGCGCTCAGCTGACCCACCGTCGCCATGCACTCGCTTAGCACCTGGCGGACCTCGCCCGACGGCAACCTGAGCAGGATGTAGCGCCCCTCTTTGGCCAGCACCTGGGCCGCGCTGCCGGCGCTGCGCACCATCTGGCCTCCTCTGCCCACCTTCATTTCGACGTTATGTACGAGCGTGCCCGTGGGGATCGCTCTCAAGGGAAGCGCATTGCCCAGGCTCATCTCTGCGTTCGCACCCGCCATGATCGACGCTCCGACCCTCAGCTCGTTGGGGGCCAGGATGTAGCGCCAGTCGCCATCCCTGTACTTGATCAGTGCTATGCGAGCCGACCGGTTCGGGTCGTACTCGATGGAAACCACTTCTCCGGGAACGTCGAACTTGTCCCGTTTGAAGTCGATGATCCGGAGCCTGCGCTTGTGGCCGCCGCCGCGGTGTCGGACCGAGATCTTGCCGCTCCTGTCCCTGCCGGCCCGCTTCTTGTGCGGCAGCAACAGCGACTTCTTGGGCTTGTCCGCCGTAATGTCGTCGGATGTCTGGAAGACCGCTCCGCGGCGTCCCGGGGTCGTAGGTTTTGCATTCTTCAGCGGCATTTAGACGCCCTCGAATATCGTTATCGACTCGCCCGGGGCGAGCGTGACTATCGCCTTCTTCCAGGATCTCTGGCGGCTGAGCCTGGCGCCGAACCGCTTCCTCTTGCCCAGCACCCTCATGGTGTTGACTCTCTCCACCTTCACGTCGAACGCATCCTCGACCGCACGCCAAATCTCCTGCTTGTTGGCTTCCGGCGATACCTCGAACACGTACGAGCGCTCTTCCTGCAGCAGAGTGCTTTTCTCGGTTACTATGGGCCTTCTCAGAATGCTTTGAGCTACCATACCCGCTCCACTAGGCCGCTTCCGTGACGCCCGACCGCCTGGACTTCGCCGGCTCTGCCAATATCTCTTCGACCCTTCTCAAGGCCTCAACGGTCATGACCACCTTCCCGCATCTCACGAGGTCGGCCGTGTTGATGAGGACGGCCGGCACGATCCGCAGCTGTGGGATGTTTCTGGCGGCCACGAGCACCTCCGGCCCGGCTCCGTCGGCCGAGAGCAGGGCGGGGCCCCGTACGTCCAAGGCGGCGAGTATGCCGACGAGGCGGCTCGTCTTCCCTTCGTCCATTTCCAGGGAATCGACGATCACCAGGTCGCCGCTTCTCGCCTTCTCCGAGAGCACTGCCACCAGGGACAGACGCCGCATCTTCCTGGGCGTCCGCTGCCTGTAGCTTCGAGGCTTCGGGCCGAACGCCACGCCGCCGCCTACCCAAAGCGGAGAGCGGATGGTGCCCGCCCGCGAGAGGCCGGAATGCTTCTGAGGCCTCGGCTTGCGGCCTCCGCCCGACACATCCGACCGGGTCTTCGAGCTCGCCGTGCCCTGCCTGGCATTCGCCAACTGTCCAACGACCACCTGGTGGACCAGAGCAGGGTTGGGCGGCGCGTCGAATACATCGTCCCGCACGTCCACGCGCCCGATAGAGTCGCCGCTGCTGTTCTTGAGCCAAATTCGCATTGTCTAGCCCGTCTTGTAGATCATGACGATAGAGTTGTGGGCGCCAGGAACCGCACCTTCCAGCAGGAGCAGGTTTCTGTCCGCGTCGGCCTCGACCACCCTCAGGTTGCGCACAGTCACCCGCATGTTGCCCATGTGGCCGGCCATCCTGAGGCCCTTGATGACACGTCCCGGAGTGCTGCCGGCCCCTATAGACCCGGGGGCCCGGTGTCGATCGGACTGCCCGTGGGTCTTCGGCCCACCCTTGAAATTGTGCCGCTTCACCCCGCCTGCGAATCCACGCCCCTTGCTCGTGCCCGTGGCGTCCACCTTCTGCCCGGTCTCGAACATCCCTGCATCCAGCTTCTGCCCGACTTCGACCTCGACCCCGTCCTCGATCTCCACCTCGCGCAGGTAGCGGAACAGACCCCCGGAGGGCTTCAAGTGTCCGTCCAGGGGGTTGCTGCACTTTTTCACATCTTCGAAGCCGATCTGCGCGCTCGAGTAGCCGTCGCGCTCGATCGTCTTGACCTGGGTTACGGTGCAGGGACCGACCTCCAATGCCGTAACGCACACGGCGCGGCCATCCTGCTCGAAGTATTGCGTGGTCCCTATTTTTTTGCCTAACAGCGCTCGAATGCTCATTGTTCTCTTGTTACATCTTCATCGATATATGTACGCCGGCCGGCACGTTGAGCCTGGTCAGCGAGTCGATGGTCTTGGTCGATGGCTCCAGAATGTCTATCAGTCTGTTGTGAGTCCTCAACTCGAAGTGCTCGCGCGACTTCTTGTGGACATGCGAAGAGCGTATCACGCAGAACCGCTTGATCGTGGTCGGCAGGGGCACCGGGCCAGCAACCTGTGCGCCCGTGCGCTCTGCGGCCTCGACGATCTGGGTCGCCCACAGATCGAGGATCCGGTGGTCGAACGCCTTCAGGATGATCCTTATTCTCTGCTGAGTCACCATTACGCGGGCTATCCTCCGTGGGCGGCCAAGGCTACATCAGCCTCCGCCGCCTCCTCATATCGTTCGAATTCCATGGAGTAGGTCGCTCTGCCCTGAGTAAGAGACCTCAGGGTGCCCGCGTATCCGAAGCTCTCCGCCAAGGGAATCCTGGCCTGCACTGACTGGATGTCGCCATGTCCTTCGATGCTTCTAATAGGCGCTCTGCGCCTGCCCAGGTCTCCCAGCACATCGCCAAGAAACTCGCCCGGCGTCGCTATCTCCAGCTTCATCATCGGCTCCAGCCGCAACGGTCCGCCCTTGTCGATTGCCGACTTGGCCGCCATGGACCCGGCGATGCGGAAGGCCATCTCGGACGAGTCGACCTCGTGGTAGCGCCCGTCGAGCAGGGTGACCCTGACGTCGACGACCGGATAGCCCGACAGAGGTCCTACGCCCAGCGCGTCCTGGATACCCTTCTCGACAGCGGGAATATACTCCCGAGGGATGGCGCCCCCGCGTATCTTGTCGTCGAACTCTACGCCGCTTCCCCGTTCGAGAGGCTCCACCTCCAGGATTACATGGGCAAACTGGCCGTGACCGCCCGTCTGGCGCACCAACCGGCCTTCGCCCCTTCCCTTCCGACGCACCGACTCGCGGTATGCGACCCGAGGACGCCCGACGTTGGCGACTACTTTGTACTCCCGCTTCATACGATCGACGATGATGTCGAGGTGGAGCTCGCCCATGCCGGATATGACGGTCTGGCCCACCTCTTCGTCGTAGACCACGTCCAGGGTGGGGTCCTCGTCCGACAGCTTGTTGAGGGCGTCGACGAGCCTGTCCTGTTCAGCCCTGGTCTTGGGTTCGATCGCCATGGAAATGACGGGCTCGGGGAAAGAGATCGTCTCCAGCGAGACTGGATTATCCTGGTCGCACAGTGTGTCGCCCGTCGAGGTTTGCCGTGCTCCTACTACAGCCGCGATATCGCCTACCCTGACCTCTGCGAGGTCCTCGCGATGCTGGGCATGCATCTTTACTATGCGGCCAAGCCTCTCTCTGCGGCCGGTCCGCGTATTGAGCACTGCCGTTCCTGAACGTACCGTGCCGGAGTAGACCCTGAAGTAGACCAACCTGCCTATGAACGGGTCGGCCACAGCCTTGAACGCGAGTGCCGAGAACGGCCCTTCCAGCGTCGGCTCCCTGAAGACCTCCTCACCGGTGACCGGGTCGGTCCCGCGTGCCGCCTCCACGTCCAGCGGAGAGGGCAGGTAGTTAACGACAGCGTCGAGTAGGGGCTGCAGCCCCTGGTTGTTCAAGGCGCTGCCGCAGACGACGGGAACGAGCCTGTAGTCTATGGTCGCTCTACGAAGGGCCTGCTTGAGCTCTTCGGTCGAGATCTCCTTGCCCTCCAGGTACTTAATGATCAGGTCGTCGTCGGTCTCGGCGATTCTCTCGATCATCACATCGCGATAGCTAATGAATTCATCCATCGCATCGTCGGGGACCGGGCCGTCGACCACTGACCTTGGGTTCTCAGGGTCGGTGAGATATGCCCTGCCCTCCACAAGGTCTACGATGCCACGGAAGGAGTCCTCCTGGCCGAGGGGCATGTGGATTGGGACAGGACGGGCCTGCAGCCTCCTGGAGATGCTGTCCACGGTCTTCTGGAAGTCAGCCCCAATCCTGTCCATCTTGTTTACGAAGCAGAGGCGGGGCACCTTATACTTGTCGGCCTGCCGCCATACCGTCTCCGACTGGGGCTCGACGCCCGCGACGGCGTCGAATATGACCACGCCGCCGTCCAGCACCCTCAGGCTCCGCTCTACCTCCGCAGTGAAGTCGACGTGCCCCGGCGTGTCGATAATGTTGATGTCGTAGCCCTGCCATCGGCACGCAGTCGCCGCAGAGGTGATCGTGATCCCCCTCTCCCGCTCCTGTGCCATCCAGTCCATCGCCGTAGTGCCCTCGTCGACCCCTCCTATCTTGTATATGCGGCCGGCCAGATACAGCACACGCTCCGTCACCGTCGTTTTGCCGGCGTCGATGTGCGCAATGAACCCGATGTTTCGTACGGATCCGAGGGTTGAAGAAGAAGTCATGATGGACGATGCAGAGGAGGTGATGGGGGCGCTGGAGGCTACCACCGGTAGTGGGCGAAGGCGCGATTGGCCTCCGCCATTCGGTGCATCTCTTCCTTTCTCCTGACGGCGTTGCCCTGGCTGCGGGAGGCCTCGACAAGCTCCTGGGCCAGACGCTGGGCCATGGGGCTGCCGGACTTGTCGCGGGCTGAGGTTATGACCCATTTCATAGCTAGGGCCTCCTGGCGTTCGGGGCGTATGTCTGTGGGCACCTGGTACGTAGTACCGCCCACCCTGCGCGACCTGACCTGGACCTGGGGCATGGCGTTTCTCATGGCCTGCCGAAAGACGTCGAGTCCGGAGATCCGCGACTCCTGCTGGGCGATATCGAGAGCTACGTAGACGATCTTCTGAGCGATCGTCTTCTTGCCGTCCAGCATCACCTTGTTTATGAAACGGGCAAGCTCCACGCTCCCGAATCTCGGGTCGGGTTTGATCTGTCTCCTCTCCGCACGTCTGCGTCTAGCCATTAGATCGAACCTTTGAATTCTGAGGGCGCGGGCGCTAGCGCCGCTCCCTCTTGCTTCCGTACTTGCTGCGTCCTCGCCGTCGCTCGCCAACACCGTCGGTATCCAGGGCACCTCGCACGACGTGATACCTGACACCCGGGAGGTCCTTCACTCTGCCCCCGCGTATCAGGACCACCGAGTGCTCCTGGAGGTTGTGACCCTCGCCAGGAATGTAGGCGGATACCTCCACGCCGTTGGTGAGCCTCACCCGCGCCACTTTGCGAAGGGCGGAGTTCGGCTTCTTGGGCGTCTGCGTCCTCACCTGGATGCACACGCCACGCTTCTGGGGAGACCCGGAGTCTCTCCGGCCCCTATTCTTGATCGTGTTGAAGGAGAACCTCAGCGCGGGAGCTTTGTCCTTGCGCCGCTTGCTCTTCCTTCCCTTTCTGACCAGCTGGTTCACAGTAGGCATAAGTCGGCCATTGTCCTCTCTGAGCTAGGTAGAGAATGAAGCACACACCAAGCCAAGCGCCCATTACGGGCGACAAGGGGAGAGTATAGCCTGCCTTGAACTCTCTGTCAACTTCCCAAAGCCAGGGCCTTTCCAAAGTCCGTTCGTGGTGAGCCTGTCGAACCACAATTGGGGCCTTCGACAAGCTCAGGCCGAACGGCAAGGTACGACCCTATCTCAACAATGGAAAGGCCCTGTCCCAAAGCAGGTTTCACATTTCATGACCCGCAATTCAGTCGAAGCATAAGATCCCCAGACCGATAGGCCGCGTCCATGTACGGGACGACACCCGCCGGAGCTACCGATCGGGAAGTCCGGGCCGGACGTGAATCTGCCGCAGCCTGGCTATACGCCTCCACCCAGGCTGCGGTCGAGGTTATAGGCCGCGCTTATGAGTGACAGGTGCGTGAAGGCCTGAGGGAAGTTCCCCAGCGCTTCGCCAGAGGCGCCTATCTCCTCGGAGTAGAGGCCCAGGTGGTTCGAGTGGCCCAGCATCCGCTCGAATATGAACCTCGCCTCGTCCAGACGCCCCGCCCTCGTGAGCGCTTCGACCAGCCAGAAGGTGCACATGCTGAAGCTGCCCTCTTCCTGGCCCGCCAGGCCGTCCGATGCCGCTTCGTCAACGTCGTACCGCTGCACCATGCCGTCCTGAGTAAGGTCTTTCAGGACCACGTCGATGGTCGACAGCATTCTCGGGTCCTTGGGGGATATGAAGAAGACGAGCGGCATAAGCAAGTTGGCAGCGTCGACCACGTCCGAGTCGAAGTACTGTACGAAGGCCCCTCTCTTCGGGTTCCAGCCCCTCTCCATGATGGCCTCGTATATGGCGTCGCGCTCTTCGAGCCACACCTGCCGATTCGCGGGGAAGGAGCGCTTCTCGGCCAGCCGGAGCCCGCGGTCGAGGGCGACCCAGCTCATCAGTTTCGAGAAGACGAACTGCTGGCGCCCGCCGCGGACCTCCCATATGCCCTCGTCGGCCTCGCGCCAGTTCTCCGCCACCCAGTCGAGCAGCCTTCTGAGGTGCTTCCAGAAGTCGTACGAGATGGGAACGCCGTACTTGTTGTACAGATATACGGAGTCCATCAACTCGCCGAATATGTCGAGCTGGAGCTGGTGGTGCGCGTTGTTGCCGACGCGAACGGGCTTCGATCCCCTGTATCCCTCCAAATGGTCCAGCGACTCCTCTTCGATGATGTGGCCCCCGTCAAGCCTGTACATGATCGAGGGGATGTCGTCACCTTCGAGCTCGCTGGCCCGCGCCTCGACCCATTTCATGAACTGCTCGGCCTCGTAGGTGAGGCCCACCCGCATGAAGGCGTAGACCGTGAAGGCGGCGTCGCGCATCCAGGTGTAGCGGTAGTCCCAATTCCTGGTCCCGCCCAGGGTCTCGGGAAGGCTGCAGGTCGGAGCCGCGACTATCGCTCCTGTCGGAGCGAAGGTCATCAGCTTCAGGGTGAGCACCGAGCGCTGCACCATCTCCCTCCACCTGCCCTTGTACGTGCATCCGCCGAGCCACCGCTTCCAGAAGGCCAGTGTGTCTTCCATCAGGCCCCGGCCTGCGTCCTCGTCCAGGCGCACGAGGGGGCCGGTGTGGTCGTCGACAAGCCCTGCTACGAAGGTGAAGGTCTGGCCGGTCACAACTTCGAACTCCGACGTGACCCCGCCCTCGTCGTTCACGTCGACGGGACACCCGTCCGGCAGGGCGAGACCGAGGACCAAGCCCGTTTCGGACATGAAGACAACCCCGGACTCTGTTGGCACGACACGGTGACCCGCCCTGGCGTAGTCGAAGGCTGGGAGGCACTCGAGCCTCATCCGCTTCGTGCCGCGTACGCCCGTGACCCTCCTGACGATGCGCGGAGAGTGGTGGCCTTCGGGGCCGGACTGCGGGCCCTCCAGAGGCATGAAGTCCTCGAGGAGAACCACGCCGTCCCTGCCGGTGAAGTACGTCATGAGGACGTTGGTGTCGGGGTGGTAGAGCTGCCTGGTGATGCCGTCGCCGACGCTGTGGATCCTGAACCGGCCGCCCTGGCCGTCGTCCAGTATCGCGTTGAAGACGCCCGGCGAGTCAAAGTGGGGCAGGCAGCACCAGTCGATGGAGCCGTCCGTTCCCACCAGGGCAACGGTATACAGGTCGCCGATAACCCCGTAGTCGTTTATCGGTTTGTACGGCATTGCTCGGTATCTTTGGAGGTTGTCCGGAGTGTCCGGGACGCTACACGACCGTGACCCTGTTCTCCACGGCTCCGATTCCGTCGAGGCTGATCCGCACGACGTCGCCCTCTTCGAGCGGTCCGTCGGCGACGCATCCGCCGGTATACACGATGACTACGTCAGGGGGCGTGTCGTGGGCCGTGACCCACTTCACGATCTCTTCCGGCGGCCTGCGGTGGTCGGTAGTGTTTGTCGAAGAGCCCGCCTCGCCGCCATTGCGCGTGATGGTTAGCTCCATGTTGCGCCCCATCGGATCGGGCATGCTCTCGGGAGTCACGACGCAGGGGCCAAGAGAGGCGCACCCGGTGAAGACCTTGCTGGGGACCATCCACCAGATGGTCTGGCCCATCAGGCCTCCGGCGACCTCGTTACCGGTGCTGTACGCGACTATCCTGCCCTTGTAGAGCACTAGCACTAGCTCGCCCTCCGCGACGGACGTGGTGTCCGAGCGGATGCCGATGTCGTCGAAGGGGCCCGCCAGCCTCGTAGACCCGCCCTTGTACATCACCGGAGGCCGGTCTGCCTCGTAGGCGGTCCTCGTGAAGTCGGGCATAGCGCTGACCGCCGCGTCCGGCACCGGGTAGTTTCCAATGCCGCCGGCCCATATCTCGTTAGGGTCGAGAGGCCGGATGATCCTCGTCCCGCCCGGGCCGGCCTTCGACGACTCGACGACGGAGCCGAGATCGAAGGCAGGGCCGTCGCCGGCAGAGAGTACGTTTCGGGCTACGTCGTCTATGGACTGGCCACCGACGTAGCTAACCTTCATCAGGTCGTCGAAGCCTCTGACTTCGTCGTTGAGGGCCGTGAGTGACTCAAGCCTGCCCGGCTCGGACTCCACCGTGAGGTGAACGTTTCCGATGTCGTCGCGTACGCGGTAGTAGCGCATGGTGCCTCCAAGAAGTCGATACGCTGCGGTATAAGGTGTTTGAGCAACGGCCGTTCTCGTCTCTGTCTAGCCCTGGGCTGACTTGTTCAGGTCCGAGCCGGCCGTGAAGCCGACACGCTTGTGTGCAGGGATGGTGATGAGCTGCTCTGCCTGGCCGCCTCGAATCGGCTTGACTCGCCTGGCCTTGACGTCTCTGATTGAAAAGGAACCGAACCCCGTCAGTACAACCTTGTGGCCTTCCTCCAAGGCCTCTTGAATACTCTCAAGCACCGCGTTGAGGGCAATCTCTCCCTGAGCAGTCGACCCTTGCGGCCTGAGATTGCGGGCAACCCTCGCGGCGATCTCGCTCTTTCTAAGCGTAACCATAACAGACGTCGCCTCCTGAGATATTCTGGGGCGCACGCCCCCGCAACCTGGGCACGTGCGGAAGGGAATCCAAGGGATGTTATTAGCCTAGAAAGTGGGTGTCAACCGCCGAACGGCATTCGGGCAGCTATTCCACGTATGATTTCGGCGCCTTCGAGGTACTGCCGCACAGTGCCGACAAAGCCGAATAGGCGCCGCCCAGGTTCGGAGGGACCGGCACTTCAAGAGCACTCGCCCAACGACAGGACCGACAGCGGAATCGTCGGGTCGCCAGGATTACGTAGACTCTCGAGGGTGTATACTGAGGGGGTGCGGATGGTTCTCTCCGTCCGAGGAGTTGCCGGGATGTACGAGGACGACGTCCACGCAACCGAGCAGGAAGCCCCGCCTCCTTCGCCGGACCGACGCGGGGTGAGGCTTACTATCTGGGGGGCGATATTCCTTGTCGCCTTCGGAATGCTCCTCGGGCTCGCGCTGGCATGGGGGTCCTTCGGCGCAACACAGCCCACGGCCCTGTTCGACGAAGGGCAGGTCACGTCCGTGTTCGAGCGCGCCAGCCCTGCCATCGTGGAGATAGGCGTCTCCCAGCTGTTCAGCCAACAGAGCGGGTCGGGGTTCTTCGTCGACGCAGAGGGGCACATAGTCACGAATGCCCACATCGTCGGCATGGCGGGCGACGTACGGGTCACCCTCCATGACGGTCGTACCCTGGACGCAACCCTGCTGGGCAGCAGCAGGGCGGACGACCTGGCCATCCTGCAGGTGGACCCCGACCTGGCCGCGGACATCGAGCCGCTCAGGCTGGCCGACTCCGACAGGGTCATTCCGGGGCAGCTAGCCATAGCCATCGGAAGCCCGTACGAGAACCCGAACTCAGTGACCGTGGGGGTCGTGAGCGGGAAGGGAAGGAGCCAGGTCGGCTCCCTGAACAGGCCGGTCCCGGAGCTGATCCAGACCGACGCGGCCCTGAACCCCGGAAACTCCGGCGGGCCTCTCCTCAACTCCAGAGGAGAGGCCATCGGCGTGGTGTCGGCGGTAAAGATCGATCCCTCCAGGTTCGGGACGGGGGCGTTGCTGCAGACGGGCGTCGGCTTCGCGGTGTCTTCCAACACGGTGCGGCAGCTGCTCCCGAGCCTGCTGAATCCCGTCGAGTACAAGCGTCCCAGGCTGGGGATCGAAAGCCGCAGCCTGACACCGAGCCAGGTCCAAGTGATGGGGCTGCCCGTCGAGCAGGGCGTGTACGTCAGTCGCATCTGCCAGGACAGCCCGGCCCAGCGCGCCGGCCTCCGGGGCGACTCTTTCAGGACTGTCCCATCCGGGCGCGGCGACTTCATCACGGCGGTGGACGGCGAGCCCATCTCCAGCGTCGCCGACATCGTCGAGCACCTGAACACGCTCAGGCCTGGAGACAAGGTGGAGCTGACGATCATACGGGAAGGCCAAGTGCAGGACATCGCGGTGACCCTGGACGAATGGCAATCGTGCACGCGCTCGCCATAGCAGGGAGAACAGAGGGTACCCGGGCCGTCCCTGAAGGATCGATTGGCCCATGACGCGAGCACCGGATGTCGCGATCATCGGCGGCGGTATAGTCGGGGCCGCCACAGCCTACTACCTCGGTGAGGCCGGGATATCCACCGTAGTCCTCGAGCGGGACGCAGTCGGGAGCCACGCCTCGGGACACGCCTACGGCGGCCTCAGCGCTATGGCCGGGCCGGGCGTACACGGCCCGACACAGGGGCTCAGCCGGCTCAGCGTCAGGCTCTACCGGGAGCTTGCCGGTACGCTGCCGGACGAGACAGGCGTCAACATCGAATACCGCGACCGGCCGTCCATGGTCCTGTGCTTCACGGACGACGAGGCGGCCGCCGCAAAAGCAGGCCTGCCGGTCATGCAGCAGGAGGCTGGCTATACGGTCTCCTGGCTGGAGGGGGACGACCTGTCCGCCGTCGAACCGCGAATCTCACCGGAGGCGCGGGGTGCTGTCCACATCCAGGGCACGTCCGACCTGGAGCCTCAGCGCCTGACTACGGCCCTGGCGAAGGGAGCGGAGATAAGAGGGGCGCGCTTCGAGCGGGGCGAGGTCATCGGGGTGACGCGCGAGGGCGCACGGGTGACCGGAGTTACCCTCACGGACCGGGACATCCCCTGCAGCACGGTCGTTATTGCGATGGGGCCGTGGTGCGGAGCCGCCTCGGAGTGGCTGGGCTTCCCGATAGCCGTGCGCCCACTGAAGGGACAGATACTCCGACTCAGGGCGTCCGGGCCTCCGTACCGGTGCTCGATGGGCTGGGCCGGCAACTACGCCGTCACCAAGCCGGACGGCCTCGTCTGGGCAGGCACGACCGAGGAGGAGGAGGGCTTCGACGAGACTCCCACGCCGGAGGCCAGGGACCTGATCATGGCGGCGCTGGTGAAGATGGTCCCTGCGATGTCCGACGCACAGGTGGTGAGGCAGACCGCGTGCCTCCGCCCACTGTCCGAGGACTATATGCCACTGCTCGGCCCGGCGCCCGGCTGGGATGGGGTGTACGTGGCTACCGGGGGAGGCAGGTCGGGCGTGATACTAGGCGCGGCTATGGGCCGAGTCACGGCCGACCTGGTCGCCTTGGGGGCGTCGGAGATGCCGATTCGGGACTTCGACCCCGGTCGGTTCGCAGGTGGCTGACGGGCCCCTGCGCTATAACCTTAGTTCAAGACAACAGGCGACCATCCAGAGTGCCATCGCACATTTGCAGACACTAGACCGCCGCGTAGCGCAAGCCGAACAGAAAGACAGTGCCCCGCGGATATCTGTTCGCGACGAGGAATACCTGCTGAGGGTACAATCCACGCTCGACGATCTGGCCAGTGAACTCAAGCAGCAAGTGCAGGTAGGTGAAGACTGATGGCAGATCCAAGGACTGTGAGAATCGCACTAGGGCTATTGGGTCAGACCAGGAGGGGCTCGGTTTTCTGGGTCGAAACGGCGGATGAGAACGAGTTCAAGATAGTCTATTCGGATTACTCAGTTTCCATTAGGAAGTTTCTCTTTAACGACGAGGACTCCTACAAGTTCTCGATCTACAACGAAAGAGGGACTGAGGCGGAGTCACTCCTTGACGACGATGAGGTTGAGTCGCTGCCAGACGTAGGTTTCGATAGCGAAAATCTCTATTGGGCATTGGAGAGCCTATATGAAGCTGCCAGGCTCAAGAGCACGGGGGCCGACTACATACTAAACGAGCTCCTCGATCGCGTTGGCGGCAACGGCTGACCGGATACGTGAGCTTCCCACTTGGCTGACGGGCCCGAGCTGAACGTAGTAAATGTGCTGCTGGCGGCACTGCCGCTGGTGGCGCTGCTGGCGTCCATCCTCGCGTTGAAGTGGTCTGCGCCACGTGCCGGGGCCGCCGCTTTCCTCGTCGTAGCGGTCATCGCGCTGCTGTTCTTCGGGTCCGACCCCAGGCTGCTCGCGATAGGCAGCGCGAAGGGCCTGAGCCTGAGCTTCTTCGTCCTGTCGATCATCTGGACGTCCGTGCTCCTATACAACGTCGTCGACGAGATGGGCGGCATCGACGTGATCGGCAGGACCATGACCCGGCTGGTGGAGGACCCACTCGCCCAGGCGCTCGTAGTCGGCTGGGCCTTCTCCGGGTTCATGCAGGGGATCGCGGGCTTCGGCGTACCCGTCGCGGTGGTGGCCCCGCTCATGGTGTTCATGGGCTTCGGCGCTGCGCGTGCCGCGGCCATAGTGCTCGTGGGCCACGCCTGGGCCGTGACCTTCGGGTCCCTCGGCTCCTCGTACTTCACCATACAGCTCGTGACGGAGATCCCGGGCGAGGAGATCGGCCCCCACATGGCGGCCCTCTTCGCACTGCCGACCATAGTCACCGGATTCGCCGTCGCACATCTCGAGGGCGGGATGCCATCGCTGCGGCGCGGGATACCCATTGTCCTGGTGATGGGCGGCTCAATGGCGCTCTGCCTGTGGGTCCTGGCATCGGTTGGCGCCCCCCAGGTGGCGTCCCTCGTATCGGGCCTCGTCGGATGCGGCGTGGGATGGCTGGTCGCCAAGACGCCGCTGCTGCGAGCGCCGACCAAGGAGCCTGCCCAACGCGCCGAGCGGTCGGCGGCAAAGGAAGGGCCCAGTTTCCACATGGCCTTCCTGCCCTACTACGCGGTGCTGGCGCTCAGCGTGCTGTCCCAGGTGCCCGCGGTGAAGGAGTTGGGCGCGTCCCTGTTCTGGGGCCTGGACTACCCGGCGACGGAAACGGGAGCGGGGTACGCGGTGGACGCGCAGGACAGCTATGCGAAGGTCAGGCTGCTGAGGCACCCGGCTCCGCTGATACTGCTGGCGCTGGCGCTGACGTACGGGGTCTTCCTCGCCCGCCGGAGCTGGAAGCCCGGCGCCGGGCTCTCGGCGATCAGGAAGACCTACACACAGTGCGTCCCCACCAGCGTCGGTATCGCCACCATGGTCATGATGGCCCTGGTCATGACCGACACGGGTATGACCGTGCTCCTGGGTCGTACGATTGCTGACATCACGCAGACTGCCTTTCCCGTGTTCTCGCCCTACATAGGGGTGCTCGGGACCTTCATGACGGGCAGCAACACGAACTCGAATGTGATGTTCGGAGTGCTCCAGCAGGAGACGGCCGGCGCACTCGGGGTCTCCACGGTCACCATCGCGGCAGTCCAGTCGATAGGGGGTTCGCTCGGGAGCGCCATCGCCCCGGCCAAGGTGCTTGTCGGCACGGCCATCGTCGGCCTGTCTGGCAAGGAGGGCGAGGTGATGAAGCGCACCATTCCCTACTGCCTGCTGATCGTGCTGCTGGTCGGCATCCAGGCCTGGATACTTCTCAATCTCCTGTAGGTGGGCGCAATGTTCGACAAGAACAGGGTCAAGCAGTACGTGTTCTGGGCCATAGCGATCGACTCGCCGCTCATCTACGTCGGCGCGGTCACGCTCGACAACCCGCTCCTCACCCTCGCGTCGCTGGCCGTCCTCGGCGTAGCCGGCGCGCTGGCCCTCTGGGCCTACTGACCGCAGTGGCCGACCGGCCCGGGAACGTCCTGGTAATGCAGTCCGGGGGCAGCACAGCGGTGCTGAACAGGAGCCTTGCGGGCGTCGTCAGGACAGCAGCCCGCAGCCCCGCATTCGGCCGGATACTCGGCGTGGTGAGGGGGATCCAGGGCCTCGTCGAGGGGAGATTCGTGGAGCTTGGGGGTATCCCAGGCTCCCGATGGGACGCCATCTCGCGCACCCCCGGGGGCATCCTTGGATCGACCCGCAGGAAGCTCGGTCCTTCAGAGGTCGATGAGTCGCTGAAGCAGATCGAGGCGATGGGCATAGGCTACTGCTTCATTATCGGGGGCAACGACTCCGCCGAGAACGGGCACACGCTCGAAATGGAGGCGCGGCGCGCGGGGCTGCCCCTGTCGGTCGTCAACGTGCCCAAGACCATCGACAACGACCTGCTTGCGACCGACCACTCTCCCGGATATGGCAGCGCCGCGAGATTCATTGCCCTGGCCACCATGGGAATCGGGCGGGACGTGGAGACGATGGGCCCAGCAGCCCCTCTCGCGGTCCTGGAGGTCATGGGCAGGGACGCGGGCTGGCTCGCCGCGGCATCGGTGCTCGGAAAGCGCGAGGATCGGGACGCGCCGCACGTCGTCATCGTACCCGAGGAGCCCGTGGTCGAGGACCACTTCCTGGGCCTTGTCGAGGACGCGTATGCCAGGTACGGGACGGCGGTGGTCGTTGCCGCAGAGAACGCGCGGGGCGAGCACGGAGTCCTGGGACCGGGCGAGCCCTGGTACGTGGACGATTTCGGCCACCCGTACTACGAGGGCGCAGGGAGGTATCTCTCCGAGCTGGTGGGCCGCAGGCTGGGCGCGAGGGTGCGCTACGAGAAGCCGGGCTCCATACAGCGCTCCCTGGCCGAAAGCGTCTCCCGCACCGACGCCCTCGAGGCCGAGATGGCCGGCAGGGCGGCCGTGATGTACGCGGAGGAAGGGGCCACGGGCGTGATGGTGACCCTGGAGCGGGAACCCGGCGACCTGTACGCCTGCCGGACCGGCACCGCGGCTCTCGAAGAGGTGGCGGGCGGAGTCAAGACCCTGCCCTCCAGCATGTATGACCCGGCGTACTCCATGCCGACGGCTGACTTCGCGGCGTACGCGGAGCCCCTTATCGGCGGCCCGCTGTCCCGGCTGGAGCGCCTGGAGCTGCGGGGGTAAGGCTGACGCGCACCACTTTAGAGCCTATCCGATAACCTTAATTGTTCTTGGTGAGTATCCGAGACTTTGCATAAACTTTCTCCATTCTACTTGAGTGGAGGAAAGACATGTCGGAGATCGATCATGGAGGCGTAGGCGCTGATTGGCGGATTCCCGATGCTCTGTGGGAGAGGATTGAGCCGATATTGCCTGCGGAGACGGCGGGTCCGAAGGGCGGGAGGCCGTGGAAACCTGCCCGCCAGTGTATGGATGGGATCTTCTACTTGCTGCGGACCGGCTGCCAGTGGAAAGCGTTGCCTCGGACGTTCGGTGCTCCGAGCACTGTGCATGACAGGTTCCAGCGTTGGCGAGTCGCCGGAGTCTTCGAGGAGTTGTGGGAGCGGGGGTTGTCTGAATACGATGAGGTGCAAGGGATAGATTGGCAGTGGCAGGCAATGGATGGAGCCATGACAAAGGCTCCGCTCGGGGGGTAAGGGCACTGGCCCGAACCCTACAGACCGGGGTAAGAAGGGTACCAAACGCAGCCTGTTGACTGAGGGGAACGGTATTCCCATAGGGGTGAGTGTGGATGGAGCCAACCGCCACGACATGAAGATGGTTGAGGCGACATTGGAATCTATAGTGGCACAACGTCCGGTTCCCCGGCCTGCACAACCTCAGCGGCTGTGTATGGACAAGGGCTATGACTTTGCTGAAGTCGAGCAGTTGGTGGCTCGGTACGGATACACAGCGCACATCCGCAGCCGAGGCCAGGAGCGGAAGGAACAACAGACCCTTCCAGGTTACCGCGCCCGCCGTTGGGTGGTCGAGCGCAGCCATAGCTGGCTGAATCGATTCAGACGCCTGCTCATCCGTTGGGAGAAGCGTTTGGACAACTATCTGGCTATGCTGCACTTTGCTTGTGCCTGGATAACATTTCGCGCTGCTGGAGTTGTCGGATAGGCTCTTAGTCGAAGGGGTACACTAGAGATACACTAAAGGTAAGGAGGTGCGCCATGCTGGCAGCAAACAAGCGGTTGTGGATAGGAGCAGCAGTCGTCGTCGCAATTGCCATCGCAGGATTTGCATGGTGGCTGCTGGCGCCCCTGTTCCTCGACACGGAAGTGCAGGAGGAGTTCCCGTTCGCCGCCAACGCGGAGATGCCGGCCGGTGTCACCATGGCGGAAGCCGAGAAGGTCATGGCGACCATGGCCAAAGTGGACTTGCCGATGACCGAGTCGATGATGGACACGATGAAGGAGGCCCAGGCCGTCAAGACCGGGCAGTTCATGGGAGCCGACTCCTTCCACAAGGGTGAGGGCACGGCCACGGTGTACAGGCTGGCCGACGGCTCAGGCGTCCTGCGGATGGAGGACTTCAATGGCACGAACGGCCCGGATCTCCGCGTGATTCTCACGCCCCACCCCGACCCCGGCAGCCGCGACGACGTTCACCAGGACGGCTACATCGAGCTGGGCAAGCTGAAGGGCAACATCGGCAACCAGAACTACGAAATTCCGGCGGAGACGGACCTCGATACGGTGGGCGCCGTCGTAATTTACTGCAAGCCCTTTAGGGTAATCTTCAGCACCGCGCCGCTCCAGTAGGCCCCAGACTCGATATCGGAGCCTGGGAATCCAGTCGAGACAACGCGCTGCCAGAATGCTGTAGTATGATTGCCTTACGTGCTCCCGGGTGAGAGGAGTTGGAGATGACGAGCACCACGGCCGCAGAAACCAAGCTGCTGACCGCCGACGAGTTGCTGCGACTCGACGCCAAGGGAGTTCGTGGCGAGCTGATCCGGGGGGTGCTTTGCGAAACTATGCCGGCAGGATATGAGCATGGCACGATAGTTATGAATCTGGGCATTCTGCTGGGAACCTTCATCAAGCCCCGGAAGCTGGGAAGCCTCACTGCCTCGGACTCCGGCGTCTGGCTGGAGCGCGACCCGGACACAGTGCGCGAGCCCGACATAGCGTACTTCTCTTCTGAGAGGATGCCGATGGGCGTGAGGGTTACCGGCTACGCCGAGACGCCTCCCGACCTAGTGGTGGAGGTCGTGTCCCCCAGCAACACTATTCGAGAGGCCAACGACAAGGCGTTCATGTGGTTGGGCTACGGGGTTCGCCTCGTATGGCTCGTGTATCCGGACACGCGAACCGTGGACGTGTACCAGGGTGGCCGCGCGGTGACGACGCTTACCGAGGACGACTCCCTCGAAGGCCTGGACGTGTTGTCCGGTTTCGCCTGTGCGGTGAGCGAAATATTCGACGATTGAGCGCGGCACGAATCGGGTTCATCGGCGGGTCCGGCCTCTACGAAATGGCCGGCATCGAAGGGGCCCAGGCTGTGGACGTGGACACCCCATTCGGCCCTCCCAGCGACAGCATCGTCGTCGGGGAGATGTCCGGCGAGCGGGTCGCCTTTCTCCCGAGGCATGGGAGGGGGCACAGGATCTCCCCCAGCAACCTTCCGGCACGGGCCAACATCTACGCATTGAAGACCCTGGGCGTCGAGCGCGTCGTATCCATCAGCGCGGTCGGCAGCCTGCAGGAGCGGATCAGGCCCCTGGACATGGTCGTGCCGGACCAGATGATCGACCGGACCCGTGGCCGGCCCAGTACCTTCTTCGACGAAGGCATCGTCGCCCACATCGCCTTCGCGGACCCATATTGCCCAGTCCTGAGCGACGCGGTGTGGAAGGCCGCGTCGGATGAGGCTACTGCGCACATCGGCGGCGCATGCGTGGTGATCGAGGGGCCGCAGTTCTCGACGCGGGCCGAGTCCGAGCTCTTCCGTTCCTGGGGCGCGGCCATCATCGGCATGACAGCACTGCCGGAGGCCAGGCTGGCCCGCGAGGCGGAGATGTGCTACGCGACCCTCGCCCTGGTCACCGACTACGATACCTGGCACGACACGGAGGAGGATGTGTCCGTCGAGCTGGTCGTGCAGAACCTGCTGAAGAACGTCGACGCGTCGCGTAGGGTTATCCGATCTGTGGTGACCGAGATCCCCGCCGAGAGAAACTGCGGGTGCGCATCTGCCCTCAAGAATGCGATAATTACTAGTCCCGAGTTCATCGGGAAGGAAACCAGAGCGCGGCTGTCGGCCTTGATAGGCCGGTACCTGGAGCCGCATGGAGGTGTCGATGCCCAGACGTGAACAAGGCGAGCCCTACTACCGCGTCAGCCTGGACGAGGCGGGGGAGATGCACGGGGACGACGAGTCGGTCGTCGTCGACGTTCGGCGGAACGACGAGTACGAGGCCGGGCACGTGACCGGGGCCGTCTTCATGCCGGTCGACGATGTCCTGGCGCGGATCGACGAGCTCCCGGTCGACAAGAACCTCCTGTTCATCTGCGCGCAGGGCGTACGCAGCGGCTTGGCATGCGAGATGGCCGCAGCGATGGGGTTCGACACGGAGAGGCTGTTCAACATCGAGGACGGCACGGCCGCGTGGATCGAACGAGGCCTTCCGGCGAGCTACGGCTCCGACGAAAAGGGTGACTGACTCCCCTTCAGGCCACGACGGGCGCCTCCACCCCGCGCCGCCGGGCGATGTGCTCGTAGTCGGCTCGGTCGCGTACGATACGGTGCAGACGTCGGCGGGGCGCCGCGAGGACGCCCTGGGCGGCTCCGGCGCTTACTTCTCGGTCGCCGGAAGCTACTTCACGGCCGTCGGGCTGGTCGCGGTGGTGGGCGACGACTTCGACCCAACCCACACGGAGCTCCTGAGGTCCCGCGGGATAGACCTGTCCGGCCTGGAGACTAAGCCGGGCAGGACCTTCAGGTGGTCGGGGGTGTACGGCGCCGAGGACGTGAACACGAGGGACACCCTGGACACCCAGCTCAACGTCTTCGCGGACTTCGACCCCAGGCTGAGCGAAGCCCAACGCGGGCAGAGCTATCTCTTCCTCGCCAACATCGACCCCGAGCTTCAGATGTCCGTGCTCGACCAGATGGCCGAGAGGCCCAGGCTGGTCGCGCTCGACACGATGAACTTCTGGATCGACGGCAGCAGGAAGGCCCTCCGACGGGTCGTCGGAAGCGTGGACGTGCTCTTCATGGACGAGTCGGAGGTGCGGAGCTTCTCGGGCGAGGCGAGCCTGCTCGCGGCTGCCCGGCGTATCATGGATATGGGCCCCGCCGTCGTGGTCGTCAAGCGGGGCGAGCACGGAGTCCTGCTGGTGCAGGAGTCGGGCCTGTTCGCCGCGCCCGCCTACCCGGTGGAAGGCGTGGCGGACCCCACGGGGGCCGGCGACTGCTTTGCCGGGGGATTCGTGGGGTACCTTGCGGCCACGGGCGACCTCAGCCCTTCCGGGTTTCGCAGGGCCGCGATTGTGGGTACTGTAATGGGGTCCTTCGCGGTGGAGAGCTTCAGCCTAGACAGGGTGAGCTCTCTGGAACGCGACGACATCGAGGGACGATTCAGGACGCTTACGGACATCACGGCGTTCGCCCCGCTTGGCGAAGGCGAGTCGCTGCCCCGGCGAGAGTAGCAGAGCAAAGGGAGTGTGAATTGGTAACTGAGATAGCAGGGGATATCAAGGACCTGTCTCTGGCGCCGCTGGGAGTCCAGCGAATTCAGTGGGCCGCACGTGAGATGAACGTCGTAACACAGATTCGTGAGCGCTTCGCCAGGGAGCGCCCTCTTGAGGGTGTGCGCATCACCGTCTGCGCTCACGTAACGACGGAAACGGCAAACCTAATGCTGGCGCTGCAGGCAGGTGGGGCGGACGCGGTGCTGTGCGCCAGCAACCCACTGAGCACGCAAGACGACGTCGCGGCCGCCCTCGTGGTCGAATATGGGATTCCGACCTACGCGATCAACGGCGAAGACAACGACACCTACTACGAGCACATCCGCGCCGCCATCGGCCACGCGCCCCAGGTCACGATCGACGACGGCGCCGATCTCGCGACGATCCTCCATACCGAGCGGTCCGATCTGCTCGATACCGTTGTTGGCGCTACTGAGGAGACGACGACGGGGGTCGTCCGCCTCAACAATATGGCCGAAGCAGGGAAGCTCGGATACCCCGCCATAGCCGTCAACGACGCGCAGACCAAGCACTTCTTCGACAACCGCTACGGGACCGGCCAGAGTACGCTGGACGGGATCATCCGCGCCACGAACGTGCTGATTGCAGGGAAACGCGTGGTGGTCGCCGGGTACGGCTGGTGCGGAAAGGGTGTGGCAATGAGGGCCAAGGGATTGGGAGCCCACACCATCGTGACCGAGGTCGACCCGATCCGTGCGCTCGAAGCCGCGATGGACGGGCACCAAGTCATGTCTATGGCCGAGGCTGCCGAGATCGGCGATATTTTCATCACCCTCACGGGCAACATGCACACCATCGGCAAACGTCACCTGGAAGTCCTGAAAGACGGGGCGCTCGTCGCCAACAGCGGCCACTTCGACGTCGAGATCGACCTGGAATCCCTGGAGGAGATGGCCGACGGCAAGCAGCGCGTGCGCGAATTCGTCGACGAATACCTCCTAGACGACGGGAGGAAGATATACTTGCTCGGACAGGGGCGGCTCATCAACCTGGTGGCGGCGGAAGGCCATCCGTCCGCCGTCATGGACATGAGCTTCGCGAACCAAGCCCTGTGCGTCGAGCACCTCGTCCTTCACGCGAATGATCTTGAGAACAAGGTCCACACGGTGCCTCCTGAGATTGACCGGGAGGTCGGGCGTCTCAAGCTCGCCGCGATGGGCATACGCATCGACTCCCTTACGGATGAGCAGCAGCATTATCTCGAGAGCTGGCACATCGGGACGTAAGCTCCCGCGGGCCGGACGCCTAGAGGATCATGGAGGAATAGAAGTGCCGTACAGCCTCAGCGAATCGCCCAGCTACATGTTCACGTCGGAATCGGTGACCGAGGGCCACCCAGACAAGCTGTGCGACCAAGTCTCGGACGCGGTGCTCGACGCCATACTGGCCCAGGACCCAGGGGGGAGGGTGGCTTGCGAGGCGTGCACGACTACCGGGCTGGTGGTCGTCCTGGGAGAGATCACCACGGAAGCCCGCATCGACGTGCCTGACCTTGTGAGGAGTACGATCATGGAGGCCGGGTACACGGACTCGCAGTACGGCTTCGACTACGAATCGTGCGGTATTATCGTCTCGCTCAACCGTCAGTCCAGCGACATCGCGGGCGGCGTCGACGTGGCCCTGGAAGTGAGGGGCGAGGTGGACGCGGTCGACACGGACATCGAGATGCTCGGGGCGGGCGACCAGGGCATGATGGTCGGCTACGCCTGCAACGAGACCGACGAGCTCATGCCCATGCCCATCGCCCTCGCGCACCGGCTCACGAGGCGGATGGCGGAGGTCAGGAAGTCCGGCCTCCTGCCCTACATCCGTCCGGACGGCAAGTCCCAGGTCACCGTTGAGTACGCGTACGGCAAACCGAAGAGGGTCGACACCGTGGTGCTGAGCACCCAGCACTCCCCCGACGTGAGCCAGTCTGACATCGAGAGTGACCTGATCGAGCACGTAGCCGCCGCCGCGGTCCCTTCCGGTCTCCTCGACGACCGCACGACCTACCACGTCAACCCATCGGGCCGCTTCGTCATCGGCGGCCCCAAGGGAGACGCGGGGCTGACCGGGCGCAAGATACTGGTGGACACCTACGGGGGCATGGCGAGGCACGGCGGCGGCGCATTCTCCGGCAAGGACCCGACTAAGGTCGACCGCTCGGCGGCCTACGCGGCGCGGTGGGTCGCCAAGAACCTCGTGGCGGCCGGGCTGGCCGAGCGCCTCGAGATACAGGTCTCGTACGCCATCGGGATGGCGAAGCCGATGTCCGTGTCGATCGAGACATTCGGGACTAACAATGCGCCGGACGACGTGATCGTCGAACTCGCGGACAGGCACTTCGACCTGCGGCCCGGCGCGATCATCCGAGACCTGGGGCTCAGGGCGCCGATCTACAAGCAGACGGCCGCATACGGCCACTTCGGCCGGGACGACCTCGACCTTCCGTGGGAGCGCACCGACAGGGCCGAGGCCATTCGCAATGACTGGGGACAGGCCGGAGGTCGATAGGGCCCGGCGTCTGTCATGGCTGGCGTCACACACAACAGGACCATCGACGACGCAGCATCCTCCGGCAGGGTGAGCCGGGCGGCCCTCGCCAATCTCGAGCGCTGGCTGGCGGATCCCGGCCTTGCCGCTTTCGTCCCCGCCATTGAGGCCCTGGCGGCATCCGAACGCTGGGACGAGCTCGATGACGCCTTCGCCGCCCGCCTCAGGGTGGGCACGGGCGGAATACGCGGGCCGCTGGGCCCGGGGCCCAACCGCATCAACGCCCGCACCATCGGCGAGGCGGCCCAGGGGCTGAGCGCCTTCATAGACGACTACGGAGCGGCCGCCAGGGAGGCGGGCGTGGTCGTGGGCTACGAGGCCCGCCGGCAGTCCAGGGAGTTCGCCGAGCTCTCCTGCGAGGTGTTCGCGGCGAACGGGATCCGGTCCCACCTGTTCGACGGACTCCGCGCCACGCCGGAGATATCCTTCGCCGTACGCCACCTGGGGGCCACAGCCGGGGTGCAGATCACCGCGTCGCACAACCCGCGCACCGACAACGGGTTCAAGTTCTACTGGTCCGACGGCGGGCAGGTGGCGCCGCCCCACGACGCGCGATTCATGCAGCTCGTCTCGGCCGTGAACGAGGTCCGACGCATGCCGCTGGCGGAAGCGGAGGGCCTCGTATCGACCATCGGCGCAGGGGTGGACGAGGCCTACCTGGGGGCAGTCCGCAGCCTGGCCGCCGAGGAGAGCAGGTCGGCGAAGGTCGTGTTCAGCCCGATGCACGGCGCGGGCTCCACCAACGTCCTGAGAGTCCTGCGCGCCGAGGGGTTCGACGTCACCGTCGTCCCGGAGCAGGCCGAGCCCGACGAGAGCTTCCCGACCGCGTCGGGCGACCTCATCAACCCGGAGCTCCCCGAGGTAATGGCCCTGCCCGTCAGGCTCGCGGAGGCGGTCGGCGCGGACGTCGCCATCTGCGCCGACCCGGACGCCGACCGCATCGGCGTCGCTGCCAGAACGGACTGGAAGTCCGACGGCGTAAGCATCCTGACGGGGAACCAGGTCGGCGCGGCGCTGACTCACCACATCCTCTCCCGCCGCAGGGATGCGGGAAAGCTGCGCGGCGATGAGGTGGTGATCGAGACGCTGGTGACGACCGGCCTGATTGCGGACGTGGCCCGCGGCTTCGGCCTGGAGCCGGTCGACGACCTGCTCGTCGGGTTCAAGTTCATCGCGCAGATCATCGGCGGCCTGGACGACCCTGGGAGGTTTGCGTTCGCGGCGGAGGAGAGCCTGGGCTACCTGGCGGGCGATTTCGTGCGCGACAAGGACGCCGCCATCGGCGCTCTGCTCGTGTGCGAGATGGCCTCCCGGCTCAAGGACCGGGGCGCGACGGTGCCGATGTACCTCGACGAGATCTACGGCGAGTACGGCTACTACAGAAACGCGCTTCTCCTCGTCGAGCTGCCCGGCAGCGCCGGGCGGGAAGTCATGTCGGAGGTGATGCTCGGCCTGCGCGCGGACCTGCCGGCGAGCCTGGCTGGCATGGCCGTGACCGCGATGGACGACAGGCTGGACGAGACGGCAAGGGCGCCAGATGCATACCGCATGGGAGGGTCGGCCGACATCGTGACGCTGTACCTGTCGGAGGACCGCCGGACGCGCGTAACCGTCAGGCCGTCTGGCACCGAGCCGAAGCTGAAGGTCTACGTGCAGCACTACGCCCCCGCAGGCCCGTCGCTCGAGGACACGAAAGCCAGAGTCGACTCGCGGGCCGAGGCCCTGGGCGACGCGGTCATGGACTACTGCGGCCGGATGCTCGGCACGGCGCTTCGCCGGGAGTGGCTCCGGGCCAACCGCCGGGTCGTCTAGCGCGCGTACTCCAGCCAGCCGCCTGCTCAGAGTCGCCTAAACTGCTGGCGGACGTGCACGACTTCGGAAGAATGGCGCCAACGCACGCAACTTCTGAATGGCGCTCGCGGGTTGCTTATACCAAGTCACCGTGATGCCGCCGTATATGTGCGGCCAGGGAGTGGGTTCCCGCCCCGTATCGAGTACGGGGCAGGCTCTTCGCGGGAATGACGGCTTTACGGCGCACTCAAAATGAATTGGTATTAGGTTGTGTTGACATTTGAGATACCAGGCCATTTTATAACTCAGCAAGCGGTCCAACATGTCATTCTGAGGAGCGGAGCGACGAAGAATCTAAGGCCTATGCATGAGGATACCTCAACCGCTTTAGATTCTTCATTCCGCTTCGCTGCGTTCAGAATCACTATGGCCTTGCGTAGGCCACATAAGAGTATGAAAATGGGCGAGGGGATTCTCCGTTGCCGCATGATTGGTAGCAGCGACCGGGGATGGGTTCCCGCCTCCGCGGGAATGACGGAAGGGAGCGCGGGAACGGCGGGTGTGGCTGTCTGCTGTCTATTTTCATAGCAATGACATGAAACGAAATGTCAACACTGCCTAGTTACTGTTGAAGTGCATCACGCCATTTCGAATATTCCTGACTTCATGCAAGACGATGCGCGCTCGCTCCGTGCTGCCCGGCACTATGTCGGGATGCCGACCGCGCACCTGCTTGCCGCAGGACCTGCACCGGCATACCTGCACCCGGTACGCTCTCACCCGCGGACTCGCCGATGTGTTTGGGCGATAGACCTCATAGGAACGGTATAATCCCCCCATCCTCCAGATCACGGTCCGGTCTGCACACACCAGGGGAAGCCAAGATGGACAGGGCCATACAGGCAAAGATAGCCAGGCGCGCCGCCTTGGCGCTGGTCGCTCTTCTGACCGCAGCGTATGTGGGCGTCTCCTACTTCATCGCGTCGGGCGTGACCGGCGCCGAGAGAAAGGAGCAGGAGGACCACCCCAGCGACTACGGACTCATGCACGAGGACGTGGAGTTCCTCTCACGCAAGGGTGATGTGACCCTGGAGGGCTGGTACCTGCCGTCCATTTGCTGCGGTCCCAGCGTGATCGTGGTCCACGGCATCAGCTCGAACCGCTCCGGCGACGAGGCTACGGAGATGGCGGCCGACCTTGTGAAGAAGTGCTTCAACGTGCTGCTATTCGACCTCAGGGCCCACGGCAGCTCGGGCGGCGACAGGCTAACGGGCGGGACCGACGAGGCCCAGGACGTCCTGGGCGCCTACGACTACCTGCGTTCGCGGGGGATTCGCCAGCGCGACATCATGGTGCTGGGCAGATCGATGGGGGCCGGGGCGTCGGTTCTCGCGGCGGCTGCGGAGCCGGAAATCGGGGCCCTCGTCCTCGACGGGACATACGCCTCGGTGACCGACCTGGTGGCCTTCGAGATCGGGCGGAAGACTCCGGTGCCGGAGTGGGCGGCTCCCGTCTTCATACCGGGTGCGAGCCTGCTGGCCGACACGCTGTACGGGGTAGACATGGGCCTGCTGGTCCCCGAGCGGTCGGTCGGGTCCATCGGGTATCCAATCCTGGTGATCCATGGGGAGGCCGACACGCGCATCCCCACCGAGCACGGCATCCGCGTCCACAAGGCGGCGCATCCCGGCAGTGAGCTGTGGATTACTCCCGGCGCCGACCACATCGATTCGTTCAGCAACTACCCGGAGGAGTACGTGAACCGCCTGGTGTCCTACTTCGCGGCGCGGACGGGAGGGGAGTAATACCAAGTCACCGTGATGCCGCCGTATATGTGCGGCCAGGGAGTGGGTTCCCGCCCCGTATCGAGTACGGGGCAGGCTCTTCGCGGGAATGACGGCTTTACGGCGCGCTCAAAATGAATTGGTATAAGCTAGGTAGCTACGGGGACCCTCAGGGTGACGTACGCTATCATCTCCCGCTCTTCGAGCGGTATGTCCTCAATGGCGCTCGGTGGTGGGATGGCCCTGCCGTCCTCCTCCAACATCACCGCAAAGTCGGCCAGCGCAGATTCGGCGTTCAGCAGCGCCTCGTCGACCGTACTGCCCATGGCACAGCAGGCGCCGGGCATGTCAGGGACAACTACCCCGTATGCACCCCTGTGTCCATCTACAACTGCGGGGTATCGGCTTGGCGATTTCATTGCCGAATGTCCTCCCTCCAGCCAGGCATGCGAGACCGGCTATCGTACCACGCGCAACGGGGTGCCAGTAGCGCCCGTATGTGAGCCTTGTGGAGAGGGGATGGATTTCCCCCGCCCCCCGCCTTCGCGGGGGCAGGCTCTGCGCAGGAATGACGGTTGTGCAAAGGTCTCCTGCGCGGGAAGGCGGTCTGGATGACATGCGTCTGTAGAGATACACATAACTGGAGGCGTCGCGCCTCTATTCGGAACTGGGCCAAGTGTTATCCTCACTCCACCGTAGTGCGAGCCAGTGCAGTCAACGAAAGAGAGGCAACGTGTCAAACAGTCGCGGAAGAGAAAAGACGCTTGGCGTAGTTGTCGAGGCGGACGTGGGGGCGGCGATGCGGGACGGGACGGTGCTGCGGGCGGATGTGTACCGGCCGGATGCGCCGGGCAGGTATCCGGTGTTGCTGCAGCGGACGCCCTACTCGAAGGACGGCGAGAACTGTGTGGAGCAGGGACACAGGCTCGCGGAGCGGGGCTACGTCGTGGTCCAGCAGGACGTTCGCGGGCGCTACAGGTCCGACGGTGAGTTCCAGCCCGGCTTCTTCAGCGCCGACCACCGGGACTCGGAGGATGGCTACGACACGGTGGAGTGGGCTGCTGGGCTGCCGGGGTCGACCGGCAAGGTGGGCACGTTCGGCGGCTCGTACTGCGGCTGGACCCAGTGGGAGCTGGCGCACACGCGGCCTCCTCACCTGGCGGCGATGATCCCGAGCGCAATCGCAGCCGACCTGCTGGACAGGGAGATGTCCGGCGTGCTACGGCTGGGGCGGGTCCTCTGGTGGAGCGTCAACACGCTCGCGCCGGATGTCCGCCGGCGCCTGGGTGGGGAGTCGGGGCCGACGACGACCGACGAGGCGGAGAGGCTCTACCTGGAGAGGGACAGGAACAAGTGGCTCTGGCGCCTGCCGCTGTCGGAGATACCCGACGAGGTCCTCTCGGACGTGGGGAGACACTGGAGGCGGTGGCTTGCGGACCACGCCTCGGACCACTTCGGGTTCCTCGAACGTCACCGCGACGTGGCGGTCCCGGCGCTGACTACGACGGGGTGGTACGACCAGCAGATCGGCGCCATCAAGAACTTCACGGGCATGAGGGCGAACGGCATGACGGAGGAGGCGAGGAGGGGGCAGCGGCTCATCGTTGGGCCCTGGTCGCACACGACCGACTTCTCATCGAGCCGGGTGGGCGAGGTGGACTTCGGCCCGGAGGCGGTGCGAGATTTCTTCCAGATGGCCGACGACTGGTTCGGCCACTGGCTGAAGGGCGAGAGCACGGGCGTGGAGGAGTGGCCACCCGTGCAGGTATTCGTCATGGGCGCGAACCGCTGGCGCGGCGAAGAAGATTGGCCCTTGGCACGCACCGAGTACACGGACTACTACCTGCACGGCGGCGGGAAGCTGGGCCTCGCCGCGCCGTCCGACGAGCCGCCCGATTCGTACGACTACGACCCGCGCGACCCCGTGATGACGCTGTACAACCCACCGGGCCAGCAGGAGCCGCAGGACCAGCGGACGCTGGACGGCAGGCGGGACATCCTGCGCTACCAGACGGACCCTGTCGAGGAGCCGATCGAGGTGACGGGGCCGATCACGGTGCACCTATGGGCCGCGTCGTCGGCCCGGGACACGGACTTCGTGGTGAAGCTGATGGACGTCTGGCCTGACGGCTTCGTGCAGGAGCTGTGCTACGGGATCGTCCGCGCGCGCTACCGGGAGTCGTTCACCAGCCCGTCGCTGATAGAGCCGGGGCGGGCGTACGATTACACGATCCGGGTCAACCCGACGGGCAACCTGTTCAGGCGGGGGCACCGCATCCGGCTGGACGTGTCGAGCAGCGACTTCCCGAATTTCGACCGGAACCACAACACTGGCGGGGACGACTACTCCGAGTCCACCTTGGTGACCGCGCGCCAGGCGATCTATCACGACCGGCAGCGCCCTTCGCGAGTGGTGCTGCCGGTTGTTCGCTAGGGGCGTGCGATAGGGAGTAGTGCCTGAGAGCGGTGGTATGTTGTCGTGTGACTGGGGATGCATCGTCGGTAATAGAGACGGCTGGACCTCGACAAGCTCAGGAGAGCCGGCCTCAGACCGAACATGGTTGATCATATCCGGCAGGCCGGGGCTGTATCGAGGCTTGCTGGATTGGTGGAGAACTGTCCTTCGACCCTTCGACAAGGATCATTCAATACCGGCAGGTGATGGGAGCAATGGGCTCTGTTGCTCCAGTCCCGTATCCGAGCACTGTCGGGAGGGGATGGGTTCCCGTCTTCACGGGAATGACGGTCTGGATGACCTGCAAATGTAGGAAATACCTCGACAGGAATCGGGGCAAGTGGATATGTTCGACGGTCTGGGTGACCTGCAAATGTAGGAAATACCTCAACAGGCTCAGGAGAGCCGGCCTCAGACCGAACATGGTTAGCGATCATATCCGGCAGGCCGGGGCTGTATCGAGGCTTGCTGGATTGGTGGAGAACTGTCCTTCTACCCCTCGACAAGGATCATTCAACACCGGCAGGTGATGGGATGCAATGGGCTCTGTTGCTCCAATCCCGTATCCGAGCACTGTCGGGAGGGGATGGGTTCCCGTCTTCACGGGAATGACGGTCTGGATGACCTGCGAATGTAGAGAATACCTCGACAGGAATCGGGGCAAGTGGATATGTTCGACGGTCTGGATGACCTGCAAATGTAGGAAATACCTCGACAGGCTCAGGAGAGCCGGCCTCAGGCCGAACATGGTTAGCGATCATATCCGGCCGGCCGGGGCTGTATCGAGGCTTGCCGGATTGGTGGAGAACTGTCCTTCGACCCTTCGACAAGGATCATTCAACACCGGCAGGTGATGGGAGCAATGGGCTCTGTTGCTCCAGTCCCGTATCCGAGCACTGTCGGGAGGGGATGGGTTCCCGTCTTCACGGGAATGACGGTCTGGATGACCTGCGACTGTAGGAATACCTCGACAGGAATCGGGGCAAGTGGATATGTTCGACGGTCTGGATGACCTGCGACTGTAGAGAATACCTCGACAGGCTCAGGAGGGCCGGCCTCAGACCGAACATGGTTAGCGATCATATCCGGCAGGCCGGGGCTGTATCGAGGCTTGCTGGATTGGTGGAGAACTGTCCTTCGACCCTTCGACAAGGATCATTCAATACCGGCAGGTGATGGGAGCAATGGGCTCTGTTGCTCCAGTCCCGTATCCGAGCACTGTCGGGAGGGGATGGGTTCCCGTCTTCACGGGAATGACGGTCTGGATGACGGTGTGGGGGCGTGCGGTTCACTTTCATAGCAATGACGGTGCTGTGCAGTGGTCTATACTAGGCCCCGGATTTGCATCGAGTCAGGTCGGATGCAGGGCCAGGGCCTACAGAAAGAGAAGACCCTTCGGAATACACGCGGCGGGAGGAATGGAAGAGATGAAGGTGGACAGGGACCGGTTCATGGAGCAGGGGTACTTGATACTCCGAAACGTCATTCCGCCGGACAAGCTGGAAGCGATGCGCGCGAGCTGCGAGACCATCCTGGAGAGGCAGAAGGCGGCCTGGGCCAGCGAACGGGGCCCCGACGACCCTCCGGGCGGGGAGTATGAGAAGGTCCGACAGCCCCGCGTCCAAATGGAGCGACGGGGGCTGATCGACGAGGAGACGGCGAACGTGATCGAGGACTTCTGGGTTGCCGACGAGACGCTGGAGATCGCCGGGCAGCTCCTGTGCAATCCCCAGCCCAACGTCACGAACATGATGATGATGTGCAACCCTGTGCGGGACTGGCCGGGCGGCACAGGCTGGCACCGCGATGTCCACCCGGTCGACATGGCCCCGATGGACGCGCTGGCGGCGGACCTGATCGAGAACGGCCCCAGGTACACCCAGTGGAACGTGCCCATGTACGACGACAGCGTCCTCTGGGTCGTGCCCGGCAGCCACCGGCGGCGAAACACCGAGCGGGAGAACGCCGAGTTCATGAAGGACATGCAGGGGGAGGCCGAAGTCTCGAACGAGCGCCTGCAGACCGCCGCCGAAGGCATGGCAGTCAAGCTGAATGCAGGGGACGGCGTCGTCTACAGCAACTTCCTCCTCCACACGGGGAGCAACTACACGACGAAGAAGCGGCGAACGCTGCACGGCGGTCATGCGATATTCGGGCAGTACCCCGAGATGGGCTTCGCCGACAGACTCGCGCCCGCGACTAGGGAGAAGTTCGAGACCTTCGCGCGCCGAGGCGCGCAGATGAAGGACGCCACCGAGGGCGCTCTCCGCGCTGTCATCGCCGGAGACGCCGGCGCGTACAGGGCAGGGCTGGAGTCGCTGCAGCCGGGCGCCGGGCCCCACGGCAAGACGGTGCTGACCATCTACCTGTCCAAGACGGCGCTCCACGTCCGGGCACTTAAGGACCCGGGATTCGACGTGACTGGGGAGACGCGGCGGCGGGCAACATCGTCCCACCCGATCACCCTGAACTGGGGCCCGGAGTTTGCCGACCGGTTCGCGGTCGAGGAGTCCAGGACCCTGTGGGCACGGTTCGAGCCGCTCGACGCCATGCTGCAAGGGGACGAGGAGATGTTCGAGCCCTCGTTCCAGTCAGGGCCGATGCGCTACTACTTCAGCGATCTGCCGGAGGGCGTGGACACGGAGTCGTTCATCGCGGGGTGGGAGAGAGGCGGCTGAGCTGGACCAGACCACTTCAGGATTGAAGCTGCTGAGTCTGGACGCCAGCAGCTCAGACCGCTGACGTCCGATCTCGCCGAGCCTCCAGGTGGATGCCGGCCTGTCGGGCTCCATCTCGGGCATCGAATGCTTCACCAGTACGAGTCTTCGCAAGGCTTTCCTAGCTCCAGTCCTAATGGGCAGCGGGTATACGTGCCCGCCCGATGTAGGCGAGGCTACCCGTGGGGGACGTCTATGGGGACAGGGGCGCGTCTGGGTTGTTCGCTGCTGGGGGGCGAGACCTCGTCGAGCAGGCCGGTGGCGACGTCGTAGACGAAGCCTCGAACCTGGTCCTTGAATGGGATGAAAGGGCTGGCCTGGATGCGGGCTATGGACTGGCGCACGTTCTGCTCCAGGTCTCCGAAGGCTTCCAGCGCGAACGAGGGCCTGAGGCCGGTGTCTGACTCGATCCTGTCCTTTATGTCATCGTCGCGAAAGGTCATCATCCCGCAGCCGGTGTGCTGGACCAGCACTATCTCGCGGGTCCCCAGGAGGAGCTGGGAGATTGTGAGCGAGCGGATCACGTCGTCGCTCACCACGCCGCCCGCATTGCGTATGACGTGGGCGTCTCCTTCCGAGAGGCCGAGCAGTCTGTAGACGTCGAGCCTGGCGTCCATGCACGCCACGACCGCCACGCCTCGCGCCGGCGGCGCAGGCAGCCCGCCCTTGTCGAAGCCATCGGCATAGCTGGCGTTGTTTTTCAGTAGGTCGTCAGTTACCGACATATGTTCTCCCCTGTGGGACTATGGCCTGGGTGCGAGTCTCGGTATTCTCAACATCGGCATATGGTGGGAGTCGTCGCATCTCAAAGGGCTCCGGTGCTCTAAGCCCGTATCTGAGCTTGTGAGATGGGGATGGGTTCCCGCCCCCGCCTCCGCGGGGGCAGGATCTGCGCGGGAACGACGGTCTGGATAGGTCTGCCCTGCAGGGAATACCCGAGTCGTTCCTCCGGTTTCATGCCGCGCTGCACGTTCGGAATCTCCCTGACGTGCTAGGACTGGCCGCGGCGGAGGACCTTGCCGGGCCTGGCGTTTGTGTGCTTGCCCTCGTCGACGACGGGCACGCCCTTCACCAGCACGTAGGGTATGCCGTCGGGGTACTGGTGTGGGTCCTCCCAGGTGGAGTTGTCGATGACGGTCTCGGGGTCGAAGACCACGAGGTCGGCCGTCATGCCCTCCTTCAGGAGGCCGCGGTCCTTCATGCCCATGCGCTGGGCCGGGAAGCCGGCCATCTTGTGGATGGCGTTCTCCAGGGTCAGGACGGCCGGCTGCTCGCGGACGTAGCGGCCGAGGATGCGCGGGTAGGTGCCGTAGAACCTTGGGTGCGGGAGCGCGTTCTTGTAGGGCCCGTTGGGCGAGACGGCCCTGCCGTCGGAGCCGATCATGGCCAGCTCGTGGCCCATGAAGTAGCGTACGTCGCCCTCGACGCGGTTGTGGACGCGCGTCGGCACCGAGCCGTTCTCCTCCACCATCACCTGCAGGACGGCCTCGGCGGGCTCGATCCCGCGCTCCTCGGCGATCTCCGCGATGTTCTTGCCGATGAGGTGGCGGTTGGCTTCCGAGCGGATGTATGCGACGTACCAGGTCTCCCACTTGGGCGCCAGGCCTCCGAGCCCGGCGGCGACCTCTTCCCGCACGCGGGGTCTGATCGCGGGGTCCTTCAGGCGCGCGATGAAGTCCTCCACAGTGCCAGCCTGCACCCAGAGCGGGATGAGCTGGTTGAATCCCGCGCCCGCCGCGGTGTAGGGGTACATGTCGTAGGTGATGTCCAGCCCGCCCTCGCGTGCCTTGACGAACATGTCGACCATCTTCGGGCCGTCGCCGTACACGCGCCAGTCGGTTATGGCCAGGTGGGAGAACTGGACAGGGATCCCGGAGCGATTGCCGATCTCGATGGCCTCCTGGATGGCCGAGATGTGCTTGCCGTTCCCGACGCGGGCGTGGGTGGCGTAGAAGACCCCTTCGTAGTGACTGATGGCCTCGCAGAGAGCGACGACCTCGTCGGTGGTGGCGTAGGCGGATGGGGTGACCGACAGGCCGGTGGACAGGGAGAATGCGCCCATCTCGACAGCCTCGGCGGCGAGGCGCTTCATCTCGCGCAACTCGTCGGGCGTCGCGGGCCGGTCCTCGATCGCGCCGGAGGCGATCTGCAGGGCGGAGTTGCCGACCTGGGGCGCTATGTTGATGCTGATGCCGTTCGTCTCCAGCGCACTGGCCCAGTCGTCCAGCGTGTCCCACTCCCACACGGTGTCGCCGACTAGCGACTTGCCGATGCTGTCCTGGAGGGCCTTCGGGCCGCCCTTACCGGCCGGGAACGGGGTGTAGCTGCAGTTGCCGGTGACCTCGGTCGTCACACCCTGGTAGGCCTTGCTCTCGCCGCCGGGGTCGTCCAGCAGGGTGACGTCGGAGTGGGAGTGCATGTCGATGAAGCCGGGAGCCACGATGTGCCCCGCAGCGTCGATGCGCCGGGCCGCCTCGGCGTCGCCGAGCGCTCCTATGGCCTCGATGCGGCCATTGGATATGCCAACGTCGCCCTTGTACCGGGGCGAGTTGGCGCCGTCTACGATGGCGCCGCCGAGTATGAGGATGTCGAATGCCATGTTGTCCTCCGGAGTGTTAGACTGCGGCTATGTTGCCACACCCTGTCAGGATGTCAAGGAGGGAGTCTATCACCCTCACCCCTTCGACAAGCTCAGGGCAGGCTTTTCGCCGGTATGACGGAGATTGCCCCGCGCCGCTGGCCGTGGCCGGGTCGCCTTGCAGCTACGACAGAGAGGCGCCTGCTCAGGCCCTTCAGTCTGTATCAGCGAGTGCTGAAGACGACTGCGTCGGCGGCGTCCGGACCGATGCTGTGACGGACTACGGCAGGTACTTCCTGTCGACCTTGGCCACGTAGGAGTAGGTGGGGTTGACGAACTGGGTGACCCTGGCCTCGAGACACTGGGCCAGGAACATGAACGCCTCGCCTTTTTCCATGCCGTAGTCTTCGCCGAGCCACAGTACCATCTCCGACAGGGCGATGCGGAAGGCGTCCTCGGCGGGCTTGCCCTGCCCGGTGGTCATGATGTGGGTGGCGTTCTCGATCCTGGGCCAGGTCATCGACTCGGGCTTGTCGGCCAGCTCGACCCGCAGCCTGGCTATGCCGCCGGTCTCGATGCCCCCGCCGCCGCATATCTCGCCGTCTCCCTGGCGGGCGTGCATGTCGCCGACGTGGAGCAGTGCGCCGGGCACCTGCACTGGGATCGAGACGGACGCGCCCGCGGTGATCTCCTGGATGTCGAAGTTGCCTCCCCACTCGCCCGCCCAGCCGTTGTGCCTGCGCTCCCTCTCCGGGGCAATGCCGACAACGCCGAGCATCGGCTCGACCGGGAAGGAGAGCCGGTCGTTCCAGATGATCCTGCCGTCCTCGATTCGCACAACCTTGAACTGTGGGCCTATACCGCTGGGGCCAAGGAAGCCGGGCGCCGCGCCCGTGGAGCCGCGGTACTGGGTGTAGCCGATCTCGTGCACCTGTATGTCCTCAACGTGCACGGTGAGGGCGTGGCCTGGCTCCGCGCCCTCGATCCAGATCGCGCCGGACGTGGGGTTGCCGCGGTCGGTGGGGCTGTCGTCGCTGCGCTTCGAGTTCCAGAGGTCCCTCAGCTCCTCCGGGACATGCGAGGAGTCGCGGCCGCGGTTCATCTGGGTCTCGACCTCGAACACCTCGCCGGGGGTGACGGTCATGGTGACCGGGTTGTCGCGTCCGGTCTCGTAGTAGAGTACGTCGCGTGTGGCGCGCTGCATCTGCGTAGCCTCTCTTTTCGTAGGGGTGCGTTGCGTCGGCGGGTCCAGTCTATCCCCCTAGCCTGCTCTGTCAAGGGCGCATGTAGAACCCAGATCCACCACCTAAATGGCGGCGACGCCCTAATGGCAAGGGGAGGGCTGGTTTGAAACCAGCCCCTACGGGGTGATGGCTGATAGATATGGCGCCGAATGTGGAGGTGGGGGATTTGGGTAGAACAGAATCCACCGCCTATGTGGACGAGCGGCGTATCGGACAGCCTCCCGAGTCCAGGCGATGCACCTTAATGGTGGAACGAGGGCGTCAAGTCGAGGTCAGTGCTCCAGCGGCCTGAGGCACTGGATACCGGCTTTCGCCGGTATGACGGCGGTGGTGGATTTGGGTAGAACGACGCCTGCGCGGCGGCGGTGCCGGCGTCTGTGCGGGAGTGGGCTGAGGCGCCGTTACGAGCCGTTGGACCGGGCGAGCGCGCCTACAGGGGGGCGTACGAACCGTTTCTCGGCCAGGTAGTCGAGGACCAGGCCTGCGTTGTCCCGCACCGAGCTCCGGACGGTATCCAGCGTAATCTCCGGGTTCTCCGGGGCCTCGTACGGGTCGTCGATGCCCGTGAAGCCGGTGATCTCGCCGCGGCGCGCCATGGCGTACATGCCCTTGGAGTCGCGCCCTTCGCAGACGTCGAGGGGCGTGTCCACGAACACCTCGATGAAATGCTCCGCACCAACCATGGCGCGCACCTCGTTTCGCGCGGCGCTGTACGGGCTCACGGCCGCGCATATGGCCACCCCGCCGTGCCGCACTATCTCGGAGGCGACGAAGCCGATCCTGAGGATGTTGGTGTCCCTGTCCTCCCTGGAGAAGCCAAGGCCCCTGGACAGGTGGGTGCGGACCACGTCCCCGTCGAGGACGGTCACCTGCCGCCCGTGTTCCATGAGCAGGTCGGTCAGAACCTCGGCCGTGGTGGACTTGCCGGCCCCGCTGAGGCCGGTGAACCAGATGCACACGCCCTGACGGTGCTTGGGCGGATAGCTCTCGGCCAGGATGTCTGCGACCTCCGGCCTGGTGAACCAGCCGGGCAGGGCCCGCCCCTGGCCCAGGTACTCCTCGCGCACCTGCGTCCCGGAGATGGAGGCCGTACGCGCGCCTTCGGGAAGGGCCGTGGCCTCCTCGTACCTGTCGTCGTCTGGGACGTAGACCATCTCATGGAAGGTCACCGACTTGACGCCGGTCTCATCGCTGAATCGGTCGACGATCTCCTGGGCGTCGTAGGGGCCGTAGAACGGGTTGCCCGCCGAGTCCACCCCCGGGCTGGCGTGGTCCCTGCCGACGATCAGGTGATTTGCGCCGTAGTTGCGCCGTATGATCGCGTGCCACAGGGCCTCCCTGGGCCCGGCGAGCCTCATCGCCAGCGGCAGGAGCGACAGGAGGACCCTGTCCCTCTCGTAGTGGTGCTGGGTGAGCGCCCGGTAGGTGCGGACGCGGGTGTAGTGGTCCACGTCACCAGGCTTGGTGAGCCCCACCACCGGATGAAGCAGCAGGACGCCGTCGACGCTGTCGGCCGCTCTCTTCGTCAGCTCCTCGTGGGCCCTGTGAAGGGGGTTCCGCGTCTGGAAGGCCACGACGTTCGCCTGGCCGAATTCGGCCAGGCTGGCGCGGGTCTCGGAGGGCGTTTGCCTCAGGCCGGTGAAGTCGTGGTGCGGCGGAATCTGCAGCACCTGCAGCGGGCCGGATATGTTGACCCTGCCCCAGCGGTGCATCTCCGACACGAGGGGATGCCTCACATCCCGGGTGCCAAATACCTGGTCGGACACTTCCAGCAGGTCCCACTCGTACGCCTCCTGCACCGTCATTACAGCCAGGAGCTCGTTCCGAGAATCGCGCAGCGCGATGTCGGCGTCGAGCCTGATGGATGACGGGTCGTCGACGGGCAGGGTTACCGGTATCGGAAAGACCGTGCCGTCGTCGAGGCGCATCTCGCCGACCGTTCGCCGGTAGTCGCGCTCGCCCATGAACCGGTCTAGGGGCGAGAACGCACCGGTAGCCAGAAGCTCGAGGTCGCAGGCCGCCCGGTCGGACAGCTGTATGCTTGGGAGGCCGCTGGCGCGGGTCCTGAGGTCGTCGGCCTCCTCCCGAGGGACCACCAGGTCTACCATCTCTCCGCCATAGGGCGAAATCAGTGTGGACTCTTCGATTAGCGTTGTCACTCTTGCGTCCTCCAAGATCGCGCGGTCCGTGAAGCCCGCGATTTTCGATTTCTCAGCTGTCGCCTCTTCGGCCATTCGACGCCTGGGCAGGGTCCAGGTGTATACCGCACTCGCTGGGGAAGCCGTTCTCCCACCACCACCGCCCGGCCCTGAGGTCTTCGCCGGGCTCGATGGGACGGGTGCACGGAGCGCACCCGATGCTCGTATACCCCTTGTCGTACAGGCTGTTGTAGGGAACGTCGTTGGCGCGGATGTACTGCCACACGCTCTCGTAGTCCCAGTCCGCAAGCGGGTTGAGCTTCAACATACCGCCATGGGCCGGGTCGAGCTCGACCTTCGCCACACCGGCCCGGGTCTTGTTCTGGGTGCGCCGCAGGCCCGTGATCCAGGCGTCATACCGCTCCAGCGCACGGTTGAGAGGGTTGACCTTGCGAACCTCGCAGCAGGCAAGGCGCAGGGAAACGCTGCGGTAGAACGGATTGACGCCATGTTCGCCTACAAACTGGGTGAGATCCTCCTGATCGGGGTGGTAGACGTCGACTTTCACGCCGTACCTGTCGCGCACCGCGTCGATCAGATCGTAGGTCTCCTGGGGGAGTCTTCCAGTGTCGACAGTGAAAACCGGCATCCGGGGCTGAAGCTCGGATGCGATGTCCAGGATGACCATCCCCTCGGCCTGGAAGCTGGTACACAACGCCACTCGATCTCCGAACGCTTCGACGGCCCGTCCGATCACTTCCCGCGCACTCGCGTTGTCGAGAGCGCCCGCAAGCTCTGTGAACCGTGTTTCGACAACTTTGTCCTGCACTACCATGTTGGCCGCCCCCAGTATTCCAATTCCACTCCCGTTGCCCAACCAAGTCTTCGCCCACAAAAAAAGACCCCTCGAGTGCGAACAAACTCGAGGGGTCTCAATTGGCCGGCTCTCTTAAGCGTCTATACCTGCAAACCTCTACGCGCAGACAGAGCGGGACACAATATTGCCCCCCACTTACACGTACACAAACAAGTGCAGATTACGACGCTAGTTCCAGTTTTCACAAGTAAGAATGTTAGGGCCCGCGCAGACTGTTGTCAAGCACATGGGGAGTGAGTAACTGTTCAGTCTCCATGAGTCGAGGGGTCCTGGGACTGGATATCTGCCCCGTATCGGGGTACGGGGCAGGCTTTTCGCCGGTATGACGGTGTGGGGCGTGTTCATAGTAATACCAATTCGCCGTGATGCCGCCGTATATGTGCGGCCAGGGAGTGGGTTCCCGCCCCGTATCGAGTACGGGGCAGGCTCTTCGCGGGAATGACGGCTTTACGGCGCGCTCAAAATGAATTGGTATGATGACAACAAGGAAGCGGCGATTCCTCTGTCTCATCAAGTCTGAGCAGTTACGGGAGTGATGTTCCCAGAGGGGTGCCCCGAGGGCTGTCCACAAGCTGACGTGCCCTTCCAGCCTGGATTCAAGCTGTATTGGCGCCATCGCCGGCGCCAGGCGCCGGCGGGCTTCGATCATGCCGTCCGTCTGGCCTTGAGCATCGATAACATGGCTCCCGCGAAGGCCAGGCCCGCCATGGAGAGGTAGGCCGTCTTCATCCCGGACGTGAACGCGCCCAACACCCCCTGGGCTCCCGATTCCGACACGGCGGCGAGGCTCGGCTCGAACCCCTGGGCGCCCATGACGGTGACCACGATGGTGGTCGCCACGGCTATTCCCGTGATGTTGGCCGCGTTTCGCACGAGGTTCAGGAAGCCGGACATCGCACCGTAGCTGCTCCGGTCGACGACGCTGAGGATCGAGCTGTTGTTGGGCGGGTTGAATGTCCCCATCCCGACGCTCTGGGTGACGGTTCCCAGGACTATCAGCCAGACAGGCGAGGTCTCCGTCGCCCTCGAGAGAATGAACAGGCCGATGGCCGAGAAGAGCAGCCCGCCGACGTTGAACGGCGTCCAGCCGTACCGGTCCGACAGCCTCCCGCCCAGGGGCCCGACGACGATCATGGAGAAGGCGGCGGGCACCAGGACCAGCCCCACAGCTCCAGGGGAGTAGCCCAGGACGGTCTGGAGGTAGAAGGGCATCAAGAAGCGCACCGACGCGATGCTCATGAACGAGATCGCGCTCGCCGCCACGCCGATGGTGAAGACAGGGTGCCGGAACAGGGTCACGTCGAGCATCGGGTTGCGGGCCCGCATCTCCCAGTAGGTGAAGAAAGCCGCAAGCCCGATGACGGCGGCGAATCCGGCCGCGATGGGCGCCGACCTCCAGCCGAGCTCCGCTCCGTTGCTCATCGCAAGCAGGAACACGACCAGGACTGCAGTGGACGTGACAGCGCCAACGAGGTCGAAGTTTCCTCCTGATACCGCCCCGTCCATCCTCCTCCGGTCGAGGACCACCTGCGCGAAGACGATGGCGGCCACCGTGAGAACCGCCGTCAGCAGGAATACTTCCCGCCATCCGAACAGCTCCACGATGAGGCCGCCGATCGGCGGCCCCCCGACCGCGCCCGCACCCACGGCGCTTATCTGTAGGCCCAGCGCCTTGCCGCGCTCGCTTTCGCCGAAGGACGAGAGGAGGATCGCCGTGGAGGTGGCCTGGGTCATGGATGCGCCGAGGCCCATGAGCACGCGCGACCCGATCAGCGTGACGATGCTGCCCCCGACGGCGCAGAGCAGGGCTGCAACGAGGAAGATGGCAAAGCCGACCAGGTAGAGCCGCTTGCGTCCAACGATGTCGGAGAGGCGCCCCATGGGCAGGAGCAGGGAGCCGATGGTGAGGGCGTAGGCGATCATCACCCACTGGACGGTGGGCAGGTCGGTGCGGAACTCGTCGGCGATGCTGGGAAGGGCGACGGCTACCGCGCCATGGTCGGCCACGGACACGAATATGCCGAGCGAGGTGGCCGCGTAGACCCACCAGCGGTAGTGTTTAGAGGTGTGGAGCTGTATGTGCCGCCTCCGAGTTGGGAAGGGGCAAGAGTACCATAGGGAGCTAGTGCTGAGCGGTCAGGCTTCCGCGAGCACGGGGCGCTAGCATCGCAGCGCGGGGACTCGTAGGTCCACTTATCTTGACCTACTCAGGACAGCCTCACCCAACGTCTATGGCGATCCGACAGTGGTCGCTGGGGCCCCATTCTTCCTCCCTGTTCAGCGCCTTCGTTTGAATTTCCTCGTGAAATCCCCCGGAGGCAAACACGTGGTCAAGCTGGACGTAGGCTCCAGCGGGAGTGTTCGACGGCTTGTGATAGTAGGTAGGCACGTCCAGGGACTCCTCATTGAGGTGCGCGGGTATGGGGTCGGCGCGGCGGCCAGCAGGGTGCTGCGGCCCCATGTAGTCCAGCCCCAGGGCCTGGAACCTGTCGAGGACGGTCTGCGCCCGTTGGTCGAGCTCGTCGGTGCTGCGAAACGACATGTTCAGGTCACCGGCCGCCAAGATGCGATGCGTCCCTGGGTCGGTGCTGCCGATGAAGGCCGACAGATCAGAGATGATGCGGTGCGCCGAGCCGTCCGAGTAGCCGACCGACCAACTGGTCTTGGTGGAGGAATGCGGGCCTATCCACCGTGCATACATGGAGACGGCAATGAAGGGAACGGCTCCCTCCGGTTTGACGCGCGCAACGGCTATCGTTCCGATGCCGCTGACAGCTATCTCGTTTCCGTCCGGCTCGCCTATCGGGCTCACCTGCTTGAACCATTCGACCTCGACTCGGTCCGACAGTTTCACCACCATCGGCCATCGGTCGTACAGGTTCTCGAAACGACCTTCCCACCAACGCGAATTCCATACATGTGAGTCCCAGTGCGCCTCCGGGCCTGTGTCGACTTTGGCGGCCACGTCGTCCGGCGGGCGGCGCGCTTCCTGGAGCAGGGCCACGTCGGCGTCCATCTCGACCAGTTCCCGCCACGGTTCGTGCATCGTGGCGATGTTCCAGCACACGACTTTGATCGGGGCACGTCCTTGTCCCCGATTCTCGATACTGCGTCTTGGCTCCAGTCGAGTCATCGGTCGGTTACCGCCAGCGATGGGCGTGCTGCTCCGGTAGGTTGGACCATTGGGGTCAATTAGCTTGGCGATACGTTCCAGCTCCCTGACTATGGCGTCGAGGGTTGCTTCGCTGTCAGCAGCAGCGGGAAACTCGATTGGTACGCATACATTCCCGGGATACCAATCCAATCCGAGATAGGCCTTGCTGCCCAGGATTCTACGAACCGCTTCGACACTTACACTGGCGTCGGAGTATTGGCCGAACACCAACCATAGTGGTTTGTCCAACTGCTTCACGGCCCTGTAGTCGATGCCAAGCCAAGCTGACGCGCCCGCCAAACGAAGGAACCTTCCGTAGAAGTCATTGCCCTGTCCCACCGACAATCCATCGGTGTTGGCCCAGCCCGATTGCTTTAGCCGCTCCACCCCCAACCTGATTAATCCCCTGAGGTTCTCGTCGCGTTGGGGTCGTTCGTCTTCAATGGCTCCGTCGACAAGCCCTCGCAACTCGGCGATTTCGAAGCTCGCCTGAGTATCGCCGTCCTCCTTCGTCCTCTCGACCATCCTATCGAGCAGCAAGTGCCAGCTGGCCAGCATCAGTCGGCGTTGACCGACAATGGCCGGCGCAGTTATCAGACTCTTTCGCCTATCGGAAGGCCCAAGTTCGTGCCCTTTCTTGTGTAACTGATCTACGAGTTCATCCCACAACGAGCCCCGGTCGATGCGAAATTCTGGCGCCAGGAACAGAAGCACGGCCGGTCGGTCATCCGGTAGCTCCTCCCAGTAGGTCACGGGCTGGTGATGGGTCAGCTGTGCCCAGAACTTAGCCTCGACGAACGCTACCCACTTGCCATCTTCGTCGGAGCAGGCCAGGTCAGGCTCTGCGCCGTGTGCAACGGCTGCCCAGGGTTGAGCCTTCGCGACAGGCAGTGGCCCGCGCTCGTCCCCCAGGAAGTGCGACAACGCGGACCTGGCGGCGTCCGACCGGGACAGGATGAAGAACAGAGCGTTCGTGGCCACGTCCTCGAGGTCTGAGGTATGCTTCCGGGCGATGAAACTGAGCAGCGTATCGTTGTCGGCCATTGTTACGGCCCTCCGTGTCTGTCACATTCCATCCGAGCACCAGCCCCCTGCAATGTGGGTGTTTCTAGTGCGTTCCCGATTCCAGCAGCTTCAAGTAGGAACATCTTCCAAGAGGACACCGAGCCTCTTGAGCCGGTCCTCGAGCGCTGAGAAGAAGTCCCGCGTACCAATCGCCACAGGCTCAATGCCATCGGCCCTGATATTGTCGCGGCTCAGGTTGACCCATTTGT
This sequence comes from Dehalococcoidia bacterium, assembly GCA_965261325.1. Taxonomy (GTDB): domain Bacteria; phylum Chloroflexota; class Dehalococcoidia; order Lucifugimonadales; family CAJWER01. The sequence continues at coordinate 574,514 of CBDHCU010000007.1, forward strand.
GGACATAGCCGTCGTCACTGACGTTCGTCAGGGCCGCCTGGATCTCCTCATCGTCTACGGCGAACGTCATCGAGGCGGCGTTGATGGTTCTGTTGCATTTCAGCGGGGTACTCCTTCTTGGGTCGCACAAGGATGGCATCTGCGGAAGAAACCAGCTCCGTCGACGTCGCTATAGGCACTATAGCTATAGGCTTCCCTGGTTGGGTTGCCACAGGAAGAACAGTGGCCGTGGCTGGAGTTAAGGGGATGGGCGGGATTCCTGTCCTCGCATCGTGGTAGCCGGAATTTGTCCGTCCAGAAACAGCAATAGTGCTTGGCATAGCGGCCCTGATTGTAAGCCTTCAGGTCACCACAAGAGACGCAATGCCCATGCTCGCCATACCAATCTTCTACCACGCCGGCGCACTTGGCGCACCACCGAAAACAAGGCGTCCGTTTCCCCTTGTTGCGTTCTGCTTCTTTCTTGCAGCGGCATCTCCCGAAGCCGTCATAGACGGGCTCCTCCGGTTTCAGTACGTCTGCATTTACAGCGCATAACCGCTCGTCACCCGTCACCCTGAAGACCAGCAAGAGGTAGCGGTTGGCTTCCGCAAAGTCAAGAACCGAATCCTCGGGGGGATGGGTATCGACTATCTCAATCAGGGTTGTGGGCTTGCCGGCCAAGTACAAGTCAGGTCTGATATTGTCGAGTCGCTTTTCCATTTCGATGGCATCAATGGGCTTCAGGAGATCCCCGCTGTGAACTTCGCATGAACACTCTTCGCAGCGCCATTCAAAAAGCAACTCAGCGCTGTCGGCTAGGGCTGTTGATATGCGGTCGTAGAGAAGCCGCTTTGCCGCCGCGTGCAGCCAACCCTCGCAGCTGCTGTTCTGCGCCGCATGGGCGAAATGGTGAGCGATCTGCCTTCCGTGATTCTTTGCCAGCAATGGCCGTTCACAAGCAGGACAGATGCAACCAGACAGCTTCCCGTTGGGAACTGCATCCACATTAACCATACGGCCAGTTTCCTCATGAAGGCCCCACGGAAGTTTCATGCTATCCCTCTACCCCGCAAATGCAACAGAACCGCGTTGATAGTCAGCCAGCCTATGTCCCGGAGATTTCCTGACTTGTCGAAACGCAATACCCGGTAAGACACGTCCATTTTCCATTCATATGAGAATATCCGGCGCAGCGAGTTACGCAGCGGGGTCATTGTACCGAAGTAATACCATTTCGTTTTGACTACGCCGTTAATTGATCGTGACGCAGTTCGCAATCCGTCATTCCGGCCTTGAGCCGGATTCCTGCTAGCAGGAACCGTCCCCCATCCAGTCCCCGGCGGTTGCATACAGACCGGGTGGCTATGGGCAAGCCGGGCACTCTTTCAGCCCCCTATATGGCGGCATCACGGCGAATTGGTATAACTTCCTTTCGCGAGCGCGGAGACGGCTGCTATGATGCGGCGCAGCCAGTTGGCTTCTTTGGCACAAGTTGGAGGCGCTTGGTGGGTCGCAGCGGCAGCATCACGGACGTGGCCGGCATCGAGGTGGGGCATGCGACTGACTTGGGGCGCGGGTCGGGGTGTACGGTGGTGCTGTGCAGGGGTGGGGCCGTTGGGGGCGTGGACGTTCGCGGCTCGGCTCCCGGCACCCGCGAGACCGACCTGCTGCGGCCTACCAGCCATGTGTCGGAGGTCCATGCCGTAGTCTTGGGCGGCGGGAGCGCGTTCGGGCTCGATGCGGCGTCCGGGGTGGTCCGGTTCCTGGCTGAGCGCGATATCGGATACCGGGCCGGGCCGGTCACGGTGCCGATCGTGCCGGCGGCGATCCTGTTCGACATTGGGATTGCCAAGCACGGTGTGCATCCCCAAGCAGACGATGGGTATGCTGCGTGCCTCGATGCCTCGGACGGCGGCGTCGAGGAGGGGAGCGTCGGCGCGGGTGCGGGTGCCACGGTGGCGAAGACGATGGGGCTGGACCGGGCCGTCAAGGGTGGCATCGGCACCGCGAGCGTCGACCTTGGGGGCGGTGTAGTGGTGGGTGCGATTGTGGCCGTCAACGCGATAGGGGGCGTGTACGAGCCCGATACGGGCGCTCTCGTTGCGGGGCCGCGGAACGATCGTGGGGGCATGGACGATCCGGTGGAGGCGCTGCTGTCGGGCGACGGTGTGGACATCCCTGTCCCGTTTGGGACCAGCACTACCATAGGCGTAGTAGCCACGAGCGCGACGCTGAGCAAGGAGGAGGCGAACAAGATGGCGTCGATCTCGCACGACGGCCTGGCGCTGGCGGTCCGTCCGGTCCACACGATGCGGGACGGGGATACGATGTTCGCCCTCGCCACGGGTGCCGAAGCAGGGAGAGCGGACATGCTCCGGCTGGGCGCCGCGGCGGTCGCGTGCGTCGGCAAGGCCATCGTTCGCGGGGTCCGGTGCGCTACGGGAGTCGGTGGCATTCCTTCGGTGGGGGAACTTGCGGTCGCGGAATAGGGGGCACCCCATTTGTTCGTAGATGGATTGTCGTCCTACGACGATAGGGCGGGTTTGAAACCCGCCCCTACCAAGCCGTAACCTAGACATCCTTCAGTACAAGGATTTTGGGCCAGTAGATCGGCGCATACGTTTGAGGACTATCTCAGGCTAACTGCATTGGCGTAGAACTGCCCTTCGACAAGCTCAGGGCGAACGGATTTCCCGTCGTGGGTTTGCCGATGGCGGACCAATTGCAGTAGCAAGGAGGGTGGTGGAATGAAGCTGGACAGGAAGGGCGTGCCGGCGGCGGATCTGCGCGAGACGATGCGGGAGAGGGCGAGCGGGGACAAGCAGTGGAAGGAGCGCCTGGCAGCCGGCGTGTCGTACCCGGCGGGCGACGACGTGCTCGAGGTCGCCCAGCAGGCGTACATCGACTTCTTCTCAGTCAACGCGCTGTACCCATCGATCTTCCCGAGCACGGCCCGGTTCGAGCGCGAGGTGATCGAGATGACAGCCGGCCTGCTGCACGGGGAGAACGCGGTCGGCGCGATCTCGTCTGGGGGCACTGAGAGCAACCTTCTCGGTGTCAAGTCGGCTCGCGACCGGGCCAGGGCGCTCAGGCCCGAAGTCACTGAGCCCGAGATAGTCGCGCCCGAGTCGGCGCATCCCTCGTTCCAGAAGGCGGCCGACTACTTCGGGCTCGAGCTCATATCGACGCCGCTGACCCCCGAGGGGATCGTCGACGTAGCGGCCTACCACGCCGCCGTCACTGACAACACCGTCCTGATGGTCGGGTCGGCCCCCAGCACAGTTCTCGGCATGGTGGACCCGGTCCCGGAGATGGCGGCTCCTGCGGAGGAGCGGGGCATCAGCTTCCACGTCGACGCCTGCGTCGGAGGCTACTTCCTGCCCTTCACGGAGAAGCTGGGGTACGAGGTGACGCCCTGGGATTTCCGCGTGCCCGGGGTGACGACGATCGCGGCAGACCTCCACAAGTTCGGGTACACGGCCAAGGGGGCCTCGGCGATCCTGTCCCGCGACCCGGACATCTTCCAGTACCAGGTCTTCGACTACGGACCTCCGAAGCGTCCCCAGGGCTACTACGTCACGCCCACCATCGCCGGGAGCCGTGCAGGAGGGGCCATCGCTGCGGCGTGGGCGGTGATGAGGTACCTGGGCGAGGAGGGATACCTGCGGCTGGTCGATGGGACGATGCGCTACATGCGGCGGTTCCAGGAGCGCATCAACGCAATCGAGGGGCTCATGGTGCTGGGCAAGCCGGACATGTCCCTGTTCGCGTACACGTCCACGACGATGGACATCTACGCCATCGCCGCGGGCCTGGAGGAGAGGGGCTGGATGGTGTCCAAGGACTCCGTGCCCTTCAAGGCGATCCATTTCATGCAGTCGCCGGGCCACGAGCCCTTCGTGGACGCCTATCTCAGCGACCTGGAGGACGTGGTGGAACTGGTGGCGGCAGGCAAGATTACGGCGAGCGGCCCCGAGGCGACCTACACGTAGCGCCAACCTCGGTTGGCTGGAGGGGGCCTGCACTATTTCGTCAAGTTCGGCAGGGCCTTTCCATTGTTGAGATAGGGTCGTACCTTGCCGTTCGGCCTGAGCTTGTCGAAGGCCCCAATTGTGGTTCGACAGGCTCACCACGAACGGACTTTGGAAAGGCCCTGCAAGTTCGGTGGACTGGACGAAACAGAGCAGACATTGATGTAGAATGTGCCGGGCCTCGTGCCTCCCGCCTATCTCGCCCCCGAACTGCCGCATTCGCTGCCCACCATGCGCGCAGGGAGTAAGCCTAGGGTTTGACGAAGAGCCCGGACATAGAGCTGGCCATAATCATCCTGGCGGACGGCGTCAGGCCGGATGTGCTGAGGAGGCTGGCAGAGGCAGGGGAACTGCCTCACATCGGCGGGAGCTTGTTCGACGGGGGACACAGCTATGAGGGCGTGACGGTCCTGCCCAGCGTCTCCAGCATAGCGTACGTCCCGATGCTCACAGGCCAGTATCCCGGCACGGCCGACGTGCCCGGTCTTCGCTGGGTGGACAAGGCCAGCTTCAAGCGCGGGAAGCTGTTTGTACGAGGTCACCGTTCTTACGTCGCCCCATCTGTCCTGAAACTCGACGGCGACCTTTCCCCAGACCTGGAGACGCTGTTCGAGCTGAATCCCGATTCGCTGGGCATCCGCTGCGACGTGCGCCGGGGACTGTCCAACGGAGGCGGCAAGACTTCTCAACTGGCCCTAATGCCGCAAATGTTCCTCGCCCAATACCTCAGAAGAGCGGACTTCGTGGACCGGACCGTGATGTCCCAGGCGATTTCGTGGCTGTCCAGGACCAGAGATCGAAAGCCGAGGTTCGTTTTTCTGCCGCTGGTCGACGTCGACAAGGTCTCCCACCGGTATGGCCCGGAGCACCACCGTACCGTGGAGTCATACAGGCGGCTGGATTCAATCGTCGGAGTGCTGGTGGAGTATCTCCGCAAACACAGGCTGTGGAACCGTACCCACCTGATCATCACCAGCGACCACGGCCACACGGAGACCAGGCAGCACCTGGACGTATCAGGCCTGATCTCGGAGCTTGGCTACAAGGTGTTCGAATATCCCACCATCTACCGGCGGAGCGCCGATTCGGCCGTCATGATCTCGGGCAATTCCTTTGGCAACATCTACCTGTCTTCCGAGGGACGGTGGGAGTTTCCGCTTACGTCGGAGGAGTTGGAGGGGGAGCACCAGAATGTGCTGGAGGCGTTCAGGCAGCGTGAGGAGATCGAGTGGTACGCGTACAGGGACAGCAGCCGAGGGGTCAAGGTCGTGTCCGAATGCGGGGAGGCCATTCTCGACCTGGAGGACGGTCACTACACCTACGCGTACAACGGCGCGGACCCGCTCCGGCTGGGTCTGCGGCACAACAGGGTCAGGCGCAGCGACTCCCTGGCCCAGACCGTTGAAACGGACTTCCCGGACGCGCTGGAGCAGATATGGCAGCTCTTCCAGAGCGGACGCACGGGGGACATCGTGGTGACGGCCAGGCCGGGGTACGACCTTCGGGGCTGGCGGGAGTTCCCGGAACACCGGTCCTCGCATGGCGCGCTCTGCAGTGAGCACATGGCCGTGCCGATCCTGAGCAACATTCCCCTGTCATCCGCCGCGGACAGCGGCTCCCGCACGGTGGACCTGTTCCCGACGATCGCCGAAGGACTGGGGCTCTCCCTCACCAGACCGCACTTCGGCCGGAGCCTGCTGTGATCGATGCGATCGCCAGGCGGGAACTAACGTGGAGGCAAGCAGCCTGGGTCCTGGTTGCGCTGCTGCTGCCCGCCTCGATCTGCACACTGCTCATCTGGGCCTTCCTGCCCGGATGGTGGCAGCTGTCCGCCTACTTCTGGTATTCGATCCCTGGAAACAGCTTCATCCTCCTGCCGCACGAGCCGGCGGTCATATACGCAGGGACTCTCTACAGTCCCATCCTGGTGGCCATCGTCGGCGGACTGGCGACCATACCGGCCTCCGCGTTCGACTACCGGCTGTTCAGCATGGCGTTTCAGCTCAAGCCCCTGGCGCGGATCAAGGAGACTCGCCTGTCGAAGCTGACGGAGCGCGCCTTTGCCATCCAGCCCTGGTGGACCGTGGTAGTGTTCGCCTCCAGCCCGATTCCCTTCTACCCGATCCGCATCGTCGCTCCCTTGTACAACTATCCGGCGACCCGATACGTCTCCGCCATATTCGTGGGGCGAGTCCCTCGCTACTATCTTCTCGCCTGGGGTGGAGAGCAGGCCGCAAGGTACCTGGGCTGGGGCTGACGCCCCTCTGCGATGGTCAAGAGCAGTGTCGCAGGGGCGCCCGGAAGGAGGGTACGGGACATGGATGACGATCTTGCCGGGTTCCTGGGTCCGCTGACTCCCTTCGCGGAGCAAGTGGTTACCTGGCCCACGGGCGCCATGCGGTTGGCGTGCTACCTGACCGACAGAGCGCCTCCTCGCAGATACGTGACATCCGCGCGGGCGGTGGTGACCGACGGGGACCGGGTGCTGGCAGTCAAGGCCCCCGGCAGCGGGCACATCATGCCCGGCGGCAGGCTGGAACCCGGCGAAACGCCCGAAGACGCGGTGCGGCGGGAGGTACTCTAAGAGACCGGCTGGAGCTACACCGGCGCTACTACTATCACCTCGAATGCACAGGCGACGCGCCCTCAATGTGGCGCCACTTCGAGTCCGATCCAAGCGGATGCACTTCCGAAGGGATCGAGTTCGAGTTGTACTGGGTCATGCTGCCTGACGAGGTACCCGAGCTCGCCGCAGCCCAAGGCGACTTCCTAGCAGAGCTGGGCGAGTGCCTGAGTTGAGGGTAGCCATCTGTCCACTGGCCGTATCATCTTTCCCGCAACCGGTGGTCGAGAGTGTCAGCAGCAGCACCAGAAGCAGCGCCGCCGCCATCGCCGAGCGTCGCACGGTCTCGTACCAGGAGAACATCATGGACTTGGCTCCCCATGTGCAGTGTGATGCTGTCATGTCACAGACTATAACGCCAAGACGTACGCGCAAGTTGTACCTCATCCACACATTGTGCGCCGTTCGCACCAGCTTTGCCTTCGTCGGAATACGTGACCGCACAAGCGTGGGCGTCGGCCTGGGTATACAATGCACCCATACGGCGACCGAGACCCATGAGCGGCATCACGACCACCGAACAGATGACCATCACTATGGACGACGCTGTCTGCGGGCAGGCGGGCCGAGGGTTGCCACGCGCGATCCGAGAGAGCAGCGCCTTCCACCGGGCGCGCCTTCCGATCGGGGGCGGGCGGCTGTGCGGGTGCAAGCCCAATCACCTGAACTGCCTGTCGGCCAAGGAGTGGCTGAAGAGCCAGCTAGGGGTGTGGCAGTTCAACTACCAGGGCCGCGACATCCGCGACAAGAAGGTTCACCCGGCGACTTTCCCGATCTCCCTGGCGACGAGGGTGATCGAGCTGTTCACCCACGAGGGCGAGCTGGTGGTGGACCCGTTCGTCGGCAGCGGCACGACCCTGGTGGCCGCCCAGGACACGAACCGGAACGCCGTGGGCTTCGACCTGCAGGCCGCATACGTCGACGTGTCGGAATCCCGGCTTGGCGGCGCGGACCTGTTCACGAGCACCGCCCAGGTGGCCGTTCACGACGACGCCTCCAGCGTCGCCGAGTACCTGGAGCCCGGCAGCGTGTCGCTGGTCCTCACGTCGCCGCCGTACGCGAACCTGCTGAACAGGCAGAGGCGGAACAAGTCGCGCCGCGTCCGCAAGAACGAGCAGCTGGGGGTCGTGGAGCAGTACTCACAGGACCCGCGCGACCTGGGCACCATGCCGCTGGAGGCGTACTCGGAGGCCATCGGCGCCATCTTCGCCGGGATGCGGAAGGTGCTGAAGCCCGGGGGGCACTGCGTGGTGAACGTGCCGGACATGTGGTGGGAGGGCCAGCGCGTCACCATCCACATATCGGTGGTCGAAGCCCTCAGGAAGGCGGGCTACGAGTTCCGCAACACGATAATCTGGGACCGCACGAACATCGTGAACCGGGTCGGCATCTTCGGCTGGCCGAGCAACTACATCACGATGGGAACCACCTTCGAGTACCTGCTGGACTTCAGGATTCCTCCTACTGATGATTGACCCGCGTCAACAGATGAAGTCACTGATGAAGCGCGTTCGCCAGCAGGGAATGCTCCCGTCCTCTGGAATAATCGTCAACGAAACATTCGAAAGGCTTGGGTGCGTCCGCGGCGCTGTTGAGGCTGATGAAGTGATCGAGCGTTTCAACGAGATGCTCTGGAATGTCTGGAAAGAGACATTGGTAACTTTGGAAAGCTACGAGGAAGCCAGCTACGCCAGGGGCATTCCCCATCACTTCGCCCTAACGTTCCCGGATTCTTTCGAGCGGGCAGAGCAGGAAGCTGCAGCAAGAGGCTTCCGGGAGGGATTTTCACAGCTCTTCTACGAACTCTATCCTCGCTTCAGGGATGCGTTTCTCAGCGTTAGTCAGAGTCGCAAGACTAGGGGCGGCAAGGATTTTGAACTTCAGATAGAACGGCTTCTTGATCTCGCCGGTATTCCGTACCACCGACAGGAGACGGAGCATAGAACCGATCTCATCCTTCCCGACCTTGAAACACACAGAACCAACCGGAACATCTCAGCCATCGTGTCCATAAAACGAACCCTGCGTGAGCGTTGGGCAGAAGTGGCCGAGGAACTGTTCAATCTTCGCTCTCCTAACGTGTTCCTATTCACTGCTGACGAGAGTGTCACTCAGAATCATGTGAATCGAATATGCGACCAGTACAACATCCACCTCGTGGTATGGGACAAGGTCAAGTCCTTGAAGCACCCGGACAGGCCACTCGTATTGGGATACACAGATTGGGCTGGTAGTCGGCTCGCTGTGCTTAGGCAGTATTGGGATCAGGAGACCGTGTAGATGGCAGTGTCAGCCAGGAAGCCGCTGCTGATACTGCTCGATGGGCACGCGATGGTGTACAGGGCCTTCTTCGCGATCCAGACACCCATGACCGTCAGCTCCACTGGCGAGGAGGTGCGCGGCGTATACGGCTTCCTCAACACCTTCCTGCGGAATCTGTCCGACCTGAATCCAACCCACTGCGCCATCTCCTTCGACCTGTCCGGTCCCACATTCAGGCACGACGAGTACGACGAGTACAAGGCCCAGCGTCCGCCCATGCCGCCGGAGCTGCGTCAGCAGGTCGAGCGGGTGCGCGAGATCATGGGAGCATTCAGGATCCCCGTGTTCGAGCGGGAGGGGTACGAGGCCGACGACGTGCTGGGCACCCTGTGCCGCAGGGCCGAGGAGCAGGGCGTCGACACGATAGTGCTGACCGGCGACACGGACGAGCTGCAGCTCGTGTCGGACCGGGTGCGGGTGCTGCTCAGCTACAGCGTGCAGCGCACGACGATGTACGACGTGGACAAGGTTAAGGAGCGTTACGGCGGACTCGGCCCCGAGGTCGTCGCGGACATCAAGGCGCTGCAGGGCGACACGACGGACAACATACCCGGCGTGCCGGGCGTGGGGGCCAAGACGGCCATCAAGCTGCTGACGCAGTTCGGCTCCGTGGAGAGCATAATCGACCGGCTGGACGAGGTGAAGCCCCCGCGGATCCAGCAGAGCATACGGGACCACGTCGAGCAGCTGCGGCGCGGCAAGTTCCTCACGACGATAGTGTGCGACATGCCCATCGACCTGGACCTGGACAAGATGCGCCTCTGGCAGTACGACCGCGCGGAGGTGCTGGAGAAGCTGAAGGAGCTCGAGTTTTTCAGCATCGTGTCCCGGATACCGGACCCACAGGGGGACGGAGCGGCGGCGCAGGGCCAGCTCCTGCCCGAGGTCGAGGAGCGCGAGACGCGGTACACGGTGGTCGACACACCGGAGGGCCTGAGCGAGATGGCGGACGCGCTCGACTCGCCCGACGGGTTCGCGTTCGAGGTGGTGTCGACAGCCCCGAACCCGATGTACGGCGACCTGGTGGGCATCGCATTCTCGAAGGAGGCGAACGCCGCCTGGTACGTGCCGGTGGGACACACGGAGGGCGGCCAGGTAGGGCTCGAAGCGGTGCTGGACGCGGTCCGGGGCGTGCTGGAGGACGAATCGATACCCAAGTCGGCCCACGACGCCAACCACGGCATGACGGTGCTGGCCCGCCACGAGGTGAATGTGCGTAACGTCGACTTCGACCCGATGATCGCGGCCCACGTGGGCGGGCGGAAGGCGGTCGGCATCGAGGCGCTGGCCCTGGAGTCGCTCGACATCGAGATCAAGCCCGTTACTGACATCGTCGGAACGGGCAGGAAGCAGATCACGATGGCGCAGGCGTCGATAGGGGACGCTGCGGGCCACGCCTGCGGCCGAGCCGACGCAGCCTGGCAGCTGAGGGAAGTGCTCGCGTCGGAGGCGGTCGAGAAGGGGGTCGCCGAGGCCCTGAGGGAATTCGAGATGCCCCTCATCCCCGTGCTGGTGCGGATGCAGCGCAACGGCGTGGCAGTCGACGTGGACATTCTGACGGCGATGTCGGCCCGCTTCGAGCGGGATATCGACCGCACCGAGGCGGGTATGTACGAGCTCGTGGGCCACGAGTTCAACATCGGCTCGTCCCGCCAGCTCGGGGACGTGCTGTTCAATGAACTTCGCCTACCGGTGACCAAGAAGATGAAGACCGGGTACTCCACCGACGCGTCGGCTCTCGAGTGGCTCAGGCAGATGATCGCCCAGGGGGGCTCCGATGGGGTCGATCCGAAGGCGGTCGAGGTGCTCGACCGGGTGTTGCAGTACAGGCAGCTGACCAAGATCAAGTCGACCTACCTGGACTCCCTGCCCGGGCAGGTGAACCCCTCGACGGGCCGCGTGCACACCATGTACCACCAGACCGGCTCGGCCACAGGGCGGGTGTCGAGCAACGACCCGAACGTGCAGAACATCCCGGTCCGCACCGAGATGGGGCGCGACGTACGCAGGGCATTCGTCGCGCACGACGCCCCCGAATGGACGCTGCTCGCGGCGGACTACTCCCAGATCGAGCTGCGCATACTGGCGGACCGCTCCAAGGACGAGGGCCTGATCGAGGCGTTCGAGAGCGGGCAGGACATCCACGCTGCGACGGCGTCGTCCGTGTACGGGGTGGCCATCGACGGGGTGGATTCGGAGATGCGGCGCATCGCCAAGATCATGAACTTCGGCGTCATCTACGGCCTCAGCCCGTTCGGGATGAGCCAGCAGACGGGGCTGACGCCGGAGGAAGGCAAGGCGTTCATCGGCGCCTACTTCGGCAAGTACCCGGGGATAGAGACCTACATCGACGGAATCAAGCGCAGCGTGAGAGACGACGGCTACGTCGAGACGCTGAAGGGGCGCCGGCGCTACATCCCCGAGATACGCTCGGCCAACTTCCACCAGCGCTCCGCGGGGGAGCGCATGGCCATCAACATGCCGATCCAGGGGACGGCGGCCGACATCCTGAAGCTGGCGATGGTGCGGTTGCAGGTGGAGATGGACGCCCGAGAACTCCGGTCGATGATGATCCTGCAGGTGCACGATGAGCTGATATTCGAGTCGCCGCAGGACGAGCTCGACGAGATGAAGGCCCTCGTGAACGAGATCATGCCGGCCGCGATGAGCCTGGCGGCGCCGCTCGAAGTGGACGTGAAGACGGGCTCAAACTGGGGCGACATGGAGTAAAGGGCCGAGTCCAGTTCAGCCGCGGATCATCAGGCCATTTTCCGGCTGGTGCGGAAGTCCAACTCTCGGATAAGTCCGAAAGTGTCTATGCATTTCACCCCGAGGTCCTTGCATACGTCGGGAACGTGCCGATTCGCCCTGACCCTGCTTGGCTTGGAAGACTCCGTCGTTACGACGCAACGGCTTCCAGTGTCGGCGAGGGCATGGGCAATGAGAAAAGCATCGCTGCCGATCTTCTCAATTTCATCGTCGGCTAGGTCAATGGCGTAGGCTTGTTCCGTTACGTAGGTGACCAGCCCTTTAGCGGCGTACTCGTCCAAGACCAGCCACTGCCTGTTATCTTTTAGCCAATCCACCAGCTCATCCGTCCCGCTCACGATATCGTCGAATATCTCTCTGGGAATTCGCACTCGACCTTCCATGCCCATGTCCACAAGCCACTGCCAAAACTCAGGCACTCTATCGGGCGGGTAGTAGTCTCTCCTTGCGTCAATCAGCACGTTCGCATCGAGGAGATATGGCAACTGCGCGTCCTATGCCCTCTCAGACTCGAGTAGTCTGTAGACCTGAGTCGGGGTGACTCCGAGGATACGGGCTGCTCTGGAAGGCGACAGGGCACGAGCGGCCATCATGCGGCGTACCAGTTCGATAAGTTCATCCCCAATGCGATGCCGGCGAAGCGTGTAGTAGCTCGGCCCGCCCCCCTGCCCCTGTGTGCGCTCACGCTGCTGCGTCCACTGTTGCCGGTAGACATCGGACAGAGCTTCTAACTCGCCGAGTTCGATTAGAGACTGGCGGTACGCGCTGTATGCGACCATCGTTCGGCTCAGATTGCGCTCGCCAGCAAAGTCGCCAATCAGTCGCTCCTTTGCCTCAAGTCCTGCGCTACGCGGGATTTCTAGAGCATCAAGCTCGCGTCTCGGTAGCAGAAACTTCCCAGCGACATCGTTGCAGAAGCGTTCTAGGTCTGTGTCTACACTCGCGCCGTCGATGCCTGTCTGTCCCAATATCAGGTGAACCATCTCGTGCAAGAGCGTGAACGGCCAAGCGGCGCGGGCGTCCCTATCGTTGATGACAATGAATGGCGCCACCTGGTCCGCCAGCGCGAATCCGCGAAATATGTCAGCATCCATAGCGGTGTGGTAGCTTCCCAGATCGCCTTTCAACAGCACGAACACGCCCCGCCGTCCAGCCCTATCGCGCAGTAGCTTAAATGCGGCTTCAACGGTCGGCTGGCCGTAGTAGGTCTTTAGGTCTAGGTCGAACAGTTCGTGCAGAGTCTTGAGAATTGAGGACTGTCCGTCAGACATCTTCCCAGAGCCCACGAACGTGACGATTTCCGCCTCATCCTCATCCTCCAAGACGGCCCGCACCATGCTCTGGCGGGCGTACAGGTCCCGAACAAGCGCATTTACCTGAGCAGCCTGGGACTCCGAGTATCCTGCGGGCAACGTGCGGAAATCGGCACCGCGGCTGCCGGTTCTAGGCGGCCCGGACAGATAGAAGGTCAGAAGCGGGCGGCGGTACTGCTTCGCCATCTTGACGAGCATCGGCCGGGTCGGTGCAGTCTTCCCTGTCTCAAGTGCGGACAGTCGATCCAGGGCAACCGTTCCCCGCGAGTCGCGGATGCCCAACTTCTTGACTGCATCCTCCGGCTCAAGCCCTGCGGTCTCGCGCGCCCACACGAGAATCTCGGGCGTAACTTCGACCGTCGTCGCAGGCACCGTGTACTACCTCAATGGTCCGTATTGTAGATTATAGTCCGCCGGAGCGCCGACCTGCCAGCCGGGTCTCTAACAACCATGTGGCCCCGCTCGGACGCCGTACTCTCAGGCCAGCGTGGCGTCCTGGATCTTGCGTAGGTGACCGACGAAGGTGTCGGGCGGCAGGTCTACGTCGGCCATCGTCAGCATGGCGTCCGGTGAGACCGGGCGTGTGACCCTGGCCCTGTCCGACAGGCCGATGGGCAGCAGGTCCCCCGCCCGCGCGTACTGCGCCTCGACCAGGGCGCCGTAGACGAGGCTGCCGCCCTCGCCGTCCAGCACGTCGCCGGGTCTCAGGGCGCGCTTTCCCCTCGCCACGACCTCGCCGACCATAGACTCCGGCGCGCCCGTCGGCTCCCCGTAGAGGGCCGCTTTGGCGATGGAGATCGGGGCCTCCATCCCCACCAAGTGATAGGGGCGGTACATCACCCCGTACCTGCCGGTCGAGTCCATGGCGACGCCGTAGTCCCTCAGGCATTCCAGGAGGTACGGGCTGTCGGAGGTTATGACCACGTAGACGCCCCAGCGCATCGAGTTCGGCACTTCTACGCCGCCGGCATTGATGGAGCTGACCACCTCGACCACGCCCTTCCGATGCAGGATGCCGCCATCCTCGATGGGCCGAAGAAGCTGGGGGATCTCCTCTATGCCCGCCGGCGGCTGGTGCATGCCGGGGATGTCGGGCACCAGCCCTGTCATGTTGGCGACGGCGCACATTTCGATGGCCGATTTGGTGCCGTCCTGGAACGAGTTGTACATCTGGGGGTTCAGGTCTGACTCGGCGGCCTCCTCGTCCGTCAGGCCGTATCGGGTCAGGGCCTCGTCAGGCGTTCCTATGCGGAACTCCGGCAGGTAGCGCGTCCCCTTCCCCGCCGCGACCACCTCGAAACCGGTGCTGACCGCCCAATCGTACAGCTCGTCGATGTTGCCGGGCTGGTCGCCGTAGACGAGGCTGTAGACGACGCCTGCCCTGTCGGCCATTCTCTTCAGCAGGGGGCCCACGAGCACGTCGGCCTCGACGGTGACGTTGACGACGTGCTTCTCGGCCATGATCGCCTGGTAGATATGCCGAGCGCCCGCATCAGGGTTGCCCGTCGCTTCGACCACGACGTCGACTTCAGAGTGGACGGCGACGCCCGGCTCTCCCGTGACGACGATCTCCTCAGAGTCCATCGCATCGTTCGCCTCGCCGACATTCGACGTTACCGTGGCGTCACCGGAGTCGCGGCCGGAGAGGCGCAGCACCTCCAGGGCGCGCTCGACGTCGAGGTCGCAGACGACGGACAGCTCCATTCCGGGCGCGCGCAGGACCTGGGCAGCCACCATCGACCCGAAGCGGCCGCAACCTATGACGGCCACTCGGAGCGGCATTTTCTCTTCATCGAGCGCGAGCAATCGTTTGTACATGGGGTGTCAGCTCCTCCAATTCAACTACGAGAACACTTCCAGAGATTTCGCGACCCACCTGTGTCCGATTCCAAAGATGTTCGCCGCTTCGACTGCCGCGCTCACGACGGATCCGTTGTCCAGCGATTCCACCGCCCCTCCCGAACACCACACCGTGTAATACCAAGTCACCGTGATGCCACCGTATATGTGCGGCCAGGGAGTGGGTTCCCGCCTTCGCGGGAATGACGGCTTTACGGCGCACTCAAAATGAATTGATGTAACTCATGCGGTCTATCGCGTCGGGGTCTACGTCGATCTCATCAACCAGGACCGTAAGCTGTGTAACGTTCATGCTACCCAGCTTCTCTTCTATCAGCTTAGCGGCGAGGGTACTTGGCCCGATGCCGAATTTCTTGTCCAGAGAGAGCCGGTGAATGTCCGAAACGACGCCGAGAATATTCTCCTTCAAGCCGTCGAATGGGTTTATCGGCATCGTCTCTCGAGTTACCGTTTCCATGCTCCTGACTCTCCGGACCACTTCGTCTGCGATGCTGCCCTCGAAGACTGTCATGCCGGGCAGTAGGCCATGATCCGGGGCTTGCGTACTGAACGACACACCCTCCAGCGTCTTGGTCCATGCCGTCTTACCCGATGGTCGAGGCTCGGAGGGAGACGCTCCAGCGAGATTCTGGCAGTGATGCACGGGCCAAGGGGAGCCGAGATAATTGAAAAAAACCTTCGACCCACAGTCGCACTGGTGGTAGAACACCGAGTTCCCGCAGTAACGGCAGACTGTAGGGAATGTGCGGGTATTGCACCAGTATCCGTGTGTGGGATAGATAAGCGTTTTCTCCGTGCGTCAGCCCCAGCGTGTCCGTGAGAGTCATACGCGAGACTCGGGCGGATGCGAGCGTGTCGTAGCTTACCGTACTACCGCCGTCAGGCGCTCCATGAATGCGCCGATGCCGTCGATGAGCGAGACGAGGGCATCCTCCCAGGGGTCCGGGATAACGGCGAGATCCAGGCGTATCTGGGAGTGCCCGACCCTGACGCTGCGTCCGAGGGCGCGCTGCAGGGCGCTCCTCGCGCCGCCGGTCTCCTCGCGGAGCTTCAGCAGGACGTACTTGTCGTCGCGGTAGACCGACTCTATTCCGGCCCCCTCCGCCTTGAGCCTGAGCCGTGCCACGTACAGCAGGTTCTCGACCTGCCAGGGAAGCGGCCCGAACCGATCGGCCATCTCCTCCTCCATCTCGGCCAGGTCGTCGAGGGACGCGGCGGAGCCGATGCGGCGGTATACGTCGAGCCTGGTCGGCAGGTCCTGGACGTAGTCCGCCGGGATGCTGGCGGGGATGCCGAGCTCGATGGCGGCCCGCGTCTCCACCACGGAGGCGGGCTCCGGCATGACGGCCGGGACTTTGGGGCTGTCGGCGCCTCCGCTGCCGTTCGAGGCCATGCGTGCCCGGAGCGATTCGACGGCCTCGCTCAGCAGCCTTGTGTACAGGTCGAAGCCGACGGCGGCGATGTGGCCGCTCTGCTGGGAGCCGAGGACGTTTCCCGCGCCTCGAATCTCCAGGTCCTTCATGGCGATCTGGAATCCGGCCCCTAGCTCGGTGGCCGCCAGCATCGTCCTGAGCCTCTTCTCCGCCACCTCGTTGATGCTCCTGTGCGCGGGCACGAGCAGGTAGGCGTAGGCGCGACGCGCCCCCCTGCCGATGCGTCCGCGAAGCTGGTAGAGCTGGGCCAGACCGAAGGTGTCCGCGCGATTGATTATCAGTGCGTTCGCGTTCGGGATGTCCAGGCCGGACTCGATGATCGTCGTACATACGAGCACGTCCGTAGTGCCTTCGGCGAAATCCAGCATGGCGCGCTCCAGCTGGTGCTCAGGCATCTGGCCATGGCCCACGGCAACCTCCGCCTCGGGCACGAGCATCCGAATGTAGCCCGCCATGTAGTCGATGTTGTAGACGCGGTTGTGTACGAAGAATACCTGGCCCTGGCGATCGATCTCGCGCCTGATGGCCTCGCGGATCAGCTCATCGCTGAACTCCGACACGTACGTCTTGATGGGCAGCCGCTCCTCGGGCGGCGTCTCGATCCTGCTCATGTCCCTCACGCCCGCCAGGGACAGGTGCAGCGTCCGCGGGATGGGCGTCGCCGTGAGAGTGAGCACGTCCACCTCGCGGCGCATCTCCTTGAGCCGCTCCTTGTGGGCGACTCCGAACCGCTGCTCCTCGTCGACGATGACGAGGCCCAGGTCCTTGAAGGCGATGTCCTTCTGGACCAGGCGGTGCGTTCCGACGCAGACGTCCACCTTGCCGGCCGCCAGACCTTCGACCACTCGCCGCTGCTCGGCGTCGGTGCGGAAGCGGCTCAGGACCTCCACCGAGACCGGAAAGGCCTGCAGGCGCTCGCTGAACGTGGAGTAGTGCTGCTGGGCAAGCACGGTAGTCGGCACGAGCACGGCGACCTGCTTGCCGCCCATCACGGCCTTGAACGCGGCCCTGAGCGCGACCTCGGTCTTGCCGTACCCGACATCACCGCAGACAAGCCGGTCCATGGGCACGGGCTGCTCCATGTCGGACTTGACCTGGACGATGGTCTCCTGCTGGTCCCTGGTCTCCTCGTATGGGAATGAGCTCTCCAGCTCCGCCTGCCACGGCGTGTCCGGCGTGTATGCGTGGCCCTCCGCCAGCTCGCGGGAGGCGTATAGGGACAGCAGCTCCGCGGCCATCTCGCGGGTCGACTGGGCGACGCGCTCCTTGGCCCGCTTCCACTCCTGTGTGCCCAGCCGAGTCAACGACGGCGGCTTCTCCATCGGCGCGACGTAAGGCGTGATGCGGTCGACGTGCTCCATGGGCACGTAGATCTGGTCGCCCCTGGCGTACTCGAGGATCAGGTATTCGCGGTCGCCTTCGTCCTGGGACGCCCGGCCCGATCCAACGAACCTGGCCACGCCGTGTTCGACGTGTACAACGTAGTCGCCCGGCGTCAGCTCCGAGAGCATGGCCTCACGCTTGGCGGCGCGGCGGCGCGAGGTCCTGCGGAGCTTCGTCATGCCGAATATCTCGGAGTCACTGAAGACGGCCAGCCTCCGGCCGTCGATAGTCAGCACGACGCCGTCGCTCAGGCCGGCGCCCCAGGCCTGGACCAGCGTGATGGAGCCCGGGCGCGGGACCTCGCCGAGGCGCTCGACGGCCTGGGCCGTGACGCCGAGCTCGCCCATCACCTCCTCGATCCTCTTCGAGGCCGACGAAACCACCACGACGCGGTGGCCCTCCCTAGCCAGCGACTCGGCCTCATCGACGAACGACTGGAGGTTGCCCAGGAAGTCCGGCGGCGATGAGATGGGCAGAGCGTAGCCGCCGTCGTGGGTCAGGTCCTCGGCCCCCCACGGCGTGACGTCCAGGCGTCTGCCGATATGGGCCGCCCTCTCGTCCACCTCACGGTTGAGGAGGTGGGAAGATGGGAACCCGTACGGCAGCTCCCGGCGGCGCTCCTTGACCCGACGAAGCTCGTGGGTGCGCTCGTCGTTCTCCCAGGCGGCCTCCGCCACCTCGTTGGGGCGCACGGTCACCAGCAGGGCGTCGTCGGGAAAGTAATCGAGCAGGGATCCGGTGTTGAAGAAGCCGGCGTAGAAGTCGATGTCCTCGGCCTCCATGCCCTCGAGGAGCATGTCGATCTCGCCGGATATTCGGTCGCGGGTCTCCGCGCTGCATCCGGACATGTCGATAGCGCCGAGCATCCGGTCGAGCTGCTCGCGGTCCACGAGGCCCGGCAGGGTCTCCCGGGCGGGGATGACCGTCACCGATTCGGCCATGTCCGTGGAGCGCTGGGTCTCATGGTCGAAATGGCGAATCGAGTCGATCTCGTCGCCCCACAGCTCTATGCGGGCGGGCGCTTCGGAGGCGATGGGGTATATGTCGACGATCCCGCCCCGCCGTCCGACGAGACCGGGCACGTCGACGGTGGGCTCGACGCGGTAACCCATCCTCCGCCAGGAGTCGACCATCTCTTCGAGATCGACCCTCAGGCCGCAGCTCAGGGTCTGGACGCTGTCCTCCAGGGCTTCGCGGCCGATGGTCTTCTGCGCGACGGCGGCCGCGGAGGCAATGACCATGGGGGGCGGGCCATCCTCCTGCGTGAGGGCCCACAGCGTACGGATGCGGTGCTGCGACGTGTCTACGTCCGGGACGAGCCGCTCGAACGGCATCGTCTCGGTCTCCGGAAAGTGCAGGACGGTCGACTCGTCCCCGGCCCAGAGCAGGACCTGCTCGTAGAGGCGCCGGGCGTCCTCCGGACGTGGTGCAACTACCAACATGGGCGACCCGAAGACCTTATGGACTTCGGCGAGGGCGAAGGGCGCGGCCTCAGACAGCACCTGCAGCCTGGAGCCGAACCGGCTGCGGCCAAGCGCCGAGGACAGGCGCAGGAATTCGGGCGAGCTTTCCAGCAGCGCGCCGAGCACACCGAGCGACATTCAGTACCTCAAAGCCTAAAGGGCGAGCCCGCGTGGGGCTCGCCTGTTGGAGACGCTATTTTACCATGTAGCGGGCGGCTCATGGTATTCTGTCCAGTGCCTGCTTCTGACATGGTAACTGGAAGCCATCGTGGATGTGAAATGAATTGCCTGAAGTGTGACCGCGAGATTGTCGAGCATGCCAAGTTCTGCAGCTATTGCGGCGAGCGGCTGGCCGTCGCTTGTTCATCGTGCGCGGTTCTCAATCCCCCTGATGGACTGTTCTGCCACGACTGTGGCCGTAGCCTGACAGAAGCTGGAAGCCAGACGGAGTCACCAGAGTCCGCTCAACCCAGACAGCCGTCGTCAGTCGCCTGGGGATGTCCCCGATGCAGCGTTGCCAATGAGCCCGGATCAGTATATTGCTACCGGTGCGGCCTGCCCCTAGAGGAAGAGGTACGGACCGGGTATATACCTGTGGACGGACAAGTCCATACGTTTCATCCCTATCGGTCGCCGCGGACCCATGCAAACTGGACCGTAGGGTTGCTGGTTGCGACATGTACTGCTTACGCACTGCACATGGCGATGACGTTCGATCTCCTCGGACCGGTGTCGCAGCAGCAGGCTGGACAATTCGTTTCACGAGCCGAGCTAGATGACGCTGTGCAGAGTCTGGACAGTGTGTTGATTCTGCTTGGCTTGGTGTACATTCCAACCATGGTGCTGTTCCTGATGTGGACGCACCGCGCGTCCCGGAACCTGCAGTCCCTCGGCTCACACGGCCAGCGCTTCTCCCCGGGCTGGGCTGTCGGCTGGTGGTTCGTCCCAATCATGTTCTTCTTTCGCCCTTACCAAGTGATGGCGGAGATATGGAGGGGTAGCGACCCCAACATGCTTTGGGAGAGCAACGTTGATTGGAAGGAAGGGTCTGTCTCAGCATTGCTGGCATGGTGGTGGGGGTTGTGGGTCGCGTTCAACCTCGTTGGAAGTATAGCCGGCTACAGCTCCGGATTTACTGGAGCCTTTGACACAGATGCCATGCCATCTAGTGCCGCCTTACGATGGGATCTCCTAGCAAGTGCGCTTGCAATCTGTGACGGTGTCCTGGCAATCCTCGTGGTTCGGCGCATAACAAACCGTGAAGAAGAGAAGCATTCAAGGATCCCAACCGGCTGAGCATTGACGTTTGTTGGGATTGTATTGGTGTCCTTCGCGCCGGGGCTGTTCTGGCTCTGGTTCTATCTTAGGAAGGACGCCTACCGGCCGGCACCGCGCAGGCTCATCGCAGTCACGTTCGGGCTGGGCTGTCTGTCGACCATCCCTGCAGGAATCATCGAGTTCATCTTCCTAGGCGATTCGTTTCTGGAAGAGGGCGGGGGGCTCAGGGGCATAGCCGTCGGAATGTTGTTCGTTGTAGGGCCTGTGGAAGAAGCATGCAAGTTCGCCGTCGTCCGCCTCAAACCCTACCGTTCCCTCTACTTCGATGAGCCATGGACGGCTTGGTATATGCTGCCGCAGCCAGCCTCGGCTTCGCATCGCTGGAGAACCTGTTCTATGTATTGGAGTTTGGCCCTGAGGTTATGATCGTGAGGGGCCCCCTCTCCACGGTGGCGCACCTTGCGCTCGGAAGCATCTGGGGATACGCACTCGGTCTCCACTATGCATCGGGCTATCGGAGACCGATGCTCGTGGCGGGCGGCCTCGTGCTGGCGGCTTGCATACATGCCATATTCAACATACTGGCGTTCGCCTCGTTCCCACTCCCTCTCGGCGCGGTAGCGTTGACCATCGGCGGCGCGATATGGGTATCCCGTCGGTTTGAGTGGGGGCAACGTATATCGCCGTTCAGGCATCGGCGCAACTACCCCGAGATAGCATGCCCTTCCTGCGGTCAGCTTATCCGGGTCATGAGCCAGTTCTGTCGATTCTGCGGCAAATCCGTTACGTCCGAAGCAGGGCAGCTCTTCTGCGGTAATTGCGGAGAAGGGAATCGACCCGACGCCGGCTACTGCACAAACTGCGGAGACCGATTGCTGGAGAGCTAATACCAATTCGCCGTGATGCCGCCATATAGGGGGCTGAAAGAGTGCCCGGCTTGCCCATAGCCACCCGGTCTGTATGCAACCGCCGGGGACTGGATTCCCCGTGTCGGAGCACGGGGCAGGCTCGGCTCAAGGCCGGAATAACGGATTGCGAACTGCGTCACGATCAATTCACGGCGTAGTCAAAACGGAATGGTATTAGCACGCGGTACGGCTCAGGCGAATATCCCCAGGGGGTTGAGGGAGCGGGGCACGTCCGTGACGTCCATCTCTTCCGTGCGCTTCATGTAGCCGACGACCGCATAGGTCAGGGGCGTGGCGGCCGCCTCGTAGAGTATCTTCGTAATCCACTGGGCCAGCGCCGCGCTGAGCAGCCCCTGCGCACCCCAGTCGCCGCCCACTCCAAAAGCAATGTATATGAAGATGAACGAGTCAAACCCCTGACCCACCACCGTCGAGCCTATGGTGCGGACGAACAGCAGCCTGCCCTTCATCTTGTATTTCAGCAGGGCCAGTACCGTAGAGTTGGAGAATTCGCCTATCAGGTAGGCGATGAACGAGGCCACGAGAATCCAGGGAACCTGGCCCAGGATGGTGTCGTAGGCGCCCTGGTCTTCCCAGAAGCCGGCGGCTGGGATTATGCCGGCAAGCCAGAGAGCGATGACCACCAGCAGGTTTGCGCCGAACCCCAGCCAGATCACCCCCCGGGCGATCCGGAAGCCGTAGACCTCCGTCAGTACGTCCCCGACGATGTAGCTGATGGGGAAGATGATGATCGCCGAGGGCAGGACTACGGAGGAGCTGCCCAGGAACTCGAACGGCAGGGTCAGCAGCTGTATGGGCTTCACCGCGATGATGTTGGAGGTAATCAGTACGGTGACGAAGAGGGTCAGTATGATGATGAACGTGCCGGTGAATCTAATACTCACTCAATAGCTCCTTTGCCTTGGTACCGGGAATTCGAGGCTCGGCGGGACCTGGGCCGAGCGAACTCATACCAAGTCACCGTGATGCCGCCGTATATGTGCGGCCAGGGAGTGGGTTCCCGCCTTCGCGGGAATGACGGCTTTACGGCGCGCTCAAAATGAATTGGTATCAGATCAATACTCTCCACCCTCGAGCACGTGAACGTCCCGGAGGTTTCGGTACGCGCCGTCGTAGTCCATGCCGTAGCCGACCACGAACACGTCCGGCACGTCGAACCCACGGTAGGCCGCCTTCACGTCGTGGGTCCGGCGTGAGGGCTTGTCCAGCAGCGCACACACGTCTACCGATGCCGCACCCAGGTCCGACAGCCTCTGCCCCAGCAGCGCGCACGTTGCCCCGGTGTCGACTATGCCCTCCACTATCAGGACGTCCCTGCCCTGGATGCGGTCGCGCAGGGGCAGCCAGGTGACCTCGACCTCCCCCGCCTCCATGCCGTCATACCTACGCATCCGCGCGGTCGTCACGTCCACGGGCGTGCCGAACGCCCGCATCAGGTCTGCCAGGAAGCACACCGCCCCGTCCATCGCGCCCACAAGGACCAGCTCGGACAGGTCGTAGTCCTCGCCTATCCTGGCGGCGACCCTCTCGACCGCACCTGCTATCTCGCTCTCCGAGATCAGGACGTCGCCCAGCACCATGTCGTCCACTACCTAAAGGGGCGAGCCCGGCGCGGCTCGCCTGTTGCAGGGGGCTATCTTAGCACGCAGTGGCCTGTCTCATGGTATGCTGTCCAGCGTTTCGGAGCAGGCGATTATAGGCCGTAGTTCTGCCGGTTCTGCGGCGCAGTTGTAGTGCCCAGAACGGGTAGGCTCTTCTGCGGTAACTGCCGGGAAAGGGAACCGGCATGACGCCGACTACTACACGAACTGCGGCGACCGCCTGCGGCTTGCCTGATACATTGGCCCGCAGCGGCTCAGGATTGAGAGAGCGAGAATAGGTTCGGTTCCACCGGGCGTTGTGGCTTACGGATAGCTACAGTTGGGTTGCCCCTCTTCTCCATTGAGAGCCAGGAGGTCACCATCGTATGTTTCCAGCAATGGTACCTGAAGTCGAATAGCAGTAGCGAGGTAGATGGCGTCGGGTGGCTTGAGGCCTCGCTCTCTAACGAGCCGCCGCGTCTCACTGGCGACGAACGGATCAACAGTCGCTCGAATAATATAAGGGCGGTTGAAGAAGTCCGTAATCCGGCTCTCAGCGGTAGCATCGTCATAGCCTTCCAGCTTTGCTACCTCACACTCGGCTATGGCAGATACCACTATCCCCGTTTCGCTGCGGACTGCGTCATCAATGATTCGCGGAACATCTGGTTTGGCATCCTCGGAGCCGGCAAGGTAGCGGATGATCGTGCTGGCGTCCCAGACACGCCTAGTCGGAATATCTACCATCGCTCCCTCAACCTGACCAGGTATTCGTCGGGGTCCAAGCCGGAAGTCAGGTCTGGGACGGCGCCAAAGTCCGATACATTAGCGGAGGTCGATGCGGTGCGGTCTTCGATGTGGTCCATATCCCGAATCAGTGTAGGCTTGCCGTTGGCAAAATATCTTATGGTGCCCGAGACAAGCACCCTTCGTTCAAGCAGTGCCTTGACAGTATCTGTCCATTGGCTCTTATGAAACTCGCACCTCACAGGATGCCCGCTCAGTCTCTCCCAGATCGTGAAGTGCCCGGACCTGCCATGGAGGTTGACTGCATCGAGCGTTCCTTCCAACGACCCAAGGACATCCACGGTGGTCCTCAGAATCCGGTCCACCTTCTCACCAGTCCGCCCGTCTATTGTGGCAACCTCGCTGCCGTTGACGTGAAATGACAGCCCCTCGGCCTTGTCCCTGCCACGAAACAGACGGCCCATCTTCTTGACGTCCTTCAGCACATCTGCGGTGAAGTGAGGTGGAGGCTCCGTGACGTCGTCGGCTGAGAGAAGCTGGAGTCCTTCCACAACGACGTCGAGGGTTCGTCCGTGCACTATCGGGCTGATGGTGACAGTTGGAGCGCTGGCATGAAGCCTGGTGATGACCCACTTACGCTTGGAACGCTCCTTTGTGACGACGAAGTCCACCTCTTTGATCAGACGTGCCACATCCTCGACACTCTTCAAAAATAGGTCGAGTGACGCAGATTCGTTCTCAGGATGGACTACAAACGTTATTGCTTCAGCCATGGATATGACTGTCAGAACGAGCCTCTGGGTACGATTGCAACTCTCATGTCAGTATACATGCTCCCTCAAACCGGCACTCAACCGCCCACTACACGTCCACGACCAGCAGCTCGTCGGAGAAGACGAGGTCGCCCTCGTAGAGGCTCTTCACGTCGCCGATGCCCTTCTCCATGACCGGGTGCCGGGTGAGGTTTGGGCCCAGGTGGGCCAGGACGAGCTTCTTCACGCCGGCCTCCTGGGCCATGCGAGCCGCACCCAGGGTGCCGCAGACCCCCTTGGACTCGCGGTTCGCCTCCATCGACTCCTCGTCGTCCCAGCACATGCAGAACATCACGTCCGCATCCCTGGCGAGGTCGACCACGGAATCGCACGGCTCCGTGTCGCCGGTGAAGACGATGCTGCCCTCGGAGCTGTCGATCCGGTACGCCAGCGAGTCGAGCCATGGCTGGGCGTGCTCGGCGCGAACCGCCGTAATCTCCCAGTCGCTGCCGGAGAATATCCTGCCGGGCTCTACATCCTTCGCCAGGACCTCCGGCGGCTTACGGGGGAGGGTCCCGCCCCTGTTCAGGTGGACCTGCTGGCTGGCGGGGTGGCTCACGCGCGCCTTCCAGTCATGTGCGAAGACGCCGTCCTCACCGATGATGCCGTATGTCAGGTGCTCGGTCAGGGTCGGACCGAAGACCTGCAGGGTGTTTTCCTTGCCGATGCTCTGGTCCCAGCGGCAGAGGAGGAAGCAGGGGAAATCGACGTCGTGGTCGAAGTGGTGATGGGTGAAGAAGACGTAGTCTATGTCTGTGGGCCATAGGCCGGCCTGCACCAGCTTGTGGGTTGCAGCGGGGCCGCAGTCGACCATGATCTTCTCGCCGCCGACCTCCGCCACAAAGGAGGAGCCGAACCTCTCGGGCGTCGGTGTGGGCGTTCCCGCACCCAGGACGTGTACTCGCGCCATGCCGTCAGACTCCTTCCTTGCAGTGGGTGAGACCGGTACTCATACGTCGATGGTGAGCAACTCGTCGGTGAAGATGACCCTGCCGTCGTAGATGGCGCTCACGTCGCCTATCCCCTTCTCCATGGGGCCGTGCCGCGAGAGGTTGGGCCCGATGTGGACGAGGGCCAGCGCTCCGACGCCCGCCTCCTGAGCCATGCGGGCTGCACCAGTCGTGCCGCACTGCCGGTGCGCCTCCCCGTTGCGGTCCATCGTCTCCTGGTCGTCCCAGCACATGCAGAGCATGATGTCTGCGCCGCGCGCCAGCTCGACGACCGAGTCGCAGGGCTGCGTGTCGCCGGTGAAGACCATGCTGCCCTCGGGACTGTCGATCCGGTATGCGAGGGAGTCGAGGTACGGCTGTACGTGCTCTGCCTCGGCAGCCGTGACCTCCCAGCCACCTCCGGAGAAGACCTTGCCGGGCCCGACGTCCTTTGCGAATACGTCCGGGGGCTTTCGGGGCAGCGTGCCGCCGCGGTTGACGTGAAGCTGCTGGCTGGACGGGTTCGCCACGCGGGTCTTCCAGTCGTGGGCGAAGAGGCCGCCGTCCTCCCTCAGGATGTCGTCGGTGAACTTCTCGGTGGGCGGCGGCCCGTAGACCTGCAGCCTGTTCTCCCTGCCGACGCTCTGGTCCCACCGGCACAGCAGGAAACAGGGGTAGTCCACGTCGTGATCGAAGTGGTGGTGTGTGAAAAAGAGGTAGTCGATGTCGGTGGGCCAGAGACCGGCCTTGACCATCTTGTGCGTGGCGGCGGGGCCGCAGTCGATCATGACCTTCTCGCCGGCCACTTCGACGACGTAGGACGAGCCGAAGCGGGTGGGGGTCGGCGTAGGTGTGCCTGCGCCAAGCACGTGGATTCGGGCCAAGTCGGGCCTCCCTGAGAATATCGGCGCAGTTTATCAGGCGAGGGCCGCAGGGCCAACCTCAGACAGTTCCCTGATAGACCCCCAAAGGTTTAGGTGCGAACCAGTTAGATGCCTACACTACCTTCCTCGGTCGCGCGAACCGTGGCCGTCACTGGACTACTCTCGCCTTGGTCATTCTTGGATCTGACCTCTACCTCGTACTCGGTATCCGGCTTCAACCCAACAAAGCTACATCCTGTCAGAGGGGTCTCGAAGCCAATACTCCACTCTCCGGTGTTCGCCTCCCTTATGCGAACAACATACGTGATGGGTGGAGTCCATTCTGCCTCGACACCTGCTCCTTCCGAACCACTCAAGACAATTGAGAAAGTCTTTGAGTTTCCATTCCATGAAACAGGAGGGCGGCTCTGGCTACTCGTCGACCAAGGTTTCTGACCCATTTCCTAGTCCTCCTCTTGAAGTTCGGCCCATCTAAGTCCTCGCCACCGGTACACTAAATCTTGGTCTGGAGATTTGGTGAATGCCCCGAGGAGTCCTTCAATCCAGGCTATACGGTCTCGCAGGCCATTATCAAGATCAGTTACGCGATCTTGGAGACGGCTCACTTCCCGTCGAGATTCCTTTCCTACATTCTGAATCAGCAATGCCAGACTTACGCCTACACCCACTATAGCAACCAGCAAGACTATCAGTTGAATCAATCCCTCATTGTCCAATGGGAACGCCCCCTTCGCGCCAACTATCTCAGAACGTGCCATAGTATCACCCTGTTCCGGCAAAAGGGAAACCGAACCGTGCCCCAGCACTGTCACGCAACGGCTTCGGTCACGGTACGCCATTAGTCACAAATGAAGCGTAGGCGGGAATTGTGACTTCATGAACAGCGGCTCAGCACACGGCCACGGGGGCCATGTCGCCGAAGACCCAGTGGTGCTGCTTCACCCCCTTGCTCACCGCGTTGCGAATGCTGAGGTCCGTGTGATGGCCTGGGTGGTAGATCCTGTCGACCAGGGGAGGTCCCTGGTTCGTGCCGGCGGCATTCGTCCCGTGACAGACCGAGCAGTTGGAGTTGAACAGCCCCTCGCCCTTGCGGGCCGTCTCGGACAGGGCGATGCCTGTCGCCTGGGACTTCTCATTGTCGTTCGATTCGGCCGTCTCGTACTGGGAGGCGCTATCTTCGCCGCAGCCGATCACCAGCAGCAGCGCGAAGGCTGCGACGAGGCTGGACACAAGCGCCCTGGCTGCTAAGATTCCGATTCTGGTCACTCGGGATACCTCGTTCCAATCCCCAGCCGACCCGCGGCCCATGTTGGAGGCAGTTTGCAGGCCGTGCGATCGGCGTACTCACCCCTCACCAATACCTCCCCACATATGGAGGCGCTTCTCTCCAGACAGGTATGACCCACCTCAGTTTTCGAGCAGGGCCTCCACGCGCTCGATGAGTGTAGCCTCGGGGATGGCGCCGACCCACCGGCTCACGACGACGCCCCCGCTGTCGATGAAGAAGGTCGCGGGCATTCCCACGATGCCATAGTCGATGGATACGCGCCCATCGTCGTCAATGCCGTTGGGGTACGTGACGCCGAATTCTGCCAGGTACGCCCGGGCGTCGTCCTCGGAGTCCTGGTTGTCGACACCCACGAACGCCACGCCGCGCTCGCGGTAGGCCCGCCACGTCCGCTCGAGCGGGATGGCCTCATCCCTACAGGGGGCGCACCACGACGCCCAGAAATTGACGACCACGGGGCGTCCCTCGAGATCGGACAGGGAGAGCTCGCCGCCGTCGAACAGGGGAACGGTGAAGCCCGGCGCAGGGCCGCCCACGAGGGTGTAGCCGCTGCGGGCGGTTGCGGGCTCCTTGCCGGCGAGCCCCCAGGCCATCAGGGCGATGAAGGCGAGCGCCACGGCGCCCAGTAGAGAGAAGGCGGCTATTCTCAGCGCAATCAGGATTCGAGCACGCCCACGAGGGCGGCGGTGACAAGCAGCCGGAGGTCGTAGGTGAAGCGCGGGTAGCAAGTCACAAGGGTGATGTCGCTCTCCCCCAAGTCCTGCAGGCCGAAGTCTTCACTGTGGACTATCTCGGTGCGATAGATCTGATAGACGAACTTGAGGTCTTCGGACTCCAGGAAGACGTAGAAGGGAGAGTCGTCCCGGTCGGTGAATAGTTTGGCAAGGTCCGGCAGCCTGCCGAATACGTTTCCCTCACCGCTGAAGGGACTTTCCAGGTGGCCGAAGTACCAGCCATGCCCGCGGTTGCCCGGGAACCCGGTGGTCGGTATATGTCCTACGATGTGCTTCGGCGTCTCCCATGCACGGCTGTCGCCATTGTCGATGATCTCCAGCTCCTTTACGTCCGAGTCGATACCGACCACGGGGATCCTGATTCTAACCGCTGGGAGTACGCTCGCCCCAAGCATCGTAGTGGACGAGACCGGCGAGTATTTCAAAGCCTCAGCCCTGGAAGCCTCGAGCACCCCCTGAAGGTCCTGCTCGAGGATCGCCGCGTAGTCGGGCGTGGGCGTCGCTACAGGTCTCTCCTGTGACGGTCCCACGGACGCAGACGGAGTATCCCCGCCCATGCTCCGCGCGAAACCGATGGGCCCGGTGCGTTCGCCAGAGGCGCCGACGGCCGGCGTAGGGGCAGCCGTTGCGGCTTCCGGTTTGGGCGTCGGGACTGGCTCGACGCTGGCGGCGGTCGGAGTCGGCGGGGTCTCGTCGGGTTGTGGCTGGAGCGTCGCGGTCGGCGTGGGGCTGGAAGGCACGGCTGCCGCAGCTGCGGGAGACGGCTGGGCTGCCGCCTCCGGCTCGGCTGGGGCCACACGGACGTTAGGGACGGGGCGCGCCCTTTCGGACGTGTAGTCGTCTATGGCGGCCTTCGCCCTCATCCCGTACAGGTAGTACCCGCCCACCAGCGCAAGGAGGGCCACGCCGACTACCAAGAGGACAAGACCAAGGGGGCGCTGCATACGGGTCAAGCCCAACGGCCCACCCTTGCCCTCGCGTGGAGTCTTCTCAGACATTGCACTTACATTATAGGTTCACGGCCGCGCCCTGGTAAGGGCGTCAACGGCCCTCCCGGCCGGATCCCTCTGGATGCGGGGCTTCCGGAGAGGCGGTACGGGGCGTTACCCGACTGTCACGGCCCGACCTGTCTCCGAGGACTCCAGCGCAGCCTCTATGACGTCCATCACGTGGACGCCGGCCTCTATCGGGATGGGCGCCGGCCTTCCTGCACGGGCAGCGGCCAGGAACTCGTCGACGAATATCTCGCCGCCCAGTCCGCCGTAGGCCTGGGAGTCGGGCGGCATGAAGGACAGCTCGCGCAGCCCGCCCGTCTGCCAGCCGGGGGCCATGCTGAACAGCTGGTAGTGGCTGTCCTCCATCTGGATGCGCGCGTACCCGTCGGTCCCCCTGAAGGCCATGAAGGAGTCGTACGAAGCGCCGTGGTAGCCGGACCCGCTGCCGGCAAGGTGGTACCCGGCGTGCATGGAGCCCAGGACGCCGCTCTCGAACCTGAGGGACAGCATAGCCGTGTCCTCCACCTCGAGCTTCTCGGGGCTCTGGTTTGCGACGAACGCGGACACCTCGGCGATCCGGTCGTCCATGATGTGGCAGAGCAGGTCGATGTGATGGCAGCCGAGCCAGCCCAGTATGCCGCTGCCCCCCGTGCCCTTCTTGAAGAGCCAGTGGTCCGGGTTCCGGTACCTGACCTGGGAGGTCACCATGCGCGCCTCTGCAGCCATTATCCTGCCGACTGCGCCAGACTGTATGGACCTGCGCGCGTCCGCGATCTTGGGCTGGTACCGGTTCTGGAACATGATCGCGGCCGTGACTCCCTTTTGGGCGGCTTTTTCGGCGACGCTGCGCAGGTCGGAGGCATGAAGGGCACCCGGCTTCTCGAACAGTACCCCCTTACCCGCGTCGACGGCGGCGTTGAGGATGTCGGGGCCAAGGTCGTTGCGCACGGAAACGATCAGGGCGTCGACCTCGTCCCGTCCCAGAAGCTCCTCCACGCTGTCGGTCGTCGAGACGACCTTTGTCGAGCCCGCGGACAGGGCGTCCGTGTCTTCGCCCGCCACCCCGCACAGGTGGACGGCCTCCACGGAGTCCAGCACCTCCAGGGTCCTCATGTGGGAGGGCGAATGGGGGTGCGGGGACGATACGAATCCGACGACGTATTTCTCGCTTGGCATGGGGGATTGTCTCCTTCTGATGGGTTCGGGCAGGACGACACGGAGTCTAGCAAGGGCGTCTCCAGGGGTCAATGCGAGTGCCCAAACCCAATCCCCCACCATAAATGGCGGCGACGCCCTAATGGCAAGGGGAGGGCTGGTTTGAAACCAGCCCCTACGGGGTGATGGCTGATAGATATGGCGCCGAATGTGGAGGTGGGGAATCTGGGCCAAACTCAGCTAATACCAAGTCACCGTGATGCCGCCGTATATGTGCGGCCAGGGAGTGGGTTCCCGCCCCGTATCGGGTACGGGGCAGGCTCTTCGCGGGAATGACGGCTTTACGGCGCGCTCAAAATGAATTGGTATAACATTTGCGACGGTACGAATATGGGAGAGCATGCCATGGAGATACCCGGCGACTTTGCCCGTCGAATCGAGCGGGCTCACGGAGACGGCGGGAGGGCGTGGCTGGGCAGACTGCCCGCGCTCATAGATGAGAGTGAGCGCCGATGGTCGCTGTCGGCCGGCCCTCCGTTCACGCCGTTGACGCACAGCTACACTGCGCCGGCGCGGGGCCCGCGCGGCGTCGGAGTGGTCCTGAAGCTTGTCGTGCCCGGCCACTTTACAGTTGCCGAGATCGACGCGCTGCGGCTGTTAGACGGCGATGGGGCCGCGAGGCTGGTCGACAGCGACGAGCGTATGGGCGCGATGGTCCTCGAGCGGCTGGAGCCGGGCGGTCTGCTGCTGGAGGTGCAGGACGAACGGGAGGCGACGAGCGTCGCGGCTGGGCTGATGGTCAGGCTCAGGAGACCTGTGCCACCAAAGCATCGGTTCCACGACGTCTGGGAATGGATGCAGGGCCTGGAGCGGTTGCGATCAGCCTTCGACGGGGGGACAGGGCCGTTCCCCGCCTCCCTCGTCGAGAGGGCCGAGGCGCACCTGGCCGATCCCAGCGGGGAGAAAGCAGTGCTGCACGGCGATCTGCATCACTACAACATACTCTCAGCCGAACGTGAGCCCTGGCTGGCCATCGACCCCAAGGGCATCGTCGGCGAGCCCGAGTACGAGGCCGCGGCCTTCCTCCGCAACAACCTGCTCGACAGGCCAGAGCCGCCCAGGGTCCTGTCCACCCGCCTCGACCAGATCGCCGAGGAAGCGGGGCTCGACAGGGATCGCATGATCGGATGGGGCCTCGCAGACCGCGTGCTCTCAGCGTGGTGGTCTTACAAGGAGTCGGGCCGCGCCGACGAATCAGACCTGGCTATCGCATCGATGTACACCTACTTGAGCTAGTATCGATTCAAGGTAGTTTTGGCGAACGTCCAGCCCCCCGCCCCTCTGGGTTCCCGCCCCCGACTACTCGGGGGCAGGCTTTTCGCGGGAATGACGGTAATCCGAGGGTTCTGTCATATTTAGATTGAAGCAGTACTAGCCGCTCTTAGAAGCCTAGGATTGTCTACCAAGACCGCAGTATGATCTACGAATGGGACGAGGCGAAGCGGGAGGCCAATAGGAGCAAGCACGGCATCGACTTCGACGAAGTCAGGAGCTTCGTCTGGGAGACTGCCGAGATCAAGCCGAGCCCTCGCGGCAATGAGATACGATATGCCGCAACTGGCAGGGCCTTTCCAAAGTCCGTTCGTGGTGAGCCTGTCGAACCACAATTGGGGCCTTCGACAAGCTCAGGCCGAACGGCAAGGTACGACCCTATCTCAACAATGGAAAGGCCCTGCGCAACTGGCTATATTGGCCCTCGTCTCCATCGTGTGATATATACTGAGCGGGGCGAGAGCATCCGAATCATCAGCCTGCGCAAGGCCCACCTCAAAGAGGTACGCGACTATGTGGACCGGGACAGCGCGCGAGGAGTGGGAGCGGGCCGGGTAGGCCTACTCGCCTATGGCCTCCTCCATGACGCGGAGCGTGTTCTCGCCCAAGACCTTCCGGATGTCGGCGTCGGAGTAGCCGCGCTTGACTAGCTGGTCGGTGATGAGGGGGACGCGCGTGCAGTCGTCCATGCCGGTTGGCAGGCGGCAGCCGTCGAAGTCGGAGCCGAGCCCCACGTGGTCGATGCCCGCGACCTCAGCCACCCGGTCGATGTGGTCGACTATCTCCGTATAGTGGGGCCGTTCCAGCTTGTCGACCAGCGCGCTGTACCGTGACGAGATCTCCTTGCGGGCCTTCTCCACGTCGGGCGAGCCGGGCTCGAAGCGGGAGTCGAGGTCGGCGACCTCGGCGTCGCGCTGCACGTTCAGCGCCGTCTCCTCCACGTTGCGCTGCTGGCCCACGAACGTGACCTCGTAGTTGACGTGCACGACGCCGCCGTTCTTCCCGACGGCCCTGAGCTGGTCATCGCGCATGTTGCGGGGGTTCTGGCATATCTCCCAGCAGGACGAGTGGGAGGCGATGACGGGCTTGGTGACGGTCTCCATCGCGTCCCAGAAGGTCTTCACGGAGACGTGGGAGATGTCGACCATCACGCCGACGCGCTGCATCTCTCGGACGACCTCCCGCCCATAGTCGGTGAGGCCGTCGTGGCGCGGCTCGTCGAGTACGCCGTCGGCCCAGTTGTTGGTGTTGTTGTGGGTGAGCGTCATGTATCGGACGCCGAGAGCGTGCAGCTCGCGCAGCACGGCCAGGTCGTCCATGATGGCGTGGCCTCCCTCGAGGCAGAGGATGCCCGCCAGCTTCCCCTCACCGGTGATGCGCCGTACATCCGACGCCGTGCGGGCCTGCTCGATCTGGTCCGGGTAGCGCTCGCAGAGGAGCCTGAAGGCGTCGGTGTAGCGCAGGACGCGCTGGACCGCCATCCCCTGGTCCATGTAGTCGGGGTGGACGTATGCGGCGAAGAACTGGGCGGTCTGGTTGCCCGCCCGCATCCTGGGCAGGTCCATGTGCCCGCGCCCCGTGTCGGTCCCCAGGTCGTCGCCGTCGTCGACGGTGCGCCCCAGGCTGTCCGAGTGGGTGTCGACGATGGTGGACGAGAAGTGCAGGTCCTTTGCGTGGGCGCTGATCATGTCCCCTCCCTGGATTCGAATGTGGCGGGCGCGGCGGTCGAGACGGCGGCCCGAAGGCGCATTATATCCGAGGGGGCGCTCGTTGACACCTCTCACACGGCTACACTAGTATCGATTCAAGGTAGTTTTGGCGAACGTCCAGCCCCCCGCCCCTCTGGGTTCCCGCCCCGTATCGAGTACGGGGCAGGCTTTTCGCGGGAATGACGGCAATCCGAGGGTTCTGTCATATTTAGATTGAAGCAGTACTAGATTAGATAAGCCGACAAGGGATAGGCGGCAGCAATGCTGGTACAAGAGCACATTCAGACGGCGCAGGACTTCCTCGATGCGGCCGACCGCGAGTTCGGCGCAGGGGATGCCCTGCAGGGTTCGGAGAAGATGTGGGGTGCTGCCTCCCACGCGATGATGGCGTTGGCGAGCCAACGTGGATGGCCATTCGGCAGCCATCGTCACCTGAAGGCCGCAGCCGACAGGCTGGCCATGGAGTACGCCGACCTCTCTCTGCAAAGCGGGTTCGCCGCAGCACAGCAGCTTCATGCGAACTTCTACCACAACTTCATGGAAGATGACGACCTGGACCGGACCCGCCCTGTAGTGCGCGACTACGTGGAGAGGCTGCTGCGGATACACTCGGCGTAAAGCGACGGGATCCGGACACGATGGGAGCTGCCTGAGAGTGAAAACGAGCGAAGAGATACGCGAATCATTCCTGGAGTACTTCGAGTCGCAGGGGCACCTGCGGGCGGCGAGCTCGTCGCTGATTCCAGTCGGCGACCCGACGCTGCTGCTCACCAACGCGGGCATGGTCCAGTTCAAGCCGTACTTCTCAGGCGAGGCGACGCCCCCGAACCGCCGCATGACGACATCGCAGAAGTCCTTCCGCACAATCGACATCGACGAGGTCGGCGACGCGACTCACCTGACGATGTTCGAGATGCTGGGGAACTTCAGCTTCGGCGACTACTTCAAGGACGGGGCCATGGGCTTCGCGGTCGAGTGCCTCGAAACAGCGATGGGCCTCCCGAGGGAGAACTTCGCCGCGACGGTGCACGAGGGCGACGACGAGGCATACGGACTGTGGCAGAAGCACGGCATCCCTGAAGAGCGCATCTACCGGTTCGGCGACGTGGACAACTGGTGGGGGCCTCCCATTCACGGGGAAGAGGGGCCCTGCGGGCCTTGCGCCGAGCTTCACTACGACTTTGGAGACGCCCGGCCCGGCTGCGGCCTTGACGGCTGCGGCCCCAACTGCGAGAACGTGAACCCCGAAACCGGCCTCGTGTGCCAGCGGTACGTGGAGCTGTGGAACCTCGTGTTCATGCAGTTCTACCGAAACCCCGACGGCAGCATGCCCCCGCTGCCTCAGACCGGCATCGACACGGGTATGGGATTCGAGCGGCTCGTGGTCGTCCTCCAGGGCGTGGACGACATATATGAGACCGACCTGTTCCTGCCGCTGGTCCGCAAGATAGAGGCGCTGACCGGCCACGACTCCGATGAGAGCGACGAGGTCAGGCAGGCCATGCGCGTCGTAGCCGAGCATGGGCGCAGCTCGGCCTTCCTCATCGCGGACGGCGTCGTCCCCTCCAACGACGGACGGGGGTACGTCCTGAGGCGGCTCGTCCGGAGGGCGATCCGGCACGCCCGCAGGCTCGGCATGGACGAGCCCTTCCTGGGAGAGGTTGCCGATACCGTCACGGACATCATGGGCGACGCCTACCCCGAACTCCGGAACAACCGTGACTTCGTCCAAACGGTCATAAAGCTGGAGGAGGAGCGCTTCCTGTCGGCCTTCCAGAACGGCTACGCGATGCTGACCGACACCCTCAGGGGTTCGGACGCGCTGTCGGGCGAGGGGGCCTTTCGCCTGTGGGACACGTACGGCTTCCCCATCGAGATGACCCAGGAGATAGCGGCGGAGAGCGGAGTCGGCGTCGACATGGAGGGCTTCGAGCGGGAGATGGCCGCGCAGCGCGAGCGGGCCCGCGCGTCGGCCCAGTTCGGCGCGGACCGGGTGAAGATCCGCCTGTACGAGAGCCTCGGCATCGGCAGCACGAAGTTTCTCGGCTACCAGCAGGTCAGGGCCGACAGCGTCGTGGTGGGGATGGTCTCAGGCGACGGGGTGGTGTCCGAGGCGTCCGAGGGCGACGAGGTGGAGCTGGCCATCATGGAGACGCCGTTCTACCCGGAGGGCGGCGGCCAGGTGGGCGACGCCGGCGACATCGTGGGCCCGAACGGCAGGATGGCGGTGACGGACACCCAGACGGTCATGCCTGGGCTGATCATGCACTTCGGCAGGGTCGTAGAGGGCGCCGTGTCCCAGGGCGACAGCGTGAACGCCATCGTCGACCCCATACGGCGCGAGGACACGGCGCGGAACCACACGGCGACCCACATGCTCCACGCAGCCCTGCGCCAGGTGCTGGGAAGCCACGTCCGGCAGGCGGGCTCGCTGGTGGCGCCCGACAGGCTGCGGTTCGACTTCAGCCACGTAACGGCTATGACGCCAGGCGAGATCGACGACGTGCAGCTGCTCGTCAACGAGAAGATCCGCGAGAACGTGGGCGTGCGCAAGAGCGAGGACCGGTACGCCAGGGCCATCGAGAGGGGGGCGCTGGCCTTCTTCGGGGACAAGTACGACGACACCGTGCGGCTGGTGGAGATAGCCAACGGCGACACCTTCAGCTTCGAGGTGTGCGGCGGCACCCACGTGCACCGCACAGGCGAGCTTGGCGGGGTCTACGTGCTGGGCGAGTCGAGCATCGGCACGGGCATGAGGCGCATAGAGGCGGTGAGCGGGCGCGGAGCGGAGAGAGTGGTGCGCGACCGCTTCCGGGCGCAGGACGCCGTCGCCGCCAGGCTCAGCACCACCCCGATGGAGACCGAGGAGCGGGTCGGCTCGCTGCTGGAAGAGATGGAGTCGCTGAGGCGCGAGAACGAGGCCCTCGAGAGGCGTCTCGCCCTGCAGGCCGCCGAGGCGATGCTCGATGCCGCGGAGGTCGTGGACGGCGTCACCGTGCTCGCCCACAGGGTGAACGCGGCGGGCGCGGACTCCATGCGAGAGATGGGGGACTGGCTCAGGAGCAAGATGGGCAGCGGAATCGTCGCGCTAGGCACGGTGGCGAACGAGAGGCCGCAGATG
Organism: Dehalococcoidia bacterium; assembly: GCA_965261325.1. Classification (GTDB taxonomy): domain Bacteria; phylum Chloroflexota; class Dehalococcoidia; order Lucifugimonadales; family CAJWER01. The sequence goes on from CBDHCU010000007.1 coordinate 611,186, forward strand.
GTGGTCATGGTTACGCCAGACCTCGTTGAGCGCGGGTTCGACGCGGTCGCCATAGCCAGGGGCGCGGCGAAGGCCATCGGCGGCGGGGGCGGCGGCAGACCCGACGTGGCACAGGCGGGCGGCAGGAGGGCGGACGGGCTCGACGCGGCGCTGAGATCGGTCGCCGACCTGGTGCGCGGCGGGTCCGGCTGACGTTGCGGGTCCTCGGCCTAGACCACGGGGAGCGGCGCATCGGCGCCGCCCTGAGCGACGCGCTGGGCATCGCCGCGTCGCCTCTGACGGTCATCGAGCACACGTCGGACGAGGGCGACGCGGACGCCGTGGCCGCCCTGGTCAGGGAGCGGGGCGTCGAGGCGGTCGTGGTGGGTGTGCCGATCTCGCTGGACGGCTCGATCGGGCGGCAGGCCAAGCGCGCGGCGTACTTCGCGCGGCTGCTGTCCGCGCGACTGGGCATGCCCGTGGACATGGTGGACGAGCGCCTGTCGACGCGAGAGGCGGAGCGCAGGCTGATGGAGGGCGGCAGGCGACGGTCTAGACGGCGAGAGGGCGTGGACGCCGCGGCCGCAGCGGTGCTCCTGCAGGCCTACCTGGACTCGAGGCCGCGCGGCTGACCAGCCCCGGCTATTCGCCTAGCTATCGACAACTACATCGACACTGCGGCGACGGGACGAGTCACAGGTGGGTCTACGTCAGCCATTCAAGCCATCGCGGTTAAGAACAGTCCTAAACGTCAATGACAAGCGGCGTCCGCGATTCCGCTTTCCGCCGACCAGAGAATCTGTCTTGCGCGGCGCAATGCCATGCTGCCACACGGAGCGCGCCGAATCGGTCAGCAGAACACAAGAACCACGTTGTAACAGCGCCGGAGTCTTGTCCTTCCAGTGCTCCGCAAAATCCATCTCCCAGTCGTCGAGTAACGATATAGTGCAAACCGTTGGCCCAAAACCGGGATGGTCCGTGTGCATGGCTATGCCCTGACCAGGCAAGTATTCGTTCACAATGACTTGCTCTGGCACCTTGTCAAAAAGCCCCGTCTCGTTGTACAACCTCTCGGAAAGTGTGCCCAGCCAATCCGGCAATGCGCCGATATGCATATCAGGTGTTATCGCGCGGGCCTTGTAATCGTAGCGCCAGCCATAATGCTGGACCCGGCGACTGAGGTCGTTGCGCCACTCATTAGCAGCGGCATCAACCCACTCCACGCAATACGCCTGTTCCTCTGGAGTCAAGAATTCCTCAAAGAATTTGAGACCGGGAACAGCTGGCACTTCCTGCAAGCCTAGACTGCCGCTTATTTCATGGTTAATGTGACGCGGCGTTACCAGACCAATATCACTTTCCACTGGATCCATGTCAAGGAGAGGCAGTTGAGATCGCATCGTTAAGCCTCCTATTCACCTCGCTAGGGAGAGCGTCGCAATCTTTGAACGGGTACTGTCATTGATTGCCGTTTCCTTCACAGGTGTCTCCTCAATCCAGATGTTAGCACCTTCCAAGCTGCTCAGCAACACACTCCAACCTTCAGCGAAGGTGAGAGGCCAGTTCCCAGCATCGACAGCCATCATCACACAATTGGATTGAGTGTCCATCAAATTTTGAATATGGGTTATGATCTGTGTGAATGTATCCATATCATGGGGATTATGAGCCTGGACCAATACATGACCAAAAGTAATGGTGTAGTCGGTGCCTTTACGATGGTTTTCTGTCAATTCATCCAAGAGCGATTCGAGTTCGTAACAATAGTGTAGCTCTGGGTAGTTGGGTACGTATTGGATCAGCCTGGTTCTTAGCTTCTGAGCGAGGGATATCATAGCTGTACTATGGTCCAATCCATATAACTCAACGCGGTCAAAAGGGACACGCTTTGAGGTCGCCCAATCAAGGAATACCCATGAAAACAGGCCGGCTCCACAACCAATATCGACATGTGCCCTTCGCCTCTTAGAAGCTTTCAGGCGCTGTAGCACTTCCATATATCGACGGTATCTGTAATGCGGCCAAGCATCAGGCCGAGCATCATTTCCCTCGCCAACATAAGAATCCGTATGCTGGACTACCTCAGTAAACCCGGCGTCTTTCGGCACCACATGGCTGGGACAGGGCGAGGCGGGACCGATAGGACTGATTCCATTCTCTTTCATCAAGTCACGTAGAATGCGCTGATACTGATACTTGATGCGCATATCAGGACAACCTCCGTAACTATCACCATCTATAGTGTACCATCTGCTACCACTGCAAACGGCTAGAATCCTTGTCGCCTGCTCACTCCAGCACCCGGAGGGTGGACGGCACGTCCATGCGCCGCAGCTTGCGCACGGTGAGGGCTGGCGCGAGAGCGACGACCCCGATCCCCGCAACCAGGAGGGCGGCCATCTGCGGCGCCCTTACCGAGAGGACTACACCCAGGTCGGGGTAGCTCGCGGGGATGAGCTCGCGGATCAGCCAGAGCAGCATCCCGTAGCCGAGGACGACCCCCAGCAGGGTGGCCAGCGTGCCCAGCACGAGCCCCTCGACTGCCAGTATGCCGAGCACCCTCCGCACGGGCACCCCGTATGCGAACATGGTCGCGTGGTCGCGCGCCCGCTCGTCGGAGTTGATATTCGCCGTATTGAAGGCGATCAGCAGCGCAAGGCCGAGCACGAACATCTGGATCACGACGAAAATTGCCGTGAATTCCTCGAACACGTCCTGGGCCGCCTTGGACGTCTCGGCAATGCCCAGCACGGTGGCGACGCCGGGCGAGCCGAACAGGGCGCGCTTGACATCGCCCAGGGTCTGCCCGGAGGCTGGAGCGCCCGTGACGATGTTCGCGAGCCCCTCGAGCCCCGCCTGCCCAGCGTGACGGATGTCCATGTAGGCGCTGAAGCGGAGCGGGTGAGGATGGACCGCAATCACGGGCACGGTGATTTGGCTTAGGGTGAAGGAGGCGGGGCCGGTGCGCACGGGGAGCGTCAGCGCGACGCTGTCCCCGGCGCCGACACCCAGGTCGTCTGCGGCCTTGCGGGCGAGGACGATTCCGGGCTCGGCTGCGGACAGCTCACCCTCCACGACGGTCGGCCGCCAGGCGCCGCCCTCCAGGTCCATGAACTGGAGGAGGATAGTCAGAGACTCGCCTGACCCCCGCACGCTGCCCCCAAGCGCGATCCCGGGCTCGACCGCGCCGAGCGTTCCTCCCTCGATTATGCCGTTCAACTCGGGCGAATCTACCGCGTAGAAGGAGTCGAGCCGTACGACGAGCCTGTCGGGAACGCCCTTGAGCAGCTCCTCGTCGCCTTTCACAAGGGTCGAGAGAATCGAGTCCGTCATGCCGATCACGCTGACGAGAATGGCCAGCACGGCCGTGAGGGCGAACAGTGTCAGGAACGTTCGCCTGGGGGCCCTCAGCAGGTTTCGGAAGGGCATGCGTCCGAGGCTGCTGCCCGGCAGCGGCAGGCGGCTGATGGCAGGGGCAAGCCCTCCGCCCCGTGCGGCCAGGTGCCCCGTCCTGATAGCGTCCACGGGCTGGACCCGGACCGCCCGGAATACGGGCCACAGCACGGCCAATATCGGCAGCACGAAGCCGATGGCGGCGACGCCGGCGAAGATGCCCGTCTGGAACGGCGTGATGAAGACGGGCAGCGGGACGAAGCTCTCGAGCACGCCCTGAAAGAGACTGGCGATCAGCAGCCCGATGCCTACTCCGAACACCACGCCCAGCACGGCTATCTGGATTCCCACGAGCAGGGGCCGCACGGCTATGGCGAGGGGGTTCGCGCCGAGGGCCATGGACGTGCCGATCTCGCGGCGCTGGGTCTCTACCATCCGGGCGGCGAAGTTCAGCGAGGCGAACGCCGAGCCCGCGAACAGCACCAGCGCGAATACGTTGTAGAACTGCTGGTCCCCCTCGGGGTCACGGGTGAGGGCGAGGTACGAAGCATCGTCCTCCGTGCGCATGAGATCGAGGCCGGTCTCGGGGTGGCGGGCCGCCGTCTCGGCCAGCAGCGCCGCCTCCACGCGATCCAAGTCTGTGTCGGGCTCGACTGTGAACACCAGGTCATTTACCAGACCCTGCCTGCCCGACAGGTCCTGGGCGGTCTCGATGGACGTGAACAGCACAGCCAGGTTCGCCTGTCCGAAGAAGCTACCCTCTTCGACGATCAGGAAGTACTCGGGGGACACGGCGTGGCCTACGTACCGGGCGGAGACGCCGCCCCCAATCTGCAGCTCGCCCTCGTCCGGCAGACCGTGGAAGACGCCGAAGTTGCGCTCGACCAGCACGACCGGCTGCCCGATCTCGCTCTCTTCGATCGCCCGCCCCACCAGGGTCTCGACGCCGTTGACGCTGGGGCCGCCGCCCGACATGTCGACGCCGACGATTCTGCCGCGCACGAACCGGGGACCGTCGTCGGTGGCGACCTCGACCTGGGTCTGGAAGATGAGCCGCTCCTCGACTGCCTCCACGCCTTCGATGCCCTCCGCGATGGCCCGCATGGCGCCCTGCGGGAGGAAGCCGTCGCCGCTGGGCCGCGCGCGGACGTCGTACATGTTCGTCAGCGCGAGGCTCGCGTCGTTGGAGGCGAAGCGCCACTGGGTGACGCTGCTCAGCCCGGCGTACATGCCAGTGCCGATGGCGATCATCAGTGCGATGCCCGCCACCTGGACCCAGCGGGCCCTGGCGTCCCTGAGCGCCCAGCGCAGTCTCAGCGCCAGCATGCCAACTCCCACCAGCTATGCGGCTCCAGCAATCTGCGGTAGCACTTTGAAACTCGAGCCTGCCTCATCAATCCTGCCTTCCCTACGCGCGTCCTGAACCGATCCGAAGGGCCGAGCAATCGTCTCAGCCAGGCCCATGATATACTAGCAGCCCCGAACGTCGGGGGCCGCCATGAAGCAGAATATCGCCCTCTTCGGATATCCCCTCTCCCACTCGATATCCCCGGCATTCCAGCAGGCCGCCCTCGACAGCCTGTTCATAGAGGCCTCCTACACCGCAAGACCGACGCCCCCCGAAGGGCTGGCGTCCGAGGTGGAGAGGCTTCGGGCCGACGACCATCTCGGCGCCAACATCACGATCCCCCACAAGGAGCGCGTACGGGACTACCTGGACGGGCTGGATCCGTGGGCGGAAACGGTCGGCGCCGTAAACACAATCGTGAAGGATGACGGCCGTCTGGTGGGACACAACACGGACGGGTACGGCTTCCTGAGGAGCCTGGAGGAGCGGGGCGGCTTTCCGCCGGAGGGCAAATCCGTCCTGGTCCTGGGCGCGGGTGGAGCCGCCCGCGCCGCCGTGTTTGCGCTGGCGGACAGGGGCGCGGGCGCGGTGCTCATCGCGAACCGGACCGTCGAGCGGGGGGACGCCCTGGCGGCAGACGTACGGGGACGCTCGCTGGACGCCGAATCGATCCCGCTGGGAGAGGCGCGCGCGGCCTCCCGCCGGGTCGACCTGATAGTCAACTCCACGTCGATGGGCATGGAGCCAGGGGCAGACGCGGGGCTGTCTCCCCTGGACAGCGACGACATCAATCCCGATGCCCTCGTCTACGACATGGTGTACACGCCCCAGCAGACCCCCCTGATGGAGGAGGCGCGAAGGGCCGGGGCCAAGGTCCTGGGCGGTTTCTGGATGCTCGTATACCAGGGCGCGGCAGCCTTCGAGATGTGGACGTCGCGAGAGGCCCCGGTAGACCTGATGTACGAAGCCGGGCTGCGGGCCCTGGGCGGCGAGCCGTGACCAGGGCCAACATCTTCCTCACAGGCTTCTCGGGCGCCGGCAAGACGACCGTCGGACGCATAGCAGCTGACCTGTTGGGCTGGCGCTACGTCGACATGGACGACGAGATAGAGGCCGCGTCCGGCAGGTCGATCCCGGACATATTCGAGCTGGAGGGGGAGCCCGCGTTCCGCCGGTACGAGATGGACGTCCTCGCCAGGCTCAGCGAAGGAAGCCGGCAGGTCGTCTCGACGGGGGGAGGCGTCCCAGTTGCCGAGGCCAACCGCGCCCTCATGGCCACGGGCGGGGTAATCGTGTGCCTCGAGGCGGGGCCGGAGACGATATACGAGCGCCTGTCGGCCGAGAGGGACAGGCCGGCCGACCCGGTGGTCAGGCCCATGCTGGCCGGGTCGGACCCACTCCGGCGGATCAGGGAGCTGAAGGCCCGGCGCCAGCCGAGCTACTCCCTGGCCGACTGGACGGTGCAGACCGACCGGCTCTCGCCCGAGCAGGCCGCGTCCGAGGTCGCCCATGCCTGGGGGCTGCTGTCGGCCGTGGACGAGGGGGCCCAGGACGAAGACCTAGCGGCCGTCGTCCGGACGTCGGCGGGCGACTACCCCGTCTGGGTCGGGTGGGACCTGCTGGACGACATCGGCGAGAAGGCCGCGACCTCAGTCTCGCCGGGGGCGGCCTTCGTGGTGACGGACGAGGGCGCCTACCTGCACGGACGCCGCGCCCAGGCGTCCCTCGAGGCCGCGGGGGTGCCGTGCCACATCTTCGCACTCCAGCAGGGCGAGGCCGGCAAGACGCTCGACGGCGCCGCCCGCATCTACGAGTGGCTGGCGTCCCTGAAGGCCGAGCGCGGCCACCTGGTCGCGGCGGTCGGTGGCGGAGTAGTCGGCGACATGGCCGGGTTCGCGGCGGCGACGTACCTTCGGGGCATGCCCTTCGCGCAGGTCCCGACGACGATGCTCGCGATGATGGACGCTGCAGTGGGAGGGAAGACTGGCGTAGACCTGCCGTACGGCAAGAACCTGGTGGGCGCGTTCCACCAGCCCAGGCTAGTCCTGGCCGACGTGGCCGTGTTGGAGACGCTGCCGGAGCGCGAGCTCAACTCCGGCTGGGCCGAGGCGATCAAGCACGGGCTCATTCTGAACGCGGGGCTGTTCGAAGACTTCGAAAGACACGGCGAGGCCGTCCGATCCATCGACCCGGCAACGACCATCGACATCGTGAAGCGGAGCGTCGCCGTCAAGGCCGACGTGGTCACGAGGGACGAGAAGGAGAGGCTGGGCCTGCGGGTGCTGCTGAACTACGGCCACACCGTGGGGCACGCCATCGAGGCCGCAACAGGCTATACCAGATACCTGCACGGCGAGGCGGTGAGCATTGGAATGACCGCAGCCGCAAGGATCGGCCTGGAGCTGGGCATGATGTCAGGCGACGAGACGGAGAGGCAGCGCCGCGTGCTCGATGCCTTCCGGCTGCCCGTTTCGCTTGACGGCGTGGATGCCGGCGCCCTGAAGGAGGCAATGACCCTGGACAAGAAGACCGTGGGCGGCGCAATACGGTGGGTTCTGCTGGACGGCATCGGGCGGGCCGTGACGCGCGGCGACGTGCCGGAAACCGTGGTGGACATGGCGCTGGAGTCGCTGGGCGGGAGAAGCTGACCTGTCCCCGGAGTGGGTCTACCTCTTCCTGATCGGCGCCGTCACCGGCGTATTCGGGGCCATGGTCGGCACCGGGGGAGGCGTCATCCTCGTGCCGGTGCTGCTGCTCTTTTTCGGCATGGACCCGGTGATGGTGGCGGGAACCTCCCTGGCCCTCGTGGCCCTCACCGGCGTGACGAGCGCCCTGATGTACCTCCGGCACAACCTGGTGGACAGGCGCAGCGGGCTCATCTTCATGGCCGCCGCACTTCCTGGGTCTTTGGCCGCCCCGTTCGCCGTGGAGAAGGTGGGAGGCGACGTCTTTCGCGTGCTATTCGGAGCGATAATCACCGGGCTCGCCGTCTACCTGCTGTACAAGTCCTCAAGGCCGGGCACAGTGTCATCGGACATCAGTAGCAGGATCAAGCCCACCGTGCGGAGCCGCCGCATCCAGGCGGATGGGCTGACATACGAGTACCGGTTCAACGAGGGCCTGGTCGCCCTGTTCAACTTCCTCATAGGGTTCGTGTCCGCGTTCTTCGGCGCGGGAGGCGGGTTCCTCAGGACGCCCATCCTCGTGACGATGTTCGGGTTTCCAGTGCGGGTCGCCGCCGCGACATCCCTGTTCGCGATGTCGGTCTACGCCACGGCCGGGGCCGGAGTCCATGCGTACCTCGGCCACATGGAGTGGCTGCCGACCTTCGCGGCCATCGCTCCGGGTCTGCTAGTAGGGAGTCCGACGGGCGTCTGGCTCGCCAGGAAGACCAAGAGCGTGTGGATAGTCGTAATGCTGGCGGCTATCCTCTTCGTGATGGGGGTCCGCCTGATCTGGCAGGGGTTGGCGTGAGCGAGGGCCGCCCGCCCCTCTTCACGCTCGAAGCCGAGTCCGGCTCCGCTCGCGCGGGCGTGCTGGACACGCCTCACGGGAGGGTGGAGACTCCCGCATTCATGCCGGTGGCGACCCAGGGCTCGGTAAAGGCGCTGGACTCCGAGGATCTCCTTCGGACCGGGGCGGGAATCGTCCTGGCGAACACATACCACCTCTACCTGAGGCCGGGAGTGGAGGTGATCAGGGGCTTCGGAGGGCTCCACGGCTTCATGGCGTGGGACGGGCCCATCCTGACCGACTCGGGGGGCTTCCAGGGCTTCAGCCTGGAACACCTGCGGAAGCTGGACGAGGATGGCATACTCTTCAAGTCGCACCTGGACGGCAGCCTCCACCATTTCACGCCCGAGGTCGTCGTCGAGCACCAGCAGGGGCTGGGCGCGGACATTATCATGCCCCTGGACGTGTGCGAGCCAGCGGGCGCGGAGAGGAGCGCGGTCGAGGAGGCGGTCCGGAGGACGCTGAGATGGGCCAGGCGGTCGCTGGACGCGCACGGCGGGGGCGGGCAGGCCCTATTCGGGATCGTCCAGGGCGGCGTATTCGGCGACCTGCGCGGGCTGTCGGCGGCTGAGACCGTTGCGATGAGCTTCCCGGGCTACGCAATCGGGGGCCTCAGCGTCGGGGAATCGAAGTCCGAGATGTACGACACGACCGAGCTCACGGCAGGACTGCTCCCCGAGGACCGGCCCAGGTACCTGATGGGCGTTGGCTCGCCGGAGGACCTGGTCGAGTGCGTCGCGCGGGGCATCGACATGTTCGACTGCGTGCTGCCGACCCGGATCGCCAGGAGCGGGGCGCTCTTCACCAGAGCGGGGCGCGTGAACGTCGACACTGCCCCCTTCCGCACAATGGACGGCCCGGTGGACGACGACTGCGACTGCTACACCTGCGGCACGTTTTCCGCGGCCTACCTCTGCCACCTCTTCCGCGCGAAGGAGCTTCTGGCCTACAGGCTGGCCACGGTCCACAACCTGAGGTTCGTGCTCCGCCTGATGGAGCAGATGCGCGAGGCCATCGTCGAGGGCCGGTTCGAGTCGTTCCAGCGCGACTTCGCCGGCCGGTTCACGCCGCCCGACGAACGGACACGGCGCGACCAGAAACAAAAGTGGCTGAACTCCATGGCGAGGACGCGAACGCATCCCGTGGACTCAGCGCAGCGCGAGTAGTCCCCAAGACCACCATCTTCCGGGCCGCGCGGCCCGGTTGCCTGTTATCATGCGGCCATGGTGAGTTCGGTACTGGCAGTGAGAGAGGCCCCCGGGGACAGCTACGGCCCCGTCAAGGAGGACGCCGTGGCCAGGCTGTGGAGCAGGGCGCACACCCTGTCCCACGGGCTGAGGACGGAGCAGGGCACGCCCTTCCGTGTAATCTATCCCGGCAGGCCCGGAGGCCCGGCGGGCCCCGATTTCGTCGACAGCGTGATAGAAACGCCCGGCGGCGAGCGCATCACGGGCGACGTTGAGCTCCACGTAAACGCGCCCGACTGGTACCGGCACGGGCACAACGACGATCCCGCCTACAACGGCGTCATCCTCCACGTCGTCATGCGCACGGGGGGACGCGGGACGTCCACGCACCAGTCCGGCACCACCGTGCCCGTCGTAAAGCTGCAAGGGATGGCATCCGCCCCCGACGGCGGGGCGGACCTGCTGCTCGCGAGCCTCAGGTCCGCCGGCGACTCAGAGATCGAAGAGCGGCTGGACAGGGCCGGCGAAATGAGGTTCCTGGCCAAGTCCGGAGGCTACGCGATGGAGCTCCGCGACGGGGATGCCGACCAGGTAGTGTACGCCTCTCTCCTGGAGGGCCTGGGCTACGCGGCCAACCGCCGCCCGTTCAGGCTCCTGGCCGAAGCAGTCCCGTACTCGCGGCTCTCCTCCCTGCGCAATGAGCCTCACACGACGCGCCTGCTCGCGGTCGAGGCGCTGCTCCTCCACGGCGGCGGGATGCTCGACAGTGCGCCCCCGGGGGACCTGCCGGCGATTTCGGCCCTGCTGCGCCGCCTCCCCCTGCGACGGCCCATCCGCAAGGGCGAGTGGACTACGTCGGGCGTTAGGCCGGCGAACCACCCCGCGAGGCGCGTCCTCGGTGCAGCCTGCATCGTGGACAGTCTCCTGGACCTGGGCCCGGCTGAGTCGATAGCCGGGGTGGTCCGCGGCACCGACCTCAGGGGCCTGTCGGACATGCTGTCGGCGAAGCCCTTCGTTGGAGCGGGCCGTGGCCGCGAGCTCATGGCGAACGCCGCGCTCCCCTTCACGCACGCCCTCGGCAGACGCAGGGGCGACGAAGAGCTCTCACGGGCGAGCCTGGAGATGTTCGGGAGGCTGCCCGCCCTGCAGGAGAACTCCGTCACGCGGGAGATGCGCCGCATCCTCGCCGAGGCAGGCAAGAGTGTCGGCCCCGGCGGGGCCAGGCGCCAGCAGGGCCTCATGCACCTCTACAAGAGCATCACAAGGCGTGCAGTGGGCGACCCGCGGGATGAACCGCCCCGCTCGTGATTTCCGTCCGCCCTTTCCGCGCCGACCCGCAGTACGTCTGCGGCGGCCCGCGATAGTGTCCAGTCCCCAGGATTCGTCTGAGGAAGTGACGGCGCGGGTGGTGGAGTTGAGCAGCGACAGATGCCCTGTCTTCAAGACCCTCATCAATGCTATGCGCGGACGCCACCCATGGAGGCAGGCCTGATGGTGCGGGGAAGGTCTAGGGGGTCTCGCCCCTGGAAGTCCACGAAAGAGAGCGTTGACGCGGTAAGCTAGGCAGTGTTGACATTTGTGTCATTCCGAGCGCAGCGAGGAATCTAAGAACCTTGCACAAAGGCTACCACCTAGATTCTTCACTCCGCTGCGCTACGTTCAGAATCACTATGGCCTTGCGCAGGCCACATAAGAGGATGAAATGGCGTGGCCTACCCCATCGTCACTCCCGCGAAGAGCCTGCCCCGTACCCGATACGGGGCGGGAGTCCAGGGCGGCTGAGCTCCGTGTCAGGCACAGGGCAGGCTCCAAGCCACCTGCCGGGGATGGGTTCCCGCCCCCGACTGCTCGGGGGCAGGCTCTTCGCGGGAATGACGGGTGTGGCTGTCTGCTGTCTATTTTCATAGCAATGACATTTGACTGGGAGCCGCTCGAATGTCAACACAACCTAGTACCAATCTGTTGGGAGTCCGACAACATGTGACCTGACTTCGATCCCTGAAATGTAGAAGGGCGGGCGCACTAGTACGCCCGCCCTTCTTTGCTGTCTGGCCTGCGGCCCGAGCCGTCATTGTGCCGCTTCCACATGACGGCCGGGCCGAGTCAGGCTGTCGTTAGCTTACCAGCGTCCGCCGCCGCCGCCGCCGCCGCCACCGCCGCCACCGCCGCGCGATCCCCTGTCTTCGCGAGGCCGTGCCTCGTTGACGGTCAGGGGACGACCCGAAAGCTCCCGGCCGTTAAGGGCCTGGATGGCCGTTTCGGCGGCGGAGTTGTCCGACATCTCGACGAAGCCGAAGCCCCGCGACTGTCCGGTATACCTGTCGGTGATTATTCGTGCAGACTGCACGGCACCGTGCGCCGCGAAAGCGCTCTCAAGCTGTTCCTCAGTCATCTCGAACGAAAGATTGCCCACATAGATGTTCATGCGCGCTCCTTACTTGTTGAAGATTCTCCTCACCGGTGTCTAGCGTCGCATGCGTTCTACAACAGGTTGGTGCAAGCGCAGGAAGCGGGGCGACATTCGCATCGCGTATCGGAGTCAGGGTTATTCTAGCACATCGGGCAATGGACTGCATCGTCCCAGATCCACCACCTAATTTGGACGGATGGCGTGACGGACTGCCTCTGAGGCTATGGCTGTGCACCTTGCCGGGGATGGGTTCCCGCCCCCGAGCAGTCGGGGGCGGGAATGACGGAGGTGGGGGCTTTGGGATCGTGGGGCCAGGCCCCAGATTCCAAAGCTAGGGGCCCGCGGCCTGGTTGAGCTGCCTCTGCACGGCGTCCACACCGGCAGTGTTGCCGGACTCCCTGTACAGCTCCAGGGCTGTCTCCATGTCTTCGATGGCAAGCCGGGTGTTCCCGAGTTTCCTGTGCAGGGCGGCCCTGTTCAGGAACGGAGTCGGCGAGGTTTTCTTGAGCTCGATGGACTTGTCGAAGTTCTCGAGCGCCAGGTCGTACTGCTCCTCATGGTAGTACGCAACGCCACGGTAGTTGTACGCAATCGCCAGGTCCGGCAGGACCCTCAGAACGATGTCGAAGGACGATATAGCCTCCTCGTACTGGGCCGCGTTGAGCAGCCGCACCGCCTGCGTGTAGCGGAAGAGCATGTCGGGGGGCTCGGCCGGCTCAGGCGTGGGCGTCGGCTCGGGGGTCGGCGTGGGCTCCGGGGTTGGCGTGGGAGCCGGCGCGGCAGTCGGCTCCGGCGTGGGCGAAGGCATAGGGGTAGGCTCGGGCGGCTGGGAGCATGCCAGCATGAGCATGGCAGCCAAAGCAACCGTCGTGATGGCCCAGGCTCGCTTCATCGTGCTGTCTCCAATGGACATGGTGGGCGATCCTAGAGTGGAGGCGATAGGGTAGGATAGCATAGTGACCCCTATTCAATAATACGCTCGTGGGGCCGGAATGGTTGGCACGAGCGGCTGGACCGGGGCCAGGAGGCCGGTCCTCAAGGAGAGCGGCGTGATCAGAGAGCTCGACGGCAGGAAGCCGAGAATAGACCCGACCGCCTTCGTCAGCGAGGCCGCCTACGTGGTCGGCGACGTGGAGATTGGCGCGGGGTCGAGCGTTTGGCCCGGCACAGTGATACGGGCCGACGCCGGCAGTATCAAAATAGGCAACAACACCTGCATCCAGGACGGCTCCGTCGTACACGGCGACGACGACGTAGTCATAGGCAACAACGTCGTCATCGGCCACAAGGTGCTGTGCCACGCCAGGACGGTCGGCGACTGGTCGCTCATCGGCAACGGCGCCTCCGTCAACGACGGGGCAGAGATCGGCGAGGGAAGCCTCGTAGCCTCGGGGGCCGTCGTGATAGAGCGGATGTCGATCCCGGCCGGCTCACTGGTGGTGGGCGTCCCGGCCCGCGTCAGGGGGAGCCTGAAGGAGAGGCATACAGAGCTGATCCGCATGACCGTCGAGGAGTACATCCACAAGGGCGCACGCTTCAGGTCAAACGGGCTGTAGCGCGGCGAGCCGCCAGGCCCTCACATCCTCTCCGGGGCCGCCATGCCCATCAGGGACAGGCAGCGGGCGAAGACGACCCGCACGGCGTCCACCAGCTTCAGCCTGGCCATGGTGATGCCCAGGTCCCCCGGGTCCTTGGAGACCACCCTGCACTGCTGGTAGAAGGGGTGGAAGGCCTTGGCGAGGTCGAGGGCGTAGTGGGGCAGCCCCTGGGGCTCCAGGTTCTCGGCGGCCGTGGCGACGACCTCCGGCAGCTGCACCATCTTGCGGACCAGCGCCAGCTCGGCCTCGTGGGTCAGCAGGGAAACGTCGGCTCCATCGAAGTCGATCCCGCGCTCCCGGGCCTCCCTGAAGATGCCGGCGATGCGCGCGTGGGCGTACTGGATGTAGAAGACGGGGTTCTCATCGGACTCACGGACGGCCAGCTCCAAGTCGAGCTCCATCTGCGATCCCGGCGCCTTGGAAAGGAAGAAGAAGCGGCACGCGTCCGGCCCGATCTCCTCTACCAGCTCCTTCAGCGTAACGATGTTCCCAGTCCGCTTGGAGAGGCGGACGGTCGAGCCGCCCCGCTTGAGCGTAACGAGCTGGTAGACCAGCAGGTCCAGGCGGTCGGGGTCGATGTTTGCCGCGGACGCGAACGCCTTCATGAAGCCGACGTGTCCCTGGTGGTCCGCGCCCAGCACGTCTATCACGCGGTCGAAGCCCCGCTCCAGGAACTTGTTGTAGTGGTAGGCGATGTCGGTGGCGAAGTAGGTGGGCGCCCCGGTACTCCTGACGATTACCTTGTCGTCGTCGTCCCCCAGCGCAGACGACCTGAACCACGTCGCGCCGTCTCTCTCGACCAGGTGCTCCCCACTGCGCATCATCTCCAGGACGCGGTCGTACTGGCCTCCCGCGAAGAGGCTGCGCTCGCTGAACCACTCGTCGTACTCGACGTTTAGCGAGCGCATGTCGCGCCTGATCTCTTCGATCATACGCCGCAGACCTATCTCGCCTATCTCCGCGGCGGCGCGGTCGCCGTCCATGACGACGAACCTGTCCGACACCTCGTCCCTGATCTGCTCCGCCAGGTCGACCATGTACGATCCCTCATAGCCGTCGGGCGGGATTTCGACCTCCTCGCCGTAGAGCTGGAGGTACCGGACCAGAAGACTGCGGTTGAAGGCGTCCATCTGGCTTCCGGCGTCGTTCACGTAGTACTCGCGCTGGACGTCGTACCCCGCCGCGTCGAGGACGTTCGCGATTGCGCTGCCCACCACCGCCCCCCTGGCGTGGCCCGCATGTACCGGGCCGGTGGGGTTCACGCTGACGAACTCGACCTGTACCCGCGCGCCCGCCCCGGCGTCGACCGTCCCGAAGGAGTCGCCCGAGTCGCGTATGGCGTCGACCTGGGACGCGAGCCACCCGGGGCTGAGGGCGAAGTTCACGAAGCCCGGCGGCGCGGTCCAGACCCTCGAGACAGGGCTCTCCACCCGCACCTGCTCGGCGATGCGCTCGGCGATGGCCATGGGGCTCATGCGCATCTGGCGGGCCAGCCTGAGGGGGAGGCTCGACGCGAAGTCCCCGTGCTCCGCCTTCTGTGGCCGCTCGACCGCAGCCTCGACGCCCTGCGCGGGAGGCAGCGCCCCGGCCTCCTGGGCCTCCGCCAGGGCCGCTTGCACGATGCGGCCTATCTCGTCTCTGATCGTCATGGTCAGGACAAGATACCAGACGTTGAAGGAGCCGCCAACGAATTATGGCAGCCTCGGCGCGGCAATCCAGGTGCGGCGGGCGGCTACGGCGTGACGCGAATCGCGGCCCCGCCCAACGCACGGCTTTCAAGTACATGGCCCACGACCGCGGCCACGGCGACGCCGTGCGCCTCCAGCGCCTCGACAAGCCTGTCGGACTTGCCAGCCTCGACGCTGATGAGAAGGCCCCCCGAGGTCTGTGCGTCGCACAGCAGCAACCTGTCGCTCTCGTCCAGGGCCGGGTCCCAGTCCACGCTGCGGTCCGCCGACGCAAGGTTCCGCCTCGTCCCGCCCGGCGCTATCCCCTGCCCCAGCAGGTCGTGGACGCCCTCCAGCACCGGCACGGCCCGCAGGGAGACCTCCGCGGAGACGCCGCTCGCCCGCGTGATCTCCAGCAGGTGCCCGATCAGCCCGAAACCCGTCACGTCGACGCAGGCATTGGCGCCCACCTCGACCATGGCGTGGGCGGCGTCCCGGTTGAGCGATCGCATGCACTCCACGGCCCCCGCAAGGACCTCAGGGGCGGCCCTGTCCTGCTTGGCCGCGGTCGTTATCACGCCGGTGCCGATAGGCTTCGTGAGCACGAGCACGTCGCCCGGCTTCGCGCCGGCGTTGGTGACCTCGCGGCCGGGCTCGACGACGCCCGTCACGGCCATCCCGAACTTGGGCTCCTGGTCGTCGACGGTGTGGCCGCCGACTACGATCACGCCGGCCTCCGCAGCCTTCGACGCCGCACCCCGCATCACCTCACCGAGGATCTCTACCGGCAGGCCCACCGGGAAGGCGGCCACGTTCAGGGCCAGCATAGGGGTCCCGCCCATGGCGTAGACGTCCGAAATCGCGTTGGCGGCGGAAATTTCGCCGTACGCGAAGGGGTCGTCCACAATTGGAGGGAAGAAGTCGACCGTCTGCACCAAGGCTAGCTCGTCGGTGAGCTTATAGACGGCCGCGTCGTCCCCCGTGGACGGACCGACCAGCAGGTCCGGGTCGGTCATCGGCGGCAGCTGGCGCAGCACCTGCGCCAGGTCGTCTGGACTGAACTTGCCAGCTCAGCCGGCGCAGCGAGCCAGCGACGTGAGGCGGACCCCGTCGGACGCCATCATGAACCCTCCACTATGGGGATGGCGCGAGTATAGCAGAACCCCAGATCCACCACCTAATTTGGACGGATGGCGTGACGGACTGCCTCTGAGGCTATGGCTGTGCACCTTGCCGGGGATGGGTTCCCGCCCCCGACTGCTCGGGGGCAGGCTCTTCGCGGGAATGACGGAGGTGGGGGATTTGGGAGAACGACCCTCACTTGACTTTGACGTCCAGACGTCCGTACTATCCCGCCGAGATGTCCGAAGACAAAGCCAGATATGCGCCCGGACGTGTCCGAGACGGCATCGTACAGGTGATGTCGCTCACCTCCAAGGCCCTGTCAGTCAAGGAGATCGAGGAACGTGTATCACAGGTCGTGGGTCCTACCCGTGGGTCCTCGGTCCGCTCCTACCTCAGGCTGAACACGCCTGGGATGTTTGCACGGGAAGATCGGGGCGTTTACACGCTCCGCTCCGATGCGTCCTCAGGCGTCCAGGGCGATCTGTCTCCTGGTCGATGGAAGACGCCCTTCTCGTTCGGGCGAGCGACTCTCTATCACTCCGACTGCTTCGACTGGCTGAGCCAGCAGGACGACTGCAGCATCCACGCCGTGGTAACCGACCCTCCATACGGCCTCCACGAGTACACGCGCGAGCAGCAGGCCAAGCTGCGTGGAGGAAAGGGCGGCGTGTGGCGCATGCCTCCGTCGTTCGACGGCCATCTTCGCTCCCCTCTGCCACGTTTTACGACCCTCACGCCGGAGCAGCTCGGCTACATCAAGACCTTCTTCTTCGTGTGGGGACGCCTGCTCATCCCAAAGCTGGTACCGGGGGCGAACGTGGTCGTGGCCTCCAATCCGCTGGTCTCTCACCTCGTATCCGCTGCCCTCGCTGACTCCGGCCTGGAGCGCCGCGGCGAGATCGTTCGGTTGACAATGACGCTCAGGGGGGGAGACCGACCGAAGGCCGCTCAGGACGAGTTCCCTGAGGTCAGCGTCATGCCGCGATCCATGTGGGAGCCCTGGGTCGTCTACCGCAAGCCCATAGAAGGAAGGGTCCAGGACAACCTGAGGAAGTGGAGCACCGGCGGCTTCCGGCGTCCGCGCGAGGACAAGCCCTTCGGGGACGTCATACCTTCGTCGCCGACGAGGAAAGCCGAACGCGACCTGGCCCCTCACCCAAGCCTGAAGCCCCAGTCCTTCCTCCGCCAGCTGGTGCGCTCCGTACTGCCTGTTGGGGAAGGCGTCGTCCTCGATCCCTTCGCCGGCGCAGGTTCGACATTGGCCGCCGCGGAGGCTGTGGGTTACACCAGCATCGGCGTGGAGAAGGACGAGCTGTACTTCGACATGGCGCGCGCGAGGCGGTCGCGAAGCTGGTCCGGTATTCGCCGAACGAGAGTCAGTCGGCGAGATAGACCCAGTTGTTCCTTAGCTTCCGAATCCCATCCCTGTGAAGCGTCGCTGTGCGCGTACCGAGCTCCCCGCGCGAGTTCTTGCGAAAGTCCTCGATCGTAACGTGCCCAAGGTAGACCTCGGTGAAGGTCATCGGGTCACGGTCTCGGGCGGGCTCGGACTCCGCATCTACCCGGTAAACGAATACGCACAGCCACTGGTCCCGGGCGCCATGCGTATCGACGGCTCCCCCCGGCTTGCGTGTCGTCTTGACCTCCACGCCCTCCAACCCGGCCTTGACTGCATTTCCTGGATACACGCCCTGAACTATCAGGTCCGGGTGACCATTGTGAAAGAGGTTCTCAGTGAGGGCTCTGGAGTGCCTTGCCAGGCTGGCCGTGAGCATGTCCGAAAGGACGCCCGACATTATCGCGGGCCGGAGCATGTCGTCGAGCCGTTGCAGCCCTCTGCCGGTCCAGGGCCTTTCCATTGTTGAGATAGGGTCGTACCTTGCCGTTCGGCCTGAGCTTGTCGAAGGCCCCAATTGTGGTTCGACAGGCTCACCACGAACGGACTTTGGAAAGGCCCTGCTGTCGGTCAGATGGGCATTGACGTCGTAGAAGAAGTCGTAGACCCAAATCCACCACCTAATTTGGACGGATGGCGTGACGGACTGCCTCTGAGGCTATGGCTGTGCACCTTGCCGGGGATGGGTTCCCGCCTTCGCGGGAATGACGGAGGTGGGGGATTTGGGTAGACATCCTGCATTGCCAGGTCGAAGTCCTGCAGGCGCAACTCAAAGGGCAACTGCAACCCGCGGTTGAAGCTGCGGGGGGCGGCGCTGTTTCTCCGTAACGGCATGGCGTGGGCGCGGCTTCTCGTAGGACTTTCCCGATTCGGCCCTATGAAACACCCATGAGGCGCGCCATGTTTCCGCCGACTATCAGGGCGACCTGGTCGTCCGGGAGGAAGTCGGAGCATATGCGAATGTGCTCGAGGTTCTGCCGGTAGGTGTAGAAGCGCAGCACCATCGGAATGTCGGTGCCCCACATGAGCCTCTCGACCCCGACCCGCTCCACGAGCTTCTCCATGGTCGGCCGGACCTCGGTCATCGGGTAGTCCCACACGCCTCCCAGGAAGATGGCGAACAGGAGCTGCATATGAAACTTGGGGCTGTCGGGGACCGCGTCGTACACCGCGTCGGGGATGTCGAGCCCGTCCCCGTCTATGAACATCCTCCAACTCAGGCCGTGGGTGAGCACGACGGGCACGTCCGGGTACCGCTCCATCCACCCGCCGATCAACCGCAGCTGCCCGACCAGGGCGTCGACCGGCGCGCCGTACTGGGTCGCCAGCGACGAGTAGCTCGGCGTGATGAAGAGGGGCACGCCCAGCTCGGCGACGGCGTCCCAGAAGGGGGTGAAGTCGTCCCGCGTCCAGTCCTCCGACTGGCCGTAGAGCGGCAGGTGGTCCGGCAGGAACTGGACGCCGTGCAGCCCCTGCGTCCGGATGGCCTTCCGGAGCTTGGCGATCGAGCCGTCCACGTCCGTCCCGGCCAGCCACTCCTCCACGTGGGCGAGGCCCTGGAGCCTGTCCGGGAACCTGCGGCAGCACTCGGCGACGAAGTCGTTGCCTATGCCCAGGTAGGGGGTGCGGTGGATCATTGCCATGTCGACGCCGGCGTAGTCCATCTCCGCGACTAGCGATTTCGCCGAGTAGCCCATGTCGGTGACCGACGGCGGCATGTACTGCTTCACGAACGTCTCGCCGTCCACCGTCCACTCGAACCGCCCGAACCCCGCGGCGCGGAACTGCACGTCCTTGAGCGCGGCGAAGTCCCAGCCGCCGTCGGGATCGGCAAGCCCGCTGGCGTCGGCCGGAGCCCTGTCCCGAGCCCGCCAGACCGGTTGGAAGTGGCGGGCTATCCCAAGCTGCAGGTGCTTGCGGAACTGGTCCTTGTCGTCGAATCCCGCCTTGCCGCGAAGGTCGGGAAAGCAGTAAGCGTGTCCGTCGTATATCATTCCGGCTCCCTAGTCCAGCTTAACTTCGATCCCAAGCAACTCGGACCTGAGCCGCAGGTCCTTGGCGTCCGATGCGATGTCGAAGGCGATAACCGTGGTCCCCTCCTCGCCTTGCAGCACGAACTCACGCGGGTCGAACAGGTCCTGCTGGAGGGCGAAGGCCGCAGAGCCGTCGAAGTGGTCGGCCTGGAAGGTCATGGGCTTCCACTCCCGCCCGGTGGCGTCGGCCAGGGTGAAGCCGTTGTTAATGTGGGCGCCGGGCTTCAGCAGACCGTCGGTCTCGTTGGTCACCGTGTAGTTGACTATGAAGTAGACGCCGCGCTTGGCCTTGTACTGCTCGCCCTTCAGCAGGCTGGCCCCGTAGGCCGCGCCCAGCTTCGCAACGGTATCCTCCTCGACCTTGATGTCCCTCTCAATGGAGTTGACCGTCATCTTGATGTTGCCCGACAGCGCAGGCTCGCCGATGGGTCCCGGCAGGACGCTCGCGTCCAGCGTGAGCGAGTCACCTATTCCGGCCTGCTCGCCGAGCGACGCCAGGTCCTTGACCTCCGCCGTGGGAAGCTGCAGGGGATGTTCGCCGGACTCGGCGCGGGACTCGGACTCGCCGGCTGAGGAGCACGCGCCCGCCGCCAGCAGGACAACCAGCGCAAGCACGAGGATATGGAACGGCCCACTTCTCTTCATCGCCCCCTCCTATCGCCTGCTGGCCCGTTCCAGCCCCGTCAGGGGGAATGGGCCGACTTGTCGACGGACTCGGCAGACCTACCCGCAACTGGCCTCATGCCCGTCCTTTGTGGCTACACCGTAGGGGCGGGTTTGAAACCCGCCGTCCCTGCCCAAGGACACCGACCCGACGACGCGACTTATGGCCACGTCATGCCAGCTTGGCGCCCGTATCGCCTAGTATCGATTCAAGGTAGTTTTGGCGAACGTCCAGCCCCCCGCCCCTCTGGGTTCCCGCCCCGTATCGAGTACGGGGCAGGCTTTTCGCGGGAATGACGGCAATCCGAGGGTTCTGTCATATTTAGATTGAAGCAGTACTAGGTAGTGTTGACATTTCATCTTAGCCATATGAGGGCACCCACGAAATGTAGGAAGCCGAGGTACCTGCTTGCCAGCTTATCGAACCGGGAGAAGATGTGTCGGTAGTGCTTGATCTTGCCGATGAAGCACTCGACCAGATGCCGCTCGCGATACAGATATTCATCGTATGAGTATTGCGCCTTCCGGTTCGAGCGAGGCGGGATCACCGGGATAGCCCCATTGTCGATGACCATATCGCGGAACTGACGGGAGTCGTATGCACGGTCTGCGATCACATGCTCACTCTCAATGCCAGCTATGAGTTCCTCAGCCTGAGTAACATCGTGCTCTTGTCCTCCGGTCAACATGAACCTCAAGGGATTGCCGAGGCCATCGACGGCCACATGGACCTTCGTAGTGAACCCTCCTCGACTTTGACCAAGAGCCTGAGATGACTGCCCACCGTTTTTTTGGGTGCGCCCGCAGCGGAATGATGGGCCCTGACGATGGTGCTGTCGATGATCAGGTGCTCCATGTCAGGGTCATCGACAAGATGCTGATGCATCGCTTCCCATACTCCGTGATCGCACCATCGGGCGAATCGTTTGTATACGCTGTTCCAGTTACCATACTCGGCAGGGAGCAGCCTCCATGGGGCCCCGGACCTGCTCATCCAGATGATAGCCTCGACGAACCGCTTGCAATCAGCTTCCTTTCCAACGTACAAGCCGGGCTGGCTGCCAAGGAACTCCAATACCCTTGACCACCGTTCTGGAGATAGTGTGATGTTTGACATATACTCAGTATAATACAAATGTCAACACTGCCTAGTAGTCCAGCTTCACCTCGAGCCCCAGCAGCCCCGACCTGAGCCGCAGGTCCTTCGCGTCCGATGGGATGTCGAAGCCAAGGGTCGTCGCCTTCTCCTCGCCCTGCAGCACGAACTCCCTCGGGTCGAACAGGTCCTGCTGGAGGGCAAAGGCCGCAGAGCCGTCGATGTGATCACCCTGGAAGGTCATGGGCTTCCACTCCCGCCCCGTACCGTCTGCCAGGGTGAAGCTGCCGCTGATATGCGCGCCCGGCTTGAGCAGGCCGTCGGTCTCGTTGGTCACCGTGTAGTTGACTGCGAAGAAGACGCCGCGCTTGGAGTTATACTGCCCTTCCTTGTACCCTCCCGTATAGGCCGCGCCCAGTTTCGGCACCGTCCCCTCTTCGATCTTGACGTCCCGCGAGGTGGAGTCGACCTGCATCTTGATGTTGCCCGACAGCGCAGGCTCACCGACGGGCCCGGGCAGGAGGCTCGCATCCAGGTCTAACGATTCGCCGAGAGAGAATTCCTTGCCGAGGGATGCCAGCTCCTTGGCCTCGACGGTGGGGAGCGTCGCCGCGCCGCGATCCCCGAAGTTGGTGGACTGCGAATCACCGCCAGACTGCGAATCACCGCCAGACTGCGAATCACCGCCAGAGGAGGAGCACGCCGCCGAGAGCAGCAGGACGATCAGCGCGGTCACCAGTATGTGGACGGTCGCCTGTCTCTTCATAGCTCTCTCCTGCCGATTCTGACCCATCGACGGATTCCAGGATAGCAGGGGTTTCCGTCAAGGGCGCTGTGAGTGTAAGGTCATGGAGGCGGCGTGTCAAAGCTCGCGCCGTGCCCGCAGGGCTTTCCATTGTTGAGATAGGGTCGTACCTTGCCGTTCGGCCTGAGCTTGTCGAAGGCCCCAATTGTGGTTCGACAGGCTCACCACGAACGGACTTTGGAAAGGCCCTGCCGTGCCCGCACGAAGGATGGGGACATGTACCGGATAGGCACTTCAGGATACAACTACAACGAATGGAAAGGCAGCTTCTACCCCGAGAAGATGCCGTCCTCCAAGATGCTGCCCTACTACGCCGAGCGCTTCACCACCGTGGAGATCAACTACACCTTCTACCGGATGCCGAGCGAGAAGACCATCGAGGGCTGGGTCGAGGCGACGCCCGACGGCTTCCTGTTCACACTCAAGGCGTCTCGGCGGATCACCCATCACGCGAAGCTCAGGGACTGCGAGGAGCTCACTGATCTGCTGTTCGAGCGGGCCCGCGGGCTGGGCGAAAAACTCGGCATAGTCCTCTTCCAGCTTACCCCCTACTTCAAGAAGGACCTCGAGACCCTGGGCAGCTTCCTGGACCTGGTGCCCGCGGACATCCGGGCGGCGTTCGAGTTCAGGAGCAAGTCCTGGCTCTCAGACGACGTCTACGAGCTGCTGAGGTCCCGCGGAGCCGCGTTGTGCGTGAAGGACGACGAAAAGTTCAGCACCCCCGTCGAGATCACCGCGGGCCACGCCTACTTCAGGCTCAGGGACGAGGGCTACACGGAGGACGGCATCGCCCAGTGGGCCGACACCATCCGAAGCAGCACTGAAGGGCTGGACGACGTGTTCATATACTTCAAGCACGAAGACAAGGGCGTCGGGCCCGAGTTCGCCCGCATGATGAGCGCCGCGCTGGAGGCGAAGTAGCGCGCCTATCTGCGCGGACATGCGTGGGTTATACTGGCGCCAGAATTCGATGCAGCCTCCCACTATACAATGAGCGTGGGCGCCATAGTCGTTGCGGCGGGGAGCAGCAGCCGCATGGGCGTCGTCGACAAGATCATGGCTCCGCTGAGCGGCAGGCCCCTCGTCACCTACAGCCTCGACGCCTTCGAGAGCAGTCCCTTAGTATCGAAGGTCGTGCTGGTCGTACCGCCCGCGGGCGTCGACGCCCACCACGGACTCGTCAGGGAGCATGGCTACGGTAAGGTCGAGGTCGTCCCCGGCGGCGAGAGGCGGCAGGACTCGGTGCGCAATGGGCTCGATGCCCTGGGCGCAGTCGGGTGGACCATCGTCCACGACGGCGCCCGCCCCTGTATCGACACCGGGATTATCGAGACCGGGCTGCAGGCCGCCAAAGCCACGGGCGCGGCGGCCCCCGCCCAGCCGCTGAGCGACACGATCAAGGAGGTCGACGACTTGGGCATGGTCGTTCGCACCCTTACGCGCGACCGGCTCAGGGCCGCGCAGACGCCGCAGGTATTCAGCACGCGACTCCTCAGACGGGCACACGAGCAGGTGCAAGCGGACGTGACGGACGACGCCGCGATGATCGAGATGACCGGAGGCTCGGTCAGGCTCTTTCCGGGCTCCGGCGAGAATCTGAAGGTCACCACGCCGCTGGACCTGGAGACCGCGGAGGCCATCCTGCGGCGGAGGGCAGGCTGTACGTGAAGGCCCGCACAGGCATAGGGTTCGACGCACACCCCCTCGTCGAGGGGCGCCCCCTGGTGCTGGGCGGCGTTACGGTGCCCTTCGACAGGGGCCTCGACGGGCACTCAGACGGAGACGTGCTGTCCCACGCGGTCATCGACGCCCTGCTCGGCGGCGCCGGTCTGGGCGACATCGGCGATCACTTCCCGTCTGGAGACCCCGCGTACAGGGGAATCGCCAGCGTGAAACTGCTTGAGCGGACCGCGCGGCTCCTCGGAGACCACTCGTGGCAGACCGCCTATGTCGATGCTACAATTGTTGCCCAGCGCCCTGTGCTCAAACCCTTCATAACGCAGATCGGGCGCGGCGTTGCCGTGTCTCTCGGCCTCGGTGAAGATATGGTGAGCGTGAAGGCCACCACCACGGACCACATGGGTTTCACCGGCAGGGGAGAAGGCATCGCCGCCCTGGCGGTTGCTACGGTCGAGCCTGTCCAATGAAGCTCTACAACACCCTTTCCGGCAAGACGGATACGTTCACCCCCAGGGACGACTTCGTAACGATGTACGTCTGCGGCATCACGCCCTACTCGCCGTCACACCTGGGCCACGCCCTGAAGGCTGTCGTCTTCGACGTCCTGCGCCGGTACCTCGAATACACCGGCCACCCGGTGAAGCACGTCGAGAACTTCACCGACATCGACGACAAGATGATCAATCGGGCACAGGAGGAGAGCATACCCGTTCCCGAGCTGGCCGAACGGAACATCAGCCGCTATCTCATGGAGATGGAGGCCCTGAACGTCCTGCCGGCCCACGAGTACCCGCGCGCAACCGAAGAGATACCGGAGATGCAGCAGATGATCGCCGGGCTCGTCGACAAGGGCATCGCCTACGCCGTCGACGGGAGCGTCTACTTCCGCGTTAGGCGGAACGAGGACTACGGCAAGCTCAGCCGCCGGAGCCTCGAGGACATGCAGGCAGGAGCGCGGGTGGAGGCAGAGGAGGGCAAGGAGGACCTGATCGACTTCGCCCTGTGGAAGGCCCGCAAGCCTGGCGAGCCCTACTGGGACTCGCCCTGGGGGCCCGGCAGGCCCGGCTGGCATATAGAGTGCAGCGCCATGTCGATGAAGTACCTGGGCGTCGTGCTGGACATACACGGCGGGGGCCAGGAGCTGGTCTTCCCCCACCACGAGAACGAGGTCGCCCAGACCGAGTCGTACACCGGCGTGCGGCCCATGACCCGCTTCTGGATGCACAACGGGCTGATGAGGCTCGGAGACGAGAAGATGAGCAAGTCTCTGGGCAACCTGGTGACGGTGAGCGAAGCGCTGGAGCGCTACTCCCCGGACGCGCTGCGGCTCTTCTTCCTCAGCTCCCACTACCGCAGCCCGCTCATGTACTCGGACGAGGGCGTCGAGGCCCAGGAGCGGGCCGCGGAGCGCCTCCGCAACGCCGCTGCGCCGACGGAAGAGGCCGAGCCCAACGGCTCGCTGGACCCGGCGCCCTTCGCGGCGCGGTTCACCGAAGCGATGGACGACGACATGAACACCCCGAGGGCGATGGCCGCCCTGTTCGACCTCGTACGGGAGATAAACCGTGCGGGGGAGAACGGCACGGGCACCTCGCAAGCGCGGGACGGCCTGCGGGATCTGGCCGGCGTGCTGGGGCTGACCCTGGAGCGTGCAGACAGCGGCGGCGAGGCCGCCCCGCTCGTAGACTTGCTGATTCAGACGCGCGCCGAGCTCAGGGCAGCGAAGATGTACGCCCAGGCCGACGGCATCAGGAACAGGCTCGAGGAGCTCGGATACGTCCTCGAAGACGGCCCCGGCGGCACCACCTGGAAGCGGTCCGCCACGCCTTGACGTCCGCTTCCGGCACCCGCGCAACGCAGGCCGGGCTACTGGCCCCTGTACTCGCCGCGCTCCTCCATGACTGCAAGCGTGTTGCCGGAGGGGTCCTCGAAGAAGGCCATCCACAGCTCGTAGTCGCCGACGGAGTGGACCAGCATAGGCCCCCTGCCGACCTCCACGCCGCCCTCCGCCAGCTCGGCGCAGCAAGCCTGGATGTCGGCTACGGTGAAGTAGAGAATGGAGTTGCCGGAGGCAGCCCCGCCCGGCGCAGCCGACAGCATGAGCCGGACCCCGCCGCAGTCGAAGAACGCCAGCCCCGGTGCTGCCCTGGCGATGAGTCTCAGGCCGAGCCTGTCGCGGTAGAATTCGACGCAGGCGTCGAGGTCGCCGACGGTCATTCCCACCTGTCCGATCCTGCCGAGCTTCATGGTCGCACCCCCTCCATCGCTCCGGGTAGAGCTGCCTCTATCATATGCGTCCCCACCACGGCCTCGTAAAGGCTTTTCGCGCGGCGCTCCTCGTCACCCTGGCGGTGATGGCCGCGGCCTGCTTCTGGGACGAGGAGAGCAAGGCTGCAGGGGATTCCGAGACCGTGGAGGCGGACGCGATCCGTATCGTATACGGCGACAAGGGTTTCGCGCCTCAGCGCGTAGAGATCGAATCCGGACGCCAGGTGGTCTTCGTCAACGAGTCGGATGGCAAGGTCTGGCCCGCGTCCCACATCCACCCCACCCACCAGATCTACCCGGAGTTCGACTCCGGGGGGAGCGTCGAGCCGGGAGGCGAGTGGGCGTTCACGTTCGACCGGCCCGGGTTCTGGCGGTACCACAACCACCTGTGGCCGGACGACTCCGGCCTCGTCGTGGTCGAGGGGACCGACGACAGGGCGACGCCGCCGCCGCTCGTAATGGACGCCGACGCCCTGAGCTTCGAGGCCCCGTCGACGTTGAAGCTCGACGACTACCTCGGCCTGCTCGACGACGACTCGCTGCTGAACCAGTACCTGAGGCTTTACGGGCCCGCGCATACGGCACAGCTGTTGGCCCATGCGGCCGCCAGTATGCGCGTGCTGTGCCACGACCGCGCCCACGATGTCGGCAGGTTCGCCTACGAGATGTACGGCGCCGTGGCGTTCGCCATCACCAGCCACCAGTACGAGGCCGGGGCCTACCACGGCGCGACCGAAGCCCTGTTCCAGCAACGCGGAACGGCTAACCTCGAGGCCGACGTCGAGGTGATTTGTGGAGACGCGTCCGTGTTCTTCTACCGTCTCCAGTGCCTCCACGGCGTCGGGCACGGCCTCATGGCATGGACGAACTACGAGCTCTACGACGCCCTCGACCTGTGCGACCTGCTGGAGACCGACAGGGACGAGAGGGCCTGCTACTCGGGCGTGTTCATGGAGAACGTGGTCGGGGGACTCTCGGGCAACATGGGGCACGTCACCGACTACCTGTCCGACGACCCTCACTACCCGTGCAACGCCCTCGATGAGGAGTACATCGGCCCGTGCTACCTGTTCCACAGCACTCGGATGCTCGATCTCCTGGGCGACGAGGGGGACGACGAGAGGGCCTACGGCAGCGTCGCCCGGGAGTGCGCTCTTGCGCCTCCCTCAGGGATTGACGACTGCTTCGACAGCCTCGGCAGGGACATCGCCGCAGAAACCCTGGGCGACCCCGCCCGTGGGGTGGAGTTGTGCAGGTCCAACATCGCGGAGGAGATTCACCGTATCTACTGCCTGCAGGGGACCCTGCAGGCCAGGTTCTGGGAGACCGAGCGGGAGGCCGAGGCGCTGGGCCTCTGCTCCATGCTGGAGATTACGGAAGAGAAGTCCGGGTGCTACTGGATGCTGATCACCAGGGCCCTGGAGCTATACGGCACCGAGGGGCAATACATGACCATGTGCAGCAGGATGGAAGGGCCGTATGACGCCTGGTGCCGGAGGCGGATGGTCCCGCCGGGATCCAACCTGGCGCCGCACAATCGCTGACGGCTACTCCTCGACCACGACCGCCGTACCGTAGGCAAGTATCTCGGCGGCCCCGCCCATTATCCCGGCGGTGATGAACCTGGTGCCGACAACGGCGTTTGCGCCCATAGCTTCGGCGCGCTCAGTCATGCGCATGACTGACTGCTCCCGCGACTGGGCCAGCAGCTTCGTGTACTCCTCGATCTCACCTCCGACGATGCTGCGGAACCCCGCAACTATGTCCTTGCCGACATGCCTCGCCCTGACCGAGTTGGCCATGACCAGGCCGAGTACCTGCACCGTGCGCCTGCCCTCGACGGCGTCCGTCGTCGTTATTATCAATACTCGACCTCCTCCAGTCCATCCTGCTTGCGGTGCTTCTGTACCAGGGTCGCGCCGAGCAGTATGACCGCCCCCGCAACGCACACAGGAATTGCCACCTGGACCAGGACCGGAACATCGGGCTCGCTGAAGATGGCGCGGAGCGTCTCGTATACGCCGTACCCGACCAGCGCCCCCAGCCCGGCAAGGACCAGCCACATGCCGATTCCGATCGCCGTCTTGGCACCCCGATCTTCCACTGCTCCGTCCCCTTTCTTCGACGCGCCTTCCTAGGTAGTGTTGACATTCGAGCGGCTCCCAGTCAAATGTCATTGCTACGAAAATAGACAGCAGACAGCCACACCCGTCATTCCCGCGCTCCCTTCCGTCATTCCCGCGGAGGCGGGAACCCATCCCCGGCAGGTGGCTTGGAGCCTGCCCTGTGCCTGACACGGAGCTCAGCCACCCTAGACTCCCGCCCCGTATCGGGTACGGGGCAGGCTCTTCGCGGGAGTGACGATGGGGTAGGCCACGCCATTTTCATCCCCTTATGTGGCCTGCGCAGCCATAGTGATTCTGAACGTAGCGCAGCGGAGTGAAGAATCTAGATGGTAGCCTTTGTGCAAGGTTCTTAGATTCCTCGCTGCGCTCGGAATGACACAAATGTCAACACTGCCTAGTAGAGGCGGACGTTTATCACCCCTGCCGTCAGGAATGCCACGATGAGGACGATTGTAAACTGGAACATCGCCCTCTCCAGGCCTCGCCGGGTCCTGTAGGAGCTCTCGGCCGAGCCGAACAGCCCGCCGCCCTGGCCCTTCACCTGGGCCAGGATCAGGACGACAAGGGCGATTGCGATAACTATCTGGACCCAGAGCATCACTGTGCGAAGCGTTTCGCTATCCATGGTCTTTTCTCTGCAACTCTACTTGGTTGATCGGGAGAGACACGCTCTTCCCATAATACACGTCGACTATCGTATCTGCCAGCTTGGAGGCGTCGTGGCGTGTCGGGTGCTCGTAGTCCACTACGTCCCCCGTGACCACGCTGACGTTCGGGGGCGGGTCGTCGGACGGCAGCACGTGCGTCACTCCTGAGGTTTGAGGCATTCGGAGCGGGCTGCTGTTTGCCACCACTACGTCGACCACTTCAGGGGATGTGTGCCGCTGCAGGGCGAGCACATGGTCGGTTACGGTATAGCCGTCCGTCTCGCCCTTCTCGGTCGCCACGTTGCAGACGTACAGCTTCGGCGCTGGGGTCCGGGCAACCGCGCTCGCAATATCCTGGACCAGCAGGTTCGGCACGAGGCTCGTATACAGGCTGCCCGGTCCTATCACGACGAGGTCGGCCTCATCGATAGCCTCCACCGCCTCGGGATGGGCCATGCTGTCCGGCGGGTCTATCATGACACGCTCGATACTGCCTCCCCTGGCCGTAATCCTGGATTCTCCCCTCACCAGGGAGCCGTCGTCGAGCTCAGCGACCAGGTTCAGGTGGGCTATGGTCGAGGGAACGATCCGCCCGCGCACGGCGAGGACCTTGCTGGACTCATACAGTGCCTGCTCGAAACTGCCGGTCACGTCGGTCATGGCGGCAATGAACAGATTGCCGAAGCTGTGACCCTTCAGTCCCCCACCCTGGTCGAAGCGGTACTGGAAGAGCTCCGCGACAACCCCCTCCTCCTCGGAAAGGGCAACCAGGCAGTTGCGGAAGTCGCCCGGCGGAAGCAATCCGAGCTCCCTGCGAAGCCTGCCGGAGCTGCCGCCGTCGTCGGCCACCGTGATGATGGCCGTGATGTTGTCGGTGTACGTCTTGAGCCCCCTGAGGAGCATCGACAGGCCCGTGCCGCCGCCGATGGCGACGATCTTGGGGCCGCGCTCCCTTATGCGTCGCGTGATTATCGTATTCGTCAGGGAGTTCACCCCTTGTTCCCGCAGCACCAAGGGCCCAAGAGAGCGGTAGAGGCCGTACACGCCCAGGGCCATCATCACGCCCCCCAGGACGCCCACTGTCAGCCCCTCCAAGTGCCACGGCAGGACGTTGGGCAGGAACAGCGAAAAGACGTTCTTCAGCACCACCGTCATGCCAAGGGCGCAGAGCGCGACCCCGCAGGCGCCGATGAATAGCCAGCGCTTGAGGCCGAGCCCGACGTGCATCATGTCGCGAAGCGTGGCCCATCCCGTCGATCTCCCGGGCGCGGACCTGCGTCCATTGCGGTTGTGGAGTCCTGCCGACATAGCCTTAACGCATCGACTCTAGCCGTTGTCTGAGCAGGTCGCCGGCAACCTGGGGATTCGCTTTGCCGCGTGTGATGCGCATGACCTGGCCCACCAGGAAACCGATGGCGGCGTCTTTGCCGCCCAGGTAGTCGGCGACCGGCTGAGGGTTGCCTTCGATAGCCTCGTCCACCGCCGCCTGGACGACCCCGGCATCCGATATCTGGACAAGGCCGCGTCTCTCGGCCACCGCCCCGGGCGCATCCCCAGACTCGAACATGTCCTCGAAGACCGTCCTGGCCATTGCCGTGCTCAGCGTGCCGTCGTCCACCAGCCGGATGAGATCGACAAGGCGCGCCGGCTCGAAGGCGAGGTCTTCGATGGAGCTGCCGGTGGCGTTCAGAAGCCGCGCCAGCTCACCGACTATCCAGTTGGCGGCGAACTTGGCCAGCGACTTCATGGCCGAGCCCTCTACTGCCCCGGCTTCGAGCACCGACTCGAAGAAGTCGGAGGTGGACCTGGAGGCGGTGATCACCCCGGCGTCGTAGGCCGAAAGACCGTAGTCCGCCGAGTACCGCTCCGCCCTCGCGTCGGGTAGCTCCGGCAGCCTGCCCTGGACATCGTCGATCCAGGACTGGTCGACTACCAGCGCGGGCAGGTCGGGTTCGGGGAAGTACCTATAGTCGGAGGCGTACTCCTTGGACCGCTGCGACACCGTCACGCCCCTGTTCTCGACCCAGCCGCGCGTCTCCTGGGCCACGTTCCCGCCTTCGTCCAGGACGCGCGATTGCCTCTCGGCTTCGTAGATGAGAGCGCTGTAGACCGACCTGAAGCTGTTCATGTTCTTGACTTCGACCTTGGTGCCCAGCTCCTCGGCGCCCGCCGGCCGCAGCGATATGTTCGCGTCGCAGCGAAAGCTGCCCTCTTCCATGTTGGCCGTACTGGCCTCGATGTACCGCAGAATGGTGCGGAGCTTGGTCAGATACGCCCTGGCCTCCTCCGGCGACCTCATGTCGGGCTCGCTGACTATCTCCATCAGCGGAACGCCGGCCCGGTTCACGTCCAGCAGGCTGTACCCGCCTTCGGGACCGTCCCTGTGCTGAAGCTTGGCGACGTCCTCCTCGAGATGCACCCTGGTTATACCGACCCGGCGCTCGCCGTCATCCAGTTGGACCGCCAGGCAGCCGTTCGTGGCGATAGGCATGTCGTACTGGGATATCTGGTACCCCTTCATCAGGTCTGGATATGGGTAGTTCTTCCTGTCGAACTTGGTGTGCGGCTGTATCGTACATCCGAGCGCCAGGCCGGTCGCGATGACCAGATCGACCGCCCTCTCGTTGATGACGGGCAGCACCCCGGGCATTCCCATGCACACCTCGCATACGACCGTGTTGGGGGCGGCATCCTGGTAGCCTGCCACGCATGAGCAGAACATCTTGCTCCGCGTCAGGAGCTGGCTGTGGACCTCTAGCCCAATGACTATTTCGTAGTCCAAGTGCTGCCGGTATTTGAAGTAGGGGCCTGCGACTGCGACGCCTAGATTATATACCAGGCAGGAGCCCTGGACATACGGCGCGGGGCGTTCGCAGTCTAGGCAGTGTTGACATTCGAGCGGCTCCCAGTCAAATGTCATTGCTATGAAAATAGACAGCAGACAGCCACACCCGTCATTCCCGCGAAGAGCCTGCCCCCGAGCAGTCGGGGGCGGGAACCCATCCCCGGCAGGTCGCTTGGAGCCTGCCCTGTGCCTGACACGGAGCCCAGCCGCCCTGGACTCCCGCCCCGTATCGGGTACGGGGCAGGCTCTTTGCGGGAGTGACGATGGGGTAGGCCGCGCCATTTTCATCCCCTTATGTGGCCTGCGCAAGGCCATAGTGATTCTGAACGTAGCGCAGCGGAGTGAAGAATCTAGGTGGTAGCATTTGTGCAAGGTTCTTAGATTCCTCGCTGCGCTCGGAATGACACAAATGTCAACACAACCTAGTCGTAAGGCCCGATCAGAGGGACGAAGCGGCAGGCGCCCATCGTACGTACCGAGTATGAATCGGCAGTTCGCGTGACCTTCATCAGGTCCTGCCTGCTTGGCGAGCCGACCGGGATGACCATGCGCCCGCCCACGCCAAGCTGCTCCCTCAGGGCCCGGGGAAGCATCGGGGACGCAGCGGCGACCACGATGGCGTCGTATGGCGCGCCGTCAGGCCAGCCCAGCCTGTCGCCGGCCAATTCGACCGTCACGTTCGAGTATCCCAGGGAGCTGAGCCGCTCCCCGGAGTCACGGGCCAGCGAGTCTATGCGCTCGACCGTCACCACATCCCGGACCAGCTCTCCCAGCAGGGCTGCCTGGTAGCCGCTGCCGGTGCCAACCTCGAGCACCCGGTCGGACCTCCGCAGATCCAATGCTTCCAGCATGAGGGCAATGATGAACGGCTGCGAGATCGTCTGGCCCTCGCCGATGGGTAGCGGGTGGTCCTCGTATGCCAGGTGTCGGGACTCGTCCGGGACGAATGCCTCCCTCGGCACGCGCTCCATCGCCTCTACGACGCGGGAGTCGCGGACCTCGCTGCGGATCCGCCGGAACAGCAGCCGCCTAGCCTCGTCCAGAATATCCCAACCTCCAGAGCGCCACAGTATCACAGGCACATTCGCCGAATAAACCGCGACGGCTCGGGCGCAGGGCCTTTCCAAAGTCCGTTCGTGGTGAGCCTGTCGAACCACAATTGGGGCCTTCGACAAGCTCAGGCCGAACGGCAAGGTACGACCCTATCTCAACAATGGAAAGGCCCTGGCTCGGGCGGGCCACCCTACGGGGCAGCTATTCTGTGGTGTTATAGTAGACTCTGGGCACATATGCGCCGCAAAGCGCTCTGTAAGCCGCGAAGGGACGCCGAGACTTATACCAAATCACCGTGATGCCGCCGTATATGTGCGGCCAGGGAGTGGGTTCCCGCCCCGTATCGAGTACGGGGCAGGCTCTTCGCGGGAATGACGGCTTTACGGCGCGCTCAAAATGAATTGGTATTAGCTCAGCCAGTGAGGACACGCCGTGCCAGCATACTACCCAGTGTTCCTCGACCTCAGGGGGCGGCGCTGCGTCGTCATTGGAGGGGGGCCGATCGGCGAGGAGAAGGTCGAGCGCCTGGTCGACTTCGGCGCCGATGTCGTCGTATTCAGCCCCAAAGTCACCCGAGCAGTCAGGGCTATGGCCGAAGAGGGACGGCTGTCGTGGCACAGCAGGCGCTACAGGCACGGGGACCTCGAAGGGGCGTTCATTGCGATCGTCGCAGACAATCGTGACAACGACCTGAACGAGGAGGTCTCCCGCGAGGCCTTGGAGCGCAACGTTCCCCTGAACGTCAACGACGTGACGCACCTGTGCACCTGGATCGCCCCGTCGATGGTCAGGAACGGCGACGTCATCATAGCCGCGTCGACGGGCGGGTCGAGCCCTGCCCTCGCCCGGAAGCTGCGAGAGGAGCTGGCGGGCACCAGCCGCACGGGTTCGCGGTTCCGCGCCATCGAGTACGGCGACCTCGCGCCCCTGCTGTCGGAGGTGAGAACCGAGCTTCTGGAACGAGGCATCAGGCCCAAGCCGGACCACTGGCAGGCGAGCATCACCGAGGACCTGATGGACATGGTGCGGTCGGGGGAGGTCGAGCGGGCGAGGGAGACGCTGCTGTCCAGCCTGATGATCGGCGCTGACTGCGACTGCCCCGGGCGCACCTGCAGGATGTGGGAAGACCTCGCATCCCCACCTCCGGCCTCCTCTCCCTCGACGGGAGAGGACTGAGGTGAAGGTGAACATCCCCGCAACGGCGCGACAGACCTCACCCAAGGGCACTTCGACCCGGTTGCCCAGCCATGTCCGCTAGGTACCGGGTCGGCACCCGCGGAAGCCCCCTCGCCCTGGCGCAGACCGAGGAGGTCGTCTCGCGCCTGCGGGCCCGCTTCCCTTACGCTGTCTTCGACGTTGTGCCTATGACGACGGGAGGCGACCGCAAAAAAGACGCGGCCCTGGTGAGCCTGGGCCGGGGGGCGTTCGCCAAGGACATTGAACTTGCGCTGCTCGGCAGCGACGTCGACCTGGCCATCCACAGCGCCAAGGACCTGGCGAGCGAGCTTCCCGAAGGTCTGCTGCTGGCGGCATGCGTGCCACGTCAGGACCCCAGGGACGCCATCATAGACAGGTGGGCGGCGCCTCTGGCAGAGCTGCCGCCGGGCGCTAGGATCGGGACTGGCAGCCCGAGGCGCACCGCTCTGCTGAAGTCCCTCCGCCCCGACATAGAGGTCGTGCCCATACGCGGCAACGTGGGTACGCGCGTTGGCAAGGTGGGAGGCCCCGAATGCGACGGCGTCGTGATCGCGGCTGCCGGTCTCGCGAGACTGGGGCGCATCGACGAGGCCCACGAGATATTCCCGACCGAGACCTTCGTCCCGGACGCGGGCCAGGGAACGCTGGCCGTCGAGGCGCGGACCGGCGACCGCGCGCTGCTCGAGATGCTCCGCGCCATCGACCACCGGCCCACCAGCGCCGCCCTGGAGGCCGAGCGGGCGTTCGTTCGCCGCATCGGCGGGAGCTGCAATGTCCCAGTGGCCGCCTACGCCAGTTTCCAGAACGACAACGAGCTCCGGGTACACGGCATGGTCGCGGCTCCCGACGGCACACGAGTATTCCGAAGGGAGGTGTCGTCGCGGACGGCCTCCCCAGCCGAGATGGGCGAAGAGCTCGCCTCTCTGCTGATGGACGATGCCGCGGAGATACTGGAGCCGTGACCGCGAGGGCCGGCGTCGTCTACCTCGTCGGGGCGGGGCCCGGCGACCCCGGGCTCATAACTGTCCGGGGCCTCGAGCTGCTGGAGTCTGCCGACATGGTGGTCCACGACAGGCTCGTAGGCGAGCGGCTCCTTCGGCGCGCCCATGTGGACGCCGAGATAGTCGACGTGGGCAAGACACCCGGAGGCAAGGGCGCGAGCCAGGGCGACATCGACGCCCTGCTCATTGCGAGGGCGTCGGAGGGCAGGAGCGTCGTAAGGCTGAAGGGGGGGGACCCCTTCGTGTTCGGGCGCGGCGGCGAGGAGGCCATGGCCCTGTCGAGGGCCGGCATCCCCTTCGAGGTGGTGCCGGGAATCACGTCCGCGATAGCTGCTCCGGCCTACTCGGGCATACCCGTGACCCACCGCGGCGTCGCCTCGTCCGTCACCTTCGTCACCGGCTCCGAGTCGCCCGACAAGCCCGGCACTGATGTCGACTGGCCCGCCCTGGCGCGAACCAACGGCACGCTGGTCGTGCTGATGGGCTGGCATTCGCTAGAGTCAGTGGTCGCAGGGCTGCGAGACGGGGGGCTGTCAGAAGCCACACCCGCAGCGCTCGTCGAGTGGGGCACAGGGCCGCGCCAGCGCACCGTCGTTGGCACCCTCGCGGACGTCGTCGAGAAGGGCCGCGCTAGTAGCCTGGGCCCGCCGGTCGTGGCCGTCTTCGGCGGTGTGGCGGCGCTGAGGGAGGACATTCGCTGGTTCGACAACCGCCCGCTGTTCGGCAAGCGCGTCCTGGTCACCAGGTCGCGAGTGCAGGCCGGCGCGCTGTCGAAGCTGCTGGAGGGCCAGGGGGCGGAAGTGGTGGAGGTCCCGACCATCCGCATCGAGCCGCCGGAGGACTACGGAGATCTCGACGAGGCCCTTGCCCGTCTGCCCGGCTTCGACTGGGTGGCATTCACCAGTACGAACGCAGTGGACGCCGTATTCGACCGCCTGCGGGAGGGCGGGCTCGACGCCAGGGCCCTCCACGGAACACGCGTAGCTGCCATCGGCCAAAGCACCGCCCGCTCGCTGCACGGCAGGGGCATCGCCGCCGACCTCGTCGCGTCGCTTTCCATATCGGAGGGCCTGGTGAAGGAGATGGCCGCCCTCGACGTGTCGGGGTCCCGAATCCTCGTGCCGGGCGCCGAGACGAGGCGCGAGGCCCTCGCCGCTGGGCTCGCGGAGCTGGGCGCGGACGTGGAGGTGGTAGCAGCGTACCGCACGGTCAACGTCGAGGGCTCGCCAGCCGCCGTCGAAGAGGCGCTGGCCGACGGGATAGACGTGGCGACCTTCACCAGCTCGTCTACAGTTAGAGGGCTCGTACGCCTCCTCGACGGCGATGTGGGAAGGCTCGACGGCGTCGATGTCGCGTGCATCGGGCCTGTGACAGCCGCCGAGGCGAGGAACGCCGGGCTGGACGTTGTTATACTTGCCAAAGAGAGCACCGTAGAAGGACTCGTCGATGCCATAACGTACCACTACGGCGGCGGGGGGGGCGTCCAAATGAACAGCTATCCGACGACTAGACTGAGACGCCTCAGGGAGACCGCCTCCCTCCGGCGACTGACCACCGAGACCCGGCTCTCGGTGTCCGACTTCATATACCCGATCTTCGTCACCCACGGGCGCAACGTCCAGGAAGAGATTGGGCCGATGCCAGGTGTCTACCGCCTGTCGCTCGACCGGCTCCTGCCCGAGATCGGGTCGGTAGCAGATCTGGACATCCCCGCCGTCCTGCTCTTCGGAATCCCGGCCCACAAGGACGCGGTGGGGAGCGAGGCCTACGAGACGAACGGGATAGTGCAGGAGGCCGTCCGCGTAATCAAGCAGGCCGCCCCCGAGCTCGCCGTCGTGACCGATGTCTGCCTGTGCGAGTACACGGACCACGGCCACTGCGGTCTGGTGTCCGACGGCGGGGTGGACAACGACGCGACCCTGGAGCTTCTCGCCAGGACGGCCGTCAGCCAGGTCGATGCAGGTGCGGACGTGGTCGCACCGTCGGCCATGATGGACGGCCAGGTCGCCGCCATCCGCTCGGCCCTGGACGCGGCGGGGCACACAGGGACACCCATCATGGCGTACTCCGCCAAGTACTCGTCGGGGTTCTACGGACCCTTCCGGGAGGCCGCCGGGTCGGCCCCTCAGTTCGGCGACAGGGCTTCGTACCAGATGGACCCGCCGAATGTCCGTGAGGCCCTCAGGGAGATCGCGCAGGACATCGAGGAGGGCGCCGACATCGTGATGGTCAAGCCCGCGCTCGCCTACTTGGACGTCATCGCCAGGGCCAAGCGCCGCTCCCCTGTTCCGGTGGCGGCCTACAACGTGAGCGGCGAGTACGCGATGGTGAAGGCAGCGGAGCAGAACGAGTGGCTCGACGGCCCCAGGGTTACAGTCGAGCTTCTGACCTCCATCAAGCGAGCTGGGGCCGACATCATCATCAGCTACCACGCCAAGGAGATCGCGCAGTGGCTGAACGGCCGCGGCTGAAGGCCTGCGGCGAGGGGAGTGCCACATGACAGTCGTGTTCGATTCCCACACTCACTGCTTCCCGCCGCTGGCGGAGGACAGGGGCCACACGGCCGAGCGCCTGGGGGAGCACCAGTACCACGTCCGCTTTCACAAGCAGGGCATCCGCCGCGCCGATGACGACAGCCCGGTGCGTGAGCGGCTGTTGCAGGGCGACGGTGACGGCGCATCCTTCCTGCCCGACGTCGATTTCCGCATCGGGCGCTTCGGCCGCCTCGAGTTCACCCACGGAGGCGAGGAGTACTACATCCAGTGGATGCCGCCGACCATGTGGGACATGGAGTCCCCGCCGGAGTACATCGTCGCCCAGATGGACTATGTCGGCGTCGACAGGGCGATTATTCAGCACGACCGCATCTATGGCCACCTGGACGACTATCTCGCCGAATGCGCCCGCAAGTACCCGGACAGGCTCGTTCCGCTTGCACAGGTGGACGAGTGGAAGGGGGGCGAACCTGATCAGCTCGAGCGCCTGGCCAGGCAGGTCAAGCTGGGACACCGCGGGCTCTACTTCTCCACCGGGGGCTTCTTCCACCGCGACTTCGACATAGGGCTGAACGACCCTGGCCTGGAGCCGCTGTGGCAGCTCGTGGCCGACCTCGGCATACCCATACACTGGTACCTGGCCACGCTCCGCACGAACGCGCTCGAGGCGTACAACGCCGAGATGAGAGAGCTCGTCGAGTGGGCTAAGCGCCACACCGGCATCCCCTGCGTGCTGACCCACGGTCTGAGCAACATCAGCCTCGACGACGGACCGGACCGGTTCGCGGTACCGCAGGAGAACTTCGAGCTCCTCAGGCTGCCAGGGTGGCACATCGAGCTGATGCTGCACCTGATGAACGGGGACGCCGAGTTCCCGCCCCACAGCCCACCGCTTCCGGGCGTCGTGCAAACGCTGGTCGATGAGGTGGGCGCAGAACGCCTGGTGTGGGGATCGGACATGCCGTGCTGCGAGCGGACGGTCACGTACAGGCAGTCGCTGCTGCTGTTCCAGACGCGGTGCGACTTCCTGTCCAAGGACGAAAGGGCCGCGATCCTGGGCGGCAATCTCCAACGCCTCTACCCGGCGGCGTGAAGCGGGAGGCCGCCTGTGGAAATCCCAGTGCTGTGGTGGGTCGTTGCGGGACTGGCCCTGGCGCTGCTGCTTGCGCTCCTATATTCGGTACGCATCACCCGCGGTTACCTCCGGCTGCGCCGCCTGAGACGAGGGGACGCCGTCAGGCGCGGGTTCACCACCGAGCAGTGGCTGCCCCTGACCGAGTCCTACCCCTGGGACCCCAGGAACTTCAGGTTCCTCGGCGCACCCATCGACGGCGTGCAGTTCGAGGACGACAGGGTCGTGCTCGTAGAGTTCAAGTCGGGCCGCAGCCGCCTCTCGGACAGGCAGCTCCGGATCCGCGAGCTGGTGCAGAACGGCAGGGTGGAATTCCGCGAGATCCGCGTCGACCCCGGTAATCCCGGGTCCATGCAGGTAAGATAAGCCAGTGCGGCGAGGGTCTCACAAGGGCAGATTGGCATGCGCGCAGCCCGCACAATCGATAACGTTCTCCGGCTCCTTGCAGACACACTTGTCGGGAGCGGATCACTGGCGCGCCTGGCCCTGGCCTCCGTGGCGGTCATTCTGGCCGTGGGCTGCGCCCAGCCTCCCTCCCCAGAGCCTACCCCGGACATAGACGCGATCGTGCAGGCGGCCGTCACGAAGGCGATGGCCGCCAATACCCCCTCCCCTGCGCCGGACGTGCAGGCAACCGTCGAGGCAAGAGTCCAGGCTACGATGGAGGCCCAGGCCCTTACACCCACGGTCGCGCCGACCAACACACCCATTCCCACACCAACCAGTACGGCGACCCCAACCAGTACGCCTCTCCCGACGCCTACGCCAACCAGTACGCCCACGCCCACGCCGACCTTGACTCCTGTCCCCACACCCACGCCGACCCATACACCTACTCCGACCCTCACACCCACCCACACGCCTACGCCGACCTACACGCCGACCAGCACACCGAGCCCCACTCCATCTCCCGAGGCGGCGCAGTCGATTGTCGACGTAGTGGACAGGACAAGGGCTGGCGTCGTTCGTATTACGGGAGCATCCGGTGCGGGGTCGGGATTCGTCGTCGATCCGACAGGTTACATCCTGACCAACGAGCACGTCATAGAGGGGGCCGACCGCCTGTCCGTCGTCTTCGACCACGGAGCCAGGTTGACCCCAAAGGTTGTCGCAATCGACGCGGCCAGGGACCTCGCCCTGCTGAAGGTGGAGTCCTCACGCCAGCTGACCGCACTGCCCCTCGCGACGGAGGCGCGGGAGGGCGAGGAGGTGGTTGCGCTCGGCTATCCCCTCGACCTGGAGGGCGGGATGAGCGTCACAAGGGGCATAGTATCCGCATTCCGTACCTACGGCGGCGTGGCCTATGTCCAGACCGACGCTGCCACCAACCGGGGCAACAGCGGCGGGCCGCTGCTGAATCTCAGGGGCGAAGTTGTAGGGATGAGCAGCCGTGGATTCCTCGATGCTCAGGGGATCGGGTTCGCCATCAGGTACGACGTACTGTCCAGCCGCCTGGCGCTGATGATGTCGGACGCGTCGTCAGGCGTGAGCCCGGCGACGCGAGCTGCAATGGCGGGCCCGGCCCAGCAGTCTACTTTCGGCCCGGTGAGCGGCTCCCTGGAGCACGACCCAAGTGACGGATTCATCCCAACGTTCGACAGCGGGCTCGATGTCAACGATTTCGTCGCGGAGGTGACTTTCACACCTCCCCATGACATGGCTGGGAGGACATGGAGCAGTGGCTTCCTAGTCCGTCACAGGGGTCCGAGGACGGGTCATGTGGTATTCATCCACAGTTCGGGGCGCTGGTCCCACTATCTGAGAGATCAGGGTCCCGGGGGCTACAGGCTGGACCAGGTGGGCTTCTCGGCCAGCATAGGGGCGCGGCAGGACGCGAAGAATCACGTCAGGGTCGTCGCCTCAGGCAGCCTGGGATGGCTCTTCGTCAACGGGAGCTACATCGCAGAGCTGGACCTGGGAGACCGCGTCGAATCCGGGTCTGTGTCGCTGGTCGGAGCATTCTTCAGGAATGACGAGCAGAAGGGACTGTCCACGCCGTACTCCAACTTCAGCGTCCGCACGCTGCGAAGAGTTTACGGACCCCTGGACGGCGCCATAGACCATGAACCCGGCGACGGCCGCATCGACACCCACGGTACATCGACCTCCCTGGCCGACGGGATAGTCGAGGCCCGCTTCTTCAATCCGTACCCCAGGCAGGAAGGGACCTGGAGCAGTGGTTTCCTGCTTCGAGGCGGCGCCAACAACCAGTTTCACGTCGTCGGAATAGAGGTGTCCGGCAGGTGGTTCCATCGCCTGAGGGCAGGCAGCCTCGATCCTACCCAGCGATTGGCGGGCGACATCTCCACTCACATAGCTGCCGGTCCGTCCGGCAACAATCACATCCGCATCATAGCCGTAGGCGAGGAGGGCTGGCTGTTCATAAACGGAGCCTACTTGGACAAGCTCGACCTGAGCGGCCGGCTCGATGCGGGGAGCGTGTCCGCCGTAGGCTCCTACTTTGCCGGCGACGGAATTGCCGGCCGGTCGACGAGGTTCGAGGACCTCACCATCTGGTCGGCAGCGAGCGTCCCGTAGAGGCACCCAGCCTCGCATCCTTCCGCCCCTTCTCCCTGCCAACGGCGACTGTCGAAGGCAGTGTTATACCAAGTCACCGTGATGCCGCCGTATATGTGCGGCCAGGGAGTGGGTTCCCGCCCCGTATCGCGTACGGGGCAGGCTCTTCGCGGGAATGACGGCTTTACGGCGCGCTCAAAATGAATTGGTATTACGTCCGCGCCGACCTGGTCAGCAACGAGAACTTCTACTGAGTGGCAGCCCGCACCAGATGCTCGGACATCGACCCCGAAAACCCGGCTGCGCCGCTGCGGGAAGTCGTCGGGGGCAGCCCAGATCCACCACCTAATTTGGACGGATGGCGTGACGGACTGCCTCTGAGGCTATGGCTGTGCACCTTGCCGGGGATGGGTTCCCGCCTTCGCGGGAATGACGGAGGTGGGGGATTTGGGGGCAGGGCCTTTCCATTGTTGAGATAGGGTCGTACCTTGCCGTTCGGCCTGAGCTTGTCGAAGGCCCCAATTGTGGTTCGACAGGCTCACCACGAACGGACTTTGGAAAGGCCCTGCGTCGGGGGAGACGCAGATGATTCTGAGATAGTCTCTAGGCCAGCGGGCGGCCCTCTATGTCCACGTGCACTATCGGGTGGCCCAGTTCCGCGAGGCCGGGCTCTATCGTATCCCGGTCCCCCACTACCAGGACCACGAGCTCCTTGTCCATGATCCGCCGGGCCGCCGCGTCGTGAGCTGCCTCCAGGCTCACCGCGTTCAGGCTGGGGATGAAGGTCTCGAAGTAGTCGTTGGGCAGCCGGAACGATACGATGCGCCCGAGGCTCTGGAGCACCTGGCCCTGGGTCTCGAACTGCGACGGGAAGCTCCGGAAGATACCCTGCTTAGACTCGGCCATCTCCTTGGGAGTGACAGGGCGGTCGCCCCGGATGTCCGCGAACTCCTTCAGCGTCTCGATCAGGGCCTCCTTGGTGACCGCCGTCTGCACCGAACCGCCCGCCAGGAGCACCGACGGCCCCGTGAGCCAGTCGATCTCGGAGTAGTAGCCGTAGCTGTACCCCTTGTCCTGCCTCAGGTTCATGAAGAGCCTGGCGGTCGGGTGAGCCCCGAACACGTAATTGACCAGGGTGAGCGCTAAGAAGTCAGGGTCGTGCCTCGGCACTGTCGCGTGGCCGGCGCGGATCACCGACTGCGGAGCACCCGGCCTGTCGACCAGGTAGATCGTCGTCGGCTCCCCGCCGCCGGGCGCATCGTGCTGGTGCTTCGGCTCCCCGGCGTCCGACGACCAGTCGCCAAGAAGCGACTCGGCCCTCGCCAGCAGCCCGTCCCTGTCCACGTCGCCGACGGCCAGCAGGGTCGTGTTCCGCGGCCCGAAGTGCGCCGAGTAGTAGGCGAGCAGGTCGGCCCTGCTCATCTCCTCCACAGATGCAGTCGTCCCGCTCGACGGGTGGCCGTACCCGGAGTCTGGCCCGTACACCAGCGACCTGATCGCCCGGCGGGATATGGCCACGGGGTCGTCGGAGATCCGCTTCAGGTCGGCCAGCCGCTCCTTCTTGACCCGCTCGAGCTCGTCCTCAGGGAAGGTCGGGTTCCTCAGCACGTCCGCCACGATGTCGAACGCCTGCGGCCAGTGCTGCGTGAGGGTCTCCGCTGACACGGAGAGATGCTCCCGGCCCGCCGCCGCGTGCAGCTCGGACCCCAGGAACTCCATCTCGTCCGCGATCTCGCTGCTCGTGCGCGAGGCCGTGCCCTCCGCCAGCATCGAGGTCGCCATGTGCGCGAGACCGGGGGTAGCCGCCGGGTCGGCCGCTGAGCCGCCGCGCACCATCAGGCCGAACGCGACGACGGGCAGCCCGCGCCTCTCGACGAACACGACCTCCATGCCGTTGGACAACCGCGCCCGCTTGGGCCTCGGAGGCCTGAACGACTTGTGCTCACCGCCCCCCGGCATGACCGACCTGTCGACGGCAGACACGGTCACGCTCTTGGCCTCCTCCGGCAGCACCGTCATCCTCACCCGGGCGGCGCCGAGCCACCGCCGCGCCGCGCGCTGCACGTCCCCGGCCTGTACGCTGGTGAACCTCTCCAGGTCGGTGTTGATCAGGCCCGGATCGCCGCCGAAGGCGTTGTAGTAGTTCAACTGGTCCGCCCGGCCTCCGAAGCCGCCCATCTGCTCGAGCTGGCGGACGTGCTGGCTCTCGACCCTGTTCTT
The DNA here is from genome assembly GCA_965261325.1 of Dehalococcoidia bacterium. Lineage (GTDB taxonomy): Bacteria > Chloroflexota > Dehalococcoidia > Lucifugimonadales > CAJWER01. Next base: position 654,580 of record CBDHCU010000007.1, read on the forward strand.
GGCCCTCTCGAGCTCCCTGTCCGACAGCGGCTCGCTCCGTATCCTGTCCAGCTCCTCCTCCACCACGGCCTGTATCTCCTCCAGGCCGTGCCCGGGGCTGGCGGTTACCTGCACGTTGAACTCCCCGGCCACCTCCATCGCGTGGTTGTACACGCTCACGCTGCGGGCGATCTGCTTTTCGTACACGAGGGTACGGTACAGCCGCGAGCTCTTGCCGTCGGCCAGCACGGTCGCGAGCACGTCCAGCGGCGCCTCGTCCTCGTCGAACACCGGCGTCGAGGGCCACACGAGATACAGCCGGGGGAGCTGTACGTTGTCGTGAAAGTCGAGACGCGTCTCGCTAGTAAGCGGCGACGCCATCCTGCCGATCCGGTTAACTGCCGGCGTGGGAGGAATTTCGCCGAAGTACCGCTCGACCAGGCTCCGAGTCTCGTCCGGGTCGATGTCTCCCGCTATCGCGATCGTCGCGTTGGATGGCGAGTAGAAGCGCCGGAAGAAGGACTTCACGTCGTCGAGGGATGCCGCGTCCAGGTCATCCTGCGAGCCTATGGTCGGCCAGCTATATGGGTGTGGCGCGGGGAAGAGAGCCGGCTGGAGCAGCAGGTACGCCGTGCCGTAGGGTCTGTTTTCATAGCTCTGCCTGCGCTCGTTCTTTACCACGTCGCGCTGCAGGTCCAGTCGCTTCTGGTCGAGCGCCTCCAGCAGGAAGCCCATGCGGTCCGACTCCAGCCACAGCGCCAGCTCCAGGTAGTCGGACGGCACGTTCTCCCAGTAGTTCGTCTTGTCCGAGCTCGTGGAGCCGTTCACCGAGCCGCCGACCTTCATCAGCGGGTTGAAGAAGAGCTCGTTGTGGTTCTTCGACCCCTCGAACATGACGTGCTCGAACAGGTGGGCGAAGCCCGTGCGGCCCTGGTCCTCGTCCTTCGAACCGACGTGGTACCAGATGTTGACCGCCGCCATCGGTAGGGAGTGGTCCTCGTGCAGGATGACCTGCAGCCCGTTGGGCAGGGTGTACTTGTCGAAAGCAATAGAAATCATGGGGAGAATCTCCGTGAGGGTGGGTTCGGGGGCGAGGCCGTACCTATCAATTATAACATCGCGCCGTGCCCGCCCCGAGCCTAGGGCTCCTAGCTTGTCGATGGGTCGAAGGGCCGCACCATTCACCCATCCCCCGCAGGAAGGCTCAGAAGCCCCCCTCCCCCTCCTGCCCCTCGTCACGGGCGATGTTGGCGATTAGCGTGTAGGCTAGGTCTGTGGCCCGGCGCCGCCTCGCCCAGTTGATGTTGACCTCGGGATGGTCATCGAACAGGGACATCTCGTTAACCTCAAGGAGGTGCGCCTCAACAAGGTCGATCACCTCAAGGCCCAGCTCGACCAGCTCCCTTACGGCCTGGACCAGGTCGCCCGTTGCGAACGTCTCCCTCAGCCGGGCCGCACAGTCGTCCGGCTTGATCTGCAACCCTTCCAGCGTGCCGAGGCCTGACGGGCTACAGTCCCAGGTGAACGCTGATCGCCAAGCCGACTAGATACATGTCCGACTGTGACACTTCACCGAAACGCCCGTCGAAACGGCTCTTGCTGACCGTAGTAAGCTGGTCGGCCATGGCCTTATGGACTATGTCGTTGACTTCTACCAGCGCTTCCGCGGGATAGACTCTGCTGACATTGGTGGTCAGCGGAATAACCTGTACGCGGTTGAGATGAGAGATCGCGGCATCGTTCGTGACTACGATGGCAGGACGTCGCTTTCTGATCTCACCGCCAACGGAGGGCCCAAACCTGACCCACCATACTTCACCTCGCCTCATCGATAATCGCCTCGGTCGTCCCCTCTACCCACTCCACAGCCTCGGCCTCTCTCTTGGCGTCTTCGGCCATCATGCGGTAACCCGCATCGAGGTCGCGGTGTACTAGGTACGGCCTGACGATCGACTCGATGAAGCTGCTGATCTTCCCCCGACCGACGACCCTGTACAGCCCTTCATACACCTGTTCGTCCACTGTCAGAGTCAGCTTTTTACGCATCTTCAGGCCCCTTCCACGTGTAATACACGTATACTAGCTTCCCGAGTAGACGGTTGCAATCCTGCAGTGATTGGGGATTGTGGAGTTCCTCCTACGTCCACAGATCGAAAGTTGACTGGGTTGGGAGTGGAGGTGGAGGCTCCACAAACCTAAGACAAGTACCATCAGGAAATGTCAATCTCCTTTTCCTTGTTTCTTCTCTGACCTGAATTGCACCTTCACTTTCCATGTCCGCGAGGACTTCTTTGTGATGACTCGTATGGAATACAGTCTTGTCTGAACGCATGAACTGGGCGACACTCTCGATGGACAGCCACTGGTTCAAACCGAAGTCACTGAGCAGGTCGTCCTTTAGCGGGCTCCTATCGACCATTTCAGGGCCGAGCGTGAGTTGGCGGTCCATTCCTCCTGTAAACCTGAAACCATCAAGTGGCGCGACTTCCCACATCGCTCTCTTCATCTTGTCACAACCCAGATCACTCTTGGTTGCGAAGAACAGGGCATATACTAGCCTGTTCCCCTCGTATAGATCAAAATGGAGAACATGTTGCGCTCCCGATGCCTTCAGTTGCTTCGTGTACAGTCCATAGAAGAATACTTTCCTTGCCTTATCGTCAGGCATGTCTATGCCCCGTATCCAATCCGGACAACCGAATAGATCGTCAAGGTGCCGTTCGAAGTTTGGATGATCTCTGAATCGGTTCATGAAATCATACATGAATGAGATATACACTTCCGTGCTAGGACAGTCCATCAGGGCCTTTATGTACTTCATACCGATTCCAGACACTCCGAAGGGATCAATCATGACGAAGGTAGGTATGTGGTCCATGCCGATGGAATCAATCAGTTTAGGCATGGCACTAGCGAATGTGCTATTGAATGTACGGATTCGACATATGGGAGGTATACTGCCTTCTATTCTCTGACGCTCGATTACCTCTTCGAGATGAGAAAAGCGGTCGGATCGTTCCTCTATAAAGACATAATCAATTTGTCCGGTCATCATGTCTTGTGAAGTATGCTCAGCGAGAGCATTCAGAGCAATGACAGGGGAACCTGGTTCTCCATTTCTGTATTCGCCGGGCCCGGCGAATGCGTCCACGAACATCGCCCTCTCAAATCGGCTCAATATGATTGGGAGCCATGCTTCCATATAGCTACGCAAGACCATGTGCTTACCGATAGTATGGGGGTCAAGAGGCCACAGCATCGTCCTAGGAGGCATTACACAATTACCCAGGTCCGTTGGGTGTGGGCATTTCGACCCACGTTGCCCCATCCAATACGGCCTCATCGCCAGACCGCTTGCCGCGCCGTCCGCCCAGTTGCTTGAGGAAGAACGCTACGCCCGCCTCCATAGACTGATCGCGTAGATCGCGTACCCAGTCGACGTCCATCGACCGCGCCCTAGGCCCACTCTCGCCGCCGGCAATTACCCAGTGGAGCGTGCCGTTCTCAAGCCATTGGGTCAGGTCGACCCTCTCCAGCAGGGGCTCTGCCGACACGAAGCGGACCTCTGCGGGAATCCGTCGCAGCACGGACAGCCGGGGCGCGTACTTCTGGCTCTCCACCGACGTGCCCATCCAGACGTTGCTCGGCCACTCCTCGAATCTGCCCTGGCCGTGCTTCTCCCACCAGCCCGCCGCCCGGCCGGGCCGCTTGGTCAGCACCTGGAACACGTGCTGGTCCGCCTCTCTCATCACGTCGAAAACGTCCGCGATGAAGTCGTACTCGACGTGCGGGTGAAACATGTCCGACATGCTGTTGACGAACACGCGCCGGGGGCGGCGCCACGACAGCGGGGCCTCCAGCCGTTCGGGGAGCATCTGCACACTGTCTGGAGCGGTATCGTACCCGGGCACGGCCATCGCACGAAGCCTGGGGTAAAGCGCGAACATATAACAGTTGTCACACCCCGGCGACACGCGGGAGCAGCCTGTCACCGGATTCCAGGTCTCGTCGGTCCATTCGATTGTGGAGGGCATGGCCGATGCTCCCTGATCCTAGATCATGAGGCCATTGTAGCACTCATGTTCGCGCTATCAACAGGAATTGACACTATCATCCGCGTCAGTCCTCCTCGGCCAGCACCTCCTCCATCGCGGACAGGAAGCCGTCGATATGCTCGTCCTGCACCGGCGCCGAGATAGTGACGCCGATGCCGCCGCTCATGGAGTAGCCCTTGAGGAACAGCTCCAGCTCGATGCGGCCCGCGAGGTCGGCGTCCGGCAGCGTCGTGGCGCTCCGGTAGTCCGTGATCGGCTTGTCGGTCATATAGAAGTGCAGTCCGGCCCCCGCGCTGACGATCCTGCTGGGCAAGCCCGCCCTGTCGAACACGTCGACCAGCCCCGCGTGGAGCTTCGCCCGCAGGCGGTCGACGTGCGCGTACACCTCCGGCGTCAGCCCCCTGATGGTCGCCAGGCCCGCCGCGAGGGTGAAGGAGTTGCCTGAGAAGGTGCCGCTCTGGCTCAGCCCTGTCGGCTCGCCCGTGTTGTCGAGCATCTGCATGTACTCGTCCTTGCCGCCTATCGCGCCGATGGGGAAGCCGCCGCCGAACGCCTTGCCGAATATCGTGACGTCCGGCTCGATTCCCGCCAGTCCCTGTGCGCCGCCCGGTCCGGACCTGAAGCTCACCACCTCGTCCATCACCATAGGTATCCCCAGCTCGGACGTGATGTCGCGGACGAACCGCGTGAAGTCAGCCGAGACCTCCCACGAGCTGGGCTTCGCGTCGTAGAAGACGCCGGCGATCTCGTCCTTGTGCTCCCGCAAGATCAGCTCGACCGACTCCCGGTCGCTGTATGGCAGGATGACCGCGTCCTCCTCGGCGCTCCTCGACATTCCCTTCCAGGCGGCGACGGCGTTTGGGGAGTCGGCCGGCCCCGCCTGGTCCAGAGGGGGCGCCGAGCTCACCTCCAGCGCGTCGTGGCTGCCGTGGTATCCACCCTCGAACTTGGCGATCTTCGGCCTGTCCGTCTTCGCCCGGACCAGCCGCGTGGCGTGCAGGGAGGCCTCCGTGCCCGAGTTGCAGAACCGCACCTTGTCTATGGACGGAAAGCGAGACGTGATCTCCTCCGCGATCTCGGCCTCGAGCTCCGTAGGGCCGCCCAGCCCGAACCCGCGCTCGACCTCCCGCTGCACCGCCGCCACCACGTCGGGGTGGCTGTGCCCCAGCATCATCGCGGAGTGGTGGTTGCCGAAGTCCACGTACCGGTTGCCGTCGATATCCCAGATGTAGCAGCCCTCCGCCTTGGCGATGTAGTGCGGGTATGGCGGCGACCAGTAGGCGCCCTTGATGACGCCGCCCGGCATGACCGGTACGCCCCGCTCCCACTGGGCGCGCGACTTCGGCGTCCTGGCCTGGTACTCCTCGACAAGCGACTCCTTCGACCTCGTCATGTCGTCCTCCTCGAACGTCCATTGTCATTCTGAGGAGCGAAGCGCCGAAGAATCTAAAGCCTATGCCTGAGGATACCCCCCAACCACTATAGATTCTTCACTCCGCTTCGCTGCGTTCAGAATGACATGATAGCGGAATGCCAACACAGCCTATCCGGCCAGCGCTCCGCCCCGTGCGGCGTCCGCGACCTTGCGCGTCGCCTGGATCATGTCGGCCAGGTCGTCCTCTGTGAAGTTGGGGATCATCTGCAGCCCCACCCCGCGATTCATGAGCGCCTCGCCCTTGGGACACTCGACCTGGCGGTAGTCCACGGGGCGCTTGCGGCCATAGTCGAGCGGGAAGCGCGTCTTGCCGTACAGGTCGGGCCCGGCCAGGAACTGGTTGCGGTACAGCGGGCCCACGTCCCCCGAGCCCACGTACGGCCCGCCCATCGCCACGCCCTCCACGCTCACAGCGGCGGCGAAGTCGTTGGCCGTGCAGTTCAGTGCGTCCGTGTCTATCGTGAACCCCAGGTTCCAGTAGGTGTGGCGGTCGCCCGGCCTCACCTTCTGGGGCACGATCTCGGCCACGTCCGACAGACCCTCGATGATGTTGAGAGCGCTGCGGACCTTGTTTTCGACGTAGCCGTCCAGCTTGCCGAGCTGGTTCAGCAGCAGGGCCGCGATGATGTCGTTGATCTTGTAGTTGGGCGCAAGGAAGTAGTTGGCGTAGGGCATCCCCTCCAGGGTCGTCTTGTCGCGTGGCAGCGCGGCGTCGCGGAAGAGGATCGCCCTCTCCCACAGCGACCTGTTGCTCGTCAGCACGGCCCCGCCCATGCCCGCCGACAGGGTCTTGCCACCGAAGCTGATGCCGGCAATGTCCCCCATCGACCCGACTATCTGCCCCTGGTACTCGGCTAGGTGGGCCTGGCAGCAGTCCTCGATGAGGAATATGCCGTGCCTGTCCGCGATCTCCCTGAGCGCCGCCATGTCGCAGACGTTCCCGAACAGGTGCACCGCGATGATGGCCCGCGTCCGCGGCGTGATCTTCGCTTCCACGTCGGCCGGGTCGAGGGTGTAGGTCTCGTCGATGTCCGCGAAGACGGGCACGCAGTTGTGCAGCAGCGCCCCGATGATGCTGCCGCCCGACGTCCACGGCGTGACGATGATCTCGTCGCCGGGGTCGGGGTTCACCGCGCCGATGCAAGTGTGCATGGCGGAAGTGCCGGAGTTTACGGTGATCGTCCACTCGACGCCGTGCCTCTCGGCGAACGCCGCCTCGAACTTCTCGACCACGGGCCCCCTGCCGACGTTGCCCGACCTGATCACCTCGCTGACCGCCGCCACGTCGTCCTCGCCGAAGTCGTGGCCCGGCCCAAACGGCCTCGTGCGGACCGACTCTCCGCCATGTATCGCCAGCGTGTTTCCCATGTCTTCACCGCCTCATGTTTCTATGGTTCGTACTATGTCGAGTGGCCCTAACTTATACCAATTCATTTTGAGCGCGCCGTAAAGCCGTCATTCCCGCGAAGAGCCTGCCCCGTACTCGATACGGGGCGGGAACCCACTCCCTGGCCGCACATATACGGCGGCATCACGGTGACTTGGTATTACGCTTCCAGGGTAGCCTCATCCCAGAACACCTTCCAGTCCTAGGAGTCTTATTGCGTTCAGCCCCAGTATCTTGCGCTTGTCGTCGTCGGATATGTCGGCCGTGACCACCTTCCCTATCTGGTGGCGCGCGTCCAGCAGCGCCATGTCGGTGCCGAACAGGACCCGGTCGGCCCCCGCCTTCCTAACCGAGTTCTCGATCGCCCTGTGGGCAGCGCCGGAGCCGCACGTCTCCAGGTAGACGTTCGGGAGGTCTCGCGCGGCCTCGATGGCCTTCTCGGGGCCCCAGCCCCCGGCGTGGGCCAGCACCCACCTGACGTTCGGGAAGCGCTCCGACAGCGCGGTGAAGCGGCCCTTCGGCGTCACGCCCGGCGGGTCGAAGGAGTAAGTCGCGTGCATCATCACCGCCAGACCGCGCTCGTTCAGCCACTCATAGATCGGGAAGTAGGCGGGGTCGTCGTTCGGCTTTCGGAAGTAGCCCGGGTATATCTTCAGGTATTTCATACCGAGCTCACCGAAGGCTCTCTCCAGCTCCCGGATCGCCTCGTCGGGGTAGTGCGGCGTGACGAATGCGACCGGGACGAACCGGTCGGGTCGCCGTGCGCAGAGCTCGGCCACCAGGTCGTTGGCGTACCTGGCGTCGCCGTAGAAGATGCAGTTGATGCACGCCACGTCGATCCCGGCGTGGTCCATGATCTCGACGTACCGGTCGATGTCGCCGTTCACGCCGTGCCGCCCCCAGCTTCCGAAGTGGGTGTGGAAATCGACTACCGGCGTATCCACGGTCAGCTCACCCCCAGCAATCGCTCGGCGTTGCCCGCGCATATCAGGCTCAGCGCGTCCATGCTCAGACCGCAGTGGTGCAGGCTGTAGAGCTGCGGCGACATCGCGGCGTCCGGGAAGCGCGACCCGAACAGCACGCGCTCGGGACCGATGGCGTCGACGACAGTCGTGATACCGCCCGTCACCACGAACCGGGACAGCTCGAAGTCCAGGTTGGGCAGGCCCCGCACCAGCGGCAGCGCCCACGAGGCGTCGTGGTACTTCGCCTCGCACAGTACGGCCCTCACGTCCGGACGCGCGGCCAGCGTCTCGTACACGTCGCGCGGATCTATGGCGTGCACGGCGCCCAGCACCTCGTGCTCGACCGGCAGCCACAGGGGTAGGCCCGCGTCCGAGAGCCAGTCCAGCCACGGCCCGACGACCCAGTCGCGGAAGGGGTAGTTGTGGACGCCGGGCAGCATCCTCACGGATGTGACGCCTTCCGCCTCGACGTGCGCAGCGACCGTGTCCAAGTCGTCGAACGCGGGGTTGCACACGAACTGCGGCACGAAGTCGCTGCGCCCCCGAACGACGTCCATCAGCATCGAGTTCCCCTCTACGGAGTCGTAGGTAGCCGCGTGAGGCGCGTACACGAGGGCACGCCGTACGCCGGCCCGGTCCATCTCACTCCGCACGCCCTCGACCGTGTCCACGGCGACGGGCCGGTCGTGGCGCCGCCCTAGGGATACATTGGCGTCCAGTACGGGGACCGACGGCTTGAAGTCCAGATCTACGCTACCCATGGCAGCAACGGAGTGTAGCACACAAGCCGGGGCCCGACAGCTACGCGGAGGCCCGTGCCCGCCTCCGCTGAAGCCATCCCGCGAAGGCCAGTATTCCCGCCTCCAGCACCGTCAGCAGCGCGATGAGCATCGTCGCGTCGAAGAAGAAGCCCTGCGGAAACATGGCCAGCAGCATATGTCGCCTCGGATCGAGCTGCCACAAGTCGTTGCTGAAGCTGACAAGGTGGAACGCGAGGAACAGCCTGTCGAACCCGACCAGCGAGCCCAGTCCGACCAGCGCGGCGAGACCCAGCGTCGCCAGCCCGCCGTATGACAAGAGCCGCACCGCCAGCGCCAGGGCCTCCCGCCGCAGGATCCAGGCGCACGCCGCCAGGAACACCGCCATGTACGCGGCGGCAATGTACTGCAGGGCATAGACGCCCCGCACGAGCGCCTTCACGTCGCGCATGTGCAGCACCTCACGCTCGCCGTAGATGCTGCGCCTGATCCCGCCCACGAATACGCGGACGTCCAGGAGCTCCGTGTCGTCGTTGAAGTAGGTGCGTATCTGCCGCCCCGCGTCGATCAGCTCGCCGCGCTCTATGCCCGTCCGCCTCGGGATGTCGTACCTGTCGAACCCGTAGCTGTACAGCCCCGGAAAATTGATCACCAGCCGCGCGTTGGTGATGATGAGCAGCAGGGGCACGAAGGCCACGAACACCACGCCGGCCGCAATCTTCAGTCCACGCATGGCGTCCAGTCTAGCAGCCGCGCTCTGTGGCACAAGGCCCCGCAGCTCGTGACTTCAACTCATCCGGCACCTGCCGGAGTAGCCGACCGTAGGTCCCAGGATGGGATGGGCCATCTGGAAATCGACCGTAAAGCAGTCTCCGTCCTCCCCTGTCTCCGTGATGCGGCCGCCTCCGAATGGCGAGAGCCAGGCGGGGAACCCGAGCGTGAGTCCAACTAGAGGCACCCTCATCACGTACCTCTCGATCTCGTAGACCAGGCTCCCTCCATCGCCGACGCTCACCCTGGACTCGACGCCGAGACCGTGCCGCGTCGTCTCAATGACGTTGTGGCCGCCAAGGAAGACCATCTGCGACTCGAAGGTTACGTCTTTCGGAAAGCTCGCGTTGCTCGAGAATCTCCGGAGCCAGTGCATCGTGCCCGCATCGTCGATCCGGTTGTGCAGGGCGAACCCCACATCCCTGCCGCCGCGCGGGACCGGGGCGCGGAAGAGCGCGTACGAGAGCAGCGCCAGGGGCCTGACCAGCGGGTTGACGCGGAGCGCGTCCATGACGCCGCTCGCATCGACCGCAGGCTCCAGGTAGTGCTTCCGCACCGCCGGATGGAGCCTGCTGAAGTCCTCCCCCAGTGCCCGCGCGATGGGTGATGCCTCACCCGGCGCCGCCATTTTGGGCCGTTTCACCCGTCGTTCCACGCCCCGGGGCTACCCGGAAGCGAGCGTGATCTCCATCTCGTCCATCGACAGCCTGCCCCTGGCCTCCTGCCCGAACCCGACGAACGAGAAGCCGTAGCTGATGGCCCCGCTCAACAGCGTGTCGAGAGACACCGGGCCGTCGGACCGCCCCGTCCAGCTCATGTGCCACAGGGACTCGTCGTTCTCGAGGGTGAACCTGAGCGGCTCGTCGGCCCAGCGGCCTTTGCTGATCTCCAGAGGGCTTGCCGTGTAGTGCCACCGGGTCCCGGCCGCGTGGACCCAGAAGTAGCAGCCTGCGCCGTCCAATTCCAGGCCGTCGCCCCGCAGGTACACGGAAACGTCCGCGCCGCGCAGGTCGACCGCGCCCTCATCGTCCCACTTCCGGTAGTAGATCAGCGGGAGGATGGAGAGCGGGACCTCCGGCGTGTCGGCGCTCCACCTGTGCTCGTCCGCCCATACGTAACCGGAGTCGTTCACCCCTCCCGAAGGCTCGTGAGTAGTCAGGATGAAGATATTGCAGCGGGCCAGCACGCTCTCGTGATAGTCGTACGAGCACCAGCGCTCCGGGCCCTTGTCGAAGGTCGTCCTCAATACGGTAGCCATAGTTGGTCGCATCCTCCTCTGTCCGGCTCCAGCGAGTCGGTATTCTCTACAGGCGCAGGTCGTCCAAACCGTCATTCCCGCGCAGAGCCTGCCCCGAGTAGTCGGGGGCGGGAACCCAGAGGGGCGGGGGGCTGGACGTTCGCCAAAACTACCTTGAATCGATACTAGAGCATCAGCGGCCGTCGAGCCTCGCGACGCTATCACCTGCATGTGTTGAGAGTACCACGACTCTACTTATGTGCCCGTGTGCCCGAAATGGGCCCGACACGCTAGTATAGGCGCACAATCGACCGCCGCAAGTCCAACCCCAACTCGACGCGAGGCCAATAATGGAAACATTCCCCCCAACCTTCGCCGGGCTGCAGGCCCTGGTAGCCCGGCTTCGCGGCCCGGAAGGATGCCCATGGGACAGAGAGCAGACCGGCGCCAGCCTGAGACATTTCGTTCTCGAGGAGACCTACGAGCTGCTGGAGGCGATCGACGACGGCGGCCCCGGTCCCCTGGCAGAGGAGCTGGGCGACGTGATGTTCCACCTCGCCTTCCACATCCAGATGGCGAAGGAGGAGGAGCTTTTCGATGAGGCCGACGTGTTCGAATCGGTTATCGCCAAGCTGGTCCGGCGTCACCCGCACGTCTTCGGCGACCGCAAGGTGGACGGGGCGCAGGATGTTCTCGACAGCTGGCAGGACCTGAAGCGGGCCGAGAAGGGCGAGGACGACGAGAGCTCCATCCTCGACGGCATTCCGAAATCGATGCCCGCCCTGGCGCAGGCCCAGGTGATTCAGCAGCGGGCCGCGGGAGTCGGGTTCGACTGGGAGAACCCCGCAGACGTCCTCGACAAGGTAACCGAGGAGCTCGCAGAGCTGGCCGACGTCGAGGACGACGAGGAACGTGAGCGGGAGATGGGCGACCTGCTCTTCAGTGTCGTCAACGCCGCCAGGTGGATGAACATCGACAGCGAGGCTGCCCTGAGGGCGGCCGACGAGCGGTTCAGACAGCGCTTCGCGACCATGGAGTCGCTGAGCCGCGAGAGGAGCGTCGACCTGAAGGCGCTCGACCTCGACGCCAAGGAGGCGCTGTGGCAGGAAGCCAAGCGCCTCAGCGCCGAGGCCCGCCCCTCAGGATAGCGGGCACCGCGAGCAGGACCGTTCCCACAAGGGCAGTCCCGAGACCCGCCGACACGAGCGTGGCGGTCTGTGCGTTTGTTATTTCTGCGATGCCTCCGAGCAGCAGGCTGCCGACCGGATAGAGGGCCACCGTCATCGCACTCAGGGACGCCACCCTGGCGCGAAGCTCGTCGGACACCAGCGTCTGTATCCACGCTCCCTGGATGGCGAACCCGCCCGCCATGGCCGCTCCGATTACCGCTAGGACCGGCATCGCCCACGCCACCGACGGCACGCGCGACAGGGCTATCAGCGCAGCTACTCCCACGCCGAGCGCCGCTACGATCGCGAGGCCCCTGTTGCGCGGGGTCGGAATAGAGGCAACGACGACAGCCCCCACAACCGTACCTGCGCCCAGCGAAGTCATCAGCAGGCCCAGGCCCCCCGGACCAACGCCGAAGACCTCCGCGGCGTACACCGGCATCAGCCCGTTCAGGACGGGCATCAGCAGGAGGACCATCGTAGCCACGATCAGCATCAGTCCCAGCAGCACCGGCTCGCGGAAGATGAAGAGCGTCGCCTCGGCGAGCTGGCTCACGGGCCCCCGGCGAGGGCCCTCTACAGCGGGCCGCTGGACCAGCGCAAGCCTGGTCGCCGCGACAGCCGAAAGGATGTACAGCCCCGTGCCCGCGGCAAGAGCGGGCACTGGGCCGACCGCGGCCAGCACTACCCCGGCTACGGTGGGCATGACCAGCCTGGAGCCGTTGAAGGCCAGTATGTTGAGGGCGAACGCGTTGACCAGCGAGCGCCTGGGCACGGTCGTGGGTATTACGGCTGTGCGCACCGGCTCCCACAGCGCCCACGACACGCCCATCGCCAGCACGTACCCGAACAGGACCGGCATCGCAACCAGACCGAGCGCGAGCAGCCCGGCGAAGATTGCCGTGACCAACGCCTGGTACGAGGACACGGCGACCATCAGCTTGCGCCGGTCCCACGCGTCCGCTATCACGCCGCCCACGGGGCTGACGACCAGGAACGGCAGGGCGTCGATGCCCATCAGGAGGGCCGTCACCAGGGGAGACCCCGTCAGGCTGTAGCCCAGCCAGCCGACCACCAGGAGGTGCACCCAGAACCCGGCCCCAGTGGTCAGAGTCGACGTCCACAGCAGGCGGAAGTCCCGGTAATAGAGCGAGTCCAGCGTATGAAGCCGCCTGGCAACTCCAAGACCGCGAATTCGACGGGCGCCCGGCGCCATCGCTCCGTGGACTACCCCTGCACGATGTGCCACGGGCTCCGGAGCGCCGGTGCTGGGCGCTTCAAATGATCCGGCAGACTGCATCGTTCGACTCCTCTCTGAACGGTGGTTCGGGCTGCCCGAAGGCCCCTTTGCACCTGGATAACATGAATTACAAATCATGAATAATCACTTTTAACATCGCGCTCTGGCCTCCGTCAACTATAAATTCGGACTAATTTTGTACCCATTACATGAAGCCAGCTTCCTAACTAGGCGCCAACACCTCGGAACTATCCCAGAAGGCCTCGGACGAGTTTGTCCAGGAGACAGGAAGGGCAAGAATCGTTCGCCCTGAGCAGAGTTACGCCCCGCGGACGTGGCAGTGCAAGGCGTCAGTAACTCGGACCCGGATTCTCCACTCCGTGGGGGATTTGGGGTGGGAGCAGTTACTTGAAAGCTTGTCGAAGAGCCTGTCCTGAGCTTGCTGAAGGGGCAGTTCTCCGCCGATACAGTTGATGCCAGTCAGTCCGCTGCCCGGAGTCCCATGCGGTATACTCTCGCGCATGGCACTAGGTTCCTTATCCTCGGCGCCTCCGGACGATTCCACCCTCGCCTCGATCGAGGACCACGCGGTCCGGATGGCGCGCCGGGCCGGCCAGACCCTCATGGGCTACTTCGGCTCCTCCCTGGACGTCGAATTCAAGGACGAGCTGGAGACCGACCCCGTCACGAACGTCGACAGGGAGGTGCAGGGCGACCTGGTCCGGGCGATCACCGAGGCGTACCCGGAGCACGGGATCGTCGGCGAGGAGGACGAGGAAGCCGTCGGCGGCCCTGCGCCCGACTACGTTTGGGTCCTCGACCCGCTCGACGGCACGAAGAACTTCATGAACGGCCTCCCCGTATTCGCGTCCTCAATAGGCGTGCTCTACCGCGGCGCGCCCGTGGCCGGCGCGGTGTACACGCCCTGGCCGGGAGAGCCCGAGGGAGTGGTGCTTCACGCGCGAAGGGGCGGCGGGACCTACGCGGGCGCTGAGCGCATCATCCTCCCCGACGCCTCTGAGCCCGTGCCAAGCAGGCTGACCACCCTGCCGGAGTCGTTCCGCAGGGCCTACAGGTTCGATGCTCCCATGAAGGGCCGGACGGGAGAGCTCAGGATCACCGGCAGCACCGTCTTCGAGCTCGCGATGGCGGCGCGGGGCGTGGTCCAGTACTCATTCCACGGCGCGCCCTACCTGTGGGACGCCGTGGCCGGGTCGGTGCTGGTCGCGGAGGCCGGCGGCCTGGTGATGACAGCCGAGCGCAGCCGGAGCCGCATCCCCCTGGCGCCCGCCAGCCTGCAATGGTTCGAGCTCGACTCCTTCTTCCCGGACTGGGGCGAAGGGGTCACGTTCGACCGTATGCGGGTCAGGCGCGGCCCCCTGCTATGCGGCAGCCCAAGCCTGACCCGCTACGTAGCCCAGAACATGCGCGCGAGACGCTGACGGCCGCTCCTGTCCAGGCAAGCGGAAAGTGGGGAAAATCGGGCCGACGCTAGCGCAAGTCACTGCGGTCTCCCCAGATCCACCACCTAATTTGGACGGATGGCGTGACGGACTGCCTCTGAGGCTATGGCTGTGCACCTTGCCGGGGATGGGTTCCCGCCCCCGACTGCTCGGGGGCAGGCTCTTCGCGGGAATGACGGAGGTGGGGGATTTGGGGTCTCCAGCGGCGGACTCTCGATCAAGCTGGCCCGGGTTCCCTCTCCTCATGGTCTGAGTGAGTTGTCGCGGTTTACCATCCGATGTCCATGAGTGTCTTTCGCTGGTCCGCTCAGTCTCTTGGCTTCCCTCTCGCCGTGTGCTACTCACAGTCTTGGGTCGACCGGCTCGCTTTCCAGGGCGAGTACAGCGAAGGCGCACTCATGTACTCGGTAGAGAGGCTCTCGCTCGACAAAGCGCCGGAGGCCCTCTACGCCGAGTGCGAACTCCCGAAGCGCGAGCGACCTCTTCTTGGAGAGGTTGCGATTCCGCAGGCGTTCTATGTGCTCCGGCAGGGTGTACTCCGGACCGTAGATTATGCGGAGGTATTCGACGCCTCGGCACTTCATGGCGGGCTGCACCAGACCACGCTTGCCAGTCGCAATGAAGGCCATCGGCTTCACTACCATGCCTTCCCCACCGTTGTCCGTAAGTTCGTCCCACCAGCGTGTAGCCTCGATCTCATCCGGGGTGTCCAACTGTACAATCCTATGATTGGTAACCTGGAACAGAGCGGGGTCGGCCTCGAACAAGCGCGCGGCCATGTCCATGTGCCACAGATTGTTCTTATCGGTGTGCAGTTGGCCCTCGCTCGCCAGCAGGTGGAACGGCGCGAGTCGTACATCGCCTAGGGAAGTCACCGGCCAGCAGTACCGGGCGTATGAGTCGCTGTAGAGATGGGCGAGGCGCAGCCGCTCTTCGACTCTGAGCAGGGCGTCGCCGGTGTCAATGCCACGAGCCGCCGTCTGTTGAAAGACCGTTTCCGCGGCCTTGAGACTGGTCCGTGCTGCCACACCGACCGCCGCATACTGCTCTCGGATCAGCCCTTGAGCCTTGACGGACCACGGCATGATTTCACTGTCCAGCACCAACCAGTCGGTCCCCAGTTCAGCCCAAAGACCAGCTGCCGTAAGAGCCGCGCAGACGCGTTCCAGGAATTGGGCCTCGAGAGCGCGGTCTTCAAAGAACCTTCGTCCAGTCCGCGTGTAGCAGGCGCCGATACCCTCGCCTGCGATGCCGAACCGCCTCTCGATGGCTGCGGCGTCTTGCCCAACGATGACGACAGCCCGTGAACCCATGTGTTTTTCTTCGCAGACCACGCTGGACACGCCGTTGTTGCGGTAGTAAGCAAACACCTCTGCCGGATGTTCGAGCAGGCCGGGGAGTCCGGATGTCTCGCACGGGGACATCGTGGGCGGAAGGTACGCCAGCCAGCGAGGGTCCAGGGCGAAACGGCTCATCACCTCTAGGGCCGCAGCCGCGTTCTCTTCCCGGACCGTAATGTTGCCCCGGAGTCGCGTCGCCACAATACGTTTGCCGAGCACGTCGTCGATGTCAAGTAGGTCCGCAGCGCGAGCCCCGGCTGACTCCGCGGGTCCTTCAGTCTGGGAAGTCTCGGGCAGAGGTCTTTCCGGCTCATAGTAGACGCGTGCTGCGGGAACTGACACCAGCTCTTTTTCCGGGTATCGGAGCGCTGTCAGCTTCCCACCGAAGACACAGCCCGTATCGATGTTCATGGTGTTGTTGAGCCAGGCGGGTTCCATGACAGGGGTATGGCCGTAAACGACCGCCGCCCGACCACGATAGCCGGACGCCCAGTTGACGCGGACTGGGAGCCCGAACTCGTCCGTTTCTCCGGTGGTCTCGCCGTAAAGGCAGAAGTCCCGAACACGCTCGGACGCCCTACCCTGGTATTCCGCCTTGATTCCCGCGTGGGCCACCACCAGGTCCCCATCATCAAGTACATAGTGGCTAATCAGTCCGTCCAGGAACTCGGCCGCCCGCTGCCGGAACGCTGGCGACTCCAGCTCCAGCTGTTCGAGTGACTCTGCCAGTCCATGGGATACCTGGACATTCCTGCCCTGGAGCTTCCGGTTGAGCTTGGATTCGTGGTTGCCGGCGACGCACAGCGCGACGCCGTCCCCCACCATGGTCATCACGAGCTTGAGTACTTTCGTAACGCCCGGGCCGCGGTCTACGAGATCGCCAAGGAATAAGACCTTGCGCCCGTTTGGATGAGTCACCGAAAAGCCAGTTCCACCGTCAGCGTCAGCGCGGGTCTCCACCTCGTACCCGAGATGCTCGAGGAGGATGGCGAGCTCATCGAAGCAGCCGTGCACGTCACCGATGATGTCAAACGGCCCGTGCTCGTGCTGGAGGTTGGTCCACATCGGCAGGCGCTCGATGGTAACCGCCTCGACCTCTTCAGGGGAGTTGAGCACGAACACGTATCGGAAGCCCTCGCGTTTCAGTCCGCGCAGCGACCGCCTGAGCTGTTGAGCCTGCTGGCGCACAACCCGCGAAGCAAACGACCGGTCGGGACGCCCTTTGTTGCGGGCTATGCATAGGGGCTCCGGCATGTTCAGTACGATCGCCGCCGGCAGACAGTCATTTTCCTTGGCGAGCGCCACCAGAGACTTACGCGCCTGCGGCTGAACGCTGGTAGCGTCAACGACAGTGAGACGTCCGGCTCGCAGGCGCGTAGCCGCAATGAAATTGAGCACCGCAAACGCGTCCGGCGTTGCGGCCTGGTCGGTGGCGTCATCCGCTACCATCGCTCGACAGACGTCCGATGACACCACTTCGGTAGGCTTGAAGTGGCTGGCGGCAAAAGAGGACTTACCCGATCCTGTGGGGCCAATCAGCGCCACCAGACACAGCTCGGGAATGGCAATTTTCATCGGGTGAAGACCCCCATCTGGGTTGGCGTGCCGTAAGTGAGATGCTCAGGGCCGACGCCCTGGAAACGTACGTCGTACTTGCGGCGGTCCGCTACCTGGCGCGCCCAATTCTGGAACTGCTCCCGCGTCCACTCGAATCGGTGGTCCCTATGCCTGAAGGCTCCAGGGAGTAGCCCATCGAACAGCGTGTTGTACTCCGCGTTTGGTGTCGTAATGAGGACCGCCCCCGGCCTCGCGGCCCCGAATACGACCTCCTCGAACGCGTCAAGTCGTGGCGTGTTTATGTGCTCGATCACCTCCATTGCTATTGCGGCGTCATAGCCGGACAGACGCTCATCTCTGTATGTGAGGGACCCATGCAGCAGGGTGATACGCTCACGCTGCGGCGTGGGCAGAGTATCGAGGCGCAGGCGCTTGCGCACTGTTTCCAACGCCCGGTGCGAGACATCGAGTCCAGTTATCGACCGAATCGAAGGGTCCTCTAGCAAACCGCTAATCAGTCTCCCCTCGCCACAACCTAGGTCAAGCACCTTGGCAACGCCAATGTTGCGGAGCGTGGCAAGCACTGCTTGTGTACGCTGCTCACCCAATCGAAGGGGGGCTTCAAGTTGCTCCTCTTCCTGTCCGTGCTGTGTGGTAGTGGTACTTGGGTCAGCCGCCCCGGCGTCAAGCAGTTGGACCAGCGCTTGGTCAACAAGGCTGCGCTGATGCTTCAGGTAACGGCGAGAGATGAGGTCCCGCTGAGGATGGCTGCTCAACCATCCCTCGCCGAACCGCAGCAGTTTTGCCACCTCATCGTCTCCGACCCAATAATGCTTGTTGTCGTCCAGCACCGGCAGAAGCACGTACAGGTGGGCCAGCAGGTCCTGGAGCCGGGTTTCCGACTTGAGGCACACGCTGAAGTACGGGCTGGCGCCCCACTCAGGAAAGCGCCCATCCAATGGGTGTCCCTCGATTTCAACGGTGTAGCCGAGAGGCTCGAACAGGCCCCGGATGAGGTCCGGTCCTTCTCTGGAGGGTACTACTGCAATCCGGGCCTCGAGCGGAATGGCCAGCTCCGCCAGCTCCTGGCGTTCCTGGCTCTTGCCGGCGAGCGCGCTCCCGAATACGGAGGCAATCGCTACGCTCAAGTGGGATGATGCGACGTAGGGGCGGTCGTTCACAAAGTGCTCGAGCCAGCCGCTGGTATTGGGCGCGCCGGGCTTCCGGCGTGCCAGGCCTATCGGATCGATGCCCAGGAGAAGCGCTACCGTGCAACGGCCGCTCTCCGCCTCGGGATAGAAGACATCGGCCCGCCCGAACGGAAGAGTGAACGACTGAAATCGACCGGGGTTCTTATGCACCAGGTACCCAAGGTCGGTTGCAGGCTGATGCGTTGTAGAGATGGTGAGCAGCATAGCGCCAATGGTAGGCCGAACGCGCATGGCATTCAAGGAATCCAGGGCCTTTCCATTGTTGAGATAGGGTCGTACCTTGCCGTTCGGCCTGAGCTTGTCGAAGGCCCCAATTGTGGTTCGACAGGCTCACCACGAACGGACTTTGGAAAGGCCCTGCAAGGAATCGGCCATTCTGGACAGGAGCGGCGAGCCGTCGGGCGCCAGACGCGCCGATCCCTACTCCAGCGGCCAGGGCACGTTTCGGCGCGGGTCGAGTCGCGGGAAGACGGGCTCGGCCAGTACCGCCTCGGTGCGGCGGAGCAGCCCGTCCACCTCCTCGGCCGTCAGATGCTCGCACAGCTCATCGCGCAGGCCGTCCGAGGAGCTCAGCCGGTCCGCGAGGGCCTGGAGGTCGGGCAGCAGCCCCTCCGGCAGTGGCGCGCCCCAGAACTCCAGCATCACCGTTCGCACCTTGAAGTCGGGGTGGAAGGTCAGGCCATGGTCGATGCTCCAGATCGTGCCGTCGGCGCCGAGCACGCAGTGACCACCCTTCCGGTCGGCGTTGTTCGCCACGAGATCGAAGGCCGCGAACCGGCTGAACTCGTCAGCGTGTTCCGAGACCAGGTCGAAGTAGGTGATGCGCGGGTCCGACTCAACGTAGAGCTGCATGGAGCCTACCCCGTACGGCCCCTCGCGTATCAGGGTCAGCGGAACGGGAGGCCAGCCGATGGCCCTGCCCAGCAGGAACGCCGCGTACTCGCGCCTGTAGAGCGTGCCGCCTGGAAAGTCGTACAGGGGCCGCTCGCCCGCCTTCGGCTTGTACACCGCCCGCAGGAACCGCCCCGGCCCGGCGTCGATCCTCAGCAGGAACGTGTAGTTCGAGCTCCAGGGGATCTGCTGGCCGCCGACCACCTCGCCGTCCCGGAGGATCGGCAGCGCCTCCTCCTCCGAGAGCTCCACCGGGACCGCGCCCTGCCCCTCGACACGCTGTGCTGCCATCTACCCCTCGATCTTGGAGTTCGGGCTGCCTCCATGATACTGTGCTACACTGACTGCCGCGAGTCCCGCTATGACCATCAGACCGGCTCTCAATCCCCAACCCGCCAGCGAGTATGCCCACCTCGGGCAGCTCCCAGACCCCCCGCGCCTTCTGGATGCCATGCAGCAACTACCCTACGTCACCACGGCATTCACCATCCTGGACGACTACTTCAGGGAGCGCCCCGATGTTCTTGTGGGAGGGGAAGGCTATCTCTGCCGTGACACCCGCGACAGGTCGGGCTGGGTCGCGCCAGACTGCGTGGTGGCTTTCGGGGTCGACTCCGGCGCCATCCTGGACCGCAACGGATACGTGATCGACGAGGTGGGCAAACCGCCCGACTTCGTGCTGGAGATCGCTTCCGAGAGCACGGGCAGAGCGGACTACACCACCAAGCGCGACATCTACGCCGGGTACGGCGTGGGCGAGTACTGGCGCTTCGACGCAACCGGCGGTGAGCATCACGACACGGCGCTGTCCGGCGAGCGGCTGATCGACGGAGTGTACGAGCCGATGCCGTCGCAACGCGAGCGGGGCGGTGTAGTTCGAGGCCACAGCCCCGCATTGGGGCTGGACCTGCACTGGGATGACGGGCAGCTGCGTTTCTTCGACCCGGCAGCAGAAGCGTATCTACCCGACCTTACGGAAGCTAAGGCCCAACGCGATGCCGCCATCTACGAGCGCGACACAGAGGCGAAGGCCCGCAGAAATGCCGAGGCCGAGCTCCAGCGCCTACGCGAGCAGATCCACCAATCAGAATAGCCTGCAGGGGCGTTGCTGCGCCCGTTTATTCGAGGGGCTCTTGTCAGGCTTGCCCCGACGGCTTGGGGTAACCGGGGTTGCTGGTTGAGAGCAGCGCTGAAGCTGATTCCCTCGTCCGATAGTACGGCGCCGCAAGCCTACTTCAGCTTCACCAGGTCGTCCGCCAGCACCTTGCGCAGGTCGGAGATCTGGTCGCGGAGCAGCGCGGCGGACTCGAACTCCAGGTTCTTCGAGGCCGTCTTCATCTGCTTCTCCAGGTCCCTGATGAGCCGGTGCAGCTCGTCCTTGGGCAGGTCAAGCGCCGCGTAGGGGGCCTTCGTCTCGGCGACGGCCTGCACCCGCTCGGTGATGTCGTGCACCGCCTTCCGTATGCCCTGGGGCGTGATGCCGTGCCTCTCGTTGTGCTCCTGCTGGACAAGGCGGCGGCGGTCCGTCTCCTGGATCGCGCGCTGCATCGAATCGGTCATGACGTCGGCGTACATGATCACGCGGCCGTCGACGTGCCGGGCCGCGCGCCCTATCGTCTGCGTGAGCGCCGTGGACGAGCGCAGGTAGCCCTCCTTGTCGGCGTCGAGAATGGCGACCAGGCTCACCTCGGGCAGGTCCAGGCCCTCCCTGAGCAGGTTGATCCCCACCACAACGTCGTAGACGCCCAGGCGAAGGTCGCGGAGGACCTCGCTGCGCTCCAGCGTGTCTATCTCAGAGTGAAGGTAGTTAGTCCGCACCCCGGCCTCGAGCAGGTAGTCGGCCAGCTCCTCGGCCATCCGCTTCGTCAGGGTCGTCACGAGGCAGCGCTCTCCCCGCTCCGTGCGCAAGTGGATCTGGTAGAGCAGGTCGTCGATCTGGCCCCGTGTGGGCTTCACCTCGATCTCCGGGTCCGACAGGCCGGTCGGCCTGATTAGCTGCTCCACTATCTGCTGCGAGTGCTCGAACTCGTATGGGCCGGGCGTCGCCGAGACGTAGACTGTCTGCCCGGCGCGCTGCTCGAACTCGGCGAAATTGAGAGGCCGGTTGTCGAGCGCCGAGGGCAGCCTGAAGCCGTGCTCGACGAGCACCTCCTTGCGCGACCTGTCGCCGCCGTACATGGCCCGTATCTGCGGCAGGGTCATGTGGGACTCGTCGATGAACAGCGCGTAGTCCTCGGGGAAGTAGTGCATCAGCGTGTACGGGATGCTGCCGGGCTGTCTCTGCGCCAGGTGCCGCGAGTAGTTCTCGACCCCCGCGCAGTATCCCGTCTCCCGCAGCATCTCCACGTCGTAGCGCGTCCTCGACTCGATGCGCTGCGCCTCCAGCAGCTTGCCCGCGGCCCGCATCTCGGCGAGGTGCTGCTCCAGCTCGACCTGGATGTCCTCGACGGCGAGCTGGAGCTTCTCGTCCGACGTGACGAAGTGCTTGGCGGGGTATATCTCGACATCCTCGCGCTCGCCCAGCAACTCGCCGGTAAGGGGGTCGAGCTGCACGATGCGCTCGATCTCGTCGCCCCAGAACTCGATGCGCACGGCCATCCCGTCCTCGTACGCTGGCACGATCTCCAGCGTGTCGCCGCGCACGCGGAAGTTGCCCCTCGACATGTCGTAGTCGTTGCGCTCGTACTGCATGTCGACCAGCTGCCGTATCAGGCGTCCGCGGCTTCGCTGCTCGCCCCTGCGTATATAGGCGACGAAGCTCTGGTACTCCTCGGGCGAGCCCAGGCCGAAGATGCAGGAGACCGACGCCACTATGATTACGTCGCGCCGGGTCAGCAGGGCCCGAGTGGCCGAGTGGCGCAGCCTGTCGAGCTGCTCGTTGATGTCGGCCTCTTTCTCGATGTAGGTATCCGTGCGCGGCACGTACGCCTCGGGCTGGTAGTAGTCGTAGTAGCTGACGAAGTACTCAACGGCGTTCTCGGGAAAGAATTCCTTGAACTCCGTCGCAAGCTGGGCGGCCAGCGTCTTGTTGTGCGCGATGACCAGGGTGGGCCGATTCAGGCGCTCGATCACCCCGGCCATCGTGAATGTCTTGCCGCTGCCCGTCACGCCGAGCAGGGTCTGGTGCCGCAGGCCCTCCGCCAGACCTGTCGACAGCCTCTCGACGGCCTGCGGCTGGTCGCCCGTCGGATCGAAGTCGGATACGAGCCGGAACTCAGGCAATGTTCACAGCCACAGTGCCTCGACCGGCGCGAGGCGGTGCTCCACGGTGTCCACGACCAGCGGGAACGACTGGAGGGTAACGGCGCCGATTATGGGTGGCGCGGACGACTCTCCGAACACGCACACGGCAGTCCGCTCCTGTCCATCGAGCTGGACGCGTACCTCGCCTATACGCCTCTGCTCGACCTCGCCATTGGCCAGGCGTAGGGTAACGGGTTGGAAGGGCTCGGCCCCCAGGCGGTCGAGCAGGTCGGCCGGCATAGTCAAGAACGCAACGCCCGTGTCTACCAGGGCGTCCACGGTCTCGGCGGCGCTCCTGTCGTCCGAGTACAGTGTTATGGGATATGGGATGAGTGAACGTACCCACCTGCTGCTCCACATGGTCAGACACATAATAGCCCATTCGCATTGGCGCGGGTGAATTTCTATTCTCACCCCGCCAGATACGGAGGCATGTGACCCGCACGAGAGCGAAATATTTTCAGAGGCGCATCTGACACGGGATTACGCATCAATCCAAGTTTACATTTGGAAGGAAATTTCCATTGGTTGTGCAATCCTTGTTAACTCTACCCAAGGCGAACAAACCGGTATTAGGGTGGGAGCTTCCGCCTTCGAGTGTGTCGTGTTGGCCCCGCCTGGCCCGGTTGGGCGGCGGGGCGGGTTCAGACCCAGATTTTGAACCGGCTGGGTCTGGGGATGCCGGCCTCGCGCATCCTGTCGAAGGGCCGCTTTATCCAGATGCTCTCGCCCTTTGGGCGTAGTCCCGGGTTCTCGGGAGCGGCGGCGCTTGGGGCGAAGTCGTCTTCGGATCGACCTGGGGTATGCAGGGGCGTACTCCCAGATGTACTTGCCGTACGCGTCGGGCACCTCGCCGGAGATCCAGTAGCGGACCTCGTCGTCTTCGTCGTTCTCCTTGTCTTTGCTGTGGAAGACGGCGGCTACCTCGTCGTATGCCTGGACGAACTTGTGTATGGGGTGGGATGGGTCGCGCTGGGCTTCGGCGATTTTGCGGTCGATGTCGTAGCTGCCGCGCTGGGTGTTGGGGGAATCCGGGTCGTCTTCACCCTCACCCCAGCCCTCTCCCGTCAAGGGAGAGGGGGAAGGCGGGAGCCCGCCCTCATCCCCGCCGCCCTGGATATCGGGTTCCGCCGGTATGACGGTCAGGTCTGCTTCGTCGGTGCTGGGGATGGGTTCCCGCCTTCGCGGGAATGACGATCCGTCGGGCGGGAATGACCCTTCGACTGCGCTCAGGGCAGGCTCTTCGGCGGGGCTCAGGGCAGGCTCAACTGGAAGGGAGCCGGAGCGGCGGAGCTCGTCGCGGGCTATGTGGCCGAGGAGCTCGCTGGCGGCATCGACCCTCTGGCGGGGCCTGAAGCCTCGTACTACGCCGTGCATGACGTGTAGCAGGAAGCTGACGACGGTCTTGCCGTGGTCGGTGCTCCCGTGGACGATGCCGGCGACGCGGGGGTCGTGGGCAAGGGATGGGGTGGCGAGTGCCGAGGCGAGGTATTCGAGGGCTTCGTGGCGCGCGCGGGCGGTTTTGGCGCAGTCGGCGTCCGGCCGGGGATGGGTTCCCGTCGCCACGGGAATGACGGTGGCGTCGCCACGGGAACGACGGGTGGTGTCGCCACGGGAACGACGGGGCAGGCTCTCCGCGGGAATGACGGTGGTGGTGTCGCGGGTGCGCTTGCGGAGTATGGCGTGGTTGCATTCGAGGCCGGTGAGCTGGGCTATGTATTCGGAGACGAGCCCGGGAGCGATGGCGTGGACCTGCTCGGCGGCTTCGAGCCTGTGGCATACTTCGAAGCCGTCGTCGTTTAGCTTTCCCTCGATGACGTCGAGGTAGAAGCGGACGATGGTCTCGCCGTTGTTGGTCTCGCGGCGGACGATGTCCGCTAGTGTGGGTGGCTCGGACTGTTCAGTGTTGTCGTACATGAGTTCTATTATAGGGGTAAATGGAGGGTTGTCAAGAGGGGGAGCGGCTTCTTGACGCCCGCCGCTGCATCCTGTTGAATCACGCCATATAGCTCGGAGGTCCGGCGCAATGGCCGACTACGAACCCCTCGACATTTCCGCTTGGAGCAACGCTTCCCTGGACACCCTCAAGGCCGAGGAGGAGCCTGTCGTCGGCCCCCAGGCATTCAGGGGCCTGCCCTTCCTGGTCGGCGGCCTGGTGAACCTGGTCGAAGGTACGCCGTCCGTTACCGTACCCATCGGCGGGCCGGTGCGCCGGATCATCTTCGCCCACACACAGCTCGAAACGACGGTGGCCGAGGACGGGCGCTGGGGCCGTCACGTCGCCGACTACGTGTTCCGGACGGCGGACGGCGGCAGCGAGCGCGTGCCGATCAGGGAGCGGTTCG
Organism: Dehalococcoidia bacterium; assembly: GCA_965261325.1. GTDB lineage: Bacteria > Chloroflexota > Dehalococcoidia > Lucifugimonadales > CAJWER01. The sequence goes on from CBDHCU010000007.1 coordinate 679,626, forward strand.
AGATCGGCGTGCTGCCCGGACGCGGCACTGTCCCCGGCGGCATCACCTCCCAGTTCAGGGCGGTCTCCGACGGCCATCCCGAGCTGCAGCCCAGGTACGTGGGCGAGTTCGGCCGGGCGGGCTGGCGCCTGATGGACAGCCGGGGGGAGACGACGCGCTGGTACTACCTGTGGGCCTGGCGCAATCCCAACCCAGACGTGGCCGTCGAGTCGGTCGAGCTCGTGCCCCGTGGGCCTCGGTTCGCCGTTGCCGCGATCACCCTGGGCCACGTGGAAGAGCACCCCTTCGCGAGGGAGGGCCGGGTGCCCGTCCGCATCGTCCTGAAGGACCCCAAGCGGGCCGACGCGCCCTTCGACCTGGACGTGGATGTCGACAGGGGCGTTGCCACCTACCCGTACCCGCTTCCCGACCAACCCGCCGAGGACTTCCTCGACGACCGCTACAAGGGCTGGGGCCAGCGGGCCAACGAGAAGTCCAGCCCGGCGTACGTGGAGATGACCGGCACGCCGTCGGCGACGATCAACGTCAGCCAGGGCGGCGAAAGCCTGGGCTCCGTGCGCTGGGGCAAGGTGCTGGAGGACGGCGCGGCAGAGACGGCGAAGGTCAGAATCGAGCTCACCGAGCCCGGCCGAAACTGGGTCGACGTCACGGTCGTCGACGACCAGACCGGGCGGCCCGTGCCCTGCAGGGTCCACTTCCGCTCGCCCAACGGCGTCCCGTACCAGCCCTACGGCCACCACAACCAGATCAACTCAGGCCTCGACACCTTCAACTACGACGTGGGCGGCGACCTGCGCATGGGCCAGGTCACCTACGCCTACATCGACGGGACGTGCCAGGGCTGGCTGCCCAGGGGCGAGGTCATCGTCGACGTTGCCAGGGGGTTCGAGTACGAGCCCATACGTAGGAGCCTCACCATCGAGCCGGGCCAGCGCGAGCTCACCCTCCGCCTCAGGCGCTGGACCGACATGAACCGGCGCGGCTGGTACAGCGGCGACTCCCACGTGCACTTCCTCTCTGCCCAGGGCGCACTCCACGAGGCCCAGGCCGAGGACCTCAACGTCGTGAACCTGCTCCAGTGCCAGTGGGGCAGCCTCTTCACCGGCACCGAGGAGTTCACCGGCGAGCCACACGTCTCCAGGCGGGGCGATTCGGTCGTATACGTCTGCCAGGAGAACAGGCAGCACCTCATGGGCCACATGATCCTCATGGGCCTCAAGCGCCACGTCATGCCCTGGTGCACGGACGGCCCCGGAGAGGCCGAGATCGGCGGCACGATGGAGTCGACCCTAAGCGCATGGGCCGACGAGTGCCACGAGCAGGGCGGCACAGTCGCCGCGGCCCACTTCTGGGGCCTGAACCGCGAGGCGGCCGCCCTCATCGCCACGGGGCGGCTCGACGCCATCGAGTTCAAGGGCCACCAGAACCGGTTCCCCCATGAGGAGTACTACCGCGTGCTCAACTGCGGCTACAGGATCCCCCTCGTAGGCGGCACCGACAAGATGAGCAGCGACGTCGCCGTCGGCCACTGGCGGACCTACGCCCAGTTGGAGGACGGCCAGGAGTTCACCTACGACAACTGGCGCCGCAGTATCGAGCGCGGGCGAACCTTCATGACCTCTGGACCCATCATCGACTTCAGCGTCGACGGCCGCGAAATAGGCGACACCATCGCCATCTCCGGGCAGGGAACCGTCGAAGTCAGGGCCGTGGCAGAGAGCGTGCTGCCGATACACCGGCTCGACATCGTGCAGAACGGCAGGGTCGTCGCGTCCGCCGAGTCCAGGGAAGGCGTCCGCAGGCTGGAGCTGCGCGAGAGCCTGCGGATCGACGGCCACTCATGGCTCGCCGCGCGCTGCGGAGGCCCCGACTACTTCGGCGACCCGGATGACGACGACATGCGGCGCGGCATCTACGCCCACACGTCGCCGATATACGTCGCATGCGGCGGCGACTGGTGGATGTTCGACCTCGGCACCGCCGAGCACATGCTAACCGTCGTGAAGGGCGACATAGACTACATCCGCGAAACGTCCGGCCAGTACCTGAACGGCAACGTCACCCACCACCACGGCGAGCACGACCACCTGGCATGGCTCGAACGCCCCTTCCACCAGGCCCGCCAAGCCCTGGAATCCAGGCTATCAGCGGGCCGCTGACCCAGCCGCCGGCCATGTTGTTGCCATATCCACACAGTGCTACCATCGTTACATGGCTGAACACGAGAACATAAGACTGAGCGTAACCAACCTCGGCCCGATAGCGAAGGCCGAAATAGACCTGCGCCCGCTCACCGTGTTCGTCGGTCCCAGCAACACGGGCAAGTCCTACCTCGCGATGCTCATCTACGCGCTGCACAAGTTCTTCGACCGCTACCACCCAGCCACGAAGGCAGCCGAGCGTTGGATAGCCGACCGTTCTCTTGTCAGAAAACTATCGCACGAGGCCGCGGCGGACCTCTTGGAATGGCTGAAGCAGATGGCTTCAGCCGATGAAACCGCGCGGCAGAACATCAACCCTCCTGAGTCCGTCGTGTCCCATGTCGGCGCGCTCTCTGGAAACCTGGACTGGCTGGCGGACGGCGTCACCGAAGAGCTTAGCCGCTGCTTCGGCATAGACGAAGCAGGCCGGCTGATCCGCCATGGTTCGGAAGAGTTGATTGTCGGAAGTGAGTATGGGGAAGCATCGAATTTCCGGCTGACTATCGGCAAGGGAGGACCTGAATTCACGTCCAGCACATCGCCCGAAACTGTCCGGGCGATGATTAGAAGCGTGAGCGGGCCCCTGGGCGAACTGCTCTCGTCCGCCGAGGTGATAAGCGTCATCATCTCTTACTTAGAATCGAAACGCGAGGACGGCCAGCTGCCGCCGCCCTTCCACGAAGGCGTGGGCGCCCTCCTTTCGTTGGTCGCTCCTCAAATCATCAATCCATTCCACGGCACGGCCTACTATCTGCCTGCCGACCGCACAGGCGTGATGCATGCCCACCGCGTGGTCGTGAGCTCTCTTATCGAGCGCGCGTCACGCGCAGGGCTTCAGAATGACAGGCCGGTGCCGGCGCTGTCGGGAGTGCTTGCCGACTTCCTCGACGGAATCACCGGACTGCAAGACTCTCAAAACGGGGGTTCGGACGCGGGCAGAACCCTGGCCTACAACCTAGAGTCGAGCATACTCGAAGGAGCGGTGATGACACGATATTCGCACGTCGGCTACCCGGAATTCTACTACCTGCCACAAGGCGACCGGATGGAATTGCCGCTCGTAAATACCTCGTCCATGGTATCGGAGATCGCTCCCGTGGTCCTCTACCTCCGACACCTCGTTCGACCGGGAGACGCACTGATAATCGAGGAGCCGGAGTCCCACCTGCACCCGGCGCTCCAGATCGAATTCATACGCCAGCTCGCCGCCGTAGTCCGGTCCGGCGTCCACGTCATAATAACCACCCACAGCGAATGGGTGCTCGACGGTTTGGCTAACCTGGTCCTCATGTCCGACCTTCCCAGGTCCCGCCGTGACGGAATCCCGGGCGCGGACTTTGCCCTGGGCCGCGACGAAGTGGGCGCATGGCTCTTCGAACCCAAAAAGCGCCCCAAGGGGACGGTCGTGAAGGAAATCCCAATGAGCGAAGAGTACGGCGGCTTCGCAACAGACTACGAAGACGTTGCGATTGGCGCTCATAACGATTGGGCGGAGATATCCAACCGCATAGAGGAGAGTAAGGTCGAGTGACAGTAGCGGAGGCTGTACGCGCCAAGATCGATCCCAAATGCGCGACTCGGCAATGTAAGGAAGGAAGATGCGCGGTCTCGATACGAGACACACCTGTAGCATCCTTCGCAATAAGCATGAACCACCCACAATCTCCGGTAGGCCGCAATGAAACGCGCTGTGATTTCCTGTTCGTTGGGAGCGCCCATCATGGTGGGGAAGAGTGGATAATGCCCATGGAGCTGAAGGCCGGAGAGGTGAAGGCCAGTGAAGTCGCAGCGCAACTTCGAGCGGGTGCCGTCGTTGCTGATCGACTGGTCCCACCCGGCGCGAATATCCGCTTCCGTCCCGTTGTAGCATTGGGCAAAATCCACAAGGACGAAAGAAGGAATTTGCTGCGCGGCTCCAACAAGATCAATTTTCGCGGTAAGAAAGAAGTCATTCGACGAATACGATGCGGCGACCCATTGACCCACGCCCTGGCAACGAGCGCGACGCCGGTTTGAGCCAGCCGCCCAGCACCGGGACCATCCAAGCATTTTGATGGAGGACATGACCGAATGGCAGAATTCCTTATCAGACATAGCATTGTTCATCACCTTCGGAGCATAATCAAGGATGCTGAGACGGAACTCGTGCTCATCAGTCCATATATCAATTTCGACGAGGATACTAGAAGACTCCTTGCGGACACCAAGCGATCCGTCAGTGTCGACGTAGTATATGGGAAAGGAGAACTCAAGAGGGAAGAGAAAGAGTTCCTTGACGGGCGTTCTATCAGAAGGACTTTCCGTAAAGATCTTCATGCGAAATGCTATCTGAACGAAAAAAAGGCGCTGCTGACATCGATGAACCTCTATAGGCACTCGATGGATAACAATGATGAGATGGGCATACTGGTATCCCAAGAGGAGGATAGAGACCTTTACGAAGACATTTACAGGCAGACGAAAAGTTGGATAGAGAATCGTACTGAAGAAGGTAGCACAACGGCAGCGAGATCTGAGGCCGCCAAACATGATAAGAATCGTTCAGGAAGGGTGAAGACTCACAAGACTCAGGAAATACCTACAAGAGGCTTCTGCATTCGGTGCAGAGCCGACCTGCCGACCAATCCCTTGCAACCATACTGTAGTAGCTGCTACAGGAGTTGGAATCGGTTCAAGAATGCAACGTACGAGGAGAACCACTGCCACACATGCGGGGAAGAGCACGCGGCGACGCTGCTCAAGCCCTGTGCCGCCCCTGCCACAAGAATTACAAGGACGTACTTGAATTCGCAGAGTCGTAGGGGTCGAATCGGCATACATACCGATTCCTCCATGGGGTAAAACCATGTCTGAAATCAAGCGGCAGTTCACGAGCGCATCAGGGAGCCGTGCCGCCCCCAAGCCAAAATTGCGTACCGCCTATCAAGAGGCGCAAGACCCCACCCAAGCCACCTCCTCTACGGACGGTTACGCCACGCCAACGGGTTCGACAGGGCTACTTGACTGTCATCCCTGACGTCATCTATAGCAGAAACGACAGTACCATGCGGATGATAGAGACCATCAAAGCGAACAAGCTCGGCGCCGTCAGGCTGCAGGGGCGTCGCGCATCTCCAGGATGACCTCGCAGCCGAGGACCCGAAGCGCGTCATTGATGCGGCCCACGGAAGTCCCGTGGCGCGGATCGAGCATTCGGCGCACGACCTTGTCGTCCACGCCGAGACGATCGGCAAGTGCGACCCGGGTAATGCGGCTCGTACGAAAGGCCAGCGCCAACGCCGCCTTTGCCGCCATCTCCGCGGGGACGGCGACGGCGCGCTCACCGGGAAGAAGTGGGCTTGGCGTAGGTATCGACTCTCCGTCGTCTATGCGGCCTGCAACTGCCTCTTCCAGGGCATCCTGGGCCTCGTACAGAGCCTCCGCCTCGTCGGACCCCGACGTGAGACATTCCGGCAGGTCGCGGAATGAGACGACGACCTCGTCCGGGCCGGTACACTGCAATTGCGCCGGGTATACGAACTTCATGGCTCCCTCCTTCTTGTTTCTTGGCATCACCGGAAGTCTCTGTGCTCCAGGCCCAGCTGCCTGATCATTTCGCTCAGCAGGCACCGGCCTATCTCCTTCCGCCAGTCAGACATTATAGGACAGAACTGTCCTGTGCCCCAAGGGCTGCTTCTTGACGCCTGCAGACCCATCGTGTTGAATCACCCCACGCCTCAAATAGGAGAATCGCCATGGCCATGACCCCGGAAGAAAAGTTCACATTCGACCTGCAGGGGTACCTCGTCATCAAGAACGTGCTCACCGATGCTGAGCTTGCCGAGCTGAACGAGGTCGCCGGCACGAAGTTCCCCTACGCCGACCCGGACAGCGTCAGGCGCGAGGACATCATCAGCACCTGGGGCCCGGCGTTCACCAACCTGATCGACCATCCGAAGATCGTCCCGTACCTCGTCGAACTCATCGAACCCAAGTTCAGGATCGACCACGACTACTGCATCTTCATGACCAGGGGCAACTCTCGAGGCGGGCTGCACGGCGGACCCGGCTATGGCGGCGACCACTGGTACTCGTACAGTGACGGGGGCATGCGCAACGGCCTGTGCGTCGTGACCTTCTTCCTCGCTGACGCCCCGGCCGGCTCAGGGGGCTTCGCCTGCATCCCGGGCAGCCACAAGACCAACTTCAAGGACAACCTCCCCGACGACGTGCGCAACTTCGATCGGGCGCCGGAGTACGTAGTGCAGCCGGCTGTGGAGGCCGGGGACGCCCTCTTCTTCACCGAGGCCCTGGTGCACGGGACGATGCCGTGGACCGCCGACCACGAGCGCAGGGCCCTGCTCTACAAGTACAGCCCGGGCCACTCCTCGTGGGCGACTAACCCCTACAACCACGACGACTACGGCGAGCTGACCGAGCAGCAGAAGCGTATCATGGCCCCGGCTTCGATGGACGCCCACCCGGAGGTCGTCCAGGAGTAGGCCCTCAGGTGAAACCGGCCTAACAATTCCTTGACACCCGCCACGCAGTATATACAATAAGGATGTGGAGTATGAGTGGGACAAGGCGAAGCGGGCGGCAAACCTAGCAAAGCACGACATCGACTTCGAAGCCGCCAACAGCTTCGGTTGGGCTGATGCCCTGATCGAGCCGAGTCCTCGAAGCGGGGAGATGCGATACGCCGCAACCGGCTACGTCGGCCAGCGTCTGCATCAGGTGGTATTCACCATGCGGGGCGAGCGGGTCCGGATCATAAGCCTGCGAAAGGCCCACTGGAAGGAGGTGGCGGAATATGAGCGACGCCAAGGCTAAGCCGGATTTGACCGGCATGACATTCAGGGAGATAGCCGCAAAGTACGGCGAAGAGACGGCGATTCATGCCGGTATAGCCGCCGACCCCGATACTTGGGAGTTCGATATGTCCCGGGCCAGGCCGGCGGCTGAAGTGCTGCCCGACCTGGTGGAGCGCTACGAGCGCGAGCAGGCCGAGCAGCGCAAGCGAGGGCTGCAGAAGGCCCCGACGAAGGAGCACATCAGCGTCAGGCTGGACTCCGATCTGGTGGAGTACTTCCGAAACAGCGGCCGGGGCTGGCAGACAAGGCTCAACGCCATGCTCCGCCGAGACGTCTTCGGCGAAGGCTAGGCCAACAGTAGCGTCGGGTGAGCGGCGTCTCAAGCTTGCTCATCGGCTACTCCCACAGACCCCTGTGCCCTCTGCGGTCAGCCCTACTGCGGGCTGGCCGTCCAGACCATCTCCTCGCTCTCCTCGTCGAACGGCGCGCGGTCGAAGTCGCCGTACAGGTCCACGACCTCGTACCCCGCGGACGTGAGCAGGTGGTGGATCTCCCACCTGTGCGCGTAGCGGAGGCGGAAGTCGCGATAGAAGCGGCCGACAGCCGCCCCCGACTCGTCCAGCTCGTCGACGATCAGCCTGGCGTAGATGATCTGGTTGTGGTTGTCGCACGAGCTCTGGTGCCAGATCACCAGGCGTCGGCCGCTCTCCGGGTCGTTTACGTCCCTCAGGTGGTACGCCCCATCCCCCGGCTGCACCAGCATGTTCAGGTCCGGCTGGAAGATGTTGAACACGAGCCGCCCGCCCGGCAGCAGGTGACGCCTGACGCACCCCAGCGCGCTCATCTGGTCCTCCACCGTCAGCAGCGACAGGAATCCCCTGAACGGGATGATGACCAGCGCGAACTGCCTCCCCAGCGAGAACTCCCGCATGTCGCCGTGCACCAGGGTGACCGGCGCGTCCGGCGTCTTGGCAAGCTTCCCCCCGGCAACATCGAGCATACCCGGCGAGGAGTCCAGCCCCGTGACATCGACGCCTGCACGCGCGATGGGCAACGTCACTCGCCCCGTCCCGCACCCCAGCTCCAGCACCGGCCCCCCGCAGCGAAGCGCCTCGTCCACGTAGAAGGGTATGTCGTCGGTGACGTAGGAGTAGACAGCGTCGTATACGTCGGCCCAGGCGTCGAAGTCCGTCTCCACGCCGGTCAGTCCGTCGATTCCAGCAGCGCGATCCGCAGCCGCTCCTCCAGGGAGTCGGGCGCGTCCTCCGGCAGGGACGCGGCCGCCTCTGCAGCCTCCTGGACCGTGTACCCCAGCGCGGTCAGCGCGTCGACCAGGTCCGTGTGACCGGCGTCCGGCCTGTGCACGGCCACCGTCTGCCAGTCGAGCTTCCCCTTCAGCTCCAGCACTATGCGGTTGGCCGTCTTGGTCCCCACTCCAGACACGCCCTTGAACGCGCCCGGATCCGCCGAGTCGATAGCCAGCGCCAGGGCGTCCGTGGCCATCGTCGACAGGATGCTGAGGGCCAGGCGCGGCCCCACGCCGTTGACGCCGATCAGGGCCTCGAAGGCTGTCCTGGCGTCCTCGGTTGGGAAGCCGTACAGGGTCAGGCTGTCGTCGCGCACCTGCAGCGAGGTGAATAGCCTGACCCGCTCGCCGGCCGAGCCGAGCGCCCCGGAGGCGGACCCCGGGATGCTCGCGCGTATGGTCACCCCTCCGACCGCTACGTCGGCCCAGTCCGGCCCAACGGCGGCAAGGGCGCCTTCCAGTCCTGTGATCACCTGGCTCTACTCACGGATATCGAGATGGACAACCTCGCCGCTATTGATATGGCAGATGGCGACCGCCAGCGCGTCCGCCGCGTCCGTCGGCGGCGTCTCGCTCAGCCCCAACAGGACCCTCACCATCTCCTGCACCTGCTCCTTGGAGGCGCCGCCGTAGTCTGTCACCGCCTGCTTCACCGCGCGTGGGGCATAGGATGAGATGGGCAGTCCGTTGCGCGCTGCGATGACCATGGCCACCGCCTGCGCATGGCCGATAGCCATGGCGGCCCTGACGTTCTGGGCGGCGAAGGGCTGCTCGATGGCGACCTCCATCGGCGACCAGTCCACGACCACTTTGTTCAACTCGTCGAACAGGAATACCAGCCTGTCGGCCAGCGGGTCGCGGCGCCTGGGGCTAACCACGTCGATGTATTCCGCCCTCAGGTTAGACCCGTCGGAGGATACGACGCCCACTCCCATCTTGTACGTACCGGGGTCGATTCCCAAGACTCGCACGGAGCTCTCCTGGGGTAAGAGGGCTACCCGGACTCGTTCCCATAGCTGTTCAGGACCTCGTCGGGGAAGTCGGCGTTGGAGTAGATCTTCTGAGTGTCGTCGAGCTCTTCGAGCTGGTCGAGAAGGTTGAGGGTCTGCTTGGCTGTCTTGTCGTCGAGCGCGACGGTATTGGTGGGCACCATCGTCAACTCGCTGGAGCGCACGTGGGCCCCGCTGTCGGCCAGCGCCCTGCGTAACGCCTCCAGGGTGTCGGGCGGCGAAAACGCGTGGAGCGTCGAGTCGATCGTCTCGAAATCGTCCGCGCCGGCGTCGATGGCTATGAGCGTCATCTCGTCGGGGTCCTCATCCGTCTCGACTACCACCACGCCCTTCTGCTCGAACTGCCAGGCCACCGCGCCTGCGGACGCCAGGTTGCCTCCCATCTTCGTGAACGTGGAGCGGATGTCCGAGACCGTGCGGTTCCTGTTGTCGGTCAGGGCCTGCAGGAGCACCGCCGTGCCACCTGGGCCGTAACCCTCGTACATCACCTCTTCCATGCGAGCGCCGTCCGAATCGGCGCCCGTGGCCCGGTTGATCGCCCGCTCGATGTTGGACGCGGGCATGTTGTTGTCCTTCGCCCTCTGAACGGCCAGGCGCAGTCGGAAGTTCGTGTCGGTATCGGCGCCGCCTTCACGCGCCGCGATGATGATCTCCTTGGTCAGCTTCGTGAAAAGCTTGCCCCGGCGGGCGTCGGTGACGGCCTTGCCGTGCTTGATAGTCGACCACTTGGAGTGACCGGACATCTGCACTCTCCCGTTAGAACTAGTACTGCTTCAATCTAAATATGACAGAAACCCTCGGATTACCGTCATTCCCGCGAAAAGCCTGCCCCGTACTCGATACGGGGCGGGAACCCAGAGGGGCGGGGGGCTGGACGTTCGCCAAAACTACCTTGAATCGATACTAGGTGCGAAACCATTATATCAGACGGCCCGCCACCCCCTCGCCCTTGACCGCCCTTGACGGGAGAGGGTTGGCGCCTGCCCTGAGCTTGCCGAAGGGGTGAGGGTGAAAGGCCAGCTTATACCAATTCATTTTGAGTGCGCCGTAAAGCCGTCATTCCCGCGAAGAGCCTGCCCCGTACTCGATACGGGGCGGGAACCCACTCCCTGGCCGCACATATACGGCGCGCTCAAAATGAATTGGTATTACATCGCTGTGTCAGACGACCGGGGGGAGCCTCACCAGCATACGGCCGCGCTCCGGGTCCACCTCCAGCAGCACGTCGGCGAGGGCTGGCACGAGCGTCTCCTTCCCCTCCCCGTCGCGAACCACATAGACATCGTTGCTGCCGGTCGGCAGTATCTGTACGACCTGCCCTAGCGACGAGCCGTCCTCCGCGGAGACGTCCATGTCCATGATCTGGTAGTGGTAGTAGGACCCCGTCGGTGGAGGTTCGACCTCCTCGAGCGGAACGGTGAGATGCGATCCACGCAGCGACTCGGCGGTCGTCCTGTCGCCAACGGCGTCGAGTCGTACGACGAGGTGGGCCTTGTCTTGCCGCGAGGATAGAACGCGGACTGCCGAGCTGCCGAGCAGAAGGGATGAGCCGCGTACAAAGCGGTCGGGGTTGTCCGACAGGGGCGCTACCTTGACGTGCCCCTGGAGCCCCCAGACGCCGATTATCCTGCCTACGGCGACCTGGTCGTCAGGGAGGCCGGCGTCCGTCAGACGATCTCCAGGACGGCCCGCGTACCCTGCTTGACAGCGGCCACGCGGAGGAGGGTGCGGATGGACTCGGCCACGCGGCCCTGCCGTCCGATCACCTTGCCCTTGTCGTCCGGGGCCACCTCGAGCCTCAGCACCACGCGCCCGTCGTCGCCCTCTTCCGTGACCTTCACCTCATCCGGGTGAGAGGCTATGGACTTGACGATGTACTCGACCAGGTCTTTCATCATGGCTTGACCTTCTCCAGAGTGCCCATGGAGCCGAGCAGGCGCTCGACGGCCTCGCTCGGGCTGGCGCCGTTGCGGAGCCAGTGCAGGGCCCTCTCCTCGTCGATGCTGACCGTTTCAGGATCGGTGCGAGGGTTGTAGTGGCCGATCTGTTCGACGAAGCTGCCGTCGCGCGCCGCGCGGGAGTCCGCCACGACCACCCGGTAGCTTGGTTGTTTCTTGGCGCCTACGCGCCTGAGTCTGATTCTAAGCATATATAGAGATTCTAGGGGCGCCCCTCTCAGATGTCAACGTTCGGCCCGCATCCCAAATCCACCACCTCCGTCATTCGGCGCCATATCTATCAGCCATCACCCCGTAGGGGCTGGTTTCAAACCAGCCCTCCCCTTGCCATTAGGGCGTCGCCGCCATTTAGGTGGGGGATCTGGGCGCATACGCAGGGCCCTTCCAAAGTCCGTTCGTGGTGAGCCTGTCGAACCACAATTGGGGCCTTCGACAAGCTCAGGCCGAACGGCAAGGTACGACCCTATCTCAACAATGGAAAGGCCCTGCCGCTTCCTTGACCGGCGCGAACGGCGGTGTGCTACACTGTGACGTGGTCGGAGGAGCCGCCGCGGGCGGTTAGCTCAGTGGTTTAGAGCGCTGCGTTGACATCGCAGAGGTCATTGGTTCAAATCCATTACCGCCCACCAGCCCCCGGCCGGCGCCAAGCGAGGCATTGCCCTTCAGCAAGCCTGCGCAGGCGCCCTGCCCGCAAGCTCCATTGCGGCCCCGTGGTGTAGCGGCCTAACACACTGCCCTGTCAAGGCAGAGAGCGCCGGTTCGAATCCGGTCGGGGTCGCCAGACTGCATAATAGGGAGAACCGAGGTCCACTGGCTAGGTTGTGTTGACATTCGAGCGGCTCCCAGTCAAATGTCATTGCTATGAAAATAGACAGCAGACAGCCACACCCGTCATTCCCGCGCTCCCTTCCGTCATTCCCGCGAAGAGCCTGCCCCCGAGCAGTCGGGGGCGGGAACCCATCCCCGGCAGGTGGCTTGGAGCCTGCCCTGTACCTGACACGGAGCTCAGCCACCCTGGACTCCCGCCCCGTATCGGGTACGGGGCAGGCTCTTCGCGGGAGTGACGATGGGGTAGGCCACGCCATTTTCATCCCCTTATGTGGCCTGCGCAAGGCCATAGTGATTCTGAACGTAGCGCAGCGGAGTGAAGAATCTAGATGGTAGCCTTTGTGCAAGGTTCTTAGATTCCTCGCTACGCTCGGAATGACACAAATGTCAACACTGCCTAGTGGCGGCTGACGCCGGCGCCTTGACGCCCAAGCCGGTTGCCTCCGAACGGTCGGGCCGAAATTAGGAGCCCGGACGCCTCCGTGTACCAGGGACCGGGGCGATAGCACCGGCGGCTGATGTGGAGTGCTCTCCTGACGTTGTCCCACCCTACGGTCGGCATCCCATGGCTTGCGAGTGAACCGATGTCCTAGTGTGGTGTATCCGTAGTTCATTCGTAAATTAAGGGGAGAGATCAACGCTGATCCGTTACTCTGGTTCGACCAAGAATCGGGTCCCCTCCCCTTTCAGAAAGCCTCCGGATAATGCTGCGAACTACGGATACAGGACACTAGGGATGCTCTTGAATAATACCAATTCATAATGAACCAGCCGACGTTTGCGGACTTGGACTACGAGAGCAAGAAGCGAAAGACTCGCAGGGAGAAGTTCCTTGAGCGCATGGATGGACTGATCCCGTGGGAAGAGTTGGAAGAGCGCATCCGACCGTTCTATCCCCAATGCTGGCCGAGGTCGGCGTCCCTACGAGTTGTCGGCGATGCTACGGATACACTGCGTGCAGTTGTTCTACAACCCCGGCCTTCGCCGGGGCAGGCCTTTCCAAAGTCCGTTCGTGGTGAGCCTGTCGAACCACAATTGGGGCCTTCGACAAGCTCAGGCCGAACGGCAAGGTACGACCCTATCTCAACAATGGAAAGGCCCTGTCGCCGGGGCAGGCTCTGAGCGACCCTGGGATGGAGGACATGCTCTACGAGGTCGAATCGGTGAGGCGGTTCGTAGGGCTGAGACTGCCTGGGCCGCTGCCGGACGAGACGACGATTCTGAACTTCCGCCACCTGCTGGAAGAGCATGAGTTGGGCGCGGGTCTGTTCGAGGAGATCAACCGCTATCTGGAGTCCAAGGGTCTCCGTCTTCAGGAGGGGACGATAGTGGACGCGAGCATCATAGCGGCGCCCTCATCGACGAAGAATCGGGCTAAGAGCGCGACCCCGAGATGCACCAGACCAAGAAGGGTAACGAGTGGCACTTCGGGATGAAGGTGCACATCGGTGTGGCGGTCCTCGAAGCCGTTGAGGCTGCCGTCGGCGACGCCGATGTAGAACTGGAGGTTGACATTCTACGGCAGTGACCGGGGAAGGCGGGTTGAAACCCGCCGCTACGATTTGAATTGGCTACTCGAATATGTCCCTGACCGGCATTCGCCAGCCGGGAACGACATCGCCGACTTGGAGGGTGTCCGATTCCCCCAGGGCTTCGACGTCGGCCTGCGAGCGGTGAATCCTGACGGTGCGGCTGCGTGGATCCACCACCACGACGGCGAGCGTTCCGGCGTCGAGCCAGTCGGCCACCTTCTCGTCGACCTCTGTGTAGCGATCGTTGGGGGATATCACCTCGACAGCGACGTCCGGAGGGCCGGGGAAGAACCCCGGCGTCCCTCTTGCCGCTTCCGCCCTCTCGCTGCGTACGAAAGACGCGTCAGGAGCGAGAACGTGGTCGGGATCGGATTCCAGCTTGAATCCCGTCTCTGCGGCGTAGGCCCTGCCCAGCCCGTTCGCCTTTGCGTGTGCCCGAAGCGAGGCCCCTATGGACAGGGCGTATTCCCCGTGGGCGTGTCCGGCTGGCGGCATCTTCTTCAACTCCCCTCTGACAAGCTCGTATCGGAAGCCGCCCCTCGGTATGCGCAGCAGCTCTTCCGCCGTCACGGGCCGCGTCGTCGTAGCCATAGTTCCCTCCTCACTCTCCGAGCCCATGGTACACCGAATCAGACCTTGGGCTTCACCCCCAGGTTGTATTGACATTTGGGATACAGGCATCTCACCTGCCTAATTTGTCATTGCTATGAAAATGAACCGCACACACCCACACCGTCGTTCCCGCGCAGGCGGGAACCCATCCCCGGTCGCTGCCACCGATCACGTGGCAACGGAGAATCCCGCGCCCATTTTCATACCCTTGTGTGGCCTTCGCAAGGCCATGGTGATTCTGAGGAGCGAAGCGACGAAGAATCTAAAGCCTATGCCTGAGGACACCTCGACCGCTTTAGGTCCTCGCTCCGCAGAGCCCGCCCTGAGCCTGCCGAAACTCCATTCAGAATGACATGAAAAGTCACAACACAGCCCAGTGGTTCAACACCTCATTTCGAGATGAGTGAGTGGCATTGAGTGGCGCTCCTTCTGCCGTGACTCATATCAGTCTTCTGATTCGGAGGATTCGTCATCATCGTATTCCTCATAGTCCTCATTGTTCTCGCCTTCTTCAGACCATTCGAACGGCCTGTAGGACAGCTCCATCTCTTGCGTCTCCCCAACAGACCATGTGTCCAAGGCATCTTCAATGATTGATGATAGCCCGGACTCCAACGTAGCCATCACTTGGTCATGATATTCCGGTTCCAGCTCCCCACCTAGAAGGCCGGCCAACTCCTCCATACTACGAAAGACTTTAATGTAGGTATCGCCTACGTTCTTAGCCGTTCCATTCCGCAGAGACAGTATATGCTGGTTGTGACGGGCGCAGATTCTACTGTAGGCTTCCAGCTCAGCGGAATCCCTGCTGAAGAGATCTGGATAGAGTTCCTTTGGTATGCTCTCGATAGGAATGAATTCGCCCCATTCATTGTCGAAAAGGAAGCCTAGACCAAGGCGCACTCGGGTGAGTGGAGACTGCAAGCATGGTCCTCCGCTAGCGTATGAGGCAGATGCTTCCAGCAGGATGCACACCAACCGCCTCACCGGTTCCGGGATCTTCTCGTCAGCGCCCATAAAATCGACGTTCTCTACAGGCATACTGCCCGCGTCCTGTGCCATTTCCCACATTGAATCAAAGTCCTCGGCCTTTGCCAAATTTCTGTATGGGAAAGTCCAGCGGAACGGGTGTGTTTGTTTGTCATAAGTAAGGCGACCGGCCCCGCTTGCAATCAGGTACTCACCTTCGCTCTTCAACTCTTCTAGTGTCAGAGCTATCTCCACTGGCCGTTCCTCATTGGAGTCAAGCAGCGAGGAAAAATCGGCACCAACATCTGCCAGTCCGCCAGAATGATGGTCTGCAAGCAATCCTTCCAGTTCTTCAGGAGAGCGCAGATGGCGCAGCGGGCAAGTGGGAACTCCCTCAACTCTTGCAACACCCCTAAGGTCATTGTCCCTTGTGACGAGCAATGTTGGCGTGCCGGCTACATCTTCCGCACAGCTATGCGCCAGTCTCAGAAAGGCGGTGTCAGCCCTGCCCAAGTTGCCCCAGTTCTGGTCGTCCTCTATGGACATCTCTCTGGGGCTTGATGGATTCGGAGTCTTGACAGTGATCACCCAGTGGCCATTCTCTAGCTCTATCCCGTTAACAGGGTTGCCGCGTCTGAAGATTGCATCCACGACATTGAGCGCACGTGAAGCCCTTTGTTTCGTTCTTTCGTCCTTGCCTCCCCGCTTGATGGTCATAAGCTCCTTGTACGCGATCTCCGGGACGACCAACAGAAACAGCCCCGGCGCCGCGATGTCATAAGATTCGAGCCGGGGATTATCCATGAGGATGTTTGTGTCCAGGAGCAGGACCGCCTGTGGTTTCAGGCGCTCGACGGCTCTCACAAGATTCTCAGGCGTCTTCATAATTCACACCTGTAGGTCCAGACTGTCAATGGGGTTCAGCGATCGTCTGGACTATTGCTGGGGCGTCTCAGTATGCAAGCTGGGCAGTAGCAGTTTTGAAAGTCTCTGGACCTGTGTACTAGGCCGTGAATACGTCCCTCATCCTGGTGGAATCTGGGAACGATCAGGTCGAAGTTCTGTGTGTGCCCGCCTTCGTACCTACCGTACACTGCATTAGCAACAAAGTCTGCCAACTGGAGTAGCCGAGTACTCTTGGCGGGTGCAAAGTACGGAATATCAGCCAGGTTGTGAGTCTCACCCCACCGATGGCCTTCAGTGGCTATGCGTTCAGCCAGTACTTCGAGATTCTCCCGATAGCTCGACTCCGCAACTATAATGAGCCCTCTCTGTACCTCGCCTGAATCTCTCAAGTCATTACCGAGCATCAGGTCAAACCTGTTGACTATCTCTTCAAATCCACGCTCATATGGGTCTCCATCCACGAAGCCCTTCTCCATGGCCACGGCGAATAATCTAGCCTTGGATCTGGCGATTACGTGGTAGATGTCTGTTATCAGTCTATCCCTCTCTTGTTGTGTCAACGAATCAAACGGCGGCGGCACACGCCCTTCACGCGCCCGCAGTGAAGAGGCATGGAATGGGACTCTCCCGCTTGCATCAGGAAGGTAACGCGCCTGTATCTGGTCCAGGCTCCGAGCAAGGTAGTAGGTTTCGCGTTCGAAAACGGCAAGGCCCGCTATCACAAAGTAGCGGGCCTCCGAGTGGGTGCCAGATTCGTCAAGGTAGACTATGTGCATTTAGGCAGGAGCCGACTGGGTCTGCTTGACCCAACGTGCCAACCGGTAGGGGCCCTGTCGACTGCTTCAATGATAGAAGACCGCCCACCAGTCTGTCAATCCCCCGGCCCGGCAATCTCATGCGAACGTCCATGTACGCCTCATTTCCAGTTCATTTCACGTTCGTTTCGGATTTATAGATATAAGATAGTACCAACACGCCAACATCAATGGGGCCGGCCGAACCTGCTCGACCCAACGTGCCAACCGGTAGATGCCCTGCCGGCTCCCTACAACTGCTCCAGCCCCTCCCAATCCCGATAATCCCCAAATCCTGGGAATCCTGCTTCGGCCAATCCCCCCTCTTCCCCATAACTCCTCCTCTCTGTGCTCTCAGCCTGCCCTGAGCCCGTCCTGAGCTTGTCGAAGGGCCTGTCGAAGGGCGTCCTCAGCGGTGACCTCTCTCTCCCCATAATCCTCCCCTCTGTGCTCGGAGCCTGTCCTGAGCCCGTCCTGAGCTTGTCAAAGGGCCTGTCGAAGGGCGCCCTTAGCGGTGACCTCTCTCTCCCCATAATCCTCCTCTGCGCTCTCAGCGTCCTCAGCGGTGAATCTCCCCCTTGACACGTCTGTGACACGTCTGCTATTCTGGAACATATGAGCGTGACAACACAACAGAAGAGACCGCCCACCATGGCGGAAATCGTCCGCGAGGTCACCGACGACGGACGCCTCATCGTCGAGTTCTACCTCGGCGTCGCCGACGGCAGCCTCGAGGGCTTCGAGGACCGACACCGCATGTCCGCCGCCAGGCGCATCGACAAGGTCGCCCCCGGCCTCGTCGCCAGGTACCTGCAGAAATACTACAACTCACAGTGCCGCGACTCCTACCGCGGAACCAGCGTGCTCCCTGTGCGCCGCTCCCCCATCAAGAGCAGCCCGCCCGAGCGCCGCGATCCCGCCCAGCGCGGACCCAACCCATTCCGGCAGAGGCTTCAACAGCTCGTACGCGAGGAGACCGGCGACGGCCGCTCCATCGTCTACTTCCTGGCCGGCGCCATGCACGGCACACTCCTGGGCTTCAAGCCCCACCACCGCATGGAAGCCGCCAAAGAGCTATCCGGCTACATCACCAACGACAACACCCCCGTCGTTCCTGCGAAGGCAGAGCCTGCCCCGTACTCGATACAGGGAACCCAGAGGGGCGGCGCGGGGCGTGGCTCCGTCGTTCCCGAGAAGTCGGGAACCCAGAAGGACGGCACGGGGCATGACACCGTCGTTCCTGAGCAGTCGGGAACCCAGAAGGACGGCACGGGGCATGACACCGTCGTTCCCGAGAAGTCGGGAACCCATCCCGTCCCCTCGGCCGAAACGCCCTCGGTCTCCACTAGAAACCCAGAACCAGAAACCAAGAACCCTCCCTCTGCGCCCTCAGCGGTGAGCCCAAAACCGAAAACCAGGAACTTCCCACCCATCACCATCGAGGAAATCGAACGGGCCAACTACGACTCGCACCACATAACCCGCTGCAAGTTCGCACGCGATGAGATCACCGGCGCCGTCTACGCCTTCGACGAGCAGGGCCCGTTCGAGGTGGACGAGGACGGAGTCTCTCATTACATCTCCCCCGACCTCATTGTGGGGTACGGGAACGCCTACCAGACGTTCGAAGACACCGACCTCGAAGACAGGCCCGCCCGCAAGAGGTCTGGCATGAGATTGGTCGTAGGGCCGCCCCACGAATCGCCCCGGGCCTCCACCAAAAACTCAAAACCGGAAACTGGAAACTCTCCCCAGCTCACCCCCGCCGAGCGCAGGATCAGGGAACAGCTCAAGGAGCACTGGTACGGACCGGACCCCTGGGCAGCGCCCCTGGACTCCATGCACCCCGGCCGCTCACCCCCCTGGTAAGAAGCCGGACATTACAACTCAATGTAAGCCCCTTGTCCCCTGGCGGAAGGAGGCCGTAATGGGGGACTGGAGCCTATCGGCGGCGTCGGCCGAGCAGCCACGAGAGGTCCGCCACAGCCGGGTTAGCGGCGGATGACACAGACGGCATGCGTTCGTACCTTTCGAGCAATTCTGACTCCGAGAATTTCCGCGGCCAGTCCAGGTCTGCAGCGATGCGGTTGCCGCTAAGTGTGATGGCGGACAGGCGGAGCAGGTCATATAGGTCCCGCGCGAATGCGCGTTCAGGATACTTGAGGTCTTCGTAGTGTGTCAGCACTCTGGCCAACGAGTCAGACGGGCTCTCAGGCCCGGAGTCCAGCAGGACCTCGATGATCCTAAGCTGCCGGTCCGCCAGCGCCCGGCGTCGGGGGCTGCGCAGCCGTCCGAACAGTGATTGGGCGAACTCGCGGTAGAGCACCCTCTTGTTGTGGGTGACGATCTCCGCGGCCAGCGCGTTGCACCTCTCCGCGACCGCAGGCAACGCAATCCTCAGGAACGGCGTGAGGTCATGTCCGAGGCTGCGTGAGTCGTACAACGCCGCCAGGTACTCCTCCATGTGCTCGTAGTAGTAGTTGGACAGGCTGACCATCACCATATC
This sequence comes from Dehalococcoidia bacterium, assembly GCA_965261325.1. Lineage (GTDB taxonomy): Bacteria > Chloroflexota > Dehalococcoidia > Lucifugimonadales > CAJWER01. Next base: position 699,041 of record CBDHCU010000007.1, read on the forward strand.
GTTGACGCCGGCCCTGCGCAGCATGAACGCCTCCAAGGCGCGGGCGGTGCGCCCGTTGCCGTCGTCGAAGGGGTGCATTGCGCCGACGTGGTAGTGGGCGGCCATTGCCTGAATGATGGGGTCGTGCCCACGAAACTCTCCGGCGATGGCCCGGCAGAGAGCGTCGAATGCGTCGGCAAGCTCGTCTCCGCCCTCTTCGCCACGGCAGACCGGGTTGCCAAAGGTGACGTTCGCCCCTGAGCGCCGAAGCGCGCCGGGCTCGCAATGATCATCATCACAACCTGTGACTATGCGCCGATGTATGTCCAGGGCCAGCTGTGCGGTGACCGGCTGGCTGACTGGCAGCGATTGGAGCCAGCGGTAGGCGGCATCGGCTGCCCGCAGCTGCCGCTGCGACCGGGTCAGCTCGGTGCGCATGGATGCGTCGGGCGCAAAGGCTTCGTCCTGTTCTCGCTGGGTGAACTCGGCTCCCTCGATGCGCGTGGTGCCAACTGCTTCCAGCCGCAGCTGCTCCTCGTGGATCTGCTCGATCCATTGAGGCAGGTAAGGCAGCCGGACCAGGACGCCGGCGGCGGTCTTGGCTTCGACCAGCGGCCCAGCGATGGCCGCGCCATCGTAGCGCAGCCATCGCTGGGGGACGAAGTAGCGACTGATGGCCATGTACGCCTCATTTCCGGGTCATTTCACGTTAGTTTCGAATATTCACATACAAAATAGTACCAAAGGCCCCGTTTCATTTCCAAGTCATTTCAGGCTCATTCGGCCCAGATATCCAGAAAATGTCAGGGCTGCCCCGACTCGGATGCGCCATGTGATGATCGGGGTACGGGGTGACGTTCTTTCGCCGGTATGACGGGGGCTGGGCTATTGCAGGGTGCGGCGGAGGTGGGCGGTGGCCTCGGTGTCTACCTGCTGGGTGGTCGGGTCAATGACGACGCCGTAGACCTGGCGGGCGTGGTCGGCGGTGACCTTCTCGTCGAGGAAGTCGGCCAGGATCATGGCCGGGTCGCGCTCGAGGGGGGCGCCCCAGCCGCCGCCGCTGGCCAGCTCGTGCCGGATCAGGTCGCCCCGTCGCATGGGAGCGGTGCCCATGGTGGTCAGGACACGCTGGCCGTCGCCGGGGTTGAGGATGTTGTACGAGGGTGCGCCGGACGCGCCTCCCTGCAGTCCGAAGGGCGGGTGGGCGCGCTTGTCCGACCGGAGCTGCAGGAGGGCCTCGTCGGCGAGGCAGCGGACGCTCCTGACCTCGGATAGCGCGCCCCGGTACTTGCCCGCGCCGCCGGAGTCGGGCAGGAGGCCGTACTCCTCGATCCTGACCGGCGACTCTACCTCGGCAATCTCGACGGGGGTGTTCGATATGTTCGCGGCCGGGTGGGCGACGCCGTCCGGCCCGTCGCCCGTGGGCCTTGCGCCGCGCGCGCCCGCGAACAGGTCGACGTAGGCGAAGCCGCCCGTCGCCGCGTGCCCGCCGATGCTGATGATGGTGTTGCCGCCCTCGCCGTCGGCCGGCACCCTGTCGGGCACCGCCTGGGCCAGGGCCGCCAGCACCGTGTCCATGATCCTGAAGCCGGTTATGCCCCGCGCGCCGCAGGCCGCTGGCAGGACGGGGTTGACGACCGAGGCGATTGGCGTCCGCACTTCGATAAGGCGGGTGTACCCGGCGGAGTTGGGGATGCCGGGGTCCATCAGAAGCCGCAGCGCGCCGTAGACCGCCGCCTTGGTGAACGGGAGCGGCGAGTTGATTCCGGCCTTCATCTGGCTCGACGACCCCTCGAAGTCGGCCACGACGCGGTCGCCGTCAATGGTCACCGCGACCTCGAGCACCAGTGGGCCGTCGGGCACGTTGTCGGCGTCGATGTATCCGGTGGCGCGGTAGGTTCCGTCCGGCAGGGCCTCGATCTCCTCCCGCGCCAGGTGCTCGGAGTGGTCGATCAGCACGTCCATATAGCGGCGCACTGCATGAGCGCCGTAGCGGTCGGTGAGGCGCACCAGGCCCCTCTCGCCGGTCCTGGCCGCGGCGATCTGCGCTCTCAGGTCTCCCAGCACCTTGTCGGGCACGCGCACGTTGGCGGCGAGGATCGTGAAGACGGCCTCGACAGGCTCCCCGCGGTCGTAGAGCCGCAGGGTCGGAATGCGCAGCCCCTCCTGGTATATCTCCGTGGAGTCGGTCGAGTTCGACCCAGGGACGATGCCTCCCACGTCCGTATGGTGCGCGATGACGCCCGCGAAGCCTTCCGGCTCGCCCGCGACGAACACGGGCTGTATCACGTAGATGTCGGGCAGGTGTATGCCTCCGGAGGTGTAGGGGTCGTTCAGGATGAAGACGTCGCCCTCGACCATCGTGTCGCCGTACTTGTCGATGACGGACGCGACGGCGGCCGGGAAGGAGCCTAGGTGGCAGACGATGGTGAGGCCCTGGGCGACGACCTGCCCGTTGCGATCGCAGAAGGCCGTGGAGTAGTCCATCGCGTCCTTGACGACGCCCGAGTGGGCGGTGCGCATGACCGTGAGGGCCATCTCGTCGACGAGGGTGTCGAGTCCGTTGCGGATCACCTCGAAGGTGATGGGATCGATGTCTTCGGGCAGCATGTCGGGCTCAGGGTTACTCGAAGATGTCCTTGACCGGCATACGCCAGCCAGGAACGATGTGTTCGACAGCGAGTGTGTCCGCTTCCGTCAGTACGACGGTATCCATGAGTGAGCGGTTTATCTTTACGCTTCGCCTGCGGGGGTCAACGACAATCACCGCCAGGGTCCCCGCTCCGAGCCAGTCCTCGACCTTCTCCTCTACCTCGCTGTATCGGTCGTTGGGCGAGATGATTTCGATTGCAAGGTCCGGGGCGCCGGGGAAGAATCCGGGCACATCCCCAATTACCTCGGCTCGCTCGCGTCGGACGAAGGCTAAGTCAGGAGCGCGAACATGGTCTGGATTGGATTCCAGCAAGAAGCCGGTCTCCCCTCCACAAGTATCACCCAAACCATTGGCCTTGACATGGGCGGCCAGTGATGCGCCTATAGAGAGTTCGTATTTGCCGTGAGCGTACCCTGTAGACGGCATCTTCTTCAGCTCTCCCTTGATCAACTCGTATCGGAAGCCGTCCCCCGGCATATCCAGCAGCGCTTCAGCCGTCATTGGCCGCGTTGTGGTGACCATGTGTGGACTCCTTCAGCTTGTGAAAGAGGATTATACCAATTTATTTTGAGCGCGCCGTAAAGCCGTCATTCCCGCGAAGAGCCTGCCCCGTACTCGATACGGGGCGGGAACCCACTCCCTGGCCGCACATATACGGCGGCATCACGGTGACTTGGTATTATACCGTATCGTCCGCCAAGGGCTAATTGGGGTCGACCGCTATGACGATGTTCCCTGCGTCGTCGAGACTTGCGGTGCAGTTCGGGGGCACGACGGTGGTGGCGTCGTACTCCTCAACGATGAACGGCCCCTGCTGTGGCGCGCTGCTCAGCCCGCTTCGCCCGATGACGGGGGTGGTGACGAGGCCGTGCTCGGCGCCGAAGTAGGCGCTGCGGTCCTCGCGCTGCGGCTCGGCCGCGCCGGAGCCACCGGGGCGGGTCGGCGAGACCTGCCCTGCCCTGCCCATGGCCGTGAGGCGCAAGTTCACGATCTCGACCGGCTCTTCGCCGGCCTTGTGGCCGTAGGTGCGCTCGTGTTCGTCGTGGAAGGTCTCGGCCAGCGCGCTCAGGGCGGCCGAGTCTAGGCTGCCGGATGGACACGGGACGGTGAGCTCGTAGGCCTGGCCGACGTAGCGCAGGTCCGCGGCGCGCCGGGTCTCGATGTCGTTGGACGGGTATCCCTCCTGGGTGAGGTCGCTCACGGCGCGGCCTTCCATGCGCTCGTAGGCGCCTGTCACGTCGGTCGGATCGACGCCGTCGACAGGAGCGAAGTGGGTCTGCACGAAGTGGTACTCGGGCAGGGCATCGAGCAGCCCAACGGCCGACAGGAGCCCCGGAGCGGGCGGCACGACGACCGTGCGAACGCCCAGGGACCTGGCCATCTCCGCCGCGTGCACTGGGCCGCTGCCGCCGAAGGCGATGAGCGCGAAGTCGCGCGGGTCGCGGCCCCTGTAGGTCGACACGGCGCGGATCGCCCTGATCATCGTGACGTTGGCGACGACGTGTACACCGTATGCCGCTTCCAGCAGCGGGGTCCCCAGCGGCGTCGCGACCCTGTCCTGGAGCGCCCTGGCCGACAGGTCGGGCCTGAGCCGCACCGCGCCCCCGGCCAGCTCCGAAGGACTGATGTAGCCCAGCACGACGTTGGCGTCGGTGACGGTCGGCTGGTCGCCTCCGGCCCCGTAGCAGGCGGGGCCAGGCGCCGCGCCCGCGCTGCGAGGGCCGACCCGGAGCGCGCCGCCGCGGTCGATCCAGACGATGCTGCCACCGCCCGCGCCCACCTCCGCCAGGTCGACGACGGGCACCTTGACGGCGTGTCCCCCGCCCTTCACGAGGCGGCTGGACAGGGATATGCCAGCGCCGATCTCGTGCTCGGTAGTCCAGCTCAGGCTTCCGTCCTCGATGAGCGACGCCTTGGCGGTCGTGCCTCCCATGTCGAAGCTGATGACGTTGTCCAGCCCGACGCGCTCTCCGACCCTCTGCGCGGCCACGACGCCCGCAGCGGGCCCGGACTCGACGATGCGGACGGGCGACTCGGCGGCCCTGTTCAGGGACATGACGCCGCCGTTGGACTGCATGATCCGCAGGGGGGCGATTATCCCGGCCGAGCGGGCCTTGCCCGAGAGGGAGCTCAGGTAGCCCTGGACTATGGGGCCGAGATAGGCGTTCACCACGGTGGTGCTGGTGCGCTCGTACTCGCGGATTTCGGCCAGCACGTCTACGGACAGGCAGCAGAAGAGGTCCGGCAGCTCCTTCCGGACGATCTCGCCGACCCTCCGCTCGTGGTCGCCGTTGCGGTATGAGTGGAGGAGACACACAGCCACCGAGTCGACGCCCTCGGCCCGTATGCGCTCGACGGCAGCGTAGACCGACTCCTCGTCGAGCGGCCTGACCACCTCGCCGGCAGCGCCGACGCGCTCGTCTACCTCCAGCCTCCACCTCCGCCGTACGAGGGGCGTCGGAGGCTCGTAGAATAAGCTGTAGAGGTGCGGCACCCTGAGACGCCGGAGCTCCAGCACGTCACGGAAGCCCTTGGTGGTTATCAGGGCGGTCCTGGCGCCCTTGTTCTCCAGAACGGTGTTGCTGGCGACCGTCGTTCCGTGGATGACCTCGCGGACCGACGCCTCGTCGACGCCGCGCTCGCCCAGGGCCTGTACCACGCCGTCGAGGATGCCCTCGGCGTAGTCGGCGGGCGTGGATGGGACCTTCTTGGTGTGGTATTCGCCGTCAGGGCCGAGCAAGACAATATCCGTGAAGGTGCCGCCGATGTCAGCGCCAAGTCGATATGCCGTTTCGCCTTTCCTGATAGTGTGACTCCCTAGCGTCCCCGGTAAGTCGATTCGTTGCGCAAGGCGACCTCTACCACTACCACGATGAGCACGTCTTATACCATTTCGTTTTGAGCGCGCCGTAAAGCCGTCATTCCCGCGAAGGCGGGAACCCACTCCCTGGCCGCACATATACGGCGGCATCACGGTGACTTGGTATTATGTACTTCGTAGATCACTCTGAATTGCCCGACTCGAAGTCGCCATGTACTCTCCGCCCTCGCACCTTGGCCGTCGTGTGCGGATACGGGTCATGGGCCAGTTGATGAATGACAGTCTCTATGCGATTCCTGTATTGACGGCTGATTCGCCGAAGGTCCCTTCGAGCAGCCGGCGAAACCTCTACAAGGTATCTCAACTGTTGACACGAGCCTCCTCTTCACGCAGCCCGTCGAAGGCGCGGGCTTCCATGCCGCCGTTTTTCTCCCAATCTCGACTGGCCTCTTCAACCTCTCGGCGCTCTTCCTCATCCATCTCCGTCTCCACCTGCCACAGGTGCAGGGCTTCAACGAGTATGTCCTGGATGGTGCGACCCGATTCCTTTGCCTCGGTTTCGATTATCGAATAGAGCTCCTCGTCCTCCAGCACAAACGTCAACTCTCTCATCGTTCTCTCCCTGAGGTAGCGAGCGCTGGGTCGATGCGATTATACCGCAGGTTCTGCCGCCACCTTTACGATCACCTCGAAGCGGCGCATCCCGCACGAGGAGCCGAGCTCCGTGAACCGCACCACCACGCCGATGTCGTCGACCTGCGCGCCCTCGGCCGGCGGGGGATCGCCTGCGTCCCTGTATATCTGGCCGAGGGGCTGGCCGTCCTCGGACTTCAGGAACCAGGTCGCGGCGGCGGCGATCACGAGGACGCGGCCATCCGCTTCTGGATCGCCCTGGGGAGGTCCTCGGCGCTGAGCAGGGTCTCGTATGAGTTGATGCGCTGGGTGCGGTCTTCTATCGGGAGCGCGACCTTGACGCCCTTCCTGTGGGACTCCCGGACGGCAACGGCCACCTCCAGGTCGTGCCGGCCGTCCTCGCCGGAGCTGACGGGCTCATCGCCGGTCTCGATGCAGTGCATGATGTCCCTGACCGCCCGGACGGTCGCGCTCTCTATCTTCTGCCGGCGCGGGAAGAGGCGGCGCGAGAGGCCGCCCTCGCCGTCCCGAACCCACAGCTCCATGTCCTGGGTGTCGTTGAGCACCCTGATGCGCCCCTCGGTTCCCACGACCTCAGCCTCGCAGTACCGCCACCGGTCCTGTCGCACCAGGGCACGGACGCCATTCTCGAAGGCCAGGTAGGATATGCCGCCCCGGTCGTCGTCCTCGTGCGGCCCGGCCGCCGTCTCGTCGTTCAGGTCGCCGAAGACCCACTCGACCCGTCCGTTGCCTCCCGCGAGGAAGCGCGCCAGGTTGAGCATGTGGGAGTTGTGGGACAGGTTGCCGGCCTGGTACACGGTGACCTGCATCACCTCGCCGATCGTCCCATCGTCGATAAGCTCCCGCGCCTTGCTGTACCAGGCGTCCCAGCGCCGGGCGCAGTTGACGGCGAGGACTATCCCCGCGTCCCTGCAGGCCTGGACCATGGCATCGGCCTCCTCGAGGCTCATGGAGATGGGCTTCTCCGCCCAGATCGCCTTCACGCCCACGTCCATGGCGGCTATAGTGGTGACGATATCGGCCCTGGGGCGGGCGGACGTGCAGATGGATACGATGTCTGGGCGCTCGGTCTCCAGCATCTCCCGGTAGTCGGAATAGAGGTTCGTGACGCCGTGCTTGCGGCCGAACGCCTCGCGCTGCTCCTCGTAGGGGTCCGCGCCTCCCGCGAAGTCCACCTCCTGCACAGCCTCGTAGCTTCCCATGTGGCTCATGGGCAGGAGCAGGTAGGGGTTGCCCACCACCTCGTCGTCGATCATGGTTGAGATTCTGCCGAGCCCGACGATTGCGGCCCTGTACCGTTGCGCCATGCTATTCTCCCTCCGCGCGAATGGGCGCCATTCTAGCAGGTATAGTCGCGCCTGGACGCCGCGAGACCTCGTTATACCATTTCGTTTTGAGCGCACCGTAAAGCCGTCATTCCCGCGAAGAGCCTGCCCCGTACTCGATACGGGGCGGGAACCCACTCCCTGGCCGCACATATACGGCGGCATCACGGTGACTTGGTATTAGAGCCTATCCGACAACTCCAGCAGCGCGAAATGTTATCCAGGCACAAGCAAAGTGCAGCATAGCCAGATAGTTGTCCAAACGCTTCTCCCAACGGATGAGCAGGCGTCTGAATCGATTCAGCCAGCTATGGCTGCGCTCGACCACCCAACGGCGGGCGCGGTAACCTGGAAGGGTCTGTTGTTCCTTCCGCTCCTGGCCTCGGCTGCGGATGTGCGCTGTGTATCCGTACCGAGCCACCAACTGCTCGACTTCAGCAAAGTCATAGCCCTTGTCCATACACAGCCGCTGAGGTTGTGCAGGCCGGGGAACCGGACGTTGTGCCACTATAGATTCCAATGTCGCCTCAACCATCTTCATGTCGTGGCGGTTGGCTCCATCCACACTCACCCCTATGGGAATACCGTTCCCCTCAGTCAACAGGCTGCGTTTGGTACCCTTCTTACCCCGGTCTGTAGGGTTCGGGCCAGTGCCCTTACCCCCCGAGCGGAGCCTTTGTCATGGCTCCATCCATTGCCTGCCACTGCCAATCTATCCCTTGCACCTCATCGTATTCAGACAACCCCCGCTCCCACAACTCCTCGAAGACTCCGGCGACTCGCCAACGCTGGAACCTGTCATGCACAGTGCTCGGAGCACCGAACGTCCGAGGCAACGCTTTCCACTGGCAGCCGGTCCGCAGCAAGTAGAAGATCCCATCCATACACTGGCGGGCAGGTTTCCACGGCCTCCCGCCCTTCGGACCCGCCGTCTCCGCAGGCAATATCGGCTCAATCCTCTCCCACAGAGCATCGGGAATCCGCCAATCAGCGCCTACGCCTCCATGATCGATCTCCGACATGTCTTTCCTCCACTCAAGTAGAATGGAGAAAGTTTATGCAAAGTCTCGGATACTCACCAAGAACAATTAAGGTTATCGGATAGGCTCTAAGTTGGCGGATCCGGTCTTCAAGGATCGCTCAGGCCGGGCTATATGGGTTGAATGAATCGGAGTTATGTCAGATACTTGTGCCATCGCTGTATCCCTTATCGCAATTCGCCAGTAGGGACTGATTCATGGGATTAGAGGATAGAGATTGGTTTCGCGAAGAGAGCCAGCGCCCTAGAGGAGCTGGCGGACAAAAGCGATCCAGAAGCAACACTGGCCGCAGACCTCCCTCTGCGTCCCGGTCCGGCGGGGGCAGCTGGTTCAAGCTGTTCATAGTCGCATCTCTAGTTGTCGGCCTCCTGTGGGTTTGGGGGTATCACGAGGATGTGCCCATCGCAGTCACTGCATGGAAGGCAGTGGGGACGGCTTACAATAGGACAGAGACCCTTTTGCATGATTCGTCTGATGAGGTTCCTTCCGCTGCGCCATACTCTCGTGCTACGGTGGAGGCCGCGATTGAGGCTACCGTGCAGGCCAAGCTTGCAACTAAGGATGCTGCGCCATATTCTCGTGCTACGGTGGAGGCCGCGATTGAGGCTACCGTGCAGGCCAAGCTTGGAACTGAAGGAGCCTTGCCTGCAACCAACACTCCCACCCCGAGCCCACCGCCCACTCGTACTCCTGCAATAGCACCTATCCCGACGCCCACAAGTGCGTCTTTAGTTGTACCCAAGCCGAAAGATGACCTGAAGCAGGTGGGATCGATGCAACTCAACGCGGACGATATCGAAAAGTTTGTGATTGAGTTCACGAACAAGGAAAGGGTCAGGGCTGGTCTCAGTGAATTCGTTCACGACCAAGCCATATCTGATATCGCCCGGTCACATAGCAAGAACATGGCCCTTATTGGTTACGGCCACGTTGTGAATGGCAAAGATCCAACTGATAGAGCGCTTGAGGCCGGTTATGACTGCAAGGGATGGACAAGTAGTACCTCGTACACTCACGGACTTGCCGAGAATATCTTTAGGCTACCAAGAGTTGCGCGTTGGAGCGGCACCCGGTGGGGAAACGGTCCGACACGATGGTCACCATCCGAGTATGCCGAGGACTCAAGAGAGATGGCCAAGCTACTTGTGGACGGCTGGATGGACAGCTCTGGCCATAAGAAGAACATCCTGGACAAATCTAGCCGCAGGATTGGCGTGGGAGTGAACATACTCGCAACAGAAAAGTACGGGTATGTTCACGAAGAGGCGTACGCGACGCAGAACTTCTCGGGGTGCAAATAGCACGGGATTGACGAAGCTGTTACTCTGTTGCCCTCCTCGGTCCAAGAGGGGCGTCCAAAGAGATGGGGTAGTGTGCCCTGACTCACCACCAGCAGGGACAGTCACCGCTCGACTGACCATATGGTGAAGTCTTCGAAACCTGTGAGCCTCCCGGCAAGTGCGTGGCTTGAGAAGTACGCCCCCACAGCATCCACACCCCCGGATCCGATCAACCCACTCAGGTCCAGGTTGCTCACTAGCGCCCCATTAACGAACAGCCAGCCCTTCCCACCGAAAGCAACAATGCGGATATGATTGCTGTCGGACTGGAGCGTGGATATGTGCTCCGAAGTCCCCTCTGCTAGCTTGGAGTCTGATTCCCCCTTGCGCAGATAGTGGTGCCACCCTACGTTGTTGTCGATGATGATGGCGTGGCGATTGCCGGTTGAAGCAATCCGAATCAGGAATCCGCTTGTCCAATCTCCTTCACTCGCGGAGTATGGATTGAAGAAGCGGGCCTCGATGATGCCGTCTGCCAACCAAGCCGAAGAGGGATGCGTGTCGATGTGGGCGTCACTGGGGTCGTGCTCGATCGTGCCGCTTACCGGGCCATATCTCTTCGCTAACGGTTTAACGGAGAAGTCAGAGAAGGCTACCGCGAAGCCCGGGAACTCATCCCCGACCAGCCAGGCCCCTAACACATGCACAGAACCGGACTCCGCGTGCGCCCTAAGATCTAGCTCGGCCTCGTAGACGGCGTTGACGAATAGCCAAGCTATACCGCCAGACGCGACTACTCTGACGTGGTTCTGAGCGTCCCTACCAGTTCTGATGTTCTCAGAAGAGCCCATGGCGATCAGAGATGTGCGTGCAGAGTCGCCACTCTGCACGTAGTGGCTCCACTCCCCGGACTTATGGATCAACACTGCGTGTGCCTTGCCTGCCCCCGTTCGCCGCAGCAGGAACCCGCTACTCCAATTCCTGCTGGGAATGTTGTGAGGCGCCGTAAAGGTAGCTTCTGTCAAGAAGTCAGCAACTTTTGTTTGGCTATCGTAAGTAGGAGGGCCTTCGACGCTAACGTCGTGATCGAGCGTGCCACTCGCGGGGCCGAACTCAACGAGCGGTGTGCTCGTTGGGGTGGGCATGGGAGTGTTCGTCAGAATCCGCGTGGGCGTGCTCGTCGGAATCCGCGCGGGCGTACTCGTCGGAATCCGCGCGGGCGTGCTCGTCGGAATCCGCGTGGGCGTGGGAGTCACAGTCGGGGTCTCGGTAGGCTTGGGCGTGCTCGTGGGGACCTGTGTGGAAGTTGGCGCTGCAGTCGGCGTGCTGGTGGGATCTGGCGCAGGAGTCGAAGCTTCCGTGAGGATCGTCGTGGGGACGGGCGTGGGAGTCGGGGTTGGAGTCGGCGTATTCGTGGGGGATGGTGTAGGAGTCGGAATTGCCGTCGGTGTCCTCGTGGGGGTCGGAATGGGTGTGACGGCCGGTGTGGCCGTACTGGTAGGGGTAAGAGCCAGGGCCTCCATCGTAGCCCGGGCCTCCATCGTAGCCTGAACCCCAAACTCAATGGTCGCCTGCGCGTCCGGTGTGGGTTCGGCTGTGGGTTCGGCCGAGGGCGGTTGGCTGCAGGCCGTCGCGTTGCCGGCAACGACCGCGAACGCCCCGCCGATTGCCAGAAGCAGTATCGTCGCCAATGCGGTTCTCTTGAACCAGCCCCAGTCCGTTCCTCCCGTTCCTGAGGAAGTTCGTGGTACTCGACTGCTTGGCCCGGAGGGAGGTTGCGACGAACCCTTGCCCGTTTGAGGCGCTGTTGGAGTGGTGCGGCCGCTTGGCCTGGACGGGGCTTGCGAATGAACCTTGCCCGGCCCAGACGAAGCTCGTGCCATGCGGTTGCTTTCTCTGGCCGGGGTCCGCAACGAATCTTTCTTCGGCCCAAGCGACGTTCCATGTGGACTGCCGCTTCGCCCGGCCGGGATCTGGGACGAACCCTTCCCTTGAAGAGGCGCTGAGGTCACGCTCTGCTGCCGTTCTTCTTCCCCCGCCTGTTCCTCCGCCTGCGAAGCCGCTCCATGAATGAAGGGCGCTCCCGGCCACCCTGGCAGCTCACGCAAGTACAGGCGGCAGGATGATCCTTGTACCAGTTAGGCCGGTGAGGCACAGTGTCTACTCCGGGCCGTTCATCACGGTCGTGGGTACCCGATCACCAGGGCCTTTCCATTGTTGAGATAGGGTCGTACCTTGCCGTTCGGCCTGAGCTTGTCGAAGGCCCCAATTGTGGTTCGACAGGCTCACCACGAACGGACTTTGGAAAGGCCCTGCCCGATCACAGGAATGGTGGCGCCCCGGCTTTCCCTCCCGACCGAGTCGGCGCCATTCTAGCAGATATGGATGCGGTTGGACGCTAGGCCTTGCGGATGAGCATGAGGCCGTCGCGGATGGTCAGGATGACCTGGCGCACCCTGGCGTCGGCGGCCACGTGGTCGTTGAAGGCGGCCAGGGCCCTGTCGGACTCCGACTCGGGTTCGAGGACGCGGCCGCTCCAGAGCACGTTGTCGACGGCGATGATGCCGCGGTCCGCGAGGAGGTCCATCGCCCTCTCGTAGTAGTCGATGTAGGGCGTCTTGTCGGCGTCGATGAAGACGAGGTCGAAGGGGCCTTCGAGGGACCGCATGGTTTCGAGGGCCGGCCCGAGGCGAATCTCGATCTTGTGCCCGTCAGGCCCCCTGTCGAAGTACTCCCTGGCGACGCTTGCGTTGTCGGGGTCGATCTCGCAGGTCACGAGCCGCCCATCGTCGGGGAGAGCGGCGGCCATCATCTGGGCGCTGAAGCCGGTGAAGCAGCCGACCTCCAGCACGCGTCGGGCTCCCAGGGCCCAGACGAGCATCTGGAGCAGGCCGCCCTCCATCGGGCCTGAGAGCATCATGCCGTCGTCCCTACCGGCGGTGTACCTGGCGAGCTCGGCGAGGTGCGGCGGCAGCGGCGTGGTGTGCCGCACGGCGTACTCTTCGATCTCCTGGGGCACGAGGGTCAGCATTGGCTTCTCCTGTACAGGCGCCTGGCCATTGTATCGGAACCGCCGCGCGTTGCACGCCCGTACCGGCCCATGGGAGGGCGTGTTAGAATTGCCGGGTATTCGCGGACGGCGCGGGGAGGGACTGCCGGGTGAGTTGGCTGTGGGACATAGACGACTTCGACACGCGCATCAGCTTCGCGCGGGAGCACAGCCCCGTCGATTTCCTGACGTCGTTCGTGAGGGTGTTGATCATGAGGGTGACACGGGCGCTGTCGTGGGTGCTGAAGCCCGTGGACCAGCTCATGCAGCTAATCGGGCACGGGCTGATCGCCGTCGTCCTGGGGATGCTCCTGCTCATCGTCATCCACGGGCTGTGGTTCATAGTGTGGCTGGCGCTGATCGGGTCGAGTTGGCTGTGGCTCAACAGGCCCTGGACTCGCCCGATCCTGGCGCTCCCAGGCGTGCTGCTGGCGATCTTCGGGCACATCTTCCTCCTGCTGATCCCAGACCCGCACAAGAACCCCAAGTACAACCTCGTTGCGCAGGACTGGCCGTTGAGCGTTCGGCTGTGGAAGCCCACGGAGGCCTACTACGAGGTGTACCCGATGGCCAGACTGTAGGGCACAAGCTTTCGCCCTCACCCGTCTAGAGAGACGGGACTCCCCACCTGATGGACTCCTTGGGTAAATCTCCGGTCCAGGACACTAGGCAGTGTTGACATTTCGTTTCATGTCATTGCTATGAAAATAGACAGCAGACAGCCACACCCGCCGTTCCCGTGCTCCCTTCCGTCATTCCCGCGAAGAGCCTGCCCCCGAGCAGTCGGGGGCGGGAACCCATCCCCGGTCGCTGCTACCAATCATGCGGCAACGGAGAATCCCCTCGCCCATTTTCATACCCTTATGTGGCCTGCGCAAGGCCATAGTGATTCTGAACGCAGCGAAGCGGAATGAAGAATCTAAAGCGGTTGAGGTATCCTCATGCATAGGCCTTAGATTCTTCGTCGCTCCGCTCCTCAGAATGACATGTTGGACCGCTTGCTGAGTTATAAAATGGCCTGGTATCTCAAATGTCAACACTACCTAATACCAAGTCACCGTGATGCCGCCGTATATGTGCGGCCAGGGAGTGGGTTCCCGCCCCGTATCGAGTACGGGGCAGGCTCTTCGCGGGAATGACGGCTTTACGGCGCGTTCAAAATGAATTGGTATAAGTTCAGGGTCTTCAGGGAGAGCGCACAATGACGAGACAGCCCAACATCCTGTTCATCTTTACCGACCAGCAACGGGCCGACACGATGGCCTGCTACGGCAACGACCTCATCGAGACCCCCCACCTCAACTCCCTGGCGGCCGGCAGCTTCGTCTTCGAGAACGGCTACGTCAGCTCGCCCATCTGCACGCCGTCGCGCTCGACGATCCTGACCGGGCTATGGCCCCACGTCAACGGCTGCCTCAAGAACAACATCCGGCTGGACGAGTCGGTCCAGACCATCGCCGACCTGCTGCCCCCGGAGTACCACACCGCCTACTACGGCAAGTGGCACCTGGGCAACGAGGTCATCCGCCAGCACGGCTTCGACGAGTGGGTGAGCATCGAGGACCAGTACCGGGAGCATTACACCTCCGACGAGTACCTGTCGGTGTTCAGCGACTACCACCACTTCCTGGTGGAGCGGGGGCACGAGCCGGACAAGGAGTCCGAGGGCTCCATGGTCTTCTCCCGCGAGTATGCGGCGGCGCTGCCCGAAGAGCTCACCAAGGCCACCTTCCTGGGCAACAGGGCCTCGGAGTTCATCCACAGGAACAAAGACCGCCCCTTCGCCCTCTACGTCAACATCTTCGAGCCTCACCCGCCCTACGACGGCCCCTTCAACGACATGTACGACCCCCAGGCGCTCCCCGTCGGCGGCGCCTTCATGCAGGACCCGCCCGCCAACGCCTCCCTCATACATCGGGAGAGGGCGGAGGAGTCCCTGGCGGGTTCGGGCTTCGACGGCGAGTCCGCGGAGCCCACCAGCGAGGAGTACTGGCGCGCCCTCATCGCCCGATACTGGGGGATGGTCACACTGGTGGACAGGGCGGTGGGAACCATGATGCGGGCGCTGGAGGATGCCGGAGTCGCGGACAACACCATCGTCGTCTACAGCAGCGAGCACGGCGACCAGCTGGGCGAGCACAACATCATCCAGAAGGCCGTCTTCTACGAGCAGTCGGTCAGGGTCCCCATGCTCATGCGCGTTCCCTGGCTGGCCGACAGCGAGACGCGCATTCCCGGCAGATACAGCCACATCGACACCGTACCGACCTTGCTGGAGCTGATGGGGGCCGACCTCCCGGGCCACCTCCAGGGCGAGAGCCGAGTCCCCGTCCTGAATGGGGAGGCCACCCTGGAGGGCAACGACGTGATGATCGACTGGACCGGCCGGGACTCGAAGGAATCTGAGGGCATCCAGGGCGTCGACCACCGCATCCTGATCTCCCACGACGGCTGGAAGCTGAACCTGGGAGAGGGCGACCAGGGTGAGATCTACGACCTCCACGGCGATCCCACCGAGAGCACGAACCTCTTCGACGATCCCTCACAGAGGGAGCGCGTCCGGGATATGGCGGGCCGGATCCGCGCCTGGCAGCGCGCCACCGGCGACACCGCCCCGCTGCCTGAGGTCTAGCCGCGTTTGGCGGGTCCGACTAGGCAGTGTTGACATTCGAGCGGCTCCCAGTCAAATGTCATTGCTACGAAAATGGACCGCACACACCCACACCCGTCATTCCCGCGCTCCCTTCCGTCATTCCCGCGGAGAGCCTGCCCCCGAGCAGTCGGGGGCGGGAACCCATCCCCGGCCGTTGGCTTGGAGCCTGCCCTGTGCCTGACACGGAGCCCAGCCGCCCTGGACTCCCGCCCCGTATCGGGTACGGGGCAGGCTCTTCGCGGGAGTGACGATGAGGCAAGGCCGCCGCCATTTTCATCCCCTTATGTGGCCAAAGAGGCCATAGTGATTCTGAGGAGCGAAGCGACGAAGAATCTAAGGCCTATGCCTGAGGATACCTCACCCGCTTTAGATTCTTCGCTTCGCTCCGTTCAGAATGACATGAAACGAAATGTCAACACTGCCTAGAACTCAGCCTTTCGACGCCCCTCTAGGCGAACTTGTCGGGCCAGTAGTCGGGCCAGATGGACTTGCCGACGTAGTCGGCCTGGGCATTCCAGAACTCGCTGGTCTGCCGCGTGATGAGACGGCTGTTGGGCATGTCGAGGTGGGCCGGGAGCGGTGATATGCGGCCGGGCACCCCAACGACGAAGCTGCGCGGCGGCACGTCCCTGTTCACCACCGCGCCCGCCGCAATGAAGCTCTTCTCGCCGATGGTCACGCCGGGCAGGACCGTGCAGCCCCCGCCGATCATCACGTCGTCGTGGATGGTCGCCCCTCGCGGCGTGGGCGGCGGGTCGCGCCGGCACGGGTAGCGGTCGTTCAGGAACGTCGTCCCGGGCCCGACGAACACGTTGTCGCCGAACCACGTCCGCGACGGGATGTAGACGTTGGACATGATGCGGACGCCGTTCCCCATCCTGACCACGCCCTCGATGGTCGAGTGGTTGAGGATGGTGCAGAAGTCGCCGATCTTGACCATCGCCCGTATCACGGCGTAGTGGACCGTGTGGAAATGGTCGCCGATCGTCACGTCGCCGTATATGACCGTCCCCTTGTGCAGGATGCAGTTGTCGCCGATCCTGGCGGGACCGCACTCCGGGTGGTACCGGTAGCCGACGATCACGTCGGGATCTATCTGGGGGTTGCTCCCGATGATCGCGTTGTCGAAGGATTCGGCGGGTTGGTTTGACGGCATGGCAATCGGGCAGCCTATTGGGCGGCTTATTTGGCCGCTTGACGACGGTATCCGAGCCTGCGCGGGCGGAAGGGTGTCTTGTTGTCTGTCCGGGATGCTGAGTCGCTGCGGTTCTCTAGGTACACGAGGCTGACCAGATCCTGAAACTCAGTGACCATGCGGCGAACCTCGCGCTCATTCCTGTCGATGAGCTCTTTCATGTATGCCTCGCCTTCTGCTGCTTCTTCCCGGGTGTCCACGGCTTCGAACCAGACGAGTAGAGGGTTCTTGCCAGCAGTGCTCCTGGTCTTGCCGTCGCGGTGTTCGCCCATGCGCTCCCTGAGCTCACGGGTATGTCCTGCATAGAACTTTCCGCCGTCCAGTTTCAGGATGTAGATGAAGAAGACGTCGCCTTCTTGGTCCGCGTCATCCCACTTTGGGTTCGATTCAGGTTCGTACTTGCCGGGTCGTGCGGCAGGTACGGCCTGGCTCCTGTTAGTAGCGTTGCAGCTGCGGCAGACGGGGAACTGTGAGTCCTTGTATTGGTCGCCGTTCGGGCACTGGTCGATCTCTCCCTTCTTCTTCGCGGTGTTGTGGGGAGCACAAAGTTCGAACCAGCTAGGGATGGTCTCACCGCAGTCTTGATATCCGCAGGTTTTGCCGGACTGCCTGCTGGTCATGTTGTTGCCTGCCTCGTTGAGAATCGGGAGTAGGGTACCACAGTGGTCATGCCCGCAGCATGGGGGCAGTTTCCGTTGTTGGCCTGCGCTGGGCGGATGCGGGCGAACAAATGTAGAGCCCCAGCTTTCGCTGGGCTCTTTGTTTGGCAGGTTTCTGCGACCTCTGCTTGGTGAGCAGTCTTCAGCCGTTCTCGGTGAACAACAACTGGCGTCTCGAAGTTGCCCAGCCCGGCGAGTTGTGCCACTGTCTTCTGCATGGAAGTGCTCGGCAGGAGACTGGTAGACCCCTTCGACGCCTTCTGGGAGCAGCACGGGCCTGAGATACCGGCGTCCGTCGAGCATATCGAACAGGGCCACAGCTCCGTGTTCGGCGACCTGGGCGCCGACAGGAGCGCACCGGACGAGCCGGCCTGGGCCGGGCTGCCCGATGACGACCTTGCCTATCACGTCGCCCACGAGCTGGCCCACCTACTGCTGCGCGCCCGCAGCTATCCCATTGCGGAGCCCGGCAGCGACATACTGCCCGGCTCCGAGGCGGCGAGGGTGAGCGGTGACCTGCAGGAGATGATCGACCACGCCGCGCTGTCGGAGATACTGGGGCCGTTCGGGTTCAGGAACGACTTCATCCTGGACCGCACCGCCGGGGGAGCTTCGCGTGGCCTGTCATCCAGCCCTGTCCCGGAGCCAGGCACGGCCTGGTTCGCGACGTGGGCGATCCGCTACTGCGACCTTGCGAGGGACCTGGGCCCTGAGCGGTGGGGCCCCATCGAAGCCCTGTACCGGGAGCGCGCGCCGGACGCGGCGGAGCTGGGCGAACGGCTCATCGCCATAGTGGAGGCCCGTGGCTGCGGCTCGCCCGGCAGGGCGCTGTGGGCCATGCTGGCGGCGCGGGAAGCCCTGGACATCGATCCACACGTAGTGCGGATCCTCGACCCGGCCGGCGGAGTCTACTGAGCGCGCGGCGTACCTACCCGGCTGCCTTCGTGACGGACTCGATCATGGCCTGGATGTAGCCGTTGGCGAAGGCCCGGCCGCGGTGGCCCCACTCGGTGTCCTGGTAGGTCTGGAGCACGTGGTCGTCGATGAAGAAGCCATCGAAGCCGACCTCGTGGTAGATAGTCATGGCCCTGTGCATGTCCACGTAGCCGGTGTTGATGAACTCCTCGTGGAACTTCGGCGCCTGCCCCGACACGTTGCGGAAGTGGACGTACAGTATCTTCCGCCGCTCGCCGAAGTACCGGATCATTTCGTAGATGTCCTCGCCCTCCATCTCAGAGAACGTGCCCTGGCAGAACTCGATGCCGTTGGAGTCGGACGGGCATATCTCGACGAGCCGCTTGTACGCGTCGAAGCTGCGGAGGAGCTGCGGGATTCCGCCCAGCACGGGAACCGGCGGGTCGCAGGGGTGTATGCCGAGG
Source organism: Dehalococcoidia bacterium (assembly GCA_965261325.1). Taxonomy (GTDB): domain Bacteria; phylum Chloroflexota; class Dehalococcoidia; order Lucifugimonadales; family CAJWER01. Next base: position 717,728 of record CBDHCU010000007.1, read on the forward strand.
CGTATCCCCTCCTCCTCGGCTATGGGGGTGATTATCCTGATCCAGTACTCCAGGTTCTCCCACATCTCCCGTCTTCCGTGTACTCCCGGTCGTGGGTGAGGGGCATCTCGCGGGCCTCGTCGTAGTCGAAGGCCGTGGCGACGGCCCCGCAGCGGATGTGGGCCGGCGTCGTCCTCCACACCATCGACGGCATCCAGTGGTAGCCGAATATGGGAATGCCCGCGCGGGCGATGTTGCGCACCGTGGCGATCATGTTCTCGATCTGCTCGTCGCGCCTGGGGCCGCCCAGCATGATGTGGTCGTAGAACGACACGGGCACGTTCTCCAGCGCCGACAGGGAGAGTCCGAACTGCTCGACGGTGAGGCGCAGCTTCACGAGATCGTGCAGCTGCCACCGCCCGCCCGTGCCCGGCAGGTTGGCGCTGTTCAGCAGGACGTCGGTCGCGCCGAACTGGGCGCAGAAGCGCAGATACTCCTGGGACGGCTGGCTGAACTGTCCGAATCCTGCCCGCATGATGGCCTCCTAGCACCGCTGGTCGCGGCGGATTATAGGTTGGGACTGGCGCCGGAGCAATCGCTCGCTGACAGCCGTACGCCCAGCGCATATACTACGCAGCACTCTGAACCAGGGAGAAGAAGCTATGGCTGAACCGCTGACTATTCTGAACCTCGGAGGGCATCCGAAGGACGCGATCCTGTACGCTGGCGGCACCATGGCCAGGCACGCGGCCAGGGGCGACCACGTGTGCATACTGGTGCCGACGACGGGCATGTCGCATCACCTTGCAGCCATCGACGACTACCGCGACAGCGGCGACATGCCCGATATGAGCGGGCTCGTGGAGGAGCGGCGGCGCGAGCTGGTGGACGCGGCGGCCGAGCTGGGCGTCACGGACGTGCGGTTCCTTGGATACAACGACGACATTCTGCTCCCGCGAGAGGACGTGATCAACGACATCGCGGACGTCATCGGGGAATTGCGTCCCAACGTCATCGTGACCCACTGGCCGTACGACACGGTGCCCGTTCACGCGGTGACGACTCAGATGTTGCTGCTGGCCATAGACCTTGCGTCGGGGATCCGGCCCGGCAAGCCGTACGCGCCGACAGGGGGAGACACGGGCGGTGAGGCGGCGCAGATCTTCTACCACACGCACCTGGGCCGCACCAACGTGCTGGAGAACCTGAGCATCAGGATCCCGACGACGGTCATCGACATCTCCGACACGATTCGCAAGAAGTCGGCGGCGATGAACAAGTTCACGTCGCAGCACTACGGCGAGGACAGCCCGCTCCAGAGGAAGATGAGCGTGGGGATGGACGGCACCGGCGCGGCCACCCACCTGCGGGTGTCGTACGCGGAGGCCTTCGTGGCCCACAACCCGGAAGTATACGAGTACCTGCCCGTGAGCGAGTACCGGCGCAAGCTCGGCAAGCGCCCGCCCGAAGAGGTGTTCGAGGCCCTGACGCGCATGGACCTGTAGGACGCTGGAGGCAGATTGATGAACGACGGAGATCGGGCCAAGTCCAGGCGGATGCGCGAAGTCCTAAGGGGCGAGCTGGGGCGTATAGCTTCCCGCCCGTCGGTGGAGGCGTGGCTGCATGAAGTCCGTGCCCGCAAGGAAGCTTCGGGAACCCGCATCACACCAGCGACTATCCTGGAGGCGCGTGACGCGGACCGGACTTGACGGCGGTTGCCGATTCGCCCGTACTGCGACGCTAACCTAGGGATGCTCTGAATAAGTCCCTGTGGTTTGCGGGATAGTAACATAGGGCCAAGGCTTGAAGACGTGGGAGGCGAGGCAATGAACCAGCCGACGTTTGCGGACTTGGACTACGAGAGCAAGAAGCGAAAGACTCGCAGGGAGAAGTTCCTTGAGCGCATGGATGGACTGATCCCGTGGGAAGAGTTGGAAGAGCGCATCCGACCATTCTATCCCAATGCTGGCCGAGGTCGGCGTCCCTACGAGTTGTCGGCGATGCTTCGCATACACTGCGTGCAGTTGTTCTACAACCTGAGCGACCCTGGGATGGAGGACATGCTCTACGAGGTCGAATCGGTGAGGCGGTTCGTAGGGCTGAGACTGCCTGGGCCGCTGCCGGACGAGACGACGATTCTGAACTTCCGCCACCTGCTGGAAGAGCATGAGTTGGGCTCGGGTCTGTTCGAGGAGATCAACCGCTATCTGGAGTCCAAGGGTCTCCGTCTTCAGGAGGGGACGATAGTGGACGCGAGCATCATAGCGGCGCCCTCATCGACGAAGAATCGGGCTAAAGAGCGCGACCCCGAGATGCACCAGACGAAGAAGGGTAACGAGTGGCACTTCGGGATGAAGGTGCACATCGGTGTGGACTCGCAGACGGGAGTGGTGCACAGCATGACCACGACATCTGCGAACGTGCATGACCTGACTGAGTTGCCCCGGTTGCTGCACGGTGGGGAGTCTCAGGTGTGGGGAGATGCTGGGTATCAGGGAGTTGACAAGAGGCTGGGCAACCGGGGCTTGGATGTGGAGTGGCAGGTGGCGATGAGGCCCGGCCAGCGTCGGAAGCTGGAGCCTGAGAGTCCTGAGGCGGTGTCGGAGAAGCGCAAAGCGTCGGTCAGAGCTAAGGTGGAGCATCCGTTCCTGTACATCAAGCGGCACTTCGGCTACGCCAAGGTCCGCTACAGGGGACTGTCCAAGAACACGCAGCGGCTGATGACGCTGCTGGGGTTTGCCAACTTGATGAGGGCCGAACAGTACCTGGCGGCGTGAAACCTTGTATAAGTGCGCCCAAAATCAGGCCTAACGGCGGCGAAACGCCCTGTCAGGGCCGGTTGTAGGCCGAGAATAACCCCCACCACGGCACCATGAGGCAATTCAACGCCCCCAAAACCACCCCGGTCAACTCGGCCCAGCCTGAAGCCGATTGTTCAGAGCATCCCTAGAAGTAGATGCGGAGCAATCGGTTGAGCATAAACTGGTACACTGTCATTAGTGGCGCGAGTGTTTGAAGAGGGGATTGACATATGCACGAACCATCAGCCGGCAACGGATTGTATCTCCCGGACCTTTCGATTCAGGGGTTTCGCGGCATCAAGGATCTTTCGGTCTCACAGTTGGGCCGAGTGACACTTATCACTGGGAAGAACAACACCGGCAAGTCTTCAATGCTTGAAGCGTTACGCCTGCTGACGAATAATGCTGCGCCCCATATAGTCTACGAAATACTCGCATTTCGTGAAGAATACATCAGGGGTGCGGATGACGAGTCGCTCTCCTCCGATCTGGACAACTTGTTCCAGGTTTCTGCGCTGTTCCACGGATTCCCCCGGCTTTCGGATGATTTCGGAGATATTGTCATTGCAACCAGTGGCAGATTAGTACCTATGGCGATGAAGATGCGAGTGGATTGGTTTGTGGAAAAAGAAGATCCGGATGGGATGACAAAATTGGTTACAAGAGACAGCGAGCCCTTGTGGCTTGTAGAAGACATACCCGCTCTGGTCGTCGAGACAGAGGAAGGGAAACAGGTCTATAGATTTGAGAGTTTTCTTCGGTATGCGCGTTCAAGCCGCCCACCACGTTCCAGATTGTATGACCGGGCGAGAATGCCCTGCATATCCATCACTCCCTATAGCGGAGAAAGAACGGGTATGTTGGAGCGGCTCTTCGACGGGATTGTGGTGAATGGCAAAAAGGCAGACGTCATCAGTGCATTACGATTGATCGATCCAACTATCTCCGACGTCCTAATGGTTGGGGGCGAGACCGTTTCTAGTCAGCGGACGGCCATCGTTGACTCCAACAGATTCCGGCGCCCTATACCCCTGCGCTCATTCGGCGACGGTCTGAATCGTCTGTTCGCCATGGTGCTCTCTCTCGTAAATTCACGCGGCGGCCTCTTGCTGGTAGACGAATTCGAGAACGGCTTACACTACTCAGTCTTGCTGGATGCCTGGCGCATGATATTCCGATTGGCTCAGGCCCTTGACATACAAGTCTTCGCTACGTCTCACAGTTGGGACACGATAGAAGCCTTCCAGAAGGCTGCAACTGAAGTACCTGAGGATGGAGCGCTCTTGCGCCTTACTCGCAGGGGCGACGACATCATCCCCACCGTGTTAACAGAAAGCGAGCTGGCGATTGCGACCCGCGACAAGATTGAGGTGCGCTGACATGGCACAGAAGATACTGTTGGTAGAAGGAAGTGACGACGAGCACGTCTTGAAACACGTCTGCGGCAATCGCGGCATTTCGCACCTTGACGAAGTGAAATCTCTCGGCAATGCAGAAAGACTCCTCGAAAACATCCCTGTGCAACTCAAGCTCAGTAGCGCAGATGACGTTGTTGGCGTGATCATTGACGCAGACACAGATCTGACCGCTCGATGGCAGGCTATCCGCTACAGGCTTAGCCAAGCAGGATACGATGATGTACCCGTTGACCCGGACCCGAGCGGCACTATCGTCGAACCGCTTGGCGAGATGTCTCTGCCAAGAGCAGGCGTCTGGATAATGCCGGATAACAAGACCACCGGAATCTTGGAGGACTTCCTTCGTTTCCTCGTTCCTCAGCCAAACGCCCTCTTTGACCACGTAGTTGCCAGTGTGAACTCCATTCCCGATCGACGTTTCAATCGGAACGATAAGCCAAAGGCGACTATTCACACCTGGCTTGCATGGCAGAGTGACCCGGGCTTACCTTTTGGAACAGCTATCACGGCCCGCTTCCTCGATCCAAGCCTGCCCCAAGCTGACGATCTCGTTTCGTGGCTGCGGGAATTGTTCGACACTTGATCAAGCCCAGGACAGTCGGAGAGTTTTTCGGATAGATCGACGCTGCCACTAACGCTTGATAGAGGAGGCGTCCCCTAGTACAAGTCTTTACGGTCGCTGCCACTCGCCCGTGTCCGAGGCACGCTGGACGGCCTCCAGCAGGCGGTGCCGGGTCACTGCGGTGTCGAAGTCGGGCTCGACGGGCGTGCCCGACCTGATGCCTTCCGCGAACCTGTGCCACATTTGCGCGACGTTGAACGGAGGACCCTGGGGCACCGTGTTGGGGACCTGCGTCAGCCGCGCCGGTATGGGCAGCTCGGCGGGCGCCGCGTCCGTGCCCCTGCCGCCGCTGAGGCGCATCGTACCCAGGTGGGGGTAGTCGTCCCTCTCCAGCACCAGCGTGCCGTCGCGGCCGTACACGACGAGACGGTACCCGGTGCTGTGCCATGGTATGGCGCTCACGTGGGCCGAGGCGAGTGCGCCGCTCTCCAGCCTCCCCGTGACCAGAATGTTGTCTGGGGACGTGACGTCGACCATCTCGCCGGTGTCGCTGTCGAGCCACTGGGGCACCTGGGTGCCGACGGAGGCCGACACCTCCGCGAACTCTCCCAGGCACATGCACAGGGCGTCGACGACGTGTCCGAAGGCGATGGTCAGCGTGGTAGCGCCCAACTCGACGTCCTTCTGCCAAGTGCGGTCTGAAGTGCGGCTCAGGACGCCGGGCACGAACGAGGTCATGTTGACGGTGAGCACCTCGCCGACGTAGCCCTCGTCGACGAGCTCGCGGAGCTGCAGAAACTCGGGGGCGCACCGGCCCTGCAGCCCGACCATGGTGAGCACGCCCTGCTTCCGCGCCAGGGCGGCCATCTCCTCGGCCTCGGCCAGGTCCGCGCCGAGGGGCCACTCGGTGTAGACGTGCTTGCCGGCCCGCAGCACGTCCATGGTGAGCGCGTGGTGCTTGGGCACGCGTACAGACACGCCGATGGCGTCGAGGTCGTCGCGCGCCAGCATCGCCATGTGGTCGCTGAATGCCAGCGGCGCGCCGAACCGCTCCGCCGACTCCCTGGCTGTCTCGGGGTGGGCGGTGCATACGGCGGCAAGCTCGACGTCGGGCAGCGCCAGGAGCGCCGGGATGTGCGCCCGGGGCGACCACCCATAGTCGACATTCGCTCCGATCAGCCCTACCCGCAGCTTCTCAACCATGTCAGCGGCCTCCCTTTCCCAGTTTCCAATGCTCAGGCCTGAGCATATCAGATTGGAGAGTGGAGCAATCCCTTTCACCGATGAGGGCGCGATGCTACCATCCATGCCGTGAGTACAGTCGGCCGGCTGTGAGGCGACGGATCGAGCGTTTCAGGAACCTCGAGCGGACGGCACGGATTGTAGTGAGGTGAAGCGTGTCGCTACCCGATGAAAGGGAGTTCTCCCTATCCCGCCTAAGTTTCCGCCGCAATGCAAATCAGACAGTCCTGCTCATGATGCTGATCATCCTGCTGGGGATCGTCGGCGCTGCCGTGAGCCAATGCTCCTTCAATGGCGTCCAGCGCGCGCTGAATAACGATCTGGACGACCTGCACCAGGCAGAGGGGGCCGCCGCAGCTTCCGCGGGCGACGCGATGGATAGGACGGAGCGGGCCATTTCGACGGGACAGACCCTGATGCTTGTGATCGGTATTCTCAGCGTCGTCGTGGCGGTGGTGACCATTATCCGCTTGACAACCATCGGGATACGCTCGGTGGCTCTGGAGATCTGGATACGCCGCATGGGCGCGGGTGACCTGGACTACAAGGTCGAGATGCAGGGCAAGGACGAGATTGTGGAGCTGGCTATCGCGCTCGAGGAGCTGAGACAGCGTTCCATAAGGGCCATGCAACTGAACCTCGTCGAAAAGCTGTCCAGAGGGCTTCAGGAAAAGAACGACGAGCTCGAGCGCGTCGTGGAGGAGCTTCAGCGGACTCAGGAACAGATCATACTGCGTCAGAAGCTGGTCGAGCTTGGGGAGCTGACTGCCGGAGTCGCTCACGAGATCAGGAATCCGCTGAATTTCGTGAAGAACTTCTCCGAAGCGTCGGCAGAGCTGCTGGTCGAGTTGAAAGGGACGCTCGACGAGAGCATGGACAAACTGGATGACGAAACGAGAGGTACTGTCGCCGACATATCTCAGGAATTGACCGGCAATATGGAGCGCATCCGCTCGCATATCGACCGCGCCAATCGCATTGTACGCGACATGATCATCATGGGTCATGGAGGTGGGGAAGCCCAGCTTGTGGAGATAAACGAGCTGCTCCGAAAGCATGCATTTCTCGCCTTCCATAGTGCCAGTGCGAGCGACAATGACTTTCAGTTGGACATTAGGCACGAATTCGACCCGAACGTGGGAGAAGTGTCCGTTATTCCCGAGGACATGGGCCGCGTATTCCTAAACATCGTGGGCAACGCGTGCTACGCGACCGACGAGAAGCGTCAAATGAACGAGGACAGCCCCACTTCCTACGTGCCGACCCTCTGGTTGAAGACGAAGCGACACGACGATACGGTCGAGATACGAATTCGGGATAACGGCGCCGGTATCCCACCCGAGGTTGTCGATAGGATATTCAACCCGTTCTTTACAACGAAGCCTACGGGCAAGGCGACCGGGTTGGGGCTGAGCCTCTCGGACGATATAGTTCGACAGCACGGCGGCTCGATAACCCCCGTCACCGAGCTCGGAGCGTACACCGAGATGGTAATCTCCCTCCCGGTTTCGGGTGTACTTGCGGCAGCAAGCGAATAGACGTGCATACGGAGGCAAGCTCGACGTGCGTCAGTGCCAAGTGCGCCGGGATATGTGCCCTGGGCGACCACTCATAGCCAACGTTCGCCCTGACCAATCCTACCCGCAGGTTTCCGTCATCCTCATGAACCTCCTGCGAGATTCGGAACGAAAGTATCTTGGCCGAAACATATCAGGGTCAGGGTGCATATGCTGTTAGCTCCAGTGCCATTGGGGCCTCGGTCTGCGGGAGTTCTCTCTGCACATCTATACACACGGATTGAGGGTTGGCAACTCAGCGTCCGGCGTGTGCTCGATCGATCGCATCGGCCACAAAGCGGAAGTAGTCGGAGTCCGCCCGATCATCGGTCGCCGTCAGATCGCCCATCTGACGTGACGCGGGAATCCATCCCACGGGATTGGGCAGCGGACGCGCCGCCGCCGCCAATTCCCAGAAGCCGAGATTGTGCACCGGGCCGGACGAAGCCTCGTAATACTCAAGGAAGGGGTCGGCAGCCTGCCTAATGCCGCGGAGATACATGTTCATTCTGAAGTAGCCGACATCCAATGCAGGGTCTCCATACGCGCGGCATCCCAGTCCAAGACAGCGGATATCTCACCAGCGTGCCACAGGACGTTCCCTGGCCAGAAGTCCATGTGGAGAACACGGGGTTCGTCTTCCCGAGACTGGGCCGCAATTCACGGACCGTGTCGAAGATGCGGTCAGACAGCGTGTGTCCGGCCTTCCTCTCTGGCCACTGGTCGGAGAGGAAGAAAAGGCCTAGGGATAGTCTGAACAAGTTCGATGGCCGCGAATACCAAATAGGGGAGTTCGCTGTGACTGCGAGTTGTTCAGAGGTTTCCTAGGTCCATGCCATCGTAGATGTATCGTTCATCGCCAGCGTCGAGGCGGACATCGTGGATCCGGAGCAGGAGGTCGGCGAAGTCTTTCGCCCAGGCAGCCGGCTTTTCTGGACTTGCGATCTGAGTCCCCTCGACAAATGTGGTGACGATTCCGGGCGTTCCGAGCAACTCGCCCGTCGAGTCAAGATAGAGTGGCTCGGGAGCGGGAATACCGTGGCGCCGGGCGATCTGCAGGCCGCGAAAGTCCGCCGTGGCGCGCGCGGGATCAGGGTCATCGGTCATCCGTTTGACGACGAAGCGCACCCGGTTGCCGGCAGGCGACAGTGTGTCGAGGATCTGAACGGAGTTGGTGAACGCAGCGGCGGCTGGAGAGACATCCAGAAGGTGCTGTCCGGGCGCGACGGTGTCCAGGATGAGTTGCGCGAGGGCCAGATCGGATTGCATATGCGCACCAACTCTTCCCGTCAGTGAGCAGCCACGCGTCACTCCTCCGGCGTCCCCAGGCTCTCGTCCAGCAGCTCGATCAGGTCTCGCGCCTCCAGCCCTTCGGCGCCCTCGACTGAGCCCGCGCCCTCGACGAACATCTGGAGGCAGAACGGGCACGAGACGCCTACGGTGTCCGCGCCGGTCTCCAGGACCTGCTCGGTGCGGACGTGGTTGACGCGGCGTCCGCGGCTCTCCTCCATCCACATATGCCCGCCGCCCGCGCCGCAGCAGAAGCCGCGCTCCCGCCGCCGCTCCATCTCCATCAGCCTGAGCCCCGGAATGGCCGCGGCCACCTCGCGCGGCGCGTCGTACACCCCGTTGTGACGGCCCAGGTAGCACGAGTCATGGTAGGCCATCGACGCGTCGATCGTGACGACGGGCCTGATCCTGCCCTGGGCTATCAGCTCGGCGGCGAACTCGCTGTAGTGCATGACCTCGTAGCTGCCGCCCAGGTGCGGGTACTCGTTCTTGATGGTGTTGAAGCAGTGGGGGCAGACCGTGACGATCTTCCTGACGTTGTAGCGGTCGAGGGTCTCGATGTTCTGCTGGGCCATGACCTGGTAGAGGTACTCGTTCCCCATGCGGCGGGCCGGGTCGCCGGTGCAGCCCTCCTCCGCGCCCAGGATAGCGAAGTCGACGCCCGCCCGCTTCAGGACCGAAGCCATGGAGCGGGCTATCCCCCGGCTGCGCTGCTCCAGGGCCGCTGTGCAGCCCACCCAGAACAGCACCTCGGCGTCCGGGTGCTCGGCCAGCGTCCTGACTCCCAGCCCGTCCGCCCAGTCGGTGCGGGTGTGCTGGGTGCCGCGCCACGGGTGACCGCGCTGCTCCATGCTCATGAGAGCCGATGCAGCCGTCTCCGGCATACTGGCCTGCTCCATCACGAGGTTCCGGCGCATGTCGACGATCATGTCGATGTGCTCGACGCCGACCGGGCACACCTGCTCGCACGCGCCGCACGTGAGGCAGTCCCAGAGGGCCTCCTCGCCCACCTGCTCGCCGATGACGGGCGGCGCATCGGCGGCGTCTCCCCCGGCCATCAGGTGCTCCTTCAGACCCTCTGCGATGTGCATGGGCGAGAGGGTCTTGCCGGTGAAGTTTGCCGGACAGCTATCGGTGCACCGCCCGCAGACTGCGCAGGCGTAGCCGTCCAGCAGCTCCTTCCAGGTGAAGTCCGGCGCTCGGGCCGCCCCGAACGTCTCCGCCGTCTCCAGGTCGTCCGGGGTCGAAAGCGCGCCGCTGGCCTCGAGGTCCCGGAACAGGAACGAGAGGGGCGCGCCGATGAGATGCGCGTGCTTGGACATGGGGATGTACACGGCGAAGCCCAGGATGAGCCCGAGGTGCGCCCACCACGCCAGGGAGTGCAGCACCGTTGCGGCGTGTTCGCCGACGCCAGCGCCAGCGAGAAGGTCGCCCAGCGCTGACCCCAGGGGCGCCGAGGCCGGCCCGCCTACGCCCGCGGCAGCGTGGAAAGCCTCGGTCAGGATGGTCAGCGCCATCAGCGCGCCTATCAGAACGAGGATGACGGCGGCCTCGGGTTTCTGAGTCAGGTCGAAGCTCAGGCGTCTGGGCGTCGCGGCCCAGCGCCGGACCGCGCCCCATACGACCGCTACCAGCAGTACGACGGCCAGGACTTCGAGATAGATGGCGAATACCCGCACCCCGGTCTCGGTGAGCAACGTGGTCGAGAAGGGGCGCCATACGGAGTCGCCGAAGATGAAGACCACGTAGCTCAGGGTGAAGGAGAGGAACCCCCAGAAGATCAGGAAGTGTGCGAGCCCGGCGCGGTCCCGCAGCGGCGAGAAGCTCTGGAGCACCTTGCTCTGACCCAGCACGAGCGGGACCGCGCCCAGGACTCGCTTCGCCATGCGGTCCGTCCGGTTCGCGGGCCTTCCAAGCATCACCAGCCGGAAGACCCTGGCATAGAGCAGGTAGCCCGCCAGCAGGAACGCGGCGGCGGAGAACAGGTACACGCCGACCCATACGGGAATGCCCAGGAAGAGGTGGTCAGGCGGGGTCATGCGGACAAGGTTACGGCGTTTGAGGCTCTTGGTCTAGGGCGGGCAATCAGCCGGCCGCCCTAAGGAGGACCGCCAGGGCGGTGAGGAGCCAGAGGGCGACCGCCACGACGATGGGCAAGTCGGAGGTGAACACGTCCTCGGGGTTCTCGCCCGCGCCGCGCCTCTGCACCAGGTAGATGTACCTGAACAGGATGTAGACGGCGAAGGGCGCGGTCAGCATCATCGAGTGGTCGTCCGGCAGGTTCGGGGCTGTGAAGGTGTAGAGGACGTAGGTCAGCAGCGTCGCGGTCGCTGAGATCCCGATGAGCTGGTCGAGGAGCGGGCCGGAGTAGAGGTCGAGGGCCTCCCGCTGTTCGACCGCGCGGTCACCCGCGTTGACGAGCTCGCCCCGCCGCTTCGACAGGGCGATGAAGAGAGCGCCCAGGCCGGCGCACGTGTATAGCCAGGGCGACACCGGTACGCCCAGCACTGCGGCCCCGGCCACGGTCCTGAGCACGAACCCGGCGCTGATTACGAACACGTCCAGCAATGCGACCCGCTTCAACGCAACCGAATAGGCCGCAGTGGTCGCTAGGTAGATGGCAGTCACCCAGCCGAAGGCGGGTTCGAGTACGAAAGCGGCCGCCGTCCCCCCGGCCGCCAGCAGCCCGCCCACCATCAGCGCTACAGCGGGCGCGAGAGCGCCCGAAGCGACGGGACGGTGGCGCTTCCTCGCGTGCCGCCGGTCTTCGTCCGCATCGAGGACGTCGTTGACCATGTACTGGCCCGAGGACACCAGGGAGAAGATGACGACGGCGACGGTCGCCTTGACCAGCAGCGACAGGGCAGCGGCGGTGTCCGAGAGGTCCCACGCATCGCCCGCGGTGAAGAGCAGAGGCACATAGATGAGGAGATTCTTCGTCCACTGCCTGGGACGTGCGGCCAGCAGGACCGCCTTCAAGTGAGCCCGTCCCTACGAAAATAGCCACGGCACGCCCCACCCGTCGTTCCCGCGAAGAGCCTGCCCCGTACTTGATACGGGGCGGGAACCCATCCCCGGCCCTTGGATCCTAGCCTATGCCGCGGTGTGGCAGCAGCACCCATTTCATACCCTTGTGTAGCTTTCGCAAGGCCATGGGGATTCCAGCGTCGATGGTCCAGGGTCATGCGCCCTCCGGTCCGACGCCAATGACGATACTACAGAGGACGAGATCCAGGGTCATGCGATCACTGGCAGCATGTCCCGTGTCACCTGGTGTATCTGCGGCCGGCCCTCGAAAAAGCGACGGAGCTCCTCCGCCGCCATGGCGCCCGTGCGGAACGACTTGGCTCCGGCGATGTGGGGCGTCAGCACGACGTTGGGCAGCCTTCGCAGGGGGCTGTCCGCCGCCGCGGGCTCCGGGCTGGTGACGTCCAGGAACGCGAAGAGGCGGCCCTTCTCGAGCTCGCGGATCAGCGCCGCCTCGTCGATGTTGTCCCCGCGCGAGGTGTTGACGACGATCGTGTCGTCCCGCATGGCCCTGAAGTGGCTCTCGCCCAGCATGTGGTAGGTCTCGGGCAGCTTTGGCGCGTGGCAGGTGACGGCGTCGCTCTCGCGGGCCATATCGTCCAGCCCCGCGAGCTCGACGCCCAGCCGGGCGGCCTCGTCCTCGTCTACGAATGGGTCGTACAGCAGGATACGGGTGTCGTAGGGGTGAAGCCGCTCGATGACCCTGCGGCCCACGTGGCTCGCGCTGATCACCCCCACGGTGGCCCGGTAGAGTGAGCGCACGATGTCCTTGTCGACCGGCTGGTTGGACGCCATCCTGCGGCTCAGTGGCACGATGCAACGCAGTCCCATGGTGATGAGCGCAATGGTCATCTCGGCCACGTCCTCCGCTATGGCGGGCGCGGCGCTGGTGACCGTTACGCCGCCGTACCATGCGTCGTCCGCGACCATCGGCTTGACCGAGCCCGCGGCGTGCGCCCATATCTTCAGCCCCGGCGCCGAATCGACGATCCTCGACGTCAACGGGGGCGTTCCCCATGACGACATGCAGCCGTCGGCGGTCAGGAGCATCGCCGCAACCTCGTCCTCCGTCATGTCCCGCTCGTGGGGGCTGAGCTCGACCTGGGCTACCTCTTCCAGCTTCGCCAGGTCGTCATCGCTCAGTATCCGCCGCCTGAGCGGCTCCCGTATCAGCACCGCGACTTTGGGCTTCGGCATTTGAGCCTCCTTGCGCGTCGTGGGGCCGCGCCCGGGCGTAGTATACGGCGTCCAACCGCCGCGCCGCCGATATAGACTGGAAGAAATGAGGATACTCAGGGTCCTGTTCGTTATAGCCTTGGCGGCAGTGCTCCACGTCAACGACGGCGTCCACTTCAACACGGCTGAGAGGGCGTCGGTCCGTTTCCGGTACAGCCTCGTGGGGTGGGAGGCAGGGAACCTCCTCGACAAGTGGACGCACAGGCTCTCCACGTTCCTGCCGTGGACGCAGCGGGGCGGGCCAGTAGGCCGGGACGCACTGGACTCCTATCTCGAGCTTAGCCGGGAGATAGGGCGGCTGACGTATGAGATCGACAGGGCGGCCTCGGTCCCCGAGCACGACCACGAGGTCCTGTCGGCCCTCCACTCGAAGCTGAGCAGCGCCAGGGCCGCACGCATGGCGGTGCGAAACGATGCCGAAGAGATGATTGAGGCGACGGTGAGCGCGGTGCTCTCGGATCTGGGTCTCGGATCGTACGGCCCAGTCGACTATCCCCCGGTCGACATACGGCTCGACGACCCGCCGTCCGTCGTCGTCACGTCTCCCCGCCACACCATCTCCAGGGGCGATGAGGCGCTGGTGGTCCCCGGCCTGTCCGTGATAGAACGGGAGAGGATCGAGGAGGCGCTGCTGGCCGAATCGGACCTTTCGGCCATCGTGAGCGACATAGGCGGGGTGGCGACGTACCCGGCGATAGTGCGGTCGGGCTTCCCGCTGAGACACATACTTCAGACGGCGGCGCACGAGTGGCTCCACCACTACCTCGTAGCCCACCTCACGCCCCTGGGATTGAGGACGTACCGGAGCAACGAGATGCTCACCATAAACGAGACCCTTGCGGACCTGGCAGGCCGGGAGATCGGCGACATGGCCTACATCAGGCTGGGGGGCGCCATCGACCCACCGCCCAGCCCCGGACAGGATGGAAACGCGCCCGAGGAGAGGAGATTCGACTTCGGTCGGGAGATGCGGGCGACCCGCCTGCGAGTCGACTCGCTGCTGTCGGAAGGCAAGGTCGAAGAGGCGGAGATGTACATGGAGGACCGGCGACTGGCCTTCGTCGAGAACGGCTACCACCTCCGCAAGATCAACCAGGCGTACTTCGCTTTCGCCGGCACGTATGCGGAGCAGCCGGCGTCCTCCAACCCTGTGGGCGAAGGGATGCGGCGGCTGAGGTCATCGGCCCCAGACCTGAGCACATTCATATCGACGGTCTCGGCCGTCGCCACACCGGAGGAGTTCGCGGCCCTGGTCGAGGCGCTAGTCGTAGGCCAGCCCCAGGCCCCGGGGCGTGGGTGAACCCTGTCCGGCGCAAGCTCGCCGCCTCGCTTCCGTCTGTTTCGCACTTTCGCCGGACTGTGGTGTGCTAGAATGCTTTCGCTGGACTGTGGTGTGCTAGAATGATAGTTGGCCCCACGACAAAAGACGATCAGGAAGGGTTATGAACAGGCAGGACGAACCAGAAGTAAACTTGGAGCACCTATTAGGGCGGCTCCGTTCAATCTTCGGCAGATTCAAGTTTGGCGGCGGGGGCACCTTCCTCTATATCCTCCTGGCGATCCTCCTAATCGGGGGAGTCGCATGGGCTGCAACCGGCTTCTACACGGTGCAGCCGGGCCAGGTTGCGGTGCTCCGGCTCTTCGGACAGTTCAACAGCGAGCAGGGACCGGGGCTCAACTGGTTCCCGCCCACCCCTGTAGGCATCAAGACGATCGTCAACGTCGACGAGATCCGCCGGCTGGAGCTGGGGTTCAGGGGCAGTACGCCGGTCCCCGTCGAGTCCCTGATGATCACGGGGGACGAGAACATAGTCGACGTTAAGCTGCTGGTGCAATTCGACATCAAGGACCCCGTCGACTTCCTCTTCCGCGTCGTCGACCCCGAGGGCATCACGATGCGGGACGTAGCCGAGACGGCGCTCCGGCAGGTGGTCGGCAGCCGTCCCATCGACGACGTGCTCACCGACAAGAAGGAAGAGGTCCAGATTGATACCCAGCGTCTCATCCAGTCGCTCCTCGACATCTACCAGGCGGGCATCAACATCCGAGAGGTCAAGCTGCAGGCCGTCAACCCTCCCGACCAGGTCCGCGACTCATTCGACGACGTGGTGAGGGCGAAGGAAGACAAGGAGAAGGTAATCAATCTTGCGGACGCCTACGAGGAGAAGAAACTCCCGACGGCGCGCGGCGAGGCGGCCAAGCTGGTGGAGGCTGCGGAGGCCGAAAAGTCCGAGCGCGTCAACCTCGCCACCGGTCAGGCCGAGAGATTCAAGGCAATCCTGTCCGAGTACAGGAAGGCGCCCGACATTACGCGGCAGAGGCTCTATCTCGACGCGATGGAGAAGATCCTCCCGAACGTCAACAAGTTCATAGTCGACCCGGGCACCAACATCGTGGTCGTCACGGAAGGCGCCGGATCGAGCATCCTGCCAGTCCCGACCGAAGTGCAGCAATAGGCGCCCGATGAAGCTCATAGCCACTCTCATACTCATCGCGGTCCTGGCCGCAGCGATCGTGGGTCCTCAGGTGTTCTTCGTAGTCGACGAGACCCAGGTTGCCGTGGTGACTCGATTCGGCGATCCTTTAAGGTCGATCACGAGCCCTGGTCTTTACGTCAAGACGCCGTTCGTCGAGCGCGTCGCATATCTCGACAAGCGTCTCCTGGTATTCGACGCCCCGCCCGACTCGCTGCTCACCAAGGACAAGAAGCGCCTGGTCATCGACGTGTACGCCAGGGGGCGCATCACCGACCCGCTCAGGTTTGTGGAGACGCTCAGGACGGAGTCTCGTGCGGCCTCCCGGGCCATCGACATCGTGGCGTCCGAGCTCCGCCGCGAGATCGGCCTCGACGACCAGTCCGAGATCATCCTGACGAGCCGCGAGCAGGTCATGAACCGGGTTCGGGATGCCGTGGAGCCCAAGCTGCTGGACTTCGGCATCCAGATAGTTGACGTGCGAATGAAGCGCGCCGACTTCCCCGGCGAGATCGCCAACAGCATCTATGAGAGGATGCAGGCCGAGCGTCAGCGCATCGCCGACCGGGAGCGAGCCGCCGGCACCAAGGCCGACCTCGAGAAGCGCGCGTCCGTCGACAGGGAGGCCGTCGTCATCCTTTCCGAGGCCCAGCGCGACGCCGACATCATCCGCGGCTGCGGCGAGGCCGAGGCGACCAAGATATTCGCCGATGCCCTCAGCCAGGACCCCGAGTTCTACACCTTCCAGCGCTCCCTCGAGACGTACAGGCTGCACCTCGCCGAAAACACCTTGTTCGTCGGCTCGTCCTCGGACCTGGGGACGGTGTTCGAAGACATCAGGAAGAGCGCTGCCACTTCGGCTGAGGCTCCTTCAGGCAGCGGCGGTTCGGCGGTGGCCCAACTCGAATCGAAGTGCCAGGAGATCGGCATCGAGACGGCGGCGCGGAAACTTCTGGCCGGCGAGGTCGGCGTGGGCGAGCGTGGCTTCATACTCGACAGCACAGAGAGCGTGCAATGGCCCGACGCCAGCCTTGGCTGCCCCAAGGAGGGTGAAGGCTACGCCCAGGTCATTACTCCCGGCTACAAGCTGGTGTTCAATCTAGCGGGCACGCCCTACGAGGTCCACACCAACTCCGACGGCTCCCAAATGGTCCTCTGCCGCGGCGAGGGTCAGTAGCCCCCCGCGACCTCTTGTCCCTTCCCCCCGAAGGGGAAGGTTTAGGATGGGGGCTGACCCCCACCACGCACCTGAAACGGACTCGCTTTCAGCGCTCAGCACTCCCCTTCGTACGGCTCCGAGCCAACCCGCTATAATGGCGGGCATGTCCACCCCCGCCAATCAGCCATTCGACGTGTCCGTCCAGACCATGGACGAGGGACACGATCTGCCTCCGGAGCGCTGGGTCGAGAACGTGGTGGCCCTGGCCCTGAACGCTGCGGAGGCCCCGGAAGGCAGCAGCGTTAGTGTTGTGTTCGCCGGTGACGACGTGGTCCGGGAGCTGAACAGGGAGCACCGCGGCCTGGACGAGACTACTGACGTTCTCGCCTTCTCTTTTGCACACGAGGGCGAGTACTACGGAGAGCCGGACGAGAGGGTCCCCGTCGAAGAGATGCCTGGGTTTGCGCTGCCGCCCGGCCAGGCAGCGCCGCTGGGGGAGGTCATCGTGTCCTACCCACAGGCGGTCCGCCAGGCGGCAGACTCCGGGCGGACCGTCCGGGGCGAGCTTGCCGCGCTGCTGGCCCACGGCGTGCTTCACCTGCTGGGCTACGACCACATGGAGCCCGACGACGAGACGGCAATGAAGGCCCTGGAGACCCGTGTCCTGGCCGATGTCGCCCTGTGATAGGGTATGCCAAGAGGCCGCCGGCATCGTCGGGGATAACCCCTTTGAAAAGCAGGCCTGAGGCTGCACCGGGCAGGTCCAACGCCCGCGCGGCCCGTTCATACGGCCGTATCTGGTGACAGAGAGTGAGTGAGGTCTTCTACAGGAAGTGGCGGCCCACCCGGCTCGACGAGGTCGTCGGGCAGGAGATGGTCGCGCGCACCCTCCGCAACGCGATCGCCCAGGACAGGACGGCCCACGCCTACCTGTTCTGCGGCCCCCGCGGCACCGGCAAGACCAGCACTGCGCGTATCCTCGCCAAGGCGCTCAACTGCCTCAGTCCACAGGATGGGGAACCCGACAACGAGTGCTCGACGTGCACGGCGATCAACGAAGGCCGGGCCATGGACCTCCTCGAGATCGACGCGGCCAGTAACCGCGGCATCGACGACATCAGGGACCTGCGGGACAGGGTGAACTACGGTCCGACCGTCGGCCGCTACAGGGTGTACATCATCGATGAGGTCCACATGCTGACCGCGGAGGCGTTCAACGCCCTGCTCAAGACGCTGGAGGAGCCGCCCTCCCACTCGATCTTCATCCTGGCGACCACCGAGGCCCACAAGGTTCCGCTGACCATAGTGTCGAGGTGCCAGAGGTTCGACTTCCGACGGATTCCCCTTGACGCGAGCATAACCAAGCTCACCGACCTCTCACGAAAGGAGGGCGTCGAGGCCTCGCCCGAGGCGCTGGCGCTCATCGCCAGGGAGTCGGCGGGAAGCCTCCGCGACGCCGAGAACCTGCTGGAGCGAGCCCTGATCTCATACGGCTCGAACCTGACGGAGGAGCACCTCCGAGACCTGCTGGAGCTTGGCAGCGACGAGCAGGCGCTGGAGCTGGCGGGGCACGTGGCGGCCAAGTCGGTCAAGGATGGCCTGACGCTCATCAACCAAATTGCGGGTGAGGGCGCCGACCTCCGCCAACTGCACCGGGCCGTGGTCGGATACCTCCGGGGGGTCATGCTGGCGAAGGCGGGAGCAGTCGACTCGACCGGCCAACCAGCCGAGGTGCGTGATCGGCTGGAGTCCTTCGCCGGGGCTGCGTCCACCCAGCACCTGGTCCGCAGCCTCAGGCTCTTCTCCGAGATCGACATGCGCCGCGAGGGCGCGTCGTCAATCGAGCTGGAGTTGGCGCTGGTCCGGTCGAGCATCGAGGAGGAGCCAGCGACCGCTCCGGCCCCGCAGCCCGCGCCGGCTTCGCAGCCTGCCCCTGCGCGGCAGGGGCGGACTGCCGCAGCCCCCCGGCCACCGCCCGTTCAGCGGCAGGCGGCGCCAGCCACGAGGCCCACCCCGGTCCAACCCCCTCCCTCTCGGCGGCAGACGTCACACCGTCAGCAAGCGGCTGACGCGCCTCCCGGGCAGTATGAGTCGGCTGAGCCCGAGAGCCTGCCCACCGAGCCCCAGCCCAGGCTGGAGAGCCAGTGGAACGCCATCCTGGAGTCGCTAAAGCATGCCAAGGGGCACCGGTTCAATCTCGGTGCCCTGATGCGCGACTGCAGGGAGCGGGAGGTCGTGGATGGGCGGATCACGCTGAAGTTCTCCCACAAGTCCCACATGGAGCGCATGGAGGAGGAGCTCAGCGACCCGCAGACCAGGAAGGTACTGACTACCGCATTGGCAAAGGCGCTGGGCGGCCCTTACGATGTTAGCGTGGGCGTAGTGGAATCGGCGGCCAACGGCCCGCGGCGGAGTCCGGCCATGCGCAGTAACCTCGTCCGTGCCGCCCAGTCCCTTGGAGCGAAGGTGATCGACGAGAAGGAGGACGTTCCCGATGATGAATAAGAGGATGCTCAAGCAGGCGCAGCAGCTCCAGAAGAACATGGCCAAGGTACAGGCCGAGCTGGAGAGCGCCATGGTCGAAGGCTCCGCCGGCGGAGGCGTAGTGAAGGCCGTCGTCTCGGGCAGGATGACCCTGGAGTCCCTCACCATCGACCCCGACGCCGTTTCCGAGGAGGACGTGGAGATGCTGCAGGACCTCGTGGTCGCCGCCGTCAACGACGGCTTCGAAAAGGCGCAGGAGATGGCCGCCTCGCGGATGAGCGCAGTCACGGGCGGGCTCAATATACCGGGGCTGACGTAGCGGAGGCCTCCGCAATGGTGCACTCCAACAGCCCGGGCGCCGAGCCCGTCGGCCGCCTCATCGATGAGTTCGACAAGCTGCCGGGCATCGGGCCCAAGATGGCCCAGCGGCTGGCGTACCACCTGGTCCGGATGCCCGAGGAGTCCGCGCGCTCGCTGGCGGACGCGATCATCGCCGTGAAGGAGCGCATCGTGCTCTGCTCCATCTGCTTCAACATCACCGAGCAGGACCCCTGCAGGATCTGCTCCGACCCCGCCCGCGACCAGTCGCGCATCTGCGTCGTCGAGGAGGCGCTGGACGTTATGGCTCTGGAGCGCACCGGCGTGTACCGGGGGCTGTTCCATGTTCTCCACGGCGCCATTTCGCCGATGAACGGCATATACCCAGGCGACCTGAAAATCGAGCCGCTGCTCTCCAGGCTCCGGGACAGGGTCGTACAGGAGGTCGTGCTGGCGACCAATCCCAACATGGAAGGCGACGCAACTTCGATGTACATCCACAACCTGCTCGCTCCCACCGGCATACGGATCACACGCCCGGCGAGCGGACTCCCTGTCGGCGGCGACCTGGAGTACGCGGACGAGGTCACCTTGAGCCGGGCGATGGAGGCCCGTCAGGACCTCTGAGCAGTGGCATCACCGTCCCTTTCCTGCTAGCAGCCGTATATGTGCGGCCAGGGAGTGGGTTCCCGCCCCGTATCGCGTACGGGGCAGGCTCTTCGCGGGAATGACGGCTTTACGGCGCGCTCAAAATGAATTGGTATAAGGTACGCAAAGCCGCCTCCTATTCCCCGGCGGGAAACGAGACAAGGCTGAGTCGTTCGGACACCCATTGGCAGTTCGTAAGACATACAGGACCCGCGGCATCGTCCTCAGGCATTCGCCGATAGGCGAGGCGGACCGCATCGTCACAATCTTCACGCCGGAGCTTGGCAAGGTCCGGGCAGTCGCCAGGGGCGTCCGGTGGACCAGGAGCAAGCTGTCGGGCCACCTGGAACCACTGACATACGTGGCTTTGTCCATATCGCACGGACGGACACTCGACGTCGTTACCGAGGCGCAGACGGTGCGCAGCTTCCGTGGCCTCCGCGAAGAGCTGAAGCTGATGTCGAAGGCGCTCTATCTCGCCGAGCTCGCGGACGCATTTCTGACCGAGAACGAGGCGGGCCACGACCTGTTCAGGCTGCTCCTGGACTGCATGGACGCCCTCGAATCGTCCGCCGAGCCGTCCAGGCTGCTCCCGTGGTACGAAGTGCGTGTATTGGGGCTGTCCGGCTTCCGCCCGGAGCTGCACGAATGCGTGGAGTGCCGCACGGTCCTGGAGGCGGGACACTACGTGTACAGCAGCGACCTGGGCGGAGTGGTATGCGACGGATGCAGGGCCCTTTCTGTGGGGGCTGTTTTACCTCTGTCGCTCGACGCTAACAAGGTCCTGCGGTACTACGAGCGCCGGGAGATGGGCGAGGCAATCGAGCTCGCCGTTCCGCAGCCTCTCTCCAGGGAGGTGTCGCGCGTCCTGCGCTCCTACATCCGGCACGTGCTGGAGCGCGAGCTGAGGAGCGTCGAGTTCATGGACCTCGTCGCCGGGTGACCGTCAACCCATGGCCCGCCCGAGAAGCGCCTGGTACAGCCGCTCCGGCATGAGCTGGGCCGCACGGACGCCAAGGGTGGCCTCGGCGCCGACTGGGTACCGGAACCTGGGTCGCCGGGAGCGTATGATCTTGTGGATGACCCTGGCGACCCGGACCGGGTCCTTGGCGAACCTGTCGTACTTGCCGCGCCGCTCCCTGTACCGCGCGATCACCAGCCCATAGGGCAGCGCAGGCGATTCCGCGTCTGCGGACTCTACCTGGCTGGTGTGGAAGTCGGTGGCGAACAGGCCGGGCTCCACGACGGCAACGCGGATGCCCTGGGGCCACAGCTCGTACCTCATCGCCTCGCTCAGCCCTTCGAGCGCAAACTTGCTCGCGGCGTATCCGCCGCTGAAGGGCGTGGCCAGCCTTCCCTCCACGGAGCTGACGTTGATGATGGTCCCGCTGCCTTGCTCGGTCATCGACGGCAGGACGGCCTTGATCATGCGGAAGGCCCCGAAGAAGTTGGTCTCGAGCTGGGACCGCAGCTCCTCCAGCGAGAAGCTCTGCACCGGCCCCCAGAGGCCGTATCCGGCGTTGTTCACGAGCACGTCGATGCGCCCATACGCCTCGATCACCGACGCCGTGGCCTGGGAGACCGATGTGTCTGAGTCGACGTCCAGCTCGACACAGTGGATGTGCCCTACCCGCCCAGCCTCCCGTCGGAGCCCGTCCAGCCGGCTCATTGCTCGGCTCGTGGCGGCGACACGGTACCCTCTTTCGGCCAGGTAGAGCGCAGAGACGCGGCCAATGCCGCTCGAAGCTCCGGTGATGAGGACGGACTTGGGTCTGCCGGGCAAGGGGGACCTCCTGAAGGTCCGGCCAGTCTAGCAACGCCTGTCGGGCTTGTTCAAGGCGGCGAGGTCGAGAATCGCCGCACCTGCCTCCCAGCGTATCCGGCTTGCTGAATTGTGGCGGGTCACCATCGAGTGCTGCCCAGCAGCTCCTGGCGAAAATATCGATTGCCAGACAGGCCGACCGACCGTTTCATGGAGGAAGGCAGCCTTTCCTCCATGAAACGGAAAACCGCCCCCCAGTCTCTCTTCGTAGATAGAGTGAGTATGACCGCACGAAAGATCGATATACGGTCCTCCAGGGCGTGACCAGGGCGTGACGCTGACAAGGGTCGATGTAGCCTCAAAACAGGCCCGCCGACGCGTTCCTTAGATACTCTGGACTTGACACAAAGCGCTGGAACTGCTAAAAATAGCAGTTGGCAGGGGTTCATTCCTGCTACAGAAAATCGACCGGATAGCTAGGAGATGGAGGCAATCATGCTGAGACTGACGAACATTCGGTTGCTGCTGGCAATAGCAGCAGCCCTCGCGCTTGTGGCCGCTGCAGCCTGCGGCGGCGCAGATGAAGAGGATGCCGCGCCGGAGACGGCGGCGGTTGCGCCTACCGTAGTGTCCGGCGTGCCTGCGGGCGCTCCCGCGACGCCGACGACAGCCGCCGCGACGACGGCCACGGACACCAAGGAGACCATGAAGGACGAGTCGTCCATGATGGTCACCGAGTTCAACGGCACCTTCCTGTGGGACGGCCCTCAGCCGACCACCTTTGGCGAGGCCCCGATGCTGGCTGCCATGGTCGCGTCTGGCGACCTCCCACCAGTCGAGCAGCGCCTTCCTGAGCCGTCTGACGTGATGGTCATCCCGGTCGTCGAGCGAATTGGCGACTACGGCGGAACCTGGCGGCGCGCGTTCACCGGCCCCAACGACGGCCAGAACGCCGACCGGCTTATGATGGACCCGAACATCTACTACGACCTGGACGGCACGACGCTGATCCCCAACATCGTCAAGAAGTGGGAAACCAGCGCCGACGGCCTCACCTATACCTGGCACCTCCGCAAGGGGATGAAGTGGTCCGACGGCGCTCCGTTCACGGCAGACGACTACGTCTGGTACAACGAGAACGTGATCCGGAACGAGGACATCAGCCCCGGACGCGACGCCAAGCTCGGTTACACCAACTACGCGCCCGTGATCAATAAGGTGGATGACCACACGGTGCAGCTCATCTTCGACGACCAGACGGCGGGCTTCCTGGACGACACTGCAACCTACCTGATCGGCGCGTGGACTCTCCACGGGCGCGGCGCTTCGGCGACCTTCGGCCCGTCGCACTGGCTCAAGCAGCACCACCGCGATTTCGTCGACGACAAGGACGCCTTCGACAAGCAGGTGGCGGACGAAGGGTTCGAGAACTGGGGCCTCTACTTCAAGGCCAAGTCCGACAACCTCAGGTCAGTCGGCCTTCCCACCATCGCTCCCTGGGTCGTGACCAGCCCGAACACCGGCGAGATCTGGGAGTTCGAGCGCAACCCCTACTACTGGGCGACCGACCCCGCGGGCAACCAGCTCCCGTACATCGACAAGATCTCGATGCGGCTGGCCGGTGACAAGGAAGTCCTGAACCTTCGCGCAATCGCCGGCGAGATGGACTTCCAGCACCGCCACATCGACATGGCCAAGGTGCCCGTATTCCAGGAGAAGGCGGCGGAGAACGACTACCAGATCCGCTTCTGGTCCCAGGATGGCACCCAGGCGGCCTTCGCCATCAACCAGTCTTACGGACTCGGTGGCATCGAGGAGGAGTCCGATCCGGAGATTCAGAAGTGGCTGACCAACCTCGACTTCCGAAAGGCCCTCTCGCTCGGCCTCGACAGGAAGAAGGTCAACGAGGTCGTCTTCCTCGGCGTCGGCAAGCTGAAGCAGCCGACCTACAACTCCACTCACCCCTTCTACCCGGGCGAGGATATCGAGTCTTACTACACTGAGCTTGACATCGACAGGGCGAACGAGATACTCGACAGCATCGGGCTCGACAAGAAGGACAGCGCGGGTTTCCGCCTCAGGACCGACGGTTCGGGTGAGACTCTCCAGTTCGAGCTCGTCTACATCGCCGAGTACTTCCTCGACTACGAGTCCATGTCCGAGATAGCGAAGGAAGACTGGGCAAAGATCGGGATCAAGATGAACCTCAAGGCTGAGGACGTCAAACTATTCTCCGATCGGCGCGCCGGCAACCTGCACCAGATCAACGCCGACGGCTGCTGCGACCGGCATCCCCTGAGCGTGAAGGCCGGACGGAGCTCATTCCCTGCGTTCCAGAACTGGTTCAACAACGGCAAGACGTGCACCGCGGACGGAAAGACGGAGCGGCTCGGCGAAGCCTGTGCAGAGCCCACCGATCCGGAGATATTGAAGCTGGTGGCCCTGTCGGACGTGATAGAGAACCTGAAGTACCAGGAGCGTGCCGACAACTACATCGATTCCCAGAAGATCTCGGTCCAGAACCTCTACTACATCAGCGCAGTCGGCGACACCCCGGCGTTCAACGGCGTCATAGTCATGAAGAACTACTTCATGAACGTGCCGCAGCTGGCGCCGAACATATCCCAGTTGCAGAACCCAGGCATCGGCAGGACCGCCCAGTATTTCCTCGAGGGCGGCAAGAACGACTCCGAATAGAGTTACCGCCTACCGCCACCAGGCACTAGGGCCGGCGCCCCGACGAGATCGGGGCGCCGGCCGCATCAATCTACTATCGCCGAGGCACAAGCTCTCTCGATATGCTGACCTTCATCATAAGACGCGCCCTCCTCGCGCTACTCACGGTCTGGGCTCTTTCCCTGATCTCATTCGTAGTAATCACGCTTCCCCCGGGAGACTTCGTCTCTGGATACATCCAGGAAGTCATGGGGGCGGACGCCGCCTCGAGCGCCGCTGCCGCCGAGTTGGAAAGATCCCTCCGTATTCAGTACGGCCTGGACCAGCCGATGATAGTGCAGTATGCCAAGTGGGCGTGGAAGCTCCTGCACTTCGACCTGGGCCTGTCCCTGGAATTCAGACAGCCGGTCAGGCAGGTCATCGGCGAGCGGCTGCTCATGACCGTCATCCTGGCCGGAAGCACCGCGCTGATGGCCTGGGCGCTCTCGATCCCCATCGGCATCTACTCCGCGATGCGCCAGCACAGCCTCGAGGACTACACCGTCACGTTCATCGGCTTCCTCGGCCTGGCGGTGCCGGACTTCCTGCTTGCGCTCGTCCTTCTCTGGATATCCTTCACGGTCTTCGACCAGAGCATCGGCGGCCTCTTTTCGCCCCACTACCTGGACAAGCCCTGGAGCATCGGGCGCGTCGTAGACCTCCTCTCACACCTCTGGATCGCCGCCCTCGTCGTCGGGACTGCGGGCACCGCCGCGCTCATCAGGGTAATGCGGGCCAACCTGCTCGACGAGCTCCGCAAGCCATACGTCGTAACGGCCCGCTCCAAGGGCCTCGCCGAGTGGAAGGTCATCCTCAAGTACCCCGTGAGGATCGCTCTCAACCCACTCGTGAGTACCATGGGGTACCTGCTGCCCTTCCTCATGTCGGGCAGCATTATCGTGTCGGTCGTTCTCGGGCTCCCAACCGAGGGGCCCATCCTGCTCCGCGCCCTGCTCACCGAGGACCTGTTCGTGTCGTCATCCATCGTTCTCCTCCTCGGTATCCTTACCGTTGTCGGCACCTTCATATCGGACATTATCCTGGCTCTAATCGATCCCCGGATTAGGATGTCGTAACCCGTGTCTCTACCACCGCAAAAAGACGAGAGCCGCATAGCGGAACGGATATCCACCGACGTCGAGGAGGAGCGGGTATTCGTAGCCACCCAGTGGCAGCTCATGTGGTGGCGCTTCAAGAAGCACCGTGCGGCTCTGGTCGCCGGCATCTTCATCCTGGGCCTCTACACGATTGCCCTCAGCGCCGAGTTCCTCTCCAGCTCGAATCCCGTCGTATCGGACTACGAAATCGCCTACATGCAGCCGCAGTCCATCAAGTGGTTCGACGACGGCAGCTTCAGGCCGCACGTCCTCGGTATCATCGGAACACGGAACCCGGTCACCTTCAAGAAGGAGTACACGACGGACCCGGAGGTGAAGATACCCATAAAGTTCTTCGTCCGCGGGTTCGAGTACAACTTCTTGGGGTTTATCCGCACTGATCGGCACCTGTTTGGACACGACCTCGATTCGGGCCGGGCCGCGCCTCACCTCTTCGGCACCGACGTGCTCGGGCGGGACCTCCTCGCCCGCACTCTCTACGGCACGCGCATCTCCATGTCCATAGGGATTGTCGGCGTCACGATCAGTCTCATACTCGGCATCGTCCTCGGCGGGGTGTCCGGCTACTACGGCGGCTTCACAGACACTGCCGTTCAGAGATTGATAGAGATACTGCGCTCGATACCGACCATACCCCTATGGATCGCGCTGGCTGCAGGAGTTCCCAGGGACTGGAGCACCGTCAAGATATACTTTGCCATCACCGTTATCATCTCGCTCCTCGCCTGGACGGAGCTCGGGCGCGTCGTACGTGGGCGCTTCCTCGCTCTGAGGGAGGAGGAGTTCGTAACCGCCGCGCGGGTCTCAGGCGCGACTGACCTGCGCATCATCTTCCGCCACATGGTCCCCTCCTTCACCAGCCACGTCATCGCCGCCGCCTCGCTCGCCATACCCTTCATGATCATCAGCGAGACCGCGCTAAGCTTCCTCGGCCTAGGTCTGCAGGCTCCCGCCGTCAGCTGGGGCGTCCTGCTAAAGGCCGCCCAGAACGTCCAGGCCGTCTCCATCTACCCCTGGCTCATGATCCCGGCCTTACCGGTGATCGTCGCCGTGCTTGCCTTCAACTTCATGGGAGACGGGCTCAGGGACGCAGCCGACCCCTACGGCTAGGGCTTCTCGATTCCCTTCCCCCTGAGGAGACCCTTGCACAACCCCGTCATTACTATGAAATAGACGGAAGGTGCCCCCAATCCGTCATTCCCGCGCAGAGCCTGCCCCCGAGCAGTCGGGGGCGGGAATCCATCCCCGGCCCTGCGGTCAACTCGGGTGACGATGGCAAGGCCATTTCATACCCTTATGTGGCCTTCACAAGGCCATGGTGATTCCGGCGAAAAGCCTGCCCGTACTCGATACGGGGCAGGAATCCAGGCCCCGCGAGAACGTGGGAGCCAGCTTGCAGATGCCGGCCTTTTCACCCTCACCCCAACCCTCTCCCGTCAAGGGAGAGGGGGTTACCCAAATCCCCCACCTCCGTCATTCCCGCGCAGAGCCTGCCCCCGAGCAGTCGGGGGCGGGAACCCATCCCCGGCAAGGTGCACAGCCATAGCCTCAGAGGCAGTCCGTCACGCCATCCGTCCAAATTAGGTGGTGGATCTGGGAGTTACGCAAGGTCTCCTGAGGGGGAAGGTTAGAGCCTGCCCTGAGCCTGTCGAAAGGATAGGGGCTGCCCCCTGTCAGCAGATTGGCGCTGCGACCGACTAGCGCGCGAGTCGCGGCTGGAGCATCCCGGCCGGTCAGCGGTCGCGCACGAGAAGGAAGTGCGCCACCTCCTCGATGTCCTGCCTCGCCTGGGGGGTGAGCTCGATGCGCCGCAGGGCCTCGACAGCCCTCTCGGAGTAGTACCTGGCCAGCGCCTGGGCGTTCTCCTTCGCGCCGAGCCTCTCCATGATGTCGAGCGCCGCGGCCACGTCCACGTCCCCGACCTCCGGCTGGCCATAGATCTCCAGGAGAGCCTCTCTGTCCTCCCCTGCGGCCTTTGACATGGCATACACGAATGGAAAGGCGTTCTTCTTCCGGCGAATGTCGGCCCCGACGGGCTTTCCCGTGGCCGCCTCGACACCCCATACGCCCAGGTAGTCGTCCCGCACCTGGAACACCATCCCGAACGCCTTGCCCGACTCCTCGAAGGCCTTGATCGTGGTGGTGCCCCTGGATCCCGCAGCCGCGCCCGCAACCAGTGAGCAGCGTATGAGCGCGCCGGTCTTGCGCGAGATCATGGCCAGATAGTCGTCCATGGTAATGTCCAGGCGCCCCTCGAAGTGCAGGTCCATATACTGGCCCTCGATCATGTCCAGGTTCGCCTGCGTCACCAGGCCGGCCACGGTCAACGCCGTCGCGCGGTCCCTGTGACCCCATAGGGCCATATCGGCGAGTATCCGCATGACGTTGCCCGCCACGAGGGCCTTCTCCTCCCCCCACACCTTCCAGAGGGTGGGTCTGTGACGCCTGACGTCGTCGCGGTCCTGTATCTCGTCGTGTATCAGCGAGAAGTTATGGACGAGCTCCAGGGCGACGGCCGCGGGCATCGCGTCCGCGCTGGCGCCGCCTGTCGCCTCGCACGCGAGCAGGCACAGGGTTGGGCGAAGCGCCTTCCCCTCAGTCGCGAGGGTGGGGGCGCCCTCGACATCGACCCATCCCATCGCGTACGCCAGCATGCGACGTATGGGCGAGTCGTCGCCGGACAGGCTGGCGCGTAGGGCAAGGCCCACCTCCTCCCTGTAGCGGTCGAAGACGGCGGGAAGAGGAATGACGGGGCTGGGGACAGGGATCGGAGACGTATCGGTCAAAGCTTCGGACCTTGCCGGCGCAACGCCGGGGCCTGGAGGGCAGCGCCGGCGGGACGATTGTACCTGGTGCGACTACGACGGAATGCTAGCACCGACGTACATACGGGTCAACAATCGTTTGGTGGTGGGTTTCCAGGGCCTTTCCAAAGTCCGTTCGTGGTGAGCCTGTCGAACCACAATTGGCCTTCGACAGGCTCAGGCTGAACGGCAAGGTACGACCCTATCTCAACAATGGAAAGGCCCTGGTGGGTTTCCCAGATCCACCACCTCCGTCATTCCCGCGAAGAGCCTGCCCCCGAGCAGTCGGGGGCGGGAACCCATCCCCGGCAAGGTGCACAGCCATAGCCTCAGAGGCAGTCCGTCACGCCATCCGTCCAAATTAGGTGGTGGATTTGGGGGCGACCCAAATCCACCACCTAAATGGCGGCGACGCCCTAATGGCAAGGGGAGGGCTGGTTTGAAACCAGCCCCTACGGGGTGATGGCTGATAGATATGGCGCCGAATGTGGAGGTGGGGGATTTGGGGTTTCCCAATGGATTGACGAAGTGCTACCAACCTGTTACGGTAGAAGTTAGTTCTTCCCCGCCCGCTGGACAGTGGTTTCGGCCATCTCCTTGGGTGGGTGTTTTTTTGTGCGCACTCTCGTACTCCGATTGACCAGGCGACCTACGACAAGTGCCGCGATCCTAGGGACTATCGCCCAAGGAAGCAGTGAGCGGTTACGCGCCGTCGTGTTGGCGGCGCTGCACGGAATCTGGTATCTTCTTCACTGCTATGACATCGCCCTCCCTGACATCCAAACGGCTGACGTTCGACGACGAGACTGCGCTGTTCGACTCGTTCGTGGAGCGTGGCTGGACGGACGGGCTGCCGGTGGTCCCGCCCACCGAAGAACGAGTGCGGGCCGCGCTGGAGGCCGGCGGGCGGTTGCCCTCCGACATCCTGGGCGCCGAGCCGGTGAGGGGCCGCGTCATTACAGCAGAAAAGGCGGCCGTCAACGCCGTCATGGCAGGGTGCCTGCCCGAGTACTTCCCCGTAGTCGCCGCCACGCTCGAGGCGATGTGCGAGCCCCAGTTCAACCTCCACGCGGTTACCGTATCCACGATGGGCGCCGCGGTCCTGACGGTGGTAAACGGCCCGGCTGCCCGGCGCATAGGCGTGGCGTCGGGCGTGAGTGTATTCGGACCGGGCAACCGGGCCAACGCGACCATAGGCCGCGCAATCAGGCTCGTCGTCATGAATGTGACGGGGGCCAGGCCCGGCGAGCTGGACAAGGCGACTATGGGCCACCCGGGCAAGTACACGTGGTGCATGGCCGAGTGCGAGGATACGAGCCTCTGGGAGCCGCTGCACGTCGAGCGCGGGTTCGCCGTGGACGAGAGCGCCGTGACCGTATTCCCCGGCCTCTCGCCCATACCGGTAACGAGCGGCGACGAAGACCCCGAGGCGATACTCCGCGGCTTCGAGGACGCCATGTTCGCGGCGGGCACGGGACAGAACGAGCTGGTCGTGGTCCTGAGTCCGGAGCTGCTGGGGCACTTCCAGCGGGCGGAGTGGTCGAAGCGCAGGGTCCAGGAGGCCCTGTTCGAGGTGGGTACGCGGGAGCGGGACGGGGCGGTTGTGCGGTCCGTGTCGAGCCCCGACGCCGTTCGCATCCTGACCGCGGGAGGAGCCGCTGGTGGATTCGCGGCAGTGATACCATTGTGGGGGTCGGGATCGAACTCGCAGTCGGTCACAAGGCGCATCTGAGCAACGTGTTCCAAGGGGCCCCTCCCTCCGGTCCTCCTCTCCCTCGACGGGAGAGGACTGAGAGCCTGCCCCGTACTCGATACGGGGTGAGGGTGAAAGCGATGGAACGGGGAGTCCGACTACAATAGGGAGGCAAGCTATGGCTACAGCAACGATAGAAGTTCTGGATCCGACGGCGGAAGCTATACCGGAGCATGCGGTCGTAAGCCCGCGTCCGAATTCGCTCGACGGTGTCACCCTGGGTCTGCTGGCCAACGGCAAGCAGAACTCCCCCGAGCTGCTGGACATGGTCTACGACGTGCTGGCCGACAGCTACGAGTTCGCCGGCGTGGTCTCGCGCAACAAGGGCGACGCATCGAGGCCCTGCCCTGACGACATCTTCCAGGAGCTGGTCGAGCGGTGCGACGTGGTGATAACCGCCTCGGGCGATTGAGGGTCCTGTTCGTCGTGCAGTATGCACGACGGGATCACCCTCGAGAAGATGGGCGTGCCAACCGCCGTCATCTGCACCGAGCCCTTCTTGACGAGCGCCGACGCCATGGCGAAGCTGGGAGGAATCCCCGACTACCCATACGTAATTCTTCCCCATCCGCTCGGCAGTCTGCCAGCCGGAAGGCTTCGCGAGCGGGCCGCCCAGGCCGCGCCCGACGTGCTGAGGATACTGCTGGCCAGGGGTTAGCCGGAAGCCCGTGCAGGGAGCTGCGCGGGACCGCACACTTCTCCGGCCCGGCGGGTAGCTGTTCAGTCTTGATGGGGCTTCTCCCCCTCCTCTCCCTTGACGGGAGAGGATTGAGGTGAGGGTGACCTTCCGGCCCTCCGAGTCTGAACATTTACCCCGGCGGCGTTCGCGTTGACAAGGAGCGCGGGACTAACCTACGATTGGATGGTGCGAAGCTCCGTACGCGTAGCGGATGCGGTGCCGAGCGTACGCTGCCGTGTAAGTCGGCGAGAGAGCGCTTGTAGCTCAGTTGGATAGAGCGCAGCCCTGCGGAGGCTGAGGCCGTGGGTTCGAGTCCCGCCAAGCGCGCCACTTACTCCACATCCAAGACGGCGTCCCCTTCGAATCGAGGGTGCCGGTGATTCACTGCCCGGTTGTCCCGGGGGGTTAGCTCAGACGGTTAGAGCGCCTGTCTTACACACAGGAGGTCAGAGGTTCGAGTCCTCTATCCCCCACCAAACTTGACGGTAGACAGAACCGAGCCGTTCAGCGCCATCTCCTCGACGTCTCTCCCCGGTATGGGGCTGTCCTCGGGCATCGGAATTGTGTAGCGCACCACGGCATTGTCGGGCATGACGACGATCTCCTTCACGAAGCTCTCGATGAAGGCCCTGCGCTCCGTCAGCTCGCTCTCTTTGAGGAACATGCTCATGTCCAGGGCGTAGGCCGTGATGGTCTCCACGTCGTCCAGGACCTCCCGCCGCTGTGAGAGCGTCGCCCTGCCCTCCTCCGCCGTAGCCTCCAGTTTCTCCTGCCGCTCCCGGTGCTCGCGTATCCTGGGCTTGAAGTCGTCGATGTCCAGGTCGGTGGTCTCCGCTAGGTCGTAGAGCCGTCCCAGCCTGCGCTTCACGTCCACCAGCTCCGCCTCGATAGTTTCCAGCTTCTGCCTCTGCTCCTTTGCCACCCCGTCCATCTCCTCGTCCACCAGCTTCACCAACGTCCGGATGTTGGACT
This sequence comes from Dehalococcoidia bacterium, assembly GCA_965261325.1. Taxonomy (GTDB): domain Bacteria; phylum Chloroflexota; class Dehalococcoidia; order Lucifugimonadales; family CAJWER01. The sequence goes on from CBDHCU010000007.1 coordinate 749,725, forward strand.
CGGTGAGCACGTTCTCCCGAATCTTGCCCACCACCTGCTTCTCGAAGCGGCGGGCGTTGAGCCTAGGGGCGTTGCAGGCCCCGCTGCCCCGCTTCAACACCGACTGGCAGACGTAGTAGGCGAACTTCCCGCTCTTGGCGTCCTGGCCGGAGAGCGCCCTGTTGCACGCCTTGCACCTGACCAGTCCGCTGAGGAGGTAGGTACTCCCCACCCTGCGGGGGTGGCTCCTCCTGGGTGCGCGGGAGCGCAGCTTGCGGTTCACCCTGCGGAACCGGGCCTTGGATATGATGGCGGGGAAGGCCTTCTCCACCCGCACCGGGTCCGCCTTGTCCTTGGCGTCGATGCCCCAGACCAGAGTCCCCGTGTACACCTCGTTCTTCAGGATGATGTGGACACCGTTCTTGGACCAGAGCCTGCCGGTGGGGTTGGCGATGCCCTCGTCGTTGAGGGTGCGGGTGATGTCCAGGATTCCCCTGCCTGCCTCGGCCATGCCGAAGATGCGCTCCACCACGGGCGCGGTGGCCGGATCGGGTTCGAGGGAAGGCCGCTTCTTGGCTCCGTCCTGCACCATGAGCTTGCTGAAGCCGTAGGGAACCCTGCTGGCGACCCAGAAGCCGCGGGAAGCGGCTTCCCTCATGCCCCGGACGACTTCTTGGGCAAGATTTTCGCTGTAGAATTCGTCCACGCTCTCGATGATGGCCTCCATGAGCTTGCCTGTGGGGGAATCGTCGGCGTGCTCGGTGATGGAGACGACGCGGATGCCCCGCCTGCGGAGCATCGACTTGAATGCGACAGCGTGCTCCCGCTTCCTGGTGAACCTGGAGAACTTCCAGACCAAGATTTCCTTGAAGGGGGCCTCCGGCTTGGCTGCTTCGTCCAGCATCTTTTGGAACTGGGGCCGGTCGGCGATGCGGCCGCTCTCGGCCTCGTCCACGTACTCGCGGGCGACATGGTAGCCGTTCTTCTCAGCGTAGTCCCTGAGCGCCCGCAGCTGGGCGGCGACGGACAGGTCCACGTCCTGGCGGTCGCTGGATACCCTGGCGTAGAGCGCCGCCGGTATCAGATCGAGTCGGTCATTCATCAGTCTCTCCTCCCTGTCTCTTCCTGCTCTGTAGTCGTGCGGGAGCGCAGCCGTTCCAGCCGCTCCCGTCTGCGCCACTCCCGTTCCTCCATGAACAGGCGTATACCCTGCCGGAGCAGCTCGCTCACGGAGAGGTCGTCCTCCTTCATCACCCGCCGCACCTGCGCCTCCATCTCCGGCGGCAGGGAGAAGGTGATGGTCTTGGATCTCCTGGGGGTGGTCACTCCTCTTGTCTCCCTTGTAGTATAATGTCTTACTATACACTATCATGATGCCGGCATTCAACCCCTCCGGTACAGAGTCGCCGCGGGGTTCTGGCGCTGCAACAATTGTCACGTTTCGACCTGTTGGGGCTGACACCGTAAGTAGTGGAATGCCCTTTTGTCCCCCTATAGGAAGTAGTCGGCACGGGCTGGGGCCGGTGATGGAACATGCTCCAGTTGCCGTCATGGGCCTGGTCGTGAAGGTCGTTAGTGAGGCGGATGTAGCTACGAGCCAAAGCTGAGAGGTGAGAGTAATGTGCTGTGGATGGGGCCGCCCCTGACGCATCCAATCTGCACCACTTTGTAATCGGGAGGGCCTAAGATGCAAGTGCGGGTGCAAGCGGGCGGACAATGGTCCCAGCAGCCATGCTGGGACACCCCCTACAGGAAGTGGTCGAAACGGCCTAGTGGTCATTCTGACACCGTGTCCAGGGCGGATAGCGGCCTCCTGTCGAGGGAGTGCGGGGGCGGAAGAATCCACGAGTCGCCCAGGATGCCCCGCTCCGCAAGCGTCTCTGCGTTGGAGGTGATGATGGGCGTCCCCTCCACCGTGTCGGCGACGTCGAGGAAGGCGTTTTCGTTGCCGGGGGACTCGAAGACGAAGAGCACCCGGGGCAGACGCCCCTCGTGGTCACGCTCAGCCCATCCGCTCAGGAAGTACCGATGGTAGGACTTCAGGCGGGAGCGGGCACGCTTCGGCGTCGTGGCCCTCCGCTCGAACTCCAGCAGGTACGGACGCCACCGACCTTTGTGCTCCAGGGTGAAAGAGGTGTCGGGGTGTATGACATAGGTGATCCAGTCGTAGCGATAGCCGATGCTGGAGCGGGACGTGGGCAGCAGGTCGAATAGATCATGGTCCGGGGAGCGGGTGACCTCGGCGGACAGGACGGCTGCGAAGTCGATGACGCCGGCCTGGTGACGCATCTGTGAGGCGAGGGCACGCACGGCGGTCCCGGCGTAGATGTCGGCGTTCAAGTACAGAGGCTCGGCGCTCCAGCGTTCGAGGGTGAGCCCCACGGCGGCTCGGTCCCTGCGGGCCAGGTACGTCAGCCCCTCGTCGGTGAGCATGTGCAGGGGCTCGTCGGTCCGCACGAGGCCGTGCTGGGCCAGGGAACGGAGCACCTGGTTGACCCGGCGCAGGGTGACGCCGCCCATCAGTCCCGCAAGCTGCTCACGGGTGCACAGAGGCCAGGCAGCCAGCAGGTCGAGGACGTCTTTCTCGGCGCGGGTCAACTGCACCGGGAGGGCCGGTGTGAGTTGTTCAGCAGGATCCGGCATGGCGGCCTGCACGCCGGAAGGATAGAGGGCACCGGGCTTCGGCTTCGGGTTCTTGCCCAGAAAGGAATAGGACGTGCCCAAGAGACGCTCCGCCAGGGCCAGTATGCCTGCCAGGGATGCGTCGGCGTCGATGCGCACGGCCTCGCCCACGCCGCTCCCGCACTGCTGCCAGACGACTCCCGTGTGGTCTCCGGCCAGAAACTCCCCCTCCGTCGTCACGAAGGTCCTGCGGTGCTCCGACGGGTCGCCCAGGGAGCGGATGGCACGGCGGGTGGCCTGATCTGCGTGGGTCAGCACCAGGGTGACGAAGGGCGTCTCGCTGCTGTCTAGCCGCTCGATGCTCCGTAGGCGGTAGCGGAGCCTGGACGTGGGCAGCGCCGGTCCCTGGCGAATCAGGCCGATGGAGCGGCCACCGGAGAGGGTGACGAGCATGTCATAGGGGCCGTTGCGGTAGTGGTCCACTCGCACCGGGTCGTCGTGCGGGTCGGCGTCGGCGATCATGGCGGCGACTCGGTGCAGCACGGCCATGGCGTCCAGACGCTCGGCCAGCAGCCGGAACCACTGCTTCGACACCGGGTAGGCCCGCAGCATGTGCTCCCGGCCCTTGGTGGCTGCACCCGCCGCGGTGACGCCCTTCTCCGTCGGGAAGTACCGGCGCTGTGGGCGAGAACCCAGCACGCTCAGATGGTGTGCCACGGAGTCCACGAGGCCCCGCTCGGTCAGTTTCGTCAGCCGGTCGCGGAGCGTGGAAGCAGGGATGCGCCCGAAGCGGGACAGCTCGTCCACGGTGGCCAGGGGCGTGGCGCACAGCAGCAGGAGCGCCTCTTCGAGACCCTGGCGTAGGGAACGCAACGCAGGGTCCGGTCGTAGGCCCTCCAGGTCGATGATCAGCTCGAACGTGGCCGCCTCAATCTCCCGCACGCTCCCGCCGACGGAGGTCAGGACGGCTGAGGGCAGGGCGCGCCCCATGTGGCCGCGTTCGAGGAATCGCCACAGGGTGTGGCGGGACACGCCGAGGTATTCGGCGGCCTTGCGCCGTCCGTGCAGCGACGCGTAGGCGCGCACGTAGCCCCGGACCGCTCTCTCAAGGCGCGGTCCGGTCTGCGTCGTGCCGTTCAACGTTCGTGTTCTTGGCTCCGCGACGATCAATCAACTGCTCCATTCGGCAATGGCCCAACATCTCATTGTGAACGGGAAATTCGTCCAAGGAAAGGCCCTGCAAGCCCTTGTTTTGGGTGCGGTTTTGTGGTGCGGGCCGAGGCGTTTGGGGGGAGTTGGATAGATTACAGCTCGACAACGGTAGGCCCATCAGCGAGATGCGCCGCAGGTCTATTCGGCACACAGACGCGGCGTGCTGCCCGATGCAAGAGGAGCAGCCAGTGGCAGGACCGCAGCATGAGCGCCGCTACTCTCCGACGTGTATGCAGGTCGCTACTACCGACGCTGGCGCCCGAGTGCGCTCTTCAATGCCTCCACATCGTCGAGATGGCATCTCTTGAACTTGCGGCCGCTGCCACAAGGACAAAGTTCATTTCTGCCAGGATCTCTACTAGCCATGTCGAGCATTTCGCTGATGAATTGCCGGCCCCCGTCATCGCCGTGAGGGTACTCTCCCCAAAGGTCTCTTCTGGCAGCAAGCAGTCCATTTCTATCCACGTAGGACAAACGATACAAGAACGGGATTACAAGTTCGTCTGTGAACCGCTCAACTGTTAGGAACCGTTCGGGAGAGAACCTGATTCCCAGACAACATGACCCGTCTGGATAGAAATGCAGGTCAATAACATCGACGTTGTGCTTTATCGAGATGGCCTGATGGCGGCCGCCAACTTCATAAGCCCTTGGCCAACCGTTCCTATCAATGGAGTTCAGATCGATACGCAGGGAGTATGAGTCGCAAAGGAATGACGCCAATTGTCTATGTGCCTCGTCGTTCCCGATCCGCACCTGGTCTGTCCCACTGTCGTAGGCTGCGCAGAACGCGATCTCGCCAGCCATCTCGTTGGCATTCGCATCGTACAGCAGGCCTGGAAAGCATCGGGTGAGCCACTCCAAGTCGGAAGTAGTCGGTTTCATCTAGCGTAAGGCTTCCTTGGAGTGACTACCCTGGAAATGCCTACAACTGGGGCGGCAATTCCACTAGGGTTGTTCCTTGGTCCACTTGGCGGATTGCTTCGTCCGTCCCCACCATTGCCTCCTCCACTGCTACTACCACCAGAGCCCTTGCCGAAGTTCTCCCCGAACAGCTCTTGCCAGATCTTGACGGCATCTTCGCTTGAGAATTCCTCTTTGGCCTTCTTTGCGATACGCGCATGGGAATCGACTCTGTTCCTGAAATTCGCGTACTTGGTCTGGTCCCAGTGTCGATTGAAAGTTTCCGTTGGCAGCACCGGATTCCTGATCTCAGGCATGTAGGGGTGTTGCTGGAGGTAATCGTCCATTCTCGTTAGGACGGTAGTCAATGTGTCGGCCACAGTGCTTACCCCTTCGGTACCCTCATCCGAGGGGGTAATGGTGTTGCCAGCTAATGTGGTCAGCAAGATAGACTTAGCGGTGTAGTTGTTCTTGTGGTCCCGCAGGTACTTGAGCAACCTGACGACTCGTTTCAGATTGCCGCCGGTTATCCGATTCTGCTCGTTGAAGCAGTCCCGGTAGCCAATGCCGTCAGTCTCCTCGAATTTGTTGTCAATCCGGTTGCAGACGTAGTGCCTACCGCTACTAGTCACACGAGGAACTACGTCAAGGTGGAAGTCTCCAGCATAGTCGATGGTGACGCATCGAGTCTTGAGCCTGAGCTTGTCGGCGTAGTTGTCATTCCCTTTCAGAGTACGGTGGACCTCATTGATGTAGTCTTTTGCCTGCCACTTGGAATTGGGGTTCATCACTATCTGGATGTCTGCATCGTACTCGTCATTGTCATCGACGGGTTTGATGAGAGTACCTAGCGCATATGAACCCTGCCGCTCCATCTTCTGATAGCCGGTCAGGTGGTCCTTGAGGTAGGCGTCTACAGCTCGCACGCTCGTATTGATCCGGTCGAGCCGACTTTGGTTCAGGTTGACTTCATCTCTGAGAAAGTCCTGGAAGTCCTTATTGTTCTTGGCCATCTCAATTTTCTCCTTCAGTTCTGTTTTCTTGGAAGCTGCTAGATCGGTCGACGTCTCGTTACTGCGGTATCTTGAGGTTCTTCGTAATCGCCTCACTCTGTTGAGTGAAGTCCCTGATAGCCAGGGCCTTCAGGCTGTCCAGATGTTTGATGTCATCCAAACCCCAGGGCTCGATTTCAGGGTCAAGTCGGAGATACCTGTCCGCGAGCAACAGCTTTGCCATGTTCGCCGAGGCGTCGGATTGTAGCCGGAGGACGTAAGAGACCAACTTTTGACGCCCCCAGCCCGTGAGCAACCCCCAAAGCCTGCGCTCGGTATACAGATTCACGGAATGGCCAGTGCCAATGGACAGGATGCGCACTTGGCTAGCTGACCGCCCAAACTTAGAAACAGCCTCCGTCAGAGCAATGATGGATGGGTTGTTCGCCCACAACCCGCCGTCCGCCAGAAGGAAGTCGCCGACCGGCATGGGATCGAAGTAGGTGGGAGCAACACATGATGCAAGGATTGCCTGGCTCAGAGCGACATTCGCATCTCTGACGTATGGTTCTCCGAGGTCTCTGAGGTACCTCGACTTAAACACGTGGACACCGCCCGTGGAGATGTTGGAGCTTGTTATCATAAGAGGCGTCGAGATTTCTCCCAGAGTCATGTCAGGCAGGTAAGCTCTCACGATCTGTCCGAGAGGGTGACTTGGATATTTGCTTCGGACATGAAGCCAACTAAACCACCTTCTCCGAAAGATGCGTGATGACTCCGTTCTGAAGAGCTCGACAATCTTGGCCATCGGAATGCCCGCCGCGACGGCTCCGGCCACTATGGAGCCAGTGCTGGTACCGGCGATGAGGTCGAACTGCTCCTTTATCGGTACACCGTTCACCTGTTCGATGCTGGCAAGGATCTGGGCCGAGTAGATTCCCCTTGTCCCACCACCATCTAGAGCCAGTATGTGGAATGCGCTATCTTGTGCCATAGGAGTCTGCCTTCTGTCCTCCGTGCCACCCATCCTAATGGAGTCTGCGTTGAATGTCAACTCAAGTCGATGGCAATAACAGATGGGTACTACCTTAAGTGCATCTGGCCTTCATATTCCTGTCGTGATGGGTAGAGATCCCCTTCCTCCGTCACGTACACGAGGCCCAGTCTTTCGAGCCTGATCTTCAGGGCCGATATGGTCACTTGGAAGAGGTCACGGAGTTTGTAGAGGGTTGGCCAACTCTGCGGGTCAACATCTCTGGCGGCCTCCAGCAGTATGGGTGAAGGCATCAACAGAAACCCCATGAACCGGTGAGCTTGGAGTTCACGCGGGTCCTGGCCAGGTCCGGAGCCTCGGTAGAGGCACTTCATGTAGGGCTCGAAGCCGGGTAAGGGCGACTGTGCTAAGAGGGCATGATCAACGTGGGCCTCCCAATGCCCCGCCTCGTGAGCAAGGATGGTGTGGTAGAGGCCCGGTGTCTCAGTTATGAGTGTACGCCTTGATTCATTGAAGACCACCGTCTTCAAGCTGGAATCCAACTCGGCGAGAATGGACTGGCCAGGCCGTTCGGAGACCTTGTCCCACAGGATGTTGAGGTCCAGCACATCCTCCAGTATGCGCTCCACCGGGACCGGAGGACGGGACACCGCTTCATACAGAGACTCGTATCGGCCCAGCAGGCGGCTCGCCATGCCCTCAAGCTGGGCATCTGACAGAAACTTAGTGGTCATCGCTGGTCTGACCGCCGTTCCCGTATCAGCCTCCGCCACTCGGCGGGTGACTGCACGTCATCGCCGAGAGACCTCAGATACTGGACGGCGCCGGGATTTCGGGAGAGCGTATCCGCCAAGTCTGAGGGAATCTTCCCAGCCAGGGTTATCAGTTCGTCGGCCAATTCAGTCTCGTTTCGGCTCAGTTCACCAGCCAACTCTCGAGCGATCCCCTTCAGAACCACTTCGCTGGGAGGCTCGACACGTCCATTCTCTATCTTGCTCAGGTAGGTGAAGTCGACTCCAATTTTCTCCGCCAAGTCGCGTTGGCTCAGTTGGGCTTGCTTTCGCAATGAACGTAAACGCTCTGGGAAATCCATGCTGTACCCCTCCTATAGGGTAGCTGATATTGAGTTGATTATCAACAGCAATTGCGAGTATGATGGGAAGAGTCTTAGAATCCCGGGACAATGGGAGAAAGCGAACGCATGCCCATAAGGAATCGAGACGACGCAGTTGAGGTAGAGGGCCGCATCGCACGCATCTTCGCCGCGCCTGCGGGTGAGCGGGCCGCCGCCGCGCGCGCGCTGTTCGTCGAGGCCCTGGACTTCGCCCCAGCCTCCGGCAGCGTGGACCTCGGTGCCACTGCAGGCAGCATGGCTTTGCCCGCCTACGCTGAGCGCGTAGCCTACTCCGGCGGTGTGCATGTGGTGTACATCGCTCTGGACACCCCGGAGACGGACCGTGTGCGCAAGAGCGAGGCGTCCGCCGCGGCCAGGCGGGTCGCGGAGCAGCTCGACGGCGACCTGCTCCTGGTCTTCACCAACACATCCGCGAGCCAACTGCACTTGGTCTATCCCAGTTTCGAGAGAGCGCAGCCGGTCCTGCGCCGCCTCGTTGTGGAGCGGGATCTGTCCCGCCGCACCGCGATTCAGCAGGTCTCAAACATCTACTGGAACCTCCGGGAGAGCGGCAGCGTCCGTCTGGCCCTGGACCAGACCTTCGATGTTGAGCCCGTTACCAGGGAGTTCTTCGCGGGGTACAAGCGGGTCTTCCAGGCAGCAGAAAACAATGTCTCCGGCTTTGGCGAGGACGTTGAGATCAAGCGGCGATTCGTCCAGACCCTCTTCAACCGGCTCATGTTCGTCTACTTCCTGTCGCGCAAGGGGTGGCTCACTTTCAAGGGCGACAAGGACTATCTCAACGCGCTGTGGAGTGACCACCGGGCCACTGAGGGCGAGAGCAAGAACTTCTATGTCAACAGGCTGAGGCCCCTCTTCTTTGCTGGACTGAACAATCCTCAGTCCCGCGACCTGATGCGTAATAACCCGGTGATGTACGCTCTCATCGGCGGGCCTCCCTTCCTCAACGGCGGCCTGTTCGAGGAGACGGGTCTGGACAAGCGCTCAGGTGTGGTGGTGCCTGATGACGTTATTGAGAGTATCCTCGGAGACCTCTTCGACCGCTTCAACTTCACCGTGATGGAGTCCACGCCGTTCGATGTCGAAGTGGCGGTGGACCCTGAGATGCTGGGTAAGGTGTTCGAGGAGCTGGTCACCGGACGCCACGACTCCGGCGCGTACTACACTCCCCGCCCCGTGGTCTCTTTCATGTGCCGCGAGGCGCTTAAGGGATACCTGGAGGGCCAGGACACCAGCGTCACACCGGAAGCCATCGCACGATTCGTGGACGAACGCGACACGTCCGGCATCTCGGTGGCGTCTGCCCGCAAGGTGGCGCAGACGCTGGATGAGGTGACCGTGGTTGATCCCGCCTGCGGCTCTGGGGCCTACCTCCTAGGCATGATGCAGGAACTGGTGGAGTTGCAGACCACCCTGTTCAACGTGGGCGTGACCCCAAAAGGGCTGTACGATCTGAAGATGCATGTCATCCAGCGCAACCTCTACGGCGTGGACATCGACGACTTCGCGGTCAACATCGCCATGCTGCGGATGTGGCTCTCCCTGGCCATCGACTATGAGGGCGATGTGCCACCGCCTCTGCCCAACCTGGACTTCAAGGTGCTTTGCGGCGACAGCCTGTTGGGGCCTGACCCTAGCCCAAGTAACTACGGGGACCTTTTCCGCCACAGGGCAGAAAGCGTCGCGGCCCAGCTCGTCGGCCTCAAGGCTCAATACATGGAGGCCACGACGGGCAAGGACGCGCTCAGGCAGGATATAGAGCGGGTGGAGGACGAGCTCAGGGAGGCGCTTGCCGACTCGCCCGCGCCCGCCGGGGCCACCGACTGGCGGGTTGAGTTCGCCGAGGTGTTCTCTCAGCGTCGGGGGTTCGACATCGCTGTCGCCAATCCGCCGTATGTAGTTATAAGCGATGAGCGACTTCGGGCGACGTACAAAGAGGGTATATATGGACGAATGAACACCTATGGACTGTTCATCCAACGAAGCTTGCAAGTTATGAGAGACGGATCCCAATTGACTTTCATTAACCCGAGGACTCTGTTAACCGATAGGTACTTCACGAACCTTCGGAAAGTAATCAAACAGCGGTCACATCTGAAAGGCGTTGTACTGATAGGCGATAGGCATAACACTTTCGAGCGTGTATTGCAGGAGTGCATCATCCTGCATCTAACCAAGAAAACGGAGCCTGCCACGTCATACCAAGTTAACACACGGGCGATTTCGATACCCATTGACCTTAACGACCCGGAGGACACGGTTGCGGTGGCATCTGATCGGGTACTCCTGGACGAAAGATACGACGGGGCCTTTTACATTGGAGCTTCAGACTTCGAGTACCGAGTGTTCGAGCGCATGAATTCGTTTGGCGTCAAGTTGTCGAATCTTGGCCTTAGAGCTGAGACGGGCAAGATACAGTTTGACAAATACCAAGAGTACGCACAGCCGACCAACGCAGACGATGCCTGCCGACTAATATGGGCAGAAAACGTCCAGCGCTTCACCCAGCGGGCAACCCGTACTCGAGTAGGCAAAGAATGGTTATCAAAAATAATAACAACGGCAGTTAATCCCAATGTCACGGGGATGGGCATCGTAACTCAACGGACGACAGCTAACGAACAACCGAGACGAATCATAGCAACTTTGGTAACGCCGGACATAGTGCATAGTGGCAGCGTGTATTTCGAGAACGGGACCAATTTTATATCGCTTAGCGGTGTTGGTTCGCAGTTTGCGTTCTTGCTTGCCGTTTTCAATTCGAGCTTAATGGAGTTCGTTTTCCGTCACCTGAATAGCAATGTGCATGTTTCGGCGGGTGAAATCAATAGCCTGCCTTTCCCCCCCATACCAGATGACGACGTGCGCAACGAAATCGAATCGTTGGTATTCGAGCTTATGAAATTGGGTGGCGTAGACTGCCAGCCGGAATCAGTCGCGCAATCGCTAACCTATGAACATCGTCTCGACATTATGGTTGGTTCACTTTATGGCTTTTCCCCCGGCGAGGTGGAGTCAATCCAACAAAGATTGCCGTCATACGAAGCGGTCTACGGCATGGCCGACAAGGCTCCTCAGCCATCAGTGGAAACCAAACTTGACGGAGTCGGCGGTGTCGCAGTTCGGGGCCAAGCAATTTACAACCGAAAGATACGCCCTATAGTTCAAGACACCGAGCGGGGTAACTTTGCGGTTATTGACATCTACAGTGAGGACTATGAGATAGACGTTAACCACGCTGCCGCCACTCGTCGATTGATGGCCCGTCGACCTGGAGTGATTACGTATACAGTACGGATCGGGTATTCAACGACCTACAGAATGGGGATTAGGTCCCCGGCTCTTACATCATGATTACAGGGAGAGTTTCTGAAAGCCTGGACCTGTTAGTCCCTATCGAAGTCTCAGACAGGAATGGAGTGTTTCTTCCTTTGGAAATCGTTCTGGACACCGGATTCAACGGAGACTTAGCGTTACCTAGAGAAGTAATCCAGAATCTCGGTTTGACCTATAGAGGTCAAACATCTTGGACCATCGCGACTGGCGAAGAAGCGACGATGTCCAACTATGACGGAGTAGTGTTATGGCACGGACAGCCGCGTGATGTGGTGGTCATCGAAACTGCTAGCGAATCGCTGATTGGGATGGCTTTGCTTGTCGGGAGCAGAATTACGGTTGACGCTCGGATATGCGGCGAAGTGCTGATTGAGGAAGACCCATAAACAGGGTGAACGCGTTAATCACCAATTGAGCCTTGCATCGGGTACCTCTACGGCCATCCGAAGGAAACGGACTAATGCAAAGGTAAACGCTCTTTGTGGAGGAAGTCAGATGAGCACCGTGCGAGCGAAGTATGCGAATGGAGTCCTTACGCCGCTTGAGCCCCTAGACCTCGAAGAGGGCGCGGAGGTAACGGTATTGGTGGAGGGCACCCCTGGGGGAGTGTCGGAGGAGACGCCGGCGCCGAAGCAAGGGCTGGCGGGGATTGTGGAGCGGGTCCTGGAGATGCAGAAAGATGTTCCGCCGGAGGCGTGGGAAGACCTCCCCGCTGACCTCGCCAAGAACAAGAAACACTACCTCTACGGTCATCCCAAGGAAGAGGACTAATGAGTGGCGTCTTCGCTGATGCAGGCTACTGGATAGCTCTATGGAATCCCAGAGATACTCTGCACCCAAGGGCAGTCAGCGTTGCCGATGGCCTCGGGACAACTAACGTCGTGACAACCCAAATGGTCTTGACCGAGACACTTGACGCTATGGCGGGCATGGGGGAATTCCGTCGACGATTGGCAATACGGATGATTCACGACCTGGAGACCGACCCGTACGTTGAGGTCGTCGAGCAGACGGGGGCGCAGTTCAGGGCTGCGGTGGAGCGGTACGCCGCTCGCAGTGACCAGCGGTGGAGTCTTACGGACTGCGCCAGCTTTCTGGTCATGGAGGAGCGCGGCATCACCGAGGCATTGGCCTACGACCGGGACTTTGAACAAGCTGGCTTCGCCGCCCTGCTGAGAGGGGGGCAGGCATGATGCCAAGCCACTCCTCCCATACAGGTGCAAGCTGTTGAATATCCTGCACTCCACGACGGACCCCACGCTGCTGGCTCGCCTGAAGGAGATGCTGGGCAGTTCCGCCAAGGCCGACATCGCTGTCGGCTACTTCTTCATCGGCGGCTTCGGGGCCGTCGCCGACGACCTGGCGCGACTGGACAAGGTGCGCATTTTGGTGGGGCGCACGGACCGGCAGGTGCTGGAGGAGGTCGCCCTGGGCCTCCAGCAGCACCAAGCCCTGCGTGCCCGGCTGGACGTGGACGCCCTCGTGCGCCGCAGCCAGCGAAGCCAGATAGCCCAGGAGACCGTCGCCCGCGTCGCAGAGGGCGTGGCCGTGCTCCCTCAGGAACAGGGCACAGAGGCCGCTGTCTCGAAGCTGAGGGACATAGTGTCCCTCGGCAAGGTGGAGGTGCGGGCCTACCTGCGAAGCCCTCTTCACGCCAAGGCGTACCTCTGCTGGTATAACAACCACGCCGAACCCGGCGCGGCAGTAGTCGGCTCATCCAACCTCACCCTAGCTGGGTTCACTGGCAACACGGAGCTCAACGTGCGCGTCACCGGCGACGCGGAGATGGCAGCCCTGCGCGAATGGTTCGACGCGCTGTGGGGAGACTCGGAAGACATCAGCGCCGCCCTCGTCACGGAGCTGGAGCGGTCGTGGGTCCTGGCCAAGACCCCACCGTACCACGTGTATCTGAAGGCGCTCTACGAGCTCTACTACACCGACGTGGGAGGCGGTGAACTGACAGTTCCGCCACGAGACCAAGAGCTGGCCAACTTCCAGTTGGACGCCGTGCGCCG